>NZ_JBSRXO010000005.1:0-467911 GCF_054055695.1 Burkholderia sp. PvR073
TTTTTATTTATTAGTTTTTTATTTATTTTTTTATTCTCTTTTTTGGGCTCTTATGGGTGGGGGGCTCGGTGGGGGGGGGGCGGGGGGGGTTGGGGGGGGGGGGGGGGGGGGGGCGGGGGGGGGGGCCCGGCCCCCCCCCCCCCCCCCCCCCCCCCCCCCCCCGCGCCCGCGAGCGAGCGCAACGCACGACGCCGCGTGCCGGCCACCACGGCGCGCGCGGCGCCCGTCTTCATCTTCCGGTTCATCAGGTTCTTCTCCGAAGCCGCGCGCCGTCATGCGCGACACGCGGCGATTGCATGAAACAAGTGGGACACGTGCAATAGCATATTCGGCCCGCATCGCGCGATTCGATTCCATTAAATAATGAATTGACGAATCCATCACGAACGCCGTTTTAGCGAAATCCCATCGAAAATCCCCCGGAATTATCACGAATCCGGCAATACGCCGATCACACTATCTTGAAATTCAGGTCGATTAGCACACAGCGCTCAATAATCTGAATCTCTCAACAGGCCTTTGCGCAGCACGCGCCTGTCTGCTTTAGGTCACATCGGAGAATTCCATTTTTGCCGTTCGGCGGCGGCTCTGTAGTCTCCTGCCATTCCGGTTCAAGCACGCCAATGGCAAGGAGATGAAATGAAACGCACGACCCTCTCGCTGATTTCGCTCGCGTCGTTCGCCGCGATCCCCGCCGCGCACGCGCAGTCGAGCGTGGCGCTGTACGGCGTGATCGACACGTCGATCACGTACGTGAATCACGCGCAGGGCAAGGACAACGCATGGATGCTCGGCAACAGCAGCGCGGGCAACCTCTCCGGCAGCCGCTGGGGCGTGAAAGGCACCGAAGATCTCGGCGGCGGGCTGAAGGCGCTGTTCCAGCTCGAGAACGGCTTCGACCCGAGCAACGGCCGGCAGGGCCAGGGCGGCCGCCTGTTCGGCCGGCAGGCATTCGTCGGGCTGACGAGCGAGCGCTACGGCACCCTCACGTTCGGCCGCCAGTACGATCCGCTCGTTGACCTCGTGCAGGGCATCACCGCCGACAACTATCTCGGCAGCGTGTTCGCGACGCCGGGCGACGTCGACAACTACGACAACAGCTTCCGCGTCGACAACGCGGTGAAGTACACGTCGGCCGTGTATTCGGGCCTGCAGTTCTCCGCGATGTACTCGTTCGGCGGCATCGCCGGCAGCACCGGCGCCGCGCAATCGTATTCGGCAGCCGTGTCGTACAACAACGGGCCGTTCACCGTCGCCGGCGGCTACTTCCACGCGACCAACAGCCCCGCGTCGAACGGCCTGCGCAACGGCTGGACCAGCTCGTCGGACGGCACCTTCGACGGCCCGATCAACAACGGCTATGCGAGCGCGCACTCGATCGGCATCGCCCGCATCGCGGGCCAGTACGTCGCCGGCCCGTTCACGTTCGGCCTCGGCTACAGCAACGCGCAGTACCGTCGCGACGCAAGCTCGGCGTTCGACTCGAACGAGCACTACAACACCGGGCAAGGCTTCGTGAACTATCAGGCGACCGATGCGCTACTCGTCGGCGTCGGCTACAGCTATACGCGCTCGGGCGGCGATACGTCGGCGACCTATCACCAGGTGTCGGCCGGCGCGGACTACAGCCTGTCGAAGCGCACCGACGTGTATTTGAGC
Organism: Burkholderia sp. PvR073; assembly: GCF_054055695.1. Taxonomy (NCBI): domain Bacteria; kingdom Pseudomonadati; phylum Pseudomonadota; class Betaproteobacteria; order Burkholderiales; family Burkholderiaceae; genus Burkholderia; species Burkholderia sp. PvR073. The sequence continues at coordinate 1,660 of NZ_JBSRXO010000005.1, forward strand.
GCCGCGTACCAGCATGCGAGCGGCCAGACCGGCGACGGCAACGGCGGATCGATGGCCGCGCAGGCGTCGATCGCGTCGTACGGCTATGCGGGCACGAGCTCGCAGACGCTGGTCAACCTCGGCCTGCGTCACCGCTTCTGATCGACGACGGCCGGCTGTGCGCGGTGTCTCGGTGTCGCGCGGCCGGCCGGTCGGTCGGTGTCGGATCGCGGATTCCGGATGATCGATTCGCCAAGACGGCGGCTACGGCCGCCGTCGCCGTTTCCGGTGCCGCACCGTGTTCCTTTCACATCGCTGCGCGATTCATCACCGTATTCCGCATTCACGGCGCAACTGACGCGCGGCGTCAGTATTGCGCCTGCGATCGGACGTCGGCATACGCGCGAAAATCAGCCGTTTTTACCGATTCCATCCGGTCGCGCGACGATCCCCGCGCAGCGGAAAATGCGCGATAAACGCACCGGCAAATGCAAAGGAAAGTTTGACGCGAGCCATTTGACTGCGCGCTATGGCACACTTCGCGTCTGCGTAATTTCCTTGCACCGGGCGGCCGGATCCCGCCCCATCCTGCCATGCCGCGTCATACTGCCCGTTCGATCAGCCACGCCACGCCGAAGATCGCCGCGACGATCGCGCTGTCGTGCGCGCTGCACGGGGCCGCGTGGGCCGACTGTCTCGACGACGCGGCCACGTTCCAGCACGTGAGCGTGAGCCTGCTGCGCGGCATCGCGCAGGTCGAATCGGGGATGAATCCGAACGCGGTCAACACCAACACGAACGGCACCGTCGACATCGGCCTGATGCAGATCAACAGCACCTGGCTGCCGACGCTCGCGCGCGAAGGCATCACGCGGGAAAGCCTGTTCGATGCGTGCACCAACGCGTACGTCGGCGCGTGGATCCTGTCGCAGAACATCCGCCAGCTCGGCGCCAACTGGACCGCGATCGGCGCGTACAACGCCGCGTCGCCCGACAAGCGCCTCGCGTATGCCCGCAAGGTCTATGATGCAATCCGGACCATGCCGGATTCGCCGGATACTCCCATGCCCATCCTGCCCCCCTCCTTTACACCGCCGCAGCAGGTGCAGACATACAACCCGTTCGCGAGCCTGAGCGTATCCGCGCCGCCGGCCGCGCGGGCCCGCACGCTGTCACCGGCCGCACCGCCGCCGCCGCAAGGCGGTCCCGCCGGCCCGGCCGGCACGTACAACTTCGGCTGGACCGTCACGGGCGCTGACCAGGCCAAGCCGACCCAAGTATTCGACGACGGTGCGCGGATCTACGTGCAGTTCAGCGACATGAAGCATGTGCCGGCGATCTTCACCGAAACGTCGTCGGGCCGCGTGCTGATGTCGTGGGAACTGCAGTTCCCGTATGCCGTTCTGACGCGCCCCGCGCAAACGTTGATCTTCCAGCTCGGGCCGTTCGAGGCGCGCGCGCAGCGCGGCGCGGCGGGGGCAACGACGCAGGCAGGAGCTGGAACCGCGGCGGGAGCGCCACGTTCGGGGGCGACGACGGCTGCCACGACGCCTGCGGGGAAACCGCCCGCGAATGCGTCGGCCAAGCGCACGGCGTCGGCCGACGCGCTGTGGTATCTGAACACGCCGTCGACATCGGGCTCGGCCGCGGCCGCGAATACGGCAAATACCGCGCCGGCGTCCACCTCGTCGCCTTCGTCGAACACGCCGGCCACGTGGCCCACCGCGGTGACGTCGAATACGCCGCCGCCGGCCGCAACACCTCAGGCGCCGGCCGCGCGCGTCAGCACCGACGCGCTCTGGTATATCTCGAAGTAACGCGCACGGGTTCGCACGGCCGTCGCGGCCGACATACGATATGCGGCTCGGCCGGCCCCACCGGCCTCATCGATCACCCGCGCCTTACCCAGATCACCTTGCCGTCGCGAATGCCGAGATCGCGGCGCTCCTCGCGATAGTCCATCGTGCCCGGCAACGATTTGCCGTCGCGCTCGAGCACGCGCCACAGGCAACCGTCGAGCAGCGCGGTCGCCTCGGCTTCGGTCTTGCCGATCAGCGCATCGTCCGGCGCGCCGTCTGCGCTGCACATCGGCGCGGCGTTTCGCGCCGCGCCGCCGGCGGTGGCGTTGGGGTGCTTCGTGTTCATGTCCGCACATCCTGAAAAGGTTGCGCTCGCAACGAGTGCAACGAGCATCGCGATCGTGTTCTTCACCAGCTTCTCCCTGTCGCGGCCCGGCGGTCCCAGTACGGCAGTCGTGCACGGCCGGGCATTGCATGCGTGATCGGTGCCGCGCGTCACCGGCCGCTTCCTGACGGATGCCGGCCCGCATACGGCGGCGTTGCGCGACGCGGTCGAATCGATTCGGCGCGTCGACGTCGCAGGCCCGGCGTGGTGCCGGACCGCCTGCATGTTACCGCACGCGATGCGCGGCAACGGCGCGACGCCGACGCATCGCGGCCGGCATGCGCGCGCTACCCGTTCAGAACTTGTAGGTCGCGCCGGCCATCCCGTAGTAGTTGCTGCGCGACTGGACGATCGGGCTGTCGCCATAGCGCCCGAGCAGCCGCGTCACACCGCCCGTCGCGAGCACCGACCAGTGCCGCGACAGGTTCCAGTTCCATGCAACCGACACCGTCGCGCTGTCGATCCCGCCGCTCGTCGAATACGGCCGGAAGCGGTTCGTCATCGACTGCGCATCGGTCACGCCGTAGAACGTCTGCGTATAGCGGCCGGTGCCGGCATGCACGCTGCCCGTCACGACGATCTCGTGCTGCGCGGTCTTGAACACCGGCACCGCGAGATCGACGTGCCCGGACACGCCGCGCGACGTATGCGTCACCGGCGTGTCGACCGTGACGCTCAGTTCGGCCGCGTCGAGCAGCGTCACACCGGCCCGCACGCCGACGAGCACCGAGCCCGGAATCCGGCCCATCCCCTTCAGGTAGTCCGAACCCGGCAGGTCGAAGCGGTTCTCGTCCGCGCGGCCAGGGTCGTAGCTCACTGCCGCCGACACGAACGCACCGTGCGGCAGATCCAGCCGGTAGCCGGCACCTTCGCGACCGTCGATGAAGAAGCCGTTGCCGAACTTCGCGGACAGCCCCGGTGCGACGACGCCGCGATACTGGTTGCTGCCCGGGTAGCGCGGCGCGAACCCGCCGCCGAGCGAAATCGAATACTGGTTTTCCGCGTGAGCGGCGGCGGCAAGGGTCAGGCCGGCAAGCGGCACGCAATAGCGGGAACGGCGAAGGGTTGAGCGCACAATATTGAGATATGAGTGACGGAGCCCGCAGTCTAGGTGCCGCCGTGCACCGGGGTTGTCCGTAATCTGCGGGGAATCTGTGCTCAATTGTGTTCGATTGTTCGCGATTGTCGTCCTGCTGCCCGGGGCGCCGGAACGCCGGCTAGAATTCGCGTGCCGCGCCGCGCGCCCGCCTGCCGGGAGCCGGGACGACGCGCGCATATCGAGGAGACCATGTACGACAATCCGCTCAAATACCGTGTGCTGCTGATCGAGGACGACGACCGCCTCGCGCAGCTCGTGCGCGAATACCTCGACAACTATGAATTCACGGTGACGGTCGTGCGGCGTGGCGACCTGGCCGTCGCAGCGGTGCGCGAGCACGAACCCGCGCTCGTGATACTCGACCTGATGCTGCCGAATCTCGACGGGATGGAAGTGTGCCGGCGCATTCGCGCATTCACCAACGTGCCGGTGCTGATTCTCACCGCGCGCGCGGACGTCTACGACCAGGTCGCGGGCCTCGAAACCGGCGCCGACGATTACGTGACGAAGCCGATCGAGCCGCGCGTGCTGGTCGCGCGCGCCCGCGCGCTGCTGCGCCGGGCACGGCCGGCCGCGACGGAAACCCGCGCCGCCGCGCCCGACGCGCTGATATTCGGCGAACTGACGATCTCGCCGCCGAACCGCACGGTCACGTGGCGCGGCGAACCGGTCGACCTGAAGACGGCCGAATTCAACCTGCTGCTGATCCTCGCGCGCGCGGCCGGCACCGTGCTGAGCCGCGACGACATCCTGAAGCAGTTGCGCGGGATCGAGTTCGACGGGCTCGACCGCTCGGTCGATTCCGGCATCTCGAAGCTGCGGCGCCGTTTCGAGGATGCGTCGTCGGAGCCGCACAAGATCAAGACGATCTGGGGCCGCGGCTATCTGTTCAGCCCTTCCGCGTGGGACGAATAAATGCTGCGTCCGTTGATCAGGCTGTACCTCATCGTGATCCTGTGCGTCGCCGGATCGATCGCGTTCATCCAGTTCTCGTTCGACCGGATCTTCTACGAACGCGCCGCGCAGGCGCAGCGAGACTCGCTGACGACCTATGCGTTCGTGCTGAACGATTATCTCGAACGCCATCCGGGCGCGCAGCGCACGCTCGCGCTGCGCGAGCTCGCGAAGCACGGCAATGAAGGATTCGACTTCGTGACGAAGGCAGAAGCCCGCGCCCAACTGAGCGGCGCTCCACTGCGCGACCTCGACGCCGGCAAGATCGCAATCGGCTACGACGGCAAGGATTACTACATGCCGCTCGCGGACGGCTCCGTGCTGCATGCGCGCCCGATCCAGCCCTTCGACCTCGACATCAAGATCTACGCCTACTTGCTGCTCGCGCTCGCCGCGCTGTTCGCGGTCGTGCTGTGGATCTCGTATCACTGGCGCGACCTGCGCAGGCTGCAGGCCGCCGCCCATGCGTTCGGCGCGGGCCGCCTGTCGACGCGCGTGAAGCTGTCCGGCCGGTCGAACATCTACGAGCTGTCGCAGCAATTCAACGACATGGCCGAGCGGATCGAGGCGTCGATCAAGCAGCAGCGCGAGATGATGCACGGGATCTCGCACGAGCTGAAGACGCCGCTCGCCCGCCTCGAATTCGGGCTCGCGCTGCTGGCCGAATCCGACGAGAGCGGCCGGATGCGCGAACGCCGCGACGAACTGCGGCGCGACGTGCGCGAACTCGACGAACTGGTGACGGAGCTGCTGACGATCGGGCGCCTCGAACAAGGCGCCAGCGAGCTCGCACCGATGGACGTCGTCGTCGATGCGCTGATCGACAGCGTCGCCGGCAACGTCGCGAACGACCTCGCCGATCGCGGCATCACGCTCGACGTGTCGACGACCGGCGCGCCCGCCACCCACGTGTGCGACCCGAAACTCGTCGCCCGTGCGCTGCTCAACCTGATCCGCAACAGCGCGCGCTATGCAGCGCGCACGGTCCTGCTGTCGGCGACGCACGATGCGTCCGGTGCGCTGGTGCTGAGCGTCGACGACGACGGCCCCGGCATTCCGGCCGCCGAGCGCGCACGCGTGTTCGAACCGTTCCAGCGGCTCGATTCGAGCCGCGACCGGCAGACCGGCGGGTTCGGCCTCGGGCTCGCGATCGTGCGGCGCGTCGCGCTCGTGCACGGCGGCAACGTGCGGCTCGAGGATTCGCCGCTCGGCGGCGCACGCTTCGTGATTTCGCTGCCGGCGCGGACCTTGCCGGACTTCCTGGGCAACGCGCAGGCGAGTCCGGCACGCGGCCGGGCCGAGCTGGCCGGCGCGGCTTCACCGCTTCGCTGAGCGGTGGCGCGGTGCCGCGGTGCCGCGGTGCCGAGGTGCCCAGGTACCGAGGTACCGAGGTGCCGAGGTGCCGAGGTGCCGAGGTGCCCAGGTGCCCAGGTGCCGAGGTGCCGAGGTGCCCAGGTGGCGAGGTGGCGAGGTGGCGAGGTGGCGAGGTGGCGAGGCGACACATGATGCGCCGCCCCGCTCTCGCCCGCCGAGCATCGCCGACCGCTCAGCGCAAGCCGCTCACCGCCGCCGCAACAGCGCGACGAAGAACAGGCTGCCGAACAGCGCGGTCACGATGCCGATCGGCAGATCCTCCGGCGCCGCGAGCGTGCGCGCGGCGACATCGGCCCACACGAGCATGATCGCGCCCGTCAGCGCGGCGACCGGCAGCAGCCGACCGTGCTCGGCGCCGACGACGCGACGGCACAGATGCGGCGTCACGAGACCGACGAAGCCGATCGCGCCGCTCACTGCGACCACCGCACCGGTCGCGAACGATGCGATGACGAACACCTCACGCCGCATCCGCCCACCCGACACGCCGAGCGCGGCTGCCGCGACGTCGCCCGACATCAGCGCATTCAGCTCGCGCCGCCGCGCGTAGAGCGCGCCGCCCGCGAGCACCGCGCACACGGCCGGCACCGGCAGCAGATCCCAGCGCGCGAGCCCGACGCCGCCGAGCATCCAGAACAGCACCGACGACGCGGCGCGCTGGTCGCCCAGATACAGCAGAAGGTTGCCGAACGCGGCCATCATGAACGACACGGACACGCCGGCGAGCAGCAGCCGGTCGGCGTCGAGCCGGCCGCGCCGGTACGCGAGCGCGACCACGCACGCGGTCGCGGCCAGCGCACCCGCGAACGCGGCGGCCGACAGCGTGAACGGACCGAACGCCGCACCTGCCAGCACCGTGACCGCGACGGCGCCGAGCATCGCGCCCGCGCTCACGCCGAGCAGATGCGGATCGGCGAGACGGTTCGCGGTCGCCGCCTGCAACGCGACGCCGACCGCCGCGAGCGTCGCGCCGACGATCGCGGCGAGCAGCGCGCGCGGCATCCGGATCAGCCAGACGATGCTGTCGTCGCCCGTGCCAGTGGCCAACGATGCGGTCGCGCCGAACGCGGACGCGACGTGCGCGGCGACGATCCGCGCGGCGGCCGGCATCGAGATCGGCGCGGGGCCGAACGCGGCGGACACGACGATCGATACCGCCAGCAGCACCATCAGAACGGCCGTCACCCTGCGCGGCCCGAGCCGCGACACGCCACCCCGCGCGCTCATCGCGACGGCGCGGCGAACGCGGCCGGATACAGCGCGCGCGCCAACGCCTCGACGGCCGCGACGTTCTCCGGGCCCGGCGTCGCCGCGTCGTACGGAATCACGACGAAACGCCGGTCGCGAATCGCGGCGACGCGCGCGAGCGCCGGCTGGCTCAGCAGGAACTGCTGCTTCTGCGCGGCCGTCACGGCCGAGTAGTCGACGATCACAATCGCCTGCGGATCGCGCGCGACCACGCTTTCCCAACCGACCTGCGTCCAGCTGCGCGGCAGGTCGTCCATCACGTTGCGCGCACCGGCCGCCGCGAGCAGCGCGCTCGGCATCGCGAGCCCGCCCGCGGTCATCGGCTTGTCGGTGCCGCTGTCGTAGACGAACACACGCAGCGGCGCGGGACGGCCGATCGCGCGCGACACCGCCGCGAGGCGCGCGCGCATGTCGGCGACGACCTGCGCGGCGCGCGCGTCGACACCGAAGATCCGGCCAAGATTGGTCAGGTCGCGGAACACGTCGTCGAACGACGCGGGCGGCCGCTTCATCACGTGCGAGCACGATTCGGTCAGCTCATACGTGCGAATGCCGAACGGCGCGAGCGTCGCCGGCGTCACCGCGCCGCCGACATGCATCCCGTAGTTCCAGCCCGCGAGATAGAAGTCCGCACGCGCGGCCGCCAGCACCTCGAGCGACGGATATTGCGCGGCCAGTTCCGGCACGCCGCGCAGCGCGTCGTGCACGCGCGCGGTACCGGTCTTCCAGCCGCCGATACCGGTGTAGCCGACCAGCCGGTCCTTCAATCCGAGCACGAGCATCATCTCGGTCAGGTTCACGTCGTTGCTCACCGCGCGCGTCGGCGCGCGCTCGAACGTCACGTCGCGATCGCAGCTGCGCACGGTGACGGGATACGCACCGGCATGAGCGGCCGCGCAGCCGAATACGACGGCCGCGACAAGCGAGCGAGAAAGCAGGCGAGAAAGCGAGGAACGCCGCGATCGGCGGCATGAAACAGAAAACGGCATGATGGTCATTCCGGATGAAGCGGCGTGATGCGCGGCCGGCCCGTGACCGGATGACGATCGACGAGCGCGGCGACGCCGAACACGTCGCGCAGCAGTGCATCGGTCAGCACGGCGGACGGCGAGCCGGACGCGACGACGCGCCCGTGCGCGAGCACGTGAAGCCGGTCGCAGTACGCGGCCGCGAGATTGAGATCATGAATCGTCGCGAGCGTGGCGATGCCGAGGCGCCGCACGCGCGCGAGCAGCTCGAGCTGGTGACGGAGATCGAGGTGGTTGGTCGGCTCGTCGAGGAGCAGCAGTTCGGGCTGCTGAACAAGCGCGCGCGCCAGCAACGCGCGCTGCTTTTCCCCACCCGACAGCGACGCGAAACGTTGCGCGCGGCGCTCGATGAGGTCGACGTCTCGCAACGCGGCGTCGACGATCCGGCGATCGTCGGCGCTCTCTCCCTCGAACGCGCGCTGGTGCGGCGTGCGTCCCATACCGACCAGTTCGTCGACCGTCAGCCCGAAGTCGTCGGGCGTCTCCTGCTGGAGTACAGCGACGCGCTGTGCGAGCGCGCGCGGCCGCATTCGCCATACGTCCTGCGCATCGAGCGCGATGCGGCCCGCGTCGGGCCGCGCATAACGGAACACGCAGCGCAGCAGGCTCGTCTTGCCGCTGCCGTTCGGGCCGACGAGCCCGACGAACTCGCCTGCCGCGACGGTGAGCGTCACGGCGTCAAGCACGGCGAGCGCGCCGCCGGGCGACCAGCTCACGCGCTCGATATCGAGCCTGTACATCACGGGCAGCCTTCCGCGGCGAGCGCGCCGGAGCTCGCCATCACGCAACCCGGTAGCGTCGCGCACCCTCGCGCGGCGCGTGCACGCCGCCCCCCGTCGTTGCGTTCCGATGCGCAATCGCGTCGCGCGCGGCGCACGGCCCTGTTCCTGGTCTTCGTCAATTCGTATCGATCTTCGCGTGGCTTGGCCGCAGGCGGCCGTGCCCGGCAAACCGGGCCGGCCCGCGGCAAATACGTCAGATGATACAATATATCAACTTGATCGTCAGGAATTTGTCAGGTCGAGAGCAGGATGGCCCAACCGGAATCGACATGACGAACGAGCCGTCGCCGTTCGCGCGGCGCGCTCACGTGCAGCGATGCACGGACACCTCGGCGCCCAAGGCGGCGGCCCGATCGGGCCGCTGCCGCAGGGTCCAGTGTCAGCGTGATCACGCGTCCGGCAGGATCACGACCTTGCCCTTGACCTGCCGGTTCGCCATGCGCGCGATCGCGTCGGCCGCAGCCGACAGCGGCACGCGTTCGGTGATGGCCGGCCGTACCTTGCCGGCCGCGAACCATTGCGCAAGCTGGCGCATGTTCGCCGCGTGCTGCGCGGGATCGCGCCGCACCGCGTCGCCCCAGAACACGCCGAGAATATCGCGCTCCTTGAGCAGCGCCAGGTTCAGCGCGATCTTCGGAATCTCGCCGGCCGCGAAACCGACCACGAGGAACCGGCCGCGCCACGCGGTCGCGCGCAGCGCCGCCTCGCTGTACGCGCCGCCGACCGGATCGTAGACGACGTCCGCGCCGCGGCCGCCGGTCAGTTCGTCGACGCGGCGCCGCAGGTCCTCGGTCGCATAGTCGATCGTGTCGTCGGCGCCGGCTTCGCGGCACAGCGCGAGCTTGTCCGCGCTCGACGCGGCCGCAATCACGCGCGCGCCCAGCGCCTTCGCGATCTCGATCGCCGCCAGCCCGACGCCGCCCGCCGCACCCAGCACCAGCAGCGTCTCGCCCTGCTGCAGACGCGCGCGCTGCTGCAGCGCATGCAGCGACGTTCCGTAGGCCAGCACCAGCGCCGCGCCCTGCTCGAACGTCATCCCCGGCGGCAGCGCCGCGATCTGGTGCACGTCGGCCACGCACTGCTCGGCGAAGCCGCCGTGACCGGTGAACGCGACCACCTCGTCGCCCGGCCGCCATGCGCTCACGCCGTCGCCGACCGCGTCGATCACGCCGGCGAATTCCGCACCGGGCGAGAACGGCAGCGCCGGCTTCACCTGATACAGTCCCTGGACGATCAGCGCATCGGGGAAATTGAGCGACGCCGCCTTCACGCGAATCCGCACCTGGCCCGCGGCCGGTTCGGGAATCGCGACGTCCTCGATACGCAAGCGGTCGATCGGGCCGAACGCGGTACACATCAGGGCTTTCATGCTTTCCTCTCTCCTTGCGCGACGTCGCCGCGCATCGATACGGCAGCGGGACACGCCCGCGCGAGCGGCGCGCGGCGCAGGCACACCGGCCTGCACGCGGCACCGTCATCCGTTCACCGCGACGCTCAGAACCACGCGTCGCGCATCTCGAGCGTCGTCATATCGACGCTCGCCAGCAGATCGAGCTGTGCATCCACCTTCGGCAGCTCCCAGCGAAAGAAGTAACGCGCAGCGGCACGCTTGCCGTCGTGGAAATCGCCGTCATGCCCGTGCGCGGCAAGCGTCACGTCGAGCCACAGCCACGCGACGACCAGATGGCCGAACGCCTCCAGGTAGACGCTCGCATTCGCGAGCCGGACCTGCGGATCGTCAAGCTCGGCCAGCGCGCGCGTGACCTCAACGAGCCGCGCCCAGCGCTGCGCGAGCGCGTCGGCATGCGAGCGCGCGTCGCCGTCCACGGCCCGTGCGCGCTGGACCGTCGCGCCGATACGCGCATCGAGCGTGCGCAGCAGCGCACCGTCGTCCTGGCCGACCTTGCGGCCCAGCAGGTCGAGCGCCTGGATGCCGTGCGTGCCTTCGTGGATCGGGTTCAGGCGGTTGTCGCGATACAGTCGCTCGACCGGATAGTCGCGCGTATAACCGTAGCCGCCATGCACCTGGATTGCGAGATCGTTGGCCGCGAGGCACCACTGCGACGGCCAGCTTTTCGCGATCGGCGTCAGGATGTCCAGCAGTTGCGCGGCCTCGGCGCGCACCGCCGCATCGCCGTGCGCGCGCGCTTCGTCGACGAGCCGCGCGCAATACAGGATCAGCGCGAGCCCGCCTTCGACGTACGCCTTCTGCGCGAGCAGCATGCGCCGCACGTCCGGATGCGCGACGATCGGCGCCTGCGGCGCGGCCGCGTCCTTGCCGGCTGGTCCAAGCGGACGCCCCTGCGGCCGGTTGCGCGCGTAGTCGAGCGCGTGCAGGTAACCGGTGTAGCCGAGCGCCACCGCGCCCGCGCCGACGCCAATGCGCGCCTCGTTCATCATGTGGAACATGTAGGCGAGGCCGTGATTCGGTTCGCCGACCAGATAGCCGATCGCGCCGGCGCGACCCTGCGGACGATGGCGCGTGCCTTCGCCGAAGTTCAGCAGGCAGTTGGTCGTGCCGCGATAGCCCATCTTGTGATTCAGGCCGGCCAGCACCACGTCGTTGTGCTCGCCGCGCGCGGCGCCGTCGTCGGTCGGCAGGTACTTGGGGACGATGAACAGCGAGATGCCGCGCGTGCCGGGCAGAAGCCGGCCCTGTTCGTCGGGAATCTTCGCGAGCACGAGATGGACGATGTTCTCCGCCAGCTCGTGCTCGCCGCCGGAGATCCACATCTTGTTGCCGGTGATCCGATAGCGTGGGCCGAGCGGCGACGCGCACTCGAAATCCGCGCGCGTGACGATATCGGACAGCGACGAGCCGGCCTGCGGCTCCGACAGGCACATCGTGCCGAAGAAGCGCCCTTCCAGCTCGGGACGCGCGAACGCGTCGATCTGCGCGGGGCTGCCGTGCGCGAGCAGCAAGTTGGCGTTCGCGACCGTGAGGAACGGATACGCGGCGGTCGCGATGTTCGCGGCCTGGAAGAACAGGAACGATGCGGCTTCGACGAGCTTCGGCAACCGCATCCCGCCGAACGCTTCGTCCTGGCCCGCGGCGATCAGGCCGGCAGCCGCGAAGGCGCGCACGGCCGGCTCGACTTCGGGGATCAGCGTCACGCGCTCGCCGTCGAACCGCGGCTCCTCGCGATCGCCGCGCGCCGCATGCGGCGCGAACAGGTCGGCCGCGATCCGCTCGCTGGTATCGAGCACTGCATCGAAGGTCTCGCGGCTGTGCTCCGCATAGCGCGGCAGCGCGCCGAGCGTGTCGGCATCGAGCCAGTCGTACAGCAGGAACGCGAGATCGCGTCGCGACATCAGCAGGCTCATCGTGACGCCCTCCGCGTGGCCTGCGTTTTCCCCATCGTCGACGGCCGCTCGTGCGCGGTCCGGCCGTGCGCAGCCCGGCCGTGCGCGGCCCGGTCGATCCGCGGGTGCTCGATCGATGCATGCTCCATCACGTCTGTCTCCTGTCGACCAGAGTTAGCGCTTTAGCGCTTACTCTGGTCCCATGCTTCGCGGTCGACCAGAGTTGGCGCTTTAGCGCTCACTCTGGTCCCATGCTTCGCGGTCGGGCGGCGCGCCGGCGCGCCCGTGGGCGCCGGTTGCCGGAACCGGATGATTGGGTCGGTGACTGCAAGTGCTGGCGGAGAATTTAGCACGGTCGTTCGCAAACAACAATGCTCGGGCCTCGCGCCGCCGTCCGGCGAGCGCAGGCGTTCGATCGGTGCGCGGCGCCGGGGGGCGCCGCAAACCCGTGCGCGCGCCGCACCGTGCCCATGGCCCGGCGCGCGGCAGCGTATCAACCCGCCTTTTGCTTCGCGAGCTGATCCGCGACGGGCAGGCTGCGAATCCGCGTGCCGGTTGCCGCGAAGATCGCGTTGGTCAGCGCCGGCGCGACCGGCGGCAGGCCCGGCTCGCCCACGCCGCCGAGCGGTGTCGCATAGTCGTCCGGCGCGACCAGATGCACGCGGATTTCACGCGGCGCCTCGTTCATCCGGAGCACCTGGAAGCCGTTGAAATTGCTCTGCTCCGGTTGCCCGTCCTTGAACGTGATCTCGCCGTGCAGCGCGATGCCGAGCCCCATCACCACCGCGCCTTCGAGCTGCGAACGCACGCGCTCCGGGTTGACCTGCGGCCCGCAGTCGATCGCGATGTCGACGCGCGGCACCGAAATCGCGCCGTCCGCGGCCACCTGCACTTCGCACACGACCGCCGTGTACGACACGAAGCTGCGATGCGCGGCGATCCCCAGCCCGTGCCCCTTCGGCAGCTTGCGGCCCCAGCCGGCTTCGCGCGCGACCGTCTCGATCACGCGCCGCAGCCGTCCGGTATCGACCGGATACAACGCCGGATCCTCGCCGTAGTTCACGTTCTTCACCGTGATGTGCGGCTCGAAACGCCGCGCCGGCCCGATCAGGTCGAGCAGGAAATCCTTCGGGTCGCGGCCCGCCGCGTGCGCGAGTTCCGACACGAAGCTCTGGATCCCGAACGCGTGCGGAATGTTGTACACCGAACGGAACCAGCCGATCCGCGTGTGCGCTTGCGCGGCCGGGTTCTCGATCCGTACGTTCGGGACTGCGAATGGAAGATCAGCGATACCTTGCGCGAGCTCGCCCGGCTGCTCGTGCACGACGCCGGCCCTGAAGGTCGACTGGATCGACGGCGCGACCGTGCGATGCTGCCACGCGACCACCTTCCCCGCCGCATCGAGGCCGCCGTCGAACGCTTCCAGCGACACCGCGTGGAAATAGTCGTGCGCGATGTCGTCCTCGCGCGTGAACGTCAGCTTGACGGGCGCCCCCACCGCTTTCGACAGCAGCGCGGCCTCCACCACGTAGTCCGGTTTCGACTTGCGGCCGAAGCCGCCGCCGAGCAGCGTCACGTTGACCGTGACGCGCTCGCTCGGCAGCGCGAGCGCCTTCGCGATTTCGTCGCGCGTGGTCTGCGGCGCCTGCGTGCAGGTCCAGACTTCGCAGCGGCCGTCGGCCACGCGCGCGACGGCCGCGGGCGGCTCCATCGTCGCGTGCGCGAGATGCGGAATGTAGTACCTCGCACGCACCCGCTTCGCGGCGCCCGCGAGCGCCGCGGCCGTATCGCCGTCGTCGCGGATCACGTCGCCCGGTTGCGCAGCCGCCGCTTCGAGCGTCTTGCGGTAGGCCGCCGAATCGTAGCCTGCGTGCGGCCCGTGCTTCCAGTCGATCTTCAGTCGGGCGCGCGCCTGGATGGCCGTCCACGTGTCGCGTGCGATCACGGCCACGCCGCCGAGCGGCTGGAACCCGGACGGCAGCGGCGTCGACGCGAGCTGCACGACCTTGACGACACCCGGCAGCTTTTCCGCGGCGGACGCGTCGAACGACGCGACCGTATCGCCATAGGCCGGCGGACGCGCGACGACCGCGTACAGCATGCCATCGAGCCGCGTGTCGATCCCGTAGTGCGCGCGGCCGCCGACGATGTCGCGGCCATCGATCAGTGCCGTTTCGCCCTTGCCGATATAGCGGAACTCGGCCGGCGCCTTCAACGCCACGCTCTGCGTATCGGGTACAGGCAGCGCGGCCGCCTTCGCAGCCAGTTCACCGAACCCGAGCTTGCGCCCGGTTTTCGTATCGACGACCTCGTGCACCGTCGCCTTCACTTGACGCACGTCGACGCCCCAGGTTGCCGCCGCGGCCTGCTCGAGCATCGTGCGCGCGGCCGCCCCCGCGCGGCGCAGCGCCGCGAAACTCTGGCGCAGGCTGCGCGAACCGTCGGTGTTCTGGTTGCCGTAGCGCGGCTCGTCGCCGACGGCCTGCGCGACCTTCACGCGTGCCCAGTCCGCGCCCAGCTCGTCGGCGACCACGAGCGCGACGCTCGTGCGCACGCCTTGTCCCATCTCCGAGCGAATGCAGGTCACCGTCACCGTGCCGTCGGGCGCGATCGCGACGAACAGGTGCGGATCGTCACGCAAGCCGTGCGGCATGCCCGCGCCGCCGTACTGCGGATTCGGGCTGACCGGCGGCTGCGCGGGCGTGGCCGCGCGCGCAAGCGACGGCACGCCGAACGCGAGCAGCAGTCCGCCGGATGCGAAGCCGAGCAGCAATGCGCGGCGGCTTTCATTGTGGACGGAGAGTTCCGGCGCGTTCATGCGGCACCTCCGCGGCGCACCGCCAGCCGGATCGCCGCGCGAATGCGCGTATAGGTACCGCAGCGGCAGATGTTGCCGGACATCGCGTCGTCGATGTCGGCGTCGCTCGGATGGGGATTCGTCTTCAGCAGCGACGCGGCCTGCATGATCTGCCCGGACTGACAGTAGCCGCATTGCGCGACGTTCAGTTCCTGCCAGGCTTGCTGCAGCGGATGGTTCACGTCCGTCGACAGGCCCTCGATCGTCGTCACCTTCTTGCCCGCGGCGGCCGCAACGGGGGTGATGCACGACCGGATCGCGACGCCGTCGAGATGCACGGTGCATGCGCCGCACAGCGCCATCCCGCAGCCGAACTTGGTGCCCGTGTGGCCAAGGACATCGCGCAGATACCAGAGCAAGGGCATGTCGGGATTGCCATCGAAATGCCGTTCGCCACCGTTGACGGTCAGCGTGATCATCGTTCACCTCCTGGTTGCGACGCCGCGTCGCGCGGGCGTCGTGTGGGGATTTGAACGGCGCTGGGCACATTCCGAACGACCAGGTGGGCCTGACGCCGTTTCGTTTCCGGATTGCGGCGGGTGACGACGCAATCGGGGCGATGCTGCCGCCTGGTTGCCTGTGCAACGGTTCGGCGGGATTCGCGCGACTGCTCGTTCGCGTGGGATCGCCGTGCGTATTATCAGACGAATTGCGGTTTGTCGTCAGAACGGGGCGGTTTGCGGGGGCGACAGGGGAATTCCGCGAAACTGCCGAACGCGAGATGGATGCACGCGTATCGGCACGTCGCGCATGCCTGCGTGGGCCGGGCGTCAGGGATTTCGCGGGACCGGTATCGGCGCCGTCAGGGCGCCATCCCGTGCTGCAATGCGCCGCCGATCCAGCGCTCCTCCGACGCTTGAAGATGGGCGCGCATCGCGGTTTGCGCCGCGATCGGATCGCCCGCTTGCAACGCCTTCAGGATCTGCTCGTGCTCCCGCACCGCGGCGGCCCACGTTTCCGGGCTTTCCGAATGTCCGCGAATCGCGGCGGCAATCGGATCGTGTCGGCTATCGAACAACTCGCCCACGAAGCGGCTCAACACGGAGTTGCCTGCCACCTCCGCAATGAGCATATGAAACTGCCGGTCCGCATCGACGGGCGATTTTCCCGCGACGGCGAGCCGCTTCATGCGCTCGACCGTGCGACGCAATCGGTCCAGCGTAGCCGCCGAGAATCGCGCCGTGGCCAGCACGATCACCGAACCCTCTATGGCACCGCGTGCCTGCATCAGCTCCGATGGGCTCTCTCCCAACGCGGGCACCCCGCCACCGTCGCTCTCGCCAGGATCGCGAACGTAGACCCCGGAGCCCAGACGTATCTCGATCTGCCCGCCGATTTCGAGGGCGATCAACGCTTCGCGCAACGACGGGCGCGAGACCCCGAGCGTCGTCGCGAGCTCTCGCTCGGGCGGCAGTCGCCCACCGGCGGGAATGCCGCCCTGACGGATCAATGCGAGGATTTGCGCGGCCACGGATTGGTAAAGCCGCTTGGGTTCTGTCTGCTTCATGATCCGAAAAATGGTCGACCGAGATGGCCGGAGCTTCGCGTTCACGCGGAGTCTACCATGGCCACGAAACCCCCGACCAGCATGGGATCTACCCGAAATGAGGGTTAACACCATTGGTATGGTCACTTCAATATAATCACAATTGGCTTGACCAGATGAGCGCCACACATTCGAATTCATTGCAACTGGACTGGCCAGTTGCCGCTCGACGACTGCGCCAGTGACCTACGGAGACACGCATGACCCCTGCCGACTTGCGGCAATCGCCCCCCCTTTCGCGCGGCGGGCCGACTGCTCGAACCATCCTGCAGCTGCAGGGCGTGGGCAAGCGTTTCCCCGGCGTCGTGGCGCTCGACGGCATCGATCTGGATCTCCGGGCCGGAGAAGTCCACGCCGTCTGCGGCGAGAACGGCGCGGGCAAGTCGACGCTGATGAAAATCATCAGCGGGCAATACCGCGCGGACGACGGCGTCGTCCTCTACGACGGGGCGCCCGTGCAGTTTTCGTCCGCCACCGACGCACAAGCCGCAGGCATCGCGATCATTCATCAGGAGCTGAACCTGGTGCCCCACTTGTCGGTGGCGGAGAACATCTACCTGGCGCGCGAGCCCAAGCGCGGCCCGTTCGTCGACTACCGCACGCTGAACCACGCCGCGCAGTTGTGTCTGCAACGAATCGGCTTGAACGTGTCGCCGACGACGCTGGTCGGCGCGCTCTCGATTGCGCAGCAGCAGATGGTGGAAATTGCGAAGGCGCTGTCACTCGACGCGCGCGTGCTCATCATGGATGAACCCACCTCGTCGCTGACCGAATCGGAAACGGTCCAGCTGTTTCGCATCATCAAGGAGCTTCGCAGCGAAGGCGTCGCCATCCTTTACATCTCGCATCGACTCGACGAGATGGCCGAAATCGTGGATCGCGTCACGGTGCTGCGCGACGGGCGCCACATTGCCACGAGCGATTTTGCATCGACGTCGGTGAACGAGATCGTCGCCCGCATGGTGGGCCGTCCACTCGACGATGCCTACCCGCCGCGTCGATCCACGCCCACCGATCATGTGCTGCTGAAGGTACGCGACCTGCAACGAACCGGCACGTTCGGCCCCGTGTCGTTCGAACTTCGCAAGGGCGAAATTCTCGGCTTCGCAGGCCTGATGGGTGCGGGACGCACCGAAGTCGCCCGCGCGATCTTCGGCGCGGAGCGGCCCGATGCCGGCTCCATCCTGCTGGGCGATACGCCTGTCGCGATCGGCTCCCCGCGCGAGGCCATTCGCCACGGGATTGCCTACCTGTCCGAAGACCGGAAAAAGGACGGCCTCGCGCTGGCGATGCCGGTCGCCGCAAACATCACGCTGGCCAACGTCGCGGCGATCTCGTCACGCGGCTTCCTGTGTTTCGCCGAGGAAACGGCTATCGCCGAGCGTTACGTGCGCGAACTGGGCATCCGCACACCGACGGTCGCACAGATCGCGCGGAACCTGTCCGGCGGGAACCAGCAAAAGATCGTCATCAGCAAATGGCTATACCGCGGCTCGCGCATCCTCTTTTTCGACGAGCCGACGCGCGGCATCGACGTCGGCGCGAAATACGCGATTTACGGGCTGATGGACCGCCTCGCGGCGGACGGCGTCGGCGTCGTCCTGATCAGTTCGGAACTGCCCGAGTTGCTCGGCATGACCGATCGCATTGCCGTGTTTCACGAAGGACGTATCACCGCGGTGCTTGAAACCGGAAAGACCAATCAGGAGGAGATCTTGCATCATGCATCAGGAAGAAGTCATGCTTGACATCACATCGGGTCGCACGCCCACCGTCGATAAACAGGCACGGCAGCGACGCCGCGACCTGATCCAGAAATTTGCCGCGCTGGGCAGCCTGGTCGTGCTGATCGTCGCGTTTTCGCTGACCAGCGCCGCATTCTTCTCCGTCGGCAACCTGATGACCGTCTCGCTTCAGGTGACGTCGATCGCGTATCTCGGCGTGGCCGCGACGTGCGTCATCATTACCGGCGGCATCGATCTGTCGGTCGGATCGGTCCTGGCGCTGGCCGGCGTCGCCGCCGCGCTGCTCGTCAAGGCCGGCATTCCGGTCCCCGTCGCGATGCTGGGCGGCATGCTGGTCGGCGCTGCATGCGGATGGGTCAACGGGATCTGCGTCACGCACATGGGGCTGCCGCCGTTCATCGCCACCCTCGGCATGATGCTGGTCGCCCGCGGGCTCGCGTTGCAGATTACCGGCGCCCGACCCGTGTCGGGGCTCGGCGACGCGTTCGGCGAACTCGGCAACGGCGCCCTCTTCAAGATCTCGCACATCGGTGCCGACGGCTTTCCCGACACGATCTTTCCTGGCATTCCGTACCCGGTCGTCATCATGGTGGCCCTGTTCGTGGCGGTCTCGGTGCTGCTGTCGCGAACGTCACTGGGCCGCCATATCTACGCGGTCGGATCGAACGCGGAAGCGGCACGTCTGTCCGGCGTGAACGTGCAAGGCGTCAAGCTGTTTACCTACGTCCTGTCCGGATTGCTCGCCGGCGCCACGGGCTGCGTACTGATGTCGCGTCTCGTCACGGCCCAGCCGAACGAAGGCGTGATGTACGAACTCGACGCCATCGCCAGCGCCGTGATTGGCGGCACGTCGCTGATGGGCGGCGTCGGCACGATCTCCGGCACCGCCATCGGCGCATTCGTGATCGGCGTGCTGCGCAACGGCCTGAACATGAACGGCGTGTCGAGCTTCATCCAGCAGATCATCATCGGCGTCGTCATTCTCGGCACCGTGTGGATCGACCAACTCCGCAACCGGAAGTTGTAATCACAAGACGAAGTTCCAACCACCAACAAGGAGCGAGACATGAAAAAACTATCCGTACTGGCAGCGGCGGCAATCTTGTGCGCGATGTTCGGCGCGCATGCGCAGGCCGCCGGAGGCGAAATTGCCGTGATCGTGAAGACGGCCAATTCCAACTACTGGCAGAACGTGCAGAAAGGCGCCACCGCCGCCATGGCCAATGCGAAGGGATACACGATGACATTCCAGGGCCCCGCCGCGGAATCGGCGATCGCCGACGAAGTCAACATGGTCGAGAACGCGGTGAACCGGCATGTCGCCGGCATCGTCCTCGCGCCGTCCGATCCGGATGCACTCGTGCCGGCCATGAAGAAAGCATGGGAAGCGCATATTCCGGTGGTGTTGATCGACTCGACCGTATCCGATGCCGGCAAGCAGTACTACCAGTCGTTCCTGTCGACCGACAACGCGAAAGCCGGTGAGCTCTGCGCGAAGGCGATGATCGACCGGGTCGGGCAGACCGGCAAGGTCGCGGTCATGTCGTACGTGCCGGGTGCCGGTTCGGAAGTCGGCCGCGTCGGCGGATTCCGCAAGTACATCGCCGCGCATTCGAAGCTGCAGGTGGTGGGGCCGTTCTATTCGCAGTCGCAGATGGCGAATGCGCTGAACCAGACGACCGACGTCCTGTCGGCGAACCCCGACCTCAAGGGCATTTTCGGCGCCAACGAACCGACCGCCGTGGGGATGGGGCGCGCGCTGCAGCAGTCGGGCAAAGGCGGCAAGGTCGTGGCGATCGGCTTCGACGGCAATCAGGACCTCCAAGGATTTGTTCGAGACGGCACGATTCAGGCCATCGCCGTTCAGAGCTCGTATCAGATGGGCTACAAGGGCATCGAGACCCTCGTCAACGTGATCGAGCGCAAGCCGGTGTCCAAGCAGGTGGACACAGGCGTGCTGATGGTCGAAAGGCAGAATCTCGACTCGCCCGCAGCGAAGAACGTCCTGTACTGACGAACGCGCCGTCGCGGCGGCTCTGCCGGGCCGCCCGTCGGCACCTCCTCCATTCACACACACGCCATGAAAGCCATTGCAACGCACGCGCTACCCCGTAGCGGATTGGTCATGAGCACACTGGGCTTCGGTTGCTCGCAACTGGGCGGCCTCTACAAGTCGATGTCGACCGCCGAGGCCCATGCGCTCGTCGACTGGGCGTGGGATGCCGGCATCCGCTATTTCGACACCGCGCCGTTCTACGGCTATACGCTGTCGGAGCGGCGCGTCGGACAATCGCTGCAGGCGCGGGCGCGCGACCGCTATGTACTGAGCACCAAGGTCGGGCGCCTCATGCGGCCCGACGATACGGTTCTGGCCGGCGACGACGGTTGGGCGGAGCCGTTGCCCTTCCGGCCTCACTTCGACTACACGTTCGACGGCATCATGCGTTCGTACGAGGATAGTCAGCAACGTCTCGGCATGCGGACGATCGACATACTCTATGTTCACGATATCGGCGCCGCCACGCACGGCGATCGGCATGCCCACTACTGGGAACAGCTGACCCGCGCAGGCGGATTCCGGGCGCTCGCCGAGCTGCGCGATGCCCGTGCCGTTTCCGCCATCGGACTCGGCGTCAACGAGTGGGAAGTCGCCGTCGACGCGATGCAGGAAGCGGATCTCGACGTCGTCCTCCTCGCGGGTCGCTACACGCTGCTCGAACACGAGGCGCTGGCGCCCTTGCTGGATAGATGCATGCGCAACGATGTCCGGATCGTCGCCGGAGGCGTCTTCAACTCGGGCGTGCTGGTCGGAAACGGCAAGTTCAACTATGCGGATGCGCCGGCCGAAGTGATCCGAAAGGTCGCGCGTCTCGCCGAGGTATGCGCCGGCTTCGGCGTGCCGCTTGCCGCGGCTGCACTTCAGTTTCCGCTGGCGCACCCCGCCGTCGTGTCCTGCGTGGTCGGGGCGCGCAGTATCGAGCAGTTGCAGAATAACATCGCCTGGCTCGACACGCCGCTCCCGCCGGAACTCTGGACTGCGTTGCAACGCGATGGGCTGATCGCCGCAGCCGCGCCGGTTCCGGAGGTGTGCGCGTGATGTTCCCGATCGACGCTCATCAGCACTTCTGGCAGATGGCCAGTCGCGACGGTTATTGGCCCCCGCAAACGCTGGATGCCATCTATCGGGACTTCAGT
This sequence comes from Burkholderia sp. PvR073, assembly GCF_054055695.1. Classification (NCBI taxonomy): domain Bacteria; kingdom Pseudomonadati; phylum Pseudomonadota; class Betaproteobacteria; order Burkholderiales; family Burkholderiaceae; genus Burkholderia; species Burkholderia sp. PvR073. The sequence continues at coordinate 22,954 of NZ_JBSRXO010000005.1, forward strand.
CCGCAGGATCTCGAACCGCTGCTTGCGCGGTCCGGTGTGCAGCGGACCGTCCTTGTCCAGTCGCTACCGACTGAGGAAGACACGCGCTATCTGCTCGACGTTGCATCCCGGACGAGCTTCGTGTCGGCTGTCGTCGGATGGGTGGACCTCAAATCGACGGATGCGCCGGCCGATATCGAGTCGCTCGCCCGTGAGCCGAAATTCCGTGGCATTCGTCCGATGCTGCAGGATCTTGCCGATGACGACTGGATCGACGATCCGGTTCTCGAGCCGGCCATCGACGCCATGCTCGCGCACGACCTCGCGTTCGACGCACTCGTCACGCCACGCCATCTGCCCGCGCTGCTTGCGTTCGCGCGCCGCTACCCTCGCCTGCGCATCGTCATCGATCACGCTGCCAAGCCGCCGATCGCATCGGGCCGAAGTGAAGCGTGGCACGTCGCGATGAGCGAACTCGCCGCGCATCCGAACGTGCACTGCAAGCTCTCCGGACTGTGGAAGGAGGCCGGCCCGCATCCCGATCTTCTCCGTGTCGAGCCGTACGTGCGCGCCGTCTGCGAGTGGTTCGGCGCGTCCCGGCTGATCTGGGGCCGCGACTGGCCCGTCTCCCGGCTTGCCGGCCATTTTGGTGACTACGGGGCCTGGCTCGCGTGGTGCGAACAATGCTGCGACCGCTTCCTCGGGCCCGACGCCCGTGCGCGCGTTTTCGGCGGCAATGCATGCCACTTCTACAGAATCGATCAGCCGTCCGGCGATCAACACGCTCAATAACGAGGACGTCACCATGCTCAGCATCATTTGCGAATCGCCCGGCGTACTGCGCCACGAAGATCGCGCTCCGCCTTCCCGCGCCGATGGCGAGATATTGTTGCGCGTGCAGCGAGTCGGTATTTGCGGCACGGACATGCACATCTATTCGGGCAATCAACCCTACCTGCAATATCCGCGCGTCATGGGCCATGAACTGTCCGCCATCGTGGCCGAGGCCGATCCCGGCGCGCATGTCGCGCCTGGAGACGCGGTCTACGTGATGCCCTACCTGTCGTGCGGACAGTGCATCGCGTGCCGACAGGGCAAGACCAACTGCTGCGTCAACATCAAGGTGCTCGGCGTGCATCGTGACGGCGCATTGACCGAATATCTGTCGGTGCCCGCGCAGTTCGTGCACAAGGCCGAAGGGGTCACGCTGGACCAGGCGGCAATGATCGAATTCCTGGCCATCGGCGCGCACGCGGTGCGGCGTGCTGCCGTGTCCGCAGGCCAAAGGATCCTCGTGGTGGGTGCGGGGCCGATCGGCATGGCGGCGATGCTGTTCGCCAAGCTGAGAGGCGCACACGTCACCTGTCTGGACACACGCGCCGATCGCCTTGCGTTCTGCCGCGAGCACTTCGCCGTTTCGACGGTGCAGACCGGGCCGAACGACGTCGACGAATTGTCGACGATGACCAACGGCGAGTTCTTCGACGTGGTGTTCGATGCGACGGGTAACGTCAAGGCCATGAATCGCGGTTTCGAGTTCATTGCCCACGGCGGCAAGTACGTGCTGATTTCGATTGTCCCGGGCGAGATTACGTTCTCCGATCCGGAGTTTCACAAGCGCGAAGCGACCCTGCTCGGCAGCCGCAACGCCACCGCCGAAGACTTCGAGACGGTCCTCGACGCGATGCGCGCCGGCCACATTCCGGACAAGGCGCTCAATACGCATCGGATGAGCCTGTCGGACGTACCCGTCGAGTTCCCGAAACTGATGGAACCCGGGCAGACCGTCGTCAAGGCGCTGGTCGAGTGCTGACCGAATTCGCGGGAACCGTTCGAGATGAGTGAACCGATTCTTCAGTTTGGCACCAGCCGGTTTCTCCAGGCCCATGTCGCGCTGTTCGTATCCCAGGCGCTGGAGCGCGGCGACGCGATCGGCGGGATCCGCGTGGTGCAGACCACCGACAACCCGGCAAGCCATGCGCGCATCGCCGCTTTGGCCCAGTCAGGCAGTTATCCGGTGAAGATCCGCGGCAGGGAACACGGTGCGATCGTGGATACGGTCGTCCACTGCCGCGCCGTGCGCGCCGCGTGGATCGCCGATCGCGACTGGGCGATGATCCGGCATGCGATGGCGCATGACGTTCGCGTGATTGTGTCGAACACCGGCGACGCCGGCTATCGTCTCGACGAGCGCGATTCGCCGGCCCTGCTCGCGCGGGAGAGTCATGTCCCGCACAGCTTCCCCGCCAAGCTGCTCACGCTGCTGCATGCACGTTGGCGCGCACGGCCCGGTGCGGGCGTGTCGATCTTTCCGTGCGAACTCGTCGCACGCAATGGCGACACGCTACGCGCGCTGGTCATCGGCCTCGCTGAACAATGGGCGCTGCCCGCGCCCTTCGTCACGTACCTGTCGCAACGATGCATCTGGGTCAACTCACTGGTCGACCGGATCGTGTCCGAACCGATCGAACCGGTGGGCGCCGTGGCCGAGCCCTACGCGCTCTGGGCCATCGAACGACATCCGGGCATGGAGCTGCCGTGCACGCACGAACATATCGTCGTGACCGACGACCTGCTTAGCCATGAGCGGCTCAAGCTGTTCTTTCTGAACGTCGGGCATACCTGGCTCGCCGACCAGTGGCTCGTGCAGCGCCGCAGCAGCGCGCAGACCGTGTTCGACGCGATGAACGACACGACGCTGCGCGAGGGCATCGAGGCCGTCTGGGGCGAGGAAGTCTTGCCCGTCTTCGATGCGCTCGGAATGCGCGTTCGCGCAGGTCAGTACGTTGCAAACGTGCGCGAGCGGTTTCTCAATCCGTATCTCGACCATCACATCGCGGACATTGCCGGCAACCATGTAGAAAAAGTCCGGCGGCGGATTCTGCCGCTGATCGAACTGGCCGATTCGCTCGGGGTCGCGCCTGATCAGACGCGGCTGCGCGATACGCTCGCGCGGCATGGCGTGACACCCTCAACCAAAGAGGCAAATGCATCATGAATGATCGGATGGTCGTCATGCTTCATGGCGACGACAACGTAGCGGTGGCATTGAGAACGCTTGAGGCCGGCACGACAATTGAAGTGAGCGGCCTGGCGACCACCGTTACGACGTCCATTCCGGCGGGTCACAAGATAGCGACCCGTCGCATCGTGCGAGGCAGCCCGGTGATCAAGTACCGGCAAACGATCGGTGTCGCGCTGAATGATATTGCGCCGGGCGAGCATGTTCACGTTCACAACGTCGGCATGCCCGAGCATCACGCGCATCGTCCCGCGCACGTCGATGCCGGGCACGCGCTCGCACCAGCAGACCGATTGGAAACGTTTCAGGGTTTCGTGCGCGCGGACGGACAGGTTGGCACACGCAACTACATTGGGGTCATCGCCAGCGTCAACTGTTCCGCCAGCGTCTGTCATGCGATTGCGGACGCCTTCAAGGGCGACGCGATGGCCCCGTTCGAATCCGTGGACGGCGTGGTTGCGATCACGCACCAGAGCGGCTGCGGGATGTCCGCAACCGGAGACGGCGTGGCCGTACTTCGTCGCACGCTGACCGGCTATGCGTGCAATCCGAACTTCGCGGCCGTGCTGCTCGTGGGCCTCGGTTGCGAAGTGAATCAGGTCGGTGAGCTTGCAACGTCCGTTGAAACAACGCACGCTGCCCCGGTCAGGACCCTTGTCGTCCAGGATGAAGGCGGCGTGCGTGAAACCGTGGCGCGCGGCATCGCGATTGTGCGGGAAATGCTGACGGTGGCCGATCGCATGCGGCGTACCGAAGTTCCCGCCGCGCGGCTGAAGGTGGGCCTGCAATGCGGCGGCTCCGACGGCTACTCGGGGATCACCGCGAATCCCGCGCTCGGGGCAGCCGTTGATCTGCTCGTTCGCCACGGTGGCACCGCCATCCTTTCCGAGACACCGGAGATCTACGGCGCCGAACATTTGCTGACCGCACGCGCGTCTAACGTCGTAGCCGAGCGGCTCCTCGACAAGCTGCGCTGGTGGGAACGGTATGCGGGCGAATCGGGCGGCGACATGAACAACAACCCTTCGCCCGGCAACAAGGCCGGCGGCATCACGACCATTCTCGAAAAGTCGCTGGGCGCGGTTTCGAAAGGCGGCAGCAGCACGCTTAACGCCGTCTATGACTATGCCGACCGTGTATCTGAATCGGGCCTGGTCTTCATGGACACGCCCGGCTATGACCCGGTATCCGCCACCGGACAGATCGCCGGAGGCGCCAATCTGGTGTGCTTTACGACGGGGCGCGGCTCAGTGTTTGGCTCCAAGCCGGTTCCCACCATCAAGCTGGCAACGACCACCGGACTGTTCGAGCGAATGCGCTCGGATATGGATTTCAATGGCGGCGCGATCGTCGACGGCTCGCTTTCCGTCGGGCAGGCAGGTGCGCAACTGTTCCGATTGATGCTGGACGTCGCGTCGGGCGCACGCACCTGCAGCGAGCAGAACGGCATGGGCGACCGCGAGTTCGTGCCGTGGCTGCGCGGCCCGATCATGTGATATTCCGCCCTGCTCCCACTCATCTCCGGAAATCGTCACCCATGGACATGAACCCGCCCGAATCGGCGCCGCGCGATCGCACAAGCGAATTGCGGCTATCGGCGCAGCAACAAGATCTGCTCGATGAGGCGCTCTCGCTCCTGATCGACATGCGCTCGCACGCGCTGGACATTGCGGCTCAGGTCTGTCGACGTCAAGGCGGCGCCGTGCCCGATGTCCACGACTTTCAACTGCCCGCGATCATCGACCTGCAACGGCGCCTTGCCGCAGCATGTGCGCCACCCGACGCGACGGTGCCGCATTCGGGATCACAAGCGGCCGTGACCGTACTATCCGGCATTCCGCGACGATCGGGCAAACGTGCGGCACGTATTTCGTTACCCGTTGATAGGTGATCCTGAGCAGTCGACGACTCACGCTCTCCGAGCGCTTTCCAACATGAGGTCACCATGCGTTACTGTCTCGCACTGGATCTGAAAGACGATCCGGATCTGATCGCTCGCTATGAGGAGCATCACCGTGCCGTATGGCCCGAAGTGTTACGGCATCTACGCGAGCATGGGGTACGCGGTATGGAAATTTTCCGCCTCGGCACGCGCATGACGATGGTGATGGACACCGATGACGCGGTGTTCGATGCCGAACGCATGGCCAAAGCCGCGGAAGCAAATCCGACGGTTCGTGCTTGGGAAGACGTGATGTGGACATTCCAGGCCCCCACGCCGTGGACACCGGCCGGTCTGAAGTGGACGCCGATGACCTGCATATTCGATTTACGAACGCAGACGTGAGCGTGCGACTCGCGGACGTCGTTTCCTGACGTTTTCGCTACGATCACCTGAATGGCATTAGCCGGTGCCCACTCGCGTGGCGGGTGCCGGCTTCAACGGATCGTGCCGCCTACACGTCGATCCACGCGCCGGTGCCCTCCCGATACTGGATCACACCGCCGTTGAACCGCACCCGCAGGTTGCCGTCCGGCAACGGAACCCAGGTCGTCATGTCGAGGCTCTGCATCAGCCCCGCGAAGAAATCCCGCAGCGGTTGCGACTCGCTGGCCTGCCAGACGTCGATGCGCCCGAGGCACGCACGCAGGTTGCCATTCGGCTGCATGATCGCGCCGACCTGTCCGGCCACGTTCGACGCCGGATCGTAGACCGGCGTGCCGTCTGAGCTGACGATCGACAGATGGATCCCGCGTACCAACGCCGGTTGGCCCGGCGTCTGCTCGACGAGCGCGATGCAGCTCGTCATCGCGCCGAAATCGATTTCCGTCGCATCTCCCCAGATGCGCTCGCCAACCGACAGCGGCGCGGGACCTTGTACGTTCTGAATGATGTAGGGCATGGGTTCCTCGCATGACTCGATGGGACTGCTGGTGGCGGAGCCGCGACGTGTTCGGGAAAACGGACGTGCGTCGGTCCCGCTGCTCACTTCCCGCATCCGGCCTGACGGCCCGGCGGATCGTGTCGATTGATTCTTTGTCGCTGCGCACACCGACGTCAATCGACCTGCTTTCACGGGCATGATTGCCCGGGACGTTCGTCATCGACGCGACAATGGATCGGCCTGTCGCGGCCGATGGGGGTCGCTTCTCCCTCGTCATGCGTGCAGGCGATCCCGGCGCAGCACGCGATATCGATTTCTTAATCTGTCGGTGTACTCATTGTTTCTCCGCTTGCGCCATTGGTTCGGCAGGTTGAAAATCCACACCCCTTCGTCTTGCTTCCTCAGGGAAGTCCGCCGCCATCGGCTCGCACTACACACCCTTCTTGTCCAACAGCGCCTGATACTTCTGCAGGCTCTCGTCGATCTTGTCGAGCGCGACACTCGCGGCCTCCCCTTCGATCGCTTCCGCGGCACCCGCGACGAGCGCCGCGGTCGCGACGAACAGGTCCGTCAACAGCAGGCCCATCGCATCCATCGCCATCCCGGACACGTTCTCGTCGATGGTCTTCTGCGCGAGATCCTTCATCAGCACGCTCTTGCCCGCGATCGCCAGCGACGTCGACGCCTCGAAGTAGTTGGCCGCCGCCTGTGCAACCATGCCGCCCGCCTGCGTGATCAACATGTTCGGACCGACGGCGATCTGCGTCGTCGCGTAGGACGCCGCTTCCGCGTTGATCGCCTGCACGGTCTGCAACGCGGAGCCGCCTGGCCCGGCCCCACCCGCGATCTGGTTCGGCGCCTTCAGCGCATCGGTGAACCGGCGCAGCCGGTTAACCGGCCACGCGCGCGCGCCGACCTTCGACGCCGCGGCGGCCGGCGCGACATCGGCTGGCGTCGTGGCTTCGGCTGCGGCGTCTTCGACATCGCGCGGCGTCTGCGGCGCGTCGTCGCCGCGCCCGCCCAAAAGGCCTTTCATATTCATGGTTCAGGTATCCCGAGAGTCAGCGCGTGCTAATGCGTGGAACCCGTCTGCGGCCCGCCCGTTGCGACATGCGGCGTGCCGCCCGAAGCGCCGCCCGATGCCGCCTTCGGCGATGCTTCGACGGACAGGATCATCGCCACCGCTTTCGACACGACGGCGTTCGAAATCTGGTTCAGCGCCGCCTGCTGCTGCGTCATGTTCTGTGCGGAGATGCCGACGGCCTGGCTGAACATCTGGTAAAGCGTGCCCAGCGCCTGGGCCGGGGATCCGGCCACGACGTTCACATTGGTCTGCGTCAGTGCGTCGGTAACCTGCTCATTGACTTTGTCTGCCACGAGGCCTCCTCGAATCTCGGCTCCGGCATGCGGTTGAAGGAACGGGCGGGCCGGCAGGCCATCGACACCGCGTATGCCGTTAGGAACGCTGCGTCCCCGCATTCGTGAACGCGCTCAAGCGAGTCCGTCGCGCAATTTCTTGCGCAGCAGCTCGACGCGCTTTCTGGCAAGCGGCTCGTTGATGCCGAGCGTCGCCGCGATATGCGGATAGGGCATGTCCTCCTCGAACTTCAGCGTGAACAGCATCTGCTGTTGCTGCGGGAGCAGCGACAGCGCCTGATCGAGGCGCAGCAGTTGCTGTCGGAGCAGCAACTGCTGCTCCATCGACGGTGTGTGGCCCGCCAGTTCGGCGATGTGATCGTCGTCCCAGCTCGAGTCGTATTCGAGCATGCCGTTTTCGCGCTGACGCTGGCGCGCGCCCGAGAGGAACGCGTGGTTCAGCGCCAGAAAGAGAAAACCGGCCAGGTTCCGAACGCGCTCGGGCGAACGCTGCAGGTAAATGTGAACCTTCAGTGCGGTATCCGAAAGCAGTTCGTCGGCACGGTAAATATCCCCCTTGCACAAGAGGCGCGCGCGCCGCCGCAATTTCCCTTGCATTTCACGCCACGTACGATCGAGCTGCTGCGCCTGTAACGCGGCCGGCGGGGCAGCGTGCGGGTTCGAGGTTGTCATTCCGTGCCCTCCGTTTTTATGGAAAACACAGAATCGATTTGATGCCGAGAATGGCGCTGTTACCCGCGTAACACCGTTATTGAGATAATCGTTTTTGTGAATTTTCTTGATTATTATGAATGGAAATTTTTGACCCACGGGCGTAGCCCGTTCCGTCGTATCAGGTACTCCGCCGGGCGTAAATAACGGCATTGCGATGAAAAAAGAACGACTACCGCCGCGACGCGTTCGCGCGCCGGTACGCCGCTATCCATGTCGGTCGACCGCGCGTCCTTGCCGCCAAAGTGCCGTCCCTTTCGGACTGCTCGCCGATTATTTCGGTTTCTTAATTATTTTTTTCACGCAGTACCAGCAGCAGCGTTTTCCGCTAGGTGGCCGCATCGTCAAATAACCTCGCACGGAAAACATGCCTGCCCTTGCTAACGCTCAAACGCTGCGCAACATACCGGTACTCACCGATCTTCCGGAAAGCCTGCTCGCTCACGTCGAACGGCATCTCATGCCCTGGCCCGAGCACGGCAACCGAATGTTGTTCTTCAAGGGCGATCCGGAAGATTTCGTCGCCTTCGTACACCGCGGCCGCGTGTACAAGACACTGCACGAACCCGGCGGACGCGAAATCATTCTCGGGCATTCGGTGCCGGGCGAACTCATCGGTGAAAGCACCCTCCTTCGCGCGCACCGGCGCAGCTTCACCGCGCAGTTGAGCCACGACTGCCGCATTTCGCTGCTGCATCGCCAGCACTTCGCACCGCTGCGGGCCAACGCTGATTTCATGGAGCGCATCTACGAGCAGCTGTGCCTGCACATCCACCAGCTGAGCGACTTCGTCGAGTCGGCGTGCCTGTACCGGCTCGAAGCAAGGCTTGCGCGCCATCTGTTGAATCGCATGCAAGGGAACGACCTCGAGGTGCCGCTGCCGGAGAACCAGAGCATCCTGGCCGCGATGCTCAACGTCAGCCGTCCGCGACTGAACGGCACGCTGCAGAAGATGCAGCGCGACGGCCTGATCCGGCTTCACGAACACGGTGTGACGATCGAGAAACCGGAGCGGCTCCGGTATATCGCCGACGCCAATTGATGCCGCGGCGCGCACGAATATGCGGCGCCGCGGCGCGAGGAGGTTGCGCGCCGAGTTGTGCGGCGCGCGGTGCAGATCAGCTGCGCCAGTGACCGATCGCGTTCATCAACTGCGCGACGGCGGCCAGTTGCGACACGAAGCTGTCGTTCGACGATCGTGCCGCGGCAGCCGCCGCCACCGGCGAGCCGGCATAGAGCTGCATGATGCCGACGGTCGTGGCGGCGAGGTTGGACGCCGCCTGGTTCGCCTGCATCTGCACCGCGTTGTGAAGCAGGATCGCGGACGCATGGCTGTTCGACTGCATGAGCGTGCCCAAGGCCACGGCGGGCGCTTCGCCCACCACCTTGACGTTGGCTTGCGTGACTGCATCGGCAATCGCAGCGGAGGCCTGTTCCGGCATGTCGTTACTCCTGTTGTTGCTCGCCGCAGCGGCGCAGTCGACGCGGTCACGGCGAAAGCATGAGTGGGTCGGTCGGCGAAGTGCGCCGCGCGGCCGTCGATGCGGCGCGGGCGGCGGCCTTCGCGGGCGTCGGCACGACGTCGGGTGCCTGGCGGCAGCCACCGCGGCTGCCGCCAGGCGTCAACGCCGGGTTGCGCGTCAGGCGAGCGCCTTGCCGATCGCGAGTACGTCAGCCAGCACGGCAAGCACGCCGCTCGAGCCGATTTCCGTCGCGGCGGCGCCCGCGCTCGCCGGCCCGAGCGTGTAGAGCTGCATCGTCCCCACGTTCGTCGACGTCGGCAGTTGCACTGCGGACTGCGACTGCTGTTGCACGGCGTTTTCGAACAGCACGCTGAGCGAATGGCTCTGGGCCTGGTACAGCGAGCCCGTCGCCATCGCGGGCGCTTCGCCCACCACCTTGACGTTGGTCTGCGTGACCGCGTCGGTGATCGCGGCATTGACCGCGCAGGTCTTGCAGTCGCAGGCGTCTGCCGGGTCGCCGGTGGTCGGATCGTTTTCGTTTCCCATCGAGTTTCTCCTGGTTTGCGATTGGGCGCCGCATCGAATCGGCTCTGCCCGTTCTGTCAGTTCTGTCAGTTGCTCCGGAACCCCACACGGCACCGCTGCGCTGATGGCGGCGGCCGTGCTGCGGATCCGCGGCGCGGCGGCGGCATTGGCGGTTCGTATCGCTTGCGCCGCCGCTCAACCACGGTGTTGCGACGGCCTTACGGACGGGCCACCGCCTTGCCGATCGCGATCACGTCGGCCAGCAGCGAGATGATCCCGTTCGAGCCGATTTCCGTGGCGGCCGCGCCCGCGCTTTCCGGCCCGATCGTGTAGAGCTGCATCGTCCCCACGTTCGTCGACGTCTGCGACTGGATCGCGGCCTGCGATTGCTGTTGCACCGCGTTCTCGAACAGGATGCTGAGCGAATGACTTTGGGCCTGGTACAGCGAGCCCATCGCCATTGCCGGCGCTTCGGCGACCACCTTGACGTTGACCTGTGTGACCGCGTCGGTAATCGCGGGATTGACCTGGCACACTTGACACTTTTCAGTCATTTGTTGCTCCTTGGTTCACGTAGTTGAGAAGTCGCACATCGGGGCCGGCCGTCTTTCGCGTTCAGCCGCATGACCCGCGTGCTACTACATGGACGCTGGGCCAGGGGTGTCGTGAACGACCGCGGTGGCGGCGGCATCCGGCGCGGTCGATCCGGCCAATTCGGTCGGACCGGCGCCGATGCTTTGGAGGCGGTCGTATATCGCATCGAGCCGGCCGGTGAGCAAATCGACGTATTGCCGGAAGCACGCATCGATTTCCTGCCGGATGAGGCCCGTCAGCTGTTCGCCGATCATCGCCATTGCCTCGCGCGTGCTGTCCTGGATGTCGGCCGCGCCGGATGCCTGAGCGTCGGCCGGCGGCTCGTGCGCGTCGAGTACCCCGGACACCTTCCGCTGTTCCGACGCCAGCATGCCGAGGGTCGTCTCGTTCTGCGCGTCGATCGTCTGCAGGATGCCGCGCATCTTCTCGTACGCCTTTTGCTGGTTGAGCTGCAGGAAATGCTTGATCTGCTCGCGCGCCTCCTGCCGGGTTTTCGGCTGTGGCTGTGGCTGCGGCGGGTTCGCGGCGTACGCCTGCGTGGCGGCCGTGCCGGCGGTTGGCGCCGGCCGGTTGGCGTGCCTGCTCGGCAGCCGCTCCAGCAGTGCCTGTTCTTCGCCCGGCTCGAGTGGCCGCCCCAATCGCTTTTCCGCGAACTGCCGCAGCAGCGGGTCAAGTGCTTCGTTGCTCATGGCTCACACCTCCTCGATGTCCGGCTGTGGCGCCGGTGCGTCGGGGGCGGGGTCGAGGTCGGATGGATGCGGCGGAAACGCGCGTGCGTCGGAGTACTGCAACGGATATCGCATGATGTTCTCCCGGGAATGGATGTGCGACGGCCTCGCCGGAAATTCGGCAGGACTGCTGCAGGGACGAACCATGCGAAGGGTCTGTGAAATCAGGCGGCGTTGCGCTCGGTTGGCGTGCTGTGTGATCGGCTGGTTTGATCGCGACGTTGCGTCGGCGCATGTTGATCGATGAATTGCGTTCTCGCTACGCTCACGATCGTGGACAACTACACGCGGGAATGCCTGTTCATTGAAGTCGACGGCTCGTTGCGTGGCGAGCATGTTGTCGCCGCACTGACCCGGCGGTCCGGTCGAATGGCAGGCTGGCACACAACGTCATCTTTCTCATGTGCAACGTGGACATTGCTCCACTGCAGAGCGTGGCCTTAGCCTGTACCGTACCGGCGGATGTTGCCTTGTCGTCCGTTAGGATCACATAGCGTTTCATCTGAGTACTGTCTCTGTTGGCGTGCCCATTCGGCAGCCTCTCCGCGGATGCGAGACAGCTCCCAAAAAAAGAGACGACTGCTGGTCAGCGATTAGTGACACAAATCCTGGTGGCCAGGAAATGAAACGTCCATCGAATAATCAAGATCGGCAAGGCTACGGATATGCACGACCACGTTGCCGCCCTTCCGGCGATATTCCGGCCAAGCCAAGTCATCGCCAGGTGCCGCGGTGAGCGTGTCCGAGCAGGCGTAGCGATCTAGCTGGGGAAGAAATTCGCGGCGCAGCTTGTCTTCGGTCCACCTACGATAGCTTGCACTCGGCACATCGCTCCGAAATGTGAAATACATGTGGTAACTGTTCCCCATGATAAGGTCATGGTAGCCCACGGGGCCGCCAGCCCCGGGATTAGCGGAATACGACGCCAGGAGATTCGCCGCGTCGCCGTCGATCGCATCAACAGCAAAGCAATGGCTCGCCAAGGCAAGCAGTGCAGTAGAAATCGCGTACTGAATTCTGTGTTTCATGAGCAATATCCGTTCGGTCCGGGCGGCGTTGCGTTATATCTCATCGATGTAGCCAACCAGGTTCCATGTCACCGATAGCGTCTGCTGACGCACGCCAATCCGTCGGTCCATCCACGTGGACTTGTATGGTTGCTAGACGGTGAGCATGGGCAGAAACTTGGTCTGAGCAGCCTCGTTCAAGCCGACCCGTTGGCTTATGCCTTGCACTGGTGAGCGCGCGGGCAGTTTCTGAAGAATTGGAGCGAGGCTAACGCGGATTTCTACTTGGACTTCGATGACGACGTTATTTGGAGATTGGTCTACTTCGATCCCAAAGAGAAGGCCTGCGCGATTGCGCCAGTTCGGCGGGATACCTTCGTTGAAGATTGTATGTCGGAAACGTCAGTCCGAATGCTTGCGAATGGGCCTGAGCCTCCCGCGCCGCTCGTTCGAGTTCGCTAGCTCCAACGAGAGCCATCCCCGAAGTCGCTGTGACAAGGGCCGCGCAGTTGGTGTAGCGGTGTGCAGCCAACACGGAGCAAAACGTTGCCAGCACGGGCACGACGCTACAACAAAATGCCTACACAAGTGGCTCAAACAGAAAATCGAGCACGAGCAAAACGGCGTAATTCAGTGATTCGACTGGCCCGCCCTACACGATTCGAACGTGTGACCTACGGCTTAGAAGGCCGTTGCTCTATCCAACTGAGCTAAGGGCGGTCGAGGGAACAAGACACGGCCACAAAAACCCGGACCGCATTTGACGCGCGAAGCTTCGAGCACAGCCAACAACCACGAACTCAAAGCCCCGAAACGAAACGGGCCCGGCATGATGCCGAGCCCGAAATTATACCCGATCATCGCGCCATATCACGCGCGACCGGCGCCGCAACCGTCAAACCGGCTGCGGATGCATCATGAACCAGCCGAGGAAGAACACGCCGGCGATCACGCAATACACGCCGAACGAAGCCAGCCGACCGCGCCCTTCGAAATAGCGCATCAGAAACCGCACGCTCAGATAAGCGGCAATCGCCGTCAGCACGCCACCGAGCAGCGCGTCCATGAGCTGGTCGCGCGCATGAAAGAGTTTCGGCAACTCGAGCACGCCCGCGGCGAAGATGATCGGCGTGCCGAGCAGGAATGAAAACTCCGCCGCCTTCTCCGCCGTCAGCCCGGCTACATTGCCGGCGATCATCGTCAGCCCGCTGCGCGAGAAACCCGGAATCAGCGCGCCGATCTGCGCGAGGCCGACGAAGAACGCCTGCTTGAACGTCATCTTCTCGGGCGCCTGGTGCGCGCGGCTGCGCTGAATGCGGTCGCCGACCCACAGCAGCACGCCGTTGATGATCAGCGCGACCGCGACGATGCGCAGATCATGGAACACGCGCTCGAGGCGCTTCTCGAGCAGCAGGCCGACGATCCCGGTCGGGATCGTGCCGATGATGAGCGCCCACATCAGGTGCCCGTCGTCGTTCTTGCGGCCGCCGAGCTGCGCGAAGAAGCCGCTGATCAGCGCGACCCAGCGCGCACGGAAATACCACAGCAGCGCGAGTGCGGTGCCGAGGTGCAGCGCGACGAGGAACGGCAGCAACTGCGGCGCATGCTTGTCGATGTGCATGCCGAACAACGCTGGCACGAGCAGCGTGTGGCCGAGACTGCTGACGGGGAAGAGTTCGGTAACGCCCTGCAGGACGCTCAGGAATACCAGAAACCAGAGACTCACGCGTCGGTCCTTTTAGTGATGAGCAATCGGGTGAAAAAGCGGACGACGCAGTGCGCGTCCGAAAAAACGCGCCCCGATTATGCCCAGCCAGGATTACCGCGCCAAGGCATTTGGCAGGTTATTGCGGCAATGCACACAAACGCTTGCAATTTGTAAGCGTACGGAAAGCAAAAAGCCCGCCATTTGCATGGCGGGCCTTTCGATTCCGGCAGAAATTGCCGTCAGCGGCCGAGCCGGTAGAAAAATAATACCGTGCTGCCGGTGAACATGCCGAACAGTGCGATTCCCATTGCCATTGCCAGATCCATGGCCGCTCCTCGAAGTGTCATGACCCGGCAACCTCACCGGTTTAGAGGCATTATCCCGACAGCTGACAATCTGAAAAACTCGCGATTTCCCGAGAAGGGTTTTCCCCGACCGCCTCGCGGCCCGATAATGGAGCGCGCCATCGCGCACCCCGCCCACCCCGTTCATACCGATTCGCCATGCCGATCTTCCAGCAGCACGACATTCACGAACTTCACGCCGGCCCGTCGCTTGTTCGGGTCGCCCCGCAATTCGGCGGCCGCCTGCTGTCGTGGCACGTCGGCGGCGAGCCGATCATCTTCTGGCCGGAAACGGCCGACTGGAGCAACCTCGCGCGCGTGCGCGGCGGCAATCCGCTGCTGTTCCCGTTCCTCGGCCGCCATCGTGTCGACGGCGAACTGGGCCGCTGGCGCGATGCCGCCGGCGTGGTCCGCGACCTGCCGATGCACGGTTTCGCGCGCGACCTGCCGTTCGCGGCACACCCGTCGGCCGACGGCGCCGCACTCACGATGACGCTGGAAAGCGACGAAGCGCTGCACGCGAGCTACCCGTTCGATTTCCGCTTCGACACGACCTATCGGCTCGCCGACGCACACACGCTGGAGGTCGCGCTCACCACGACGAACCGCGGCGACACGCCGCTGCCCTACTACGCGGGCCACCATTTCTATTTCGCGCTGCCGCACGGCGAACGCGCGCAAACCACGCTCGAGCTACCGCCCACGCGCCGCTGCGCACAGAACGCCGACGGCTCTATCAGCGCGCCCGAACGCGGCGACGCACGTTACACGCTCGATGATCCGGACATCCTCGACCGCTTCCACTGCCTCGACGGCGCGCCGTCCACCCCGGTGCGCATCGTGATGCCGGGCCGCCGCCGCACGATCGAGATCGCGCTCAACGTACCGGGCTCGATCCCGTGGTACGCGGTCACGACCTGGACCGAAAAGCCGGAATCGGACTTCTACTGCGTCGAACCGTGGCTCGGCCTGCCGGACGCGATCCACAACGGTCTCGGGCTGCGTATGCTCGCGCCGGGCGCGACCGAAACGGCCACGCTGCGCATCCGCGTGCTGCCGCTCGCGGGCTGATGCGATCGCGCGCCCGAAACGGCGCGCGATGGGCGCGAAACTGCGGCGCTCGGGTCGAACCCGTTAAAATCTGACGTTTTGTATTGCCTGCCGCGTCGCGCGGCAGGGTTTTGCGAGGTTCAATGTTCGGAACAACAACGAAGCGACTCTTTGCGGCCGCCTGCGCCGCACTGCTCGTCGCGTGCGGCTCCGCGCCCGTCGGCCCGGGTTACTACCGCGTCGAGCGCGGCGACACGCTCTACAAGATCGCGCGCGAGAATCGCACGTCGATGGCGAACGTCGTGCGCTGGAACCAGATCACGAACCCCGATGCGATCGAGGTCGGCCAGGTGTTGCGCGTCGCGCCGCCGCCCGGCACCACGACCGCGTCGACCACCGGCACCGGCAGCGCGGGCCGCAGTCGCCCTGCGCCTTCCGCGCCGGTCGAATCGGCCGTCAAGCCGGCCACGAGCATCGCGCTGATCTGGCCGGCCGCCGGCAACGTGGTGCGCACGTTCGACGGTTCGAAATCCAAGGGCATCGATATCGCGAACGCCGCAGGCTCACCGGTGCTGGCTGCCGCGCCGGGCACGGTCGTCTATGCGGGTAACGGATTGCGCGGCTACGGCAACCTGATCATCCTCAAGCACAACGCCGATTACCTGACGGCGTACGCACACAATCGTGCGCTGCTCGTGAAGGAAGGTCAGTCGGTCACGCAGGGGCAGACGATCGCGGAGATGGGCAACAGCGACACCGATCGCGTCGCGCTGCATTTCGAGCTGCGTTACGGCGGCCGCTCGATCGATCCGGCACGCTACCTGCCGGCGCGCTGAACGCGCCCGGCATCGACAAGACGACACGCGATGCCGGCATGCATCGCATGTCGTCGCGAAGGAAATCGGGAAGGTTGTGTCAGCGCTTGCGCAGACGGCCGGTGAAACGGCCGGACAACGGATCGACGCGGCTGGCAAACACCACCAGCGCCCCGATTCCGAACAGGCTGAACCCCGCAGCTATCAAAAGCAAATCCATGGTCACATCACTGTTTTGTCGTGATCTTATGCGTCATTGCGGAATCGTGCACTGAGTCGCACCCGTTGCACGAGTCCGAACATTCCCTATCTCTCACACGCCATTGTGGTTTCGGTCGCGTGAAATGTTGATGTAAACCATCGACCGGATCCGTCGATCGACATCAAGGAGACCCGCGATGCTGCCCGCCGCCGAACGCTACGACGACCTGCTCTCCCGCTTCCGGTGGGCGATTCCGGCCCGCTACAACATCGCGGTGGACGTCTGCGACAAGTGGGCCGACGGGCGCGGACGGCTCGCGCTGATCCACGAAACGTCGCAAGGCGACGTGTCGCGCATCACATTCGACGACCTGAGGAATGCTTCTAACCGGCTCGCGAACAGCTTTGCGCGTGCGGGCCTGCAACGCGGCGACCGGATCGCCATCTTCCTCGCGCAGGGCCCCGAAACGGCGATTGCCCATCTCGCCGCGTACAAGCTCGGCGCGATCGCGGTGCCGCTGTTCACGCTGTTCGGCACCGACGCGCTCGAATACCGGCTCGCGAACAGCGAAGCCGCCGCGCTCGTCACCGACGCGGCCGGCTATGCGAAGATCGCGCCGCTGCGCGCGCAACTGCCGACGCTGCGCACGTGCTACTGCATCGGCGACGACGTGCCCGACGCGCCGGGCGTGCTGCGCTACGACGCCGCCCTCGCGGCCGAATCGCCGGATTTCGTGCCGGCTGACACCGCCGCCGACGATCCTGCGGTGATCATCTATACGTCCGGCACGACCGGCAAGCCGAAAGGCGCGCTGCACGCCCATCGCGTGCTGCTGGGCCACCTGCCGGGCGTCGAGATGTCGCAGCAATGCTTCCCGCGCGACGCGCGCCTGTTCTGGACGCCCGCCGACTGGGCCTGGATCGGCGGCCTGCTCGACGTGCTGCTGCCGTCATGGCATCACGGCGTGCCCGTGCTCGCGCGCCGCTTCGAGAAGTTCGACGGCGAGGCCGCGTTCGCGCTGATGGCGCGGCACGGCGTGACCCACGCGTTCCTGCCGCCCACCGCGCTGAAGCTGATGCGCACGGTGCCCGCGCCGCGCGAGCGCTACACGCTGGCGCTGAAATCGGTCGCGAGCGGCGGAGAATCGCTCGGCACCGAGCTGACGGCCTGGGGACGCGACGCGCTCGGCGTGACGATCAACGAGTTCTACGGACAGACCGAATGCAACATGGTGCTGTCGTCGTGCGCCGCACTGTTCGACGCGCAGCCCGGTGCGATCGGCAAGGCCGTGCCCGGCCATACGGTCGCGATCGTCGACGAGCACGGCACGCCGCTGCCGCCCGGCATCGAGGGACGCATCGCGGTGCGCCGCCCCGACCCGGTGATGTTCATCGAATACTGGCGCAATCCCGCCGCGACGCGCGACAAGTTCGCGGGCGACTATCTGCTCACCGGCGACACCGGCACGATCGACGCCGACGGGTTCGTGCGCTTCGTCGGCCGTGATGACGACGTGATCACGAGCGCCGGCTACCGGATCGGCCCGGGGCCGATCGAGGACTGCCTGCTCACGCATCCGGCGGTGCGGATGGCGGCCGTCGTCGGCGTGCCCGACCCGACGCGAACCGAGATCGTCAAGGCGTTCGTCGTGCTGAACCCCGGCCATGTCGGCGACGACGCGCTCGTCCAGGCGCTGCAGGCGCACGTGCGCACGCGCCTGGCCGCGCACGAGTACCCGCGCGCGATCGCGTTCGTCGACAGCCTGCCGATGACGGCGACCGGCAAGATCGTGCGCCGCGCGCTGCGCGACGCGTGAACCGGGTGGGCCGCGCCGGGCGGCCGGCCGGTCGCCCGGATGGTTTATAGTGGCGCCACGCTGTCTTTCCAACGCACAACGATGTCCTCCCACCAACACGAATCCGCCGCGGGCGCGTCGCACAGCCCGCTCTACGCCAAACTCCTCGGCGAAACCGCCAAGATCGACTGGTGCGATCTCGAGCGCTTCTTCGCGCAGGGCAAGCTGTTGTCGGTCGCGCGCGATATCGATCTCGTCAGCGTCGCGGAAGCGATTGCCGGCGACGATGCGCAACAGGTCACGCGCTGGCTGTCGTCCGGCCTCGTCGCGCGCATGTCGGCGGAAACGGCCGCCGACTTCGCGGCGCGCAATCCGGAGCTGTGGGCGGTCGTCGTGTCGCCGTGGGTCTGCGTGCAGGAACGCGCCTGACGCGTCCCATGTCCGAATCCGCATTACCGCACGCTGCCGGCACCGGGTCGGCCGCCGTCTCGCACCGGCGCGTCCTCGCGCTCGCGTTCCCGATCGTCGTGGCGAACCTGACCCAGCCGATCCTCGGCGCGGTGGACACGGCCGTCGCCGGCCACCTCGACGGCGCGCAGTATCTCGGCGGCGTCGCGCTCGGCGGACTGTTCTTCAATTTCGTGTTCTGGGGCTTCGGCTTCCTGCGCATGGGCACGACCGGCCTCGTCGCCCAGGCGCACGGCGCCGGCGACGCCGCCGGCATCCGCCTGAACGTGCTGCGCGCGCTGATCGTCGCGTTCGCGCTCGGCGCCGCGGTGCTCGCGCTACAGGTGCCGCTGCTGTCGTTCGCACTGTCCGCGCTGGGCGGCAGCGAGGCGGTCCGCGCAACCGCGCTGGCCTACGGCCACGCGCGGATCTGGAGCGCGCCGTTCGCGCTCGCGAACTACGTCGTGCTCGGCTACCTGCTCGGTGTGCAGCGCGTGCGGCTCGCACTCGTCGCACAGGTCTTCATCAACGCCGTGAACATCGGTGCCGTACTGCTGTACGTGTACGGCTTCGGCTGGGGCATTGCCGGGATCGGTGCGGCGACCGCGACCGCCGACGCATGCGGCTTCGCACTCGGTGCCTGGATGCTGTGGCAGTTGCGGCCGCGCGGCCTCGCGCCCATCGCCGCGCGTGCGCTGGCGGACCGTGCGGCGCTCAAGCGGCTGATCGTGCTCAATCGCGACATCTTCCTGCGCACGCTGTGCCTGCTCGGCGCGTTCGGCTGGTTCGCGCATCTCGGCGCCAAACAGGGCGACGCGACGCTCGCGGCCAACGCATTGCTGCTGAATTTTCAGACGTTCATGGCGTATGGGCTGGACGGCTTCGCGCATGCGGCCGAGGCGCTCGTCGGCGCAGCAGCCGGTGCGCGCGACCGCGCCGCATTCCGGCAGACCGTGCGCGTTACGTTGTTGTGGTCCGGGCTCGGTGCGCTGCTGTTCGCGCTCGTCTACTGGGCGGCCGGCGGATGGATCGTCGCGCGACTGACCGATCAGGCCGAGATCCGCGCGGTCGCGCTGCAATACCTGCCGTGGGCGGCGATCTCGCCGATCGTGTCCGTGTGGGGATTCCTGCTCGACGGCGTGTTCATCGGCGCGACGCAGACGCAATCGCTGATGCGCGCGATGGTCGCGTCGTTCGCGATCTTCATTGCCACGACGCTGACCGTCGTCGGCCCGTTCGGCAATCACGGGCTGTGGTTCGCGCTGCTGTTGTTCATGGTCGCGCGCGGTGCGACGCTCGCACGCTACCTGCCGGCGCTCGTGCGGCGGATTGGCGCCGACGCTCCCGCGGCCGGAGCCTGACGGCCGCGCGGGCCGGACGTTATTGCGCGGGTGCCGGTGCCGGCGCGCCGAGCATCGACGGCGGCGTCATGTCGGTTGGCACGCCTTGGTAATCGGCCGGATCTTGCGGCGGGTGGCCGCGACGGGCCTGGCGGGGATCGCTGGAACAGCCGGCAAGAATGGACGCGGCCAGCACGGCCAGCATGAAACGGGTCATCGGGAAGGCTCCGGAAAACGGCGCGCCCATCGCGCGCCAGGACCGCGCCGAGTCTAGCGGAATTCCGGGTTAGGGGTCGTCCCGCGGATGTTCTAGTATGAAGGCATGGCGCTGTGCCCGTTGAAAGGAGGCTGCCATGTCGTCTGAAGAAATCGCTGGCCTGATCGGCCTGTTCGTCGGCCTGATGGTGCTCGTCGCCCTGTCGTACTTCGAATCGCGCGAATACAAGCGCAGCCACGGCGGCGAAGGGATGATCCATCACTGGATGGCCGAACACCACCTGCTCGACTGGCGGCGCAAGCACTAGGCAAGCCGCCCTGTCGTCCGGGCCGCCGTCTGCGCGGCCCGCCCAGAACGTGCGCGCCCCCGCACGGTGGCTACTGCGTCTCGTTCAAATTAACAGGGCCGGATAGGCTGACATCGTCCGAATAGCCGAACGCCGTCGCGCGGCAGCCTGCCACGCGACGGCGTTCGCACGCGTGCGCGCCGCGCGATTCAGTTTGCTCAGCCCAGGAAGTGGCGGGCGTAGCGGGCGTTGATGTCCGACAGCCGGAACAGGGTCAGGAAATCCGCGCAGTTGAAGTCCGGATCCCAGGCGGGCGCGCCGCAGATCTTCGCGCCGAGGCGCAGGTAGCCCTTGATCAGCGGCGGCGGCGCGACGACGGTGCCCGTCTGCAGTTCGTCGACCGGCAGCGCCGTATGCGGGAATGCGCGGTATTCGGGCGCCGTCAGCGAGTTGGCCGACAGCGACTGATACAGGTTCGCCGCATAGTGGCCGCCATCGGCCATCGACACGCTCGCGCAGCCGAGCATCGTCTCGTAGCCGTTCTGCATCATGTAGGCGCCGAGGCCGCCCCACAGCGCCATGATCACGGCGCCGCTGCGGTAGTCGCTGTGCACGCACGAGCGGCCGACCTCGACCATCTTGCCACGCAGGTGCGTCAGGCGCGACAGGTCGAATTCGCCTTCCGCGTACAGACGGCCGACACGCGCGGCCTGGTGCGGCGGCAGCACGCGGTACGTGCCGACCACCTTCAGCGTGTCGAGATCGCGCACCAGCAGGTGGTCGCAATAGGCATCGAACGGATCGACGTCGAGACCGGACGGGCCGCTGAGCTGCGCGCCCATCTCTTCGGCGAAGACGGTGTAACGCAGGCGCTGTGCCTCGCGCAGTTCGTCTTCCGTGCGCGCCCAGGCGGCACGCAGACGGTACTCGGATGTGACGGTTTCAGCAGCGCGCGGCAGGTGACGCCGCGTCGTGTCGAGGGGAAGCGAGGCAAAAGGGAGCGTAGGCGTCGGCAGTTCTCGCATTAGGCTTTCCTGATCGTAAGGAATAGGACGACATGCCAGCCAATGTAGTAACCGGCCGTTACCATTCTGTGGCACGACCGTGTCCTTTCAATGACGTGTCGCCGAATTGACTTTAGCAGAAAGCTTGCGAAACCGTATGATCAATCCCTTCAAACCTCTTCACACAAGGTCCGGCGTCAACAACGCACGCAGCACGGCCTGACAGCTGCCGTCGCGCGTACGGCTCGCGACCCACACGATGCCGCCCTTCTTGATGCTCCAGCTGTCGCCGTTGCCGGCGATCAGCTGCGCGGCGACGCTGCCGAGCGTCGGCTGGTGCCCGACGATCACGACCGTCGGCGCGATGCCGTCCGGCCAGCCGGCGGCGGCCAGCACGTCGTCGACGCTGCCGCCCGGCGCGAGCGCATCGACGGTCCGGTACTGGTCGGTGAGCGCCTCGACGGTCTGCACGGTGCGTGCCGCCGGGCTCGCGAGGATCACGCTGCTCGACTCGAGCCGGCCGCGCAGCCATTTGGCCATTGCCTGCGCTTCCTTGCGCCCGCGGGCCGTCAACTGGCGTGCGAGGTCGTTTGCCGCGTAGTCTTCGGCTTCGGCGTGGCGCCACAGGATCAGGTTCATCATGATGTCTCTCCATGCATCGGCGAACGATCCGGTCGCGCAGGTGCGTGCCGGACGATCACACTCTGAATTGTCGCCAATCGTGAACGGTTCGTGATGATGTGCGCCATATGCATAACGTGATTGACTCGGTCACCCATTAGACGATAGAATCTTTGGCTCGTCGGAGCGTAGCGCAGCCTGGTAGCGCATCTGATTTGGGATCAGAGGGTCGTAGGTTCGAATCCTATCGCTCCGACCAAAGGAATCAAGGGGTTAGCGTAAGCTAACCCCTTTTTCTTTGGTGCGTTGCTGAGCTATTGCTACCGGCGCTATGGGCCAAATTTTTGCAACGAAAGAATTTTGTAATGTTTGCGCGGTGCAGCAACCGCCGGATGGGACCGTTGCGGGGTGAAAAAATGGATACCGGGGCTCATTTTTTGAGCAAACAGGCTGCCTCGGGTACTTGGCAGCCCGAAATTTAGGCTAACGCCTTTATTACCTACCCGAATCAGGCGCTGGAATGCCAAAACGAGGCTCGACATCGCTTTCCAGTCCCATCAGATTCATTCATGCGACGCCGAATCAAGGTTCCGACGACTTAACTGCCTCATAACGACGCTTTCGCCTCGTTTTTTCCAGGGTAATCTGCGACAGGTACTGACATTGAGCGCACCAGTTGCCCCCCTGATGAAACCTGCCGGGGTCTCGCCCACCATCGATGACCGCGCGCGCACTTCCATTCGAGCTTCGAGTTATTGTCGACATAGTGCTCAGATACGCACATGCCGCCCCGGTCCGCAGCAATCGATCGCATCAATTCGATGCCCTGCCGCTGCCTGTCTTCGGTACGACATGTCGGACACCAGTGCCGCTTCAAGATTTCCGTACCTCACGCCATCCACTCGTGTCCCCGCTCGCACTGAAATGGGTAACGAGCCTGGATACGTTGATACCGGGATGCGAGACATCTGCCGCCGTGCTCGGCCGCCCTTCGCAAGTCCGTCCGGAATTCGCTTACGATCGGAAGAGCATTCTTGGCACCACGCCTTGCGCAAGACGTCGTAGCCCGCGGCCTCCCATTCGTGTCCTGAACAGCATCTGAATCTATATTTTGCCATTCGGCCATCGTAGACGGTCGACAAGCACTCGCCACCACGCTCTCGCGCACGATCCTGTATCGGTTTCAGCCCCCTTGATATCGACGACGCTCAGCTCGTCGTTCGGTTGAGCACTTTGCACACCAATGATCGGCTA
Source organism: Burkholderia sp. PvR073 (assembly GCF_054055695.1). Taxonomy (NCBI): domain Bacteria; kingdom Pseudomonadati; phylum Pseudomonadota; class Betaproteobacteria; order Burkholderiales; family Burkholderiaceae; genus Burkholderia; species Burkholderia sp. PvR073. The sequence continues at coordinate 46,268 of NZ_JBSRXO010000005.1, forward strand.
AGACCGAAGCGGCAGTGGCCTCAAACTTATGGACTGCGGCACAGACGAAACGGTAATTCGCCTGTTTTCCACGATACCGTTTACTTAGACACCGGCCGCCTGGTGAGCGACATCGTGAATACGAGTCAGGGTCCGTTTAATCCAGCACTGACGGCATATTAATGGCCCGCCACGTCCGCGCACCCGAAGCATAAAACTTGCCCCGGACATTGACGAAGCGTGTTTGTCCGTGCATCGGAACCGATACTGATTCGAGACGCCGCGCCACTCGCGAGCCATCAGCGTGAATCCAGCTGCCGCGAGGTAGCCACGGACTTGCGCTAAATGTTTATCATCCATTGCCATGAAACACGCGTGACGCCTACCAGACGATCTTCAACGATCGTTAATCATCGAAATACAACGATCCACATAAGGTGATTACATCAATTTTCGCAGTAAAAAATCTTAATTACCTAACTTCAATTAAATTTCGCTTCGTGATCGGTAGTCGATCCGTCGGCGTGCTTTCCGTCGGCTGCCCTTTCCCCGCGAGATATCGATAAACAAGGTACTTTTTGTCTGTCTCATAGCCTTCGTTGGGGATAATCACCAACATCTCCTGACGCCCAACGTACAGCCACCGAGGCAACGATTTTTCCGCGAAATAGATACGCTCTTCAACATGCGTCTTTGGGTTCTGTCGGATTGCGACTCCCTTTAGATAGGGTGACCCATAGTCCAGTGCAAAAACGAGGGTTTTATCGACGCACTTCGACAAGACAATGCGGCCAACAAAATCAGTATCTGGCATATCGAGAAATGCGTGCTCGGTTTTTCCCCGCACCTGCACGAACAGTGAATCCCCATCCACTCCATGTGATTTCGCCATAAGGGTAATGCGACTCCCGTCCTCTAAGGGGCACGAAATTATCGAGCGCAAAGCACCGCCGTCACTGATGGTCGGTGTTCCGCCGACTGCTGCAGTTGCGATCCATAAAAGGCTGAGAGCAAGAATTCTCATTTAACCTTCACCATGTCGCGAAGCACCTGCATTGAGTCAGGATCGGCAGCGAGCTTCTTTGCAGCCGCACTGATTTTCTGGTAATAAATGCCATTACTGACGCCCCGGTACTTTTTGTACGCGTCCTCGATGGAACTAGACTGATCGATCCAGTACTGCATGTACTCCGTACCGATCTGTATGTTTGTAGCCTCATCAAATATAGCAGGGCTATCATGCAGAGCAGCCCCTTCACTAAAAGCCTGCTTTGTCTGTGCGTCGCTAGGCATGTGCCCGCCACGCTCCTTCTGCTTCCGATATTTATAAACTTGCTGGACACCGCGAAGCTGCATTTGCATGAGCCCTCTCGCATCGTGAGAAGCACCAGCTTGCGCGTCGAATCGAGATTCCATGTATATCTGACAAATGACCAAATTCTCGTCAAGAGACGATCGATTGTTTGCCTCAACAAGCTTACGTATTTCACGGAGTCTCGCCGAATCGTCCACTGGCACCCCAACCGGGTCGGTCTCTGATCTCGGAGTCGCTGCCGCCTTCTGTGTTTGAATGACCTTCTTACCCGTCATAGATCACGATCCCAGTTTGGATTCAGTGGCGTGTGCTCTTCAAATACATCAATAGTGGCAATCACTGCACTTTTTGCATATATCTTCTCAGTGTAGCCGTTCGCATCAGTGCGCCCCTCAATTTCGTCCCCGTCATCCGTTACGATTCTGTAGAGCACATCCTGAAGCGGTCGCCCTGTATGTTTATCTTTTAATAAAAAATGTTGATCGTATGAAGAATCACCGAAGTATCTTCCTTGAGGCGTATACCCCATCGCCTCAAGCTCAGATGAACCGAATTCTACAAACGCGGTTCTCTGCGATGCTATCAAGCGAGGAGGCGGATTGCATTTGCAGATACAGAGATCATTTTCCAATGCGACTTGCTTACCCATCAAACCCATCGGACGATTCGGTCCGATGTTGCGAATTGACCCCACCGACGAGCATGATTGGCAATTTATCTTGGCATCCTGGTAGGCAAAAGGTTGGCCATTGACAGTAGATGCACGTTCACCTTGGGCGACAATGCCTCCCGCCGTCGTCTTGTCGCCAAGCATTATGAGATAGCGCCTCACACCAGATACCCTCACCAACGGTTCGAAATCGAAAAAATCAGCCAACCACTAGAATATACAATTACCAGTCTCTACCATGCGAGATTTTGACAACCAACAATAATGTAACCACGTCGCTTGTTTTTCCCCACCGCACTAAAGATTGTATTGGGAGGCGAATCCGTTTCGCCACTCAATTTTCGGATATCTCGAACTTCAAATTCGTCAAAATACCCATATCCCTCCGGATTTCCCTTTGGCACCGGGGTAAGTTTCAAAACTTTATTAAATTCGCCCAAGCGGTTCGGATTGGCACGAATGGCTACAAAGAATAATGTCGTACTTTCCGAAGAAAAAAATGCCTCGCTTACCTCGCGATTAAATACTCTAATTCCACGCGGAAGGCGATAGACAATTTTTCCATTATCACCCCCTCCCCTGATTACTTCCACCCCCAATGCCTCAAGCGATCTCCGTGGATCACTAGGGCCGCCGTCAAATTGCCCCCCACCGAAAACGTTAAGCGCGTCACTTCTACACATCACCGCCCCCTCCAACGCAATCCCGAGAGTTTCTCGAGATGAAATTATCTCTTGAGAATACGCAGCAGAGGAAATCAATACACACATCGGCACAACGCCGACAATCGCTTTTATCAGCCACCCAATCACGCCCGAACGCATAATTGCCTACCCTTGTTAATCAAGTTGCAACTCTACAAAAATCATACCATCCACGTAGTCCAATTATCCAGCCTACTCGTACTTGACGGTAATATGCATATGGGTATCATGCGGCTCAACCCAATGAAGCCATGGCGTGTAAACCTGATTGGCCTCCACCTCGCCATCACCACGCAACTCTTGATAAAGCTTAGCCATTTTTTGCCCCCCTGCACTGGTAGGGAATGGCTGTTGACGGTCAGCAGGACCGTGATTATGAATCACAAAGTCAATATTCTCAGAAGAGTCCACAATTTCCGTAACATCCACCCCCACTCCCATCTTGTGCAATCTGGAGCCGAGCATCGGCCGCCAGGAGCTCGATAAATCCACCGTACCGATATTAAGACGCCAAGCCGCCTTCAAAATCGCAGCAAACGCACGAGGTGAAGTTCGCTTCAGTGCCTGTTGCACCGTCGTTCTGGCGCTCGTGTTGATTGCGTTGGCGACCGCCCGTGCAGCAAACTTGAGAGTGATGCCCAACTCGGAAATCTGAACACTAAATGCATCCATGGAGCGAGAACCCGCTCCAGCGTTGTAAATGGACTGTAATGCCGTTGCCCAGTCAATGGTCACGCTCTGAGAAGCAGTGCCATTTTGACCAGAGCCACCAGAAATGGACCGGGACAATGTCTCAGGCGGGCATAGTCGCGTGATTTCATCCGTTGTAAATTCATGACTGATTTTCAGCCAAAGGTCACCATTCAAATATCCGAAATACTCGGTAGTCGACCCAGGTTTAGCGACTATGGCATTTTCTTCTGGAGTACTTCCAAGATTATTTTCAGCAGAAAATCTATCCTGCAAGTCCGTTCTCATCTCATATATATGCACCTTGCTATGTGCGACTTCTGGGACGGTCCATGGAAACAATTTAAAATTCCGATGTGACTCGTAAGCATCATTGGCAATGTGCAAAGCAATACGCTTTACGTCATTTGGAATGTTGATCGGTGGGAATGTGTGCACCTTACGACTACCATCATGCAATCCACTAGACTGTGTCGGAGGACCAAGATTATAGGTCTTAAGATGACTTCCTGCGTAAGGATAAATTACCTTCCCCGAGTCAGCATCGACTAATACGCACGGTAGATTAGTAAGATAGGACGCTGAATCGGTAACCCCAGTATGTGTCGCATCTTGACCATACAAGGCTGTGTACATTGGATTATGGCCACCATCATCACGTGGCGCGCAATAAATAATAAAAGTAACCTTCCGAGTCGGACATTGCGCGTCTTGTGTCGGTTGATTCGAACCACACACCATCGTACTCACAGGAGTAACGTTAGAGTTTGCCATATTTTATCTGCTTGATTGATTGTTATCCAGACTAGCAATCGCGAGGATCGTCAACATGCCCATCGCCATCCGGGCTAGAGTCATGTGGATGCAGGTGGACATTTTGAGGACTAGCCAGCCATACCCGCTGAGTTTGCCCATTTTCGTCTGTATGACCATACCAAGTCGGGCCATTTTCGGCTTCCAAGCGATAAGGGTAATTTGGCAGAATAGCGCCGCCCTTGTCTCTCACAGTAAATTGAGCGCTATATGGCTTCACCCCTGGCAAATCAGGTAATGGGACACGCATTGACGCTGCGCCTGGCAAGCTCCATTGAGCGCATTTCTCCCAGATTTGCCCGGTGGTGGCGTTCTCAATACCCTGCGATGTAATTCGAATGTATGACCCGCCAACACCGAACCATATTTCCTTAGACGCATTCAAAATAATTTTTCCGTCGGTACTAGTGACGGTTAGGTCTTTGAGCGCCGCCAATGACATCTCATCGCTCTGAGCTTGGATTTTCACTTTCCCAGCAGCGGCAATCAGCTTCATCCCCGCGTTCTGAACAAATAGGCTCAACTTGTCCCTAACGCTGGCGACTAACGATTTTCCAGCCGCAAAATGAGTACTTTGACCGCTGACTAAATTAACGTGTTGCGTTGCGGATAGATGTACAGAGTCCTGCGTCGATATTGCTACTCCTGACGGGCTACCGAACAGCATGAGAGGAGATTTGAAAGCTTTAGCACTTCCTTGCCCACCTCCGGCGGTTCGCCCACCGGATGCTGATGCGTCAACGGTATGCTGGGTGTGGTCCGTAAACTGTTTCAACGCCTTACAACCCGGTGTCAGCGCTTCCGCATGATGCGTCGTGCTCGCATCCGAAAGCGACTCGATAATACTTTCAGCGGTGATAAGTTGCTCTTGGGTTTCTTGCGTGTGAAGCGGTTGGCTGTTCGCTGACTTCGGATGCGTCGTAACGTACAGCCCCTGTGCGGCGCGTACGGCACCGTAAGAATCGGTCCTCAAATCGAAGCCGCTCCCAAGATATGAGCCGCGTGAGTTGCCGTTCTGGTCGATCAGATATCCCAGGTGCAGCAAACTGTTTCCCGTACTGCTGAACAATTTGGCGCGATTTTGCCCCGTTGCATCGTCAAGGACCATTTCGTTATAGCCGGCTCCCGCATATTCCTTCGATCGGTAACCCGACAGAATGCCGTTGCTATGCCATTGCGGCTGAACACTACCGTTGTAGACACGATGCAGGACGATAGGCCTATCACAATCTCCGCCTATGTAGCCAACTAGGACCTCCTCACCGACTCTCGGAACGTGCACGCTTCCGTAGCCGCCGCCTGTGTCTGACTGCGCGACTCTCATCCAGCACGAGGCATTTGCGTTAGCCGAGTTCTGTCGGTCCCAAACGAACATGACCTTTACACGGTTCAGTCCGTCCGTGTACACCTCTTCGCCCTGCGGCCCGACGACGATTGCCGTCTCCAACTCCATCGTTGGCTTCTTGTGCTCGAACGGGTTCCTATACGGAACCGTCACGCGCTGTGCCTCCACTTCGACCAGATAAAAACCGGCCGAGCCGTCTTCGTGAGTGACGACCTCTCCCGTTTGTTCGAACTTCGCCTGCGCTAGTTCGCTCTGCAAGCTATAAGGAAAGTTCGCTTCGTGATTCGATAACGGCAGGTTGTTCTCAACGTACCGGCGCACTTTGATCGCAGCGAATTCGCGCTGCCCGGCTTGATCATGATCGTGCTCAGGATGGCCAGTTAGCATGAACCGACGGCCGGCATCGATAGCCCGAACACCTCCGATACCAAAGAATCGCTTTGCCCTCGACTCCCATTCTTCTAGGTGAATCTTCGAAAGATGCTCACCGCGATCCTGGTTCAAATACGTGTAGGCGCCGGTATATTCGTAGACTTCAGTCTGCTCCGGCAAATTTCCCTGACCGTCCATCGTCGGCAACGTCGTACCTTTCGGATTGACCGGAGAGGACGGCGCCTTATAGTCGAACGTGCGCGTTGTGTACACGGTACTCTGCAACGTCCGCGACCCCGCCCATTGCGTAAACGCGCCCGTTTCGCTACTTGTGCCTGACCTGGAGAACGCGATCTGTTTGGGCAAGACCTCATCAAGCGAGTAAATGTCGTCGGTCACGATGAACCTATGCGACTTCCCCTCGTTGTCCTGACGCCAGAAACCGAACAACCCCTCCTCCTCCATCAATCGATGGACAAAATTCCAATCGGTCTCGCTCTGACGACAATAAGAGCGCGCGGGCAGCGGCTTCAGCAAGGCAAATTCAAACTGGCCTCGCGCTTGTGGATGCGCATTGAATACATCCGTGATGACGGCGTCGACGCTCGTGTCCTGCCAGTACCGCATATCGCTGCGGAATTTGAGGAAATGCATCCATGAAGCGAAAGCCAACTGGTAACTTGAAAGACTTCCGTCAGCACCAAGTCTGCGAGCTGTATGGATGTATCCGTTGATCGGTAAATAAGACTTGTTCGCTTGCTGCAACCAAAGGGTCATCGGCTGAGCAATCAACGTTTTGAGCTCAATATCGCCTGCTGTGGATACCATGTCGAGCGTGACACTGAAGTCACGGCCAAGCTCGGAATAAGTCACGGCTCGGCGCGGAACAAGCGCGTTCTCCGGCAGCGATGGGATGCTCGTCTTGAGCAGGCGATCGTGCTGGATCAGGCCGCCACGGATCGCCTGAGCCACTTCGGTCATGTTCATTCGTTATCCATCTTCTTGTTTTTTGCAAGCCCGCAATGGCCCGCGCTCTCACGGGAACGGCTTCCCCGTTATATCACCGCAATCTTAGCGGCGTCGGCAGGTCATGAGAATGTACCTTGATCGTGAAAACAACAATATGGTCTGACAAAAATTCATACACTCGTCTGCGAGGAGGTCAGACTTAATGTGGGTAGCGCCACCATTTATTACATATTCAACACCATTATCTTTCATATATATTACTAAATTGCAGGTGCAGTCGAGTGTCCGTGCAATCATGATTCCGGCGGCCACACTGGACAGATGCTAGTGATGCGGGGGCTCGCGTTCGGGCGCGATCGGCGACAGTAAATCGTTAGTTAGAAATTCGCTGAGTCGCGCTTGAGCATCAGCAATGACGTAGGACGGGGAATTCAGCAATTGTTCATCGCGGAAGATGAGCACCTTCTGGATCGCGGCCATGCCATCGGTCGTAGTCGAGAATTTGCCTTCAGCCTTGCCGCGGACGGCACAATCATGAAGTGCCGCTTCAGCAACCCGAAACACGCCCAGATGGGTTCCCCCCAACGTCGCTTCGTGAACGTAGTAGTACGCACAAATAGACGGCGCACTGAGCCACGGCAGAACCGTCGCCCTCGCCGGTCACGAGGGTATGGAATGCCATGTGATGTTCGACGGATTTCCGGCGAGCGACTGATGCCGCGAGAGGTAACAACATCTCTCTCGTCATCGGTCGCCGGGAGCGCGGTGGTCGCCGTTTGGTCATAGAGAGCGGTAAGGCGTTATGGGGAGAACGATCGCGCAGGCACTCCTACCGCACCGAAGATGAGGGTGACTCCGACAGCCGGGCCGGCGATCCCGTGCGGGGTTCTTCGTCGTCACACAGCAAATTTGTACCAGCGTCCCTCGCGGAGAGGCCCTCCAAGCAGGACCATGGGACTCGGTCAGGGTATAAAAGTGCAGCCAAGATCGTAGCGGCGGCTATAGTGTTTGTTGAGGTGTTATAGCCGGTCGCGGCCACAATCGGCTCAACTCAGCCACACGGAAAATGTCGTAGCCTATCGACCACACCAAATTTTGCCCGCTGCTCATCATATCTTGACCGTACTCGGAAAATACCGGATTGATATACGCAGTGAGAAGCACGCCATCGAGTTTCCACAGGTCGTGGTCGAAAACATCATTGAGGCAAAGCGTTTGAGCGACCCTCATCAATACCGTCAACGTTTTGTTGGGGCGCTCGATAAAATCGGAGAATTGGGAATACTCGTTTGCGCGTCGCTCATCGTGACTATCGAACCTGTGTAATGTTCAAGCAGAAACTGCAAGAGTTCCGAGGAGAGTGCTTCGGCGGTTGTTCGTCGAGGGTCACCGATCTTGTATAGTCCCGGCGACGCCGCCATCCAACCCCGCCGCGTGGTATGCAAGGGGTTGCCCATTAGCCGTATATACGGGCTCTCCCTGGATTACGACATCATCTGCAGTTGTAGTATCGCCCAAAACGATATGTCTACGCCTCACCTCTTAGACTCCCATCAACTATTCGAAATCGACATAAAACCAGTCAAGTTCCGCAGCTAGTCGTCTTATTGAGCTGAGGCGTCGCAAGCTATCCGGTTGGGCACGCTCGCACGGAAAACCTTTGTCAGAAAAGCATGATCGGGCGCCTCCTGCCCGGGGCACGTCGTTTCTAAATTTCTAATTTCTACTTTCACGGTGCCTTCCAACCGACATACACCATCTGGTCGCGCAACCGGAATCCGCAGGCGGCGGACCGCGTCGGCCTGATTCGTGAACACAAGTGCGCCCGATCGTTGCGAACGATCCGGGAGCCGTTTCGCCGAGTCATCATCCTCCGCGAACCAAATGTCGGAGCCGATAGCCTCGTCATCGTAGTCGACCGCGTACTGCCCCGAGAGCGTAATAGCCCGCTTCAGGCGAATTGCGTGGCATCCTGCTCCTTCGACGTCCTGCGCCGCACCGATCGTCGGCAAGCTCAATACACCGAGTCCGAACAGCAGTGCACCTAATCCGCATGCGCGCTTCACGATTTGACTCGCGTTAATAAATTTCCGGATCATTTGCAGTAATGGGCAGGTGGTCTTTGTGGAGTTTTTCATTGGGTGTCTGGCCTTTATTCATGCCATTTTTGACAATCCGATCCTTCAACGATGTCAACTTCGATACGGCATGTACGAACTCGAAACGAACCGTCGCAAACAAAGCGCTGCAATCGACCGCTCCTACACCGCCTTTCCAACGTGCCCCCACGCTTTCCCATCGTCGCCGCCTTTCACCCCGCGCACGAATCTTGCGAGAACACGCGATAATATCCGTGACCAACCCGCAACCGAGCATGAAAAACAACGTTCTCAAGACCGCCCTGTTCGGCGCGCTGCTCGCATTCGGCGCGTCCGGCGCCGCGTCGGCCAAGTCGCTCGACGACGCGCTCGACTGCCATTCGAACGGCCACAAGTTCGTCGCGCCGCTGCTTACGGCCGGTGACATCCAGTCGGAGCCGATGCACGTCGAAGCGAATTCGGTAAACGCGTTCCGCACGAACCATCCGCTGACCGCCTACGGCTTCGGCGTCTACGTCGTGCTTGGCTACCAGGCGAACGATCCGATTTTCCAGCCGGGCGACGGCACGCCGATCGGCGACTGGGCATATGGCGTCGTGGTACGCGGCACGAAAAGCGCTGTCGAACAGGCCGTCCGCAAGGCCGGCAGCGACGCGACCGTCAAGCAGGCGTTCCCGTTCCTGACCGCGATCGTGTGCTCGGACTGAGCGCGCCGCGCCGGTGCCGGAGCCGTTCCCGGGAGGGCGTCTCGTTACGCGCCCGTATAAACCACGCGATACGGAATGCCGACCTTCTCCCACTCGGCCGCTTCCTGGCTGAGGCTGTAGTCGGTCAGCGGGTTCTGCTCGACCCACGCGCTCGGCAGGCGCACTTCATACCCGCCCTTCTTCATCTGCGACACGGAAATGTCCGGCAGCCCGGCATCGGTCCGGCGCCGGCACAGCAGCGCCGCGAGCCGCAGGCAGAACAGCAGCGGCCATTCGACGTCGCGCGCCTGCGACAGCTTGCCGAGCTTGCCCGCGTGCCCGAGCACGAGCGCGGCAAGGCGCGCCTGGTCGGTGCGCGAAAAACCCGGCATGTCGGCGTTGCTCGCGATATAGGCCGAGTGCTTGTGATACGAACTGTGCGAGATCGACAGCCCGATCTCATGCAACGCGGCGGCCCAGCCGAGGAACATCCGGGCCTCCTCGCGCGCTTCGTCGTCGGCTTCCTCGAGCTCGTCGTAGAACCGCACCGCAAGCGCACCAATGCGTTCGGCCTGCGCGCGATCGACGCCGTAGCGGCGCGTGAAGCCCTCGACGGTCACCGCGCGCATGTCCTCGTGCTGGGTCCGGCCGAGCAGGTCGTACAGCACCCCGAGACGCAGCGCGCCGTCGGTGGTATCGACATAGTCGACACCCAGTTCCTCGAATACCGCGAGCATGATCGCGAGGCCACCGGCGAGCACCGGCACGCGATCGGGCTTCAGTGCGATCAGCTTCAGCCGGTTCACGTTCTCGGACTTGATCAGCGCGCGCTTCAGGCGTTCGAGCCCGCCGCGCGAAATGCCATGCGTGATGCCCGCGTCGTTGAAGCCGTTCGCCTCGACGAGTTCCGCGAGCGCACGCGCGGTGCCCGACGAGCCGATCGCCTGGTCCCATCCGGCCTTCTTGTACTCGCTGGAAATGATCTGGATCTCGCGCTTGGCCGCGAGTTCGGCCTGCCGCATCGTGTATTCGTCGACGTTGCCGGCCGGAAAGAACGCACGGCTGTGGCTCACGCAGCCGATGTAGAGGCTCTCCATCACGATCGGCGTGTAGTGCGAGCCGATGATGAATTCGGTCGAGCCGCCGCCGATGTCGACGACGAGCCGCTTGCCGGCGCTCGCCGGCACCGAATGCGCGGCACCCGCATAGATCAGGCGCGCCTCTTCGCGGCCCGCGATCACTTCGATCGGAAAACCGAGCGCCGCTTCGGCCTCGCCGAGGAATTCGCCCGCGTTCTTCGCGACGCGCAGCGTGTTGGTCGCCACCGCACGCACATGATCGGGGTGGAAATCGCGCAGGCGCTCGCCAAACCGCTTGAGCGCCTCCCAGCCACGCTCCTGCGACGCGCGATCGAGCATCTTGTCGCTCGACAGGCCCGCGGCCAGCCGAACGGGCTCGCGCAGCGCATCGACGGGATAGATCTGACTGCCCGCCGGCGTTTCCTCGACGCGCCCGACAATCAGCCGGAAGCTGTTCGAGCCGAGATCGACGGCAGCCAGCAAGTGGGGGGATGTAACCATCAGAAGGGGGCTCCGTGCGCGTTCGCCCGCGGCAGCCGCTCCGGCCACGCTGGACGATCAATCAAAGGCGACATTTTAAGCGTGGAACGCTTGCCGTTGCCACGCTTCACGGGCATGTACACGGGGAGATTGTATATGGCCAAAACATTTATGAGACGAAACGGTTCCGGCGTAGAATTTCCCGATATAAATACACAATCGTCATCAGCACGTCATCGTATCGTGAGAGTTTCCGAGCGTCCTTTCGAATCATCGCCCGAATCATCCCCTACTCTGCCGATGTCCGTCCGTTATCCGCTTCTCAATCGTGAACTCGGCATCCTCGGTTTCAACGAGCGCGTGCTGGCCCAGGCTGCCGACCCGCAAGTTCCGTTGCTCGAGCGCCTGCGCTTCATCTGCATCACCAGCAGCAATCTCGACGAATTCTTCGAAGTCCGGATGGCCGGCCTTCAGGAACAGATCCGCGACAACCCCGGCGCCCTGACGCCCGACGGCATGTCGTTACAGCACGCTTACGACCTCGTCGTCGAGCGCGCGCAGCGGCTCGTGCATCGCCAGTACACGATGTTGCATGAAACCGTGCTGCCGGCGCTCGAACAGGAAGGCATCTACTTCCACGCAAGCGACACGTGGAACGACGAGCAGCTCGAATGGGCGCGCCGCTACTTCCTCGACGAACTGCTGCCGGTGCTGACGCCGATCGGCCTCGATCCCGCGCACCCGTTCCCGCGCGTGCTGAACAAGAGCCTGAACTTCGTCGTCGAGCTCGAAGGCCGCGACGCGTTCGGCCGCCAGGCGGTGATGGGCATCGTGCAGGCGCCGCGCGCGCTGCCGCGCGTCGTGCGCATGCCGCAGGCACTGTCGGGCTTCGAGCACGGCTTCGTGCTGCTCAGCACGTTCATGCAGCGCTTCGTCGGCGAACTGTTCCCGCAACTCGTCGTGAAGAGCTGCAACCAGTTCCGCATCACGCGCAACAGCGAACTGTTCGTCGACGAAGACGAAATCACCAACCTGCGCGTCGCGCTGCAGGGCGAACTGCCCGCGCGCCACCTCGGCAACGCGGTGCGGCTCGAAGTGTCGGCCGACACGCCGGCACATATCGTGCGCCGCCTGCTCGAGGAAAGCCTGCTCGGCGAGAAGGACTGCTATCGCGTAGCCGGCTCCGTGAACCTCGTGCGGCTGATGCAGATCCCCGATCTCGTCGATCGCCCCGACCTGAAGTTCGCGCCGTTCGGCGCATCGATCCCGCCCGCGATCGCCAACGCACCGGCGATGTTCGACGCGATCGACGACGGCGACATCCTGCTGCACCACCCGTACGAAAGTTTCCAGCCGGTGCTCGAACTGCTGCAGCAGGCCGCGAAGGACCCGAGCGTCGTCGCGATCAAGCAGACGATCTACCGCACCGGCACCGATTCGCCGCTGATGGACGCGCTGATGGCAGCCGCGCGCAACGGCAAGGAAGTGACCGTCGTCGTCGAGTTGCTCGCACGCTTCGACGAGGAGACCAACATCAACTGGGCGTCGCAGCTCGAAGCCGTCGGCGCGCATGTGGTGTATGGCGTGGTCGGTCACAAGTGCCACGCGAAGATGATGCTGATCGTGCGCCGCGTCGTGCAGGGCGGCAAGGCGACGCTGCGCCGCTACGTGCACCTCGGCACCGGCAACTATCACCCGCGCACCGCCCGCCTCTACACCGACTTCGGGCTGATGACGGCCGACCAGAAGATCTGCGAGGACGTCCACCACGTCTTCCAGCAACTGACCGGAATCGGCGGCGAGCTGACGCTGCACGAGCTGTGGCAGTCGCCGTTCACGCTGCATCCGCGCATCATCGAATCGATCCGCGCGGAGATCGACAATGCGCGCGCCGGCAAGCGCGCGCGCGTGGTCGCGAAGATGAACGCGCTGCTGGAGCCGACGGTGATCGCCGCGCTGTACGAAGCGTCGCAGGCCGGCGTCAAGGTCGACCTGATCGTGCGCGGCGTGTGCGCGCTGAAGCCGGGCGTGCCGGGGCTGTCGGAAAACATCACGGTGCGCTCGATCGTCGGACGCTTCCTCGAACACCACCGCATCTACTATTTCCACGCGGACGGCGCCGAGGAAGTCTATCTGTCGAGCGCGGACTGGATGGACCGCAACCTGTTCCGCCGCGTCGAAGTCGCATTCCCGATCCGCGAGCGCAAGCTCAAACGCCGCGTGATCGCCGAAGGGCTGTCGGTTTGCCTCGGCGACAACCAGTCGGCGTGGCTCATGCAAAGCGACGGCCACTATCGGCGCCGTCGCGCGGGCAAGACGCTGCGCAACGCGCAACTCGGGCTGCTCGCGAAGTTCTGTTCGTAGGCAGGCGCCGCGCATTAAACGAAAAAGGCACAGCTCATGCGGGCTGTGCCTTTTTCGTTTCAGTCGTGCGCGGATGCGATGCACACGAACCGTGTCACACGATCACGCGCTCAAGCTTCGAACGCTGCCGGCCGGATCGCGATGATCCGCGACGCCGGGAAGCGCGCGGTGAACGTGCTGCCGCGCCCTTCCTCGCTCTGCACATACAGGTGCGAGTCGTGCCGCTGCAGCACGTGCTTGACGATCGCGAGGCCGAGCCCCGTGCCGCCCGTATCGCGCGAGCGGCTGCGGTCGACGCGATAGAAGCGCTCCGTCAGCCGCGGCAGGTCGGCGGCCGGAATGCCGAAACCACTGTCGGTGACGGAAAACACGCCGTGCGCGCCCTCGCGCCGCCACGACACGAATATCTTGCCGCCGTCCGGCGTATAGCGGATCGCATTGGTGACGAGATTCGCGAACGCGCTGAACACTTCGGTCTGGGCGCCCGTGACGCCGAGCGTCTCGTCGATCGTGAACGTGATCTCGTGATGCCCGTTCGACAGCGTCTGCGCATCTTCCTTCAGATGGTCGAACACGGCACGCATGTCGATCGCGTGATCGACCGGCGGCCTGCTTTCGCCCTCGAGCTTCGCGAGCACCAGCAGGTCGGTGACGATGTGCCGCATCCGCGACGCCTGCTGCTCCATCATCTCGAGATAGCGCGCGCGATCTTCCTCGTTCAGCGGCAGCTCGCGCATCGTCTCGAGAAAACCCGACAGCACGGTGAGCGGCGTCTTCAGTTCGTGCGACACGTTCGCGACGAAGTCGCGGCGCATCGCGTCGGTCCGCTCGAGCTCCGTGATGTCCTGCGTGAGCAGCAGCTTGCGGTTCTCGCCGTACGGAAACACCTGCACCTCCAGCACGTTCTGCCGCGAGTCGCCCATCCCGCGCATCACGAGCGTTTCGTCGTAGTGCTGCGCGTTCAGGTAGCGGACGAATTCCGGATGACGCACCAGGTTCGTGATGTGCTGGCGCAGGTCGCGTTTCGCATCGAGGCCGAAATGCACCTCGGCTATCGCGTTGCACCACTCGATCTGGTCATGGTCGTCGAGCATCGCGACGCCGTTCGGCGACGCCTGGATCGCCTGGATGAAGCGCGAATGCTGCTGCTCGACCTGCCGCACCTGCGCATGCCACTGCTTCGCGAGCTTGTGCAGCCGGTAATAGATTTCACCCCAGATGCCCGGTGCGCTCGGCACCTCGCCGTAGACGGGCGCATCGAGCAGACGCCACAGGCGTTGCGTATGGAAGGTGCTGAAGAAGCCCTGCGCGACCAGCATCACGGCCGCGAACCCGCAGGCCGCGGTCGGGCCGGCGAACACGCCGACCAATACGCTGATCAGCACGAGCAGCACGAGCGACACGAGAAAGCGCGCCCAGATGATGTTCATGATTCAGCGCCCGAAAGAATGAACGGCATGCCGTGGCACACAGCATGCGCCGATACGTTACGCGTGCTTGGCGAGCCGGTAGCCGCTGCCGCGCACGGTCTCGATCATCGCATCGCAGCCGGCCGGTTTCAAGGCCGCGCGCAATCGTTTGATGTGCACGTCGACAGTGCGCTCCTCGACGAATACGTGATCGCCCCACACCTGGTCGAGCAGTTGCGTGCGACTGTGCACGCGCTCCGGATGCGTCATGAAGAAATGCAGCAGGCGGAATTCGGTCGGGCCGAGATCGAGCTTGATCTCGCTGCCGTCGCCGTGCGCGGCGACCCGATGCGTGGCCGGATCGAGGCGCAGCCCGTTGATCGACACGACGTCCTCGGTCAGCTGCGGCGCGCGGCGGCGCAGCACGGCCTTGATACGCGCCATCAGTTCCTTCGGCGAGAACGGCTTGGTCACATAGTCGTCCGCGCCGATCTCGAGGCCGAGCACCTTGTCCTGCTCGTCGCCACGCGCGGTCAGCATGATGATCGGGATGTGCTTGGTCCGTTCGTTGTTGCGCAGGTCGCGCGCGAACGCGATGCCGGACTTGCCCGGCAGCATCCAGTCGAGCAGCACGAGATCGGGCAGCACATCGCTGATCAGGTTCTGCGCCTGCTCCGCGTTGTATGCGCGGATCGGGCAGTGACCGGCGTGCTGGAGATTCACCGAGATCAGTTCGGAAATCGCGGGCTCATCTTCAACGACGAGAATGTTGCTGGGCATCGGCACCTCTGTTCTTCCTGTACGTGGTCGCGTTAACTGTTGGCTTCACGGTCGAGCGTGTCGCGCGGCTGATGCCGCACGTCCGTGCCCTTCACGATGTAGATGATGAATTCCGCGATGTTCTTCGCGTGGTCGCCGATCCGCTCGATCGCCTTTGCGATGAACAGGTATTCGAGACCGACCGAGATCGTGCGCGGATCTTCCTGCATGTACGACACGAGCTTGCGCACGAACGCCCGGAATTCAAGGTCGATTTCCTTGTCGTCCTTGACGATCTGCGCGGCGGCCACCGTATCGAGGCGCGCGAATGCATCGAGCGCGCGGCGCAGGATCGTCACGGCCATCTCGCCCGACACCTTGATCTCGGCGATGTTCACCGTGCGCGCGGCCGGTTCGTCGACCAGGCGGCGCACGCGCTTCGCGATCTTCTCGGCCTCGTCGCCGGCGCGCTCGAGGTTCGTAATCGTTTTCGAAATCGACATCAGAAGGCGCAGGTCGCGCGCGGCGGGCTGTCTCCGCGCGATGATGTTGCCGCACTCCTGGTCGATGTCGACTTCCATCGCGTTCAGCGTTTCCTCGGCCGTGATCACCTTCTCGGCCGCGTCGCGGTCGAATTCGTTCAGCGCATGCATCGCGCCGACGATCTGCGACTCGACGAGTCCGCCCATTTCCAGCACTTTCGACGACACGGCATTCAGGTCCGCGTCGAACTGGCTCGACAGATGTTTATCCGACATGGTTGTTGTTCTCCGTCATCAGCCGAAACGGCCAGTGATGTAGTCTTCCGTTTCCTTGCGCACCGGCTTGATGAAGATCTTTTCGGTTTCGCCGAATTCGATCAGCTCGCCCAGGTACATGTAGGCCGTGAAGTCCGAGCAGCGCGCGGCCTGCTGCATGTTGTGCGTGACGATCACGACCGTGTAGTCGCTCTTCAGCTCCGCGATCAGCTCCTCGATGCGGCCCGTCGAGATCGGGTCGAGCGCCGAGCACGGCTCGTCGAGCAGCAGCACTTCCGGACGGATCGCGATGCCGCGCGCGATGCACAGACGCTGCTGCTGGCCGCCGGACAGCCCGTAGCCGCTCTGGCCCAGCTTGTCCTTCACTTCGTTCCACAGCGCGGCCTTCGACAGCGCCCACTCGACGCGGTCGTCCATCTCCGAGCGCGTGAGCTTTTCGAACATCTTCACGCCGAACGCGATGTTGTCGTAGATCGACATCGGGAACGGGGTCGGCTTCTGGAACACCATGCCGATCCGCGCGCGCAGCAGCGAGATGTCGCGCTTGGTGGTCAGCAGGTTCTCGCCGTCCATCAGGATTTCGCCTTCGGCGCGCTGCTCCGGATAGAGCGCGTACATCTTGTTGAACGTGCGCAGGAGCGTCGACTTGCCGCAGCCCGACGGGCCGATGAACGCCGTCACCTTCCCTTCGGGAATGCGCAGGTTGATGTTCTTCAGCGCATGGAACTTGTTGTAGAAAAAGTTGAGGTTGTTGACCTCGATCTTCGCGTTCAGCGGCGCCAGCGGACTGCCATGCACCGCGTCGTGCGTGCCGGCGGGCGCAGCGGTGCGCTCGACGGAATTCAGGTGGCTTTCTGCCATATTCATCGGATCGCTCCGCCGTTACTTTTGCGAGAAGATCGAGCGCGCCAGGACGTTGAGTCCGAGCACCCCGAGCGTAATCAGGAACACGCCCGCCCATGCGAGCGACTGCCATTCGGCGAACGGGCTCATCGCGAACTTGTAGATCGTGACGGGCAGGTTCGCCATCGGCTGGCTCATGTCCCACGAGAAGAACTGGTTCGACAGCGCCGTGAACAATAGCGGCGCCGTTTCGCCGGCGATCCGCGCGATCGCGAGCAGCACGCCCGTCACGATCCCGCCGACCGACGCGCGCAGCGTGATCTTCAGCACCATGCGCCACTTCGGCGTGCCGAGCGCGACGGCCGCTTCACGCAGTGCGTTCGGCACGAGCTTCAGCATGTTCTCGGTCGTGCGGATCACGATCGGAATCTGCAGCAGCGCGAGCGCAATCACGCCCGCCCAGCCCGAAAAGCGCCCCGACTTCGCGACGACGATCGCGTACACGAACAGGCCGATGACGATCGACGGCGCCGACAGCAGGATGTCGTTGATGAAGCGGATCGTGCTCGCGAGCAGGTTCTTCTGGCCGTATTCGGCGAGATAGACGCCCGCGAGGATGCCGATCGGCGTGCCGACCAGCGTGCCGAAACCGCACAGCAGCAGGCTGCCGACGATCGCGTTCGCCAGACCGCCGCCTTCCGTGTTCGGCGCCGGCGTCGATTCGGTGAACAACTGCAGCGACAGGCCGCCGACGCCGAGGTGCACGGTCGTGTAGACAATCCACACGAGCCACAGCAGGCCGAATGCCATCGCGCCGAGCGACGCGGTGAGCGCGATCGCGTTGGTGACCTTGCGCCTGCGTTGCAGGCGGTTGCGCATCGCGTCGAGCGCGGCGCCGTTCGGCCCGGGGAAATTCATGATGGGCTCGCTCATTTCTTGCCCTCTCCCTTCTCGAGACGAAGCAGCAGCAGTTTGGAGACGGACAGCACGATGAACGTGATCACGAACAGGATCAGGCCCAGCTCCATCAGCGCGGACGTATGCAGGCCCGGTTGCGCTTCCGCGAATTCGTTCGCGAGCGCCGACGTGATGCTGTTGCCCGGCGCGAACAGCGACACGCTGTCGAGCAGGTTCGTGTTGCCGATCACGAAGGTCACGGCCATCGTTTCGCCGAGCGCGCGGCCAAGGCCGAGCATCACGCCGCCGATCACGCCGGTCTTCGTATAGGGCAGCACGACCTTCCACATCACTTCCCACGTCGTGCAGCCGATCCCGTACGCCGATTCCTTCAGCAGCACGGGCGTGACTTCGAACACGTCGCGCATCACCGACGCGATGTACGGGATGATCATGATCGCGAGGATCACGCCGGCCGCGAGGATGCCGATGCCGATCGGCGCGCCGGCCGTCAGCGGACCGAGCACCCACACGTCCTTGAAGACGCGGCCGATCGGCTTCTGGAAGTATTCGGCGAAGATCGGCGCGAACACGAGCAGGCCCCACATGCCGTACACGATCGACGGAATCGCGGCGAGCAGCTCGATCGCGATGCCGAGCGGGCGGCGCAGCCACACGGGCGACAGCTCGGTGAGGAACAGCGCGATGCCGAAGCTGACCGGCACCGCGATCACGAGAGCGATGATCGACGTCACGAGCGTGCCGTAGATCGGCACGAGTGCGCCGTAGACATCCGAGTTCGGATCCCACTCGGATTGAAACAGGAAGCCGAGGCCGAACTTCTGGATGGTCGGCAGCGACGCAATGATCAGGGAAACGATGATCCCGCCCAGCAGCAGCAGGGTTACGATCGCGGCAAGCCGTGCGAGGCCGCCGAACAGAACGTCGCCGAGACGGCTCGGCGCGCGTTGCGACGCGGCGTCGGCGGACCGGGAGGACGTGTAGGAAATTTCAGACATGGGTGCCTGTTCTGGATCGCCGGGCGCCGTGACGCCCGGCCTTACCGCACACACTGCCCGACCGGCACGGCCGGGCAGTGAACCGCTGCAATGCTTACTCCGCGGCGACCGGCTTGCCCGATGCGTCCGTGACCTTCGTCTTCCACTGCTTGCGGATTTCCGCCTCGACTGCCGGCGGCAGCGAGATGTAGTCGAGGCTGTCAGCCGCCTTCTCGCCGTTCTTGAACGCCCAGCTGAAGAACTTCAGCGTTTCGGCGCCCTGCTCCGGCTTGTCCTGCTTCGCGTGCAGCAGCACGAACGTCGCGCCGACGACCGGCCATGCTTCCTTGCCCGGCTGGTTCGTCAGGATCTGGTAGAACGACTTCGACCAGTTCGCGCCGGCCGCAGCGGCCTTGAACGTTTCCGTCTTCGGCTCGACCACCGTGCCCGTCGAATTCTTCAGCGCGGTGTAGATCATGTTGTTCTTCTTCGCGTACGCCCACTCGACGTAGCCGACTGCGCCCGGCAGGCGCTGCACGAAGGCCGCGACGCCGTCGTTACCCTTGCCGCCCGTGCCCGTCGGCCAGTTGACCGTCGTGCCTTCGCCGACCTTCGACTTCCACTCGTCGTTCACCTTGGACAGGTAGTTCGTCCAGATGAAGCTCGTGCCCGAGCCGTCAGCGCGGCGAACGACCGCGATGTCCGTGTCCGGCAGCTTGACCTTCGGGTTCAGTGCGGCGATCGCCGGGTCGTTCCACTTCTTGATCTTGCCGAGGTAGATGTCGCCGAGCACCGGGCCCGACAGCGTCAGTTCACCGGCCTTCACGCCCGGCACGTTGATGACCGGCACCACGCCGCCGACCACCGTCGGGAACTGGAACAGGCCTTCCTTCGCGAGCTCTTCATCCTTCAGCGGAGCGTCCGAACCGGCAAAATCGACCGTCTTCGCGTTGATCTGCTTCAGACCGCCCGACGAACCGATACCCTGGTAGTTCACCTTCGCGCCGCCGGACTGCTGGTAGTCGGCAGCCCATTTCGTATAGATCGGCATGGCGAACGTGCTACCTGCGCCCGTGATGTCGGCAGCGTGCGCGGCAACGGCGAAAAACGCGCCAGCCAGGCCGGCAATCGCGGTTTGCATCAATTTCATGAGACCTCCAGTGTGTGAGCGGATGACTACGGCACCGCGAAGGTTAGGGGCTCCTCATGACGTTAATGTGACAATCGATGAAACTGGCGTGACAGTAACATGACTGGTTGAAAGGGTGTAGCCGGCCTTGTGCGAGGGGCCGCGGAGGCAACGCGCGGCGGGGATGACGGCAAGAATTGCCGGTCAGGCAGGGACAGCAGGGGCACCGTTTTGACCGGGGTGCGCATGCGATCATGTCGCGGCGAAAACAGGTGGCCGTGCCCTGCTCTGCATACTACTTCTGCTCAGGGTCGGATGATTTCTTCTGTCAGATGAAATCCGCGCCGAAGCCCCTTCTATTTAATAGCGCAAACCTTTGCGTCTGATGAATTGCGGCGCCCGAAGGCGCCGCAGGTCGACTCATCGCAGTGGCAGACGCGCACTCGGCCGGAGGAGCGTCGCGCGCCGTCGCCGGTTCGGCTCAGCTCGTCGCCATCCGCACCGCGTCGGCGATCGCTTCCGCGTGGCGGGTCGCGTCGGCCGCATGCTGCGCCTCGACCATCACGCGCAGCACGGGCTCGGTGCCCGACGCGCGGATCAGCACGCGGCCGCTGCCGGCGAGCGCGCTTTCGGCTGCGTCGATCGCCGTGCGAATCGATGCGCTGCCCTTCCAGTCCGCGCCCGGCTTCATCCGCACATTGATCAGCTTCTGCGGGAACAGCGTGACGCCGTCCAGCATCTGCGCGAGCGTGCGGTCGCTGCGCTTGAGCGCGGCGAGCACGAGCAGCGCAGACACGATGCCGTCGCCGGTCGAATGGCGGTCGAGCGACAGGATGTGGCCCGAGCCTTCCGCGCCGAGCTGCCAGCCGCGTTCGCGCAGCTGCTCGAGCACGTAGCGATCACCGACCGCCGCGCGCACGAACGGCACGCCCTCGCGCTGCAACGCGACCTCGACCGCGAGGTTCGTCATCAGCGTGCCCACCGCGCCGTCGACCTTGCCGGCCGTCGCGATCCGGTCCTTCACGAGCACGTAGAGCAGCTCGTCGCCGTTGAACAGCCGGCCCGTCGAATCGACGACCTGCAGGCGGTCCGCGTCGCCGTCGAGCGCGATGCCGAGGTCCGCATGGTTCGCACGCACCGCGCGCACGAGTGCATCGGGCGCCGTCGCGCCGACACCGTCATTGATGTTGAAGCCGTTCGGCGCGACGCCGATCGGGATCACGTCCGCGCCGAGTTCGTGGAACACGTGCGGCGCGATCTGGTACGCGGCGCCGTGCGCGCAATCGATCACGAGCTTCAGCCCGCGCAGGTCGTATGCGGCCGGGAACGTGCTCTTGCAGAACTCGATGTAGCGGCCGGCCGCGTCTTCGAGGCGGCGCGCCTTGCCCAGCCGGTCCGACGATGCGCATTCGAGCGGCTTGTCGAGCCACGCTTCGATCGCGGCTTCGGTGTCGTCGGGCAGCTTGTTGCCGTCCGCGGAGAAGAACTTGATGCCGTTGTCCTGATACGGATTGTGCGATGCGCTGATCACGACGCCGGCCGACAGGCGCAGCGCGCGCGTCAGGTACGCGACGCCCGGCGTCGGCATCGGACCGGCCAGCATCACGTCCACGCCGGCCGCCGAGAAACCGGCCTCGAGTGCGGCCTCGAGCATGTAGCCCGACACGCGCGTGTCCTTGCCGATCAGCACCGTCGGACGCGCACCCGCCGCGACGTCGGCCGTGCCGGCCAGTACCTTGCCGGCCGCATAGCCGAGACGCAACACGAAATCAGGCGTGATGGGCGCCTCGCCTACCGTGCCGCGAATGCCGTCCGTGCCGAAATATCGACGTCCCATGGCGAATCTTCCTCCTTCGTCTTTCTGAGTTCTGACTTATCGTTGCCGCGCGGCTTCGCGCACGGCGTTCCAGACCTTCAGCGCGTCGACCGTCGCCGCGACGTCGTGCACGCGCACGATCGCGGCGCCGCGCCCGACTGCGCACAGCGCGGCCGCCACGCTCGCCGCGACGCGTTCCATCGGCGGCTTGTCGCCGATCACCGCGCCGAGCATCGACTTGCGCGACATGCCCGCGAGAATCGGGTACGCGCGCCCGTCGGGCCGCGCGGGCGCCGTGTCCGCCAATGCGGCCAGCAGCGCGTAGTTGTCGTCGACCACCGCCTTGCCGAACCCGAAGCCCGGATCGACGCAGATCCGCTCCGGCGCGATGCCCGCGTCGCGCAGCGCCTGCGCGCGCTCGGCGAGAAAGTCGCGCACGTCGGTCACGACGTCGCCGTAGTCGGGCTCGCCGACCTGCATCGTCTGCGGCTCGCCGAGCATGTGCATCGCGCACAGCCCGCTGTTGCCGTCGCGGACCGCGTCGATCGCACCCGGCTGGCGAAACCCCCAGATGTCGTTGATCAGGTCGGCGCCGGCCGCGAGCGCCGCGCGCATCACGGCCGGCTTGTAGGTGTCGATCGACAGCGGCACGTTCAGCGGCCGCAGCGCTTCGACGAGCGGGATCACGCGCGCGAGCTCCTCGTCGAGCGGCACGGGCGGCGCGCCGGGACGCGTCGACTCACCGCCGATGTCGATCAGGTCGACGCCTTCGGCGATCATCCGCTCGGCCTGGCGCAGCGCATCGTCGCGCGCGAGGAAGCGGCCGCCGTCGGAAAACGAATCGGGGGTCGCGTTGAGGATGCCCATCACGAGCGGGCGTTCGAACGTCAGCGAGAAACGGCCGCACTGGAGCGGCGCGGGAATGAACGCGGAAGCAGCGGAATCGGACACGGGCGGGAGGCGTTGATGAATGCAAAACGGGCCGGTGTGAAGCCACACCAGCCCGTGAACGGTGCTACAGCGGCGCTCAGGCCGGCGAAGCAGGCGCCGGCGCGTTGGCCGGCTTCACTTCGGCGGTCGTGCCGCCACCCGACGAGTCACCGCCGACAGCCGGCGAGCTCTTCGGCGAGCGCGGCGGACGCCCTTCCATGATGTCGTTGATCTGATCGGCGTCGATCGTTTCCCACTCCATCAGCGCGGCCGTCATCGCCTCGACCTTGTCGCGGTTCTCTTCGAGCAGGCGGCGCGCAAGGTTGTACTGTTCGTCGAGCACGCGACGGATTTCGCCGTCGACCTTCTGCTGCGTCGCTTCCGAGATCGTGCGCGTGAAGCCGCGGCCGAACGGACCGTTGTCGCTCTCGTCGTCGACGTAGACCATCGGTCCGAGTGCGTCGGTCATGCCGAAACGGGCCACCATCGCGCGTGCCGTCTGCGTCGCCTTGTTGAAGTCGTCTGACGCGCCGGTGCTGATCAGGTTCAGAAACAGCTCCTCGGCCACGCGACCGCCGAACAGGATCGCCAGGCGATCGAGCAGGTAGTCCTTCGAGTACGTCTCGTTGTCATGCTCCGGCAGCTGCCACGTGACACCCAGCGCGCGACCGCGCGGGATGATCGTGACCTTGTGCACCGGGTCGGCCTTCGGCAGCAGCTTCGCGATCACCGCGTGGCCCGACTCGTGGTAAGCCGTCGCGCGCTTCGCTTCTTCGCGAATCACCGCCGACTTGCGCTCCGGACCCATGAAGATCTTGTCCTTCGCGTCCTCGAAATCCTGCATCTCGACGATGCGCTTGCCGCGACGTGCGGCAAACAGCGCCGCTTCGTTCACGAGGTTCGCGAGATCGGCGCCCGAGAAACCCGGCGTGCCGCGCGCGATGACCGCTGCATCGACGTCGTTCGCGATCGGCACCTTGCGCAGGTGCACGCGCATGATCTGCTCGCGGCCGCGGATGTCCGGCAGGCCGACATAGACCTGGCGGTCGAAACGGCCCGGACGCAGCAGCGCCTTGTCGAGCACGTCGGAACGGTTGGTCGCGGCGATCACGATCACGCCGGAGTTCGCCTCGAAGCCGTCCATCTCGACCAGCATCTGGTTCAGCGTCTGCTCGCGCTCGTCGTTGCCGCCGCCCATGCCGGCGCCGCGATGACGACCGACCGCGTCGATTTCGTCGATGAACACGATGCACGGTGCGTGCTTCTTCGCCTGCTCGAACATGTCGCGCACACGGGCCGCGCCGACACCGACGAACATTTCGACGAAGTCGGAACCCGAGATGCTGAAGAACGGCACCTTCGCTTCACCGGCGATCGCGCGGGCGAGCAGCGTCTTGCCGGTACCCGGAGGGCCGACGAGCAGCACGCCGCGCGGGATGCGCCCGCCCAACTTCTGGAATTTCTGCGGATCGCGCAGGAAGTCGACGAGCTCGGACACTTCTTCCTTCGCTTCGTCGCAGCCCGCGACGTCGGAGAAGTTGACCGCGTTGTTGTTCTCGTCGATCAGCCGCGCGCGCGATTTCCCGAACGAGAATGCGCCGCCTTTGCCGCCCCCCTGCATCTGCCTCATCATGTAGAACCAGAACACGATGATCAGGATCGTCGGCCCGAGGTAATACAGCGCGGACATCAGCGCGTTCGGCTCGTCGTCGGCCTTGCCGCTGACCTGCACGCCATACTTCATCAGGTCGCCGACCATCCAGATGTCGCCGGGCGACACGATCTGGTATTTCTGGCCATCAGCCGGAGTGACGGTGAGGTTGCGCCCCTGCACGATGACGTTCTTGACCTTGCCGCTCTTGGCGTCGTCCATGAACTGCGAATAGGACACACCTTCCTGGACGCGGGGCTTGTCGAACTGCTTGAACACCGTAAACAGCACCAGTGCGATCACCAGCCACACTGCTGCCTTCGAAAACATATTGTTGTTCAAAGCACCACTCCTTCACTCGTAGACGAGCGCCTACATTTTCCTTGCGGCGCTCCTCGGTCATTCTAATCCAGTCCGACCACCCCTGCCATAAGCATTGACAACCGCCGCGATAGCGCTTCGCTTGTCTGGCAAGGGCCGGAGCCCGTTTGCGGCACCGCGCTCCGCGTCACCGCGGTTGCTTCAGCTGCCGGCCCAAAATGAACGTTTCGGACGATTTGTCGCGCGACGCCTTCGGCTTGCGGGGCGCGACCACCTTAAACTGCTGCTTGAACTTCTCGACGATCTGGCTGTAGCCGCTGCCGTGAAAGCATTTCACGAGCAGCGCACCATCCGGCTTCAGATGGTTCTGCGCGAATTCAAGCGCCAGATCGCACAAATGCTCGATGCGCGCCGCGTCCGCCGAGGCCACGCCGGAGAGGTTGGGGGCCATGTCCGAAATAACAAGGTCTACCATGCGACCTTCGAGCACATCCTCGAGCTGCCGGAGGACGTCGTCCTCGCGGAAGTCGCCCTGGATGAAGTGGACGTCGGCGATCGGCTCCATCGGCAGGAGGTCGAGCGCGATGATCGTGCCGTCGATGCCGCCTTCGCGTTGGGTGTCGCGCTTCTTGCCCTGCGCGAGCTTGTTGCGGGCATACTGGCTCCAGCTGCCCGGCGTCGCACCGAGATCGACGATGACCTGGCCCGGACGGATCAGCTTGTCCTGCTCGTCGATTTCCTTCAGTTTGTACGCGGCGCGCGCGCGATAGCCCTCCCGCTGCGCCATTTTGACGTACGGGTCGTTGATGTGGTCGTGCAGCCAGTGCTGGTTGAAGCGGTTTTTTGCCATTCGAGAGAGAGATTGCTGCTATTTGCTTCGTGAAGCCGTGCTTTTGGCGGATAATACGCGTCTTCTTCGCGCGGCTGCGGCCCCTTTTTGAGGCCCAAGCCGCGATTTTACGTGGTTTCGGCGCGCGGCTGATGCGGTAACTTCCCGCGATTCGCTTCTGACGCAGCGCCCCTTATCTAGATTTCGACATTTCCATGCCCGCCCTTTCGCTTTCCCCCGCCGAGCGCTCCGCGCTGCGCTCCCAGGCCCATGCGCTCAAGCCCGTCGTGCTGATCGGCGCCGAAGGGCTCACCGACGCAGTGCTGAAGGAAATCAAGGTGCACCTCGCCGCGCACCAACTGATCAAGATCCGTGTGTTCGGTGACGAACGCGACGAGCGCGTCGCCATTTACGACGAGATCTGCGACCGCCTGAGCGCCGCGCCGATCCAGCACATCGGCAAGCTGCTGGTGATCTGGAAGCCCGAGGCCGCCGTGACGGCCCCGACCCGCGGCCGCCGTGCCGGCGCGCTGCCGAGCGCGGCCGAAGCCACCGACGACAAGAAAGGCGGTGCACCGCGCACCGTCAAGGTCGTCAAGGTGTCGCCGAACGCGAGCCCCGTGCGTCGCCCGAAGCCGACCAAGGTCGTCGTGCGCGGCAACGAGCGCGTGACGGCGGGCGGCACGGTGAAGCGGGCGAAAAAGCGTCAGGCCAGCACGAAGCGGCCGCACCAGGGCAAGTAAGCCTGCCGGGCGGCACGGGGCATCCCGTGCCGCGCTGCCCGTGCGGCCCTCAGGCCGTTCAGGAGTCTCGCGCCGGCAGACGCCAGATCAGCATCAGCCCCAGCACGCTCTCGACGAGATAGAACAGGCTCGAGACGCCGTGCAGCATCCCGAAGCGGCTCGCATACGGTGAGTTCGCGATATCGGTGCCCGCTTCCATCGCGGCCACTCGCAGCGCGTTCATGAACGGCTGCAGCGCAAAATACCCGACCAGCACGCACGCGACCATTGCCGCGACGATCCAGCGCACGCGACGATAATCGCCGCTACCGCGCCGCACCTGCTGATTCGACAACGCGAGCAGCAGCACGCCGCACACGACACCGAGGATCGCCTCGATGCGAAACAGCTGGGCGGCGACCGAACCGGCCGTCATCCGCTCCAGCGTCTTGAACAGCACGGGCGCGACCGCATACCCGATCGTCAGCAGGCTGCCGACCCACACGGCCGACAGCAGACGGAACACGCGATGCGGCATCACGTCGCCCGGCTTCAGATGTAGCTGACCGAGATGATTTCGTATTCGCGCACGCCGCTCGGCGCCTGCACGGCCGCGACGTCGCCTTCGGACTTGCCGATCAGCGCGCGTGCGATCGGCGAGCTGACCGAGATCAGGCCGTGATCGATATCGGCTTCGTCGTCGCCGACGATCTGATACTTGACGGTGTCGCCCGACTCGAGATCCTCGAGTTCGACCGTCGACGCGAAGACCACACGGCCCTCGGCATCGAGCACGGTGGGGTCGATGACCTGCGCGGCGGACAGCTTCGATTCGAGTTCCGCGATACGGCCTTCGATGAAGCCCTGCTTTTCCTTCGCTGCGTCGTATTCGGCGTTTTCGGACAGATCACCCTGTGCGCGGGCCTCCGCGATCGCGGTGATCACGGCCGGCCGCTCGACCGACTTGAGGCGCTGCAATTCATCGCGCAGTTGCTCTGCGCCACGCTTTGTCAACGGAATGGTGCTCATAAACGGCTCAATCGATAATAACGGCTATAAAAAAAATCACCGCGATTAAGCGCATTTCCGGTGAACCGGAAACACCGCTTAACCGCGGCACGTGTTGCTTCGACAGGAAACTGACTGCTTAGTTTAGGCGAGCGTGAAGACCTTGTAAATCATAGACTTCCAGATCCTTCAGGTAGCGCAAGCCTTCGACGGCCGCGCGCGCGCCCGACATCGTCGTGTAGTACGTGACCTTGTGCGCCTGCGCGCTCATGCGAATCGAACGCGAATCGGCGATCGCCTGGCGCGTCTCGTCGACCGTCGTGAACACGAGCGCGATCTCGCCGTTCTTGATCATGTCGACAATGTGCGGACGGCCGTCCTTCACCTTGTTGACGACCTTCACCGGCACGCCGGCCGCTTCGATCGCGGCAGCCGTGCCCTTGGTCGCGACGATCGGGTAGCCGAGGTCGTGCAGCATGCGCGCGACTTCGACCGCCTTCGGCTTGTCGGCGTCCATCACGGTCAGCAGCACCGTGCCCGACTCCGGCAGGCGCGAACCGGCCGCGAGCTGCGACTTGAACAGCGCTTCGCCGAACGTCTGGCCGACACCCATCACTTCGCCGGTCGAACGCATTTCAGGCCCGAGGACCGGATCGACGGTCGGGAACTTGACGAACGGGAACACCGCTTCCTTCACGCTGAAGTACGGCGGCTCGACTTCCTTCGTCACGCCCTGCTGCGCGAGCTTCTGGCCGACCATCGCGCGCGCCGCGATCTTCGCGAGCGGCAGGCTGGTCGCCTTCGACACGTACGGCACCGTGCGCGATGCACGCGGGTTCACTTCGAGCACGTAGATGATGTCCTGCTTCGAACCGTCCGCCTGCGGCACCTGCTGGATCGCGAACTGCACGTTCATCAGGCCGACCACGTTCAGCGCCTTCGCCATCGCGCCCGTCTGGCGCTTCAGCTCGGCCACGGTTTCCTTCGACAGCGAGTACGGCGGCAGCGAGCATGCCGAGTCGCCCGAGTGGACGCCTGCCTGCTCGATGTGCTCCATCACGCCGCCGATGAACACCGCTTCGCCGTCGCAGATGCAGTCGACGTCGCATTCGATCGCGTCATTCAGGAAGCGGTCGAGCAGCACCGGCGAATCGTTCGACACCTTCACGGCCTCGCGCATGTAGCGCTCGAGGTCGCGCGGCTCGTGGACGATTTCCATCGCGCGGCCGCCCAGCACGTACGACGGGCGCACGACCAGCGGGTAGCCGATTTCGGCCGCCAGCGCGAGCGCTTCTTCTTCGGCGCGCGCGGTGCGGTTCGGCGGCTGGCGCAGGCCGAGGTCCTGCAGCAGCTTCTGGAAGCGTTCGCGGTCTTCGGCCGCGTCGATCATGTCCGGCGACGTGCCGACGATCGGCACGCCGTGCGCCTCGAGGTCGAGCGCGAGCTTCAGCGGCGTCTGGCCGCCGTACTGGACGATCACGCCGACCGGCTTTTCCTTGTCGACGATCTCGAGCACGTCCTCGAGCGTCAGCGGCTCGAAGTACAGGCGGTCGGACGTGTCATAGTCGGTCGACACCGTTTCCGGGTTGCAGTTGACCATGATCGTTTCGTAGCCGTCCTCGCGCATCGCGAGGGCCGCGTGCACGCAGCAGTAGTCGAACTCGATGCCCTGGCCGATCCGGTTCGGGCCGCCGCCCAGCACCATGATCTTCTTGTTGGTGGTCGGCTGCGCCTCGCACTCTTCCTCGTAGGTCGAGTACATGTACGCGGTTTTCGTCGCGAACTCGGCCGCGCAGGTGTCGACGCGCTTGTAGACCGGGCGCACGTTCAGTTCAACGCGGCGCTTGCGGACGTCTTCCGGCGTCGCGCCGAGCAGCTTCGCGAGGCGTCGGTCGGAGAAGCCGCTCTGCTTCAGGAAGCGCAGCTCGTCGAACGTCAGCGACGCGAGCGTGCGGCCCGACAGCGCCTTCTCCTTCAGGATGATCTGCTCGATCTGCGCGAGGAACCACGGGTCGATCGCGGTTTCCGCGAAGATCTCCTCGGCCGTCATGCCGATACGGAATGCATCGCCGACGTACCAGATGCGATCCGGGCCGGGCTCGTGGATCTCGATCGCGATCTCGTCGCGGTCGGTCGACTTCTCGTCGAGACCGTCGACGCCGACTTCGAGGCCGCGCAGCGCCTTCTGGAACGATTCCTGGAACGTGCGGCCGATCGCCATCACTTCGCCGACCGACTTCATCTGCGTGGTCAGGCGCGAATCGGCTTCACGGAACTTCTCGAACGCGAAACGCGGAATCTTCGTGACGACGTAGTCGATCGTCGGCTCGAACGACGCCGGCGTCTGGCCGCCGGTGATTTCGTTCTTCAGCTCGTCGAGCGTGTAGCCGACCGCCAGCTTCGCCGCGACCTTCGCGATCGGGAAGCCGGTCGCCTTCGACGCGAGCGCCGACGAACGCGACACGCGCGGGTTCATCTCGATGACGACCATGCGGCCGTCCTTCGGGTTGATCGAGAACTGCACGTTCGAGCCGCCCGTGTCGACGCCGATCTCGCGCAGCACCGCGAGCGATGCGTTGCGCAGGATCTGGTATTCCTTGTCGGTGAGCGTCTGCGCCGGCGCGACCGTGATCGAGTCGCCGGTGTGCACGCCCATCGGGTCGAGGTTTTCGATCGAGCACACGATGATGCAGTTGTCGGCGCGGTCGCGCACGACTTCCATCTCGTATTCCTTCCAGCCGAGCAGCGATTCCTCGATCAGCAGTTCGCGCGTGGGCGACAGGTCGAGGCCGCGCTTGCAGATCTCTTCGAACTCTTCACGGTTGTACGCGATGCCGCCGCCCGAGCCGCCGAGCGTGAACGACGGACGGATCACGATCGGATAGCCGCTGCCGCCGGTGTACGCCATGATCTCGGCGTGCACCTGGGTTGCTTCTTCCATCGAGTGCGCGATGCCCGACTTCGCCGAGCCGAGACCGATCTTGGTCATCGCGTCCTTGAACTTCTGGCGGTCTTCCGCCTTGTCGATCGCTTCCGGCGACGCGCCGATCAGCTCGACGCCGAATTTCTCGAGCACGCCGTGGTGATGCAGGTCGAGCGCGCAGTTCAGCGCGGTCTGGCCGCCCATCGTCGGCAGGATCGCGTCCGGGCGCTCCTTCTCGATGATGCGCGCGACGACTTCCCACGTGATCGGCTCGATGTACGTGACGTCGGCCGTATTCGGGTCGGTCATGATCGTCGCCGGGTTGCTGTTCACGAGGACGACCTTGTAGCCCTCTTCACGCAGCGCCTTGCAAGCCTGCGCGCCCGAATAGTCGAACTCGCAAGCCTGGCCGATGATGATCGGGCCGGCGCCGATGATGAGGATGCTTTTGATGTCTGTGCGTTTTGGCATGGCTTGTGAATTCAGTAAGTAATCTTTGTCGTGGCGTTGTCGCGGGTCGGCCGGCTGCGCTCAACTCATGGTGGCGAGCGCGAGCTTCACCGAGAAACCGATGAACAGGCCGCCCACGCTGCTCGCCGCACCCGCCGCGAGCTTGCGGCGGCGGCGGAAATGCTCGGCGAGCCGCGCGCCCGCGAAGATCAGCGTGCTCAGGTACAGGAAGCTCGCGCATTGCGCGATCGCCCCGAGCACGACGAACGACAGCGCGGGATGCGGGAATGCCGGGTCGACGAACTGGATGAAGAACGAGATGAAGAACAGGATCGCCTTCGGATTCAGGAGGCTCACGATCAGCGCCTTGCGGAACGGCTTGTCGAAAGACCGCTCGCCGTCGACCGCAAGCGGCGCGTCGGCCGGCGCATCGGCGCGTGCGCGCAGCTTGCGCCACGCGCCGCGCAGCATCCCGGCGCCGATGTACAGCAGGTACGCGGCGCCGCCGTACTTGACGACGGAGAACAGCAGCGGGTTCGCCTTCAGCAGCGACGCGACGCCCGCGGCGGACAGCACCATCAGCACCGCATCGCCGACGAACACGCCGCAGGCCGCGCGATAGCCGGCCTTCACGCCGCGCTGCGCCGCGAGCGACAGCACGTACATCGAGTTCGGCCCCGGCAGCAGGATGATGAAGATCACGCCGAACACGTAGGTCCAGATATCCGTGATGCCGAGTGCGTGGCCGAACATGATGCGAATCTCCCGTTCTTCGGTTGCTTCAGTGACGTCAGGCGTTGCGCTGCTGCGCCGCGTCCATCAGGGCGGTGAAACGGTCGAACAGATAGCCGATGTCGTGCGGGCCGGGCGACGCTTCCGGGTGGCCCTGGAAACAGAACGCCGGCTTGTCGGTCAGCTCGAAGCCCTGCAGCGTGCCGTCGAACAGCGACACGTGCGTCACGCGCGCGTTGGCCGGCAGCGAATCCGCGTCGACCGCGAAGCCGTGGTTCTGCGACGTGATGACCACGCGGCCGTCGCCGAGATCCTTCACCGGATGATTCGCGCCGTGGTGGCCCGTCTTCATCTTCAGCGTCTTGGCGCCGACCGCGAGGCCCATGATCTGGTGACCGAGGCAGATGCCGAAGGTCGGCACGCCGCGCTCGATGAATTCCTTCGTGGCCGCGATCGCGTAGTCGCACGGCTCCGGGTCGCCCGGGCCGTTCGACAGGAAGATGCCGTCCGGATTCAGCGCGAGCGCGTCGGCCGCGCTGGCCTGCGCCGGGAGCACCGTCACCTGGCAGCCGCGCTCCGCGAGCATGCGCAGGATGTTGTACTTGACGCCGAAGTCGTACGCGACGACGCGGTACTTCGGTGCTTCCTGCATCCCGTAGCCGCCTTCGAGGCGCCATTCGGTCTGCTTCCACTCGAACGGCTTCGTGGTCGACACGACCTTCGCGAGATCCATGCCGGCGAGGCCCGGGAACGAGCGAGCGAGCTCGATCGCCTTCGCCTCGTCGTCCGAACCGGCCAGGATGCAGCCGTTCTGCGCGCCCTTGTCGCGCAGGATACGGGTCAGCTTGCGGGTATCGATGCCGGCGATCGCGACGACGCCTTCGTCGCGCAGGTAATCGCCGAGCGTGCGGTCCATGCGGAAGTTCGAGGCGAGCGTGGGCAGATCACGGATGATCAGGCCGGCGGCATGGACTTTCGTGGCTTCGACGTCTTCGGCGTTGATGCCGACGTTGCCGATATGCGGGTAGGTGAGCGTGACGATCTGACGCGCGTAGCTCGGATCGGTCAGGATTTCCTGATAGCCGGTAATCGCGGTATTGAACACGACTTCACCGATCGTATGGCCTTCGGCCCCGATCGAATAACCACGAAAGACCGTGCCGTCGGCGAGTGCAAGCAAGGCGGGAGAAAAAGACGGCAACACGGGAGGCTCCTTGGGGAACACCCTGCTGCCGACCTGTTTACCCTGCCGCGCGAGCGCCGCGCTGCGTAGGCGCGCGGAGTCGCTAGCTGGACGCGACCTGCGTTGTCGAGACGCGAACCCGGCGCGTGGCGCACGAGGCTTCGCGGCATCGCCCGACAGGCGGCGTGCGGCGGATGAACGGGATGAGTGAGGTAGGCGCTAGGGTGCGAGGTTGATCAGCACAAACTTTCAAATTATAGCCCGAAAATGGCCCTATCTTCAATCGATATGGCCGTCCGATCGTGCATGCGGCGCGCCTGACGTCAGCGGCGACCGCACGCCGCGCGCGCTGCTGCGGCCCCGTTTGCGCAGGCCGCCCTACCCGTCAGCGTACCGCCGGATCACCCTGCTTGCCAGTGCCGCGCGCAGGCCACGCGTACCAGACCGCGCTCGCGAGTTGCAGCGCGAGCAGCGCGCTCCACGCGGTGACGTGCGCGGCGGCCGGGTAATGGCCGTCGATTGCCGGCCAGTGCGACAGCACCGCGCCGATGCCGATCTGGAACGCAAAGATCAGCACGAAGATCACGAGCGTGAGCGTCGTGTTCGCGCGCCCGATCAGATGGGCCGGGAAATGACGGGCCAGCACCGCATAGGTCAGGATCCCGACGCCGCCGAACATCCCGTACGCCGCCCACAGTACGGCCGGCGGCAGCGGGATGCGCGCGACGATCGCGGCTTGCGTCGCGACGAACAGCGCCATGCCGACGCCGCAAAACGCCTGGACGGACACCCCGCGCCGCTCGAGCACGCGCGCCGCCGCGCCGAAGCCGACGCAGCCGGCCATCATCGCGAACCCGAGCACCGACACGAGCTGGGCCGCGCGCTGCGCATCGAACCCCGCGACATCGCGCAGGTACGGCCCGACCCACAGCGACTGCATCGCGTAGAACACGCCCTGCGTGACGACCGAGAACGACGAGATCTTCCAGAACGCGCGGCTGCTCAGGATGTGCCAGGTGCCCTTGAACTGGCTGACGAGCCCGCCCTGGTGGCGCGGCTGTTCGGCTTCCGGCGCGCCGAAGCCGATCGCGGCGGCGACGACGATCGTCAGCACCGCGAGGCCGCCGCAGATCGCGCGCCAGCTCGCGAGCCCGAGCAGCCAGGTCAGCGGCGAGCCGACCGCAACGCCGCCGAGGCCCCCGACGGCCATCACGAGACCGTTGAGGAGCGGCAGCCGGCCGACCGGAAAATGCTGCGCGAGCGCCTTGAACGCCGCACCGAGGCACACCGATACGCCGACGCCGATCAGGAGCCGGCCGACCATCATCGTGCCGAGGTCGTGCGCGACGCCGAACACCGCAGCGCCGGCCGCCGCGAACAGCAGCATCCCGGCCGTCACGCGGCGCGGGCCAAAATGGTCGAGCAGCACGCCGGCCGGAATCTGCGCGCCGGCGAAGCCGAGGAAATAGAGGCTGGTGAGCAGCCCGAGATCGGCGGCCGACAGGCCGAGTTCGTGCGTGACGAACGGCGCGAAGCCGAGATTGACGCCGCGGAACACATACGACACGAAATACCCGATCGCGAACAGCGCGAGCACTCTCACCTGCACCGACGACATCGCCTCTCCTTGCTATCCCGCGCCCCGCTGCTGCGCACAAATGAAAACGCCGTCACCTCGGTGACGGCGT
The DNA here is from genome assembly GCF_054055695.1 of Burkholderia sp. PvR073. Classification (NCBI taxonomy): domain Bacteria; kingdom Pseudomonadati; phylum Pseudomonadota; class Betaproteobacteria; order Burkholderiales; family Burkholderiaceae; genus Burkholderia; species Burkholderia sp. PvR073. Next base: position 80,879 of record NZ_JBSRXO010000005.1, read on the forward strand.
TGCTTTCGTCGGATGATAACGCAATCGTGCGGCCCGGACGGACCGTCGCGTTGCGATCGCGACCGCGTTACTTCTTCTTGCCGTTGTGGGCAGCAGCCTTGGCCGGCGCCGCCTTCGCGGGAGCCGCCTTCGCCGTGCGGGCCGCCGGCTTCGCGGCACCGTGCTTCGCGCCACGCGACTTGCCGCCGACGGACAGGCTCGCGCGCTCGATATGCGCACCAGCCGCCGACGTCGCGATCCGCTCCGGACCCGGCTCGGCCGGCACCGAACGGCCAACCGGCACGTGCAAAACGAGCGCCTGGCCCGGCATCACCATATCGCGGTGCGTACGGTTCCATGCCTTCAGCTGGCCGACCGACACGCCGTAGCGGCCGGCGAGTGCGGCCATCGACTGCTTGCGGCGCACGCGGATCAGCATCTTGCGCGTGTCGGGCACGTCGGGTTCGATCGCGAGCGCGCCATTTTCCGCGACGTCCGCGCTGATGTCCTCATCGTCATCGTCGCCGCGCGGCACGACGATCGTCGAACCGGGCTTCAGGCGCATGCCGGCCGGAATCTTGTTGACCGACATCAGCGTATCGGCGTCGACACCGATCTTCTCGGCGATCGCGGCCGGGCGCGCGCGCTCGCTGACCGTGTAGGTGGTCCACGACGACAGCTGGCCGTTGTGCGCCTTCAGGTTCTTCTCGAACGCCGCCGCATTGTCGAACGGCAGCAGGATCTGCGGCTCGGTCGCGCCCAGGATCACCGGCTTCGAGAACGACGGGTTCAGCGAGCGGAATTCGTCGAGCGGCAGGTTCGCGAGCTTCGCGGCCACCGCCACGTCGATGTCGCGCGACGTCGTGACCGTCACGAAATACGGATGGTTCGGGATGTCAGGCAGCGCGAGGCCGTACTGCTGCGGACTCGCGATGATGTTCTTCACCGCCTGCAGCTTCGGCACATAGTTGCGCGTCTCGTTCGGCATCCGCAGGCTCTGGTAGTCGGTCGGCAGGCCGGCCGCCTGGTTGCGCGCGATCGCGCGCTGCACGTTGCCTTCGCCCCAGTTGTAGGCGGCCAGCGCCAGATACCAGTCGCCGAACATGTCATGCAGGCGCGACAGGTAGTCGAGCGCGGCGCTCGTCGACGCGAGCACGTCGCGACGCTCGTCCTGCCACATGTTGCGCTTGAGGTTGTACGTGCGGCCCGTGCCCGGCATGAACTGCCACATGCCGGCCGCCTTCGCGACCGACAGCGCCTGCGGGTTGTACGCGGATTCGATGAACGGCAGCAGCGCGAGCTCGGTCGGCATGTGGCGCGCTTCGAGTTCCTCGACGATGTGATACAGGTACTTCTGCGAGCGCTCGGTCATGCGCTGCACGTAATCGGGACGCTGCGTGTACCACGTCGTCTGCATGTCGACGAGGTCGCTCTGCAGGTCGGGCATCTGGAAGCCGCGACGGATGCGGCCCCAGAGATCGGAGTCCGCACTGGTCAGGTCGCCGACGGATTGCTTGTCGACGTCGACAGTTTCTTTGGCGGTGGCTGATTTACGGAGGTAGTTGGACGTCGCCTGCGAATCGGCGGCGTTGTTGGCGACAGGGGCCTGGCTCGCACAAGCGGCGAGTAGCAGGACCACCATCGCACTCAATATAAGTCGCATGAAAATCTCGGCTTCCGACGGCTGGAAATTGCAGGCGATACTACGGAAGTGCGTGCTTCACGTCAATAAAAACACCGAAAACTCAGCGAAATCCTACATTTGGAGCAATTTTTACAGGCGCCACCTGAGGTTTGGAATCCTCCGGAATGCGTCATCGGAAACGATTCTTCCACTCGCGCATCAGCGTGAATGCCGCCAGACGATCCGGCACCGTTTCGTGCAGCTCGGCCGCGAGCGTCGCATGGATGGCCGTGCTGTCCGCGCGCATGAACGGGTTGACGGCACGTTCGTGCGCGATCGTGGTGGGGAGCGTCGGCACGCCGCGCGCGCGCAGCGCCTGCGCGTCGTCGCGCCAGGCGGCGAGCGCCGCATTGCCCGGTTCGCAGGCGAGCGCGAAGCGGATGTTCGACAGCGTGTATTCGTGTGCGCAATGCACGCGCGTGTCGCCGGGCAGCGCCGCGAGCGCGTCGAGCGACGCGAGCATCTGCGCGGGCGTGCCTTCGAACAGGCGGCCGCAGCCGCACGAGAACAGCGTGTCGCCGCAGAATACGTGCGGCGTGGCCGCGCCTTGACCGGCCCTGCCTGCGCCGGCCGCGCCTACGCCGGCCGCCTGAAAATACGCGATGTGGCCGCGCGTATGTCCGGGCACGTCGAGCACGTCGAACGCGAGCGCCGGTGCGTCGAGCGTCACGCGATCGCCGCCCGCGAGCGGCCGCGTGACCACGCCGATCGCCTCGGCTGCCGGGCCGTAAACCACGAGCGGCACATCGTCCGGTTGGCTATCGCGCAGTGCGGCGACACCGCCGACATGGTCGGCGTGGTGGTGCGTGAGTAAAATAGCGGTCAACCGCCAGCCGCGTTCCGCAAGAACACGGCGTACCGGCGCGGCTTCACCCGGATCGACGGCGATCGCATCGCGGCCGTCCGACACGAGCCAGATGTAGTTGTCTTCGAATGCCGGCACCGGCACGTATTCCAGCTCGTTCATGGGCGCGCAATCAACGTTATGTCCGATCCACAAATTATAGACTGGCCCGCCTGGACCGACTCGCCGCCCGGCCGCTACGTGCTGGGCTGGGAGCAGGCGCAGCTCGACCGGATCGTGTCCGACGTGTTCGGGTTTCACGCGCTCCAGCTCGGCCTGCCGCAGCTCGATGCGCTGCGCGAGAACCGCATGCCGTATCGCGGCCTCGTGCTCGACCCGGCGAGCGGCGCGAGCGCGCCCTACCAGTATCCGTGGGCGCGCGAGGCGCGCGGGCCCGAACATGCGCCGACCGATCGCAGCACGACGTGGTGCGACCTGCTCGACCTGCCGTTCGAGTCGCAGAGCGTCGACCTGATCGTGATGCCCCACACGCTCGAATTCACGTCGGACCCTCACCGCCTGCTGCGCGAAGCCGAACGCGTGCTGATGCCGGAGGGCCAGCTCGTGATCACCGGCTTCAATTCGCTGAGCCTGTGGGGCATGCGGCAATCGTTCGGGCGCATGGCGAACCGCCCGTTCGTGCCGGCCGCGCGCGACCAGATCGCGTTCATCCGGCTCAAGGACTGGATCAAGCTGCTCGGCTTCGATCTCGAGCGCGGCCGCTTCGGCTGCTACCGGCCGCCGCTCATCACCGACAAATGGCTTGCCCGCTATGGCTTCATGGAAGCCGCCGGCGACCGCTGGTGGCCGATCTTCGGCGCCGTCTACATGGTCACGGCCGTCAAGCGCGTGCGCGGCATGCGCCTCGTCGGCCAGATCAAGATGAAAAAGCCCGTGCTCGCGCCGGGCCTGACGCCGGCGGCCACCCCAACCACCCATCAAGAACACTCATGACCACCGACACCATCGACATTTATACCGACGGCGCCTGCAAGGGCAACCCCGGCCCCGGCGGCTGGGGCGCACTGCTGCGCTACGGCGACCGCGAAAAAGAGCTGTTCGGCGGCGAGCCCAACACGACCAACAACCGCATGGAGCTGATGGGCGTGATCGGCGCGCTCGAAGTGCTCAAACGGCCGTGCCGCGTGATCGTCCATACCGACTCGCAGTACGTGCAGAAAGGCATCAGCGAGTGGATCCACGGCTGGAAGAAGAAAGGCTGGGTCACCGCGGCGAAGACCCCGGTGAAGAACGCCGACCTGTGGAAGCGGCTCGACGCGCTCGTCGCACAACACGAGATCGAGTGGCGCTGGGTGAAGGGCCACGCCGGCCATCCCGAAAACGAACGTGCGGACGCGCTTGCGAATCGCGGCGTCGAATCGCTCGTGGCCTGAACCCAGGCCGCCCGACTGTCTTTCCCGATTTATCCGACATGCGCCAGATCATTCTCGATACCGAAACCACCGGCCTGAACCCCCGCACGGGCGACCGCCTGATCGAAATCGGCTGCGTCGAGCTGCTGAACCGGCGGCTCACCGGCAACAACCTGCACATCTACGTGAACCCCGAGCGCGACAGCGATCCGGGCGCACTGGCCGTGCACGGCCTCACCACCGAGTTCCTGCGCGACAAGCCGAAGTTCGCGGAAGTCGTCGACCAGATTCGCGACTTCGTGAAGGACGCCGAGCTGATCATCCATAACGCGCCGTTCGACCTCGGGTTCCTCGACGCCGAATTCGCGCGGCTCGACCTGCCGCCGTTCACCGAGCATTGCGGCGGCGTGATCGACACGCTCGTGCAGGCCAAGCAGATGTTCCCCGGCAAGCGCAACTCGCTCGACGCGCTGTGCGACCGGTTCGGCATCAGCAACGCGCACCGTACGCTGCACGGCGCACTGCTCGACTCGGAGCTGCTCGCCGAGGTCTATCTCGCGATGACGCGCGGCCAGGACAGCCTCGTGATCGACATGCTCGACGACGCAGGCGCCGACGGCGGCGCGGCGAACGGCCAGCGCGTGTCGCTCGCGTCACTCGACCTGCCGGTCCTCGCGGCGAGCGACGACGAGCTCGCCGCCCACCAGACCCAGCTCGACGAGCTCGACAAGTCGATCAAGGGCACCTGCGTGTGGCGCAAGTCCGCCGACGTGGATACCGCCGAAGCCGCCTGACGCGGCGTCCCGCAAGTCTCGAAAGCCTCAAGAGCCTCGAAAAAGTCCCGCCTGCAGCCGCGCTTACGCGCGCGGCTGCAGCGCGATGACGGCCATCCCGCCGAGCGCGAGCACCGCGCCCACCGCATCCCAGCGCGTCAGCGCAACGCCGTCCACCACCCGCAGCCAGATCAGCGCCACCGCGATATACACGCCGCCGTACGCCGCGTACGTGCGCCCCGCGGCGCTCGGGTGCAGCGTCAGCAGCCACGCGAACAGCGCGAGCGACAGCGCGGCCGGCACCAGCAGCCACACCGGCCGCCCGCCCTTCAGCACGAGCCACGGCAAGTAGCAGCCGACGATTTCGGCCAGCGCAGTGACGGCGAACAGCGCCGCGATCTTCATCAGTTCGGTCATCCGGTTCCTCGTGAATTCGCCCGTCGCCCGGCGGGCCGCGCGACCCCGCCGCGCGCCGCCGATCATACCGGAGCCGACCGCGCCGGAACCCCCGCCCCACGGGGGATTCCGGGCAATTTGCACGATCGTCTGTCATCGTGCTATCATGTCGCCTGTTTCAACATTCAATCTCTGTCTATTCGATTTCGAGAGAAGTCCGTCCGCGCGTTGCGGGCCGGTGCTTCGACCGGAATTGCATCCACAGGAAAGCCCGCCCGACAGGCCCGCTTTTCTCGTTTCGTTGCCCCTCCGGGGCAGTTGCCGGAACACCGGACCCCGTCCGCACCGGCATCCGCCGCTCGCATCACGCGGCCCATTCTTCATGAGCGCACCGTCGCGACGGCCCATCGGGCCAGCGTCGAAGCAATCCCTTACGGCCTCTTACCGCCCTGTGTGCAGTAAGCGCTTAAAGGCTTGCCCCGACGCGCAGCACACGACATCGCGCTTGCCGGCAAACCGTGTCGGACGGCCCAGCCGTTCCGGCGCAGTCAAAGGAGTGCATGACCTTGACCGCAACACACGTCAGCCCGACCGCTGCTTCTTCCTCCACTTCGTCCGGCGAGGCCCCGCTCGCCGCGGACGACATTACCGTCGTCGACCAGAGCCTGCTCAAACGCGCCGTCAGCGCGATGGCCATCGGCAATGCGATGGAATGGTTCGACTTCGGCGTCTACAGCTATATCGCCGTCACGCTCGGCAAGGTGTTCTTCCCGTCGAGCAGCCCGTCCGCGCAGCTGCTCGCGACCTTCGGCACCTTCGCGGCCGCGTTCCTCGTGCGCCCGCTCGGCGGCATGGTGTTCGGCCCGCTCGGCGACCGCATCGGCCGCCAGCGCGTGCTCGCCGCCACGATGATCATGATGGCCGTCGGCACCTTCGCGATTGGCCTGATCCCCAGCTACGGGTCGATCGGCATCATGGCGCCCGTGCTGCTGCTCGTCGCCCGCCTCGTGCAGGGCTTCTCGACCGGCGGCGAATACGGCGGCGCCGCCACCTTCATCGCCGAGTTCTCGACCGACAAGCGCCGCGGCTTCATGGGCAGCTTCCTCGAGTTCGGCACGCTGATCGGCTATGTGATGGGGGCCGGCGTCGTCGCGCTGCTCACCGCGTCGCTGTCGCAGGAAGCGCTGCTGTCGTGGGGCTGGCGCGTGCCGTTCCTGATCGCGGGCCCGCTCGGCCTGATCGGTCTGTACATCCGGATGAAGCTCGAGGAAACGCCGGCATTCAAGCGCCAGGCCGAAGAGCGCGAAGCGCAGGACAAGGCCGTGCCGAAGACACTCTTTCGCGACACGCTGCTGCGCAACTGGCGCGCGCTGCTGCTCTGCGTCGGCCTCGTGCTGATCTTCAACGTGACCGACTACATGGTGCTGTCGTACCTGCCGAGCTTCATGTCGTCGACGCTGCACTTCGACGAATCGCACAGCCTCGTGCTGGTGCTGATCGTGATGGTGCTGATGATGCCGCTGACGCTCGCCGCCGGCCGCCTGTCGGACAAGATCGGCCGCAAGCCCGTGATGCTGGCCGGCTGCGTCGGCCTGCTCGTGCTGTCGATCCCGTCGATGATGCTGATCCATGCGGGCACCACCGCTTCGGTGTTCAGCGGCCTGCTGATCCTCGGCGTGCTGTTGTCGTGCTTCACCGGCGTGATGCCGTCGGCACTGCCGGCGCTGTTCCCGACCGAGATCCGCTACGGCGCGCTCGCGATCGGCTTCAACGTGTCGGTGTCGCTGTTCGGCGGTACGACGCCGCTCGTCACCGCGTGGCTCGTCGACGTGACCCACAACCTGATGATGCCCGCGTACTACATGATGGGCGCCGCCGTGATCGGTATCGTGTCGGTGGTCGCGCTCGCCGAAACCGCGCGCCAGCCGCTCAAGGGCTCGCCGCCGGCCGTCGCATCGCGTCGTGAAGCCCACCAGCTGGTGCGCCAGCTGCGCGAGGAAGAGGACACGGAGATCTATGGCGTCGTGTCGGCCGCCCGCGCCTGAGCGTCATAAATGAAAAAGCCCCGGCCGAAGCCGGGGCTCGATCGAATCCGATCGGCCCGACCGGCTCTTGCGCCGGCCGGGCCTTTTTTTCGTCTGTCCGGCGCACGGGCGTTCATGCGTGCGCTTCGCCGTTGCGGGAGAAGATCAGTGCGCGCGAACGCGACATGGCAGCCTGCGCGCCGCGCGCGGCGACAATCAGGCCGACCTGGCCGAGATTGAAGTCGCGCTCGACCATCAGCTGCGTCAGCGCGGCAAGCGGCAACACGACGGACGGGTGGTACAGGCTCGATTCGATCAGGGCTCTCATCTTCGGCTCCATCAGGCAATGCGTATTCGATGGAGTGGATTCTAGGGACCGGGTGCATCCGGATAAATGGCACGAATGCGAAGTCACTTGTCAGCGGCCGAGAACAATCGGCCGACCCTTTGCCGGCGCGGCCGAGCGGGTGGCGAGGGGCGACCGGGGGACCGTAAAACGGACGCACGCGCCGTGGTTTTGCGCACGCTGCGCCGAACGGCCGGGGAGAAAACGGGCGGCCTGACAGTCGAGGACGGCCGGGTCAATCCGTGCCGGATGCCGGCCCAGGTCCCGATGAAGCCACACGCACGCCGGTCGCGCCCCGCCCCCTCGATCCAGCGCCGCCGCGAGCGACGCCGGCTTCAGTCGAGCGGCGTCTCGACAAACGCCGGCAGTACTTCCGCGCGCGCCGAATGCACGGCGAGCGCCGGATAACGGGCCGGATCGATCCGCGCGAGCGCCGGGTAATCGGCGGTCATGAACTGCGTGAAACGCCATGCGACGGCGACGGTCACGTCGGACTGCAGCAGGCGCGCGCCGCCGAGCCAGCCGTTCGCGGCCGCGACCAGCGGCTCGAGTTCGCCGTACGCGGCCTCGAGCTGGCTCAGCACGCGCTCGAGCCACGGTGCGTGCTGCTTGTCGGCCGGCCGCAGCGCCTGCTCGTACACGACCTGCACCGTCTTCTCGGCCGCCGCCAGCGCCAAACCGACCGGCACGAGCGCGCGCAGCCGCGCGTCGGCGGCGTCGGGCAGCAGGCGCCGCTCCGGCGCGACGCGATGGTCGAGGTAGTCGACGATCAGCGACGAATCGATCAGCGTCGTGCCGTCGTCGGTCACGAGCGTCGGCGCCTTTACGACCGGGTTCAACGTCCGGAACCGGTCGAAGTGGCGGAACACCGAGACCGACTCGTGTTCGAACGGCAGGTCGAGCAGCTTCGCCGATATGGCGACACGGCGCACGAACGGGGAATCCAGCATGCCGATCAGCTTCATCGCAAACGCTCCGCTTGAGGGGGAATGGGAGCGACGACTGTAGCAGCGCCGTGCGTCGCCGCCTAGCGCGACGCGTGCCCGATGCATGCTTGATCCACGTCACCCGGTCACGTTTTTTTCGACACCCGCTGTGCGGCTGGAGTGACCATAATGCAGATTCACGCCCCTTCCGCGCCAAGGTTTGCCATGTGGTACGCCGTCGTCGAGCAACAGCGGGAATGGATGCGCGCGTGGCGCGAAGCGACGCGTCACGCGTTCGACGTGTGGCCCGCCGCGACGCTGCCGCACACCGCGTCGTCGTGCTATGACGACCTGTTCGAGCCGCTGCTCGGGCCGGCCGTCGGGCCGCCGCGCTTCGAGATCCGGCGGCCGGCCGTCGACGAGCGGATCGTCGCGCGCACGCCGTTCTGCCAGCTGCGGCGCTTCGCGCGCGACGACGCACGGCGCACGATGCTGCTGTGCGCGCCGCTCGCCGGTCACGCGGCCGTGGTGATGCGGGAGACCGTCGAGGCGCTGCTCGCGGACGGCGACGTGTGCGTGACCGACTGGGTCAATGCGCGCGACGTGCCGCTCGCGGCGGGCCGCTTCGGGCTCGACGAGTACGTGGCGACGCTCGACGGCTTCGTCGACGCGCTCGCACGCGACGATCGGCCGCTGCACGTGGTCGCCGTGTGCCAGGCCACCGTTCCGGCGCTCGGCGCCCTCGCGCTGCGCGCCGCGCGCGGCCTCGCACCGCCCGCGAGCGTCACGCTGATCGGCGGGCCGCTCGACGCACGCGTCAACCCGAGCTCGCTCGGCACGACCGCCGCGTCGCGTTCGCTCACGTGGTGCCGCCGCCACCTGATCGACATCGTGCCGCCCTGCTTCCCCGGCCGCGGCCGGCATGTGTTCCCGACCTATCTTCAGCAAGGCGAAATCGCGCTGCTGTATCCGCAACGCTTCCTGGCGCTGATCGAGGACTACGCGCGCGCCGCGTCGCGCTTCGACCTGACGGCGCTGGCGGACGCGCGGCGCGCGCTGCGCGAATACACGGCGCTGCTCGACATGCCGGCCGAATATTTCCTCGATACCGTCGATGTCGTGTTCCAGCGAATGTGCCTGCCGAACGGCACGTGGGACGTCGGCGGCCGGCGCGTCGAGCCGGCCGCGCTGCGCGGCGTTGTGCTGCTGACGGTGGAAGGCAGTTGCGATGCCGTCACCGGCGCCGGCCAGACGCATGCGGCACTCGACATGTGCGGCGGCCTCGCGGCCGGCGAGCGCCATCGTGTCGACATCAACGATTGCGATCACTACGGGCTGTTCACGGGCGACCGCTGGCGCGGCGACGTCCATCCGGCGCTGCAGCGCGTGTTCGCGCAGGCCGAAGCCGCTCGCCCCGGATCGCGCCGGCGCCGGGTCAGGCGGACGTGATGCCGTCGTCCTGCGCGCGGGACGCCGCGAGCAGCGCACGCACCTCGTCGTCTCCGGTCTGGTCGAAACGCACGTAGAACTGGCTTATCCCGAAGAAAAGGTACGGCTGCGACACCGTCACGAACGCGTCGGCCAGACCGTCGAGCACATGCCGCGCGCCGGCCGGCGCGACCGGTGCGGCGGCCACGATGCGCGCGGGATGGCGCTCGCGCAGCGCCTGCAGCGCGACGCGCATCGATGCGCCGGTCGCGACGCCGTCGTCGACGACGATCGCGATGCGGCCGTCGACCGGCAGCGGCGACCGGCCGCCGCGATACAGCGCGTCGCGGCGCTCCAGTTCGACGGTTTCGCGCGCGATCACCTCGGCCAGCTGGCCATCGGTCACGCCCATCGAGCGAATCGCCGCGTGTTGCAGGTGGATTGCCCCGCCGGTCGCGATCGCGCCGATTGCGAATTCGGGATCGGACGGCATGCCGAGCTTGCGCACGACCAGCACGTCGAGCGGCGCGTGCAGCGCCAGCGCGATCTGGAATGCCACCGGCACGCCGCCGCGCGGCAGCGCGAGCACGACGACGTCGCCACGCCCCGCATAGTCGCGCAGCGCGTGCGCAAGCCGGCGACCCGCGTCGGCGCGATCGGCAAAACACTCGGTCACGATCGGCTCCCTGCGTTGCGCCGCACGCGCGACACCCGCGCCGGCGCCTGTCCAACGAGCATGGTTCATCGGCCGCGCCGATGCAAGCGGGGTCACACCGGCGTGGAAGGCATGCGGATTGCGGCTGGGGGCATGCCGCGCGGAAAGGGACAGTGGAATTCGCCCAGGCGGGCGCCGGACAGTTCGCCGGTCAGAGGCCGCCGGCCTGCCGGTACAGCCGCCAGAACGACTGCGCGTACGACTGCGCGAGTTCGGGCGCGCGCTGGAACACGTTCACCGTTTCCGCGCGCGCGGCGGCGTCGTCGGACAGCGTCGTCAGCGCGACACTGTCGTCGACGATCACGAAGCGCGGTGCCGGATCGCCCTGTCGCGAGTCGATCGCGACATCGATGCCAGCCGATTTCAGATAGCCTGCGCCGCTGTACTTGCCTGCACGCGACGAACGCACCAGCACGACCCGCACTTCGATCCCGCGCGAGCGCGCCGCACGCAGCGCGGCCGCGACCGCGGGCGGCACGTACGCATAGCCGGCCAGCAGCACGCGGCGCTGCGCTTGCCCGATCAGGTCGACGGTCGCGTCGGCCGCCGCATTGTCATACGAAAAGTACGTGCCGACCGAGGCGGCGTCGGACGGAATCGGGCTGGCGTGGGCGCTCGACGCGCAGCCGAGCGCGGCGAGGAGGAAGGCGGCTGGTCTCATGGCGGGCGCCATTGTAGCGACGCCAATGCGCGTGGCAAGCGCCTGCTGAAACGGTGCTGCGCCGGCGCAACACCCGCCGCGGAATGGCCATCGAACCGAGCGGTTCCCGAATCGATGCGCCGCGATGCCGGGGCGCTTGTGGGGCGCTTGTGGGGCGCTTGTGGGGCGCTTGTGGGGCGCTTGCGCGCTGCCGGTCAGCCGGCCGCGACGCGCGCGAGCCAGCTCGCGATACCGTCGACGGAACGGAAATCCGCGACGCTGCGCGCCGGCAGCGCCGGATACGCGCCGCCCGCCATCTCGGCCAGCGCGCGACCGGGGCCGAGTTCGAGAAAAGCGGTCGCGCCGGCCTCGACGCACGCGGCCAGGCAGGCCGCCCACTCGACCGGCTCCGCGATCTGCCGCGCGAGCTTGTCGAGCCCCGCGCCGATATCGAGCACCGACGCACCATCGATCCCCGAAAACAGTCGCGTCCCGGGCGGTGGCCGGCGCACGTTCACGGCGGCCAGCGACGCGCGAAACGCAGGGACCGCCGCCGCGAGCCGTCGCGTGTGCGACGCGATCCGCACACACACGGGCGCAACGCGCAGCGCCCCGTCGCGTGCGGCGTCGTCGGCCACCGCGGCGACGTCGGCCTGCCGCCCGGCCACCACGAACGCGTCGCCGGGATTGACGATCGCGATCGCGGCATCGCGTCCGTCGCACAGCTGCGCGAGTTGCCCGCGCGTCAGTCCGCGCACGAACGCCATCCGTTCGTCGCCGCCGCTCGCGGCGTCCATTGCACGCGCACGTGCATCGGCCAGATCCAGCGCGTCGTGCGGATCGATCATCCCCGCGACGCTCCACGACGCGACTTCGCCGACGCTGTATCCCGCGACACAGCGACGCCGCGGCCACACCGTGTCGAGCAACGCGGCCGCCGCGAGCGCCTGCACCGTGCAGAGGATCTGCGCGGCGCGGTTCTCGTGGAGCGCGTCCGGTTCGGCGTGCCGCACCCAGTGGCGCGGATCGTCGCCGAGGAGCCGGCCGGCGTGCGCGAACAGCGCATCGGCCTGCGGCAGCGCGCCGGTCAGCTCGAACATGTCCGCGCGCTGCGCGCCTTGCCCCGAACACAGGATCGCCAGCGTCATCGCCCGTCCTCATCCGCTTCGAGCGCATCGACGAACACGCTCATCGCCAGCAGGTCGGCCGCGCCGCCCGGGCTCAGCCGGCGGGCAACGAATGCGCGGTGTGCGGCCGCCGCGCGCAAGCGCCAGTCGCGGGCGCGTATGCCGCCGCGGGCGACGAACGCGCGTGCCGTGGCCCGAGCGAACTCCAGGCCGGCCTGCCCGCCCCGGTGCAGCAGATTCGTATCGTCGAGCGCGGCGATCAGCGCGAAGCAGGCATCGACACGCGCGGCTTCCGGGTCGCCCGGGACGCTGCGCCGCGCGCGGCGCAGGGCCGGCAACCCGACGCCATATACGGTGGTGAACCCATTGGCCGCCTCGCGCCGCGCGCCGCCGACGCCGTAACGGCGGCTCGCGCGCTCGCCGTGACTGTCGGGCAGCCGCGGGCCGCCGAGGATCTCGGTGCCCCAGCGCCGCGCGACGAACGCGCCGAGCGTCATCGCGCGCGCCGCCGTGCCGGGCACCGTGCGGCGGCCGGCAGCCGCGCACAGCAGCCCGAGCCCGAAGATCGCGCCGCGATGCGTGTTGACGCCGCCGGTCGCGGCGAGCATCGCGTGCTCCGCACGCAGCCCGATCTTGCGCAGCACGGCCATGTCCGCGTCGCGCGCGCCGGCTTCGGCGAGCTCCCCGAAGTACGGCCGCAGCACGGCCGCGCTGCGAGCGAACGTCGCGGCGTCCATGTCCGCATGGCTGCCGGTGTCGACGTGACTGACAAGCCCCGGTTTCGGATACGTGTCGATTTCGAGCACGAGGCTATGCTCGGCCAGTGCGGCGATGCGCTCGGCGTCGGACGGCGCCGTTGCGCGGCGGGCGGCCCCTGCTCTCATCGCGCGCCTCCCGTGAATGCGTCGGCAGACATCAACTCGACGGCGATCGCCGTCTTGACCGCGACTTCAGGCAGCCGCGCATGCAGTTCGCGCCAGTTCACGCCGGCGCCGTCGTCGCGCAGCAGTTCGCCGTCGATACGCATCGGCGCACGCGCGTCGAGCGCCGCCAGGCCGTCGAGCAACGCGGCGAGCGAGGCGGCGGCCGGCAGCGGAAACACGATATCGAGATCGGAGGACGCGCTCAGGTAGCGCTCGCCCGTCAGCGCCTGCCAGGCGAGGCTGCCGAACACGCGGCCCGGCACGCCGCAGCGCGCGCCGAGCGCGTCCAGCTCGCGCAACGTCGCGTGCCATGCGTCGGGCGCGACAGCGAGCACGTCGGCCAGCGCAGGCAGCGGGCCGACCGCCGCCACCGCGTCGGCGGCGACGTTCAGCGCGATGCGCTGCTTGCCCGCGGAAGGCGGCAGCGGCAAGCCGAGCGGAATGCGACCCGCGTCGGCCTCGTCGGGCGAGGCGCGGCGCACGATCAGCGGCCAGCCGTGCGCAACCCACGCCTGCACGAGCGGATCGGCCGCCAGCACGGGATCGCGCGCACATGCCGCGCCCCACCCGGCCGCCGTCAGCGTGACGAGCGTGTGGCGGCGCAGCGGTGTGTCAGCGTGCGGCACGCGCGAGTGCCTCGACGCGTCGCGCGACGTCGGCCGCGACCGGCCGGCCGCGCGCCGCACGACCGTCGCCGCGTTCGGCCGGCCTGCCGAGCCATTCGCCGACCTGCGCGTCGAGCGCGCGGGCCGGATCGAGCACGGCGTCGACGGCGCCCATTTTCACGAGATTGTCGAGCCCCGGCGCGAACACCGGCGTCGAGCGCGCCATCTCCTTCAGCACGTCGATCGGCAGCTTCGTCACGCGCGCCATCGACGGCAGGTCCATCACCTCCGGCTCGGCGCCCGGCACCGCGAGCAGCGTACGGGTCGCGAGCGCGGTCGCGATGAACGCACCCGCGGCCGTATGGCCGTACAGCACGCCGATCGTCCGGTGCCCGGCGAGCTCCGCCTGCATCAGGCATTTCGCGAGATGCGACAGCCCTTCGTTCAGGCCGAGCAGTTCGTCGCGCTTGCTCATCCGCTGGCTGTCGCTGTCGACGAGCACGAGAATCGGCGTGGCGCCGCCGCGCTCGATCGTGTCGAGCACGTGCGACGCGAGCGTCAGCGCTTCGTCGATGCCGAACGGCAAGCGCTCGGAAACGCCGATCACGTCGACGCGCGTGCCGGCCAGCTGCGCGTGGCCCGTCAGCAGGCCGCCGCCACGCGTAATCGAATGGCCTTTGGGAAACAGCGAGGTCAGGACTTCATCGAGCGTCATGCTGCGGCTCCTGCAGTTGGTCGGCGAGCTTCGCGAATTCGTCGTCGGACATGCCCGGGATCGCTTCCGGCATGTCCGCGCCGAGCGCGCGCCACACATCGAGCGCGTCCTTGCAGCCACCGAACCGTTCGACGCGGGCTTCGAGACGCGTCTGCTCCGCGCGCAGCATTGCCACATCGAATGTCGGCGCACGCTCGAGCAGCTCGAGCGCCGCCGCGCGAAACGCGTCCGGCGTGTCGGTCACATAGCGATCCGCGCCGCCGATCAGCCGCCGATGCTTGCCGCCCATCGTGCGCCAGATCAGCGCACGATCCTTCGCGTCGAACTCCTCGACACCGCGATTGGTCTCGATCACCTCGGGGCCCGACACGCTGATGCGCCCCTGCTCGGACACCGCGAGCGCCGAGCAGCACGCGGCGAGCAGCCCTCCGCCGCCGTAGCAGCCCGCGCGCCCGCCGATCAGTCCGATCACCGGCACGCCGGCCGCACGCGCGTCGACGAGCGCCCGCATGATCTCGGCGATCGCGAGCTCGCCCGCGTTCGCTTCCTGCAGCCGCACGCCGCCCGTATCGAACAGGATCAGCACCGGCGTGCCGAGTTCGCGCGCCGCGCGCAGCAGCCCGGTGAGCTTCGCGCCGTGCACTTCGCCGAACGCGCCGCCCATGAAGCGGCCTTCCTGCGCGGCGACGAACACCGGCTTGCCGTCGAGCCGGCCGTGGCCGACCACCATCCCGTCGTCGAACTGCTGCGGCAGATCGAACAGCGGCAGGTGCGGGCTCGTCACGCGTTCGCCCGGCCCGAGAAATTCCGTGAAGCTGCCCGCGTCGAGCAGCCCGTCGACGCGCTGGCGCGCCGACGCTTCGTACCAGCTCGCGCCGTTCGCGACGAACGCGGGCGTGTCATGGATCATGTCGGTCATCATGCGTCCCCCTCGATCGCGCGCACGGCCTGCGCGAGCCGCAGCGACACCATGTCGGGCCGCGCGCCGCCGTCGTTGATCGACAGCTTCAGGCCGCCCGGCGCGCGCCGTTCGACGAAATCCGACACGACGGCCTGCCACACCGCGCCGAAACCGACCGCCGCGGTGCGGATGTCGATCTCGCATTCATTGCCCGGCAGCACGCGCTCGACGAGCACCTCGAGATTGCCGGACGCAACCACGCCGACGAGCGCCGTGGCCCGTTCGCCCTGCGCGCGCTCGCGCGCGGTGAAGCGGTAGTTCAACTGTTCCATGCCCTCTTCCTCACCAGTTGCGGAACCGGGCCGGCGGCGCATACAGGCCGCCCGACCAGTGCACGAGATCCTTGATCGAGCGCGCGGCGAGCCAGCGGCGGTCGGCGTCGAGCGGATCGATGCCGAGATCCTCCGGACGCCGGATCACGCCGCGCTCGCGCAGCCGCTCGACCATCCTGCGGTCGCGGCCGCGGCCGACCTCGGTGTACCCCGCCACGCCGCGGATCGCGTGCTCGCGTTCATCCTTGTCGCGGCACATCAGCAGGTTCGCGATCCCTTCCTCGGTGACGATGTGCGTGACGTCGTCGCCGTAAACCATGATCGGCGCGAGGTCGAGCTGCAGCTTGTCGGCGAGCTTCAGCGCGTCGAGCTTCTCGACGAACATCGGCGCGTTCTTGTCACCGAACGTCTCGCCGATCTGCACGACCAGCTTGCGGCCGCGCCTGAGCGCCGCCGGCGTGTCGGGGTCGGCTTGCGCGCCGGCCTTCAGCCACGGCTCGCTCGGATGACGCCGGCCGCGCGCGTCGCTGCCCATGTTCGGCGCGCCGCCAAAGCCGGCGATCCGCTCGGCCGTGACCGTCGACGAATGGCCCGCGAGGTCGATCTGCAGCGTCGAGCCGATGAACATGTCGCACGCATAGAGGCCCGCGGTCTGGCAGAACGCGCGGTTCGAGCGCAGCGACCCGTCGGAGCCCGTGAACCACACGTCGGAGCGCGCGCGGATGTAGTCGTCCATCCCCACTTCGGAACCGAAGCAGTGAATCTGCTCGACCCAGCCCGACTCGATCGCGGGGATCAGCGTCGGGTGCGGATTGAGCGCCCAGTGCGTGCAGACCTTGCCCTTCAGCCCGAGCTTCGCGCCGTAGGTCGGCAGCAGCAGCTCGATCGCGGCCGTGTTGAAGCCGATCCCGTGGTTCAGGCGCCTGATCCCGTACGGTTCGTAGATGCCCTTGATCGCGAGCATCGCGGTCAGGATCTGCGTTTCGGTGATCGCGGCCGGGTCGCGCGTGAACAGCGGCTCGACGTAGAACGGCCGGCCGGCCTCGACGACGAAATGCACGCGGTCGCCGGGAATGTCGACGCGCGGCACCTTGTCGACGATGCGGTCGACCTGCGCGATCACGATGCCGTCCTTGAACGCGGTGGCCTCGACGACGGTCGGCGTGTCTTCGGTGTTCGGGCCCGTGTACAGGTTACCGTCGCGATCGGCGCTGACCGCGGCGATCAGCGCGACCTGCGGCGTGAGGTCGATGAAGTAGCGTGCGAACAGCTCGAGATACGTGTGCACCGCGCCGAGCGCGATCTTGCCGCCGAACAGCAGCTTCGCGATCCGCTGCGACTGCGGGCCCGAATACGCGAAGTCGAGACGCTTCGCGATGCCGCGCTCGAACACGTCGAGATGCTCGGGCAGCACGACGCCCGACTGCACCATGTGCAGGTCGTGGATCTTCGCGCTGTCGACGTCGGCGAGCGCCGTCGCGAGCAGGTCGGCCTGTTTCTGGTTGTCGCCTTCGAGGCAAACGCGGTCGCCGGGCCGCAGCACCGCTTCGAGCAACGCGACGGTGTCGCGCGCGTCGACCCGCTTGCCCTGCGCGTACGCCGCGCCGGCCGCGAGGCGTGCGTCGCGCGCTTGCCGCGCGTGATTCCATCCCGTCATGAACAGTTCTCCCGCTTCGATGGTCCAGCGGCATTCTAAGCCTGGCGCCGCCGTCGATTGATGATGTTGAAGAATGCGACTCAGAGGACGCCGCGATGGATTCGGCGCGCCGGAAACCGCGCACACCGGCTACACGCGCGGCCCGCCCGAGCGCGGCCCGCCGAGTCGCACGCGGCAGCTATGCGCCGACCAGCGCGCGCGTCGTGAAGAACAGCAGCGACGGGCCGAGCAGGCAGCCGACGCCCGTATGGAACGTCGCGACCAGCGCGCCATACGGCACGAGCCGGCGGTCGGTCGCGGCGAGGCCCGCGCTCACGCCGCTCACGGTGCCGGCGAGGCCGCCGAAGATCATCGCGGAGCGCGGCGTCTTCAGGCCCATGAAGTTGGCCGCGACCGGCGTGCCGACCATCACGATGATCGCCTTGACCAGCCCCGTCGCGATGCTGAGCGCGATCACGTCGGAGCTCGCGCCGATCGCCGCGCCCGTGACGGGCCCGACGATGTAGGTGACGGCGCCCGCGCCAATGGTCGTCATGCTGACCGCATCGGTGTAGCCGAACGCGCGCGCGATGCACGCACCGACGATGAACGGCAGCACGGTGCCGAGCAGCAGCGACACGACGCCGACGAGGCCGGCCTTGCGCGCCTCGGTCGGCTGCACTTCGAACGCGGTCGCGACGATCGCGAAATCGCGCAGCATCGCGCCGCCCATCAGGCCGACACCGGCGAACAACCGCACGTCGGCGAGCCCCTTCTCGCCGCCGGTGAACGCGCCGCCGACATAGGCGAGCACAAGACCGATCACGATCGCGATCGCGGAGCCGTGTACGCGGCCGAATGTGAGCTTGCGCGACGCGATCGACGACAGCCACATGATCAGGCCGACCAGCGCGAACGACGCGACGAGCCCGTTATGGGCGACGGTTTTTTCGAGCATCTGCAACATGGCGGCCTCCTTCACTGTTCTTCGAATTGCGGCACGCCCGCGAAGGCCGTGTCGTCGCGCCCGGTGCGCGCGAGTACCGCGATGCAGCATGCGCAGATCCCGACCGCGCCGACGGCGGCCAGCAGCGCGACCGGTCCGCCCTTCAGCGCGGCGACGACGTTCTGGTTCGCGGCCATCGCGACGACGACCGGGATGTACATCGCGCCCCAGAAACCGACGCCCGCCTCGGTCTCCTTCGGCAGCCAGCCGCGCCGGTGCAGCCACAGGCGCAGGCAGATCAGCAGCAGCATCGCGATGCCGACGCCGCCGACGTTGGTCTTCACGCCGATCGCGGTGCCCAGCAGGTCGCCGAGGAACAGCCCGGCCAGATGGCAGAACGCCAGTAGCGCGGTTCCGTAGATGATCATGAGTCGTCTCCAGTCTCTTCGTGACGGGCGCCTGACGCGTGCGGGAGTCAGGCCCGCACGCCGGTCCCGGGCGCGGACATCTGTCTCCTGCGGCGGGGCGCCGCGACCCGGCGGCTCGTCGTGCGAGCGCATTCTCGGGCGGTCGATGGGATGATGCGGTTTCGGGCCGGACGCCGGATGGCTTAGACTGACCGATGGAGCTGGCGGCGCGGCACGGGCTACGCGTCCGATGTGCCCCCTTGCATGGGCCGCACCAGGGCGTGATCCGATACTAGCGCCGCAAAATCCGGCCATTTATGAAGTTGTCGAAACCGATTCAGTGGATTTAGCAATGCGTCCCTTACCGCCCGAGTTGCTGCGCAGCTTCGTCGCCGTCGCCCAGTCCGGCAGTTTCACCGCCGCGTCCGAGCGCGTGAGCCTGTCGCAGTCGACCGTCAGCCAGCACATCCGCCGCCTCGAGGAACTGCTCGACCGGCCGCTGTTCGAGCGCGACACGCGCAACGTGCACCTGTCGCAGCACGGCGACGCGCTGTTCCGCTACGCGGTGCGCATTCTCGAACTGATGGACGAGGCCGTCACGTCGGTGTGCGGCCCGCCGCTGTCGGGCAAGGTACGGCTTGCGATGTCGGAGGATTTCGCGAGCGCGCACCTGACGGCCGCGCTCGCGAGCTTCGTGCAGCGCAACCCGGACGTCGAGCTCGCGATCTCGACGGGGCTGTCGGGCGACCTGTTCGATGCGCTCGACGAAGGCCGCCACGATCTGGTGTTCGCAAAGCGCGTCGCGGGCAGCCGGCGCGGCCGCGTGATCCGCAGCGAACCGTTGTACTGGTGCACCGGCCCCGATTCGCGGATCACCGGCCACGAGGCCGTGCTGCCGCTCGCGCTGCATCCGGAGCCGAGCGTGTCGCGCCGTCGCGTGCTCGAGTCGCTCGAGGCGGTCGGCCGCCCTTACCGGATCGCCGTCGTGAGCAGCAGCATCGCGGTGCTGCGCGCGGCCGCGAGCGCGGGGCTCGGCGTCAGCGCGTTCGCCGGCTACGTGATTCCGGCCGGGCTCGCCCGGCTCGACGCGGGGCTACCCGAACTCGGCGAACTCGAATACGTGATCGACCGGCCCGCGGCTGCGTCACGCTCGACGCTCGCGCTCGAGGCGACGCTGATCACGGCCGCCGCCGAACTGTAGCGGGCGCTCAGGGCAGGAAACTGCGCCGCCGCGCGTCGATCAGCTCGACGAGCAGCCGGTCGCGCTCGGCCGCCAGTTCCTGCATCGAACGCTCGCCCTGGATCGCGCGCAGTTCGTCGTTCAGCTTGCGATCGACGGCCGGATCGAACGACGGCGTGCCGAGGTCGTCCCACCACGTCGTGATCGGCCCCGACAGGTGTTCGAGGAAGTGTGCGATCCCGCCCGCGCCGCCGCCGAGGTGATAGGTCAGGCACTGCCCCATCAGGCCCCAGCGCAGGCCCGGGCCCCACGCGACGGCCTTGTCCGCATCGGCGACGCTCACCACGCCTTCGCCGACCAGGTGATACACCTCGCGAAACAGCGCGGCCGCGAGCCGGTTCGCGACGTGACCGGTCATTTCCTTGTTGAGCACGATCGTCTGCTTGCCGAGCGCGTCGTAGAACGCCTTCACGCGCGCGATCACGCCCGGGTCGGTCGCGTCGCCGCCGACCAGCTCGACGAGCGGAATCAGGTGCGGCGGGTTGAACGGATGCGCGATCAGGCAGCGTTCCGGATGCTTGTCGCACGCGGTCTGGATCTCCGACATCTTCAGGCCCGACGAACTCGACGCGATCGGCACGCGCGCGGGCAGCACGTCGTCCATCTGCCGGTACAACGCCCGCTTCAGGTCGAGCCGTTCGGGGCCGTTCTCCTGTACGAAATCGACGCCGTCGAGCGCGCGCCCGAGATCCGCGTCGAACGACAGCCGCGCGGAAAGTTCGGCGGCGCGTTCGCCGAGAAACGCGGCGAGTGCGTCGCGCAGCCGCGCGTCGGCCTGCGGCGCGGGATCGGTCGCGACGACGTCGAAGCCCTGCGACAGATAGAAGGCCGCCCAGCTCGCGCCGATCACGCCGGCACCAACGATCGCGATGCGTTGAATGTCCATGTCCGTCCCGTCTCCGTGGTCTGTGGATAGCGCGACGATTGTCGCATCGATTCGCATCGTCACGCGTTGATGCCGGTTGCAATTTCCCTCTTGAAAACCGCCGCGGCGACCTCTAATTACCCGTTGCCAGGCAGTGCCCGTCACGCGCACTGCCCCCGTTTCGACTCAGCGGAAAACCGCGCATCGCACACGCCATCGGCGTCGCGTCGTCGCGTCTTTCGCACTTCATGTTCCGGAGGACCTTCATGAGCGGTATCCATCACGGCTACGACCTGTTCGACGAATTCGCCCGCGTGCAGCGGCAGATGGCGAGCCTGTTCGGCGAGCATCCGACCGGCATTCGCGCGGTGCGGCCGAGCGCGTTTCCCGCGCTGAACGTCGGCGCGACCGACGACGCGATCGAGATCGTCGCGTTCGCCCCCGGCATGGCCGCGGCCGACTTCGACGTATCGATCGACAAGGACCTGCTGACGATCAGCGGCGAGCGCAAGCCCGTGCCGCACGACGCCGGCGACGACGTGCGCACCTACGCGCAGGAGCGCTTTCACGGTGCGTTCCGGCGCGTCGTCGAGCTGCCGCAGAACGCCGACGCCGACAACGTCAGCGCCCGCTATGAAAACGGCTGCCTGCTGATTCGCGTCGGCCGGCGCGAGGCAGCGAAGCCGCGTGCGATCACCGTTCAGTAACCTTCAGGAGAACGACATGAATACCAGCCAGACCCTGACCGAAAACAGGACCGGTGCCGTCCACGCGGCCGCCGCCGAAGCCGCGCGCCGGCCCGCGCTCACGCCGGCCGTCGATATCGTCGAAGACGCTCGGCGCGTCACGCTGCGCGCCGACCTGCCCGGCGTGCCGCGCGAGAACCTCGACGTGAAGGTGCACGACAACACGCTGACGATCGAAGCCGACACGCGCATCGACACGCCGGCCGACCTGCGCGTGCGCCATGCCGAAATCCGCGCGCCGCGCTTCGTGCGCACGTTCGTGCTGAGCCCCGATCTCGACACGTCGAAAATCGATGCGAGCCTGCGCGACGGCGTGCTCACGTTGACGATTCCGCGCCGCGAGGAAACACGCCCGCGCCGCATCGACGTGACGGCCGGCAACGCGTAAGCGCCGGCGCGTGTTCATTGCGTCACGCGCATGACAAAGCCCCGCCAGGCATCACACCTGGCGGGGCTTTTTGCTATGTGCGGCGCGGTACGCGCGCGCCGTCGCGTTCAATCGAAATCGAACAGGTCGAACATCGACTTCTTGCGACGCTGGCCGTCGTGCCGGTAACGGTCGTCGTGCGGGCGGCCGTCGCGCCCCCAGCCATCGTCACGCCCGCGCGGCGCGTGGGCATCGTGCCGCACCGGCGACTCGTCGCGGCGTGCCGGCACCTCGCCGGTTTCGCGTGCGATCAGCTTGTCGAGTTCGCCACGATCGAGCCACACGCCGCGGCACGTCGGACAGTAGTCGATCTCGATCGACTGGCGCTCGGCCATCAGCAGGTCGGGCGTCTTGCAGACCGGACATTTCATCGCGTTTCTCCTTTCGTTGAGAATTCCGAATCGAGGGCGGGCCCTCGCCCGCCCGCTTGCTCAGTGAGCTTCGCCGCGCGCCGCGCGCTTGGCCTTCGCACGACGCGCCAGCATGTTCATGCCCTCGACGAACGCCGAGAACGCCATCGCCGCGTAGATATAGCCCTTCGGCACGTGCGAACCGAAACCTTCCGCGATCAGCGTCATGCCGATCACGACGAGGAACGACAGCGCGAGCATCACGATGGTCGGGTTGCGGTCGATGAAGCGTGCGAGCGGCTGGGCGGCGAACAGCATCACGCTCACCGCAACGATCACCGCGACGAACATGATCGGGACGTGCTCGGTCATGCCGATCGCGGTCACGATGCTGTCGATCGAGAACACGATGTCGAGCATCACGATCTGGCCGATCGCAGCCCAGACCGTCAGGCCGGCCGCGCCGCCGGACGCACCCGAGCCGTCGGCGTCATGCGACACGTGATGATGGATCTCGGTGGTCGCCTTCCACACGAGGAACAGGCCGCCCGACAGCAGGATCATGTCGCGCCACGAGAACGCGTGATCGAACAGCGTGAACACCGGTTCGGTGAGGCTCGCGATCCACGCGACGCTGCCGAGCAGCGCGAGGCGCATCACGAGCGCGAGCGCGATGCCCAGGCGCTGCGTGCGGGCGCGCTGCGCTTCCGGCAGCTTGTTACTGAGGATCGAGATGAAGATCAGGTTGTCGATGCCGAGCACGACTTCCATCACGACGAGCGTCAGGAGCGCGGCCCAGACGGCGGGGTCGGCGGCAAGCGTCAGCAGGTAGTCCATGAAAAGGGCCGATTCGAATGTGGAAAGCCCGATGATAGGCATTCCACGACTTCGTAAAAATCAGCGAGAATCTGATCTTTGGTTCGGTTTTTCCGAAATTTCGATCCGATGCTGAATTTTCGCCATCTGTACTATTTCTGGGTCGTCGTGAAGGAAGGTGGCTTCGCGCGCGCCGCCGAGCGGCTCGACATGGCCGTGCAAACGATCAGCGCGCAGGTGCGCGACCTGGAGAAGTCGCTCGGCCACCAGCTGCTGCGCCCGGCCGGGCGCGGCGTCACGATGACCGATGCGGGCCAAGCCGCGTATGCGCGCGCGGAGGTCATCTTCGAGATGGGCCGGCTGATCCCCGACGAAGTGCGCGCGGCGGCCAGCCAGCCGACCGTGCGGCTCGCGGTCGGCCTCGCGGACGGGATCTCGAAGCTGGCCGCGCATGCGATCCTCGCGCCGGTGCTCGACACGCCCACGCTTCGGCTGCTGTGTCACGAGGGCGAGCACGACGCGCTGCTCGCGGAACTGGCCCTGCATCACCTCGATCTCGTGCTGGCCGGCCAGGGGGCGCCTTCGGGGTCGAATCTGCGCGTGACGAGCGAGCGGCTCGTCGCGTCGCCGGTCGACTGGTACGGGCCCGCGGCGCTCGTCACGCCCGCCGCGCGGCAGCGCTTCCCGCACTGCCTCGCCGAGCTGCCGGTGCTGCTGCCGACCGCCCATTCGGCGCTACGCGCACGCCTGGACCTGTGGCTGGAGCGGGAACGGATCGTGCCCCGCGTGGCCGGCGAATTCGAGGACAGCGCGCTGATGGCCGTGTTCGCGGCACGCGGCCTGGGCGTGTTTCCGCTCAGCGAACTCGGCGCGAACGACGCATCGCTGTTGCGCGGGCTGCGCCGGCTCGGCCGTGCCGGCGACGTGACCGAGGAAATCCATGCGATCCGCTCGCGGCGCGGCGAACACCATCCGCTCGTGTCGCAATTGCTCGCCGTCGCGCACCCGGCGCCGGCCGGCTGAAGCAAGCGCGACATCAAACGAACCTATAATGACGCCCCGGCCATACGAGATTGCCAAGCGCCGTGCACCGGCCCAGCTGTTGCGCGGCATCGCGTGGGCGGCGCCCGCCGCCCCGCACGGCATTTCGCCGAGCCTTTTGAAAGACGCCATGCACAACCGACTTCGCCTGTTTTCCGTTTCGTGCGCGCTCGCGGCCGCGGCCGTGCTGGCGGCGTGCTCGTCGCCGCCCAAGCCGATCTACCAGCAGGAGCAGTTCGACGCGACGAGCAGCCCGTATGCGCACACGTTCCGCTCGAAATCCGACGCGGCCTGCGAGGCCGCGCGTCGCGCGCTGCTGAGCCAGGGCTATGTCGTGTCGTCGTCGCGCAACGATGCGGTCGACGGCAGCAAGAATTTCCAGCCGAACAACGACATGCACGTCGTGATCGAGTTTCACGTCGTGTGCGCGGACGCGAACGCGGACGGCACGTCGAGCATCGCGTACGTGAACGCGGTGCAGGACCGCTACACGCTGAAGAAGTCGAATACGTCGGCCAGCGTCGGGCTCAGCGTGTTCGGGTCGCTGTCGCTGCCGATCGGCTCGAGCGACGACGCGCTCGTGAAGACGGCGAGCGAGACGATTCCCGCCGGCGTGTTCTACGAGCGCTTCTTCAATCTCGTCGAGCATTTCCTGAAGATCGATCCCGCCCGCCGCGATCGCGCAACCGTGAAAGCGGCCGAGAAGGAACCCGTCGCGCCGCTGCCCGAACCCGCACCGACGCCGCAGGGCGAGCCGATGAAGATGACGACGCCCGTCGTGCCAACCCCGCCGGCCGCGCCGGTGCCGCTGTCGGTGCCGAGCGTCGCGCCGACGCCGGGCACGCCCGTCGTGCCGGCCGCACCTGCGGCGGCATCGGCCGTGGTCGCGCCGGGGACGATGCGCGGTGTCGTGCCGGGGGCCGCGCCGGCTTCGGCTCCGGTGCCGGCTTCGGCACCTGCGTCTGCTGCTCCGACGCCCGCTTCGGCTTCGATGCCGGCTGCTTCGGCGCCGGCCGCTTCGCTGTCGGCCGCATCGACGTCGGCTGCTTCGACGCCTGTGGCTGCCACGACCGCGGCTGCAACGCCGGTATCGGCCACGCCCGTATCCGCGGCATCCGCACCTGTGCCGTCGAGCGCCGCTTCGACGACCACAGATAAAGCGCCTGCGTCGGCAGCCGCTCCCGTCACATCGTCCGCGCCGTCCGGCGCTAGCGCGCCCGCCGCGAACTGACTGCGCGAGCGCCGTTACGTCTACGTCTGCAGCCTCGCCCGGCTGCGCCGCGTGACGGGCGGGGGGCGTCGGCGCGTTACCGCAGCGTCGCGTTCAACGTCTGCAGTTGCTCGACCGTCGCCGTCACGCCGCCGCACACGATCACCGCGATGTCCGACGCCGACGCAAGCACCGGCACCGACTGCTCGAGCGCGGCCAATGCCGCGCCGCACGCCGGCTCGACGACGATCCGGTGCTCGTCCAGGAACCGCAACGACGCCGCCACCGCCTGCGCATCCGACACGACGACCGGATGAATCGCATGCCGCGTTGCCCATTCGACCGCCGCGTCACACGGCTGCTTCGCGCCGAGCGACGTCGCGATGCTCGTGATCGCCGGCAATTCGACCGGGCGCCCCTGCGCGACCGAGCGCGCATAGCTGTCGGCACCCTCCGTCTCGACCGCGACCACCGGCACGTCGTGCCAGCCGTTGCGCGCGAGCCCCTCCAGCACGCCGCACAGCAGCCCGCCGCCACCGACCGCGAGCACGACCGCGTCGGGCTTCGGGCCGGTCAGCGCCATCTCGTCGATCATCGTCGCGTGCCCTTGCCACAGCACGGGGTCGTCGAACGGATGCACGAACGCGTCCTGCGCGCCGACGGCCGACAGCGCGAACGCGTTCGCCTCGGCCCAGCTCGCGCCGTGCACGACCACCTCCGCGCCTTCCACACGAATCAGCTCGCGCGCGCGGGCCGACGCGGTTTCCGGCACGACGACGAGCACCGGCACGCCGAGTTCACGACCGCAATACGCCACCGCGATGCCCGCATTGCCGCCTGACGACGACACGAACCGGCGCGCGCCGGCCGCATGCCGCGCTTCGCAAACCGCGCCGATGCCACGCAACTTGAACGAACCGCACGGCTGCAGCGCGTCGAGCTTCAGCCGGATGTTCGTGCCGAGGCGGCGCGACGCGATTTGCGAACGGATATAGGGGGTCGGGATATGAAGCGGCATGGCGCGGGACACGGTGGGGACAGTCGGGACAAGGGAAACGCACGCGGCCTGTGAACAGGCCTGGCAACCGCACCCATCGTACGGCACGCCGGCCATGCTTTCCAATACCATCTGATGACCCTTGCTATGCTTGACAGGCATATCCCCTTCATCGAAACCGGAGCCGACACCGCATGCGCCAGATCGAACTGCGTCACCTGCGTTACTTCGTGGCGGTCGCGCAAGCCGGCAGCGTGATGGCCGGCGCCCGCGCGGCCGGCATCGTCCAGCCTGCGCTGTCGCGGCAGATCCGCGAGCTCGAGGACGCGATCGGTACGCCGCTGCTGATCCGCCGCACGACGGGCGTCACGCTCACGGCGGCCGGCGCGAGTTTCCTGCAGGACGCGACGGGCCTGCTCGCGACGTTGCAGGACAGCCGCGAACGCGCGTTGCGCAGCGCGGCCGGCCAGCTCGGCGAACTGCGGCTCGGCGCGCTGCCGAACTGCCTGCCGCTGCCGGTCGTCGCGAACGTGCTCAGGGCGTTTCGCGACGCGTGTCCGGACGTGAAGCTGTCGATCGCGCCGATGCTGTCCGCCGAGCAGGCGGCGGCGCTGACCCGCGGCCAGCTCGACGGCGGCATCATGGCGTGGCGCCGCGACGAGGCACCGCATCTGTCGGGCGTGCGGCTGCTGAGCGACCGATTCGTGCTGGCGATGCCCGCGCCACCCGGAGGGCGCTTTCACGCGCCGCGCACGCTCGCCGACGTCGCGCACGAACCGTTCGTGTGGTTCGACGCGCAGCGCTCCGCCGCGCACCATCGCTTCCTGATGGCGCAGTGCGAACGCGCGGGCTTCACGCCGCGCATTGCGCAGGTCGGCAGCGATATCCCGACGCTGATCGGGCTCGTCGCGGCCGGCATGGGTTGCGCCTTCGTGCCGGAAAGCGCGTCGCCGACGTGCCCGCGCACGGTCCGGCTCGTCGCGCTCGACGAACTCGCGAGCCGCTTCGACATCGAGTTCGTGTTCGACGGCGCGGCGGCGCCCGCTTCCCCCGTCGTCGCGCGGTTTCTCGATGCCGTGCGCGACGCAGCCGGCCACGCGGACTGACCGAGCGCCGGCGCGCTCAACCCGCGCGCCTGCGACGGATTCCGTAGCATCGCCGACCGCAGATCCGGCCGCGTCGCGCGACGGCCGGCTTCTCTGTCATCGCACGTAAACATCCACTGGAACGTACGAAAATACTTTCAGACTCATGACAATCGGCGCTGCGGCGTCGCTATTTTTAAATTGACACCAAAAACGGCCGTTTAACGTCATTTCGAATCGTTATGCCCCGAAATATACTGCGCCCGCATCCAACCCTCGTGCCAAAGAGAGGATGCCTTCCCGCCCCGGTCACGGTCCCCCTGTGACCGGGGCTTTTTTTGGCCGCGAGCCGCGCCGGTACAGGATCGGCGGGAAGGATGACGCGCTTGCGCCACAACGGGCCGGCTGTCGTGCCCCGTCGCCCGAGCAGCCCGAGGCCGCGGGCCGCGCACGCACGCGGCCCCAAACCCGCATTGTTGACATGAAATCAAGATAATTTCGCCCGGATACGGCTTTTTCCGCAAAAGTCATGCAGGCACACTTCACCCTGTCCACAACGGCCGATGCCGTTGCCCAATGCTTCCAGGAGCGCATCGCGTGAACACCACGACTTCTTCTCCTTCCCGCCCGGGCGGCAGCGCCGCGCTGCCGCTGCTGGCGCTCGCCGCCGGTGCGTTCGGCATCGGCACGACCGAGTTCTCGCCGATGGGCCTGCTGCCCGTGATCGCCGACGGCGTACACGTGTCGATTCCGCAGGCCGGCATGCTGATCAGCGCGTATGCGATCGGCGTGATGGTCGGCGCGCCGCTGATGACGCTGCTGCTCGCGCGCTGGTCGCGCCGCTCGGCGCTGATCGCGCTGATGTCGATCTTCACGATCGGCAACCTGCTGTCGGCCATCGCGCCGGACTACACGACGCTGCTGCTCGCACGACTCGTCACGAGCCTCAACCACGGCGCGTTCTTCGGGCTCGGCTCGGTGGTCGCGGCCGGCCTCGTGCCGCGTGAACGGCAGGCCAGCGCGGTCGCGACGATGTTCATGGGCCTCACGATCGCGAACGTCGGCGGCGTGCCGGCCGCGACCTGGCTCGGCCAGATGATCGGCTGGCGCATGTCGTTCGCGGCCACCGCCGCGCTCGGCCTGATCGCCATCGCCGGCCTGTTCGCCGCGCTGCCGAAGGGCGACGCCGGCAAGATGCCGAACCTGCGTGCCGAACTGTCGGTGCTCACGCGCCCCGTCGTGCTCGGCGCGCTCGCGACCACGGTGCTCGGCGCCGGCGCGATGTTCACGCTCTACACGTACGTCGCTCCGACGCTCGAACACCTGACCGGCGCGACGCCCGGTTTCGTGACCGCGATGCTCGTGCTGATCGGTGTCGGCTTCTCGATCGGCAACATCGCCGGCGGCCGCCTCGCCGACCGCTCGCTCGACGCCACGCTGATCGGCTTCCTGGTGCTGCTGATCGTGACGATGGCCGGGTTCCCGCTGCTCGCCCGCACGCATGTCGGCGCGGCCGCCACGCTGCTGGTGTGGGGTGTCGCGACGTTCGCGGTGGTCCCGCCGCTGCAGATGCGCGTGATGCGTGCCGCACACGAAGCGCCGGGCCTCGCATCGGCCGTCAACATCGGCGCGTTCAACCTCGGCAATGCGGTCGGCGCGGCAGCCGGCGGCGCGGCGATCTCGGCCGGCTTCGGCTACGCGGCCGTGCCGCTCGTCGGCGGGCTGATTGCCGCGGCCGGGCTCGCGCTGGTCGCACTGCAAAGGATGCAACGCCGCCGCGCGCCGGTCGCCGCGAACTCGTAAGCGCACCGCGACCCGCAGGGTGCCGATACGCGGCACCCCAATTGAACAACGCCCGCGCCGGGATGCCGACGCGGGCGTTGTCGCTGACGGGCCGCGCATCGCGGCCGCCGGGTCGACGTATCAGCGCACGGCGGCGAACCCGTCGAAGAATGCACGTGCGTTCGCATCGAGGCTCTCGAGGTGATAACCGCCCTCCTGCACGATCACCGTCGGCAAGCCGAGCGCGCCGATCGCGCAGCCGAGCCGGCCGAACCCGTCGGTCGTGACGGCCACCTGCGATTGCGGGTCGTCCTTGTAGATGTCGAAACCGAGCGCGAGCACGAGCGCATCCGGCTGGAACCGCGCGAGCGCGCGCAGCGCGTCGTCGAGCCGCTCGAAGAAGGTCGACTCGGGCGCGCCGTGCGGCATCGGCAGGTTCAGGTTGTAGCCGTCGCCGGGGCCCGCGCCCGTCTCTTCCTCGTAACCGGCGACGACCGGATAGAAATTGGTCGGGTCGCCGTGGATCGACACGTACAGCACGTCGTCGCGGCCGTAGAAGATCTCCTGCACGCCCTGCCCGTGATGCATGTCGGTATCGAGGATCGCGACCCGCCGATGGCGGCCGAGCAGCGCCTGCGCGGCGATCGCCGCGTTGTTCAGGTAGCAGAAGCCGCCGGCCGCATCGCGGCGCGCGTGATGGCCGGGCGGGCGACACAGCGCGTACGCGTCGCGCGCGCCGTCGTTGACGTCCGCCGCGGCCGCGAGCGCGCTCTGTGCCGACCAGTACGCGGCGCGCCACGTGTTCGCGCCGACCGGGCAGCTGCCGTCGGCGAGATAGCGCGCGGCTTTCGCGAGCACGCCGCGCAGCGGGTTCGGATCGCGCACGAATACGTTCGACATCACTTCGTCGCCCCAGTCGTCGGGCATCCGTTTCCAGTCGCGGTGCGCTTCCTCCAGAAAGCGCAGGTAGTTCATGTCGTGCACGGCCGCGATCGGCGCGGTGCCGCGATCGGCCGGCTCGCGCACGTCGAAGTCGAGCGAACGCACTGCCGCGACCAGCCGCGCCGCGCGCTCGGGCACTTCCTGCGGCTCGCGCATCCTGCCGCGCGACAGGTAGGTGCGCGGATGGTGCAGCAACTGTTCGGGGTGGAAATAGGTTTTCATCGTCGGTCCTCGTCGATTCGTCGCGTCATGCATCGTGCGCGGCCGCGGCCACGCGCGTCGCGACGCCCGCCCGGGCGAGCACCGCGTTGAGCAGCACGTTCGTGCCGCGCGTCACGTCGTCGGGCAGCGCGTCCTCGGCCTCGTTGTGCGACAGCCCGTCGACGCACGGGATGAACACCATCGCGGTCGGCACGCGGCGCGCGAGCAGGATCGCATCGTGACCGGCGCCGCTGACGATCCGTTCGTTCGTATAGCCGAATGCATCCGCCGCCTGCGCGACCAGGTCGACGCAGCTGCGGTCGAACGGCGTCGCGGGGCTGCGCCAGCAGGTATCGATCGCGACTTGCACGCCGCGCGCGGCGGCCACGCGCGCGCATGCGTCGCGCAGGGCGCGCTCCATCGCATCGACTTGCGCATCGTCGTGATGGCGCAGGTCGACGGTGAACGTCACGTCGCCGGCGATCGTGTTGCGCGACGCGTTGCGGATGCCGACCTGCCCGATCGTCGCGAGCCCGCGCGGCGCGTAGCCGGCGACGATGCGCTCGAGCTCGAGCGCCATCTGCGCGCTCGCGAAATACGCGTCCTTGCGATACGGCATCGGCGTCGTGCCCGCATGCGCGGCCACGCCCGTCACGCGCACGTCGAGCCAGCGAATCGCCTGCCCGCCCGTGACGATGCCGATCGTCGTGCCGTTCGCCTCGAGCACGGGCCCCTGTTCGATATGCGCTTCGAAATACGCGTCGACCGCGCCGCCCGGCGCACGCGTGCCGCGACAGCCGCATGCGTCCAGCGCGGCGCCGAGCGTGATGCCGTCGGCGTCCTGCTTCGCGAGCGCGTCGTCGAGCGGCAGCGCGCCCGTGAACACGGCCGAGCCGAGCATCGCCGGCGCGAAACGCGCGCCCTCCTCGTTGGTCCACGACACGATCTCGAGCGGCTTGCCGGTCGCGATGCCCGCATCGTTCAGCGTGCGCACGACTTCGAGCCCGGCGAGCACGCCGTACACGCCATCGAAGCGTCCGCCTTCGGGCTGCGTGTCGAGATGGCTGCCGATCAGCACCGGCGCGGCCTGCGCATCGGTGCCGTCGCGCCGCGCGAACAGGTTGCCGACCGCGTCGACGCTCACCGCCATCCCCGCGTCGCGGCACCACTGCGCGAACAGGTCGCGCCCGCGCCGGTCGTCGTCCGTCAGCGCGAGGCGCCGCACGCCGCCGCGCGGCGTCGCGCCGATGCGCGCCATGTCGGCCAGGCTCCGCCACAGGCGAGCACCGTCGATTTCCAACAGGTCTTTCATTTGCACTCCGATGAATTCGTTCGTCGAGGGTCAGTGCGAGCCGAGCGCTTCGGCCGCGGCCGGCCGGGCCGCGCGTCGCGCGTCGAGCGCGACGATGCAAAGCAGCGAGATGCCGGCGAGACCCGTGTAGAACACCGCGAGCGGCCACCACTGGCCCGCGAAGCGATGCGCGAGCCAGGTGCCGACGAGCGGCGTCAGGCCGCCCGCGATCGCGCCGCACACCTGGTACGCGAGCGAGATCGCCGAATAGCGCACGTGCGCGGGAAACACGTCGCTCACGAAGCCGGCGATCACCGAATAGAAGCCGGCCATGCACACGACCGCGAGCGCGATGCCGGCGACGAGCGACGCGGAGGTGCCGCCCTGTACGAGCATGAACATCGGGTACGGCGACAGCATCGCGAGCAGCGCGGCGATCTTCAGGAAACGCGCGCCGCCGATACGTTCGGCGATCCACGCGGCGAGCGGCTGCGCGATGAACTGGATGATCGCGACCGCGAACAGGCTGTCGAGGATCAGCGAGCGCGACACGCCGACGTACTGCGTGGTGTACGCGATCATGAACGTGTTGGTGAAATAGACGCCCGCGATCCCGATCGTGTTCGCGCCGATGCAGAGCAGTACGAGCCCCGACGCGGAGCGCAACACTTCGGCCACCGGCAGCTTCACGGTGCGGTTCGCCTCCTTCACGCGCGCGAATTCCGGCGACTCGTTCACGCCGAGCCGGATCAGGAGGCCGACGACGAGCAGCGCCGAACTCGCGAGAAACGGCAGGCGCCAGCCCCATGCGAGGAAATCGGCCTTGTCCATCGACGTGACCGCGCGAAACGCGATCAGCGACAGGATCAGCCCGGCCGGGCTGCCGAGCTGCGCGAACGACGCGAAGAACGTGCGGCGGCCCTGCGGCGCGTGTTCGCCCGCCATCAGCACCGCGCCGCCCCACTCGCCGCCGACGGCGATCCCCTGCACGACGCGCAGCACGATCAGCAGCACCGGCGCGAGCATGCCGACCTGCGAATAGTCGGGCAGCAGCCCGACGCACACGGTCGCGACGCCCATCATCATCAGCGTCGTCATCAGCGCCTTCTTGCGGCCGATGCGGTCGCCGAGATGGCCGAACACGATGCCGCCGAGCGGGCGCGCGAAGAAGCCGACCGCGAACGTCGCGAACGACGCCATCGTGCTCACGAAGCGGTCATGCGACGGGAAATAGAGTTCGCCGAACACGAGCGCGGCGGCGGTCGCGTAGATGTAGAAGTCGTACCACTCGATCATCGTGCCGACGAACGCGGCCGTCGCGGCACGCGCCGGCTGGCGGGCGGAAGGAAGGGACTGGGTCATGCGGGCTCCTGACGCGCGCCGCGGCACGCGCTATATCGTGGTGGCCGGCCGTCTGTCGCGGCCTCGCGCCGCACGGTGCGGCGCCCCTCCTTTATCGGCGACCGCCCATCATTAGTCAAATTTCAAGTTATTATTTCGCGTATAAATTCAGCTAATGACTGATCCGATGCTTCGCCCGGAGACCCGATGCGCGCCGACCTCGCCCCCTTTCTCAACGACCGCCTCGACTGGAACCTGCTGCGCACCTACCTGGTGATCATGCAGGAGCGCAGCGTGAGCCGGGCGGCCGCGCGCCTGCACGTGACGCAGCCGGCCGTGAGCCAGGCGCTGCGGCGGCTCGAGGACACACTGGAGCGAAAGCTGATCGAGCGGCGCGGCGCGCACTTCGCGCCGACGCCGGCGGGCGAAGCCGTGTACCGGATCGCGAGCGACATCTACGGCGGCGTGTCGCGGCTCGAAACGGAGCTCGACGACAGCACGGCCGACCTCACCGGTTCGATCCGGCTGCTGACGGTGAGCCGCATCGAGTCGCCCGTCTACGACGCATTCCTCGCCGACTTCCATCGCGCGTATCCGCGCATCGATCTGCAGATCGAAGTGATGCGCTCGTCGGACATCCTGTCGTCGCTGCTGCAGAAGACGGCCACTGCCGGGCTCGGCCTGTGCCGCACGCCGCACGACAAGCTGGAGATGCGCTGCTTCCTGCGCCAGCGCTACGCGATCTACTGCGGCCGCCATCACCGGCTGTTCGGGCAGACGCAGTTGCGGATGGACGACCTGCTCGCGGAGAATTTCGTGTCGTTCACGAGCGACCAGATCGGCGACAGCCTGTCGCCGCTCACCGTGTTCCGCGACCAGAAGGGCTTCACCGGGCGGATCGTCGCGTCGTCGCCGAGCCTGGAGGAAGTGCGGCGGCTGATCTTCGCCGGTTACGGGATCGGCTGCCTGCCCGAGCACATCGTGCGCGACGACATCGCGCAGCAACGGCTGTGGCGGCTGCCGCCCGACGACGGCCTCGTCGACGTCGACGTGTTCCTGCTGTGGCATCGCGACCGCAAGATGAACGCGGCCGAGCACGCGTTCCTCGACGCGATGGAGCGCTGCATGCAACAGCACTCGCTCGCGGAACGGCTGGGGATGTAGGCGCGAATGCGCGCATCCGCGACAAGGAAGCAGGCGCCGGCCCATACGGCCCGGCGCCCGATGCATCGTCAGAAGCGATGCACGATGCCGAGCTGCACGCCGCGCGCGTTCGCGCCCGGATATGCGAGCGGCAGGCCCGGGTTCGCCGCGCCCGCGAGCGTGTAGCCGGCCTGGTTGCGGTTGCGCAGGTACGACAGCGCGCCGTAGAAGCTCGTGCGCTTCGACAGGTCGTATTCGTACATCAGCCCGAACTGGTCGGCGTTGTCGCCTTGCGACGTCTGGTCGTGCAGGTACGCATAGCCGAGCGCGACGTAGTTCGCCGGGTTGAGCTGGTACTTGACCGACAGCCCGTACACACGCGAATCGATGCCGAGGTCGGCCCATTTCACCGCGGAGAAGCCGCCGTACACGGTCGCCTTGCCGATCGCGTACGATGCACCGGCCATGATCGTGCGATCGGTCGTGGTCGCCGTCGTGTTCTTCAACCACTGGCCCGCGACGAACGCCGCGAACGGCCCGTGCTCGTAGGTCACGTCGAACTGCTGGCTCGACCCCGCGGAGCGCACGCCGCCCGCCTCGCCGAACCCGACGTACAGCCCGGCCTGGAAGCCGGCGAGCTCGGGGCTCTGGTACGACAGCGTATTGCTCGTGCGGAACGCGAACACGGTCAGGTTGTCCATGCCGGACGCCTGCGTGACGCCGCCGAACGCATCCTGCCCGCCCTGGTCGTTGAACAGCGGCGAATTCTGGCGGCCCGCGCGCACCTTGCCCCACTGCCCCGCGATGCCGACCCACGCCTGACGATTGAACATGCTGCCCGAACTGGCGAGCGAACCGTCGTTCGGATTGAAGCCGTTCTCGAGCGCGAACTCGATCTTCTGGCCGCCGCCGAGGTCCTCGCCGCCCTTCATCCCGAAGCGGCTGCCCCACTGTCCACCCGAGCCGATCGCCGCGGTATAGCCGTTGCCGGTATTCACGTACTGCGCGAATTCGTCGATCACGCCGTACAGCGTGACGCCGTCCTGCGCGAGCACGGCGCCCGACCCGCCCATGCATGCGGCCGCGACGGCCACGCGAAGACCGGCATACGCCGATCGCGCCCGGGAACGATTGCCCCGCGCGTTCATTTGCTTAGTCATACTATTCAATGAAAAGAGAATGGAACGATGCCGGGCACGGTAGTCTGCCATGCCGGCATCGCGGATAACGAAGGTGTGGGCAGCGCGGCTGCCGGTCGCGCCGGGTCCGGCGCGGCGGAGCCGCTCAGGCCGGCGACAGGCCGGCCCGACAGGCGACGCGATGCGTCAGTGGTGAACCTCGCCGCGCTCGAGCGGCAGGATCAGGCGCTCGGGGATGCTGCGTCGCGACGCACGCGCGCCGACGTAGTACAGCACCGCCGGCACGATGAGGCCAAGGATCCACGAGATGTCGGTGCCGCCAAGCGCATCGACGAGCGGGCCCGTGTAGATGTGCGTCGACATGAACGGCAGCTGCACCAGGATCCCGACCACATAGATCGTGATCGCCATCACGTTCCAGCGGCCGTAGCGGCCATCCGGATCGGACAGCGCCGGCACGTCGTAGCGCGAACGCGTGAAGCAGTAATAGTCGACCAGGTTGATCGCGCTCCACGGCGTGAAGAACGCGAGCAGGAACAGGATGAACGCGGTGAATTCCTTCAGGAACGAATGACGGCCGGCGAGTGCGATCAGCGTCGACACGCAGATCATCCCGAAGATGTAGACGAGACGGCTGCGCGACGACACTGCGCCCTTGCCGCGGAAACCGCTGACGATCGTCGCCATCGACATGAAGCTGCCGTAGGCGTTGAGCGCGGTCACCGTCACCTTGCCGAACGCGATGCTCAAGTACAGCAGTGCGGCAACCGCGCCCGTCGAGCCGAGCCCGACGATGTACGACACCTCGTGGTGCGCGAACTGGCTGCCGGCCAGCGCGGCCGCGAACACGCCGAACACCATCGCGGCCTGCGCGCCGATCACCGAGCCGAGGCCGACCGCGAGGAACGTGGCGACCGACGACGTCGAGCGCGGCAGGTAGCGCGAATAGTCGGCGACGTACGGGCCGAACGCGATCTGCCACGACGCGGACAGCGACATCGACAGCAGGAAGCTCGCGAGCGAGAAGTGCCGGTTCGCGAGCAGCGCGCCGACGTCGTGGTTCGCGAACAGCTGCGTGAACATGTAGACGAACGCGATGATGCCGACCACGCTTGCGATTCGGCCGACAAAGTGGATCGCGCGATAGCCGAACACCGTCAGCACGACGATCACGGCCGCAAACAACAGGATGCCGGCCGCGTCGTCGACGTGCAGCAGTTGCGCGACGGCCTGCCCGGCGAGCACCGAGCCGCTGGCGGAAAAGCCGATGTACATCAGGCACACGAGCACGATCGGGATCATCGCGCCGTAGACGCCGAACTGCACGCGGCTCGAGATCATCTGCGGCAACCCGAGCTGCGGCCCCTGCGCGCCGTGCAGCGCCATCACCGCGCCGCCGACGAGCTGGCCGAGCAGCAGCGCGACCAGCGACCAGAACACGTCGCCGCCGAGCACGACCGCGAGCGCGCCCGTGACGATGGCCGTGATCTGCATGTTCGCCGACAGCCACAGCGTGAACTGGCTCAGCAGCCCGCCGTGGCGTTCGGCGTCGGGAATGAAATCGATCGAGCGTACCTCGATCAAACCGCCGGCTTTTCCACTGGGATTCGTTGACACGAGAAAATCTCCAAGATACTGAGGATCACAAATGGTTTTGACGAGATGCCCTTTCGGCTCGTGGGATGCGGTGCGCCGTGGATCGCCGGCATGCGCCACGCACGCACGGTCAGCACGCTGGCGCGCAACCGGCACGACGTGCGCCGACATTGCCAGCGGATGATCTTGTATATACAACTTGGGAGATATCGGTGATTACCCGGGTGTTCGACGATTTATGAAATCGTGCGGGAAACCGGCACCCGTCCGACCTGCGGCGTCGCCGGTCGCGCGTAGGAGAAATGAAAGCTCAGGTGCCGACGGGCGACGCCTGCTCGGGCGCGGCGACCATGTCGTCGGCAGGAAGGAGCGTCAGCAAGCGCCGCACGGCCTCGACGTCGCGTGCGTGCAGCCATTCGTCGTAGTCGTCGCGGCGCAGGATCACGACGCCCCGCTTCTCGTCGCCGGGCCGGTGCATACGCGCGAACACCGGGTGATCGTCGGCATTGACCGTGAGCATCGTCATGCCGATTCGCTCGCGGCCGTCGGCGGTGACGAAGCGGCGCCAGATGCCGGCGACGCAGCACGGCTGCCAGCCGTCGACGCCAATCCGGTGCCACACGTTGCGGCCCGTCTCGTAGCACGGCTCGAAGATCCAGCGCACCGGAATCAGGCAACGCTGGCCGTTGCGCCAGGCGGTGCTGTAGAGCCGCGACGAGCCGACCGTTTCCGCGCGCGCGTTCACCGTATCGAGCTTCTTTCGCTTGCGGCCATTCTCGTCGCGACGCTCGGGTTGCATGAACTTCGGCCAGAAGCCGAACACCGCGCTGACCACCGCGAGGCCGTCGCCGTCGGCACGCGCGATGGGCGCCGCGTAATCGGGATACACGTCGGGTTCCCACGGATCACGGCGAAACAGGTCGCCGATGCCGAGTTTCAACTCGCTGATGCCCGGGTCTTCATCGGGGGCGCGGTAGTGGGTGCACACGGTTCGGCTGACGATGGACGCGATGTCTTCATCGTAGGTCAGCGTGCACGCCGCGTTTGCGCAATCGGCTGGTATGACGAAACAGTTCGCTCGCTCGACGGCTTCGTGCGCGAATAGCCGGCGCGCACGTCGGTTCGTTCATCCGTGCCGGCCACGTGTGTCGGCAGCACGTCGCCCGTTCCGGTTCAGGCAAGCCGTTCCGATCCGATGACATGTACGCCCGGGCGTGCATCGAGCGCGGCATCGAGCAGCGCGCGGGCGATGCGCGGCGCGGGATTCATGCGCCACTTCGGCGGCAACAGCGGCCCGGCGGCACCGAGCGCGAGCACCATCATCCGTTCGCCGAACCGGAACTCGTCGCGGCTGCCGCCGATCAGGCCCGGCCGCACGTAGGTAAGCGACGTGAACCCGATGCCCGCGAGCGCACGCTCGACTTCGCCCTTCACGCGGTTATAGAAGATGCGCGACGCCGGGTCCGCGCCGAGCGCGGAATTCAGCACATAGGTCGGCGTGCCGGACCGGTGCGCGAGACGCGCGACCGCGAGCGGATAGTCATGATCGACGCGGCGGAATGCGGCCTGCGAGCCCGCGACCCGCATCGTGGTGCCGAGCGTGCAGATCACCGCGTCGGCCTGCCACCAGTCGGCCGCCTCGGGCAGGTGATCGAAGTCGACCGTCACTGCGCGCATCTTCGGATGCGGCGACAACGGCCGGCGCGCGAGCACGACGACCTGGTCCACCCGCGCGTCGGACAGCGCGACGTCGAGGACGTGGCGCCCGACGAGTCCGGTCGCGCCGACGAGCAACAGTTTCATGTGCGGTTATTCCGTGTATGGCCGGTGCAGGCCGATGCAGGCCGGCCGTGAGCGGCAGCCGTGCGCGCTGCACATCGCCATGCCGCCTCGCGCCGGAGCCGCCCGTTCGAAGCCGATGAATCGGACGGGATACCGACACGATGAACGGTTAGCACAAGTGGGTCAACAGCGACCCACTAGGTAAGCATGCTCGAACGCGATCGCACCGGCCGTCCGGATCGGCGCCGCAGCCGGGCTTCGTCCGGCGACGGATGGCGACGGATGGCGACGCGCGTTCACACGTGCAACGCGTGTCCCAGCGCGCGCAATGCCGCCTCCTGCACCGCTTCGCCGAGCGTCGGATGCGCGTGGATCGTGCCGCCGATGTCCTCGAGCCGCGCGCCCATCTCGAGCGACTGCGAGAACGCCGCGGCCAGTTCCGACACGCCGCGCCCGACCGCCTGCCAGCCGACGATCAGATGCGTGTCGCGCCGCGCGACGACGCGCACGAAACCATCGGTCGCCTGCAGCGTCATCGCGCGCCCGTTCGCCGCGAACGGGAACGACGCGCTGATGCAGTCGACGCCGGCCGCCTTCGCGTCGTCGGGCGACCAGCCGGACGTGACGACCTCGGGATCGGTGAAGCACACGGCCGGGATCGATGCGGGCGTGAACTTGCGGCGCCGTCCCGCGATCAGCTCGGCCACCATCTCGCCCTGCGCCATCGCGCGATGCGCGAGCATCGGCTCGCCCGCGACGTCGCCGATCGCCCACACGTTGCGCATCGAGGTCCGGCATGCGTCGTCGATGCGCAGCGCGCGGCCGTTACGATCGAGCGGCAGCGCTTCGAGCCCGAGACCATCCACGCGCGGCCGGCGACCGACCGCGACCAGCACGCGATCGGCCGGCAGCGTCTTCTGCGCGCCGTCGGGCGCCTGCACGCGCACCGCGCCGTCGCTCGCGAGACCGAGCACCGTGTGGCCCAGCCACAAGCCGACGCCGAGCCGCGCGAGCGAATCGGCGACCGGCTTCGCGAGTTCCGCGTCGTACGCGGGCAGCACGCGCTCCGCCGCCTCGACGATGCTGACCTCGACGCCGAGCTTGCGATAGACGGTCCCGAGTTCGAGCCCGATGTATCCGGCGCCGACGACGACCAGCCGCGTCGGCAACGACGTGGGCGACAGTGCGTCGGTCGACGATACGACGTGCGCGCCGAACGGCATCGACGGCAGCGCGACCGGTTCCGAACCGGTCGCGAGCAACAGGTGTTCGCATGCGATGCGCGTCGTGCCGTCGCCGGCGACGACATCGACCG
Source organism: Burkholderia sp. PvR073 (assembly GCF_054055695.1). Lineage (NCBI taxonomy): Bacteria > Pseudomonadati > Pseudomonadota > Betaproteobacteria > Burkholderiales > Burkholderiaceae > Burkholderia > Burkholderia sp. PvR073. Next base: position 120,908 of record NZ_JBSRXO010000005.1, read on the forward strand.
TCTTGCCGTCGACGACGCGCGCATCGCCCTGCAACACGCGCACGCCGTGCTTCTTCAGCAGCGCGCCGACGCCGCGCGTGAGCCGCTCGACGATCCCGTCCTTCCATGCGACGCTTTTCGCGATGTCGATCTCCGGCGTGCGCACGCGAATCCCGAGCATGCCTTCGCCGGCCTGCATGCACGCCTGCTCGAACGCGTCGGCGACATGGATCAGCGCCTTGGACGGAATGCAGCCGATGTTCAGGCACGTGCCGCCGAGCCGTTCGCGCTCGACGAGCACCGTCGGAATGCCGAGCTGCCCCGCGCGAATCGCGGCGACGTAACCGCCCGGACCGCCGCCGATCACGAGCAGCGTGGTGTGTTCGTTCGGCATCGCACTCACTCCACGAACAGCAGCGCCGGACGCTCGAGCAACCCGCGCACGGCCTGGATGAATTCGGCCGCGTCCGCGCCGTCGACGACGCGATGGTCGAACGACGACGACAGGTTCATCATCTTGCGCGCGACGATCGCGCCGTCGCGGATCATCGGCCGCTCGACGATCCGGTTCACGCCGACGATGCCGACCTCGGGATGGTTGATGACCGGTGTCGACACGATGCCGCCGAGCGCGCCGAGGCTCGAGATCGTGATCGTCGAGCCGGTCAGCTCGTCGCGCTGCGCGCGGTTCGCGCGCACCGCGTCGGCGAGCCGCGCGATTTCCGCCGAGATCGACCACACGTCGCGCGCTTCCGCATGACGCAGCACCGGCACCGTGAGGCCGCTCTCCGTCTGCGTCGCGACGCCCATGTGCACCGCGCCGTAACGCGTGACGACACCGGCTTCGTCGTCGTAGCGCGCGTTGATCTGCGGGAAGTCGCGCAGCGCGATCACCATCGCGCGGATCAGCAGCGGCAGCGGCGTGAGCCGGCCACGCGCGTCGCCGTGGCGTTGGTTCAGCTCGGCGCGCAGCGATTCGAGCTCAGTGACGTCGATCTCCTCGACATAGCTGAAGTGCGGAATGCGGCGCTTCGCTTCCTGCATCTTGCGCGCGATCGCCCGCCGCAGGCCGATCACCGGCACCTCGGTTTCATCGTTGCGCTCGTCGTAGCCGCGCGCTTGCGAGCCACGCGCCGCCGTGCCGCCCGTGCGTGCGTACGCATCGAGGTCCGCATGCAGGATCCGGCCGGCCTCGCCGGTGCCGCGCACGTAGCGCAGCTCGATGCCCATGTCCCATGCGCGCTGACGTACCGCCGGTGACGCGAGCGGCCGTTCGCCCGGCGCGCGTGCCGCGCGCGGCGCCGCCGCGTGTTCCGCGCGACGCGGCTCGGCCGGCGCACGATCAGCGGGGTGGCGCGCTGCCTTCGACGCGTCGTGCGCTTCGGCAGCGTCAGTGACTTTCGATGACCTGGCAGGCGCGTCGACCGCCGCCGGACGCGACGTTGCATCCGCACCGGCATCGTGTGCCTTCGCGCCCGGTTTCAGGTTGCCGTCGCCTTCGACTTCGACACGAATCAGCTCGCTGCCGACCGCCATCATCTCGCCGATCCGGCCGCCGAGCGCCAGCACCTTGCCCGCCACCGGCGACGGAATCTCCACCGCCGCCTTGTCGGTCATCACGTCGGCGAGCGGCTGGTCTTCCTTGATCGTCTGCCCGACTTCCACGTGCCAGGCCACCAGCTCGACCTCGGCGATCCCTTCGCCGATATCCGGCATCTTGATCACATGAATCCCCATCTCAGGCCTCCATCACGCGTCGCAATGCTTCGCCAACCCGGGCCGGGCCGGGGAAATACGCCCATTCCTGCGCGTGCGGATACGGCGTGTCCCAGCCCGTCGTCCGCTCGACCGGTGCTTCCAGATGGTAGAAGCAGTGCTCCTGGACGAGCGATACCAGTTCCGCGCCGTAGCCGCAGGTGCGCGTCGCTTCGTGCACCACCACGCAGCGGCCGGTCTTGCGCACCGACGCGACGATCGTGTCGAGGTCGACCGGCCACAGCGTGCGCAGGTCGATCACTTCCGCGTCGATGCCGGTCTCCTCGGCCGCGGCGAGCGACACGTGGACGGTCGTGCCATACGTCAGCACCGTCAAGTCGTTGCCGGGCCGCACCACGGCGGCCGTATCGAGCGGCACCGTGTAATAACCGTCCGGCACCACGCTGCCCGGATGCTTGAGCCACGACGTGACCGGACGCTCGTGATGGCCGTCGAACGGCCCGTTGTACAGGCGTTTCGGCTCGAGGAAGATCACCGGATCGTCGTTCTCGATCGACGCGATCAGCAGCCCTTTCGCGTCGTACGGATTCGACGGCATCACCGTGCGCAGTCCGCAGACCTGCGTGAACATCGCCTCCGGGCTCTGGCTGTGCGTCTGGCCGCCGTAGATGCCGCCGCCGCACGGCATCCGGATCGTCATCGGCGCGGTGAACTGGCCCGCGGAGCGATAGCGCAGCCGTGCGCCTTCCGACACGATCTGGTCGGACGCCGGGTAGAAGTAGTCCGCGAACTGGATCTCGCAGACCGGCCGCAAACCATACGCGCCCATCCCGACCGCCGCGCCGACGATCCCGCCTTCCGAGATCGGCGCATCGAACACGCGCGACTTGCCGTACTTGGCCTGCAGCCCTTCGGTGCAGCGGAACACGCCGCCGAAGTAGCCGACGTCCTGCCCGAACACGACCACGTCGCCGTCGCGCTCGAGCATCACATCCATCGCGGAGCGCAGCGCCTGGATCATCGTCATCGGCTGCGCCGATGTCGTCGTCGTTTCATGTTGCGCCATGATCACGCTCCCAGTTCCTGGCGCTGACGGCGCAGGTGCGCGGGCAGCTCCTTGTACACGTCGTCGAACATCGAGGCCGGCGACGGAATCCGGTCGTCGGCCAGCGTCCCGAACTTCTCCGCTTCCTTCTGCGCGGCGATCACTTCGGCTTCCAGCTCGGCCGTCAGCGCGTCGTGCGCGCTGTCCGACCAGATGCCTTTCGCGATCAGGTGCTGCTTGAAGCGGGCGATCGGATCGCCGAGCGGGAAATGGGCCCAGTCGTCGCTCGGCCGGTATTTCGTCGGATCGTCCGACGTCGAATGCGCGCCCGCGCGGTAGGTGACCCATTCGATCAGCGTCGGGCCGAGATTGCGGCGCGCGCGTTCGGCGGCCCAGGTCGAGGCCGCGTAGATCGCGAGGAAGTCGTTGCCGTCGACGCGCAGCGAAGCGATGCCGCAGCCGACGCCGCGCCCGGCGAAGGTGGTCCCCTCGCCGCCCGCGATCGCCTGGAACGTCGAGATCGCCCACTGGTTGTTGACGACGTTCAGCACGACCGGCGCGCGATACACGTGCGCGAACGTCAGCGCGGTGTGGAAGTCGGCTTCCGCGGTCGCGCCGTCGCCGATCCACGCGGACGCGATCTTCGTGTCGCCCTTGATCGCCGACGCCATCGCCCAGCCGACCGCCTGGATGAACTGCGTCGCGAGATTGCCGGAGATCGAGAAGAAGCCGGCTTCGCGGTCCGAGTACATCACCGGGAGCTGGCGTCCCTTCAGCGGATCGCCTTCGTTCGACATCAGCTGGCAGATCATCCGTTCGAGCGGCACGTCGCGCGCGATCAGGATGCTTTGCTGGCGGTAGGTCGGGAAGCACATGTCGCCGTGACGCAGCGCCATCGCGTGCGCGGCGCCGATCGCCTCTTCGCCGAGGCTCAACATGTAGAAGGAGATTTTCTTCTGACGCTGCGCGATCATCATGCGCGCGTCGAAGATGCGGGTCTTCAGCATCGCGCGCATTCCGGCGATCAGGCGCGCATCGTCGAGGTCCGGCGCCCACGGGCCGAGGGCTGCGCCGTGGTCGTCGAGCACGCGCACGAGGCTGCGGGCGAGATGGGCGGTGTCTGCGGGGGCAACGTCGATCGGCGGGCGGCGAACCGCGCCGGCCGGCGATAGATGCAGATAGGAAAAATCCGTCTTGCAGCCCGGACGCCCGGTGGGCTCCGGCACATGCAGACGCAATGGCTCTGACAGGCTCATCGTGTCGTCTCCACGCTCGATTGTGTCTCACGCTGTTGGAAACGCGCGGCCGGTTGCCGGCTCACGCGCGGGCTGGCGCACGGATAAGCACGCCAACCTTGGAAATCTATGCCTCGCGGCGCGGGACGTCGATGACCAAGCCGCTCGATTGCGGTGAGCAGATTTGCCATGGCGGGTGACGGCGGGCGATCAGTGCCGCTGGCGCGGTGAAGGAAGGCCGCGTGTGCTGCGATGCGTCAACGGCTGGGGAGCTTGCGGATCGAGGCCGCACCGATCGCTGCGTGTCGATCATGTCGGACGATACGAAGCACGAGACCCCGCGAAATCCGGGATCTCGGCGGGGTCTCGGTGGGTCCGGGCGTTTGCGCGCCCGCTTGCCGGGTCGTGCCGGCGCGATGCGTTACGCGTCGGGGCGCGCGATGTCGAAGCGGCTGTCGGGCTTGACGTGCACGTAGGCCGACGGGCCGCCCGCGCGAAGAATGATGCCCGCGCCGAACGTGTCGAAGATGCCGTCCTTCAGCAGGTCGTGGCGAATGTGCACGGCGACGACCTCGCCCAGCACCAGCGTGGCCGGCGTATCGACGCCATGGTGATCGCGCAACGGGATCACGTCGGTCACCTTGCATTCGAAGTTGACGCCGCTTTCCGCGACGCGCGGCACATTGACGAGACGCGACGGGATCGCGGTCAGGCCGCCGAGTTCGAATTCGTCGACGCCGTACGGCACCGCCGCACAGGTCTGGTTCATTCTGTCGGCGAGATCGCGCGTCGCGAGGTTCCAGACGAACTCGCCGGTCTCCTGCACGTTGCGCAGGCTGTCCTTTGCGGCCGTGCTCGAAAAGCCGATGATCGGCGGACGATAGTTGAACGCGTTGAAGAAGCTGTACGGCGCGAGATTGATCGTGCCGTCGCTGCCGCGGGAAGAGATCCAGCCGATCGGGCGCGGGCCCACGATGGCGTTCAGCGGATCGTGCGGAAGGCCGTGGCCTTGCGACGGTTCGTAATAGTGATGGCTCGAGTCGGTCATGGCGGGTGGTCTTGAGGCAGGCAAGCTGCGTTGAAGTCCATCGACCGGCGCGTATGTGCCGAGGGCGGCAACGGTGTGCGGTGCGATGTGCGCGGCAAGTATCACATGGGGTCGGTTTTGTTGCAGTGAGGCTGCCAGGCGGATGCCGGCTTCATCTGTCCCGTCACCCGCACCGCGCAGGTGCACGACGCACCGCGCTTCAGGTACCCAACCCGCCGAGACGACTCAGATAGTCGATCAGCCATTGCGTCGCGGGTCCGCAGGCACGATCCGCCCGCCGGATCAGTGACACGCCGTATCGAAACACGTCACGATCCGATAACCGCACGACGGCCAGCCTGCCTTGCCGCAAATCGTCGTCGATCAGATGCATCGGCATGGATCCCCAGCCGAGCCCTTCGAGCAACAGGCGATGCTTCGCGCCGAGATCCGCGGTCTTCCATGTGCGGGTCGCATAGACGCCGTACGACTGCCCTTCGGTCAGTTTGCTTCTGTCGGTCAAAACGAGCTGCGTATATTCGCGCGCCTCGGACAGCGGAATCGTTCCGCCGCGCCGCGCGAGCGGATGCGTGGGCGCGGCGACCGTGACCAGTTCGATCGAACCCATGGATGTTGCATCGATCACGTCCGGCCAGTTTTGAGCGGGTCCGCTGATGCCGAGCGAGCATCCTCCGTCGATCACCAGCTTCATCACGCCGCCAAGCGCTTCGATCGTCAAGTTGAGCGCGACCGTCGGGAACGCTTCGGCGAACGCGCTCAATCCCTCGACTAGCCTCGCCAACGGAAACATCACGTCCACCGCCAGCGACAGCTCTGCTTCCACCCCGCCGCGCAACCCCGCGGTCTTCGCCTGAAGCTGGCCCACCAGCATGTCGAGCCGCCGCGCGTCGGCCAGCACGATTTCGCCCGCCGCGGTCAACGTGGGCCGCCGCTTGCCGCGTTCGAACAACGGCACGCCAAGCAACGACTCCAGATTGGCGACCGCATAACTGACGACGGATTGAGCGCGCTCGAGCCGCCGGGCCGCGCCAGAAAAGCTGCCGGCTTCGACCACCGCGATGAACGCGCGCAATTGGTCCAAATTGGGGCTTCGCTCCATGACCGATCAAGAAAATGGATTTTAATGATCTATTTTAGACGATTGTTTAGATTGAAACATTCTCATAAATTGCTGCTCAGCAACGTTCGAAGCCTGTGTCCCGGGCCCCCGTGACTCGCTTCGACCGCCCATGAACACACCAGGAAGATGGAATCATGACGACCCACAGCTCCCCTCCGCAGCGTCCGGACCCGACCGGCTTCGCCTTGTTCGAACCGATCGAATTCGGTCGGATCACGCTCGAGAACCGCATCGTGATGGCACCGATGACGCGCAGCCGTGCCGGCACCGGCGACGCACCCGGTGCGATCAATGCCGCTTATTACGCACAACGGGCGTCCGCGGGCCTGATCGTCACGGAAGGCGCGCAGATCTCGCCACAGGGCAAGGGCTATCCGTTCACGCCAGGGATTTACAGCGATGCGCAAATCGCGGGCTGGAGGCAGGTGACCGACGCCGTGCATCGTGAAGGCGGCCGCATTTTCGTGCAGCTCGCGCATGTCGGCCGCATCGGTCATCCGGATCTGCAGCCGGACGGCGCGCTGCCCGTTGCGCCGTCGGCCATTCGGCCGAACGGGAATGCGTATACGCCGACCGGACTGAAACCGCATCCCGTACCACGCGCACTCGAAACGAGCGAGATGTCCGGAATCGTCGAGCAATACGTGCATGCAGCGCACTCCGCGTTGCGGGCCGGGTTCGACGGTGTCGAGATTCATGCGGGGAACGGCTATCTGCTCGATCAGTTCCTGCGCGACGGTACGAACCGGCGGACCGATCGGTACGGCGGCACGATCGACAACCGTATCCAGTTGCCACTGGAGGTCGTGCATGCGGTCGGACGTGTCGTGAGCCCCGGTCGCCTGGGTGTCCGCATCTCTCCGGTCACGCCGAATTTCGGCGGGATCTCGGACAGCGATCCGCAGGCACTGTTCGAACGTTTCGCCGACCGGCTGAGCGGTCTCGCGGCCTACCTTCATGTCGTCGAAGGCATTCCCCAGGCTGCGCCCGATCAAACACCGTCATTCGACTACCGTGCCTTGCGCCGTACATTCGGCGGGTTCTACATCGCGAACAACGGCTACACGAAAGCGCGCGCGCAACAGGCACTGGACGGCGGACACGCCGACCTCGTGTCGTTCGGCTACCCGTTCATCGCAAACCCCGACTTCGTGACGCGCATCCGGCACGACCGCCCGCTCGCGCATGCCGACATGTCCACGGCTTACGGCGGCAGCGAGGTCGGCTACACCGACTATCCGACACTCGACGCGTAAGCGCGCATTCCCCCAACAGTCTGTCAGGCACGAACCCGGATCAACGATCTTCCCCACCAATCACTTTGGAGTACCTATGATCAAAACGATTAATCGCGCGCTGTACCGGACCGCCGTGCAAACGCCCGTCGTCAACATCGTGCTGTCCGTCCTCGTCCGGCTCCTCGTCGCAGGCGTGTATCTCGGCGCGGGCATCAGCAAGATCTTCAACTACGCCGGCACCCAACAATACATGGAGCACATGGGCGTGTCGGGCGCGCTGCTTCCGCTCGTGATCGTCGTCGAGGTCGCCGGCGGCCTTGCGTTGATCACGGGCTTCATGACGCGTCTTGCGGCGCTCGGACTCGCGGTCTTCTCGGTCATCGCCGCGGTGATCTTCCACGGCGGCGGCGACCAGACGCAGCAGACGTTCTTCATGATGAACCTGTCGATGGCAGGCGGCCTGCTCGCGCTCGTCCTGCATGGCGCCGGCCGCGTCGCGTTCGATCGCGCACAACCGGACTGATTCATCAGGCCACACGCAACCGACGCATGGCCGATCCCGGCGCGCGCGTCATTCATCCCGGGGGCGAACGCCCCCAAATTCCAGCGAGATTGCTTCCATGAGTACCATGCATGCCATCCAGATCGAGCGTGTCGGCGATCCTTCCGTCCTTCGTCCCGTCGTGATCGAGCGTCCGACGCCTGCCGCCGACGAGGTTCTCGTGCGCGTTACGCGCGTCGGACTGAACTTCGCGGAAACGCTGCAACGGGCCGGCACTTATCCGGGCCCGGCACTGGCGCTGCCGGCTGTCCCCGGCTCCGAAGTCGTCGGCACCGTTGCCGCCGTGGGCGCGAATGTCCGCGAATTTCGAATTGGCGAGCGGGTCGCGGCGCCGCTGTTCGGCGCGATGCGTGCGACCGGCGGCTATGCCGAATACGTGACGCTCGGCGCAGCGCTCATTACCGCGATCCCCGATGCTGTCTCCGACGACGATGCCGTCGCCACGATGCTGCAGGGGCTGGTGGCCCGCGTGCTGCTGCGCGAGACGCCGGTGGCCGCACGAACGGTCGCGATCACCGCCGCGGCCGGCGGCGTCGGCTCGATGCTAACCCAGCTGGCGAGACTCGACGGCGCACGCTCGATCGCGGGGCTCGCAGGCTCGTCGGACAAACTGCATGCGGTGCGAGCGCTCGGCGCCGATCACGCGATCAGCTATCGCGACGAGCGCTGGGCCGATCAATTGAGCGAGGCGACGGGCCGGGCCGGCCCCGACGTCGTCTTCGATTCGATCGGGGGAACGGTGGCGCACACCCTTGTCGCCAACCTCGCGACATACGGCCGTTTCGTGAGCTACGGTGCGGCGAGCGGCCAGTTACTCACCGTCGACGAAAACCTGATGAACGCGCTGATCTTCGGTTGTCGCTCGTTGTCCGGCTTCGCGCTCCATGCGTTCCTCGGCGACGACGTCGTGCGCCGGACGCTCGGCGAACTGTTCAGCCTGCTGGCGAGCGGCCAGCTGAAGCCGCTGATTGGCGGCAGCTATGCGTTCGAAGCGATTGCCGATGCGCATCACGCACTCGAAACAGGTCAAACGACCGGCAAGCTGATACTGCGCGTCGAATGATCGGGCGGCATGCAGATTGCCCTGCGCGTCACCACGGCGCCCCTGAGCCGGCGGCTTCACATGGCCTTTGGCTTAGCCCGGCATACCGCCGAATAACCGACACGTCCGGTCGAACGCCACGCCAAATAAAAAACCCGCGAGCGCTTTATTTTCTCGCGGGTTTTTTCAGATCTTCGTCGAATCGCATCGAAGCGGTCGGTGGTGCCCCGGCCACACTCGACGACGTGCAGGGTCATGCGTCTGACACCATCACGCCAGAATGCATTTCCTTAACGTTCAACAAGGTGAAAGCCGTTGAACCGGGACCGAGGCGGAAAAAGGCTCGTCAGTGTATGTGCCCCGCGAAAAGTCCGAGCAATCCTATGATGATCAGGTAGATCGCAACGATGAAATTCAGCAGGCGCGGCACCACCAGAATCAGAATTCCAGCGATCAGCGAGACCAATGGGCTCAAGTTCGTGAATACGTGCATGGCGTTGCCCCTTAACAATAGATCGCGAAATCGCCAACTGGAGCGCCTCGAAACCGTATTGCACGACCCTGTGCTTCGTAGCCGCTCCCTTTCAACGCTGCATGCGATTCCGTGATGGGTGGGAGATTTTACCGACGCAGGCAACCGGAACCCCGACCGGTTGTCAGTGCAACGTTTGTTTGCGTATCGCAGCGATTTTCGTGCCTGCCTCAGCGCGTGCGGCCGGTCCCGCCGGCATGCTGCAATCCGGCAGCCCCGATCGAGGTGCCACGCTAGTGCCGCACCCCGCATGATTTTCAAATTGCGCCGCAAGAATGCGCGTGAGAATGAAGCCCTAGAAATTGCGTGCCAAGCCGACCATGAACATGTCCTGGTCCTTGTCGTTGCCGGTCGCGACACGATTGAAGCGCAAGCTCGCCGCCCAATCGTTCGTGACCTGGTAACTCACCTGCGCGCTGAGCAACGCATTGACTCTGGTTTTGCTCGAGACTTCGTCCCGATCGTGCGAGAGGTATGGACCTGCACCTGCCGAAAGCGTCCATTTGCTCTTGATCGGCGCGACGTACCAGAGTTGTGCTGCCACACCTCTTCGGCCGGCGACACCATTATTGCCTTCGTAGACGAAGCTCGCCGAATAGGCCCACGCATTGCCAAGCGGCCGCTTGACTTCGACCATATAGCCCTTTTCGATCGGCACTTGAGGACGGTTCGTCTGCGACGTCCCGGCCCAAACGCTGACCTGCGTCTTGCCGTCCGAAAACGCCGGGCCTGGATCGCCGCCAAAATCCGAACCGATGCCGAACAGCACCGCGTCGGAATTGAATCCGCCAATCATCTGGACGTGGTTGTACTGCACCTTGAGGAAGAAGCGGTCGGGAACGAGGTAATACCGCACCGCTGCTGACGCCCGCACGCCCCAGCGCTTTTCATTGCGCGCCTGGTTGTCGACATGGGTCGTGTCGATGCTGAAATACGGCCCCGCCGACAATTCGACCGCCAGGCGATTGCCGAGCGGCCAACGAAACGAACCCAGGGCGGCGAAGCCATCACGGTGGTGATCCTCCGGATGCCCCTCGTTCAAATAGGCGAGGTAGATCGAGAAGTAGTCGTTCAAGACGTCGCCGAAGCCAACTTCATAGGCACGCCAATGCATATCGCCACCCTCGGTCGCGCGTCCGTCGCCATACACCGCATAAGCGTTGATCGTTCTTTCCGATGGCTTCAACCCGGTCGGTGAGCTCGCAGGACTGTCCTCGGCGTGTGCGTGGCTAACGCCTGCCAGAATCGCCAGACCGGCGATCGAGCTTGTGACGACGAAACGTGAATAGATGCGACGGCACTGTCCCATTTGGCCTCCCCACCCGAGCTGAACCAGACGTTGGACGACGGTTGAACGAACTTCACGCGAATCGAATCCGGTACTCGACGGAACCGCTAGCGCAATTTCCGTCCCGGTCTTGGTTGGAAAATTCCGGCTCTTCGTGGGTGGGCTGAATCGGCCCGAACGGCGCACTCCTCGAGCGACAAGAACCAGTGTGCGTTGAGGCATCGGTGAAAGGCATTGGGGGTATCGCCTACCCAGGTGGCCACAATGGTGCCCATACACCTAAACACCCCCATCCCCCGGCTGGCAAACACCCCGGCGGAACGCCACAGAAACAAAAAACCCGCGAGAGACGCTTATTTCTCGCGGGTCTGAGGAACATCGTGGAATCACAACGAAAGCGATTTTGGTGCCGGGGACCGGACTTGAACCGGCAAGCCAATTAAGGCGGCGGATTTTCGTCACACTGCTTCTTTCGAAGTCGACGTCGTCGAAACGAGGCCGTTCGTGCGCTGGACTATGCCTTCACCGTCGCGCGCGGGCGTGATCGCCGCCCGTGCGCCTTAGGCGCCCCCCGTCTAGTCTCTACACCTTCCTCGCTGCAAATCTCACCGCGAGGCTTGGCTCGGCGTTGCCTCGATGCGCGCATCAGGGGTTTCGCCGAATTTGAAGGGTTCTGCACCGACCGTTTCCGGTCGGGCACTCAATCGTTTAAGTCCGCTATGTTTACCAATTTCATCACCCCGGCAAAAGGGCGGACGCGATTCTACCATTGCTTCGCGCATGCGTTCCCTGATTCACGCGCCGCGCATCGCGACGCAGCATCTTGCCAGCACCATCCACGGTTGAATCGATACGCAGTCGACGACCTCGACGCGACACCGTCATCGATTTCGTCCCGCGTCGCAGCATCCCCCGATACAATCACTGCGCCCCGGTGGCCGGGTGCAAAACGTCTGATGTTTGTATCGTATTTTTTACGAAACAGATGTCTGGTGAGTCATCGCGAAGTCACAAACATTTTCGATAATCCTTCGGTCGAAAACGTTTACATCGCGTAACTTCATGACCCCCACCATCAAGGATGTCGCCGCGCTCGCCGGCTTTTCGATCGCCACCGTCTCGCGCGCGATCAACGCGCCGCATACCGTCAGCCCCGCCACGCTGACGACGATCCGCACCGCCATCGACACGCTGCAGTTCCGCCCGAGCCCGCTCGGCCGGCAGTTGCGCGGCGAGCGCACGCGCCTCATCGGCCTCGTCGTGCCGACGCTGTCGAACCCGGTGTTCGCCGACTGTCTGCAGGGCATCGACGAACTCGCGACCGCGGCCGGCTTCAAGCTGATCCTGATGACGACCGAATACGACGAGGCGCGCGAGCGTCACGCGATCGAGACGCTGCGCGAGCAGCGCGTCGAAGGACTGATCCTGACAGTCGCCGACGCGGACACGCATCCGCTGCTCGACATGCTCGACCGCGATGGCCCGCACTACGTGCTGATGCACAACGACACGCAACGCCGCCCGTCGGTGTCGGTCGACAACCGCCGCGCCGCTTACGACGGCGTCCGCCTGCTGACCGCGCGCGGCCATCGCCGCGTGCTGATGCTGGCCGGCTCGCTCGCCGCGTCGGATCGCGCACGCCAGCGTCATCTCGGCTACGCGCAAGCGCTCGAGGAAGCCGGCGTCGCGACGCTGCCGCCGGTCGAAGTCGACTTCAACGCGGCCGAGCTGCCCGACGCGGTGCTCGCGCACCTCACGGCGCAAGCCACGCGCCCCACCGCTCTGTTCTGCAGCAACGACCTGCTCGCGATGGTCGTGATGCGCGGCCTGCGCCGCGCGGGCTTCTCGATTCCCGACGATTTGTCGGTGCTCGGCTTCGACGGCATCGCGATCGGCGAGCTGCTCGCGCCGCCGCTCGCGAGCGTCGCGACGCCGAACCAGGACATCGGCCGTCACGCATGGCGACGCCTCGTCGAATGCATCGGCGGCGCGACGATCGAGCGCACGTCGCTGATCCTGCCGCACACGGTGCGCGACGGCGCGACGGTCGCGCCGCCGGCCGCCAATCTGCAATTGCACCAAGCCTGAATGCGTGTGCCGCGCGAGCGCGCGGCGAACTACCCTTACCCCGCCCGGAGACCGACCGTGTCCTTTCGCCTGACCTCGCTGCTGCGCGTGCTCGCCGCGCCCATCGCCTGCGCCGCGCTCGTCGCGTTCGCGCCCGCCGCCCATGCCGACGAATCCGCGATCTGCTACAACTGCCCGCCCGAATGGGCCGACTGGGCCGCGCAAATCGCGGCGATCAAGCAGAAAACCGGTATCCGCGTGCCGTTCGACAACAAGAACTCGGGTCAGGCGATCGCGCAGTTGATCGCCGAACAGAAGAGCCCGGTCGCCGACGTCGTCTATCTCGGCGTGTCGTCGGCGTTCCAGGCGAAGGACAAGGGCGTGATCGCGCCGTACAAGCCCGCGCACTGGAACGACATTCCCGCGAACCTGAAGGACCCGCAAGGCTACTGGTTCGCGATCCACTCGGGCACGCTCGGCTTCTTCGTGAACAAGGACGCGCTCGACGGCAAGCCGGTGCCGCGCTCGTGGGCCGATCTGCTGAAGCCCGAATACAAGGGCATGGTCGGCTACCTCGATCCGTCGAGCGCGTTCGTCGGCTATGCGGGTGCGGTCGCCGTGAACCAGGCGCTCGGCGGCAGCCTCGAGAACTTCAAGCCGGCGCTCGACTGGTTCCGCAAGCTGAAGGCGAACGCGCCGATCGTGCCGAAGCAGACCGCGTATGCGCGCGTGCTGTCCGGCGAGATTCCGATCCTGCTCGACTACGACTTCGACGCGTATCGCGCAAAGTACAAGGATCACGCGAACGTCGAGTTCGTGATTCCGCAGGAAGGCACGATCGCGGTGCCGTACGTGATGAGCCTCGTGAAGGGCGCGCCGCACGACGCGAACGGCAAGAAGGTGCTCGACTTCGTGCTGTCGGACGAAGGCCAGAAACTGTGGGCCAACGCGTATCTGCGTCCGGTGCGCGCCCAGACGCTCGGCGCCGACGTCGCCGCGAAGTTCCTGCCGGCAAGCGAATACGCACGCGCGAAACCGGTCGACTTCGGCAAGATGGCGGCCGGCCAGCAAGCGTTCGGCCTGCAATACCTGCAGGTGATGCAGTAAGCGGCTGGAACCACGCGATGCTCGATCTGACTTTCCCGCTGCGCTGGCGCGTCGCACTCGTCGCGCCGGCGCTCGCGGTGTTCGCCGCGTTCTGGCTGCTGCCGATGGCGGCGCTCGTGCACGTGTCCGCCGACGGCGCGTTCTTCACGCAGTACGCGACGCTGCTCGGCAACGCGCGCTACATGAAGAGCCTCGGCGAAACGGTTGCGTTGTCGGCCGGCGTCACGCTCGCGACGCTCGCGCTGTCGACGATCTCGGGCCTGCTGCTCGCGCGCCGCGAATTCGCGGGCAAGCGCGTGCTGCTCGCGCTGCTCACGTTTCCGCTTGCGTTCCCGGGCGTCGTGGTCGGCTTCATGGTGATCATGCTCGCCGGGCGGCAAGGGCTGATCGGCATGCTGTCCGCGAAGCTGACCGGCGACAAGTGGGTGTTCGCGTATTCGGTTGCCGGGCTGTTCGTCGGCTACCTGTACTTCTCGATTCCGCGCGTGATCGTCACCGTGATCGCGGCCGCGTCGAAGCTCGATGCGTCGCTCGAGGAAGCCGCGCGCTCGCTCGGCGCGTCGCCGTGGCGCATCTTCGTCGACATCGTGCTGCCGGCGCTCGCACCGGGCCTGATCGCGGCCGGCGCGATCTGCTTCGCGACCGCGATGGGCGCGTTCGGCACCGCGTTTACGCTCGCCACCGACCTGAACGTGCTGCCGATGACGATCTACACCGAGTTCACGCTGAACGCGAACATCGCGACGGCGGCCGGCCTGTCGATCGTGCTCGGCATCGTCACGTGGGCCGTGCTCGCGCTCGCGCGCCGGTTCACCGGCCATACCGCCGCCGCGGCCTGAGGATTCCTTCATGCAATCGCTTTCCGGTTCGTCCGCGCCGTCGCCGGCGCCCGCTCCGTCGCATGCGAACGGCGTCGCACGACGCGCGCCGCGCGTCACGGGCGCGCGCGCGATCGCCGCGCTGCAATGGAGCGTCACGCTGCTGCTGTGCGCGTTCCTGATCGTGCCCGTCGTGATGTCGGTGCTCGCGGGCCTCACCGTCAACTATTTCCGCGGGCTGTCGAGCGGCCTCACGCTGCGCTGGCTCGAACAGGTGTGGCAGCAATACCAGGGCTCGGTCGCGCTGTCGCTCGGCGTCGCGTTCGCGACGCTCGCGATCGTGCTCGCCGTCGGCGTGCCGGCCGGCTATGCGCTCGCGCGCAGCAAGAGCCGCGTCGCCCGCGCGATCGAGGAAGCGCTGGTGCTGCCGGTCGCGCTGCCGGGCCTCGCGTCGGCGCTCGCGCTGCTGGTCGTGTACGGCGGCTTCACCGCCTTCCGGATGAGCCTGTGGTTCATCGTCGTCGGCCACGTCGTGTTCACGCTGCCGTTCATGGTGCGCGCGGTCGCGGCCGTCGCGGCGGGTGCCGACCTGCGCACGCTCGAGGAAGGCGCCGCGAGCCTCGGCGCGTCGTTCGTCACGCGCTTCGTCACGATCGTGCTCCCGAACCTGCGCCCCGGCATCGTCGCGGGCGCGCTCGCGGTGCTCACGCTGTCGATCGGCGAATTCAACCTGACGTGGATGCTGCACACGCCCGACACGAAGACGCTGCCCGTCGGACTCGCCGATACCTATGCATCACTGCGTCTCGAAGTCGGCAGCGCCTACACGATCGTGTTCCTGCTGATGACGCTGCCGCTCCTCGTCGCGATGCAGTGGCTCGGCGTCGATCCGTCCGGCACGCGCGCGCTGAAGCGCCGCCCGCGCTGACCCTGTGCTGACTTTACCGATCCCATGAAACTCGATTCCACGCCCATCACCCTGACCCGCTGCGCGAAGACGTTCCGCGGCACGCGCGTGCTCGAACCGCTCGACCTGTCGATCGGCGCGGGCGAGACGCTCGTGCTGCTCGGCCCGTCGGGCTGCGGCAAGACGACGACGCTGCGCCTGATCGCCGGCCTCGACACGCCGGACGCCGGCGGCACGATCGCATTCGGCGGCGACGACGTAACCCCGCTTCCGATCGAGCGCCGCCAGGTCGGCATGGTGTTCCAGAACTACGCGCTGTTTCCGAACCTGACGGTGCGCGGCAACGTCGGCTATGGACTGAAGATTCGCAAGACCGAGCCGCGCGCGCTGCGCGAACGCGTCGACGAATTGCTCGCGATGATGCGGCTCGACGCGCACGCGGACAAACCGGTCGATCAGCTGTCGGGCGGCCAGCGCCAGCGTGTCGCGCTGGCGCGCGCGCTCGCGGTGCGCCCGCGCGTGCTGCTGCTCGACGAACCGCTGACCGCGCTCGACGCGAAGCTGCGCGACGTGCTGCGCCGCGAGATGAATGCGCTGTTGCGCGAGCTCGGCGTGACGACCGTGTACGTGACGCACGACCAGGCCGAGGCGATGGAGCTCGGCGACCGGATCGTCGTGATGGGCGCGGGCCGCATCGAACAGATCGGCACGCCGCGCGACATCTACTACCGGCCGGCGAACCGCACGGTCGCGCAGTTCATCGGCACGCTGAACCGGCTTGCGGGACAATGGCGTGACGGCGCGCTCGTGACGACGGGTGGCGCGATCGTCACGCCGCACGCCGACGACGAGTGGTTCTTCCGCCCGGAAGACGCGCAGCTCGCCGATCCCGCGCATGCGCCGCTGCGCGGTGCGATCGGCGCGTGCGCGTTCCTCGGCGAGCGCACGCGGCTCACGATCGAGCAGGCGGCGCCCGACGCGCTCGTGATCGACGTGCCGGGCCGCATCGAGCTCGCACGCGGCACGGCGGTCGGCATCGCGATCGCGGCGGAAGGCCTGATCGCGCTCGCCGCGTAACAGCGCCCCACGATAACCAGACATTCCGAGGAACGACGATGCTGCTTGCTCAAATCAGCGATCTCCACATCAAGCGTCCGGGCCAGCTCGCGTACCGGCGCGTCGACACGGCCGCCGCGCTCGCGCGCTGCATCGCGAAGCTGAACGCGCTGGTGCCGCGCCCCGACGCGGTGCTCGTCACGGGCGACCTGACCGATTTCGGCCACGACGACGAATACCGCCATCTGCGCGACCTGCTCGCACCGCTCGAGATTCCGTATTACCTGATGGTCGGCAATCACGACGATCGCGCGGGGCTGCGCCGCGCGTTCGCCGATCGCCCCGAATTGCAGGACGGCGAGTTCGTGCAATACGCGCTCGACGTCGGCGCGGTGCGCGTACTCGCGCTCGACTCGCAGGTGCCCGGCTCGAGCCACGGCGACCTGTGCGACGCGCGGCTCGCGTGGCTCACTGCTCAGCTCGACGCCGCGCGAGACCGGACGGTGATCGTCGCGCTGCATCATCCGCCGTTCGTATCCGGAATCGGGCACATGGACGCGCTGCGCCTCGCGCCCGACGCCGCCGCGAAGCTCGATGCACTGCTGCGCGGCTATCCGAACGTCGAACGCGTGCTGTGCGGCCACGTGCACCGGACGATGTTCACGTGCTTCGGCGGCACGCTCGCGTCTGCCGTGCCGGCGCCCGCGCACCAGGTTGCGTTCGACCTGCGCGCGGACGCGCCGTCGGCGTTCCGGCTCGAGCCGCCCGCGTTCGCGGTGCACGTCCATACGCCGGAGACGGGGATGACGTCCCATCACGTGTACGTGGACGAAGGCGACGGGCCTTATCCGTTCTACGAACCGAGCGGGGAACTCGTCGACTGACGACGCGCATCGCGCGCGCATGACGGGCGGCGGTGGCCCGTCGGAGCCCGTTGCGGCCGAGCGGGTCGGATAGCGGCCCGTCGGAGCCCCGATCACGCCGTCCGCCTAGCCGTCTGGCCGTCTGGCCGCTTGGCCGCTTGGCCGCTTGGCCACCTGGCCGCCCTGCCGCCCTCCCGGCATGATTCACGGTGCTCCGGTATGATCGGCACGCTCGATGGGCACCGGCCGCCTGCGCAGCCGACGCTGCGCCGCGCGCCACGCCGCCCCACTCCGTTCCCCGTTGCCGCCATGTCCGCCGCCTCCACCGACCGTCCGACCGACGCCGCCTCGCCCCACTACTCGCGCAGCCTGCTGTTGCTGCTTGCGACGATCGCGGGCGTGTCGGTCGCGAACATCTACTACAACCAGCCGCTGCTCGACAGCTTCCGCTCGGCCTTTCCCGACAGCGCGTCGTGGATCGGCGCGGTGCCGACCGCGACCCAGCTCGGCTATGCGGCCGGCATGTTCCTGCTCGCACCGCTCGGCGACCGTTTCGATCGCCGCGGGCTGATCCTGCTGCAGATCGCGGGCCTGTCGATCGCGCTGATCGTGGCCGCGGCCGCGCCGTCGCTGGCGGTGCTCGCCGCCGCGAGCCTCGCGATCGGCGTGCTCGCGACGATCGCGCAGCAGGCCGTGCCGTTCGCGGCCGAGATCGCGCCGCCCGCCGAGCGCGGGCATGCGGTCGGCACCGTGATGAGCGGCCTGCTGCTGGGCATTCTGCTGGCGCGCACGGCGGCCGGCTTCGTCGCCGAATATTTCGGCTGGCGGGCGGTATTCGGTGCGTCGGTCGCGGCGCTCGCCGCGCTGGCCGCGGTGATCGTGCTGCGACTGCCGCGCAGTTCGCCGACGTCGACGCTGTCGTACGGCAAGCTGCTCGGCTCGATGTGGCATCTGGTGGTCGAACTGCGCGGGCTGCGCGAGGCGTCGCTGACGGGCGCCGCGCTGTTCGCCGCGTTCAGCGCGTTCTGGCCGGTGCTCACGCTGCTGCTCGCCGGCGCGCCGTTCCATCTCGGTCCGCAAGCCGCGGGTCTGTTCGGCATCGTCGGCGCGGCCGGTGCGCTGGCCGCGCCTTACGCGGGCCGTTTCGCCGACAAGCGCGGCCCGCGCGCGATCATCTCGCTCGCGATCGCCCTGCTCGCGGCGTCATTCGTGATTTTCGCGCTGTCGGGGACGAGCCTCGTCGGGCTCGTGATCGGCGTGATCGTGCTGGATGTCGGCGTGCAGGCCGCGCAGATCTCGAACCAGTCGCGCATCTACGCGCTGAAGCCCGACGCGCGCAGCCGCGTGAACACCGTGTACATGGTGTGCTACTTCATCGGCGGCGCGCTCGGCTCGTCGGTCGGCGTCGCCGCGTGGCATGCATTCGGCTGGATCGGCATGTGCGCGGCCGGACTGCTGTTTACCGCGCTCGCCGGCTGGTTCCACCATCGCGGCGCACGGCGCGGCTGACCGCCGCCGCGCGCACCGGCGTCACGCGCCGGCGCGCGACTCGGCCGGTTCGTCGGCGGGTGGCGGCGTGAACGCCTGAGCAGGGTCCATGACCGCGGCCGGGTCCACGACGGCGGCCGGTGTCGGCACCGCAAGCGGTATCGCGGAAGGCGCGAGGATCGGCGCCGGATCCGGCACCGCGGGCTGATCCGGTGCGAATGCCGCCCCCGCCGCCGAGCCGGTCGCCACGGCCTGCGAAGCGTCGGCCGCCGCGCGCGCCGCGGGACGGCGTGCGGGATCAAACAGGAACGACAGTCCGACGCTGCCGAGAATCGCGACCGTCGCGATCACGGTCGCCATCGTCACCGGCTCGCCGAGCATCAGCGCACCGAGCGCGACCGCGACGATCGGGTTCACGTACATGCAGCTGCTCGCGATGATCGGGCTCGTGTGACGAATCAGGTAGCCGTACGCGACGTACGCCGCCATCGTGCAGAACACCATCAGGTACAGGAACGCGAACACCGGCGCCGCCGCGACCTGCTCGATGCGCTCGCCGAGCAGCCACGCGGCGAACGTGGACATCAGCCCGCCGAGACCGATCTGCAGCGACGTCGACAGGAACAGGTCCGACGGCAGCTTGAGCCGCGTCGACAGATGCGCGCCGCCCGCCCAGAACAGCGCGCCGGCCAGCACGCAGATCGTGCCGAGCGCCGAGTTCGCGGCAGCCGCGCCGCCCGAATTCAGCACGACGATGCCGACCATCCCGAGCGCGACGGCCGACCACTCTCCCTTCGTCACCGGGCGCCCGGCGACCGCCGCGATCACGGTCGCGAACAGCGGCACCGTGGCGACCATCACCGCGGCCGAGCCGCTGCTGACCGTGCGCATCCCGAGCGCGATCGTGCCGGACGACAGCGCGACCAGCATCGTGCCGACGATCGCCGAGTTGCGGATTTCCAGCAGCGTCGGCCATTCGGGCTTGCGACGCAGCGCGAAGATGAACAGGCCGATCCCGCCGAGCAGGTTGCGCAGCCCCGACAGCAGCAGCGGCGGGAACGACTGCAGCGCGAAATGCAGGCCGCTGTAGGTCGAACCCCAGACGAAATAGATGAATACCAGGGCCAGTGCGACCCGGCCGCCGCGGCTTTGCGGCAAGCGGATCCGGAACGGCAGGCGGGCGAGGAAATCGAGGAGGCGGTCGAGCGGTGTCATCGTTCAGCCTGCCCGCACGACGTGTCGCGCGCTCCGCTGAAAGACGCCGAAGAGATCGGCAAACGGCCCTGACGGGACCGGGAAGGCGCAGACAAACGTGCGGAACGACATGGCGGTGCGAACGGCGACGAATAAGAACCGGCGAGCGGCGGCAGAGGGTCACGAAAACGTGCGTGAACGGCTTCGTCCACGCAATGCTCGGCATTATGGCATCACGGATTCGAAAGCATCGTCAGACCCGTCTGAAAGGATATCGACTGACGTTTCGGCGCGACATTCTGCGCCCGCCGGACACGCTGGATCCGAGGCCGGATACGCGCTGCACGGGCGTCGCGGGCGCCGTCCTCAAACCCTTCCCGCGCGTCACGCTCGATACCTCGGCCTGATGGCCAGTCATGCGCTTCAGGTGTCGCTTCGCGCTTATCGTGACGATCGGCCTGCCGGTCCGGCCGCCGACGTTCCGTTCATTCGATCCGTACACCACCCATACAAAATTTTGTATAATTCAACCATTCTTCCGCCGAAGCCGGTTGTCTTCGTCGGCGGCGCCCTTGACGCGCTTCGCGGCTTTCCACTGCCCGCGCGCCGCGAAGCCGGCCACCAGCTCGACCAGGTGCAGCGCGGTCTGGCGCCCGACGACTGGAAGCCGATGCGCACCGTCGGCCCTGGCGTGCGGGAAATTCGCCTGCGCGATGCGAGCGGCGCATTCCGGATCATCTACGTCGCGACATTCGCCGACGCGATCTACGTGCTGCACTGCTTCCGCAAGCAATCGGCGCGCACCTGCAAGGCCGATATCGAACTGGCCACCCGGCGCTATCGCGCGCTGACGATCGAGAGGAAACGATGAGCAACGAACGCTATACGAATGTCTGGGATGCAATCGAGGGCCAGCCGGCCGAGGCCGAGAACATGAAGCTGCGCTCCGAACTGATGATCGCGCTCAAGCAGCGCATCGCGCAGCTGGAACTCAGCCAGGCGCAGGCCGCGAAACAACTGGGCGTCACGCAGCCGCGCGTGTCCGACCTGCTGCGCGGCAAGATCAACCTGTTCGGGCTCGACGCGCTCGTGAACATGGCGTCGGCCGTCGGCCTGCGCGTCGATCCGCAGGTGCGCGACTCCGCGTAACGCATCGGGAAGCACGGCCGCCGGCGCGGGCGCGCCCCGCCGCTCACGATCCGCCGAACCAGTTGTACCCCTGGTCGACCCAGTAGCCGCCCGGGAACGTATCGGTCACGAAGATTTCCATGATGTGCTTCGGATTCTTGTAGCCGAGCTTGGTCGGCATCCGCAGCTTCATCGGAAAGCCGAATTCCGGCGGCAGGCGACGGCCGTCGTAGTCGAATGTGAGCAGCGTCTGCGGATGCAGCGCGGTCGGCATGTCGATGCTTTCGTAGTAATCGTCCGCGCATTTGAAGCCGACGTATTTCGCGTGCGTATCGGCGCCGACGCGCGCCAGAAACGCGCCGAACGGCGTGCCGCCCCAGCGCCCGATCGCGCTCCAGCCTTCCACGCAGATGTGCCGCGTGATCTGCTCCGCGTGCGGCAGCGCATACAGCTCGTCGAGCGTCCACACGCGCTTGCCCGTCACGCGGCCCGACAGCATGAGCCGGTACGTCGTCGCGTCGACGTGCGGCACGTCGTCGATGCCGTAGTACGCGTTGAACGGGAACGGCCGCGTAATCTCGGCTTCGGTATAGGTCGGCGCGAGCCGCTCGCCGCTGAAGATCCACGCCTGCACGCGATCGTTCAGCCGCGATACCCGCTCGAGAAACGTGTTGACCGACGCGTCGTCCTGCAGCGAGCAGCCGGTCAACATCGTCAGGCCGCCGAGCGTCAGGATGCGGCGGTTGAAGAGCCGCCGCGACGGCATCTCGAGCGTGCGGCGTACGTCGAGTTCGAGCGACTTGCGGTCGAGCGTCCAGCGCGAACGGTCGCGCGTACTTTCGGATTCCGACATGATGATCCCCTTTGCCCGCACGGTGCGGGTCAGCGTCCGCGCAGCATCGCGAGCAGCGAGCGCGGCACGCGCAACGCCATCGCGACGTGCACGATGACGAATGCGACCAGCAGCGACATCGCCCAGAAATGCACGACGCGCGCCATGTCGTAGCCGCCGAACAGCTCGCGCAGCAGCGGAAACTGCACGGACTTCCAGATGGTGAGCCCCGACAGCACCAGCACGACGAGGTCGGCGATCGCGGTCAGGTACGCAGTGCGCTGCACCGCGTTGTAGACGCTGAGGTCGTCATGCGACAGCCGCCCGCGCAGTGCGGCGCGCAGGTCGCGCCAGACGGACGCCGGCGTGACCGGCAGCAGCATGCGCGCGAAGCGCCCGGTCGTGATCGACATCGCCAGGTAGAACAGCCCGTTGCCGACGAGCAGCCACATCGCCGCGAAATGCCATTGCAGCGCGCCGCCCAGCCAGCCGCCGAGCGTGATGCCATGAGGAAACGCGAACGGCGGATAGATCGGCGACGCGTCGTAGATGCGCCAGCCGGACAACACCATCAGGATGGCCGCGAGCGCGTTGAGCCAGTGGCTCACGCGCACCCACGCCGGATGGATCGGGCGCACGGGCGGTGACGCCGCGTCGCGACCGGTGGCGGGAACGGTTTGCATGGTGAAGCCTCCAGAGATGCGTGAATGATGCAAACGCACTCGATGAGCGGCGGCGGGCGACGCAATGCACGCACCGCCCGCCGCCCGCAGGCGTCAGTTCGACGGCGCCATTTTGTCGCTGGGCGTCCCCTTGCCCATCGCGTCGTGGCCCATCGCGTCCTTCTTCATCGCATGCTTCTTCATGGTGCCCTTCTTCATCGCGCCGTCCTTCGCCATCGCGTCGTGGCCCATCGCGTCCTTCGACATCGACGTGCCGTCCTTCGACATCGCATCGTTCTGCGCATGAGCGCTCACGGCAACCATTGCGAAAGCGGCGACACAAGCAACCAGCAATCCGTTTTTCATGACATCTCTCCGGTACATGGGTTTAAGGAACCGAATAGACGCAGCATGATCCCGGAAATGACAGCCGGTTGAATATTTTTTTCGGCCGGCGTTTCCGGCAGGAATTGAATGGCCGCGATGCTGCACCGCTTCGCCGCGGCGGCCTTGCTGGCGGCCCGGGCGACGGCCGCGCCCGCGGCCCGCGATGCTGCGGCCGCACCATCGCCTAAGATCTGCCCCCGGTTGAAACCGCCGCGAAGCCGGTGTATCGTGTGCCCTTGCTAACGCGGGGGTCCTGCAATGCGTTCGGTCAAACAACCGGCATTGCGGGTGAGAAATACCCTTTGAACCTGATCTGGATAATGCCAGCGCAGGGAAGCGTACGGATTTCGCCGCCTTCCTTCTGACGAAATCCGCCGCCTCACCAAACCTCGTCTCCTGCTTAGCTCGAGCCCCACATTCGTCAAGGGCTCCGGGCAAGCGCCGAAGCGCGTGTCCGGCGCTCACACAGGAGATTGCATGAACGCCAATCCGAAGTTTCTGTCCGCCGACGCCCACGTCGATGCCGCTGCCGTCGCGCCGCTGCCCAATTCGCGCAAGGTTTATGTAACCGGCTCGCAACCCGACATCCGTGTGCCGATGCGTGAAATCACGCAGGCCGACACGCCGACCGGCTTCGGCGGCGAAAAGAATCCGCCGATCTACGTGTACGACACGTCGGGCCCGTACACCGATCCGGACGCCAAGATCGACATCCGCGCGGGCCTGCCCGCGCTGCGCCAGGGCTGGATCGAAGCGCGCGGCGACACCGAAGTGCTCGACGGCCTGTCGAGCCAGTACGGCCTCGAGCGCGCGGCCGACCCGGCCACCGCCGACCTGCGTTTCCCGGGCCTGCACCGCAACCCGCGCCGCGCGCAGCCGGGCAAGAACGTCACGCAGATGCACTACGCGCGTCAGGGCATCATCACGCCGGAAATGGAATACATCGCGATCCGCGAGAACCAGCGCCGCGCCGAGTACATCGAGAGCCTGAAGTCGAGCGGCCCGAACGGCGCGAAGCTCGCCGCGATGATGGGCCGCCAGCACCCGGGCCAGGCGTTCGGCGCCGCGGCCTTCGGCGCGAACGCACTCGCCGAGATCACCCCCGAGTTCGTGCGCGACGAAATCGCGCGCGGCCGCGCGATCATCCCCGCGAACATCAATCACCCGGAATCCGAGCCGATGATCATCGGCCGCAACTTCCTCGTGAAGATCAACGCGAACATCGGCAACTCGGCCGTCACGTCGTCGATCGGCGAGGAAGTCGACAAGATGACGTGGGCGATCCGCTGGGGCGGCGACACCGTGATGGACCTGTCGACCGGCAAGCACATCCATGAAACGCGCGAGTGGATCATCCGCAACAGCCCGGTGCCGATCGGCACGGTGCCGATCTACCAGGCGCTCGAAAAGGTCAACGGCAAGGCCGAGGATCTCACCTGGGAAATCTTCCGCGACACGCTGATCGAGCAGGCCGAGCAAGGCGTCGACTACTTCACGATCCACGCAGGCGTGCGGCTGCAGTACGTGCCGCTCACCGCGAACCGGATGACGGGCATCGTGTCGCGCGGCGGCTCGATCATGGCGAAGTGGTGCCTCGCGCATCACAAGGAAAGCTTCCTGTACGAACACTTCGAAGAGATCTGCGAGATCATGAAGGCGTACGACGTGAGCTTCTCGCTCGGCGACGGCCTGCGCCCCGGCTCGATCTACGATGCGAACGACGAAGCGCAGCTCGGCGAACTGAAGACGCTCGGCGAGCTCACGCAGATCGCGTGGAAGCACGACGTGCAGGTAATGATCGAAGGCCCCGGCCACGTGCCGATGCAGCTGATCAAGGAGAACATGGATCTCCAGCTCGACTGGTGCAAGGAAGCGCCGTTCTACACGCTCGGGCCGCTGACGACCGACATCGCGCCGGGCTACGACCACATCACGTCGGGCATCGGCGCCGCGATGATCGGCTGGTTCGGCACCGCGATGCTGTGCTACGTGACGCCGAAGGAACACCTCGGACTGCCGAACAAGGACGACGTGAAGGAAGGGATCATCACGTACAAGCTCGCCGCGCACGCGGCCGACCTCGCCAAGGGTCACCCCGGCGCGCAGGTGCGCGACAACGCGCTGTCGAAGGCGCGTTTCGAGTTCCGCTGGGAAGACCAGTTCAACATCGGCCTCGATCCGGACAAGGCGCGCGAATTCCACGACGAGACGCTGCCGAAGGACTCGGCGAAGGTCGCCCACTTCTGCTCGATGTGCGGCCCGCACTTCTGCTCGATGAAGATCACGCAGGACGTGCGCGAGTTCGCGGCGCAACAGGGCGTGTCGGAAACCGAGGCGCTGAAAAAGGGGATGGAAGTCAAGGCGGTCGAGTTCGTGAAGACCGGTGCCGAGATCTATCACCGTCAGTAAGCGCGCGCAGCGATCCGCACGGATCGCATCGTGACGCACTGCAGGAAGCCCGCTCTCGAGCGGGCTTTTTTTCGCCCGCATCACGCATGCCTGCTCAAGCACGGGAAACAATTGATTACGAAACCGTACCAGCCTTAACAAGTCCTTACAGCAGCGCATGGGGACGGCGCGTAGATTGGGGTCATGCGCGACCCGGGGGTCGCGCGACTTCCGCCCACTACCACAAGGACAACGATCATGAACTCGATTCGGCGTTTTGGGGTATACGCGCTCCTCGTCGCGACGGTGGCCAGCCTGTCGGCCTGCGATTCGATGTCACGGCGCCAGCGCGATACGGCAATCGGTGCGGGTGTCGGCGGCGTAGCCGGCGCGGCGATCGGCGGCAACGCGCTGTCGACGCTGGGCGGCGCGGCGGCCGGCGGCCTCATCGGCAACCAGATCGGCAAGTAAGCCGGTCCGGCGCGTGCCGCGCGACGCGCGGCACGTTTCAGTTTTGACCAGACGGCGTTTCCGCGGTGCGGAAGCGCCGTTTTCGCATCCGGCGCAAGCGATGCCCGGAAATGATCCGTTACCGTTTTGCGCACCGTGTCATCGCCGTGCGGCCTAAGCTTAAGCATCTGCCGATTGCCGGCACCGCCGGAGAAACATCATGATCAAGCCCCTCGTCGCCGCGACGCTCGCGTGCGCGACACTCGCCGGCTGTTACTACCCTTACGGCTACTATCCGTCCGGCTATTACGCAGCGGCGCCGGTGCAGCCCGCGCCCGTGTATGTCGACCCCGGCCCCGCGTACTACTATCCGGCGCCCGCGTATGCCCCGGCATGGGGCGGCTATTGGGGCCCTGCGCTATCGCTGAACTTCGGTTTCGGCGGACGCGGCGGCCATCGCCATCACTAAGCTACCGAGCTGGCCATCCGGCCGGTTCGCGGCGGCAGCGAACGGATTTCCCGTTTCTTGTCGTTTCATCCAATCGTGAAACGACGGCGTGGTAACGCGGTGTAAGATTCAGCGCATCCCTTCCCCTCGCCGGCCACCCTCGATGTCGCCCAAGAACGCCTTTCTGCTGACCGTCCTTGCTGCCCTGTGGGGCGCGTCGTTCCTGTTCATCCGGATCGGCGTCGCCGAATTCGGCGTCGCGCCGCTGATGGCGCTGCGCGTGGGCATCGGCGCGCTGTTCCTGACGGGCCTCGCGCTGACGCGTTTCAAGCCCGCCGACCTCGGCGCACGGCTGCGCCAGCATGCGTGGCCATTGTTCGTCGTCGGCGTACTGAACTCGGGCGCGCCGTTCTGCCTGTTCGCCTATGCCGAACTGACGCTGTCGGCCGGCGTGACCTCGGTGATCAACGCGACGACGCCGCTGTGGGGCGCGCTCGTCGCGTACGTGTGGCTGAAGGACAAGCTGTCGCTGCCGCGCTCGCTCGGCCTCGTGATCGGCTTTGCCGGCGTGCTCACGCTCGTTTGGGATCAGATCGCGAATGCGCACGGCAGCACCGGCGCCAGCGCGACCGCGCTGGCCGCCGTCGCCGCGCTCGGCGCGACGCTGCTGTACGGCATCGCGGCCAACTATACGAAGCGCAAGCTCAGCGGCGTCGATCCGCTCGTCAATGCGACCGGCAGCATGATCGGCTCGACCGTGCTGCTGCTGCCGTTTGCAATCGCGACCTGGCCTGCGGCGGCGGTCAGCGCGCATGCGTGGGGCGCGGTGCTCGCGCTCGGCGTCGCCTGCACGGGCATCGCGTATTTCATCTTCTTCTACCTGATCGCGCATGTCGGCCCGGCCCGCGCGATTACCGTGACGTTCGTGATCCCGGTGTTCGGCCTGCTGTGGGGCGCGCTGTTCCTCAGTGAACACGTATCGGTCGTGATGCTCGAAGGCTGCGCGATCGTGCTCGTCGGCACCGCGCTTGCGACCGGGGTGATCAAGCGGATTCCCGGGGTCCGGCCGCGCGGCGAGGAAGCTGCCTGAGCTGACTAAGCGGCCTGAGCGGTGCGCGTGGCGGCCGGCGCCCCGCCGGTTGCCGGTTTCGCGTGACGCGCCGGTTGCCAGTTCCCGGGCTTCGAGCACCGCGCGTCGACCGGTACGCGCCGAAGCATGGCGCCTTTCACCCAAGGCTGATGAACGCGCGCGGTGCGCGGCCTTCCGGCCCCTCCGTTTTCCGAATCCCGCGCATTCTTCGCACGCAACGCACGCTGCGCTGTCGCCGCGTGCTCGACCGGTGCCCTCGCTGGGTGCATGCTCCCGGGCGGACAGCCCCGTCCACGTGCGAGTGTAGCGTTTGCGTCTGGAGTTACCCTGATACGCGCGCCGCGCCATTCCCGTTACACTCGGGACACTCATCCGCAAAGGCGGTTACGATGCGCCACGTTCTTTCGCGTCCACCTGCGCGTGCGACGGCTTCGGCGTGGCGGCACGACACCGCCCCCCCGGAGCGCGCCAGGGCGCCATTGACATGAAGCCCTCCCGCGACCTCTCGCTCGAATCCCTCCTCGAACGCCTCACGCCGACGCCCAGCGGCTGGATCGCCACGTATCGCGACACGACGCTGCGCAGTGTGTTTCAACCCGTGCTGTCGATCACGCACAAGCGCGTGGTCGGCTATGAAGCGCTGCTGCGCGTCGTGGACGCGAACGGCACGCTGGTGTCGCCGGTCGCGCTGTTCGACAAGACGCGCGCGGCCGCCGACGCGTTGCTGCTCGACCGGCTCGCGCGCTGCCTGCATACGGCCAACTTCGTCGCGCAAGGCATCGGCGACGGCTGGCTGTTCCTGAACGTGACGCCGCGCGTGCTCGATTCGGGCCTCGTGCAGCGCGAATTCGTCGAGGCGCTGTGCCGACATTTCGCACTGCCACCTAACCGCATCGTGCTGGAAGTCGTCGAGCAGCCGTCGCGCGACGAAGCCGCGCTCGCCCGCACGATCGACATGATCCAGCATCGCGACTTCCTGATCGCGATCGACGATTTCGGCACCGGATTCTCGAATTTCGACCGCGTGTGGCGCGCACGGCCGGATATCGTCAAGCTCGACCGCTCGCTCGTCGAACGCGCGACCGGGTCGGGCGACGATCGCCGCATCATGCATCACCTGGTATCGATGCTCCACCAGGCCGGCGCGATGGTGCTCGCCGAGGGCGTCGAAAGCGACGACGCACTGCAAGCGCTGATGGACGCCGATATCGATTTCGTCCAGGGCTTCCAGTTCGGCCAGCCCGATGGATCGATCGCACATGCGAGCGCCGCGGCGCCCGCGATGCTCGATGCCGCGTGGCAGCGTTTCATCGCGCAGCGGCATACGCCGGGGAGCGCCGAGCAGCCGGGCTTCGACGCGATCGAGCGGCTCGTGCTCGCCGGCGCGGCCGCGTTTTCCGCGAGCGGCAACCTGAACGACGCCGCACAGCGCGTATTCGCGGTGCCGGCCGCGCGCCGCGTGTTCGTCACCGACGAGATCGGCGAACAGTTCCTGCCGTCGATCGGCGCGCCCCCCGAGGACGGCCAGGCGGGCGGCACCCGGCTCTCGCCGCTGTTTCCGGAAACACACAGCAACTGGTCGCGACGCCCCTACTTCCAGCGCGCGATCGCGGCGCCGGGACGCGTCGCGCTGATGGGCCCGCACTTCTCGCTGACCGAAGGCCGCGACTGCTATACCGCGGCCGTCGCGATTCGCGCGCAAAGCCGCCTCGTCGTGTTCTGCGTCGACTTCGTGCTGGACAGCGCGGGCACCGTGATGCGGTAGCGGGCGCGGCGGCCCGGCCCTTCGTCAGTCTGTCACCTTCCCTCTTCCCGACTTCACCGCGCTGCGACGCGACTTGTGTTCGAGCCGCCGCTCCTTCGATGCGCGCGTCGGGCGTGTCGCGACCCGCGCACGCGGCGTGAACGCGACGCTGGCGATCAACGCATCGAGCCGCGCGAGCGCCGCGTCGCGGTTCTTCTCCTGCGTGCGGTATTCCTGCGACTTGATCACGACGATGCCGTCGCGCGTGATGCGCTGGTCGGACAGCGCGAGGAGCCGCTCCTTGATGACGGGCGGCAGCGACGACGCACGAATGTCGAAGCGCAGGTGAATCGCGCTCGACACCTTGTTGACGTTCTGTCCGCCCGCGCCCTGCGCGCGCACGGCGGTCCATTCGACTTCGGCCGGATCGAGTGTGTAGCGGATCATCATCGCGACGGCTCCTGGCGACGCCGCGCGAGCGCCTCATCGACGCGGGCCGCCAGGCCCGAATCCCGTTGCGTGCGGGTCGCGACCGCCTGCGCGAGCACGCGCCGCGGGCCGATCACCTGCACGCGCGTGCGTGCGCGCGTGACGGCCGTATAGACGAGTTCGCGCGTGAGCACGCGCCCGAACGACGCCGGCAGCACGAGCGCGGCCTCGTCGAATTCGGAGCCCTGCGATTTGTGAACCGTCAGCGCGAACGCCGTTTCGTGCGGCGGCAGCGCGGCGGGCGACACGGCGCGCGCGGTGCCGTCCGCGCGCCGGAACCACACGCGCAGCACGCCGTGCGCGTCCGGCAACGCGATGCCGATGTCGCCGTTGAACAGTCCGAGCGCATAGTCGTTACGCGTGACCATGATCGGCCGCCCGGTGAACCAGTGTGCGCCGACCGCGAGTGGCACGCGCGCGGCATGTCGCACGTGCGTGGCCACCAGCGCATTGACGTGCTCGGCGCCGCGCGATCCCGTGCGCGTCGCGCACAGGATCCGGAAGCGGTTGAGCGCATCGAACAAGGGCAACGGATCGGGCACCGGCTCGGACAACGCGGTACGCAATGCGTCGAGGTACGCGCCGAACCGGCGCGCGAGCCGCTCGACCGTCGACGTCGCAAGCGTATCGCCCGCGTCGTCATGAAACGACGCGGCAGCGGCATCGTCGGTCGGCAACGCATCGAGCGCGGCCTGCACGTCGCCGCGGCGGATCGCCAGCGACAGGCGGCCGATCGGCGAATCGAGACCGAAACGGTAATTGCGTTCGAGCCACACGACGCAGTCTGCAAGCGGTGCGGGCGCGAGCGACGCAGCGGCGTGGTCGTCGGCTCGCGTTGCGACGATCGACGCAAGCGACGAATCGGCTGCATTGGCCACATCGGCCGGATCGAATGGCGCGAGCTCGACCGCGTCGAGCCACGCGAGTTCGTCGGCCTCGATCCATGCAGGATCGGCGGCCGCGCTGTCGATGTCGGTCGGTGCGGGCGCCGCAGGTGGCAACGACGCGGCCGGCGGCGCGACATCGGTAGCGGACATCGCTTCGTCCTGCGGATCGTCGTCAAACAGCGACGCCTGGCGCGTATCCACGTTCCGCCGCGCCGGCGGCTTGCGCGCAGCGCTCGTCGACATCGGCGCGGAGGCTGGCGCTGGGGCCGGTGCTGGAGTGGGCGCCGCAACCGCCGCGGCCTCGCCGTCCGGCACCGGCAACGCCGCGACGAAAGTCGCCTCGTCGATCCCGAGTGCACCCGCGATGCGCGTGCGTGCCGCGGCGGTAAACGTCGGCCGTGCGCTGAGTTCGGCGAACACGGCGCCGGCCTCGACCGCGGCGAGCTGATCCTTGTCGCCCAGCAGCACGAGCCGTGCGCCGGGCGCGAGCGCATCGAGCAGATGCGCGGCGAGCGCGACGTCGATCATCGACGCCTCGTCGACGACGATCAGGTCATACGGCAACGGATTGTCGCGGTGATGACGGAAGCCCGCCGCTCCGCCGCCGCCCAGCAGGCGATGCAGCGTGTACGACGTGTCGGGCAGGCGCGCGGCAAGTTCCGGCGGCAGGTCGCCCGCCCGCGCGTGCAGCGCTTCCTGCATCCGCTGCGCGGCCTTGCCGGTCGGCGCCGCCAGCGCGATGCGCAGCCCCGGATGCGCGTCGAGCAGACAAGCCAGCACCCCGACGACGGTCGTGGTCTTGCCGGTGCCGGGGCCGCCGCTGACGATCGTCACGCGCCCTGTCAGCGCAACGATCGCCGCGACGCGCTGCCAGTCCACTTCGCCGGTCGCGGGCCCGAAGTAACGCGCAAGACTGTCGCGCAAGCGCTCGGGCGCCAGCGCGTCGCCCGGTGCGGCGACGCCGGCCTGCGCGACGAGCGCATCGGCGAGCCGCCGTTCGTAGTCGAAATAGCGCGACAGATACAGATGGTCGTGCCGGTCGACGATCAACGGCCGCTCGGCGCCGCGCGCGAGCGTACCGAACGCCACGACGCCGCTCGCGGCAAGCGCCGCGCGCACGTCGTCGACCGATTCCTCGTAGCGCTGCGCGAGCGCGCCGAGCGACACGCACACGTGGCCGCCCGCGGTCGCCCGGCTCGTCGCGAACGCGGCACGCGCCGCCCAGCGGGCGGCCACGGCCGGCGCACCCGCGCGGCGCGACAGGTCACCCATGCGGCGCGCGAATCCTTCCGCGAGCGCGATGCCGAAATCCGCGGGCTCGGGCAGGCGCGCGACGAGGCCGCCGGTGAATTCGAGCGTATCGTCGGACGCGTTCATGCGCGGCCCCCTTCCATCATCCGGTCGAGTGCGTCGACGAGTTCGCGCGCGGGCCGCCGCGCATGCACGCCGGCCGGTTCGCCGCCGCTGCGCCAGTCGGGCCGCACGCCGCGCACGAACAGGTACAGGTAGCCCGCCATATGCGTGTCGTAGTCGTAGTCGGGCAGCCGCCCGCGCAGATAGCGATGCAGCGCGACCGTATAGAGCAGCGCCTGCAGGTGATACGCGTGATCGGCCATCGCGACGTCGAGCGCGCGCGGGCCGTACGCATCCGGCGTATTGCCGAGATGGTTCGACTTCCAGTCGACGATCCAGAACCGGCCGTCGTGTTCGACGATCATGTCGATGAAACCCTTGATGAAACCGGCGAGCATGCCCGAGTCAAGCGCAACGTCCGGATAGCCGTGCGCAACCAGCAGCCGGCGCAGCGCGCCCAGCTCGAGCGACGGCGCCGGGAACAGGAAGCCCATTTCGTCGAGCCGCCTGGCGGGGTCGAGATCCGCAAGCCGCATGCCCGGCACGAGCTCCGTACGCACGACATCGTCGACGAGCCGCGCCATCATCGCCGGCAGACGCGTCGCGAGTTCGGGCTCGGCCTCGACCGGCCGGTCATGCAGCGCGCCAAGCGCTGCCTGATGCCACGAATCGGGCTCCGTGAAGCGGCTGAGTTCGAACAGGCGGTGCAGACACTCGCCCGCTGCCGCACCGCGCGGAAACACGAGGATGTCGTCGTCCGGCGGCTCGGTGGCGACCGTGTCGACCGCGACAAATGCACCGTCCGGCGCCACGGCGGCAAGCGCATCGTGATCGGGCCGAAGCTCGTCGTCCGGCACGACCGCGACGCCCGCCTCCTCGCGCGCCATCGACGCCGTCAGCGAACTGAAGCTCGCCATCCGCCACGCGTCGCGCAGCACGCGCGTCGCATGGCGTGCCGCGAGCGTCTGCGTTGCATCGTGGCCGGCCGCGAGCCGTTCGCGCCGAGCCGGCACCGGCAACGGTGCAACGCTCACCGGGCCGCCGGCCAGCGCTTGCCACGCAGCGTCGAGCACCGCTTCGTCGGGCGGCTCGTCGAGCCACGCGTCGAACGACTGGCCCGCTCCGGCCACGAGCCAGTTCAGCACGCTGCGCCGTGCCTCGCGGGTCGAGCGCGACGACAGATAAGGCCCGGCGACGAGATAGCACCGATACACGGCGCGCGTGAGCGCCACGTAGACGAGCCGCGCGCGTTCCGCCGCCTGTTCGCGCAGCGCCTGGCGCGCGGCATGCGCGGCGGCTTCGTCGTCGCACCCGTAATGCAGCACGGCGTCGCCCGCGTCGTCGTGATACTCGCGCGCATCCGGCAACCCCGACGCGGGCGGCTCGCGCAGCCCGCCGTCGTTCAGGAACGGACAGAACACGACTGCGTATTCGAGGCCCTTCGACTTGTGCACGGTCACGATCTGCACGAGGTTGCGATCGGATTCGAGGCGCAGCTGGGCTTCCTCGCCGCCACCGTCGAGCCGTTGCGCGGCGAGCCAGCGCAGCGTCGGCGCGATGCCCGGCTGCGCGGACGCGCGCGCCTGCGTCAGTTCGGCCAGATGGTTGATGTCGGTCACGCGGCGCTCGCCGTCCGCGCCGGCCATCAGCCGCTCGGCGATGCGCAGCTCGCGCGTGAACGTGCGCCACATCACGGCGAAGCCGCGTTCGCGCCACAGCAGCCGATAGCGCGAGAAGCGCTCGACCCAGCTCATCGCGTCCGCGCTGTCAGCCGCTTCGCGCGACGCGTCGCCGTCGCCCTGCTCCATCCGCCACAGCGCACCGGCATCGAGGCCGAACCAGTCGGCGGCCAGCGCCGAACGCAAGCGCCGCAAGTCGCCCGGCGCGTCGATCGCCGCCAGCACGCGCTCGAGCTGCTCCGCATCGCCGGTCGAAAACACCGACGCCTGCGCAAGCTCGACGCTGCCGATACCCCACGTGGCGAGCACGCGCTTTACGAGACTGCCCTGCCGGTGCGTCTGCACCAGCACCGCGATGTCGCCCGGCGACAGCGGCGTATCGCCGAGCCGCGCATGCCCTTCGCGCGCGCCGCGCATCAGCCGGGCGATCTCGGCCGCGCACGCCTGGGCGGCCTGCGCCTGCGCATCGCGCTTGAGCAGCGTGCCATCGCCGCCCGGCAGCGTCCAGATCCGGAAATCGCCGGCCGGGCCCGGATCGGTTGCGTCGACGAACGGTGCACGCACGCGCGTGCCGGCGCGCACCGCGTAATAGTCGAGCCCGTCGAGCACAAACGCACGCGGGTTCGACATGAAGAAGCGGTTGCACGCGTCGACAATCGCCGGCGTCGAGCGCTGGTTGACCGCGAGCGTATAGCACGCGCTCGCGCTTGCCCGTGCGGCGAGATAGGTATGCAGATCCGCCGCGCGGAAGCTGTAGATCGCCTGCTTCGGGTCCCCGACGAGAAAGAGCGGCCCGCCCGGCGCGAAGATCCGGTTGAAGATCGCGAACTGCAGCGGGTCGGTATCCTGGAATTCGTCGATCAGCGCGGCCGGATAGCGCGCGCGCAGCGTCTCGGCGAGCCACGGGTGCGCGTGCAGCGCGTGATACAGGTTCGTGAGCAGGTCGTCGAACGACACGACGCGACGCGTACGCTTGCGTTCGGCCAGTTCGCCCGGCGCGATGTCGAGCCAGTCGGCGATCAGCGCGAGCCAGCGGGCGCGCTGCGTGGCCTCGGCCGCAGCCACCGCCGCTTCGAGCGCGTCGGCCACGTCGAAGAACGCGTGCTCGGGGGTCACGCCGCCCTTTTTCGTCGCCTTCGCGAGCGCGGTGCGCGTGAGCTTGAGCGCCGCCTTCGGCAGCGCGGCCGCGGGATCGCCCTGCGCGAAATGCGCGCTCCATGCGGCGAGTGCATCGGCGAGCGCGTCGGGCTTGTGCGAGCGCTGGTTGAGCGCGGGCTGCGCGGCGCGCAGCAACGCGTCGATCGCATCGCGCTCGTCGGCCCACATCCGCGCCGCCTCCGCAAAGCACTCGGCGGCAGCGGCCTCCGCCGATTCGTCCGGTTCGACGACGCCGTCCCAGCGCAGCGCGGCGAGCGGCTTCTTCAACCGGCGCGCAAGCTGGGCGTCGAGCGCGGCCGGGCCCGCGCCCGAATCGACGAGCCACGTCGCGAAGCCGGGCCAGCGCGCGGCCATCGGTTCGACGCGCGTGCGCCAGAAGTCCGCCGCGAGTTCGAAGCGCAGCGCTGCATCGTCGGCCTGCATGTCGAACGCGAACGGCATCGCGGCCGCGAACGGTGCTTCCTGCAGCGCACGCTGACAGAACGCGTGGATCGTGTGGATCGCCGCCTGGTCGAATGCACGCAACGCGCGCCGGATCCGCTTCGCGGCAGTCTCGGGGTCGAGCGTGCCGGCGTCACCGAGCGTCGTCTCGAGCAGGCGCGCGACGAACGGATCGCCGCCGTCGTCACCGGTGTCGAGCGCATGCGCGAGCTGCGCGAGCCGCCCGCGGATCCGCTCGTGCAGTTCGGCGGTCGCGGCCTTCGTGAAGGTCACGACGAGGATTTCGTCCGCGCCGAGATCCTTCTCGAGCAGCAGGCGCACGTACAGCGCGCAGATGTTCCACGTCTTGCCGGTACCGGCCGACGCCTCGATCTGGTTGACGCCGTCGAGCGGGCACGCGAACACGTCGAGTTCGAGCGCCGCCTGCGGCTGTGATGCGGCGCTCATGCGAGCTCCTTCAGGTGTTCCAGCATCGGCTCGAACACGAGTCGCGCAAGTGTGCCGAACGGCTCGTCGAGCGACGGATGGGCGCCGCGCCATGCGATCGCGATGGCCGGATCGTCGGCTTCGCTCACCACGCGCTCGTTGATCCAGACGCTCGCGGCCTTCGCCTCGCCGTCAGAAACGCGTGCCCATGCGCTGCGCGGGAAAAACCGCAGCGGCATGCGCCGCCCCGCGCGAAACAGCGCGGCGAGCGGTGCGAGACGCTCGAGCGGCGCAGCGACCGGCGTGAGTTCGAACGCGCCGCCGCTGCCGAACCACAGCGTGCGACGCGGACCGTCGGGCTCCACCGCGCAATAGACGAGGTGCGCAAGCCACGCAGACAGGTAGTCACGTGCGCTCGGCCGCGCATAGCGATAGATGATCTGGCCCGCCGGCGTCAGCCGGTTCAGCGTGCCGTGCAATTCGAGCGGCGCACTCACCGCGTCGCCTGACAGCATCGCGTCATCGGCGCCGAACAGCGCCTGGTCGGTGTCGGGCCATGCGGGCGCGATCGCAAGCGTGAACGGCCGCCGCTCCATGCCGTCGGCCAGCGCACGACGCACGTTCGACGCAAGCTGCGTCATCGAGCCGAGCGCCTGGTCGCGCCAGACGGCACCCGTCGCGCCGCCGGGCAGTTCCGGGCTGGCGTCTGCGATGCGCAGCGCATGATCGTGCACGCCGTCTTCATCCGACTCGATCAGGAGCGGCAGCACGCGCTCGGCGAGCGCGTCGCTGCCGGCGAAGTCGAGTGCGAACGGCTCCGTGTCGAGCAGTTCGGCCTGCGCGTCGGACAACACGATGCCGAGCCGCGCACGCAGCAGCGCGCGGGCCGGATGCCGCCAGAAACGTTCGAATTCGTTGAATGCAACGGGCTCGACCGGCTCGGCCGGCAGCGGCTGCGCGAAGAACGGCTGCTCGCGCGTCGCGTCGCGCGCGGCTTCGGCCGCCAGCAGCGACGCGAGCGTCGCGCGCTCGGCGTCGTACGAGGCCAGTTCGCTGCCGGGCCGGAAATACTCGGCCGCGAACGGTTGCAGCGGATGCTCGACGATGAACGTGCGCCGCGCGGCATCGACCGCGCCCGGTGCGGTGTCCGCGCCGGCCGTGACGAGCGCGAGATGGTCGAGCAGTTCGTCGACGAGCGCCGCGGGCGGCAACGGCGCGTTGTCGCGAATGCTTCGCCCCGTATAGGCAATCAGCAGCCGGTCGCGCGCGGCGAGCAGCAGGTCGAGAAACAGGTTGCGCTCGTCGTCGCGGCGCTGCCGGTCGCCGAGCTTCGGCAGGACGGCCATCAGGTCGAACTCGTCCGCGCGCGCGAGGCTCGGCAGCACGCCGTCGTCCATGCCGAGCAGGCACACGACGCGGTACGGCAAGCCGCGCAAGCTCGTCAGCGACGAGAACGTGA
Organism: Burkholderia sp. PvR073; assembly: GCF_054055695.1. NCBI lineage: Bacteria > Pseudomonadati > Pseudomonadota > Betaproteobacteria > Burkholderiales > Burkholderiaceae > Burkholderia > Burkholderia sp. PvR073. The sequence continues at coordinate 158,234 of NZ_JBSRXO010000005.1, forward strand.
CGCCGCCCCACGGCACCCCGCCGCGCGCGGGATCGTCGAGCGCGGCTGTCAGCCCCGCGCGCACGACGGCCGCGGGCAAGGCCTCGTCGGGCGCGCCTTCCGTCATCGCGGCAAGCATCGCGTCGAGCGCGTCGCGCACGCCCGCGAGCGCATCCGCATACGCGGCGCCGGAATCGAAGAAGCGCGCGAGGGTGTCGGCGAACAGTTCGCTCCATGCGCGCGGCGTATGCGCGCTGGCGAGCCGCCGCGCGAAGCCGTCGAGATCGTCGGTAAAGCGCGCGAGCCGGCCGAGTAGTTCGGCCTCGCTGCCGGTGGCCGCCTCGATCGGCAGCCACGCGCCGACGGGTGCCGCGCCTTCCGGCATCGCATAGCCGAGGAAGAGCCGCGCGAGCGCATCGGAGAACGTATGGCGCGGCGTCGGCACCGCCGCATCGTCGCTCGCCGTCGGCGACAGCCCGCGCCGCGCGCCGGCGGCCGCGAGCCAGGTCTGCACCGTCTCGAGCGCGGCTGCGTCGATGCCGTAACGGGCGGCCACCGCGTCAACGCGCAGCCATTCGACCAGCTCCGGCGCGCCGACCTGCCGCTCCGGCAACGCGAGCCATTCGAGCAGCACGCGCGCGACCGGATTCGCCTGCGACGGCGGCAGGCCGGTGATCCGGTAAGGCACGCGCGCGCCGCCCGCGCCCGCCGTGCCGAACACCGCGTCGATCAACGGCCCGGCCGCCGCGAGATCGGCGACCGCCACCAGCACATCGGACGGCTGCAGCGTCGCGTCGGCGTCGAACCACGCGAGCAGGCGGTCATGCAGCACCTCGAGCTGACGCGCGAGACTGTGGCACACGTGCACCTCGATCCCGCGCTCGGCCGGCGGGTCGCCGAGTTCGGCTTCCGGCTGCAGGTCGAGGATCGCGTTCTGCACACGCGCGAGCCAGGTCGGCGCGGGATTGCCGACGAAACGGGACGCGTCGCCTAACGCGGCGCTTTCGGTCAGTTCGTGCAGCATGTGCAGCTGCGCCTGCGTCTGCCGGCCCCACTCCGCGAGCAACGGATGGCCGACTTGCTGGTAGTCGAGCCGGCCGGCCGCATCGAGCGCCTCGGCATGCGCGGCGGTGACGATGTCGAACCAGAATTCGCGGCACGGGTTGAGCGCATAGACGCGCACGTCGATCCAGCGCGACAGCTCGCGCAGCAGCGCGACGTGCAGCGGCGGCATCGTCGGCAGCGCGAACACGCTGACCGATTCCGGCCAGTCGGCGCGCGCGACGGTTTCGGCATCGAGGTTGCGCGCCTCCACGAGGAAGCGATGCGCGGGCGGCGTGCCGCTGTCGCTCAGCTCGGCGAGCAGCGCGCGCCACAGCGCGGCCTGCCAGTGCTCGTCGTCGCGTGCGGCATCGCTGATCCCGCGCGGCGCGGCGTCGCCCGCGAGCACCGACTCGCCGGCCTGCCACGCGGCCAGCCATTCGGGCCGATAGGTCAGGTAATGATCGAGCACGGCCGCGACGCGCTGCGCCAGCTCGTAGCGCATCGCGTCGTCGGACGCGGACAGATACGCGGCCAGCCGCGGCGACGCGAACCACGGCGCGCCGCCCGCGGCCTGCGCGAACAACCGGTAGCAGCGCCACACGAGGCGGTCGGGCGCGAACGGCGAGCGTGCGGGCACCGTCAGCACGCGGCCGATCTGCGCCCACAGCCATTGCGCGAGATACGTGAACTCGCCGTTCGCGCACACGCCGTGGCGCGCGGCGATGTCGAGCTCGAGACGGCGACGCAGCGCCGCGCTCGGCACGATGACCTGCTGCGGCGCCCACGGGCCGTTGCGGGCCGGGAACGCGGCCAGGTCGTCGAGCAGCGCGTCGGCGAGCGTTTCGTGACGGTTCGAATAGAAGAGATGGAGCATCAAGCGGGTGTCGAAGCGTCGCGCCGGCCGGGCCGGGCGAACAGAAGCACCAAGGATAGCAAAAGGACCGTCACGACGAAGCTCGGCCGAAAGGCCAGGTTTTGCGGACCGCGAAATACGATAGACTCGTCGCCAGTCCATACGCCGCCCCGGCGTCTTCGTCTGTCATTCAGCCCATCGATGCGCTATTCGGTCGAAATCAGAAAGTTTCTCTACAGCCAGTACTTTTTCGGCGGCCTGCGGATCGCGGTCGGCGTGTCGCTGCCGGCCGTGCTGTGCCTGATCGTGTTTCACAACCGCGAGCTCGGCTTCACGATCTCGACCGGCGCGCTCGGCGCGTGCGTCGTCGACATGCCGGGCCCGCTGAAGTACAAGCACAACGAAATGCTCGCGTGCAGCGTGATCGGCTTCCTGGCCGCGCTCGCGACCGGCCTCGCCACCCCGAACATCTTCGGCCTGTGGCTGACGATCGTGCCGCTCACGTTCGTGCTGTCGCTGATCGTCGTCTACGGCAACCGCTGGCCGCAGATCAGCTTCGCGACGCTGTTCATGATGGTGATGACGCTCGAGGAGAACTTCACGCCGCTGCAGGCGTTCGTCAACGCGGGCTGGATTCTCGCGGGCGGCCTCTGGTACACGTACTGGGCGACGCTCGTGTCGCAATGGCAGGCGCGCCGGATCGAACAGCAGGCGCTTGCCGAAAGCCTGTTCGCATGCGCCGACTACCTGCTCGCGCGCGCGCAGTTCTACGATCTCGACGCCGATCTCGACGAGTGCTACCGCAACCTCGTCGCGAAGCAGATCACCGCGGTCGAAACGCAGGAAACCGCGCGCGACATCGTGCTGCGCAATCTGCCGAAGCTGCGTCGCGGCAAGCTCGATCCCGGCCGCGCGACGATGTACAACCTGTTCATCAACAGCGTCGACCTGCACGAGCTGTTCGTCGGTGCGCACACCGACTATCCGCTGGTGCGCAACACGTTCGGCGGCTCGGACCTGATCATTTTCTATCGCGACCTGATCCGCAAGGCAGCCGCCGATCTCGAGCAGATCGGCCTCGCGGTGCTCGAAAACCGCGCGCCGCATTCGCGAATCAGCGTGAAGGCCGAACTGCGCGCGATCGAGTACGAGATCGAGCTGATGCGCAAGAAGAACTTCCCGGCCAGCAATGCGGAAGCGTACGCGGCCGTGCTCGCGACGTTCCGGCGCATCTGGAGCGCGACGCGCCTGATCGACCGGATGCGCCGCAACCTGTCGGGCCACGCCGACCCGCAGCAGATGGAACTGAAGATCGACAAGGCGCTCACGCGCTTCCTGCAGCGGCGCCGGATGTCGCCACTCCTGATCTTCTCGAACCTGAACATGCGCTCGCCGAGCTTTCGCCACGCGCTGCGCGTGACGATCGCGGTGGCGGTCGGCTTCTGGCTCGGCCGGCTGCTGCCGCTCACGAACGCATACTGGATCGTGATGACGACCATCATCATCCTGAAGCCCGGCTACTCGCTCACCAAGCAGCGCAATGCGCAGCGGATCGTCGGCACGCTGATCGGCTGCGCGGCGAGCATCGCGCTGATCTACACGGTGAAGGAGCCGCACCTGCTGATCGCGATCATGTTCGGCTCGATGGTGATGAGCTACAGCCTGCTGCTGTTCAACTACGCGGCGAGCGTCGTGTTCACGTCGTCGTACGTGCTGCTGATGTTCCACCTGCTCGCGCCGGGCAGCATGCGGATCATCGGCGAGCGCGCGATCGACACCGTGGTCGGCTGCATGATCGCGATCGCCGCGAGCCGCCTGTTCCCGTACTGGGAATACCGGCTGATGGGCAAGCTCGTCACCGACATGCTGACGTCGACCCGCAAGTATTTCGAGGCCGTGTGGCGCGCCGGACGCGGCGCATCGCCGCCGCCCGTGCCGACCGCCGACGGCGCGGCGGTCGTGCCGGTCATCGCCGCGGCGATCGAAGCGCCCACCACCGCCCTCGACGACGACTACCGCTACCGCCTCGCGCGCAAGGACGTGCACATCGCGTTCGCGAACCTCGGCCAGGCGTTCCAGCGGATGATGATCGAGCCGAAGGCGCACCAGCGCTTCGTGCCGGAGCTGAACGACCTGCTCGTGCAGACGCACGTGCTCGGCGCGCAGATCACCGCCGCCGCGCCGCTGATCCGCAGCGCGTGCGCGGCCGACGAGAACCTCGTCCACGACGACGCGCTGCACCGCGGCCTGTCCGCCGTGCTGGAGAACCTCGAGAAGGCGGAAGCCGGCGAGCCGCCGCCGGCCGACCAGCTCGACGCGACGAAGCAGATCACGCGCGACCTCGACGCGATGGTCGTGTCCGCGGAAAAATCCGACGCGGTGGGCGCCGAGCTCACGCACGACCTGAAGGTGCTCGCGCACCAGTGCAAGCAGATGCTCGCGTCGTCGCTGCTGATCCGCAAGGACGCGAGCGTCATCCGCCTGCCCGCATGACCGCATGACGTCGTTCCCGCCGCCGGCCGGCCGCGCATGCAAGCGGGCCGGCCGGCGGCGCTCCACCGCTTCCCCGCTCCCGCAATACCGTTCCGCAGCATGACCCACCCGCCCCCCGCGGCCCGTGCGCGCGCCGCGCGTTTGTCCCACCCGCGATTCAACCGGTTGCGCCAGTCAGGGAATACCCGATTCCGGTCACATGGCCGGGCTTGTTATCATTCGTTCACATTTAAGTTGTATAGACAACTTGAGCCGACCGGGCCGGCCCTGCTCCCCCGGTCCGTCGCATAACGATATCGGAGACTCGATGAAGAACTTGCAGCGCCATCTGAGCGCACGGCACATCCGCTTTCTCGCGCTGGGCTCGGCGATCGGCACCGGCCTGTTCTACGGCTCGGCGTCCGCGATCCAGCTCGCGGGCCCGGCGGTGATCCTGGCCTACATCCTGGGCGGCGCGGCCGTCTACATGGTGATGCGCGCGCTCGGCGAGATGGCCGTGCGCGAACCCGTCGCCGGCTCGTTCGGCCACTACGCGACCGAAAACCTCGGCCCGTTCGCCGGCTTCGTCACCGGCTGGACCTACACGCTCGAAATGGTGATCGTCGCGATCGCCGACATCACCGCGTTCGGCATCTACATGAGCTTCTGGTTTCCGGATGTGCCGCAATGGATCTGGGTGCTCGGCGTCGTCGCGGTCATCTGCGGGCTGAACCTGTGCCACGTGAAGGTGTTCGGCGAGCTCGAATTCTGGCTGTCGATCATCAAGGTCGGCGCGATCGTCGCGATGATCGGCGGCGGCGTCGCGATCCTGCTGACCGGCATGCACTTCGGCCATTCGGCCGACGTGCCGACATTCGCGAACCTGTGGAACCATGGTGGCTTCTTCCCGAACGGGATCGGCGGGCTGATCGCCTCGCTGTCGGTCGTGATCTTCGCGTACGGCGGCATCGAGGTGATCGGGATGAGCGCCGGCGAGGCGAAGGATCCGGAGCGCGTGATTCCGCGCGCGATCAACGCGGTGCCCGCGCGCATCCTGCTGTTCTACGTGCTGACGATGGTCGTGCTGATGTCGATCAGCCCGTGGACCGGCGTCGGCAGCGACGGCAGCCCGTTCGTGCAGATCTTCTCGGCGCTCGGCGTGAAGTCGGCCGCGACGATCCTCAACCTCGTGGTGATCAGCGCGGCAATCTCGGCGATCAACAGCGACATCTTCGGCGCGGGCCGGATGATGTTCGGGATGGCGCGGCAGGGCCAGGCGCCGCGCGTGCTGATGACGACGTCGCGGCACGGCGTGCCGTGGGTCACGGTGCTCGTGATGGCCGGCGCGCTGCTGGTCGGCGTGGTGCTCAACTACCTGATGCCGAAGGACGTGTTCCTGGTGGTCGCGGCGATCGCGACGTTCGCGACCGTGTGGGTGTGGCTGATGATCCTGCTGTTGCAGGTTGCGATGCGCCGTCGCCTGTCGAGCGCGGAAGTCGCCGCGCTGAAGTTCAAGGTGCCGCTGTGGCCCGTCGCGCCCGCGCTGACGATCGCGTTCATGGGTTTCGTGATCGTGATGCTCGGCTGGTTCGATGACACGCGCGTCGCGCTCTACGTCGGCGCGGGATGGCTCGTGCTGCTCGCGGTCGTGTTCTACGCACGGATCCGCCCGAAGTTCGCGCCTGCGTCACGTTGACGCACGACTGACCTTTCCATGCGGCGCGCCGGGTCCGGCGCCCGCGTCTGTCCCGGCGCGACGCGGCGCATCGCGCGTCGTCCGCCGCTTCCCCGCTCCTCCCGCCGTTCCCGCACGTCGCTTGCGCCCCAGCCAACCGGGCCGCAGCGATCATGCCGGCCGTGCCGGCATCAGTGCGACGCGGCGCTCGCGGCCTCCGCCGGATGGGCCTCGTCGTACGCGTGCTTCTGCGAGATCGCGTTGTACGCGATCGTCCCGATCACGAGCAGCACGGCCACGACGATCAGGATGCTCACGTTGCGGACAGGGTTCTTCTTGCGCTGATCGTTCATGGTCGGTCCTGCTCCGTCGAATTCGTTGAAGCGGGCATTCTACGCGCTTGCGCCCGCGCCGCGACGCCCCGTTACGCCCCTCCTCATCCCGCCTTCCGCCCAGCTTTCCGGCACCTTTCATTTGATAATCATTCCCATTTCAATCTAGAATCCGAAATCTTTCGTTTTGTAATGTTTCGGGTCGCTCGGGCGGCAGGCACGCCCCGGAACGCCTCTTCGTCCGCCTGCCTCACCGGAGTCTCCATGTCGAATCCGCGCACCCGCCTGCTGCCGCTCGCCGGCGCCCTCGCCGTTGCCGCCGCCGCCTTCGCGCCGCTGGCCCACGCCGCCGAGGAAGTGAGCCTGTACACCACCCGCGAACCGAAGCTGATCCAGCCGCTGATCGACGCGTTCACGCAGCAGAGCGGCGTCAAGGTCAACACGGTATTCGTGAAGGACGGCCTGCTCGAGCGCGTGAAGGCGGAAGGCGCGCAGTCGCCGGCCGACGTGCTGATGACGGTCGACATCGGCAACCTGCTCGACCTCGTCGACGGCGGGCTCGCGCAGCCGGTGCGCTCGAAGGTGCTCGACGACGCGATTCCCGCGAACCTGCGCGGCGCGCAGGGCGACTGGTACGCGCTGTCGCTGCGCGATCGCGTGCTGTATGTGGAGAAGGACCTGAAGGTCGACGCGTTCCGCTACGAGGATCTCGCCGATCCGAAATGGAAGGGCAAGGTCTGCATCCGCTCGGGGCAGCATCCGTACAACACGGCACTCGTCGCGGCGATGATCGCGCACGACGGCGAGGCCGCGACCGAAAAGTGGCTGCGCGGCGTGAAGGCGAACCTCGCGCGCAAGGCGACGGGCGGCGACCGCGACGTCGCGCGCGACATTCTCGGCGGGATCTGCGACGTCGGCCTCGCCAACGCGTATTACGTCGGTCACATGAAGAACGCGGAGCCGGGCACCGATGCGCGCAAGTGGGGCGACGCGATCAAGGTCGTGCGGCCGACGTTCGCGAACGCGAAGAGCGGCGGCACGCACGTCAACATCAGCGGCGCGACGGTCGCGAAGCACGCGCCGCACAAGGCCAACGCGGTGAAGCTGCTCGAGTACCTCGTGTCGCCGCAAGCGCAGGCGCTTTATGCGCAGGCGAACTACGAATACCCGGTGCGCGCGAACGTGAAACTCGATCCGGTGATCGCGAGCTTCGGCACGCTGAAGGTCGACCCGCTGCCGCTGGCCGACATCGCGAAGCACCGCAAGGCGGCCAGCCAACTCGTCGACAAGGTCGGCTTTGACAACTGAGGCATCGTCCGTCCGCGCGCGCCGCCGGCCGTTGCGTTCGCGCGCGGGCAGCCCCTGGCTCGGCGCGGCCGTCGCGATCGCCGCGGCGGTCGCGGCGCCGCTCGCGGTGCTGGTCGCCGCCGCGTTCGGCGCCGATCTCGCGCACTGGAAGCATCTCGGCGCGTTCGTGCTGCCGCAGGCACTCGCCAATACGCTGCTGCTGCTCGCGGGCGTCGGCGCGATCGTCACGGTGGTCGGTACCGGCTGCGCCTGGCTCGTCACCGCGTACGACTTTCCCGGCCGCCGGATACTGACCTGGGCGCTGCTGCTGCCGCTCGCGGTGCCCACCTATATCGTCGCGTTCGCGTATCTCGACCTGCTCCACCCCATTGGCCCCGTGCAGGGCGCGATCCGCTGGCTGCTCGGCTTCGACAGCCCGCGCCAGTTCCGCCTGCCCGACCTGCGCTCGCTGCCCGGTGCGATCTTCGTGCTCGGCTTCGTGCTGTATCCATACGTGTACCTGAGCACCCGCGCGATGTTCGTCACGCAGTCCGCGAGCCTGCTCGAAGCCGCGCGCACGCTCGGCGCGGGACGTATCGCGACATTCTGGCGCGTCGTCGTGCCGCTCGCGCGGCCCGCGATCGCGGTCGGCGTGAGCCTCGCGCTGCTCGAAACGCTGAACGACATCGGCGCGTCGGAATTCCTCGGCGTGCAGACGCTGACCGTATCGGTCTACACGACGTGGATCACGCGCTCCGATCTCGCCGGCGCCGCGCAGATCGCGCTCGCGATGCTCGCGATCGTCGTCGGCATGATCGTGCTCGAACGCTATGGGCGCCGCCGCCAGCGCTACGCGCACGGCCGGCGCATGCGCCCGGTCGCGCCGCGCAAGCTGACGGGCGCGGCCGCATGGAGCGCCGCCGCGCTCGGCTGGCTGCCGGTACTCATCGGCTTCGGCGCGCCGGCCGCGTACCTCGCGGTTGAGACCGGCAAGCGGCTGCATCTCGTCGGCGGCGTGTCGACGCAATTGCTGACCGGGCTCGCGAACACGCTGACGATCGCCGCCGCCGCGACCGTCACCACACTTGCCTGCGGGCTCGTTGTCGCATGGGCGGCACGCGCGCGGCGCGACAGCGCACCTGCGGGGCCGGCCCGCGTGTGTGCACGCATCGCTTGCCTCGGCTACGCGGTGCCGGGCACCGTGCTCGCGATCGGCCTGCTGATCCCGTTCGCGGCGGCCGACCGGCTGCTCGGCGCGGCGCTCGGCCGAGACGGGCTGTTGCTGATGGGTTCGGCGGCCGCGCTCGTGATCGCGTACACCGTGCGCTTTCTCGCGATCTCGACCGGCAGCATCGAAGCCGGCCTCGCGCGCATTCCGCCGTCGCTCGAACAGGCCGCGCGCTCGCTCGGCGAGACGGCCGGCGGCACGCTGCGCCGCGTGCACCTGCCGCTGCTGCGACCCGCGCTCACGACGAGCGCCCTGCTCGTCTTCGTCGACGCGATGAAGGAGTTGCCGGCGACCCTGCTGCTGCGCCCGCTGAATTTCGACACGCTCGCAACCTGGCTGTATGCGGAAGCCGCGCGCGGCACCTATGAGGAAGGCGCGGTCGCCGCGCTCGCGATCGTGCTGGCCGGGCTCGTGCCCGTGATCCTGCTCGCGCGCACCCGTCACAAGATCGGAGCCTGACATCGTGAACCTGCTCGAACTCGACGACCTCTGCGTCGCCTACGACGCGCCGCCCGGCCGCCGCACGGTGGTCGACGGGCTGAGCCTCGCGCTGCCGCGCGGCGACATCGGCTGCCTGCTCGGCGCCTCGGGCTGCGGCAAGACCACCGTGCTGCGCGCGATCGCGGGCTTCGAGCCCGTGCGGATGGGGCGCATCGTGCTGGACGGCACGCCCGTCGCGGCGCCGTCGCTCGACGTGCCGCCCGAGCGGCGGCGCATCGGGATGATGTTCCAGGACTATGCGCTGTTTCCGCACCTGAGCGCGGCCGACAACGTCGCGTTCGGCCTGCGGCGCATGCCGAAGGCCGAACGGCGCACCCGCGTCGCGGACATGCTCGAACTCGTCGGTCTCGCCGATGCGGGCAGCGCGTATCCGCACGAACTGTCGGGCGGCCAGCAGCAGCGCGTCGCCCTTGCCCGCGCGCTTGCGCCGTCGCCGGAGCTGCTGCTGCTCGACGAGCCGTTCTCGAATCTCGACGTCGATACGCGCGAGCGGCTCGCGTTCGAACTGCGCGACATCCTGAAGCGCACGGGTCATACCGCGATCCTCGTCACGCACAACCAGGCGGAAGCGTTCGCGATCGCCGACCGGATCGGCGTGATGAAGGATGGCCGGCTCGCGCAATGGGACACGCCGTACGCGCTGCACCATCATCCGGCCAGCCCGTTCGTCGCGGAGTTCGTGCGGAGCGACGCGCTGGCGGACGAACGCGCCCGGGCGCTGGCGCGCGGCCGCTGAGCGGAATAACGACGACGGCGCGCTCTGTGCGAGCCGCCGTACCGCGCTACGCCGGTTCGGACAGATCGCGCACCGGCAGCGCGGTCGAATACTTGATCTGCTCCATCGCGAACGACGAACTCACGTCGAACAGCGGCACCGCGCGGATCAGCTGCTTGTACACGCGATCGTAATCATCGATGCCGGCCACCACGACCCGCAGCAGATAGTCGGTCTCGCCGCTCATCCGATACACCTCGACGACTTCCGGCATGTCGCGCACGGCCTGAGTGAAACGCTGCGCCCACTCCTCGGTGTGCTGGTTCGTGCGAATCGCGACGAACACGGTCGTGCCGACCCCGAGCTTGCGTGGATCGCACAGCGCGACCTGCGCACGGATCGCGCCGGTTTCCTTGAGCCGCTGCACGCGCTTCCAGCAGGGCGTCTGCGACAGGTTCACGCGCTGCGCGAGTTCCGCGATCGGCAATGTGGCATCTGCCTGCAACAGCTCCAGCAGCTTGCGATCGATGGCATCCATTTACCCAGTCCTTCGTAGATAGAAATTTTTTCTATGCATCGTGCATGACGGGGAACGATATGGAAACCGCTGCGCGGCGTCGACCGGGATAAATACCAATCAACCAGGGATACGCCGCGATGCGCGGAATCCCGCGCGCGCCGGCCTGTCGATAAGCGGCACCCCAAATGAAACAGGCGATTCCGCCCGTCGAGGTGGAATCGCCTGAAGTCGTTGCGACCGCGGTGGCAGCCGGGCGCTGACGGATGCTCACGTCGAATGCGGCGCTCGCGCACCGCCTCGCCGCGATGTCGCTCAATACGCGACCGTCGCGATCTCGCGCACGAAGCTGTCTTGCTCGAGCGCATCGACGAACGCGACCGCGTAGTCTTCCGCCGAGATCTTGCTGTTGCCCTGCGCGTCCACGATCAGCTTGCCAACGCCCGTACGGAACGTGCCCGTGCGCTCGCCCGGCGCGATCAGGGCGGCCGGCGCGAAGAACGTCCAGTCGAGATCGCCGACCGTTTCCAGATAGTCGACCGCATCGCGGTGCGCGAGCGCGACCGCCTTGTACGCGTCCGGGAAGCCTTCGGTGTCGACCAGCTGCTTGCCCGGCGCGACTTCGAGCGAACCGGCGCCGCCCACCACCACGAGCCGCTTCAGGCCCGCCTGACGCGTGCCGTCAACCAGCGCCTTTGCCGCCGCGACGACCTTCGCGGCATCGTCCTGCTTCGGACCGTACGCGCTCGCGACGACGTCGTGACCCGGCAGCGCGGCCGCGATGCTGGCCGCATCGAACAGGTCGGCCGCCTTCGCGACGATGCCGTCGCCGGATGCGCCCGGGTGGCGCGACAGCGCGGTCACACGATGGCCGCGGCGCGCGGCTTCCGCGGCGATGCGCGAACCGATCATCCCGGTGGCGCCAAACAGTGCGATGTTCAGGGTACGTTGCGTCATGTCGATTCTCCAGAAAGAAAAAGTAACTAAAGTGATTACATATAAGACCGAAAAAAAACGGAGCGAAACTCCGTCGTGGCGGCCGCCACGCGTGCGTGCCGCCCGGCCTCCTGCCCTGCGTCATCCGTCGCCCGCGCTCACCCGCCGGCGCTTCCCGCGGGCCGGCTGCGGTGCTCCGATTCGAGCACGTCGGCCGTGACGTCCGCGAGCGTGCGCGTGGCAAGCGATGCTTCCATCGCGCGCTGCGCGTCGCCGATGTAGTCGATCAGCACGCCCTGGATGTGCCGCCCGACGAGACACGCGGGATTCGGCGCCTCGCGATGCAGTGCGAACAACTGCGCATCGTCGACCGCGCGATACACGTCGAGCAGCGTGATCTTGCCCGGCTCGCGCGCCAGCAGCGCACCGCCGCCCGCGCCGAGCTGCGACGTGGTCAGCCCCGCGGCCGCCAGCATCGACAGCAGACGGCGAATCAGCGCCGGATTCGTGTTCACGCTGCCCGCGATGATGTCGGACGACAGCGGCGCGCCTTCCTGCATCGACAGCAAGGCAAGCACGTGAACGGCAAACGCGAACCGGCTGCTGGTATTCATTCCTCACTCACCTGGCGACGCCGGCCCGAACGGCAGCCGGCGACAATGTGTAACTACTATAATTACATTTCACGGATTGCGCAAGTGCCGGGTTACTCGCCGCTGGCAGGTTTCGCGCCGGACGCATTCTGCTGGCTCCACTGCTGCAGCTTCTTGCCGGCCTCCGCCATTTTCGCGCCCGCTTCGGACGCCGCATGCGCGACGACCGCGGAAGCGGCCGCATCGAACTGCGCCTGCGCGGCCGACGCGAGGCCGCTCGCGGACAGCGGCGGCACGGCCGAGGCCGCACTCGCGATGCCCGCCTTCGCGGCATTGAGCTGCTGGTTGACGGTGCTCGCCACCTGGTCGAGCGCCTTGGCCGCGTTGTTGGCGGCATCGGCAGCCGCGCTCGCGGCCGTATCGGCTTGCTGGGCCGGCGTGCCGGACTTCTCGCAGCCTGCGAGCAACAGCACCGCACCGACGGCCGCGGCCGCCAGCAGGGAACCGGGCACGCGACGCGCCCGCGAAGTCTTCATCTTCATCAGCAATCTCCGGCCGTGCGCTGCACGGCCTGAATGGTTGGACCGATGCCGATGATACCGCTTGTGGAACAGGGCCACTGACCACTCCCGATTAAAAATGCCTTTCAATTTCGGATTCGTCTGATTCAATCGCGCGCGCGCCGACACTAAAGTGGGCAGCCTTCCATCCGCTCCGTCCGCTTCCCGCTTCTCCATGGCTTTCCTCATCGACTGGTTCATCGCGCTGGCCGCCGTGCTCGCCGCCACCCTGTTTCTGTGTCTTCGCTCGCCGTCCGCGACGCGCCTGCGTGCCGTCGGGCGTCCGCGCCGCGTGGCGTGCGCGCGCCTGCTCGCGCAAGCGGTGATCGGCTTCTGGACGGCCGCGCTGATCGTCGCGCAAGGCATCCTCGGCCCCGACGGCGACGGCCAGTCGCACGCGGGCGTCGCCGCGCTCACGTTCGCGGCACTCGGGCTCGCGGCCGTCGCCGCCTACTGGTCCGCCTGCGCGCTGCGGCTGCGGCGGCCACGCACGCTGTTCGCGCGCCGCTGACGCGCCAGACCGGTGCACCGCGGCGCACCACGCCGCACCGCGCCGCGCGTCGCACGCACCAGATGCGCACGCTTCGCACCACGCACGTGCACCCGTTGCGCCCCTTCCGCCGCAGCCGGCCCGCCCCGCGACTGTGCATGCTTCACCGGAATACCGCCCCGCGCGGCCTTTCGCACCATTTGCACGCAGCGATTCACCAAGTTGGCTCGATACTTGCATTCCTCGCCCATTTTTTGCGCAAGGAAGCCACGGCATGGATGGTCTGAAATCCGGCGTCGATACACTGTTCCTGTTGATCGGCGCCGTCATGGTGCTCGCGATGCACGCGGGCTTTGCATTCCTCGAGCTCGGCACGGTCCGCAAGAAGAACCAGGTCAACGCGCTCGTGAAGATCCTGGTCGACTTCTCGGTGTCGACGCTCGCGTACTTCTTCATCGGCTACACGATCGCGTACGGCGTCGAGTTCTTCGACGACATTGGCACGCTGTCGCAGCACAACGGCTACGCGCTCGTGCGCTTCTTCTTCCTGCTGACGTTCGCGGCGGCCATCCCCGCGATCGTGTCCGGCGGCATCGCGGAACGCGCGAAATTCAATCCGCAGCTCGTCGCGACGCTGATCATCGTCGGCTTCATCTATCCGTTCTTCGAAGGGATTGCATGGAACGACCGCTTCGGCGTGCAGGACTGGCTCACGCATGCGTTCGGCGCGCCGTTCCACGATTTCGCGGGCTCGGTCGTCGTGCACGCATTCGGCGGCTGGGTCGCGCTGCCGGCCGTGCTGCTGCTCGGCGCACGCCACGGCCGCTATGCGAAGGACGGCCGGATCGCCGCGCATCCGCCGTCGAACATTCCGTTCCTCGCGCTCGGCGCGTGGGTGCTCGCGGTCGGCTGGTTCGGCTTCAACGTGATGAGCGCGCAGACGCTCGACAAGATCAGCGGCCTCGTCGCCGTGAACTCGCTGATGGCGATGGTCGGCGGCACGCTCGCCGCGTGGATGGCCGGCCGCAACGATCCGGGCTTCACGTACAACGGCCCGCTCGCGGGCCTCGTCGCGGTCTGCGCGGGCTCCGACGTGATGCACCCGATCGGTGCGCTCGTCACGGGGGCCGCGGCCGGCGCGGTATTCGTCGCGATGTTCACCTGCGTGCAGAACAAGTGGCGCATCGACGACGTGCTCGGCGTGTGGCCGCTGCACGGGATGTGCGGCGCGCTCGGCGGCCTCGCGGCCGGGGTGTTCGGACAGCCCGTGTTCGGCGGCCTGGGCGGCGTGTCGTTCGTGTCGCAGCTCATCGGCACGCTGGGCGGCATCGCGATCGCCACCACAGGCGGCACGCTCGTGTATGGCGCGCTGAAGGCGACGGTCGGGCTGCGTCTCGATCGTGAAGCCGAATTCGACGGCGCCGACCTGTCGATCCACCGCATCTCGGCGACGCCCGAGCGCGATTGAACACCATCAAGCACGAAACCGGCGTCCGGCAGCACACCTGACGGACGCCCGACGCATCATTACGTTTTCGATTCAAAAAACTTTCATCTAGCATCCCTACACTTCGGTCCAGTTTTCAACTTGCCTTCGCCTTGCTTGCTGCGAGCCTGCTTCGCGACGGCCATTCTTCCAACATCTGAAACTGGACTCCACATGCCCGCGTTGCCCAATGCTTCCCGTCGTCAGGCCCTGAAGATCCTCGCCGGCGCGCCCATGCTGCCCCTCTCCGGCCTCGCGCTGCCGGCTCTCCTGACCGGTTGCGGCGGCGACGACAATCCGACGGCGACGCCGGCCGCCGCCGCGTACACGTCGGCGGCGTTCTCGGCAATGGCCGCGCCCACGCTCGACAACGCGGCCGCGATGGCCACGACGACGGTCGGCTCGACGCTGTCGGTGTCGTTCTCGGACGGCTCGTCGCGCAACTTCAAGCTGGCGTACCGGCCGTTCTTCGTGACGGGCGACATGGTGCCGGACGGCAAGGGCGGCACGACGCTCGCGGGCGGCTACTACGACATCAACAACCAGCCGATCATCGACCGCTCGGTGGCCGGCAAGGAGCGCCAGTTCTATTCGGACTGCCCGGACGGCAGCTCGCTGCTGACGCTGAAGAACGCGAACGTCGCCGGCGTGAAGGGCAACACGGTGTTCGCGGTCGTGCAGTTCGAATACACGACGCGCGACCAGGCGAGCGCATCGCAGTACGGCCAGCTGCCGTCGCCGATCGCGGTGATCACGCTCGATCAGGATCCGTCCAGCGGCGCGCTGAAGGTCGTCAAGTATCACAACGTCGATACGTCGAGCGCGCACGGCCTGTGGATCACCTGCGGCGCGAGCCTGTCGCCGTGGGGCACGCACCTGTCGAGCGAGGAATACGAGCCGGACGCGACGAAGGCCGCGACCGACGCGCAGTTCAAGGCATTCAGCAAAAACACGTTCGGCGACGAGACCAAGGCGAACCCCTATCACTACGGCCACCTGCCCGAGATCACGGTGAACCCGGACGGCACCGGCACGGTGAAGAAGCACTACTGCCTCGGCCGCATCTCGCACGAGCTGATCCAGGTGATGCCGGACCAGCGCACCGTGATGATGGGTGACGACGCCACCAACGGCGGCCTGTTCATGTTCGTCGCCGACAAGGCGGCCGACCTGTCGGCCGGCACGCTGTACGTCGCGAAGTGGACGCAGACGTCGTCCGCCGGCGCCGGCAGCGCGACGCTGACGTGGATCAGGATCGGCCACGCGACGAGCAGCGAGATCGAGACGCTCGCGAACACGCTGAAGGCGTCGGACATCATGGACCTGACGACGACCGACCCGAACGACGCGAGCTACACGAAGATCCACTTCGGCGGCAAGTTCAACTGGATGCGCGTGAAGCCCGGGATGGAAAAGGCGGCCGCGTTCCTCGAGACGCACCGCTATGCGGCGCTGATCGGCGGCAGCATGGCGTTCACGAAGCTCGAAGGCACGACGGTGAACGCGAAGGACAAGATCGTCTACACGGCGATGTCGCGCATCGAGACGTCGATGGTCAAGGGCAACGCGGTGTCGCGCGACGTCGCGGTGGACAAGAAGATCGCCGCGGGCGCCGTCTATGCGCTGAACCTGAAGGCCGGCCAGCGCGACACGTCGGGCGGCGCGATCGACAGCGAATGGGTGCCGGTCGACATGGGCGCGCCGGCCGCGCTCGTCGGCGAGGACCTCGCCGCGGCCGACGCGCTCGGCAACCTCGCGAACCCGGACAAGATCGCGAACCCCGACAACCTGAAGTTCTCCGAAAAGCTGCGCACGCTCTTCATCGGCGAAGACTCGGGCATGCACGTCAACAACTTCCTGTGGGCGTACAACGTCGACACGAAGTCGCTCTCGCGCGTGCTGTCGTGCCCGGCCGGCGCCGAATCGACGGGCCTGCACGCGGTCGACGAAATCAACGGCTGGACCTACATCATGAGCAACTTCCAGCACGTGGGCGACTGGGAGACGCCGCTGCACGACAAGGTCAAGTCGACGCTCGACCCGCTCGTGCGCGCGAACTACAAGGACCGCTTCGGCGCCAGCGTCGGCTACCTGACGGCCGAGCAGACCAGCATCAAGCTCGCGAAGGCCTGAGCGGCCGGGGGTCCTGATCGGGCGTCCGTGACCGGCCCCCACTCTCTTCATCACGTTTCATTCGTCGGCGCTCCACGCCGGTTCATGCGCGATGCCCATTGCGGGCGTCGCGCTTTTTTTTGCGCGCACGCCGCACGCACGCCACTCGCCGCACTGCTCACATCGGGCATTTGAGGTCGCCCTCCTCCCAGGAACAACTTGATCGTCATGAAACGGCCCGCGCCTGCCGGAACGCATCTACTCGGAAGACGATTCAGAACAATTCATACGACTGTCCATGTTGCTTCGCCTATGCTCGGACAGCACTCGCGCGCACGTCGCTCCGATGGCGCGTCGTCCGAACCGAAATGGGAACCGACACATGTCCACCACTACGCCTTCGATCGTTCACCACACCGTCACTGCGAACGGAATTCGACAACATTTCATCGATGCGGGCAGCGGGCCTGTCGTGGTCCTGCTGCACGGTTTCCCGGAAACCAGCTTCGCATGGCGCTTCCAGATTCCCGTCCTGGCACAACGCTACCGCGTCATCGTGCCCGACCTGCGCGGCTACGGCGAAACCGACAAGCCGGCCGCCGGCTACGACAAACGCAACATGGCCCGCGATCTCGTCGCATTGCTCGACACGCTTGGCATCGGCCGAATCGCGCTGGTCGGGCACGATCGCGGCGCACGCGTCGCGACACGCTTCGCGAAGGACTTCCCCGAGCGCCTCGAGCGCCTTGTCGTGATGGACAACGTGCCGACCCGCATCGTCGCGGAGAACATGACAGCCCAGACGGCACGCGCGTACTGGTTCTTCCTGTTTCATCAGGTAGCAGACCTGCCCGAAGCACTGATCGCCGGCAAGGAAGCCGAGTGGCTCAGCTACTTCTTCTCCGACTGGTGCTACAACCCGCACGCTATTTCCGGCGAGGCGTTCGACACGTATGTCCGGGCCTATCGTCGTCCCGGCGCCGTACGTGGCGCGCTCGCCGACTACCGCGCGAACGCGGAAGACGTCAAACAGGATCTCGCCGACGCCGATGTGAAGATCGCATGCCCGACCATGGCGATCTGGGGTGAGGATTTCTACGCGGTCGGCAAGATGTTCGACATGAAATCCGTCTGGGAAAGCATGGCGACACATCTTCGGGCCGAGCCCATCGCGCAATGCGGCCACCTTCCGCAGGAAGAACAGCCGGAACGCGTCAACGCGCTGCTGCTCGATTTCCTGAAGAGCTGGGAAGGTTGAATTCGCAGCGCACCGGCATCGCGGCAGCAGGAAATCGGACGCACGGTACGCGCGATCCACTGGCTAACGGGAGCACTTCATGAATGACGTATCGAGGCCGCGGGCACTCGTGATCGGCGGATCGGTAGGCGGACTCTTCACGGCAACTGCGCTGCGTGCGGCAGGATGGCGCGTCAGCGTGTTCGAACAGTCGCCAAGCGAGCTCGACAGCCGCGGCGGAGGCATCGTCCTGCAGCCCCCGATCGTCCGCGCGTTCGCATTCGGCGGGGTACCGATGCCGGGCGATACCGGCGTGGATTCGACCGAGCGGATCTATCTCGACGAAGGTGACCGGATCGTGCAGCAAATGCGCATGCCGCAAACCCAGACTGCGTGGAATGTGATCTATACGGCGCTGAAGCGCGCATTGCCAGCGGGCGTCGTCCATGCAGGCGAGACGTTCGAGCGACTCGATTCCAATGGCGCGTGCATCACCGCGCATTTCGCGAGCGGCCGGGTAGAACACGCGGATCTGCTCGTCGGCGCGGATGGCGGGCGCTCCGGCGTGCGCGCGCAACTGCTGCCCGAGACGCAACCCACCTATGCGGGTTACGTTGCGTGGCGCGGGCTCATCGACGAACATGACCTGCCCGATCAGGTACTTCGCGTGCTGCGCAACCGCTTTACGTTTCAGCAGGGTGACGCACATCTCTTCCTGACCTACCTGGTACCAGGCCGCGATGGCACCGTCGAGCCCGGCAAACGGCGCGTGAACTGGGTGTGGTACCGGCGTCTCTCGTACGACAAGCTACCTGAACTGTTTCTTTCCCGGGACGGCACACAGCGAGACGGATCGCTGCCGCCCGGTGCAATGCGCGACGACAATCGGTCGGAACTCGTCGACGCGGGCCGCAACCTGCTCGCACCGACGCTCGCCGCGCTGGTCAACGCAACGCATGCGCCGTTCGCACAGGCAATTCAGGATCTTGTCGTCGAGCGAATGGTGTTCGGCCGCGCGGTACTGCTTGGCGACGCTGCTTGCCTTGTCCGCCCCCATACCGCCGCCGGCGTGGCAAAGGCGGCGGACAATGCGGTTGGACTCGCCGAAGCGATGCAGGCTTTCGCGCGAGGCACGGCGTTCGACGCCGCACTGTCGCGTTGGGAACGCGATCAGCAGAAGATCAACGCTTCGCTATCGGCGCTCGGTATTTCACTGGGGACGCGCATCATGGGATCTACGTGACCACCTGGGCAATGCCTTGCACACGGCGCGCTGCGCCCCCAGCCTCGCGCCATCATTCGTTTCAGATGGCCCCGCGGCAGTCGAACGCCGGACATCACGTTGACGAGGAAATAGCGCTCCAGATGGCGCGCCGAACAACAACTTTCCGCGATGCGGCATACTTCGATGTTTCTGAAACCGCTCTTCCCAGCTGCTGCGAACTTTGTTGCGCACCGATTTGACGGGCAAAAAAAAGCGCCACGGAGACCGTGGCGCTAAAAAAGTTCTAGCCATTCCGAGGGCCGTGCTAGAACCTGAGAGACTGCGCGAAACACCGTTGCCGGTTAAACTCCTGAAACGATGTTTCGAAAACGTGAGACATTCTTTCCGTTTCCGCCCGACAAGTCAAGCGGTATTTGCACCGGCTCCCGCACTTTCCAGCAATGGTCATTTGAGTACTTTCCTAATAAACCAAGGGTGAACCCGTAAAATCTCATACGATGAACGATTCACCCACGGAACATGCATCTTTTGACAATCATCTTACGATACCAACAAAATTGAAATCGAGTTTCGGAAATAGAGAGAATTCCTCGTGTCGACATCTGTAACGCCTCCCGCGCCCCGGGACCGCGAATCGTCGCCGGACGAGATCACCGCGCTCGCGCGCGGCCTCGCCGTGCTGCGCCGCATCGCGGCCGCCGACGCCCCCGTCAGCAACCGCGAGCTGACCGAATTGACGGGCATCCCGAAGCCGACCGTGTCGCGCATCACGGCGACGCTCGTCAGCGCCGGCTTCCTGTTCCAGCTGCCCGACAGCGAACGCTTCGTGCTGACCGCGTCGGTGCTGGAGCTGAGCCACGGCTTCCTGCGCAACTTCGACATCCGCGCGCGCTCGCGGCCGTTCATGATCGAGCTGGCCGAGCGCACGTCGCTGTCGGTGCACCTCGCGGTGCGCGACCGACTCGACATGGTCGCGATCGACGTGATCCGGCCGCGCTCGGCCGTGCTCGTCACGCGCCTCGAGATCGGCTCGCGGATGGACATCGCACGCACCGCGGTCGGCCGCGCGTACCTCGCGGCGCTGGAGGACGACGAGCGCCGCACGCTGCTCGACGCGCTGCGCGCGACGGCCGGTGACGACTGGCCGCACGTGTCGGCGCGCCTGAACCCCGGTCTCGAGGACGCGATGCGCGCAGGCCACGCGATCGCGATCGGCGAATGGCGCGAAGGGCTGAACGCGGTCGCGGCCGGTTTCGTCGGCCCGTCGGGCCAGCGCTACTCGGTGAACTGCGGCGGCGCCTCGAGCCAGTGTTCGCCCGAATGGCTGCAGGAACACGTGGTGCCCGCGCTGCACGAATGCATCGCGAAAATCACCCGCGAGATCGGCGGCGCGCCGGCCCGGCGCAGCGCCGTGTAATCGATCCGTCACCGTCCCGTCGCGTTATGTAACGACCGTAACCCGTTGAAAGATAGAGCACTGGACTGTAACGGGGACGGGACGTAGGATCATGCCCATCGTCGCGCCGCATTCGCGGTGCGCACCGCTCTTTCCCGCGCGGACCGCGAGGGCCGGACCGAGCCGGCCCTCGCGGCATCGCATGCCCACGCGCCGCTCCACGCCTGTTTTCCGGCACGCCGCACCGTCTTCCAGACAGAACACGATGGACAACCAACAAAAGCCCACGCCCCCTTCGAAGGATCCCGCCTCCCCTGCCGCCCGTCGCCCGCGCCGCAGGCTGGTGATCGGGACGCTCGCAGTCGTCGTCATCGGCGGCCTGCTGTGGTGGCACCCGTGGAGCCGTACGCCGGCCGGCACGCAGGCAGCAGGCAGCGCGGCCTCCGGCGCGAGCGCCGGCGGCGGCCATCGCGGCCGCGGCGGCCCGGCCGCCATGGCGAACATTCCGCAGCCCGTGTCGGTCGCGACCGCGACGCAAGGCGAGATGCCGATCGTGCTGTCCGCGCTCGGCACCGTGACGCCGCTCGCGAACGTGACGGTCAAGACGCAGCTGTCGGGCTATCTGCAGTCCGTCGCATTCCAGGAAGGCCAGATCGTCAAGAAAGGCGACCTGCTCGCGCAGATCGACCCGCGTCCGTACCAGGTCGCGCTCGAAAACGCCGAAGGCACCCACGCCCGCGACGCAGCCTTGCTCGCGACGGCCCGCCTCGACCTGAAGCGCTACCAGACACTGCTGTCGCAGGACTCGATCGCGTCGCAGACGGTCGACACGCAGGCGTCGCTCGTCAAGCAATACGAAGGAACGGTGAAGACCGACCAGGCGGCGATCGATTCCGCGAAACTGAACCTCACGTACGCACGCATCACGGCGCCGGTGTCGGGCCGCGTCGGTCTGCGCCAGGTCGACCCCGGCAACTACGTGACGGCGGGCGACACGAACGGGATCGTCGTGATCACGCAGCTGCAGCCGATGAGCGTGATCTTCACGACGTCGGAAGACAACCTGACGCCGATCCTCAAGCAGGTGAACGCGGGCAAGAAACTGTCGGTCACCGCGTACAACCGCAACAACACGGTGCCGCTCGAGACGGGTTCGCTCGAAACGCTCGACAATCAGATCGACACGAGCACCGGGACGGTCAAGCTGCGCGCGAAGTTCGATAACAAGGAAGGCCTGCTGTTCCCGAATCAGTTCGTGAACACGCGCCTGCTCGTCGACGTGCTGCGCAATGCGACGATCGTGCCGACGGCCGCCGTGCTGACGGGCTCGATCGGCCAGTTCGTGTACATCGTGAAACCCGACAATACGGTGACGGTGCGCAAGGTGACGATCGGCCCGGTCGACGGCGAACGCACCAGCATCGTGAGCGGCGTCGCGCTCGGCGAGCGCGTGGTCACCGACGGCTCCGACCGGCTGCGCGAAGGCGCGAAGATCACGATCCCGGCCGACAAGCCGAAAGGCGCGTCGGGCGCGCACGGCGCCGGCGCGGCGTCCGGTGCTGCGGGTGCTTCGGGCGCATCGGGTGCGGCCGGCCACCGCGGCGGACACAAGCACGGCGCGTCGCAGGCCGCGGCCCCCGCGGCCCAGTAACGCGCGGGCCGCTCGATGAATCCATCCCGCCTCTTCATTCTCCGACCGGTCGGCACCGCCCTCCTGATGGCGGCGATCATGCTGGCCGGTCTCGTCGCGCTGCGCTTCCTGCCGCTCGCCGCGCTGCCCGAGGTCGACTACCCGACGATCCAGGTCCAGACCTTCTATCCGGGCGCAAGCCCGGAGGTGATAACGTCGTCGGTCACCGCGCCGCTCGAGCGGCAATTCGGGCAAATGCCGTCGCTGAACCAGATGTCGTCGCAAAGCTCGGCCGGCGCGTCGGTGATCACGCTGCAGTTCTCGCTCGACCTGCCGCTCGACATCGCCGAGCAGGAAGTCCAGGCCGCGATCAACGCGGCCGGCAACCTGCTGCCGTCCGACCTCCCGGCCCCGCCGATCTACGCGAAGGTCAACCCGGCCGACGCGCCGGTGCTGACGCTCGCCATCACGTCGAAGACCTTGCCGCTCACGCAGGTGCAGGACCTGACCGATACGCGCCTCGCGATGAAGATCTCGCAGATCGCCGGCGTCGGTCTCGTCAGCCTGTCGGGCGGCAACCGGCCGGCCGTGCGGATCCAGGCGAACCCGACCGCGCTCGCGCAGTACGGGATGAACCTCGACGACCTGCGCACGACGATCTCGAACCTGAACGTGAACACGCCGAAGGGCAACTTCGACGGCCCGACGCGCGCGTACACGATCAACGCCAACGACCAGCTCACCAGCGCCGACCAGTACAACTCCGCGGTCGTCGCGTACAAGAGCGGCCGCCCGGTGATGCTGACCGACGTCGCGAAGGTGGTCGCCGGCTCGGAGAACACCAAGCTCGGCGCGTGGGTGAACGCGGAACCTGCGATCATCCTGAACGTGCAGCGCCAGCCGGGCGCGAACGTGATCGCGACCGTCGACGCGATCAAGGCGCAGCTGCCGAAGCTGCAGGAGACGCTGCCCGCGGCGCTCGACGTGCAGGTCGTCACCGACCGTACGACGATGATCCGCGCCGCCGTGCGCGACGTGCAGTTCGAGCTGCTGCTCGCGGTCGCGCTGGTCGTGCTGGTGATGTACCTGTTCCTCGCGAACGTCTACGCGACGATCATCCCGAGCCTGTCGGTGCCGCTGTCGCTGATCGGCACGCTCGCGGTGATGTACATGGCCGGCTTCTCGCTGAACAACCTGTCGCTGATGGCGCTCACCATCGCGACCGGCTTCGTCGTCGACGACGCGATCGTGATGATCGAGAACATCGCACGCTACGTCGAGGAAGGCCACACGAGCCTCGAGGCCGCGCTGAAGGGGTCGAGGCAGATCGGTTTCACGATCATCTCGCTGACGGTATCGCTGATCGCGGTGCTGATCCCGCTGCTGTTCATGGGCGACGTGGTCGGCCGCCTGTTCCACGAATTCGCGATCACGCTCGCGGTGACGATCGTGATCTCGGCGATCGTGTCGCTCACGCTCGTGCCGATGATGTGCGCGAAGCTCCTGCGCCATTCGCCGCCGCCGGAAAGCCACCGCTTCGAGGCGCGCGTGCACCGTGCGATCGACTGGGTGATCGCGCGCTACGGGGTCGCGCTCGAATGGGTGCTGAACCGCCAGGGCTCGACGCTCGTCGTCGCGCTGCTGACGCTCGCGCTGACCGCCCTGCTCTACGTATACATACCGAAGGGCTTCTTCCCCGCGCAGGATACCGGCGTGATCCAGGGGATCACGCAGGCGCCGCAGTCGATCTCGTACGGCGCGATGGCCGAACGCCAGCAGGCGCTCGCGGCCGAGATCCTGAAGGACCCGAACGTCGAAAGCCTCACGTCGTTCATCGGCGTCGACGGCAGCAACATCACGCTGAACAGCGGCCGGATGCTGATCAACCTGAAGGCGCGCGACAAGCGCTCCGAGTCGGCCGCGCAGATCATCCGCGACCTGCAGCAGCGCGTCGCGAACGTGACCGGCATCACGCTGTTCATGCAGTCGGTGCAGGATCTGACGATCGACTCGACGGTGAGCCCGACGCAGTACCAGTTCATGCTGACGAGCCCGAACCCCGACGAGTTCGCGACCTGGGTGCCGAAGCTCGTCACGCGGCTGCAGAAGGAGCCGTCGCTCGCCGACGTCGCGACCGACCTGCAGAGCAACGGCCAGTCGGTGTACATCGAGATCGACCGCGCCAGCGCCGCGCGCTTCGGCATCACGCCGGCGACCGTCGACAACGCGCTGTACGACGCGTTCGGCCAGCGCATCGTGTCGACCATCTTCACGCAGTCGAACCAGTACCGCGTGATTCTCGAGTCGGAGCCGAAGGAGCAGCATTACGCCGAATCGCTGAACGACATCTACCTGCCGTCCGCCGGCGGCGGCCAGGTGCCGCTGTCGTCGATCGCGTCGTTCCACGAACGGCCGTCGCCGCTGCTCGTCGCGCACCTGTCGCAGTTCCCGTCGACGACGATCTCGTTCAACCTCGCGCCGGGCGCATCGCTCGGCGAGGCCGTGAAGGCGATCGGCGCCGCCGAGAAGGACATCGGCCTGCCCGGCTCGTTCCAGACCCGCTTCCAGGGCGCGGCGCTCGCGTTCCAGGCGTCGCTGTCGAACCAGCTGTTCCTGATCCTCGCGGCGGTCGTCACGATGTACATCGTGCTCGGCGTGCTGTACGAGAGCTACATCCACCCGATCACGATCCTGTCGACGCTGCCGTCGGCCGGCGTCGGCGCGCTGCTCGCGCTGATGATCACCGGGCACGATCTCGACATCATCGGGATCATCGGTATCGTGCTGCTGATCGGCATCGTGAAGAAGAACGCGATCATGATGATCGACTTCGCGCTCGAGGCCGAACGGGTCGAAGGCAAGCCGCCGCGCGAGGCGATCTACCAGGCGTGCCTGCTGCGCTTCCGGCCGATCCTGATGACGACGCTCGCCGCGTTGCTCGGCGCGGTGCCGCTGATCGTCGGCGCCGGCGCGGGCTCCGAGCTGCGCCAGCCGCTCGGGATCGCGATCGCCGGCGGCCTGATCGTGTCGCAGGTGCTGACGCTGTTCACGACGCCGGTGATCTATCTCGGCTTCGACAGCCTCGCGCGCCGCGTGCGCGGCTGGTTCGAGCGGCACGGCCCCGGTGCCGGCGCCGGCACGCACACGGACGCGTAAGCGATGAACCTGTCGCGCCCCTTCATCACCCGCCCCGTCGCGACGACGCTGCTTGCGCTCGGCGTCGCGCTCGCCGGCCTGTTCGCGTTCATCAAGCTGCCGGTGTCGCCGCTGCCGCAGGTCGACTTCCCGACCATCTCGGTGCAGGCGTCGCTGCCCGGCGCGAGCCCCGAGACCGTCGCGACCAGCGTGACGAGCCCGCTCGAGCGGCACCTGGGCTCGATCGCCGACGTCAGCGAAATGACGTCGACCAGCACGGTCGGCAACGCGCGGATCATCCTGCAGTTCGGGCTGAACCGCGACATCGACGGCGCCGCGCGTGACGTGCAGGCCGCGATCAACGCGGCCCGCGCCGACCTGCCCGCCTCGCTGAAGAGCAACCCGACGTACCGCAAGGTCAACCCGGCCGACTCGCCGATCATGATCGTGTCGCTCACGTCGGAAACGTCGTCGCCCGCGAAGCTGTACGACGCCGCGTCGACGGTGCTGCAGCAGTCGCTGTCGCAGATCGACGGGATCGGCCAGGTGTCGGTGAGCGGTTCCGCGAACCCGGCCGTGCGCGTCGAGCTCGAACCGCATGCGCTGTTCCACTACGGGATCGGCCTCGAGGACGTGCGGGCCGCGCTCGCGTCCGCGAACGCGAACAGCCCGAAAGGCGCGATCGAATCCGGCCCGAAGCACTACCAGCTCTATACGAACGACCAGGCCTCTCATGCGTCGCAGTACAGCGACCTGGTCGTCGCGTACCGCAACGGCGCGGCCGTGCGGCTGTCCGACCTGTCCGAGGTGGTCGACTCGGTCGAGGACCTGCGCAACCTCGGCCTGTCGAACGGCAAGCGCGCGGTGCTCGTGATCCTCTACCGCTCGCCCGGCGCGAACATCATCGAGACGATCGACCGCGTGCGCACGGCGCTGCCGCAGCTCACCGCGTCGCTGCCGGCCGATATCACGGTGACGCCGGTGCTCGACCGTTCGACGACGATCCGGGCGTCGCTGAAGGACACCGAGCACACGCTGCTGATCGCGATCAGCCTGGTCGTGATGGTCGTGTTCCTGTTCCTGCGCAACTGGCGCGCGACGCTGATTCCGAGCGTGGCGGTGCCGATCTCGATCATCGGCACGTTCGGCGCGATGTACCTGCTCGGCTTCTCGATCGACAATCTGTCGCTGATGGCGCTGATCGTCGCGACCGGCTTCGTCGTCGACGATGCGATCGTCGTGCTCGAGAACATCACGCGCCACATCGAGAACGGCAAGCCGCGGCTGCAGGCCGCGTTCGACGGCGCGCGCGAGGTCGGCTTCACGGTGCTGTCGATGAGCATCTCGCTCGTCGCGGTGTTCCTGCCGATCCTGCTGATGGGCGGCATCGTCGGGCGCCTGTTCCGCGAATTCGCGCTGACGCTGTCGCTCGCGATCGCGGTATCGCTCGCGGTATCGCTGACGGTCACGCCGATGATGTGCGCGCGGCTGCTGCGCGAGCCGCACGACGCGCACGAGGAAGGCCGCCTCGGCCGGTTCCTGGAGCGCTTCTTCACGCGGATGCAGCGCGGCTACGAGCGCTCGCTGTCGTGGGCGCTGCGCCGCCCGTTGCTGGTCCTCCTGATCCTGTTCGCGACGATCGGGCTGAATGTCTATCTGTACATCATCGTGCCGAAGGGCTTCTTTCCGCAGCAGGACACCGGGCTGATGATCGGCGGCATTCGGGCCGACCAGTCCACGTCGTTCCAGGCCATGAAGCAGAAGTTCACCGAGATGATGCGGATCGTGCAGAGCAACCCGAACGTACAGAGCGCCGCGGGCTTTACCGGCGGCACGCAGACCAATTCGGGCTTCATGTTCGTCACGCTGAAGGACCGCACCGAGCGCAAGCTGTCGGCCGACCAGGTGATCCAGCAACTGCGCAAGCCGCTGGCGGATGTCGCCGGTGCGAGCACGTTCCTGCAGGCGGCTCAGGACATCCGCGTCGGCGGCCGGCAGAGCAACGCGCAATACCAGTTCACGCTGCTCGGCGATTCCAGCGCCGACCTGTACAAGTGGGGGCCGCTGCTGACCGAGGCGCTGCAGAAGCGCTCCGAGCTGACCGACGTCAACTCGGACCAGCAGCAAGGCGGCCTGGAGGCGATGGTGACGATCGACCGCGCGACCGCCGCGCGGCTCGGCATCAAGCCCGCGCAGATCGACAACACGCTGTACGACGCGTTCGGCCAGCGCCAGGTCTCGACGATCTACAACCCGCTGAACCAGTACCACGTCGTGATGGAAGTCGCGCCGAAATACTGGCAGAGCCCGCAAATGCTGAACGAAGTGTGGATCAGCAAGTCGGGCGGCAGCGCGAACGGCTCGCAGTCGACCAACGCGGCGGCCGGCACCTTCGTCGCGACCTCGGCCGGCACGTCGAGCGCCGGCACGGCCGCCACCAGCGCCGCGGCGATCGCGTCCGATTCCGCGCGCAACCAGGCGTTGAACTCGATCGCGTCGAGCGGCAAGTCGAGCGCGTCGTCGGGCGCGGCGGTGTCGACGTCGAAGTCGACGATGATCCCGCTGTCCGCGATCGCGACCTTCGGCCCGAGCACGACGCCGCTGTCGGTCAACCACCAGGGCCTCTTCGTCGCGACGACGATCTCGTTCAACCTGCCCCCGGGCGTGTCGCTGTCGCAGGCGACCCAGGTGATCTACCAGACGATGGCGCAGATCGGCGTGCCGCCGACGATCGTCGGCAGCTTCCAGGGCACCGCGCAGGCGTTCCAGCAATCGCTGAACAATCAGCCGATCCTGATCCTCGCGGCGCTGCTGGCCGTCTACATCGTGCTCGGGATCCTGTACGAGAGCTACATCCACCCGATCACGATCCTGTCGACGCTGCCGTCGGCCGGCGTCGGCGCACTGCTCGCGCTGCTGCTGTTCAAGACCGAGTTCAGCATCATCGCGCTGATCGGCGTGATCCTGCTGATCGGCATCGTGAAGAAGAACGCGATCATGATGGTCGACTTCGCGATCGACCAGACGCGCAACGGCAACAAGTCGTCGTACGATGCGATCCACGAGGCGTGCCTGCTGCGCTTCCGGCCGATCATGATGACGACGATGGCAGCGCTCCTCGGCGCGCTGCCGCTCGCGTTCGGCCATGGCGACGGCGCCGAGCTGCGCGCGCCGCTCGGGATCGCGATCGCCGGCGGCCTGATCATGTCGCAGGTGCTGACGCTCTATACGACGCCGGTCGTCTATCTGTACATGGACCGGCTGCGTGTGCGGTTCGAGAAGCGCCGCAACCGCAGCGGCAATTCGGGCGGACCGGCGGTGGCCGGCGAGTAACGAGTAACGAGTAACGGCACGCTGCCGTACGCGGAGCGACGGAGCCTGCGGCACCGCCCCGCTCCGCGGCGGTGGTGTACGACTACCCGCGCGCGAACGCTTCGGGAAGCGCGAGCCCGCGGGCAAGCGCGAGCACCCGATAGCGCAATGCGCCGTCATCCATGTCGTGCAAGGTCGTACAGATCCCGCGCGTTGCGCGCATAGCGGCGCGGCGCCATCCCCGACCAGCGATGGAACGCGCGCGCGAACGCCTTTTCCGACGTGTAGCCGACCCGCTCGGCGATCTCGATCAGCCGCAGCTTGCCGTGCGCGAGCTCGCCGCTCGCCAGGTACATCCGGTAGGCGGTCAGGTGACCGATCGGCGTCTCGCCGACCAGTTCGGCGAAACGCGCGCAAAAGCGCGAGCGCGACATGCCGGCCTCGGCCGCGAGACTCGCGAGCTGCCAGTCGCGGCGCGGGTCGCGGTGCATCAGCGCCATCGCGCGGCCGATCTGCGCATCGGTCAGGCCGCGCAGCCAGCCCGTGTGATTCGCCGACGACTGCAGGTGCGCGCGCAACAGCTGCACGAACAGCACGTCGGCCAGACGCGTCGCGGCGACGGCCCAGCCGGGCTGGCACGCCATCGATTCCTCGATGAAGCTCTGCAGCGTGCTCGCGAGCCACGGCGCGACGGCCGCGTCGTTCGCGCGGACGTGAATCAGCGGCGGCAGCACGGAGAACAGCGGGCTGCGCACGATGTCGCGATAAATGACGATCCCGGTATAGAGGTCGCTCGTCGCGCCGCCGCCGCCCGCGACGAATTCGAGCGGCGTGTCGAAGCGCGGCCGGATGCCCTTGTCCGCCATCAGCGTATCGAACGGCACCGGCGGCTCGTCGAGCGACGACGCCATCACGTGCTCGTCGCCGTGCGGCAGCAGCACGAAGTCGCCCGGCTCGACGTGCACGGGCGCGGCCCCCGCGACCGCCAGGAAGAACGGGCTGCCCGCACAGGTGCGAAACGGCGCGCCCGCGACGGCCGGCTTGCGAATCGCCCACGGCGCGCTCAGCGTGAAGCGCCCGGTGACGACTGCATCGGCCCGCAGATCGGTCAGCACGTCGCTGAGAAGATCGGTCGTCATCGTCGGAGTCTCCGTGGTGCGCGCCGCCGGCTCAGAAGCGCTGCTGGATGCCCGCCATCACGCCGACCTGGTTCTGGCCGGCGCCGACGGTGCCGCCGGCCGCCACCGCCGACGTGCCGAGTGCGCTGTTCGTCATGTAGCCGACGGACGTATAGACCATCGTACGCTTCGACAGGCTGTAGTTCGCCCGCGCGACGAACAGGTTCGAGTCGAAGCGGCTGCGCAGCAGGTAGCGCACGGCCTGTGCGTCGAATGATAGCGCCGGGGTTGCCTGGACCGTGCCGCCCGCGAAGAAGATGTCCGACTGGCTGTGCGCCGCGGCCGCCGTGTTGCGGCGGATCCAGCCCGCGCCGAGTTTCGCGATGCCGAATTTCACATACGCGTCGACGATCGTGCGCGTGTCCGTATAGCCGGGGCTCGACAGCGGCGCCGACGCGCCCGTGCCGCCATGCATCACGTCATACGAAGCGGCCGCGCCGAACTGCGGCGCGTCGTACGCCACCATCATCGTGTACTGGCGGCAGGCGACCGGGTCGCCCGCCACGTTGCCCGCGCAATGGGTCGCCGACGGCCCGGCCGGGCCCGCGTCGTCGCGCCCGGTGCTGTAGGTGCCGCCGAGCGTCACGCCGCCGAAGCGGCCGAGATACCCGAGCGCGTTGTCGCTGCGCGCGTTCGGCAGGTAGCTGTCGAAGCTCGCCATCGAATGGATCGACGGGCCGATCACGTCGGCATTGAGCAGCACCCGCATCGACATGTTCATCTGCCGCCCCAGCGTGAGCGCGCCGTACGGCGACTCGATGCCGACGTTCGCCTGCCTGCCGAACAGGCGGCCGCCGTAGTTCAGCGCCCCCGAGTTCGGCGCGAAGCCGTTCTCGAGCACGAAGAACGTGCGATAGCCGCCGCCGAGATCCTCGACGCCGCGCAACCCGAAGCGCGACGGCACTTCACCGGTCAGCGACGGCATGCCCGCGACCGAGCCGCCACCCGCCGCGTTGTTGTAGTACTGGACGCCGGTGTCGACGATGCCGTACAGCGTCACGCTGCTCTGCGCATGCGCGCCCGGCGACGCGGCGGCGGCCGCGAACGAAACGGCCGTCGCGGCCGTGCGGAAGGTTTTCATGGAAGTCTCCAGACCAGTTGTGTAGTTATGCTTGGTATTGACCGGCGGCGCACCGGGCGCCGTCGGTCTTGGGGGGAATGCTGGAGTCGCTCAGGTCGCGAGCGGCGTGGCGAACGGCATCGAGCGCGGCCGCTCGCCGGTCGCGCGCCAGATCGCATCGGCGACGGCCGGCGCGACCGGTGGCAACGCGACTTCGCCGCAGCCTTGTGGATCACGATCGCTGTCGACGATCACGACGTCGATCTTCGGCATCGCGGCCAGACCGAGCAGCGGATAGTCGGCGAAATTGCGCTGCACGACCGCGCCGTGCTCGAACGTGATCTCGCTCCTGAACGTGTTGGTCAGCGCGAAACCGACACCGCCTTCGACCATCTCGCGGATCAGCAGCGGATTGATCGCGCGGCCGCAGTCGATCCCGCACACGATCCGCTCGAGCTTCACGTGGCCGCCCGTCACCCGTACGTCGGCGATCGCCGCGACGTAGGTGTCGAACGCGCCGCCGCGCCCCGTGTACAGCGAATACGCGACGCCGCGCGACACGCCGGCCGGCGCGCGGCCGAACCAGTTCGCGCGCGCGGCCGTCGCATCGAGCACGCGCAGCGCGAGCGGGTCATGCTTCAGCAGAGCGCGCCGGTATCGCACGGGGTCGGCGCGTACGGTGTGCGCGAGCTCGTTCACGAAACTCTCGAGGAAAAACACCGTCGACGTGCTGCCGACGCTGCGCATGAAGCTGACCGGAATCGGCTGCATCACCGTGACCGAATCGACGAGCAGGTTCGGCACGTCGTAACAAAGGTCGTACAGGCCGTCGAGCATCGTCTCGTCCCAGCCGCCCGCCTTCTCGTAGCGGTCGCGCTTGATCGCCGCATACAGCGAGTGGCCGGCGACGCGCGCATGCAGCGCGACCGGCAGCCCGTCGCTGCCGAGCGCCGCGCGCAACCGCGCCGACGCGCACGGCCGATAGAAGCCGTGACGGATGTCGTCCTCGCGCGAGCGGATCACCTTCACGGGCCGCCCGACCGCCTTCGACGCGACGGCCGCATGCACGACGAAATCGGGCACGTACTTGCGGCCGAAGCTGCCGCCGAGAAACGTCGTGTTGACGATCACGCGCTCGGCCGGCACGTTGAACAGCGCCGACAGCGTCCAGCGCACCTTGTCCTGCCCCTGGATCGGCCCCCACACCTCGATCTCGCCCGCCCGCACGTGCACGGTCGCGTTCACGGGTTCCATCGTCGCGTGAACGATGTACGGCGTGTGGTAGTCGGCTTCGACGATCGTGCCGGCCTCGGCGAGCCGCCGCGCGGGCTCGCCGATCGTCGTCGCGACCACCGCGTGCGCGGCCTGCAGCGCACCCTTGCGCTGCGCGAGGATCGTCGCGCTGTCGAACGCCGGTGTCGTGCCGGCGTCCCACACGATGTCCGCCGCGTCGCACGCCTTCTTCGCCTGCCAGTAGGTGTGCGCGACGACGATCACCGCGTCCTTCGCGAGCACGACATCCACGACGCCCGGCATCGCGCGCAGCGCGTCGCGGTTCTTCACGGCGGTCGGCCGGCCGTTCAGCGTCGGCGCCATCGTCAGCGCGCCGACCAGCATGCCGGACACCTGCACGTCGATGCCGAAGATCGCGCTGCCGTCGACCTTCGCGGGTACGTCGAGCTTGTGCAGCGCACGCCCGATCAACGTGTGCGCGGATGGCGGCTTCAGGCGCGGCTGCGGATCGGGCGGCAGCTTTGCGGCAGCGTCGACGAGTGCGCCATATGACAGCGACCGGCCGCTCGGCGCATGGATCACGCGGCCGTCGCGCGTCACGCACTGCGTGTCGCGCACGCCGAGCCGCGCGGCACCGGCCCGCAGGAACGCCGAGCGCGCCTGCGCGCCCGCGATGCGCAGCCGGGTGTAGAACATCGTCGCCGACATCGACGCGCCGACGAACTGCTGCGGCGCCTCGTTCGCGGCGTCGATCCGGTACGCATCGCGCCCCGTGACGAACTCGACCGTCACGCTGCGCCAGTCGGCATCCATCTCGTCGGCGAGCACCTGCGGCAGCCCCGTGTAGACGCCCTGTCCGACTTCCGCCTGCGACAGACCGATGATCGTCCGGCCGTCGGCGTCGATGCGCACCCAGTCGTTGATCTCGCGAAAGCGCGCGCCGTCGCCGGCCGCCTGCACGACGTCGCCGATCGCCAACGGCAGCAGCAGGCTGCCCGCCAGCGCGACACCGCCTTTCAGGAACACGCGCCGCGACGCATTCGGCGCATGCCGCGCCCGCCCCGCGTCAGCCGGCCGCGACATGGATCGCCTCGCGAATGCGTTGATAGGTCGCGCAGCGGCACAGGTTCGTGACGGCCTGGTCGATCTGCGCGTCGGTCGGCTTGCGATGCTGCGCGAGCAGCGCGGCGGTGGCCATCACCATCCCCGACTGGCAGTAGCCGCACTGCGGCACGTCCTTCTCGATCCACGCGCGCTGCACCGGGTGCGAGCGATCGTGCGACAGCCCTTCGATCGTCGTGACCGAGCGGCCCGCGACGCTCGCGGCCGGCAGCACGCAGGAACGCGCGGCTTCGCCGTCGAGATGGACGGTGCAGGCGCCGCATGCGCCGATGCCGCACCCGTATTTGGTGCCGGTGAGGCGGGCCGAGTCGCGAATGACCCACAACAGCGGCGTATCGGGATCGCCGTCGAAATCGAACGGCTGGCCGTTCAGCGTGAAGCGCATCGTCTGTCTCCCTGTCGCGCATCGCCGGTTCGTCATCCGGCGGATGACGGCGATGGTTGACAGAGATTCTTGGCGGCGCAAAAAGCCGCGCCAATGACCTTTGCTCCCGAAAAAGTAGCCGATCGTCCAGATCGTTTCAGCCGACGATTCACGCCCGGCCGCCGCGGCTGCCGCCGGCGAGGCGGGCCGCGTTCGCCCGGGATCCGGCTTGCACGCGGGCGGCGATCGACTATCGTGTGTCCATGCCCACCCTCGCGCCCGTTCCCGGGGACCTGCCATGAACATCCAGCTGAACCATACGATCGTCTGGTGTCGCGACAAGCACGCGTCGAGCCGCTTCCTCACCGAGCTTCTGGAACTGCCGGCGCCGACGCCGTTCGGCCCGATGCTGGTCGTCCCGCTCGAGAACGGCGTGTCGCTCGATTTTTACGAAAAGGAGGGAGAGATCGCGGCCCAGCACTACGCATTCCTGACCGACGAGGCCGGCTTCGATCGCGTGTACGCGCGCATTCGCGAGCGCGGACTGCCGCACTGGGCCGATCCGGCGAAGCGGCAGCCCGGTGAGATCTACCGCCATTACGGCGGGCGCGGCGTGTATTTCGACGATCCGGACGGTCACTTCCTCGAAGTGATGACGCAGCCGTACGTGCTGAACGGATAACGGGACGCGTCGGCCGGCGTTGCACCGGCCGACAGGGTGAGACAGGCGGCGCCCTCGGTCGGACGCCGCCCCGCGCGGCTGGTGCGGCCGGCGCGGCCAGCGTTACTCGGCTGCGGCGGCCGTCTTGCGCGGACGACGCGCGCGGGGAGCCGTCTTGCGGGCCGGTTTTTTCGGCTTTGCGGCAGCGGCTTCGCCAGCCGCTTCACCGGTCGATTCGGCAGCCGGTGCCGCTTCGTGCGCTGGCTGCGCGGCAGCCGCCGAAGCGCCGTACTCGCCGGCCGTCGGCGACGCGACGTGCCGTTCCTCACGATGCTCCGCGTCGCGATGCGTCGCTTCGGCAGGCTTGCCTTGCGCGTGCTTGTCGCCACCGTGCTTCGCACCGCCGTGCGCGGCCTCGTCCGGCTTCGCCGCCGCTTGACGGCCCGCGCCCTTCGCCTCGCCGCCCTTTGCCTCGCCGCCCTTCTTGGCGCCGGTCTTCTTCGCCGCGCTCTTGCGCGCGCGCTTGCGGCCGTCCTTCGCGTCGCCGTGCACCTCGGCCACTTCAGTCGCTTCAGTCGCTTCGGCCGTCGCTGCCGGCACGAGCGCCGCTTCGTCCATGACATCGACGACGGCCGCCTCTTGCGCGTCGGCCTGCACGCTTTCCTGCACGGCTGCTTGCGCCCGCTGCCCGCGACGCCGCGGCTGGCGCTCGGCCGGTGCCGCTTCCGCGTGGCGCGCGCCGTGACCGTGGTGCGTGCCGTGACCATGGTGCGCGCCGCCCGTATCACGTGCCGCCGCCTGCTCCGCCGCGGACGACTGGCGCGGCCGCGACACGAACGCGCCCGACTTGTCGTCGCGCCCCACTTCGAGCAGGCCGCGCGCCTGCGCTTCGTCGAGCAGGTTGCCGAACGCGCGGAAGCCGTAATACGACTCGTTGAAGTCCGGCTTGCGGCGCTTGATCGCGCTCTTGAGCACCGACGCCCAGATCTTGCCGACGTCGTCGCGCTCCGATGCCAGCGCATCGAACGTCTCGACCGCGAGCGCGATCGCCTCGCTGCGGCGCGCTTCCAGCTCCGGCTTGCGCGACGGTTCGTCCGGCCGCTTCGCGCCGCCGTTACCCGCGTGCTGCTGTTCGCGCTTCGCCTGCGCGCGCTGCTGCTCGCGCACCAGGTCGTCGTAGAAAATGAATTCGTCGCAGTTCGCGACCAGCAGGTCCGACGTCGACTTCTTCACGCCGACCCCGATCACCTTCTTCGCGTTCTCGCGCAGCTTCGACACGAGCGGCGAAAAATCCGAGTCGCCGCTGATGATCACGAACGTGTCGACGTGCGACTTCGTGTAGCAGAGGTCGAGCGCGTCCACGACGAGCCGGATGTCGGCCGAGTTCTTGCCCGACTGGCGCACGTGCGGAATCTCGATCAGCTCGAAGCTCGCCTCGTGCATCGACGCCTTGAAGCCCTTGTAGCGCTCCCAGTCGCAATACGCCTTCTTCACGACGATGCTGCCCTTCAGCAGCAGCCGCTCCAGCACGGGCTTGATGTCGAATTTCTCGTACTTCGCGTCGCGCACGCCGAGCGCGACGTTCTCGAAGTCGCAGAACACGGCCATGCTGATGTTGTCCAGGGGTAATGCCATGTGTACTCCAACCGGTTGGTCGCCGCGTTGCATTGCGTCGCGGCGAAAAATGCATCGCGCACATGATAGCCGGTCAGCGGGTCGATTCCGCAATCGATGCGCACGACGGCATGGCGACGGGACTTCCACAGGCCGCGCCGGCAGGCCTCGAGCGGTGCGTCCCTCATTCCCTGCACGCCGCCGGCCCAAATCGACATACACTTGAGTATCAGTCGTCCGTCCCTATCTGGGAGGATGACGCATCGTGCAAGGAGCGGTTTCATGACGACGAAGGTACTGCTGATTGGCGCGACCGGCCGCACGGGTCAGGCCTGCGCGGATCTGCTGCTCAAACAGTCGGAATTCGAGGTGACTGCGCTGGTGCGCCGGCACGGCTATGCGCTGCCGGGCGCGAAGGTCGTCGAAGCCGATCTGACGGGCGATTTCTCGCACGCCTTCCAGGGCATCACGCATGTGATCTATGCGGCCGGCTCGGCCGAATCGGAAGGCGCCGCCGAAGAGGAGCAGATCGACCGCGACGCGGTCGCGCGCGCGGCCGAGTATGCGCTCGCTTACAACGTGCAGAAGCTGGTCGTGATCAGTTCGCTGACCGCGTATTGGCCGGAGCGCAGCGGCGACGCGCTGCGCCACTACTCGCAGATGAAGCGCGAAGGCGACGAGCGCGTGATCGCGTCGGGCATCGACTACGTGATCCTGCGCCCCGGCCCGCTCGCGGACGGCCCGGGCGTCGGCAAGATCGCACTGACCGAGGAGCCGCTCAACGCGGCGCCGCCGGTGTCGCGCCAGGATGTCGCATGGGCCGCGATCGAGGCGATCAAGCTGGGCATTTCGCGCAAGGTCATCGGCTTCGTCGGCGGCGGCGTGCCGATCGAACAGGCATTGCGCGCTTAACGTACGTCCGGTACGTCCGGCACGCCCGGCATGCCCGGCATGCCCGCGCCGCCACGCGGCGGCGCGTTTCGTCGTGCTTGCGGCCCGCGCGGCGGGCCGCTTTGCCGCGGGCTCACGGCCTGCGGCTTACTGCTTCGGATGCGCGTCGGCCCACGCCTTCACCGCGCCGAGCGTGTTCTCGACGTGCTTGTCGGGTGACAGGCTCGTGTACTCGTACAGCACCTTCCCTTCCGGCGAAATCACGTAGGACACGCGGTTCGCGCGATCGAGCGCCGGCAGCTTCGCATCATATTCGCGGATGATCTTCGCGTCCGGATCGGCCGCGACCGGGAACTTGCTGCGGCACTCGCTCACCGAGAATTTGGTCAGCGTGTCGATGTTGTCGGCGGATACGCCGATCACCGTTGCGCCGTAAGCTTTGTAACGATCGACCGCATCCGCGAACGCATGCGCCTCGATGGTGCAACCCTTCGTGAACGCGGCCGGGTAGAAGTACAGCACGACCGGCCCGTGCTTCAGCGCATCGGCGAGCGAGTACGTGTAAGTCTTGCCGCCCAGCGACGCCTGCGTCGTGAAGTCGGGCGCCGTGGCGCCCGACTTCAGTTGCGCCTGCGCGACCAGCGCATGACCGGCCAGCAGCAGCGCCGCCGCGGCGCCCACCAATAGTTTTCGCTTCATCTGCGTCCTCATTTCTTATAAAGTCAGCCTCGACATAGGCCATGCGGCGGTCGACCGTCGAACGCCGCATGCACGACCCGGTCCGGCGGCAGCGCCAGCCGCTGCCGGCCGGCCGGTTAAAGATTCCGCGCAGCCTGCCGTTATTCCTTCCGGACAACCGGTTCCAGCCCTTCACGTCAGCGAGAAACATGGAAGCCAACAGGAAACAGACGCCACGCAAGGGCTCCTGGCGCAATGCCTTGCATACGCTGCGCCGCTTCGCCTGGTCGGGCGGCGCGCTGATGCCTGCGCGCGCCGGCGCGCCGCGCCGCGACGACACCGTGCGCAACTGGCTGGAACAGACGGTCGGCACGGTGGATTTCCTCGCCCATGTCGACCGCGAGCTGCGCTTTCTGTACGTATCCGACGCGAGCCTGCGCTTCATCGGTTATCACCGCGACTACCTGCACACGCTGACGCTGCGCGACCTGATCGCGGAACAGGATACCGCGACGCTCGAAGGCCTGCTTGCGCGCGCCGCGCGTTCCGGCCAGGTCGAGAAGGCGACGATCTGCATCGTCAAGTCGCTCACCTACCCGCTCGACGTGGAGATCCGCGCGTTCAAGAGCCGTCACCACGGCGTCGACGGCTTCGCGATCGCGGCGTTCGACGTGTCGGCGTGGCGTGCGCTCGAAGCCCGTCTGACGTATGAGATGCACCATGATCCGATGACGGGGCTCGACAACCTGTCCGCGCTCGTGCCCGCGCTGATGCGCGCGCAGCAGGCGGCCGACGAGAGCGGCACGTGCGCGGCGCTGCTGCTGCTCGACCTCGACGACTACCAGCGCATCAACCGCGCACTCGGCTACGACGCCGGCGACACGCTGCTGCGCGACACCGCGCAGCGGCTGCAGGCGCTCGTCGCGCCCGGCGAGCAGCTCGCGCGCGTCGCGAGCGACAAGTTCGCGGTGGTGTTGACCGCATCGAGCCGCGCGCGCGCGAGCGACGCCGCGGACGCGCTCGCGCGCCGGCTGCAGGCCGCGGTGCGCGAACCTTACGTATTCCAGGGGCAGACCGTGCACTTGTCGGCGAGCATCGGCATCGCGCTGTACCCGGACGAACGCGCGGCGCCCCATCGCGCGCAGCACCACAGCCCGCTGCTGCGCCGCGCCGACCATGCGCTCGCGCAGGCGAAGGCGTCGGGCGGCAATGCGCTCGCGTTTCATGAGCCGGTCGACGACCCGGCCGACGCGGAGCGGCTCAAGCTCGAGGCCGACCTGTACGACGGCGTGCGCAACGGCGAGTTCTCGCTCCACTTCCAGCCGATCACGCGCAGCCAGTCGGGCGCGGTGGACGGCGTCGAGGCGCTGATCCGCTGGCGACATCCGGTGCACGGCCTCGTGCCGCCGGCCACCTTCATTCCGCTCGCCGAGTCGATCGGCCTGATCAACTATCTCGGCAACTGGGTGCTCAAGGCCGCGTGCATGCAGCTCGTCGCCTGGGACCGCCAGGGGCTCGCGCTGCAGTATGTGGCGGTCAACGTGTCGCCGCAGCAGTTCCGCGACCCGCGCTTCACGCAGAGCGTGCGCGAGGCGATCGCGCTGACGGGCATCGACCCGCGCCGCATCGTGCTGGAAATCACCGAAAGCCTGCTGATGCACGATCCCGCGCAGGCGAAGGTGCTGCTCGAGGAGCTGACCGAACTCGGCATCCGCTTCGCGATCGACGATTTCGGGACCGGCTATTCGAGCCTCGCGTACCTGCAGCGCTTCCCGCTCGCGAAGCTGAAGATCGACCGCAGCTTCGTCGAGAACCTGCTGACGTCGCGCAACGATCGCGCGATCGTGT
This sequence comes from Burkholderia sp. PvR073, assembly GCF_054055695.1. Classification (NCBI taxonomy): domain Bacteria; kingdom Pseudomonadati; phylum Pseudomonadota; class Betaproteobacteria; order Burkholderiales; family Burkholderiaceae; genus Burkholderia; species Burkholderia sp. PvR073. Next base: position 197,598 of record NZ_JBSRXO010000005.1, read on the forward strand.
CGGCGGTGGTCGGCCTCGCGCAGACGCTCGATCTCGAGCTCGTCGCAGAAGGCGTCGAGACCGAGGCCCAGCGCGAACTGCTGACCGAAATGGGCTGCAACCACATCCAGGGCTGGCTCGTGTGCCAGGCGCTGCCGTCCGAGGAGCTCGCGCGGCGCTTCGAGGCGCAGCAACTGCGCCTGCACGCCGCCTGACGCGCGCAGCGAACCGGACTGATCCGTATGTCAATCACCGCACACCTGCCCCGCACGGCGCTGCTCGACAAGCTGTGGGCCCGGATGAACGAACGGGGCGACTTCCCGCTGCTGTCGGAATCGCTGCGCGCGACGATGGCCGCGATGAAGAACGACGACCTCGACTTCACCGCGCTCGTACGCGTCGTACTGTCGGATTTCGCGCTCACGCAGAAAGTCCTGCGGCTCGCCAATTCCGCGATGTACATGGCGTTCGGCGGCAACATCACGACCGTCACGCGAGCACTGATGGTGCTCGGCATGGACACGGTCGGCCATCTCGTCGTCGGGCTGAAACTCGTCGATCATTTCCACCACAGCACGCCGCGCCGCATCGACGCGAAGCTCGAGCTGAACCGCGCGCTGCTGTCCGGCTGCGTCGCCCGCAAGCTGACCGAGCATGCGGAACTGCGCGGCGGCGAGGAAGCCGTCGTCTGCACGCTGATGCGCCAGGTCGGCAAGCTGCTCGTGGTCTGCTATCTCGACAGCGAATGGGACCGGATCCGCCGCCGCGCCGCCGAGCTGAACGGCGACGACGCGGCCGCGTGCGTCGACGTGCTGGGCGTCGGCTTCGACGAAATCGGTCTGGAGGCCGCCGCGAGCTGGCGCTTGCCCGACGTGATCCGCGCCGGGATGGCCGACGGTGACGGTCGCGCCGCGCACGCCGCCCGCCGCGACGAAGGCGACGAAGACGACGATCGCGACGTCCGCCGGCGGCCCGAGGCCTGTGCCGACGAAGGCGCCGACCGCGTGCGCTGGCTGCGTTCGGTGAGCCGCTGCTCGACCGACGTCGCCGGCGCGCTCGCGATGCCCGCGGGCCCGCAGCGCGATGCGCACATCGCGGTGCTCGCGCAGCGCTACGGGCAGGAGCTGGAGATCGATTCCGACGCGCTGGTGGAGATCGCCGACCGACTCGCACGCGAGGAAGCGAGCGACACCGTGATGCGCGAGATCGTCGAGCTGCGTGCGAACGCCGACGCGATCGCGCGGGCGCAGCCCGAACCCGAGGCATGCCTCGAGGCCGGCCTCGCGGACCTGCGCGCGCTGCCGTCCGAGCACGTGCTGACGCCGGTGCTCGCGCTCGCGTCGGAAAGCCTGCTCGCGGGGCTCGCGTTCACGCGCACCGTGATGTTCGTGCGCCGCGACGACGGCACGTTCGCCGCGCGCCTCGGCTTCGGCCCGGACGTCGATGCGGCGCTCGACCGGCTGTGCTTCGACGAGCGCTTCGAGCCGGACGTGTTCCATCTCGCGATCACGAACTCGGTCGGCATCTTCATCGAGCAAGCGCAGGAGCCGAAGATGGTCAAGCGCCTGCCCGCGTGGTACCTCGATGCGCTCCCCGACACGCGCGCGTTCGTGCTGCTGCCGGTGCGCGTCGGCACGACGACCGTCGGCCTGCTGTACGGCGACTGGGCCGGTGCGCAGCCCGCGCGCAAGATCACGCAACAGGAGATGAGCGTGCTCAACGAGCTCGCGCGCGAACTGGGGCGGTTCTTCCCCGCGTGACGCACGCGGCATGCCGGTGGCCGCCCCACCGGCACGTGTGCGAGAAGCGGCGCCCGAAAAGCAAACCGGCCGCGAAAGCGGCCGGCTGCATCGTGCGACGAATCGAAACGCTTACTTGAGCGTAACCGGCACGCTGAAGTACTTCTTCGCAAGGGTGTCGATCGTGCCGTCGGCCTTCAGCCCCTTCAACGCCTGATCGAGCGCGGTCTTCAGCGCCGCGTCGTTCTTGCGCAGGCCGAAGCCGACGCCCGAGCCGAGGATCTCGGCATCGGTGACCGTGCCGCCGGCGAAGCCGAAGCCCTGGCCTTGCGGCTTCGACAGGAAGCCCTTCGAGCCCGCTTCCGAATCCTGGAACGTCGCGTCCAGACGGCCCGACTTCAGGTCGGCGTAGGCCAGGTCCTGCGTCTGGTACGGCACGACTTCGACACCGGCCGGCGCCCACTTCTTCTTCGCGTACGCTTCCTGGATCGTGCCCTGCAGCACGCCGACCCGCTTGCCCTTCAGCGCTTGCGGGGTCGGCTGGAGGCCGCTGCCCTGCTTCGCGATCAGCTGGTTCGGGATCGTGTAGATCGGATCGGTGAACGCGATCGCGTGCTTGCGCTGGTCGGTGATCGTCATGTCCGAGTTGATCGCATCGAACTTGCGCGCCTGCAGTGCGGGGATCAGGCCGTCGAAGTCGTTCTCGACCCACACGCACTTCGCCTTCAGCTTCGCGCACACCGCGTTGCCGATGTCGATGTCGAAGCCGGTCAGCTTGCCGTCGGGCGTCTTGTATTCGAACGGCGCGTACGAGGCCTCCACGCCGAACCGGATCTCCTTCAGATCCGCCGCCATCGCGCTGCCTGCCGCCACGGCCGTTGCCGCCACTACCGCGTGCGCGGCCACTTTACGCCAATCCAACTTCATCAGGTGTTCTCCTCGATACTCGAATGTTCCGGAACTACGGGCGCTTGCATCATTGCAGGGTCGGATGACAACGACAATCCCGATGCCGCGCCTTGATGCGGCGCAACAGCCGCAAGGCCGCGATTGTACCAATCCGCACGGCCCGATACGGCAAAGCGACCGACGAAACGCGATGCTGCGCTGCGTGCGCGGCATCAGCCGGGCGGTCCATCGAACTTGCAAGACGATGTCGCAAATACGCAAGGCCCGATGCCCGGCCCTCTGCGCGGCAGGCGGACGTACGTCAACCCCAAATGCGAATGCGGCGCGACGACGCGCGGGCTGCCAATCACCGCAGCCGCGCGCATCCGGACGTCGCTCAGACGAGCGCAGCGAGCGTGTCGCGCGTCGTGTCGACGACGAGCAGGCCCGCGCGCAAGCCCGGCTTCACCGACGGATTCGGGAACACGATGCGCTCCTCGTCGTGCTTCACCGTATAGCGGTAGTCGCCGTCCTGCGCGAGCACGGTGCCGCGCGCGAACGCGGTGAAGTTCGCGACGTCGGCCGCGACGAACAGCTCGAGCGCGTCGCTCTGCTTCGTGATCTGGTCGATTACGGTGAACACGCGCGGCAACGACGGATGGCCGCCCCGCGGATGGCCGCCCCGCGGATCGACATCACGGGGCGCGCCCGACACGAGCTTGCGCACTGCGCGGTCGGCCGGCGCGAAGCGCGACAGGTCGTTCTGGCCGAACGGCCGCACCTTGCCGAGTTCCAGCGTGCAGGCGAGCGCGCCGCACTGCTCCGCCGTGAAGTGCGAATACGTGTTGCCCTTCGCGGTATGCAGCAGCACGGCCGCGATGCGCGCTTCGCCGAGCCATTCGACCATCGCGCGGGTCGGCGGCGTGCCCGTGTGCGGCAGCAGCGCGAACTGCTCGAACACCGATGCGCGAATCGCCGTGTGCATGTCGACGTGCCAGCGCGCACCGCCCGCCGGCGCGGCCGCGAAGAACGCGGCGGCCGCCGCTTCGAGCTGCACCGCGCGCGGCGCTTCACGGCTCGTCGGCACTTGCGCGTGACGGCCGCTGAACAGGCGGTTCAGGTCGTCGTCGAGATAGCGCTCGCCCGCGCGCATCGCCGGCACGTTGCCGAGCACGACGAGCAGCCGGCACGCGAGCGGCAGCGTGCCCGCCGCGAGATCATGCACGAGCATCGACAGCAGCTCGATCGGCGCGGTCTCGTCGCCATGCACGCCGGCCGACACGAGCACGCTCGCGCGCGCCGCCGCATCGGCCTCGCCGGCCTCGTCGCGTGCGGCCGGCTCGAGCGCGAGCAGCCCGTCGCCGAGCCATCGCCAGCGCACCGCACCGTCCGCGCACGTGCCGTCTTTCACCGCCGGCGTGTCGCCCGCGAGCGTGAACGCGAGGAAGTCGTCGAGCAGCGCGGCGGCCGGCATGCGGGACTCAGCGCTGGAAGTCATACAGCGACCCGACGCGCAGGATCTGCGTGAGCTCGTCGAGCGCCGTGCGCGATTCGTCGAGCAGCGTCGGATCGGCGAGGTCGTCCGGTGCGAGACGGTCGCGGTAGTGCTTTTCGATCCACGCGTCGAGCGACGCGAACAGCGTGTCGTTCATCCACACGTTCGACGTGACGGCCGCACGCTCGGCGTCGTTCAGCACGACGCGCAGGCGCAGGCAGGCAGGACCGCCGCCGTTCTTCATGCTTTCGCGCAGGTCGAACACGAGCACGTCGCGGATCGGGCCGTTGCCGGCCGCGAGCTCGTCGAGATAGGCCGCGACGTTCGCGTTCTCGCGACACTCCTGCGGCACGACGAGCACCTGCGAGCCGTCGGCGCGCGACAGCAGCTGGCTGTTGAACAGGTACGACGTGACCGCGTCGTTCACGCTCACGGCCGCCTCGGGCACCTCGATCACGTTCAGCCGCGCGCCGCGCGCGTCGAGCGTGGCCGTCAGCGTGTCGTAGATTGCCTGCTTGTTGACGAATGCGCGCTCGTGCGTGAACAGCGTGTCGCGGTTGCCGACCGAGATCACGTCGTTGTGGAACACGCCCGCATCGATCACGTCCGGATCCTGCTGCGCATAGACCGTCGCCGTTTCATCCAGGCCGTGGCGATGCGCGACCGCGCGGCTCGCCTCGAAGGTCTGGCGCGCCGGGAAGCGCTTCGGCTCCGGGCCGCGGCGGTATTCCGCACGGCCGTACACGAAGAACTCGACGCCCGGCTTGCCGTATTCGGCGCAAAAGCGCGTATGGTTCGCGGCCCCCTCGTCGCCGAGCGCCGGCGTGCCCGTCAGCGCCTCGTGCACCGCGAAGTGCGCGGGATCGGCGAACAGCGTCGACAGCGTGCGGCGCGTCGCGTCGTGCTCGATCGCGCGATGCAGCTTGCTGCACAGGTTGGCCGGCGTGAAGTGCACGCGACCGTCGCCGGTGTCGGCCGACGGGCTGACGGTCGCCGCGTTCGCGGTCCACATCGCCGAAGCCGAGCTCGCCGCGGCGAGCAGTTCGGGCGCCTGCTTCGCGGCCTTCGCGATCACGTCCGCGTCCTTGCCGGAGAAGCCGAGCTCGCGCAACAGGCGCAGCGACGGCCGCTCCTGCGGCGGCAGCACGCCTTGCGCGAAGCCGAGATCCGCGAGCTGCTTCATCTTGCGCAGCCCCTGCTTCGCGGCCGCCTTCGGGTTCGCGGCCGACTTCTCGTTGTTGAGCGACGCCACGTTGCCGAACGACAGCCCGGCGTAGTTGTGGGTCGGGCCGACGAGTCCGTCGAAATTGGCTTCTTGTGCGTTCATCGTCGTTCCCTCGATCAGAAGTGCAGGCCCGGCGACAGGCTCGCGGGCAAGGTCAGTTGCGTGCTTTCCACCGACGCCATCGGATACGCGCAATAGTCGGCCGCGTAGTACGCGCTCGGACGATGGTTGCCCGAGCGACCGGTGCCGCCGAACGGCGCGGCGGACGATGCGCCGTTGGTCGGGCGGTTCCAGTTGACGATCCCCGCACGGATCGTGCGGCGGAAGTGATCCCATGCATTCGCGTCGTCGGCCAGCAGGCCGGCCGACAGGCCGAACGCCGTGTCGTTCGCGCGCTCGATCGCTTCGTCGAACGTCGCGTAGCGGACGATCTGCGCGAGCGGGCCGAAGTGCTCTTCGTCGGGCAGGTTCGCCACGCCGGTCACGTCGATGATCGACGCGTTCACGAAACCCAGGCGCGGATCGCGCTGCGTCATCTCGATGATCGGCTTCGCGCCCTGCTCGACCAGGCGCGACTGCGCATCGACGAGCTTCGCGGCCGCGCGCGCCGAGATCACCGCGCCCATGAACGGTTGCGGATCGGCGTCGAACACGTCGGCCGTGATCTTCGACGTGACGTCGGCCAAGCGTGCGAGGAAGCGCTCGCCGAACGCGCCCTGCGGCACGAAGATGCGGCGGGCGCACGTGCAGCGCTGGCCGGCCGACAGGAACGCCGACTGGATCGTGTGGTGCACGGCCGCATCGAGGTCCTCGACTTCGCCGATCACGAGCGGGTTGTTGCCGCCCATCTCGAGCGCGAGCACGATCTCCGGACGGCCGCCGAACTGCTTGTGCAGCAGCGTGCCGGTATCCGAGCTGCCGGTGAAGAACAGGCCGTCGATCTGCCGGTGATTCGCGAGCGCGATGCCCGTGTCCTTCTCGCCCTGCACGAGGTTCAGCACGCCGGCCGGCAACCCGGCTTCCTGCCACACCTCGACCGTCGCGCGCGCGACGCCCGGTGCGAGCTCCGACGGCTTGAACACGACCGTGTTGCCCGCGATCAGCGCCGGCACGATATGGCCGTTCGGCAAGTGGCCGGGGAAGTTGTACGGGCCGAACACCGCGACGACACCGTGCGGACGATGGCGCAGCACCGCGACGCCGTCGGCCATGTCCTGGCGCTTCTCGCCGGTGCGTTCCTGGTACGCCTGGATCGAGATGCCGACCTTCGCGGCCATCGCCGCGACTTCGGTGCGGGCTTCCCACAGCGGCTTGCCCGTCTCGCGGCCGATCGCCGTCGCGATCGCTTCCTTGCGCTCGGTGAGCAGCGCCGCGAAGCGCTTGACGATCGCGCAGCGCGCGTCGAAGTCGAGCGCCGACCAGCCGGCGAATGCGCGGCGCGCGCTCGCGACCGCGCGGTCGACGTCGGCTGCCGACGCGCTGTCGCCCTGCCACGCGATCGCGTCGGTGCCCGGGTTGCGCGAAGCGAAGGCGGGGCCCGAGCCTGCGATCCAGGCGCCGTCGATGAAGAGTTCCGTCATGATTCGTTTATCCCTGTTTGACTTTGAGCGGCAGCACGCGCACCGGATCGCCGGCCTTCACGTCGAGCGCGACGGCATCGTCGGCCGACAGCACGAACGAACCGTTCGCGACCACGCCGGGCGCGACGCCGACGCGGAAATCGTTCAGCGACGTGTTCGACACGAGCGACTTCGGCGAACGGTCGCCCCGTGCGTCGTCACCGGTGTCCGGCTCGCCGATCGTGACCGGCACGACGACGCTCTCGCGCACCGTGCGCAGGTCGTTGACGTGGCATTCGAGCACCGGGCCCGCGTCGAAGATGTCGACGTGGTTCTGGTAGCGCAGCCCTTCCGCTTCGAGCATCTTGCGCGCCGGCAGCGTGTCGCGGTGCGTGAGGCCGACCGCGTCCTGCGCGTCCTGCGGCAGCAGGTCGACGTACACCGGATAGCGCGGCATCAGTTCCGCGAGGAACGACTTGCGGCCGTGCGAGCTCAGGTAGTCCGCCGCATTGAAATCGATCTGGTAGAAGTGCGAACCGACAGCGCGCCAGAACGGCGACGTGCCGTCTTCGTCGAAGTGGCCGCGCAGTTCCGCGCAGATGCGTTCCGGAAAACGGTCGCGGAACTGCGCGATGAACATGAAGCGCGAGCGCGACAGCAAGCCGCCGACCCCGCCCGTGCGATAGCGCGGGCTCAGGAACAGCGAGCACACTTCCGCGTAGCCCGTCAGGTCGTGCGAGATGTTGAGCGCGGACATCCGCGTCCACACGCCGAGCTCCTGGCTCGCGTGCACGACCGTGCTCACGCGATAGTTGTAGAACGGCTGTTCGAGGCCGACCTGCGTCTCGATCCCGCACACGCCCGCGATGTCGCCCGTCTTCGATTCTTCCATCACGAAGAAGTAGCCGGCTTCGCCCGGCGCGGCGTTGCCCTCGAGCGTGCGGCGCGAGCGTTCGATTCGCGCGGCGAGCGCGTCGCGGTCGGGCTTGAACGTGGTCAGGCCCGGCCCGGTTTCCTTCGCGAGCGACACGAGCGCGTCGACGTCGCCCGTTTGTACGACCCGAACGACGATCATGCTGCGCCTCCCTTCATTTCTTCATCGTCGCGGCGGTGCAGCGGCACGCAGCGCACGACATCGCCATCCTTCACATCGAGCGCCGCGCGCACGTCGCCGGACAGCGGCGCCAAGTCGCGGTGCGTATCGTCGTCCGGCAGGTCGGCCAGCACGCAGCGGAACGATTCGCCGCTGCCCGTCGACACCATGTACGCGGCATCGCCCTGCTGCCGCGCGGCTTCGCGCACGGTGCGCTCCGCGGCGTGCTTCACGCATGCGATGCGGTCGACCTGCGCGGTCAGCACGGGGCCTGCGTCGAAGATGTCGACGAAGCGGTCCGGCTCGAAGCCTTCCTCGAGATGGATGTCGTACGCGAGCAGCGCCGTTTCGTTCGGCTCGCCGAGCACGCGCTGCGCGGCTTCCGGCAGCAGCGGCACGTAGAGCGGATAGGCCGGCATCACTTCCGCGATGAACGTGCGGCTGCGGCCGCCCGACGCGATGTCGACGTCGGTGAAATCGCGGCCGAAGAACTTGCGGCCCACCGCTTCCCAGAACGGCGATGCGCCCGTGTTGTCGCTCACGCCGAGCAGCAGCGTGAACACTTCCGGCGTGAAGCGGCGGCGGTTCGCGGCGATGTACATCATCCGCGCACGCGAGATCAGGTGCGCGGCCGCGTCGCCGCGCAGCGACGGATCGACGTAGAAGCCCGCCAGCCGGCTCTTGCCGGTCAGCTCGTGCGACATCGTGAGCGCGTGGATCTTGCGGTTCACGTGCAGCTCGCGCGACGCGTGGATCAGTGCGTCGTTGCGGAACGCGTAGAACGGTTCCGAGTAGCCGGCCGCGGCCACGATGCTCGCCGTGCCGAGCAGCTTGCCCGTCGACGAGTCTTCCAGCACGAAGAGGTAGAACTCTTCGCCGGCGAAGTCGACGTCCGCGCGAAACGAATCTTCGGAGAGCGCCACGCGCGCTTCGAGCGCCGCGCGGTCATGCGGCAGCGAGTGCAGGACCGGCTGCGCGGTGCGCGCCATGTGCGCGAGCGCATCCAGATCCGTGAGTTTGCCGGGGCGAACAAATAGCATCGTCGTTCCTGTCTGCGATGGGTGCGCCGATCAGCGCGCGGTGGCTTCCTGGGCTGCGAGCACCTGTTCGACTGCCTTCTCGAAGCGCTTCATGCCTTCGTCGAGCAGGTCGAACGGAATCACGAGCGACGGCACGAAACGCAGCACGTTCGGGCCTGCGATCAGCATGATCAGGCCGTTCTCGGCGGCGGCCGTGACGAAGTCCTTCGCGCGGCCGTCAAAGGCGGCGGTCAGTTCCGCGCCGACCAGCAGGCCCTTGCCGCGGATGTCCTTGAAGATGCCGAAGCGTGCGTTGATGCGTTCGAGCGCGCCCTTCAGTCGCACGCTGCGTTCGCGCACGCCTTCGAGCAGTGCCGGGTCGCCGATCAGTTCGACGACCTTGTCCGCGATTGCCGATGCGAGCGGGTTGCCGCCGTACGTCGTGCCGTGCACGCCGACCTTGAAGTACGCGGCCAGTTCGTTCGTCGTCAGCATCGCGCCGATCGGGAAGCCGTTACCGAGCGCCTTCGCGGTCGTGAGGATGTCCGGCGTGACGCCCGTGTCCATGTATGCGTAGAACTGGCCCGTGCGGCCGACGCCCGTTTGCACTTCGTCGAAGATCAGCAGTGCGCCGTTCGCGTCGCACGCTTCGCGCAGTGTCTTCAGGAAGGCCGGATCGGCCGGGATCACGCCGCCTTCGCCCTGCACCGGCTCGACGATCACCGCGCAGGTTTGCGGGCCGATCGCGGCCTTGGCGGCTTCGATGTCGTTGAACGGCAGGTGCTTGATGCCGGCCGGCACCGGGCCGAAGCCTTCCGAGTATTTCGGCTGGCCGCCGACGCTGACTGTGAAGAACGTGCGGCCGTGGAACGACTGGACGAACGACACGATTTCGTACTTGTCGGCGCCGTGGCGGTCGAAGGCGACGCGGCGCGCGAGCTTCAGCGCGGCTTCGTTCGCTTCCGCGCCCGAGTTCGCGAAGAATGCGCGGTCGGCGAAGGTCAGCGATTCGAGGCGCTTCGCGAGGCGCAGCACCGGTTCGTTCGTGTAGCCGTTGCCGATGTGCCAGAGCTTGCGGCCTTGTTCGTCCAGGACTTTCAGCAGTTCCGGGTGGCCGTGACCCAGCGACGTCACCGCGATGCCGCAGGCGAAATCCACGTATTCGCGGCCGGCCGTGTCCCAGACGCGGGAGCCCTCTGCACGGTCCGGCACGAACGGCGCGGGGGAGAATACCGGCACCATCACTTCGTCGAATGTCTGGCGGGTCACGGTCGAGGTCGTCATGGTCGTTCCTTTCGGTTTCGTAAGAGGGTTCAACAGGATCAAGTTTAGGTAAGGGTGACGCAAGCGTCTTGCGGATTTGCGACGGGTTTTATCGGAAGCGGCTTCGTCGCTTTATTTTGCTCTTCTGCGGTGGGGGTTTCTTCGTTCGGTGTGTGTGTGGTTGGTGGTGCGCTTAGGTTTTCGTGAAGCACCCGCAATCGTGTCGGTCTATTAGCGTCGCCCCTGCGCGGGGCGGCGGTTACTTTTCTTTGTCTTGCCAAAGAAAAGTAACCAAAAGAAAGGCGCTCGGATAACGCATGACCTCCCGGTGCCATAGCCAACAAAGTGGCACTCGCCTAAGTGTCCGCGCCAGTAAAGAACCCGGAGTGGTTCGAGCAATAGTTCTGACGCGCCACACCACCCAACAGAGCGGTATACCGCCCGCTAGCTCCATCCTCGCTTCGCTCGGCTGCGAGGTGCTTCGGCGCAATTCACACGCCTGCGCATTCCGCACCCGCCCCACTAATCAGCTCCCCAATCAGTACCCTGTCCGCCCTAGCTCAACGTTCATTAATTGCATGCATGTGCTCTTCGCGACGATTGCGTAAGCCAATCGACGATCGCGCTGAGAAGGAGGATGTGGACCTATCGGCCGAGCGAAGCGAGGACGGAGCTAGCGGGCGGTATACCGCTCTGCGGGGTGGTGAGAGGTGTCAGACCGATTGCTCGAACCACTCCGCGTTGTTCACTGGCGCCGACACTTAGGCGAGGGCCACTCTGGCGGCTATGGCACCGGGAGGTCATGCGTTGTCCGAGCGCCTTTCTTTTGGTTACTTTTCTTTGGCAAGACAAAGAAAAGTAACCGCCGCCCCGCGCAGGGGCGACGCTAATAGACCGACACGATCGCAGGTGCTTCACGAAAACCTAAGCGCACCACCAAAACCACAAACAACAAAACCGAACCTCAATCCTTCCCCCGCTCGACAAGAGCGCCCCCCCGAGGCTCACTCCCCCCACCGGTTTGTTTCTCGAGCCATGCCCGCCGATCTTCGCGAGGCGTAACCCCAAACCGCTCCCGATAGGCATTAGAAAAATGCGCCGCAGAAGAGAACCCACAGGCGAGACTGACTTGAACCACCGACTTGCTGGTCCGCTGCAATTGGGTGCGCGCCTTGAGCAATCGAAGATTGAGGTAATACTTGGAGGGCATAGCCCCGAGATACTGCCGAAAGAGCCGCTCGAGTTGCCGGCGTGAAACGCCCACCAGCCCAGCGATCTCATCGGTAGTCAAAGGATCCTCGATATTGGCTTCCATGAGCAGCAACGCGTCGTTAAGCCGAGGATGCCGCTCGCCAGGCGCGGTGACGAAAGGAATCCGCTGCCGCTCCTCGCCGCTGCGCAGCGTCCCGGCGCCGAGCGCATCGGCAATCCGCTCCGCGAGATCCGCCCCATGTTCGCGGCCGATCATCGCCAGCATGAAATCGACGGTCGCCTGCCCACCGGCACAGGTCGCCCGATCGCGATCGATCTCGAAGATCTGCTGCGTGACGATCGACCGCTCGAACTGCTCGGCGAACTGCTGATACGTCTCCCAGTTCACGCTCACCCGATACCCGGAAAGCTGCCCGGCCATCGCGAGCCACCACACGCCGTGGTGAATACCCGTGACAACCGGCGTGCGCTGCCCGACCCGCGCGAGACTCGCGAGAAACAACCGGTAGTCGGCAAACTGCTGAAACCGCTCCGACACGACAATCAGCCAGTCGCACGCGATCGCATCGTTGAACGCCGCATCGGCATGCCACTGCGCGCCGCCGGCGAGCGGCACGGGCCGCCCATCCCACGAACACACCTGCCAGCGATACAGCAAGCGCCCGTCGATCTCGTTCGCGAGATTCAACGCATCGACGATCGGCCCCACACCCGACATCGACACGGGCGGCAATGCAACGATCGCCACCTGCGTCGTGCGGGTGGCGCCTGCGGGACGAGTCACCGGTACCACGTATGAAAACCCGCCCTTCGCGTTACTTGAGGCTGCCCGACAGGAACTGCTTCAGACGCTCGCTCTGCGGACGCACCAGCACCTCCTTCGGATCGCCCTCTTCCTCGGTCCGCCCCTGATGCAGGAACATCACGTGGTTCGACACGTTGCGCGCAAAACCCATCTCGTGCGTGACGACGATCATCGTGCGACCTTCCTCGGCCAGCTTCTGCATCACCTTCAGCACTTCACCGACCAGCTCCGGATCGAGCGCCGACGTCGGCTCGTCGAACAGCATCACGTCCGGATGCATCGCGAGCGCACGCGCAATCGCGACACGCTGCTGCTGGCCGCCCGACAGATGCGACGGATACTGCTTCTCGACACGCGGCGCAAGCCCGACCTTCTCCAGGTATGCGCGTGCGCGCTCCTCGGCTTCCCGCTTCGAAATGCCGAGCACGTGAACCGGCGCTTCCATCACGTTCTCGAGCACGTTCATGTGCGCCCACAGATTGAAGTGCTGGAACACCATCGCGAGCTTCGTGCGGATGCGCTGCAACTGCTTGTGATCGGCGACCTCGAGCGCGCCGGCGCGGTCGGGCTTCGTGCGCACGGTCTCGCCGTCGACGACGATCTGCCCCGCATTCGGCCGCTCGAGAAAATTGATGCAGCGCAGGAACGTGCTCTTGCCCGAACCGCTCGCGCCGATGATGCTGATGACGTCGCCGGCCTTCGCGTTCAGCGACACGCCCTTGAGCACCTCGTTATCGCCATAGCGCTTGTGAATGTCGACCGCGGCAAGCTTGGTGGAAGCGGACGCGCTCGTTTGAGTGATCTCGGCCAACTGGCTCTCCTCGAAGTGAAATCAATGACGGCCGGCCGCGAGATACGCGAGCCAGTGGCGCTCCGCCCGGCGAAATGCCGCGACGAGTGCGAACGATACCGCAAGATAGATCAGCGCGGCGATCCCGAACGACTGGAACGCCATGTAGGTCGCGGAATTGGCGTCGCGCGCGACCTTCAGGATGTCGGGCACGGTCGCCGTGAACGCCACGGTGGTCGCGTGCAGCATCAGGATCACCTCGTTGCTGTACAGCGGCAGCGCGCGGCGCAGCGCCGACGGCAGGATCACCCGGCGGTACATCGTGAACGGCGACATCCCGTACGCACGCGCCGCCTCGACCTCGCCGTGCGGAATCGCCCGAATCGCGCCCGCGAAAATCTCGGTCGTGTACGCGCAGGTGTTCAGCGCGAACGCGAGGATCGCGCAGTTGAAGCCGCTCCTGAAGAACGCGTCGAGCAGCGAGTGCGAACGCACGAACTCGAGGCTGTACATGCCCGTGTACATCAGCAGCAACTGCACGTAGAGCGGCGTGCCGCGGAACACGTACGTGTAGAACCGCACCGGCATCGACAGCCACTTCTTCTTCGACACGCGCGCGACCGCAAGCGGCACCGCGCACACGAAGCCGAGCGAAATCGACGCGACGAGCAGCCACAGCGTCACCGCAAGGCCGGAGAGGCGCTGGCCGTCCCAGTAAAGGAACGCCCGGCCGAATTCCTGGAGGATCTCGATCATAGTTCTGCGTGGCGCACGCCCATGGAATAACGCTTCTCGAGCTGGATCAGCACGAGGTTGGAGACGGTCGTGATCGCGAGGTAGATCAGCGCCGCAATGAGGATGAAGAAGAACATGTTGAACGTGCTCTTGCCGGCGTCCTGCGCGGCCTTCACGACGTCCGCGAGGCCGATGATCGACACCAGCGCGGTGGCCTTCACGAGCACCTGCCAGTTGTTGCCGATGCCCGGCAGCGCGAAGCGCATCATCTGCGGAAACATGATCCGCACGAACACGCGCATCCCGCTCATCCCGTACGCCGCGCCGGCCTCGAGCTGGCCGCGCGGCACCGACAGGAACGCGCCGCGAAACGTCTCGGTGAAATACGCGCCGTAGATGAAGCCGAGCGTCAGCACGCCGGCGACGAACGGATCGATGTCGATCTGCTCCCAGCCGACGAGGTCGGTGAACTGGTTCAGCCAGATCTGGATGCTGTAGAACAACAGCAGCATCAGGACGAGATCGGGCACCGAGCGGATCAGCGTCGTATAACCGGTCGCGATCGCTCGCAGCACCCGGTTGTGCGACAGCTTCGCCACCGCGCCGATCAGTCCCAGCGCCACCGCGGCGGCAAGCGACAGCACCGACAGCTCGATGGTCTGCACGGTGCCGGCCCAGAGGACGGGACCAAAGCCGTAAAGGAACACGCGCGTCTCCAGTGTTGAATGAACACCGGCACGCAAACCTCTGTCGCGCCGGGCTGACGCGGATAGTCGCAAGCGAAAATGATTGCCTCAAACCACCGTGCGCGCGACTGTTGCATTGCAACAATTCGCTCGATCATTTGCAGGCCCGGTCTACATCCCTGTTTCAAAAGGGAAAAACCCGCTTCCTGACAGTCGGATGACACGCAGGGAAGCGGGCTTTTTGCAATTTTCCGGTCGCTTTTTCGATATAGCGCCGGGAGGCAGGTTCACCGCCCCTTCAGGATGTCGGAGCGCGAAGTCGTATAGACAAGCCCGTCCGGGCCGAAATGGACGTTGAAGAACGCGTCGGTGTTCACGCCATCCTCGAGCCAGCGCCAGCTCCACACCGTCTCGGGCTTGAGCGGGTACTGCGCGATGTCGCCCGGCTTGCCGAGCAGGCGCCGCACCTCGTCCTCGTCCATCCCGGGGCGCACCTTCGCGAAGTTCTCGGCGGTCAGCACCTGCGTCGCGCCCGCGTAGTGCCCGCTCGCGTCGAGGTCGACGAACCAGGTCTGATTGCCCATCGGGCCGCGCGGATATTCGAGACGCTTGGAGCCGTCGGTGAAGGTGCGCTCGGTCTCGGGCTTGCCCATCGTGCCGCGCACGTCGGCCTCGGTCGATACACCGACCTTCAGCCCCTTGAGCAGCAGCGGCGCCGGCTTGATCGCGTTGAAAAAATCCCTGATGCGTTGCACGTCGAGATTGCCTTGCTTGTCGTCGCAGCCGGTCAATGCCAGCGCGGCGGCCAGCATCGTGACGGGGAGCAGCCGGAAACGAAAAATCATCTGAGGAAATGCGCGTCGAGAAAACACGCGCCAAGGATACCCGCGCAACGCCAAAAGCGCGAGACGGGCACGCGGCCCGTCTCGTGTTCAATGCGTCGTTTCGGTTTGAGCCTCGGCCGCGCGGCGCGCGGGCGGTGCATCATCCGACACGGCCGGCACCGCACGGATGCGGCGGCGCGTGCGCACGAGTTCGGCAAGCTGCCACGAACCGAGCGCCAGGCAGCCGAACAGCACCTCGCGGCCGCGCTTGACCAGCGCGAGCGACAGCGCCGTCTCGCGATCGACGCCGAACATCTGCGCGAGCAGCACGACGGTCGCCTCCTGCACGCCGAGGCCGCCCGGCACCATGAACGCCGCATGCCGCACGGCCTGCGTCATCGCCTCGATCGCGATCGCGCCGCCGATCGATACCGGATGCCCGAGCAGCGCGAGCGCCCAGTAAATTTCGAGCGCGCCGAGCACGTAGCCGGACAGTTGCCAGAAGAACGCACTGAACAGCAGCGCCGTGCGCGACATCAGCGCGTCGATGTCGCCATCGAGCCGGCGGCCGTCGACGCCCTGCAGCAACCGGTGCGAATCGCCGAGCAGACGCCCCGCGAACCGCTCGATCGCGTGGAAGACGCCGCCGCGCCGCATCAGCACGACGCCGAGCACCGGCAACGGCAGCGTCAGCAGCAGCGCAAGGCCGATCGTGCCGCCGCCCATGTCGTGCGTGGTCGCGAGCAGCAGCACGAGGCCGAGCGCCGCGAACGCATACTGGACGACGATCGTCACCAGCACCTCGACGATCACCGACGCAGTCACGCGGCTCGCGTCGGTCACCCGCCAGCGCGCCATCCGGATCCCGACCAGCTCGCCGCCGATCCCGACCACGGGCAGCAGCCGGTTCACGGCTTCGCGCACGGTCGCGACCCACCACAGAAACGACAGCGACGCGCGCCGGTCGAGCAGCTGGTGCCACGCATACGCGTCGAGCAGCAGCGGCAGCGCGTGAAACGGCACGAGCCACAGCAGCGTGAAGCCGGCGCGCTCGAGCATCAGCGACACGTCGCCGATACCTTCGTGCAGCCCCAGCGCGAGCAGGATCCCGATGCCGATCGGCCAGCCGAGCCATTTGATCCACCGGGTCATGACGGCCGCGCCCCCGCTTCGCGCGACGCACGCGTGCCGCGGCGCATCGCGGGCTGGCCGAACACGTCCGCAAACCCGCCGGTCGCGACGCCGGCCGCCTTCAGCGCGGCCGCGACCCGCGGCGACAGCAGCGCGTCCAGTTCGTCGACCGGGCGGTAATCGGCCATCGTCGGCGTGATCGGGCCGTCGCCGGCCTCGGCCGGATGACAGTAGATCTCGCCGACACCGGGCGGCAGCGCCGCGAGCGCGTCGAGCAGCACGCCCTCGTCCATCGCGCCCGTATGCTCGATCCCGACCACGTAGTCGTTGTGCGCGAGCCCCGCGCGATCGAGCCGGGCGCGCACGAGCGCGATCCACGGCTTGAGCAGCACGGGCGCGCTCGTTTCATACGGCAGCCGCACCGCGCGCAGCCCGTAGTCGCGGCCGATCTCGATGATCAGCGACAGCACGGTCGGATGCAGGTGGAAATGCTTGTGCGCGTTCACGTGATCGAGCGGCAGGCCGCTCGCCGCGAACGCGTCGAACTGCGCGCGGATCTCGCGGCGCAGTTGCGCACGCACGTGCGGCAGGAAGAAGAAGCGGCAGCCGTCCTTCGCCATCGCGTCGCCGAACCGCCCGTCGGGGCCGACGAGCGCGGGAATCTCATGCGCGGGCAGCATGGCCAGCCCGTCCGCGAGGACGAGATGCAGGCCGACCGCGAGCGACGGCAGCCGCCGCGCGCGTTCGATCGCATCCTGCGCCGCGGGCGCACCGACCATCAGGCTCGCGGCGTTCAGCACGCCGTCGCGATGCGCGCGCTCGACCGCCGCGTTGACGCGCGGGTGCAGCCCGAAGTCGTCCGCGGTGAAGATCAGCGCCCGCGCCGCCCGCTGCGTCGTCACGAATCAGGCCTCGTGCGCGCGCAGGAAGCGGAAGAACTCGACGCCTTCGCGCAGACGGCGCTTCATCATGTCCCAGCTCGTCAGCATCTCGCGGACGATCTCCCAGATCTTCGACGGACGGAAGTAGAACTGGCGATAGAACTGCTCGAGGTGGTGATAGATCTCGTCGCGCGACAGGTGCGCATAGCCGATCGCCGCGAGCTGCACGCCTTCCTTGCTGACCAGGTTGATGGTCTTGTTCTCTTCCATCCAGCCGTTCTCGACGGCCTGCTTGTACAGCGTCGTGCCCGGATACGGCGCGGCGAGCGACACCTGGATCGTGTGCGGATTGATTTCCTTCGCGTACTCGATCGTCTTCTTGATGGTTTCCTGCGTCTCGCCCGGCAGGCCGAGGATGAAGGTGCCGTGGATCTTGATGCCGAGCTTCTTGCAGTCCGCGCTGAAGCGGCGCGCGAAATCGGTGCGCACGCCCTTCTTGATGTTCACGAGGATCTGGTCGTCGCCGGATTCGAAGCCGACCAGCAGCAGGCGCAGGCCGTTCTCCTTCATGACCTTCAGCGTCTTGTACGGCACGTTCGCCTTCGCGTTGCACGACCACGTCATGCCGAGCTTGCCCAGGCCGATGGCGATGGCTTCAGCGCGCGGCAGGTCGTCGGTGAAGGTGTCGTCGTCGAACATCAGTTCCTTCACTTCCGGCATGTTGTCGCGGATCCACTTCGCTTCCGCGAGCACGTTCTCGACCGAGCGCGTGCGGTAGCGATGGCCGCTGACCGTCTGCGGCCACAGGCAGAACGTGCAGCGCGACTTGCAGCCGCGGCCCGTGTAGATCGATACGTACGGATAGTTGAGGTAGCCGATGAAGTAGTTGTCGATCTTCAGGTCGCGCTTGTAGACGGGCGCGACGAACGGCAGTTCGTCCATGTTCTCGAGGATCGGACGCGCTTCGTTGTGCTCGATCGAGCCGTCCTTCGCGCGCCAGCTCAAGCCCTTGATCTGCGGGAACGGCTTGCCTTCGGCGATTTCCTTGCAGGTGAAGTCGAATTCCTCGCGGCACACGAAGTCGATTGCCTCGCTCGCCGTGAGCGAGTTGTGCGGATCGACCATCACCTTCGCGCCGACCATGCCGACCAGCATCGACGGCTTCATCTTCTTCAGGTCCTGCGCGAACATCGCGTCGGTCGGGAACGACGGCGTGCTCGTGTGGATGATCACGAGGTCGTAGTCGTTGGCGATCTTCAGCGTTTCCTCGACCGACAGGCCGTCGGCCGGCGCATCGACCACGCGGCTGCCCGGCACGAGCGCGGCCGGCTGCGCGAGCCACGTCGGGTACCAGAAGGAACGGATTTCGCGCTTCGCCTGATAGCGCGAGCCGGCTCCGCCGTCGAAGCCGTCATACGAAGGGGCCTGCAAGAACAGCGTTTTCATGAATGCTCCGGTAGCCTGCATAGTTCGATTCGTTTCAACGATTCAGTCAATAACCCGCGAGCCGCCCTGCCGGCGCCCGCCTCTCTGTCATGTCGCGTCGCGCGGCCTGGCCGCGCGGCGCGTCCCGGCCCTCCGGCCGGATTCGATCGGGAACGCGCGCACGGCCGCTCCCTCGGGCAACGCACCTTAGCGGCCGTCCGCGCCTTCCACCGCCGCCGTCGCGCGCTCGCCGCCGACGACCGCCATCCGCGCGCCGCGCCACACGACGTGCGTGCCGAACGCGGCCGCGAGCCATTCGAGCGCGAGCAGCGTGTCGCGCACCGCGACGAGCGGCAGATCGCGCCAGAACGCGCGCCAGCCGTCCTCGCCGCGCGCGTGCAGCACCAGCCGCCCGAACGTGCCCACGATGGCCGCGCCACCCGCCAGCGTGCCGGCGAAGGTGCCGTCGAGACGCAGCGCGAGCGCCGCGGCGATCGCGAGCCACGGCGCGGTAAACGTGATGAACAGGAACGTGAAGCCGGTCGGATTCAGCGAACGGATCGTGCGTAGCCAGCGCGTCTCGCGGTGCCAGAGCGGCCCGAACGACGGCTCGATCACGTCGGTCGCGACCTCGACCTCGGACAGCACGGTGCGTCGCCCGAGGCGGCGCGGCAGTTCGGCGAGCCAGAAATCGTCGGCCAGCTCGTCCTTCAGCGCGAGCAAACCGCCGATCCGGTCGAGCGTGTCGCGCGTCAGCGCGAGCGTCGCGCCGAAGCCGAAGCGGCTCGAGCGGCCGAGGTGCGCGATCCGCACCGACGGCGCGAACCAGGCATCGACGAACTGCGCGCCGATCCGCGTCCAGAACCCGCCGACGCTGCGCGCATGATACAGACACGTGACGACACCGACCGACGCGTCGGCGAGCGGCGCCGTCACGCGCTCCAGATAGTCCGGCTGCACCGCGATGTCGCTGTCCGCGATCACGATGCGGCCGTACTTCGCGCGTTCGGCCAGATTGATCAGGTTGCTGACCTTCAGGTTCTTGCCGTGCACGCGCGCGTCGATCACGAGCGTGATATCGCACTCCGGATAGTCGGCGCGCAACCGCTCGACGACGGCGACGGCCGGATCGGTCGCCGACGCGACCCCGAACAGCACTTCATGGCGCGGGTGGCGCTGCTCGCAGAACGTCGCGAGGTTCTCGTACAGGTGCGGCTCGGCGCCGCACAGCGGCTTGAGCACGCTGACGGGCTCGAAGCCGTCGCGCGCGGCGGTGCGCGGCGTGCGCGGGCGCGGCGCGAAGGCCGCGGCGAGCGCGTAGCCGGACGCGGCCAGCGTGAACACGAGCAGGAGCCAGTCGAGCAGCGTGACGGTCGGCGTCATGCGCGACGCCCCCCGGCGACGCGGGCGCGCTGCCGATCGATCGAACCTGGTTGAACGTGATTGGGTATTCCGACAGCAACGAACGCGGGCACGACCCGACTCCTTGTTCCAGCAGCGTCTGTGTAATGGGGAGGCTCGGCCCATTCCCCGAAAGCGACCGGCCCCGGCTTCGCGTGGCACATCTCCGCGCGGTGCCCGGACGGGATGCGGGAAGATTCGAATGGCGATCATCGGCACAACATGGACAGGCGCCGGATTTTAGCAGTCCAAGCCAGCCCGCGCTCGGACGGCACGCGAAACGGACTAGTGCGATTTCGGCAAAGCTGTACGGCCGGGAAACCATTCTGGTGCCACTACGTTCACGCTAGCGTAAGCACTTTGCAGGCGTATTGCAGTCTTCAAAATCAAACGTTTCGTGGAAATTTGTATGTCGGTGCGAAGACATGTCCAATCCCCGTAAAGATTAGTAATTATTTGGGGATTGGATTGATTTTTGCAACGATCACGACATACCACCCGACACAAGCTTGCGCCCCTGAAAGGCGCATGGGTATCCGTGCGTCGCCAGCGCGTTCCGGAACCCTTTGGCAAAATCGTCGACATTTGTTGCGCATGCGCATCACCGCGCCCCTCCCTTTAGAAGGCCACCGATGATTCCGTTTTCTGTACTTGATCTCGCCCCCATTCCTGCCGGTGCGGACGCCGCGCAGGCCTTCCGCAATACCGTCGATCTCGCGCAGCACGCGGAGCGCCTCGGTTACCGGCGCTACTGGCTCGCCGAACATCACAACATGCCCGGCATCGCGAGCGCGGCGACCGCCGTCGTGATCGGTCATGTCGCGGGCGCGACGAAGACGATCCGCGTCGGCTCGGGCGGGATCATGCTGCCGAACCATGCGCCGCTCGTGATCGCCGAACAGTTCGGCACGCTCGCGTCGCTGTATCCGGGGCGCATCGACCTCGGCCTCGGCCGTGCGCCCGGCACCGACCAGACCACGTCGCGCGCGCTGCGCCGCGACCTGATCGGCAGCGCCGACTCGTTTCCGGACGACGTCGCCGAGCTGCAGCGCTACTTCGCGGAACCGGTGCCTGGCCAGCGCGTGCGCGCGGTGCCCGGCGCGGGGCTGGACGTGCCCGTGTGGCTGCTGGGTTCGAGTCTGTTCAGCGCGCAGCTCGCCGCGATGCTCGGGCTGCCGTTCGCGTTCGCGTCGCACTTCGCGCCGGACTACCTGATGCGCGCGCTCGAACTCTATCGCGCGCAGTACCGGCCGTCGGCCGCGTGGCCGAAGCCGCATGCGATGGTCGGCATCAACGTGTTCGCGGCCGATACCGACGACGAGGCGCGGCGCCTCTTCACGTCGCTGCAGCAGCAGTTCATCAACCTGCGCCGCGGCACGCCGGGCAAGCTGCCGCCGCCCGTCGACGCACTCGAGGCGAGTGAATTCGAACTCGCGAACGTCGCGCACGCGCTGTCGTTCGCGGCCGTCGGCTCACGCGACACAGTGCGTGACAAGCTGCGCGACCGGATTGCCCAGACGGGTGCGGACGAGGTGATCATCACCGCGCAGATCTACGATCACGCCGCGCGGGTGCGCTCGTTCGAGCTGGCGGCGCAGATCCGCGACGAACTCGCGAACGAAACCCGCTGACCGGACAGGCGCGGCCGCCGGCGCGTGCGCCCGCCGTCACGTCACGACGGGTGCACCGCCTCCAGCCCGTCGAGCAGCGCCTTGTGGAACGCGTCCGGGTCCTGGATCTGCGGCGCGTGGCCGAGCGCCGGGAATTCGACGAGCTGCGCGCCGGGGATCGCCGCCTGCGTACGCTTCGCGAGTTCCGGGTAATGGCCGAGCTTCGCGTGCACGTCGGGCGGTGCCACCTCCTTGCCGATCGCGGTCGTGTCCTTGTCGCCGATCAGCAGCAGCGTCGGCACGCGGATCGCGCCGAGTTCGTACACCACCGGCTGGGTGAGGATCATGTCGTAGATCAGCGCCGAGTTCCACGCGACCGCGTCGCGGCCCGGGCCGCGATACATGCCGGCGAGCATCTGCACCCAGCGCTCGTACGACGGCGACCACTTGCCCGCGTAGTAGGTCGCCTGTTCGTAGCGGCGGATCCCGTCGGCGTTCGTCTTCTGTTCGCGCGCATACCAGTAGTCGACCGGCAGCGGCGGCACGCCGAGCGCCTTCCAGTCCTCGAGGCCGATCGGGTTCACCAGCACGAGCTGCTCGGTCGCCTTCGGATACATCAGCGCATAGCGCATCGCGAGCATTCCACCCGTCGAATGGCCGACGATCGTCGCCGATTTCACGCCGATCGACTCGAGCAGCGCATGCGTATTGCGCGCGAGCTGCTGGAAGCTGTATTGGTAGCGTTCGGGCTTCGACGACTTGCAGAAGCCGATCTGGTCCGGCGCGATCACGCGGTAGCCGGCGCGGCTCAGCACGCCGATCGTGTCCTCCCAGGTCGCCGCGCAGAAGTTCTTCCCATGCAGCAGCACGACGGTGCGGCCGTTCGGGTGCGCCGGCTGCACGTCCATGTACATCATCTCGAGGGTTTCGCGCTGCGACACGAACGCGTAGCGGTGCACCGGCTCCGGATAGGCGAAACCTTCCAGGCGGGGGCCGTACGCGGGCCCGTCGTTGCCGGCCGGCGCCGGAGCGGCGGCCACGGCCGAGGTCGCGCATGCCGCGGCGACGCCGGCGCCGAGCACGGCGGCGCGCGCGAGGGACAACATCTTGCAAATCGAGAGCATGGCGATCACGGTAAGGGGAAATGCACGCGCGCAACCGGGCGGCTTCGCGCCCCGCGATTCTACGCGGTCGTGCTGACGACGGCGCGCAACACTCGATGGCCGTGCGACTTCCGCGCGCGCGACGAACTCGGGTATCGTGTGTCGTGACCCTGAAACGCCTGCAGGCGAACACTCATGAAAAACGTCCTCAGCATTCAGTCGCACGTGATCTACGGACACGCCGGCAACAGCGCGGCCGTGTTCCCGATGCAGCGCCTCGGCGTCAACGTCTGGCCGCTCAACACCGTCCAGCTGTCGAATCACATGCAGTACGGCCACTGGGCCGGCAGCGCGATCGACGCGGCGAAGATGGAGCAGCTCGTCGACGGCGTCGCCGCGATCGGCGCGCTCAAGCGCTGCGACGCGGTGCTGTCCGGCTTCGTCGGCTCGCCGCCGCAGGCGCGCGCGACGGTCGAGATCGTGCGCACGGTGAAGGCGATGAACCCGAACGCGTGGTACTTCTGCGATCCGGCGATGGGCCAGACGGGCGGCGTGCGGCCCGAACCCGGCGTCGAGGAATTCATCGTCCAGGAGATGCCGGCGCTCGCGGACGGCATGTCGCCGAACCACACGGAGCTGCAGAAGCTCGCCGGGCGGCGCATCGAGACCGTCGCCGAAGCCGTCGACGCCTGCCGCGCGCTGATCCGCCGCGGGCCGAAGATCGTCCTCGTCAAGCACCTGCACGACCGCAACAGCCCGGCCGACCGCTTCAACATGCTCGCCGTCACCGAAACCGAAGCGTGGATCGGCCAGCGCCCGCTGTATGCGTTTCCGCGCCATCCGGTCGGCGTCGGCGATCTCACCAGCGCCATTTTCGTCGCGCGCCGGCTGCGTGGCGACTCGGTGCGCGCCGCGTTCGAGCACACGCTCGCGGCCGTGCACGCGGTCGTGAAGGCGACCTACGACGCGCGCCGCTACGAGCTCGAACTCGTCGCCGCGCAGGACGAAATCGCGCGCCCGAGTGAATGGTTCGGCGCGTGGGTGACTGACGCGTGATGCGCCCGCATCGGCCCTGAATCCTCCGAATCCCCCCGAATCCCCCGGTATCTCCCGCTTCTCCGGCGTGCCGCGCGCGCTGCCGCCCTCGCCTCTCCCCCACAGTTCGATCACCGGCGCAATGCCGTCCAGGTCCTGTCCGGTCCGCGCGTGCAAACGTTTTCGGACTTCACATGAATGACACCGATTTTTCGCTATGCTCGCGAGGGCACGACCAGCGCAGCCGCATCCTGCGCCCGGACGCGCCGACTTTTCCCGCATGTCCCGCCAATCGGCTCCCCTCCTTTACGCACGATAACGACCATGACCCGATCGAACCGTCGTGACTTCCTGCGCGTCGCCGCCGGCACTGCCGGCGCCGCCGCGCTGAACCTGTTCCCGCCCGTGATCCGCGATGCGCTTGCGATTCCGGCGAACCGCCGTACCGGTACCATCCGCGATATCGAACACATCGTGATCCTGATGCAGGAGAACCGCTCGTTCGACCACTACTTCGGCACGATGCGCGGCGTGCGCGGCTTCGGCGATCCTCGCCCGCTGCGCCTCGCGAACGGCAAGTCGGTGTTCCATCAGCCGGTCGGCCCGGCCGAGCTGCTGCCGTTTCACCCGGGCGCGGACAAGCTCGGCCTGCAGTTCCTGCAGGACCTGCCGCACGGCTGGCAGGACATGCACGCCGCGTGGAACAAGGGCCGCTACGACCAGTGGGTGCCGAACAAGGGCACCACGACGATGGCGTACCTGAAGCGCGACGACATCCCGTTCCACTACCAGCTCGCCGACGCATTCACGATCTGCGACGCGTACCACTGCGCGATCCCGAGTTCGACCGACCCGAACCGCTACTACATGTGGACCGGCTACGTCGGCAACGACGGCAAGGGCGGCGGCCCGGTGCTCGGCAACGAGGAAACGGGCTACGGCTGGACGACCTATCCGGAAGTGCTCGAGCAGGCCGGCGTGTCGTGGAAGATCTACCAGGACGTCGGCACCGGGCTCGACGCGAACGGCTCGTGGGGCTGGACGCAGAACCCGTACATCGGCAACTACGGCGACAACGCGCTGCTCTACTTCAACCAGTACCGCAGCGCGCTGCCCGGCACGCCGCTGTACGACAAGGCGCGCACCGGCACCAACATCAGCGCCGGCGGTACGCTGTTCGACGTGCTGCAGCAGGACGTGAAGAACGGCACATTGCCGCAGGTATCGTGGATCTGCGCGCCGGAAGCGTACTCGGAACACTCGAACTGGCCGGCCAACTACGGCGCGTGGTACATCGAGCAGGTGCTGAAGGTGCTCGTGTCGAATCCGGACGTGTGGAGCAAGACCGCACTCTTCATCACCTACGACGAGAACGACGGCTTCTTCGACCACGTGCCGCCGCCGTTCGCGCCGCAGTCACGCGACAACGGGCTGTCGACGGTCGCAACGACCAACGAGGTGTTCGCCGGCGACGCGTCGCACATGGCCGGCCCGTACGGGCTCGGGCCGCGCGTGCCGATGCTGGTCGTGTCGCCGTGGACCAAGGGCGGCTGGGTCTGCTCGCAGACCTTCGATCACACGTCGCTGCTGCAATTCATCGAAGCGCGCTTCGGCGCGCAGTATCCGGTGACGGCCGCCAACGTGTCGCCGTGGCGCCGTACGGTGTGCGGCGACCTGACGTCGGCGTTCGAATTCGCGACCGCCGACGCCGCATGGCCGACGCTGCCCGACACGAGCGGCTATGCGCCGCCCGACCGCGTGCGCCACCCCGACTACATCCCGGTGCCGCCGGTGCTGCAGAAGCTGCCGAAACAGGAGGCCGGGCTGCGTCCGGCACGCGCACTGCCGTACGAGCTGTTCGTGCACGGCCGCGTCGAAGCCGCGAACGGCCTGTTCCGGCTGACCTTCGCGAACACCGGCCGCGCGGGCGCGGCATTCCAGGTGCAGTCGCGCAACCGCCTCGACGGCCCGTGGGCGTACACGGTCGAAGCCGGCAAGCGGGTCGCCGATACGTGGAGCGCCGCGGCGTCGCTCGGCCTGTACGACCTCGACGTGTACGGCCCGAATGGCTTCTACTGCCATTTTCGCGGCCCGTTCGCGACCGGCGTCGGCAGCGCGAGCGTGAACCCCGAGGTGATCTACGGCTACGACGTCGCGAACGGCAACATCACGCTGCGCCTGATGAACCGCGGCCACAAGGCCGTGCAGCTCAAGGTGACGAACGCGTACGGCCACGGCCGCGCGCGCACGTTCGACCTCGCACCGGGCGCGCACGTCGACGACTACTGGGATCTGCGCGGCAGTCACGGCTGGTACGACCTGACCGTCAGCGACGGCCGTCCGCTCGGCTTCCTGCGCCGCTTCGCGGGCCACGTCGAAACCGGCCGCCCGAGCACGAGCGACCCGGCCATCCGCACGAACGCGTCGCACGACGACGCCGAAGCCGCATCGGACGCCCTGTCCGACTGACGACGTCGAACGCGGCGCGGCCCCACCGGGGCTGCGCCGCCCATCCTGCCTCCCGTCCGTTCGTGGCGGGAAACTCCCGATACCGGCCGCCCGCGCACGCGCGGAAGCTATGCGCAAATCCGCATCGAATGCGCGGCAAATTGCCAAGACCCGTGCATATCGGCGACCTATATATCGATACGATCGGGGCTCCTCGCCGAGCCTGACGGGAGATTCTTCCGGGAATCATCAGCATGCCGACCTCCCCGCCCGATTCCGAGAAGCGGTCGAACCGCCCACCCGTCGCACGCGTCCGGCCCGCCGGCTGCGTGCGGTATCCACCCGCTGGTGTAGAACAAGAGGAACGAACATGAAATTCCGTCATTCCCTGTTGTCGGTATCGGTCATCTCCGCCTTTGCCCTCCTCTCGCAACAGGCCGCCCGGGCCGCCGACGCGACCGACGTGAAGGTCGGCTTCGCCGCGCCGCTCACAGGCGTGAACGCCGGCTACGGCAAGGATCTTCAGAACGGCGTGCAGCTCGCGCTCGACGATGCCGCCGCGCAGAAGATACAGATCGCCGGCAAGCCCGCGCACTTCAACCTCATCGTGCAGGACGACCAGGCCGACCCGCGCATCGGCGTGCAGGCCGCGCAGGCGCTCATCGACCAGAACGTGTCGGTGGTGGTCGGCCACTTCAACTCCGGGACGACGATTCCGGCGTCGGTGGTCTACGACAAGGCCGGCATCCCGGTGATCGATCCGGCCGCGACCAACCCGACGCTCACGTCGCGCGGGCTCGCGAACATGTTCATGGTGATCGCGACCGACGGCCAGAACGCCGGCAACGCGGGCAAGTACGCGGTCGACGTGACCAAGGCGAAGCGCATCGCGATCATCGACGACCGCACCGCGTTCGGCCAGGGCGAGGCGGACGAGTTCGAGAAGGCCGTGAAGGCGGCCGGCGGCAACATCATCGGCCGCGAGTTCACCAGCAACCAGGCGGTCGATTTCCGTGCGCAGATCACGAGCCTGAAGGGCAAGAACCCCGACCTGATCTTCTTCGGCGGCCTTGATTCGCTCGCCGCGAACTTCGTCAAGCAGATGCGCCAGCTCGGGCTGAACGCGAAGTTCGTCGGCGGCGGCGGCGTGAAGGACAACGAGTTCATCAAGATCGCCGGCCCGGCCGCGGAAGGCGCGATGGCGTGGGAATACGGGCGTCCGCTGGACGAACTGCCGCAGGGCAAGGATTTCGAGCAGCGGTTCAAGAAGCGCTTCGGCGTCGACGTGCTGTCGTACGCGCAGTTCGGCTACGACGCGACCTGGGCCGCGATCAAGGCGATGCAGGCCGCCAACTCGACTGATCCGAAGGTCTACCGTCCGGCGCTGAAGAAGATCGACTTCGAGGGCATCACCGGCCGGATCTCGTTCGCGAACGACGGCTCGCTGAAGAGCGGGATGTCGACGCTGTATCAGGTGAAGAACGGCGCGTGGAAGACGATCGTGACGAAGGGGGGCTGATCGGACCGGACGGGCGACCTGGGTTAGCCAGGCCGCCCGGGCGTGACGGGCGGTGGGAACGCCGCCCGGCCACCCTTCAAACGATGCGGGAACAGGCGAAGGTGCTGCGGCCGCGAAACGATTGGCGCCATTGCGCCGATCTCATACGATGTCCGATGTTGAGGTGATGACCGCCACGGCCCGTCGCGACGCGCGGGCCGTGCAGGCGGCGTCGCGTCAGCTGGCCTGCGTGTCGCGTTCCGCCTCGGCCGCCTCGTGCGCGCGGCGCAGCCGCTCGCGGCTATTGGTCAGGTGCGTGCGCATCGCGGCGCGCGCGGCTTCCGGATCGTGACGCGCGATCGCCTCGTAGATGTCCTCGTGCTCGTGATTGAGCCGGCCGACATAGCGCTCGAGGTCGTCGCCGGCGAAGCGCGCCGAATTCACGCGCGTGCGCGGGATGATCGACGCGCCGAGCTGCGTCATGATGTCGACGAAGTAGCGGTTGCCGGTGGACTGCGCAATCTGCAGGTGGAAGTTGAAGTCGAGCTGCGCGGTGTCGCGCCCGCCACCCGCCCCCGACGCGATCGCGTCGAGCGCACGCCGCAGCGCGGCGAGGTCGGTGTCGTTCGCGCGCTGCGCGGCGAGACTCGCGCATTCGCTTTCAAGGCTGATGCGCAGCTCGAGCACCGCGAGCACGTCGCGCAGCGTCATGATGGTCGCGGGATCGATGCCGAGCGCCTGGCGGCGCGACGGTTCGAGCACGAAGCTGCCGATGCCGTGGCGCGTCTCGATGAGGTGGCTCGCCTGCATCCGCGAGATCGCTTCGCGCACGACCGTGCGGCTGACGCCCTGCGCCGCCATGACTTCGGTTTCGGTCGGCAGCTTGTCGCCGGGACGCAGCGTGCCGTTTTCGATCTGCGCGGTCAGCGCGTCGACGACATCTTGTGCGAGGCTGCGTGCGCGACGGCGCGGCGCTGCGGGAAGCGTGGGCACGGACATGAGGCCGGTTCCTTTTTGAATGATCGTAATGTGAGCCGAGGGTTTACGCGGGGTTTGAGCGAACGCCGATGATTCATTATACTGCGTCACAAGTCATCCGACGACTGATGATCGCGACACGGATCTCCTGTTGACCGAGGCACGCACATCGGCGCCTGCCCGGTCCCGTGGTTCGCGATCGGCCGACCTTCGCGCTTCTGCGCGATATCGGCATCGAGCTGGTCGCTCCCGCCCGTTCGGGTTGCTGTCGACATGCGGGGGCTTGCGCGCCGCGCACGTCGGTTGTCGAATGATCGCACCTCCCGCCGCGCGCGGCAAAGATTTTGCCGCACGGCATCGCCCACTCTTTTGCCATCGCCGCCATGAACGCCGTCACTGCCTCGCCTTCCCACGACACGCCGCGCATCGTCGAGCTGCAAGCCATTCCGGTCGCCGGCCACGACAGCATGCTGCTCAACCTGAGCGGCGCGCACGGTCCGTTCTTCACCCGCAACCTCGTGATCCTGAAGGACAGCGCGGGCCGGACCGGCGTCGGCGAAGTGCCGGGCGGCGAAAGCATCCGCCGCACGCTCGAAGATGCGCGCGCGCTCGTCGTCGGCCAGCCGGTCGGCAACTACCACGCGGTGCTCAACGACGTGCGGCGCACCTTTGCCGATCGCGACGTGAGCGGCCGCGGCCTGCAGACCTTCGACCTGCGCACCACGATTCACGCGGTCACCGCGCTCGAAGCCGCGCTGCTCGACCTGCTCGGCCAGCATCTCGGCGTGCCCGTGGCCGCGCTGCTCGGCGAAGGGCAGCAGCGCGAGCGCGTCGAGATGCTCGGCTACCTGTTCTACGTCGGCGATCGCAGCAAGACCGCGCTGCCCTATCGCGACGGCCGCGGCGCGACCGACGACTGGACCCGCGTGCGCGACGAGGCCGCGCTGACGCCCGAGGCGGTCGTGCGCCTCGCCGAAGCCGCGCACGCGCGCTACGGTTTCAACGACTTCAAGCTGAAGGGCGGTGTGTTCGAAGGCGCGCGCGAGATCGAAGCCGTGACGGCGCTGGCCGAGCGTTTCCCCGAAGCGCGCGTGACGCTCGATCCGAACGGCGCGTGGTCGCTCGACGAGGCGGTGCGGCTGTGCCGCGACCTGCACCACGTGCTCGCCTATGCGGAAGATCCGTGCGGAGCGGAGAACGGCTACTCGGGCCGCGAGGTGATGGCCGAATTCCGCCGCTCGACCGGGCTGCCGACGGCCACCAACATGATCGCGACCGACTGGCGCCAGATGGGCCACGCGGTGCAGTTGCAGGCCGTCGACATCCCGCTCGCCGACCCGCACTTCTGGACGATGCAGGGCTCGGTGCGCGTCGCGCAGATGTGCCGCGACTGGGGCCTCACGTGGGGTTCGCATTCAAACAACCACTTCGACGTGTCGCTCGCGATGTTCACGCACGTCGCGGCCGCGGCGCCCGGGCAAGTCACCGCGATCGACACGCACTGGATCTGGCAGGACGGCGAACGGCTGACGCGCGAACCGCTGAAGATCGAGAACGGGCTCGTGGAAGTGCCGAAGCGGCCGGGCCTCGGCATCGACATCGACATGGATGCGGTCGCGGTCGCGCACGAGCTGTACAAACAGCACGGGCTCGGCGCGCGCGACGATGCGGCGGCGATGCAGTATCTGATTCCGGGGTGGACGTTCAACAACAAGCGCCCCTGCCTCGTGCGCTGAGCGCGGGGACGAACCGGGCGGCGGGTCCACCCGGTGAGAAGGAGATGCGTCGGTTCGCCCGCGCATCGGCGGGTGCCGGGCGGGAAAAGCCTGCCGGCATGAAAAGGAATCGGAATTCGGGCGGCCACGGCCCGCCGGTCGCGATAGAACCGGGCCCGGCAACGGCAACCAGCGCTATCAGCCGGTCAAAGCTGCCCGGCTGCCCAGATCCCCCGCGCCATCCCCGACGCGGCAATCACGATCACCATCACGAGCAGGGCCTGCCAGTGGCCGATCCGCACATAGGTCCGTGCGCGGCCGAGATCCGGCATCTGCTGCCGCCGCGCGGCGGTGCGCCAGCGGATCAGTCCGAGCATCGGCACGACCTCGAGCAGCAGGATCAGCACGAGCGCGGTCATCTTGAGGTGAAAGAGTGGCTCGTGAAGGTAATACGCGGCGCCTTTCTCGAAGCCGCCGAATGCGCGCGTGAGCCCCGTCGCGATCAGCACCAGCGCGGACAATCCCCAGGCCGCATCGGCCTTGAACACGCCGGGCAGGTCGGCGGCCTGCGCCGACGCGATGACCCGGCGCAGCGCGCGGTTGCGCCCCGCGATCGCGGCGAACGCGACGCCGAACGCCATCAGGTGAACGGCTGCCAGCAACCAGCGGACGATCATCGCGCCTCCTTGTCGCCCGCGCGCCGCGCAGGCCTTGTCAGACGATCTGCTTGAGCGCCGCGTCGAGCGCGAGCACCGCGACGCGGTCGCCCTCGGTCACGAGCGGCGCGCGCATCACGATCTGCCGGTTATGGCCGACGGCCGCCGGCGAATCCCACAGCAGCTCGACCTTCGGCCGCCGGAACAGGCTGCCGCGACGCGGCGGCACGGCGGCCGGCTGCGCACCCTGCTCGCCCGCTACCGGCGTACCCTGGCCGGGCCAGCGCACGGAGAGTTCGCGCGCGTCGTACTGGCCGACCTTGCGGCTCTCCATCCAGACGATCGCGGTACGTGTGAGCGTATCGAGCGAGATCGCGTAGCGGCCGACCGCGAAACGGCGCGCTGCCACGTTGGTCCGCCACAGCGGCCGCGGCCGGCACATCCACACGATCGCCGCATACAGCGCCGGCGCGGCGACGAGCCAGCCGTTGGTTGCCGTCACCGCGTGCAGCGCAGGACGCCAGCCGGCCGCCCACGCGAACGCGCCGATCGACCAGACGGCAAACAGGAAACCGATCAGCGCGAACACCCGCAGCGCCTGGCGCAGCCACTGCGGCAGCGGATGGAACGGCCGCTCGGCACGCGCGGCGGCGCCCGGCAGCGCGAGCAGCAGGAAGATCAGCACGAGATAGACGAACGCCCAGGGCGACGACACCATCGCCGACAGCGACGCGCGATAGCCCATCTGGGACATCGAGAACAGCCAGCGCGCGAACAGCACGAGACCGATCGCGCGCAATGCGAAGATCACGCCGGCGCCGGGGGCCGGCGCTGCGCGCGTCGTTTTCGTTCTCGCCAAGACAGCTCTCCTCTCGATGTTCGTGCGGGGCCGGATTTCACGGCACGGCCATTATAGGGACATTACCGTCTGGACAGATGGCCGGATGGCGTGCCGGCCACCTTCCGGGGCCGTTCGCGGCGTCGGGCGCGGCGAGAATACAACAGATCCGCGCGCAGATGTGACAACGCCCCGCCGGGGTCCCGGGCGGGGCGTCGATGAGGGCCTCAACCGCAGTGCGGCCGGCGGCCCGGCATCAGCTTGCGTTGACTTCGCGCAGCACCGTGCGGCGCTTCTGGCGCAGCAGTTCCTCGTAGCCCTTCACGTAATTCTGCGCCATTACCTTCGACGAGAAGCGCGCTTCGAACGCGGCCCGCACCTTCTCGCGCGGCAGCGTATCGAGGCGCTTGAGCGCCGCGACGGCCGACAGTTCGTCTTCGACGACGAAGCCCGACACGCCGTTGTCGATCACTTCCGGCACCGAGCCGCGCTTGAACGCGATCACCGGCGTGCCGCATGCCATCGCCTCGATCATCACCAGGCCGAACGGCTCCGGCCAGTCGATCGGGAACAGCAGCGCGTGCGCGTTGCCCAGGAATTCGGTCTTTTCCGACTCGCTGATTTCGCCGATATACTCGACGTGCGGCAGCGCGAACAGCGGTTTGATCTTCTCTTCGTAGTACGCGCGGTCAGCCTTGTCGAGCTTCGCGGCGATCTTGATCGGCAGGCCGGCCTGCTCGGCGATGCGGATCGCGGTGTCGACGCGCTTTTCCGGCGAGATGCGGCCGAGGAACGCGAGATAGCTCGGCTTCACGTTCGGGATCGGCGTCAGCAGGTTTTCCGGCAGGCCGTGGTACACGGTCGACAGCCAGTTTGCCTGCGGCAGCGGGATGCGCTGGTTGTCGGAGATCGACACGACCGGCACGTCGCTGAACGCGTTGAAGATCGGCTGCAGTTCCGGCAGGTCGAGACGGCCGTGCATCGTCGTCAGATGCGGGACCGGCTGGCGCGAGAACAGCGAGAACGGGTAGTAGTCGATGTGGCAGTGCAGGACGTCGAACTCTTCCGCGCGGCGGCGCACCTGCTCGAGGAGCAGCATGTGCGGGGCCATCACGTCGCGGATCGTCGGGTCGAGGCGCAGCGCCTGCGGCCAGCACGCTTCGAGCTTGGCGGAGGTTTGCGAATCGCCGCTCGCGAAGAGCGTGACGTCATGCCCCATCTCGACAAGTGCTTCGGTCAGATAGGACACCACTCGCTCGGTACCACCGTAAAGCTTCGGGGGGACTGCTTCGTGCAACGGAGCGATTTGGGCGATTCGCATGCGTAACTCCTAAAAAATCGGCTAAAAACCAGGTATGGGTCGGCAACCTGCCGGCGGTCCGGGCTGGATGCATTTCGTCCGACGGTCGGACGAATCAGCCTGCCGGGGCGTCGAACCCGCGCTGCTCAAGGAGCGTCGGCGACGCGACAGGCATAGAACGTTTGAAACGAGGACCCGTTGACAGGGGTTCGTAAAAAACCTGGAATCGACCCCGGAGCCGATTATCTAGGGTTAATCCCGAGACGACGCACAACATTTCAAACACTTTACTTTGTTACAAAGGCGCAACACTTTGCAACCCGCGGACTCGGGTGTCCGTTCTAGAGTGGAAGGCCCTTTTGGCGATCCTTGTCACCCGTGAGTGCCGGCAGCGTGATTCCGGCACATAAAGCAAGACGGGATGCCGGATTTTATCTCAAAATCGATCGCGAGCCTCTGGCCAAGGCAAGATTCGCGCAGCGCGACGCAGGCCTTGTTTACAATGCCGGATTATTCAGTCCGGGCGCACGCCGGCATGCGATCCAGCCGCAACGCTCAATCACCGAATCACCGCACGCATATTTTGGAATCTCTTACCCCCGCCCAGCGCAACGCCCACAACGCGAAGCTCTCGAGCTACGCGCACCGGCCGATCGCGTTCCTGTTCCGCTACATTCGCCTGCATCCCGTTGCCCACCTCGTCGTGCTCTGCAGCGTGCTGGCCGCCGTCGGCTGCGCGCTCGGCTCGCAATATGCGATCAAGCACCTGATCGACGTGCTGGCGACCGGGCGCCATCATCCGGGCCCGCTGTGGAGCTCGTTCGCGCTGCTCGTCGGGCTGATCGCGGCCGACAACCTGCTGTGGCGGGTCGGCGGCTGGGCCGCCGCGCACACGTTCGTCACGGTCACCGGCGACCTGCGACGCGACCTGTTCCAGTACCTGATCGGCCATTCGCCGACCTACTACTCGGAAAAGCAGCCGGGCACGCTCGCAAGCCGCATCACGGCCACGTCGAACGCGGTCTATACGTCGGAGAACACGATGGCGTGGAACGTGCTGCCGCCGTGTATCGCGGTGATGGGCGCGATCCTGATGATCATCGTCGTCAATCCGCTGATGGCCGCCGGCCTGCTCGGCTGCTCGGCCGTGCTGTCCATCATCCTGTTCAAGCTGGCCGGGCGCGGCTCGGCGCGCCACCACGCATTCGCGGCCAAGGCCGCGGCGGTCGACGGCGAGCTCGTCGACGTGATCGGCAACATGGGGCTCGTGCGTGCGTTCGGGATGACGCTGCGCGAACAGAAGCGCTTCAGCGCGACGATCAAGGCGGAGATGGACGCGCGCCAGCAAAGCCTGTTCTATCTCGAGAAGCTGCGGCTGCTGCATGCGGTGATCACCGCGATGCTGTCGGCCGGCCTGCTCGGCTGGGCGCTGTGGCTGTGGGACCAGGGCCGCGCGACGTCGGGCGACATCGTGCTCGTCAGCTCGCTCGGCTTCACGATCCTGCACGGCACGCGCGACCTCGCAGTCGCGCTCGTCGACGTCACGCAGCACGTCGCGCGCCTGTCCGAAGCCGTGAAGACGCTGCTCGAACCGCACGGGATGCCGGACCGCTCCGACGCGCAGCCGCTGGCGGCCACCGGCGGGCGCGTCGACTTCGAGCGCGTGACGTTCGCGTATCCGCACCGCCGCGCGATCCTCGACCACTTCGACCTCCATATCGAGCCGGGCCAGCGCGTCGGCCTGATCGGCAAGTCGGGCGCCGGCAAGTCGACCGTGCTCGCGCTGCTGCAGCGCTTCTACGACACGCAGGACGGCGTCGTGAAGGTCGACGGCCAGGACGTGAAGGTGATCACGCAGGACAGCCTGCGCCACGCGATCGCGCTCGTGCCGCAGGACATCTCGCTGCTGCACCGGACGATCTACGACAACATCGCCTATGGCCGCCCCGACGCGACCCGCGACGAAGTGCTCGCCGCCGCGCGCGACGCGCGCTGCGCGGAGTTCATCGAAGCGATGCCGGAAGGCTATGACACGATCGTCGGCGACCGCGGCGTCAAGCTGTCGGGCGGCCAGCGCCAGCGCATCGCGATCGCGCGCGCGATCCTGAAGGACGCGCCGATCCTGCTGCTCGACGAAGCGACGTCCGCACTCGACAGCTCGTCCGAGGAAGCGATCCAGAGCGCGCTCGACCGCCTGATGGTCGGCCGCACGGTGATCGCGATCGCGCACCGGCTGTCGACGCTGCGCAACTTCGACCGGATCATCGTGATGAGCAACGGCAAGGTGATCGACGACGGCAGCCCCGATGTGCTGCGCAACCGTCCGGGTCTGTACCGCGACCTGCTTGCGAAGCAGCACGGCCGCCATCACGCGCCCGACGGCACCGCGCCGACCGGCGAACGCGTGGCCTGACGCCGCGGCACGCAACCGATAAAAAAGCCGCCTGTGCGAAGCACGGCGGCTTTTTTTAATGGCATCGCGCGGCGCCGGCTACACGCGCTGCAGGTCGCGCAGGAAGTTGTCGCGCCACACCGACACGTTGTTCTCGCGCAGCTGCGCGATCATGTCCGCATAACGCGCGCGCCGCTCGGCGAGCGGCATCGTCAGCGCCTGCGACAGCGCATCGGCCATCCCGTCGATGTCGATCGGATTGACGATCAGCGCGCCCGTCAGCTCGCGCGCGGCCCCCGCGAAGCGCGACAGCACCAGCACGCCCGGATCGTCCGGATTCTGCGCGGACACGTACTCCTTCGCGACGAGGTTCATTCCGTCACGCAACGGCGTGACGAAACCCACGCGCGCCAGCCGGTACAGCGCGGCCAGCACCTGCCGGTCGTACTGGCGGTGAATGTAGAGGATCGGCGCCCAGTCGAGTTCCGCGTAGCGGCCGTTGATGCGCCCCGACTCCGCTTCGAGCTGCAGGCGGATGTCCTGGTACGCGCGCAGGTCGGCGCGCGTCGACGGCGCGATCTGCAGGAACGACACGCGGTTGCGAATCGACGTCTGGTGCTCCAGCAGTTTCTCGAACGCGCGGAACCGCTCGACGAGCCCCTTCGAATAATCGAGCCGGTCGACGCTCATGATCAACTGGCGCCCGCGCAGCGACGTCGCGAGCGTGCGCACGGCCTTGCCGTTCTCGGCCGCCTGCGCGAGCGACGCGATCTCGTCCGGATACACGCCGATCGGATAGGCGGCCGCGCGCAGCGTGTTGCCGAACGCGCTCACGCGCACCGTGTGCCCTTCGCGCGCCACTTCGCCGCCGGCCTCGAACTCGATGTAGTCGCAGAACGCGCGCAGGTCGGGCTCGGTCTGGAAGCCGAGCAAATCGAACGCGCACAGCGACTCGACGAGCTCGCGATGCGGCGGCACGTTGACGAGCACCTGCGCGGCCGGAAACGGGATGTGCAGGAAAAAGCCGATGCGGTTCTTCACGCCGGCCTCACGCAGCGCACGCGCGAACGGGATCAGGTGATAGTCGTGCACCCAGATCACGTCGTCGTCCTGCAGCAGCGGCACGAGCTGCTGCGCGAGCCAGACGTTCACGCGGCGGTAGCCGTCGAACTCGTGGCGGTCGTACTGGATCAGGTCAGCGCGGTAATGGAATGCGGGCCACAGCGTCGCGTTCGAGAAACCGCGGTAGTACTGGTCGTAATCGCGGCGCGACAGCCCGACGGTCGCGAACGTCACGGGGCCGCGCTCCTCGATGCGGATCTGCGGCGCACCGGATGCGACCACTTCGCCGCTCCAGCCGAACCACATGCCGCCCGTCTCCTTCAGCGCATCGTAGACACCG
Organism: Burkholderia sp. PvR073; assembly: GCF_054055695.1. Taxonomy (NCBI): domain Bacteria; kingdom Pseudomonadati; phylum Pseudomonadota; class Betaproteobacteria; order Burkholderiales; family Burkholderiaceae; genus Burkholderia; species Burkholderia sp. PvR073. Next base: position 234,723 of record NZ_JBSRXO010000005.1, read on the forward strand.
ATCGCGAGGCCGCCCGCCGCCGGTTCGCCTTCCGAAATCGGGGCGACGCGGTTTGAAACGATGATCAGTCGGCTCATGCGCCCGGCTGCTCCGCGCCAAGCCAGCGGGCGATCTGCGCGTGCAGCGCGTCGACCGAGTCGAGCCGCATGCGGGCCGACGTCTCGCCCGCGCCGACCTTGATCGACAGACCGCCCCGCGCGTTGACCACCGCGAAGCCCTTCTCGTCGGTCAGGTCGTCGCCCGCGAACAGCGGCACGCGGCCCGCGAACGGCGGCTCGTCGAGGAACGCGGCCAGCGCGCGCCCCTTGTCGACACCCTTTGGCTTGATCTCGAACACCATCTTGCCCGGCTGCAGCACATACGCATCCGCATATTCGGCGACGAGGCGCTCGGCCGCTTCGCGCGCGGCCGGCTCGCGCTCGGGCGCATTGCGGTAGTGCAGCGCGACGGCCGCCCCCTTGATTTCGAGCAGCATGCCCGGATGACGCTCGACGACGGACGCGAGTTCGCGCTCGATGCGCAGCAGGCGGTCGTCGTTGAAGCCGATGCGCTGCGTGTCGCCGTTCGCGTCGCGACGCTCGGCGCCGTGCAGGCCGGCGATCGGCAGGTCCGGCATGTTCAGGAACGCGTCGAGGTTGTCGATGCCGCGACCCGACACGACGGCGAGCGCGCCATGCGAGCGGCGCCGCAGTTCATCGAGCAGCGTCAGCAGCGACGGCGGCACGTGAATACTGTCGGGCGTCGGCGCCAGCTCGACGAGCGTGCCGTCGAAGTCGAAAAAGAACGCGGTATCGGTCAGGGACAGGGAAGCCGGAACGGATTGCATCGATTCGATGGTCTGAGGAGCGGCCTGCAAACGCGCGGCCGCCGCTGCGAGAATGGAATTGTGCGCATCTTACCGCGCCTGCGTACCGAGATGGGCGAAACCGGCGCATGGCGGACCTCGCGCCACCGTCCGCGCCAACTGCGACATATTGCCCCGCTCGCCCGTGCCGTACGGGTTTCGAAAGGACGCGGGCGCGGGAATTGCGCTACAGTCGGCAACCGTCGGCCGCGCGACGCATGGCGCCGCGCCGGCCGACGACCGTTCCGTCCGATCGAGCCCCAGGATGTCGTCAGCCCGTCCCGCGCCGCACCGGCGCCGCCTCATCACCCGCTTCGTCCGCACGGCCGCGGCGCTGACCGCCGCCGTCGCGCTCGCCGCCTGCACGCACGACGAGCCGAACTGGCACCTGACCAACGTCACGGGCCACCTGCCCGACCTGTCGTTCACGCTGACCGGCGGCGACGGCCATCCAATCGACGCGAACGCATTCCGCGGCCGCATCGCGCTCGTCTATTTCGGCTATACGCACTGTCCGGACGTCTGTCCCGAAACGATGGCGCGGCTGATGGAAGTGCTCGCGAAGCTCGGCCCGCAGGCGAACGACGTGCGCATCCTGTTCGTCTCGGTCGATCCCGCGCGCGACACGCCGCAGGCGATGCAGTCGTACGTCGCCGCGTTCGATGCCGCGCACGCCCGTGGCCTGACCGGCACCGACGGCCAGATCGAATCGCTCGCGAAACGCTATCGCGTCGCGTACCAGATGGAAAAACGCGATCCGTCCGGCGGCTACGAAGTCACGCACAGCTCGGCCGTCTACATCTTCGACGCGAACGGTCGCGCGCGTTTGCTCGCGACCGACCGCGATTCGCCCGACGCCATCGCCGCCGATGTGCGCCGGATCATCGACACTGCCTCCCCCTCCCGAACTCCGACATGAAGACGACCCTCAAGACGTTCGCCCTCCTCGCCGTACTGTGCACCGGCGCGCACGCCTACGCCGCCGGCGCGATCACCGCGCAGAACGCGTGGGTGCGCTGGCTGCCGAACCAACTGCCCGCGGGCGGCTACGTGACGCTCGTCAACACGGGCGACAAGCCGGTCGATCTCGTCGACGTCGACAGCCCCGACTACGGGATGGCGATGCTGCACCAGACCGTGTCGAACGGCTCGACGCAGAAGATGGAAATGGTCGACAAGCTGACGATCCCCGCGCGCGGCAAGGTCGACATCGCGCCGGGCGGCTATCACTTCATGCTCGAGGAACCGAAGCACGCGATCAAGCCCGGCGACACCGTGCGCCTGCGCCTGAAGTTCTCCGACGGCGAAACGGTCGACACGCCGTTCGCCGTGAAGTCGCCGGCCCAGGCGAAGTGATGCGCGCGCGATGAACGTCCTGTACTGGCTCGATCCGTGGGAACCGTCGCCGACCGTGGTCATCGCGGTGCTGACGGCCGCCGTGCTGTTCGCGCGCGGCGTGAAGAAGGCGAAGGTGTCGCCGCTGCGGCAGTTCTCGTTCTGGTTCGGGCTGACGGCGCTCTACATCGCGCTGCATACGCGGCTCGACTACTTCTTCGAGCACGAATTCTTCCTGCACCGCGCGCAGCACCTCGTGCTGCATCACCTCGGGCCGTTCTTCATCGCACTGGCGTATCCGGGCGCGGCGATCCGCGCGGGCATTCCGTTTCGCTGGCGGCAGCGCTTCGTGCGCCCCGCGCTCGCGTGGGCGCCCGTGCGCGTGACGCTCGACGTGGTGTTCCATCCGGTCGTCGCGGTCGTGCTGTTCGTCGGGCTGATCTATTTCTGGCTGCTGTCGCCGATCCACTTCGTCGCGATGCTCGACTGGCGCCTGTATCGCGTGATGAACTGGAGCATGGTGATCGACGGGCTGCTGTTCTGGTGGCTTGTCGTCGATCCGCGTCCCGCCCCGCCCGCGCGGCTGTCGCCGGGCCGCCGGATCCTGATCGTCGTCGCGGCGATCCCGCCGCAAATCGCGCTCGGCGCGCTGATCTTCTTCACGCCGCACGAGCTGTATCCGATCTACTCGATCTGCGGACGCGCCTTCACGTGGCTCAGCCCGCTGCGTGACCAGCAGATCGGCGGCTTGCTGCTGTGGATTCCGGGTTCGATGATGAGCGTGATCGGCGCGCTGATCGCGCTGCGGCACTGGCTACGGCTGTCCGCGCGCGGCCGTCTGATCGACGAACGCGCTGGCGCCCGGCGCGCGGAGCGCCCGTCGGTGACGCGCGCCGCCCACTGACGGCACGGCGCGCCGCGCTTCAGGCGCGCGCGCTGGTCATCCACACGTGCGGGATGCCGTCCTCGTCGTGCACGTCCGAGTTCGGCGCGAAGCCGAATGCCCCGTAGAAGTGCTGCAGGTGGGCCTGCGCATGCAGGCTCACCTGCGTATCCGGCCACTGCGCGCGGATGTGCTCGAGCGCGCGCGAGATCAGCGCGTTGCCGAGGCCCGCGCCGCGAAACGGCGCGGTCGTCAGCACGCGGCCGATGCGCACGTCGGTGTTCTGCGCATCCGGCAGCAGCACGCGCAGGTAGCCCGCGAGGCGGCCCGCCGGATCGTACGCGGCCAGATGCCACGCCGCCTGGTCCGCATCGTCGATGTCGCGATACACGCAGTTCTGCTCGACGACGAACACGGCGCTGCGCGCGTCGAGGATCGCATAGACTTCACGCGCCGTGAGCGCGTCGAAGGATTTCCAGCGCCAGTCGAGATCGTCGACGCGCGGGGATGCGGCAGGTGCGGAAGCGTTCATGGTCGTCCTGATTCGGGCGCGCCGGCCGGCGCGCGGCAACCGTCGATTATGCCTCGAAGCGCACACGGCACGCGAGCGCCCTGCCGCGCATGAAAAAAGGCCCCGCAATTGCGCGGGGCCTGTCCGTCATGCCGGCATTTGGCCGAAGTGGCCGTTGTTGAAATCGTCGATCGCGGTCCGGATTTCCTCTTGCGAGTTCATCACGAACGGCCCGTAGCCGACGACCGGCTCATCGATCGGCTCGCCGCTCAAAATCAACAGCTTGGCGTCGCCGTTCGCTTCGATCTCGACGTCGCGGCCGTCGCGGCTCAGTTGCACGAACTGCGCTTCGCGGGCGACCGTCTCGCCGTTCACCAGCAGCGTACCGTTGAGCACGACCACCGCGAGCGTCCGCCCCTCGGCGATCGGGAACCGCGCGCGGCCGCCGGCTGCGAGCCGCACGTCCCACACGTCGATCGGCGTGTGCGTGCGGGCCGGGCCGCGCCGTCCGTCGAGTTCGCCCGCGATGATCCGCGCACGCCCCGCACCGTCCGGCAGCTCGACCACCGGGATGTCCGCGTTCAGCAGCGTCTGGTAGCCGGGCGCGCCCATCTTGTCGGCGGCGGGCAGGTTCACCCACAGCTGCACCATCTCGAGCGGACCGCCGCGCTTCGTGAAGGCCTCCGAGTGGAATTCCTCATGGAGGATCCCGCTCCCGGCCGTCATCCACTGCACGTCGCCCGGGCCGATCACGCCGCCCGCGCCGGTCGAGTCGCGGTGAGCGACTTCGCCGTCATAGACGATCGTCACGGTTTCGAACCCGCGGTGCGGATGCTGACCCACCCCGCGCGGCGCCGAAGCCGGCTCGAAGTTCGCGGGACCCGCGTAGTCGAGCAGCAGAAACGGGCTCAGGTGCGCCGCGTGAGACTGATAGCTAAACATCGAACGCACCGGGAAACCGTCGCCGACCCAATGGCCACGCGGCGCACTGTAAACACCCTGGATCTTCTTCATTTGCCTTCTCCGAATTGCGGCGAAACACGTGCTTCGCATCCTGAGTACGAATATAGAGATGGAACGATCGGTCCGGTAGACTGCGAAAATCGCACTCAGTGTTCTATTTGATGAACGATCAAGAACGGGATCTGAACGATCTCTATTACTTCGTGCAGGTGGTCGAGCACGGCGGCTTCGCGCCGGCCGGGCGCGCGCTCAACCTGCCGAAATCGAAGCTGAGCCGCCGCATCGCGCTGCTCGAGGCGCGGCTCGGGATGCGGCTGATCCAGCGCTCGACGCGCCGTTTCACCGTGACCGACGTCGGCCAGACCTACTACGCGCACTGTCGCGCGATGCTCGTCGAAGCGGACGCCGCCGACGAAGCGATCGCGCTGTTGCACGAGGAGCCGCGCGGCATCGTGCGCGTGAGCTGCCCGGTCGTGCTGCTCGATTCGCTGGTCGGCACGATGATCGCCGCGTTCATGGCCGCGTGCCCGCGCGTCGAGATTCACCTGGAGGCGACCAACCGGCGCGTCGACGTGGTCGGCGAAGGGATCGACGTCGCGATCCGCGTGCGCCCGCCGCCGCTCGAGGACAGCGATCTCGCGCTGCGCGTGCTGGCCGAGCGCGGCCAGTGCCTCGTCGCAAGCCCCGCGTTGCTGCGCGAGCTCGGCACGCCGGCCGTCCCCGCCGACCTGACCCGCCTGCCGAGCCTCGATCACGGCGTGCCACAGGCCACGCACGTATGGCGGCTGCGCGGCCCCGACGGCGCGCAGGCGGAAATCCACCACCAGCCGCGCCTCGTGACGGGCGGCATGCTCGCGCTGCGCGCGGCGGCCATCGCGGGTGTCGGCGTCGTGCAGCTGCCAACGATGATGGTGCGCGACGAAGTCGCCCGCGGCGAACTGGTGACCGTGCTGCCGAACTGGGCGCCGCGGCGCGAGATCGTGCACGCGGTGTTCGCGTCGCGGCGCGGGCTGTTGCCCGCGGTGCGCGCATTGCTCGACTTCCTGACCGAACGGTTCGCCGAACTCGCACCGGATTGAGCGGCGTCGCGTACTGCGCGGCGCGTTCGGCATCGCGCTGCGTGAACCGGACGCTGCAGACGGGCCGCGCGTGCCGTAGACTGCGGGACGCGCATCGCGCTTTTCACAACCCCGCCGTTCACCACCCTTATCGCATTTCAGCCATGTTCACGCTGTCCAACGACCCTCACGCCTCCAAGGCCGAACTCTATGCGACGCTCGTCGAGCAGGCACGCGCGCTCGTCGATTCGGAACGCGACCTGACCGCGAACGCCGCGAACTTCTCCGCGCTCGTCTATCACTCGCTCGACCGCCTGAACTGGGCCGGCTTCTATTTCTTCGACGGATCGGAACTCGTGGTCGGCCCGTTCCAGGGCAAGCCCGCGTGCGTGCGGATCGCGCTCGGCAAGGGCGTGTGCGGCACGGCCGCGCAGACCCGCGAGACGCAGGTCGTGCGCGACGTGCACGAATTTCCGGGCCATATCGCCTGCGATGCCGCGTCGGAGTCGGAAATCGTCGTGCCGCTGGTGGCCGCCGATGGCACGCTGATCGGCGTGTGGGACGTAGACAGCCCCGTTGCCGCACGTTTTGACGACGAGGACCGCAACGGGATGGAAGCGCTGTGCCGCGTGTTCGTCGAACACGCGTGGCAGAAGGCGCGCGGTTAAGCGGCGTTCACAGCGTGACGCAGCCGGTCGCCGCGGTGGAAGCGGTAGCCTTCTCGACCGTCCCGCGCGACTACCGATGACACGGGCCCCACGACGGGGCCCGTTTCCATTGCACCCAACGTGCGGGTTGCCCCGCGTCAGGCCGCGTGTGTGCCGGAGAGCGCCGCGAACGCCGGCGGCTTCACGTCGTCCGACAGGATCTCGAAGCCCTGCTCCGTCACCACGACCATGTGCTCCCACTGCGCGGACAGCGAATGGTCCTTCGTGACGACTGTCCAGCCGTCCGCCAGCACGTGCGTGTCGCGCTTGCCCGCATTCAGCATCGGCTCGATCGTGAAGATCATCCCCGGCCGCAGCGGCACGCCGGTGCCCGGGCGGCCATAGTGCAGCACCTGCGGCTCGTCGTGGTACACGTCGCCGATCCCGTGCCCGCAGTACTCGCGAACCACGCTGAACCCCTCGCGATGCGCGACCTGCTGGATCGCATAGCCGACGTCGCCGAGCGTCGCGCCCGGACGCACCGCGCGGATGCCCGCATGCATCGCCTCGTAGGTCGTCGCGACGAGACGCCGCGCCAGTTCACCCGGCTCGCCGACGAAGTACATGCGGCTCGTGTCGCCGAACCAGCCGTCCTTGATCACCGCGATGTCGAGATTCACGATGTCACCGTCGCGCATCGGCCGCGACGACGGAATACCGTGACAGACCACGTGGTTGACCGACGTGCACAGGGTTTTCGGATAACCGTGATAGCCGATGTTCGCCGGGATCGCGCCGAGTTCGTCGACGATGTATTCGCGGCAGCGCGCGTCCAGTTCGTCCGTGGTGACGCCCGGCTTCACGTGCTCGGTGATCATCGTCAGAACCCGGGACGCGAGCTTCGCGGCCTCGCGCGACTTGTCGATTTCCGCGGCGCCGCGGATCGGGATTTCTCGCTTCGCCATTACGCCACCTGCTCGATGTCGCGCGCCACCGACTCGGTCGGACCCGCATCGCCGCCGCGCGCTTCGATCTCGATCAGCATTCGGCAGATATCGCCGTAGGACAGCGACGGATTGAGTTCCGACAGCATCCCGACGCGCAGCCAGTGTTCCGCCTGCGCATTGATCGAACGGCTCAGCGCGGTACTGGTCGAGCGCAGCCGTTCGTGCATGTGCTCGGATATCTTGATGATTCCCATATGTCTCTAATTAAACGAAATGTAGTCGTTTCGTATATTACGCTCGCACCGGCCGACGAGCAAGCGTTCGGTCGCCGGCGCATCGCCTAGCCGGGAACGCCGGAATTCCATCGAAACCCCGTTGACATCGAATTCCAGCTTGCTGGACAATAAATCCATCATGAAGGAATCCACCCGCCCGCCCGTCGACGACACCGGCATCAACGAACGCATCGCCCGGCGCGTGCGCGACTTGCGCACGCTACGAGGCTACACGCTCGATGCACTCGCCGCGCGTTCCGGTGTCAGCCGCTCGATGATCTCGCTCATCGAGCGTGCGTCGGCGAGCCCGACGGCCGTCGTGCTCGACAAGCTCGCGGCGGGTCTCGGCGTGTCGCTGGCCGGACTGTTCGGCGGCGATCGCGACGACGCGCCCGCACACCCGCTGGTGCGGCGCGCGCAGCAGGCGGAATGGCGCGATCCGGCGTCCGGTTACCTGCGGCGCAATCTGTCGCCGCCCGGCTGGCCGTCGCCGATCCAGCTCGTCGAGGTCGATTTCCCGCCCGGCGCGCGCGTCGCGTACGACTCCGGCGGGCGCGAAAGCGCACCGCATCAACAGGTGTGGGTCGTCCATGGGCGCGTTGACGTCACGTTGGGCGACCAGCTTCACGAACTTCACGCCGGCGACTGTCTGGCCATGCGCCTCGATCAGCCGCTGATTTTCAGCAACCCGTCGTCGCAGGCCGCGCGCTATGTCGTCGCGATCTGCGATGTTCCCGCCGCCGCCGGCGCGCGGAGTGTGTCATCCGTTCAAAGCCGCCAGGCGCAGGAGCCCGTATGAATTCCCCGAAACAGCGTGACGACGTGCGCCTGATCGATTGCAGCGAGGCCGAGCATGCCGCGGCCATCCTCGAGATCCTGAACGATGCGATCGTGAACTCGACCGCGCTGTACGACTACCGGCCGCGCCCGCCCGAAGCGATGGTCACGTGGTTCGCGACGAAGCGCGCCAGCGGTTTTCCGGTCGTCGGCGCGGTCGATGAATCGGGCACGCTGGTCGGCTTCGCGAGCTGGGGCACGTTCCGCGCGTTTCCGGCGTTCAAGTACACGGTCGAACACAGCGTCTACGTGCACCGCGACCATCGCGGCCGCGGGCTCGGGGAGCTGCTGCTGCGCGAATTGATCCGGCGTGCACGCGAAGCCGACGTGCACGTGCTGGTCGGTTGCGTCGACGCAACCAACGGCGGCAGTGTCGCGCTGCATACGCGCCTCGGTTTCGTGCACTCGGGCACGATCACCGAAGCGGGCTTCAAGTTCGGCCGCTGGCTCGATGCGGCGTTCTATCAGTTGAGGCTCGACACCCCCGCGCAGCCGGTGGATGGCTGATCGGCATCGTTGAGCGTTCGGCGGTCTCCCGCTGACGCGGGCTATGCAGACGGCCCGCGCGACGACGACCACCGCCCTCGCAGCGACAACGCGATCAAGCCCGCGTTGTCCCTATGCCTCCAGGCTTTCCATACGCGTCCCGGGCCCCGGCCCCGCACCTTCGCCCCGTGACGACGAGTGTGACGTTCGCCGCATTCTTGCGCGAGAACGGCAGCGATACGGTATTCCCCAGCGGCCGCAGCGCGGTCGCATACCGATCCATCACTCGGAGGATGCCGTATGAAAACGCCCCATGCCCTGCCGTACCATCCCGGATCGCGACACGACGCCGGCCTCGCGCGCCGCGCGGTCCGATGCGTTGCGTGCTCGCTTGCCGCCCTCCCGCTTTTCTGCGGACAAGCGTTCGCGGCCGGCGCGTGTCCGACGCCGTTTGCGTTGAGTGGCAACACCGATCTGCTGTGGAAGGAAGTCACCAACAACCAGTGGCGCAACATGCTGCCGCGCGGCTGGACCGACAACGGTTTTCACTTCTATAGCCGGGTGCGCAACCGCGGTCCGGAGAACGGCATCAACACGCCGTCTGACCTCGAGTCCGAAATCCGCAAGCAGAGTTCCGACGCGCCGGCCGGCGGCACCAACCCGAATCGCCGGGCGATCACGCTGCCGATCTTGAACAGCAAGGGCCAGCATCTGCTGGTGATTTACGACTACGACGGCAAAAGTACGTCGAAGTGCGAGCTGGTAACGTTGACGTATCCGGCGGAATAGATGCGTGAATGAAGTGCTGAAAAAGGAAAAGCCCCGCCGAAGCGGGGCTTTTCCTTTCTTGTTGGGAGGCGCGAGCCGGACAGCCCTGACGCGACGATCGACTACGCGGCAACAACCCGATCGCGACCTTGATGCTTCGCACGGTATAGCTCGCCTGTCAGGCTCTGGATGCAATCCAATGGAGGGGCTTCCGCTGTTCCAGACGGCGGTCCTTGCCCGCCTGTTGCCTGTCGAGACCACCCGTTTGATCCGACGCAAAAGCGTGGCGATCGCGGTTCGCGTGTCCGCAATGGCGAGTACACTGAAAATTCAATCGCAGCAGGAGAATGTGATGAGTGACGCTGGCCCTCAAAGCACTTTCCGAGGCCTGCCGCTTACGGTGGAGCAGGACGCGGAAGTGAAGCACTACATAACCGACCGAACTCGGCGCGGACTGCCCTGGGACACGCCGGAGTTGAGCGCGATGCTCAACGACATGCTGCATCCCCCGGGTGACGGGGACGGTGATGTCGCCTCCGAGGCAGACGAAACTCGAGCCGCCGCCGAACGTGCAACGGCATCGATTGACGAAGCGATGGACCCCATCGAGGCGAATGAGGAGTGGAATGCGGCCATGGAGTCGGAAGGCATGAAAGGCCCCCGACGATAACCTGCCAACGTCACTCCGATGATGGGGCAGCACCTGTGGCCTTATCGGATGACGCGCCGATACAAAACCCTGCGCTGCCACTGCCCCTGGCCCGAGAAATAGTCCGGTCTGGAAGTAGAGAAATTCGGCATGATGTGTCCAGGTAGACACAAGGGCCATGCTTGGTCAACTCGCCTCGATTGCCAACTAGCCGATCCACGGGTGGCGAGCGTCGGTTTTTGGTCGGTTGAAGGCGTGATAAGCGCGAGGCTTATCCAGCAAGGCTCCCGCTCCTGTGCTGTAGCAGATCTGCAGCACGCAAAAAAGCCCGCCTTCAGCGGGCTTTCGCGTTTTCGGAGCGGCAAACCGACAATCCCCGTCAGTCCAAGGGCTGCAAGGCGGCAACCCTGTTCCGGCCGATGGTCTTCGCATAGTACAGCGCCTCATCGGCCGCCTTGATCACCGCGCCGGCATCACCGTCCTGCTCCGGCGTCCAGCTGGCGAGGCCAATACTGGCCGTGACACGCCCATACTCGCTGCCAGCATGTTCGAGTGCCAGTTCGTCGATTGCCGCGCGAATCCGCTCGGCGATCTGCGCAGCGCCGGCCGGCGGCGTATCGGGAAGCAGCACGACGAATTCCTCCCCGCCATAGCGAGCCGCGGTATCGACCGGCCGACGGATGTTTTCGCCGATGCAGCGGGCGACCGCCGCCAGCGCGTCGTCCCCCGCCTGATGCCCGTAGGTATCGTTGTAAGCCTTGAAGCGATCGACGTCGACGAACAGCAGCGAGAAGACGGAATGCGTCCGCCTGGCGCGACGCCACTCCCGATCCAGAACCTCCCCGAAACTGCGGCGATTGTTCAGGCCGGTGAGCCCGTCGGTCCGTGCCAGCAGCACCAGCTCGGACTCGGCCCGCATCCGACGGCGCAGTTGCCCACTGAGCATGAAAGACAGCGCGATGAACGCGGCGCCGAACGTTACCACCAGTGCGCCGATCGTCACTGCGCGGTGCCGCCACGCGGCATAAACGTCCTGCTCGCCTTCTGCGACCATGATGATCAGCGGCAACTTCGGCAGGTGCTTGAAATAGTAGAGGCGACGTACGCCGTCGATTGAAGCCGTTTCCGAGAATACGCCCTCCGGCGCACGCTGAAATCGTCGAAAGGTCGCAGCCTTGCTGATATCGCGACCGACGATGCTGACGTTGTACGGTTGACGCATCACCATGATGCCGTCCTTGCCGATCAGCGACATCGAACCGTGCTGCCCCAGCGACAGGCCCGCAAACAGGTGGTGGAAGTACTCGAGATTGATCGCAATCAGCGCGACGCCGCCGAACGATCCGTCCGGGTTCGAGACGCGCCGAGACAGCGCAATAGTGAGCATGCCACGACGCAAGCGCGACACGAACGGATCGCTCACATAAAGTCCTACGTCGGGGTTATCGCGATGCACAGTGAAGTATTTGCGATCGGCGAAATTGCCCTTTCGGGGCACGTCGTTGGCCGAATCCAGAACGATATCGCCGTTCGCGTCGAGTACCAGTTGCGAACCGATGAAGGGGGCACTCATAGCATGATCGAACAGCACGCCGCGCCGCAACGCCGGCGCCGCCGACATCACATCAGGCCGTTGCAGACCCTGGATCACCGCCTGCAAAGACAGGTCGTAGAGTTCGAAGTTGCGCTCGATGTCGCGCTCAGCCATCAGGCCGAGATTACGCGAGGTTTCGCTTGCGCGCTCCAGTGCGTCGTTCCGGCTCTGAAATAGCTGCAGCACGCACAGGCCCATCAGTGCGCAGGCGATCACAATGCCAACCGCCACGATGACGTAGGGGGCCGCCGTACGACGATGCATGGTCTCCTCGGCGCAAAATGAGCCGCGCCCGTCGTGCGGGGCGTGGTTTCCGCATACTAAATCGGACGGGTGCATTTGAACACTCGGCGCGCACCCGACCAGAACTCGAACAGCAAAAAGCAACTTTGTGTCCGACCGATGACAATCCGGCCGTGTCCTCGATCGACGCAATTTGACGGATCGCTCCGTCCGCTGCGACCGACCATTCTGCCGGACAAACCGGGCGTAGGCTGGATGATCGACTTGCCAACCACGATCACCCAGCAACAGGTTCCGGAAGCACGTGAGATTATCCCTGCCCCGGAGGCCTGCGAGACTCGGACCGGCACAATCGTCGTCCGGCACAACTGGCAATGGACGCTATTCCAGAAGACGCGGACATTTAGCCGTGTGATCAAGCAGCGCTCCACTACTCCAGGCGACTTTCCTACAACGATGAAAACGGCGCCGGAAAAAGAAAAAGCCCTGATTTCTCAGGGCTTTTTCTTTTCTTACTTGGAGGCGCGAGCCGGAGTCGAACCGGCCTAAACGGCTTTGCAGGCCGCTGCATAACCGCTTTGCTATCGCGCCAAAAGCGGACTGTCCGGATGCCGTGAAGGCAAGCGACAGATTTTTATTCGAGGACCATCAGTCCATCAAATAAAAAGGGAAGCGAGGCTTCCCCATTACCTGGAGCGGGAGACGAGTCTCGAACTCGCGACCTCAACCTTGGCAAGGTTGCGCTCTACCAACTGAGCTACTCCCGCATTGTCCTGCACCTGCAGCGCTTTGCCGTACAACACGCTGCCAGAAAATCTGGAGCGGGAGACGAGTCTCGAACTCGCGACCTCAACCTTGGCAAGGTTGCGCTCTACCAACTGAGCTACTCCCGCATATGTCCTGCATCTGCAGCGCTTTGCCGTACAACACGCTGCCAGAAAAATCTGGAGCGGGAGACGAGTCTCGAACTCGCGACCTCAACCTTGGCAAGGTTGCGCTCTACCAACTGAGCTACTCCCGCGTATTGCTGCTTACTGCTTCCGTCACACACTTACTTCGTCGTGCAGCGGAGAAGCGAGATTATGGCGAAGGCACATTCGTGTGTCAAGGGCTTTTCCAGCCCTTTTTCCAAAAACCGTCGCGATCGAATGGGCGGATTCTGTCACGCGCCGCCGCGCTCGCGAATCTGCGGCCATGCGAGCTTCATGTAGTACAGCATCGACCAGATCGTCAGCACCGCCGCGAGATACATCAGCCACTCGCCCCACACGCGCGTGTCGATCGTCGCGATGCCGAGCGGCAGCGGGCCGTAGTACAGCAGCATCGGGATCGCGACCATCTGGCACGCGGTCTTGAACTTGCCGAGCTGGTTCACCGCGACGCTCTTCGACGCGCCGATCTGTGCCATCCATTCGCGCAGCGCCGAGATCGCGATCTCGCGACCGACGATCACCAGCGCGATCGCCGCATCGACCCGCGAAATCTGCACGAGGATCAGCAGCGCGGCCGTCACCATCAGCTTGTCCGCTACCGGATCGAGGAAGGCGCCGAACGACGACGTCTGGTTCCACTTGCGGGCGAGAAACCCGTCGAACCAGTCGGTCAGCGCGGCGAGGATGAAGATCGCCGCTGCCGCGAGGTTGCGGTGCGCGCCGCCCATCACCGTGTCCGGCAGATAGAACACGCCGACGACGAGCGGAATCAGCACGATCCGGACCCACGTCAGGAAAATCGGGAAATTGAACGGCATGGCATGCGGGTCAGTAAGGGATTCGCAATTGTGCCGTGTCGACCGGCCTGCCACAAGGACGCAAGAACGCGAGAGCGCGGGCAGGCGCGGCCGGTCGCACGGCCCGGATCAGTGAAGCTGCTTGTAGATCTGCTCGGCGAGCGCGTGCGAGATGCCCTCGACGCTCGCCAGTTCCTCGACGCTCGCGGCGACCACGCCGCGCAGCCCGCCAAACCGCGCGAGCAGCCGCTGACGGCGTTTCGCGCCGATCCCTTCGAGCTCCTCGAGCCGCGACGTCTGGCGGGCCTTCGCCCGCTTCGCGCGCATCCCGGTGATCGCAAAGCGGTGCGCCTCGTCGCGGATCTGCGCAACCAGCATCAGCGCGGCGCTCTCCTTGCCGAGTTCAAGCGGCGTGCGGCCGTCCGCGAACACGAGCGTCTCGAGGCCGACCTTGCGCCCCTCGCCCTTCGCGACGCCGACCAGCATCGACGTGTCGAGCCCGAGCTCGGTGAACACCTGTCGCGCGATCTCGACCTGTCCCTTGCCGCCGTCGATCAGCACGATGTTCGGCAGCAAACTCGAGGCCTCGGCCTGGCGCGTCGATTCGCCGTCGATGCCGGCGGCGTCATCGGCGGCCGCCGCCTGCGCGGCCTGCTCGACCATCTTCTCGTAGCGGCGCGTCAGCACCTGCCGCATGGCCGCGTAATCGTCGCCCGGCGTGATGCCGGTGATGTTGTAGCGACGGTACTCGCCCGATTGCATCTTGTGATGGTGGTAGACCACGCATGACGCCTGCGTCGCCTCGCCCATCGTGTGACTGATATCGAAACACTCGATCCGCAGCATCGCGAGATCGTCGCATTCGAAGCTGAGTGTCTCCGCGAGCGCGCGCGTGCGCGCCTGCTGCGAGCCCTGCTCGGACAGCAGCCGCGCAAGCGCGAGCCGGGCATTCTGTTCAGCCATCGACAGCCATGCGCGCCGCTGCCCCTGCGGCTGCCGCACCAGCGATACCTTGTGGCCGGCCTGCTCGGACAGCAGCTCGAGCAGGTCGCGGCTCGCGGGCGCATGGCTCACGACCAGCACGGGCGGCACGCGATTGCCGAGATAGTGCTGCGCGATGAACGCATCGAGCACCTCGGCCTCGACCGATGCCGCCGGCACAGCCCCGCCACGTGCGGCGCCAGTTTCGTCCGCGGGCTCGCCGGGCAACGCCGCGGCGGCTTCGTCGGCACCGTCCGCCCCGTCGGCTTCGTCGCCGAGCCCGCCTTCCGCAAGCGTGAGCGCACTTTCGACATGCGCCGGGAAATAGGCCTTGTCACCAAGATGCCGGCCGCCGCGCACCATCGCCAGGTTCACGCACACGCGTCCGCCCTGCGCGACCACCGCCAGGATGTCGACGTCGCTGTCGCTGCCGACCTCGATCGCTTGCTGGTGCAGCACCGTCGCGAGCGAACTCATCTGGTTGCGCACGGCCGCCGCCTGCTCGAACTTCAGCTCGGCCGCGAACGCGTGCATCTTCTGCTCGAGCTCCTTCATCACTTCCGACTGCCGGCCGAGCAGGAAGCGCGCGGCGTTCGACACGTCGATCGCGTAGTCGTCCGCGGAAATCGCGCCGACGCACGGCGCCGTGCAGCGCCCGATCTGATGCAGCAGGCACGGCCGCGTGCGGTTGTTGAAAACCGAATCCTCGCAGGTGCGCAACTGGAAGACGCGCTGCAGGATCTGGATGCTCTCGCGCACGGCCCACGCGCTCGGAAACGGTCCGAAATACTGGTTCTGCTTGTCGACCGAGCCGCGGTAGTAGGCCATGCGCGGAAAGCGGTGCGCGGTGAGCTTCAGGTACGGGTACGACTTGTCGTCGCGAAACAGGATGTTGTAGCGGGGCGCGAGCGCCTTGATCAGGTTGTTCTCGAGCAGCAGCGCCTCGGCCTCCGAGCGCGTGACGGTCGTCTCGATGCGCGCGATGCGCGTGACCATCATCGCGATGCGCGGCGACAGCTGCGTCTTCGTGAAATAGCTCGACACGCGCTTCTTCAGGTCGCGCGCCTTGCCGACGTAAAGCACGGCGCCCGCCGTGTCGTAGTAGCGGTAGACGCCCGGCATGTGCGGCAACTGGGCGAGGATCTTCTTCGGTTCGAACGGGATGTCGGCGGCTTCTGGGGATGTCATGCGTGATCCGGGGGCCTTGTGGCGCGGAACGGGTCCATTAGAATCGCCAGTTTAGAGCATTCACCGGCCCGCTTCGATGCCCCGCACCGCCCCCGCCCCCGCTTCCGCTTCACCGCTCGCGCCCGACGAACCGATCGCATGCGACCTCTTCTGCACCGTGATCGACAACTTCGGCGACATCGGCGTGTGCTGGCGCCTCGCGCGCCAGCTCGCGCACGAACACGGCTGGCAGGTGCGCCTCTTCATCGACGACCTCCACACGTTCGCGCGGCTGCGGGCGGGCGTCGATCCCGAGGCGGCCCGGCAGACGCTCGACGGCATCGTGGTCGAACACTGGCATGCGGAAGTCGGCGACGCGCTCGAGATCGCCGATGTCGTGATCGAGGCGTTCGCGTGCGAGCTGCCCGGCGCGTATCTCGCGGCGATGGCGCGCCGCACGCGCCGCCCCGTGTGGATCAATCTCGAATACCTGAGCGCCGAGGACTGGGTCGCCGATTTCCATTTGCGGCCGTCGCCGCATCCGCGCTACCCGTTGCTGAAGACGTTCTTCTTCCCGGGGCTGTCGGGCGGCACGGGCGGCGTGCTGAAAGAACGCGATCTCGACGCGCGCCGCACGGCCTTCGAAGCCGACGCGGCGGCGCGTGCCGCGTGGTGGCGGCATGCGATCGGCGACGCGCCGCCGGCGCCCGGCACGACGGTCGTCAGCCTGTTCGCGTATGAAAATCCGGCCGTCGACGCACTGCTCGCGCAGTGGCGCGACAGCCCATCGCCCGTCGTCGCGCTCGTGCCGGCCGGCCGCGTGTCTCCGGCCGTCGCCCGCTTTTTCGGGGTCGAATCGTTCGGTGCCGGCGCACGGGCGACGAGCGGCAACCTGACCGCATACGGGCTCGCGTTCGTCCCGCAGGCCGACTATGACCTGCTGCTGTGGGTGGCCGACGTCAATTTCGTGCGCGGCGAAGATTCGTTCGTCCGCGCGCAATGGGCGCGCAAGCCGTTCGTGTGGCACATCTACCCGCAGGCCGACGATGCGCACCTGCCGAAGCTCGACGCCGCGCTCGCGCACCTGTCGGCCGGCCTCGCCGACGCGCCGCGCACGGCGCTCGAGCGCTTCTGGCATGCTTGGAATGGCGTCGGCACGCCCGATTGGGGCGATTTGCTCCAGCATCGTGCCGCACTCGACGCCAACGCGGCCCGCTGGGCCGATGCACTGGCGAGCGTCGGCGATCTCGCCGGAAAGCTGGCGGAATTCGCAAAATCTCAGTTAAAATAAGCGGTTATCCGACGGCTGACTACGCAAGCGCTCGCGTTCGAGGCACTTGGCGCCCATCGGAACTCACCCCCGCTTGCGCCGTCAGCCGTTGCGCAACGCTCAGGCATCTATTTATTTGATTGGATCAGGACAGTTTTTTATGAAGACCGCACAGGAACTCCGCGTAGGCAACGTCGTGCAGATCGGCAGCGACGCATGGGTCATCGCAAAGACGGAATACAACAAGTCGGGCCGTAACGCCGCCGTCGTCAAGATGAAGATGAAGAACCTGCTGACGAACGCAGGTCAGGAATCGGTCTACAAGGCCGACGACAAGTTCGACGTCGTCATGCTCGACCGCAAGGAAGTGACGTACTCGTACTTCGCCGACCCGATGTACGTGTTCATGGACGCCGACTACAACCAGTACGAAGTCGAAGCGGAAATGATGGGCGAAGCGCTGAACTACCTCGAAGACGGCATGGCTTGCGAAGTCGTGTTCTACAACGAGAAGGCGATCTCGGTCGAACTGCCGACGATCCTGGTTCGCGAGATCACCTACACGGAACCGGCCGTCAAGGGCGACACGTCGTCGGGCAAGGTGCTGAAGAACGCCAAGCTCGCAACGGGCTTCGAACTGCAAGTGCCGCTCTTCTGCAGCACCGGCGACAAGATCGAAATCGATACGCGTACGAACGAATACCGCAGCCGCGCGTAATCGCCTGCGATTTCCGTATCGAACAAAGCGCCCTTCGGGGCGCTTTTTGTTTGCCTGCCGTCAACAGCACTGAGGGCGTTGGCACCATAGGTCACACAAAATCCAGCACTAAAGGTATTCAATTTGTATCATCGGTAACTGTTTTATAGCGACAGAGAAATAATGCACGTCAGGCGTGCAGCGGGGCATAAAATCAGTCTTTAATCTGACATGCGGCTGCGGCTGGCTCGACGGCCGACAGCCCGCCTCTCTTGACTCGACTCGCGTCCACCATGCCACACGCCCTGATTGTCGAAGACGATCCCAACAGTCTGTCCGGCCTGACCGCGCTGCTTGCCGCAGACGGCTTCTCGGTCGACACGGCCACGTCGCTCGCCGAGGCACGCACGGCGCTCGGCCGCTCGATTCCCGATGTCGTCCTCGTCGATCTGAACCTGCCGGACGGCAGCGGGTTCGACCTGCTCCAGCACCTGCCGCAGCAGCAGCCGAACGGGTCGCTGCCGGTGATCGTGCTGACGGGCAACGCGACGGTGGAGAGCGCGATCGAAGGCCTGCGTCACGGCATCTGGGACTACCTGCTGAAGCCGATCAACATTCCGCGCCTGCGCAGCCTGCTGGCCCGGATTCCGCGGCCCTACGAACTGATCGACGAAGTGCGGACGCTGCGCGCGTCGCTGCGCCACCTCGGCCGCTTCGGCGCACTGGTCGGCCGCAGCGAGGCGATGCAGCACGTGTACGACATGATCGAGCACAACGCGGGCACCGAAACGGCCGTGCTGTTCGCAGGCGAAGCCGGCACCGGCAAGAAGCTGGCCGCGCGCACGCTGCACGACCTGAGCCGGCGCCGCAAGGGGCCGTTCGTGTCGTTCGACTGCCGCACGATCGCGCAAGCCGGCCGTCACGGCGCGTCGCTCGACAGCATCCTGTTCGGTCATGAGCGCGGCGCGTTCGACGGCGCCGAGCGGCGCGAATCGGGCCTGTTCGAACAGGCCGGCGGCGGCACGCTGTGCCTCGACGAGATCACCGCACTGCCGCTCGTGTTGCAGGAGGCGCTGCTGCATGCGCTCGACTCGCAGAACTTCATGCGGATCGGCGGCACGAGTTCGATCGCGAGCGACTTCCGGCTGATCGCGACCACGCGCCGCCCGGCCCGCGAGGCGGTCGCGAACGGCATGCTGCGCGAGGATCTGTGGCTGCGTCTCGATGCGGCCTCGATCACGATGCCGCCGCTGCGCGAGCGCGACGGCGATGCGCTCGCCATCGCGGACTCCCTGATCGACGAACTGAACCGCGACGCGGGCGCCACCGGCCGCAGCACGACCGACAAGCGCGCGGCGCAGGGCTTCGTGCGCGAATGCCTGTCCTACGAATGGCCCGGCAACGTGCGCGAGCTGCAGGAGCGCGTGCGCTTCGCCTATGACGCGTCCGGCGACTTCATCGAGACGCTGCGCGCGGGCGAAGCGAGCTTCGCGGCCGGCGCCGCACTGAACGGCAGCAGCGTGCAGATCAAGGTCGGCACCCCGCTGTCCGACGTCGAGGATCTGCTGATCCGCGCGACGCTCGACGCGGTCGGCGGCACGCGCCATCGCGCCGCCACGCTGCTCGGCATCAGTCCCAAGACGCTGTACAACAAGCTCCAGCGGATGAAGGTCAACTGACCGGGCCGCCGTTGTTGGAGGCGCTGGCGGGAGCTGACGGTTAGTTGCGTTAAAACGTATCGCCCTGCGCTTCACGCCCCAATGAAAAAAGCCGCGCCAATGCGCGGCTTTTCGCTTTCGGCAACGGGAGAGCGGCATCGCGCCGCCCTTCCCCGCTTACGCCAGTGCGCTGCTCAACAGCGCCTGCGCCTGCAGATACTCGGGCTGCGCGATCAGCTTGTCCCACTTGAGCGACTTGCCGCGCGCCCGCATCCGCTTGAGGCGTCGCACCGACTCGGCCGACGCCTGCGCCTTCAGCCCGTTCAGCACGACCTCGGCCGCCTCCGGCTGGTTGCAGACGAGCACCATGTCGCAGCCGGCGGCGAGCGCCGCGTCGGCCGCCTGCGTGAGCGTGCCGCCTTCGCGTGCCGCCTCCATCGACAGGTCGTCGCTGAAGATCGCGCCGGTGAAGCCCAATTGCCCGCGCAGGATGTCCTGCAGCCACACGCGCGAGAAGCCGGCCGGCCGCTTGTCGACCTGCGTGTAGATCACGTGCGCGGGAATCACGGCGGACAGCGACAGCCCGAGCCAGTCGTACGGCGCGACGTCCTGCTTGAGGATCGCGTCGAGCGGCCGGTCGTCGGTCGGCAGCGCGACGTGCGAATCGGCTTCCGCGAAGCCGTGCCCCGGGAAATGCTTGCCGCAGTTCGCCATGCCCGCGAGCGACAGCCCGTGGTTCAGGCTCTTCGCGAGCAGCGTGACGACGCGCGGGTCGCGATGGAACGCGCGATCGCCGATTACCTTCGAGTGCCCGTAGTCGAGGTCGAGCACCGGCGTGAAGCTCATGTCGATCCCGCACGCGCGCAGCTCGGCGGCCAGGATGTAGCCGACCGCGGTGGCGACCTTCGTCGCGAGCAGCACGTCGCGGTCCCACAATTCGCCGAGGCGGCGCATCGCGGGCAGCACCGTGAAGCCGTCGGTGCGGAACCGCTGCACGCGGCCGCCCTCATGATCGACGGCGATCAGGATGTCCTCGCGCACCGCGCGGATCGAATCGGTCAGCGCGGTCAGCTGCGCGCGGTTCTGGAAATGCCGCGCGAACAGGATCACGCCGCCGGTGTTCGGATGGGCAAGGCGCCGCGCATCGTCGCGCGACAGGGCCGTGCCGACGACGTCGAGCATGACCGGGCCGGGAGTCGTTTTCATCGAATCGGGAAGTCCGTCAGGGAGTGGTTCGGGAAACAGGTGCGGGTGCGGGCGGCGGGGCGGCGTCGGTCTCGGCGACCACGAACGACACCGCGTAGTCGCGTTCGTCGCTGACCGTCACGCGGGCCGTGATGCCGCGCGCGGCGAGCCAGTCGGCCAGCTCGCCCGACGCGACGACGTACGGTTCGCCGCTGCGCTGGTTGAGGGTCTGCAGCGCGCGCCAGGTCATCGGCCAGTGCATGCCGAGGCCGATCGCCTTCGAGAACGCTTCCTTCGCGGAAAAGCGCGTCGCGAGGAACGCGATGCCGCGCGCCTCGGAGCGCGCGCGGCGCGCGTGGAACACGCGCAGCTCGTCGGGGCCCAGCACTTTCTCGGCAAACCGGCCGCCCGTGCGCTCGAGCACGGCCGCGATGCGGCTCACCTGGACGATGTCGGTGCCGATACCGTAGATCGCCATGTCAGCGCCCGCCGTGATGCGCGGACGATGCCGGGTGGCGAGCGAAGCGCGCGCGGAGGGAATGCATCGTCAGCGCGCGCCGCCGTGCAGCGCGGCGACACGCGCGGCGACCATGATCGCCTTCATCTCACGCACCGCGTTGTCCCAGCCCGCGAAGATCGCGTGCGCGACGATCGCGTGGCCGATGTTCAGTTCGACGATGCCGTCGATCGCGGCGATCTGCTGCACGTTCGTGTAATGCAGACCGTGGCCCGCGTTGACCTTCAGGCCCAGTTGCGCGCCGGCCTGCACGCCCGCGACGATGCGCTCGTATTCGCGCTGCTGCTCGGCTTCGTCGTGCGCATCGGCGTAGCGGCCCGTATGCAGCTCGACCACCGGCGCACCGGCTTCGTGCGCGGCGCGGATCTGCGTTTCGTCCGGATCGATGAACAGCGACACGCGCACGCCGGCGTCGGCGAGCTGCTTGCAGGCCGCACGCACGGCCTCGAAGCGGCCGGCGACGTCGAGGCCGCCTTCGGTCGTCAGCTCCTCGCGCTTCTCGGGCACGAGGCACGCGTCGTGCGGACGCACTTCACACGCGATGTCGAGCATCTCGGCCGTCACCGCGCATTCGAGGTTCATGCGCGTCTTCAACAGCGGGCGCAGCTTGCGCACGTCGGCGTCGACGATGTGGCGGCGGTCCTCGCGCAGGTGCAGCGTGATCACGTCCGCACCGGCCTCTTCGGCGGCGAGCGCCGCGCGGACCGGATCGGGATAGGCCGTGCCGCGCGCGTTGCGCAGCGTCGCGACGTGGTCGATGTTCACGCCGAGATCGATGGCGGTGGGCGTTGTCAGGAAGAAGCTCATAGGTTTTGCAGGTCGATCAGGATCTGACGCGTGGCAAGCGGCGTACCGCCGAGATAGGTGTTCAGCAGGAAGCGCATCAGCGTCTTGCTTTGCGCAACCGTCTGGGCTCGATGGTAATCGTCCTGCTCCATGTCGAGCAACGTCTGTCCGGTAATCACCGGCCAGTGTGACGGCACGTCGTCATCGGCATTGCGCACGCCGCGCTCGGGATCGAACACATAGCGGCGTTCGGGTTCGACCGCGCGGCGCGCGACCGTGCGGTTCAGCGCCATCGCATAGCCGGTCTCGCGCAGCAGCACGCGTTCGAACGAGCGCAACACCTGCACCGCGGGTTCGCCGTGCGCGAGGCGCGTGAGCGTCAGCACGTAATGATTGAAGAGCGGCGGCTGGGGATCCTCGCGCGCGCAGAATTTCACGAGCAGCTCGTTCGCGTAGAAGCCGCACAACAGCCCGTCGCCGCCGAGCGGCAGCATCCCGCCCACCCACTCGGCGCCCGTCAGCGTGCGCACTTCGGATTTGCCCGACCAGGACAGCAGCAGCGGCTGGAACGTCTGCAGCACGCCGCGCAGCGCGGAGTGCGGGCGCTTCGCGCCCTTCGCGACGAGCGCGAGGCGGCCGTGATCGCGCGTGAGCACGTCGATGATCAGGCTCGTTTCCCGGTACGGATAGCTGTGCAGCACGAACCCAGGCTGCTCGGCGACGCGGAAATCGGACGTGCGAGACGTCGCGCGCCGCGCCTTGCGACGCGGCGGTTCGGGCGGTGCCGGCAGCGGCGCGTCGTTCGCGCCGGCGGTCACCGCGTCTTCGGTCGACGTCAGCGCGTCATTCGTACCCATAGGCGCGCAGCCCCGCCTCGTTGTCGGCCCAGCCGCTCTTCACCTTCACGAAGGTCTCGAGATACACGGGGCCGTCGAACAGCCTCTCCATGTCCATCCGCGCCTCGGTGCTGATCTGCTTGAGCTTCTCGCCCTTCTTGCCGATCACCATCGCCTTGTGCGAATCGCGTTCGACGAGGATCGTCGCGAAGATGCGCTTCAGGCGCCCTTCCTCCTCGAACTTGTCGATCAGCACGGTGCTCGTATATGGCAGTTCGTCGCCGGTCCAGCGGAACACCTTCTCGCGCAGGATTTCGGCCGCGAGGAAGCGCGAGCTGCGGTCGGTCAGCTCGTCCTCGCCGTAGATCGGCTCGCCTTCCGGCAGGTACGGCTTGATCGTTTCCAGCAGACGCTTGATGTCTTCCGGCCGCTGCGCCGACAGCGGCACGAGTTCGGTGAATTCGCGCAGCCCGCTCATCTGCTGCATGAACGGGAACAGCGTCGCCTTGTCGGTCACGCGGTCGATCTTGTTCGCGATCAGCAGCGTCGGCATGCCGGGCGGAATCAGGTCGAGCACCTTCTGGTCGTCGGGCCCGAAGCGGCCGGCCTCGATCACGAACAGGATCACGTCGACCGACGTGAGCGTCGACGTGACCGCGCGGTTCAGCGAGCGGTTCAGCGCGGTGCTGTGACGGGTCTGGAAGCCCGGCGTGTCGACGAACACGAATTGCGCGTCGTCGAACGTATTGATGCCGGTGATGCGATGGCGGGTCGTTTGCGCCTTGCGCGACGTGATGCTGATCTTCTGGCCGACGAGTGCGTTCATCAACGTCGACTTGCCGACGTTCGGACGGCCCACGATCGCGATCATGCCGCAACGGAAACCGGTAGGAGCGGGAGTGTTCATATCGTTTGGGAGACAGGTTCTGAACCGGCCGCGCGGCGCGCGGCCCGATCGGTGGGCAATTCAGTGGTCGGCATCGGCCGCGCGCGCCTGCGCGGCAGCGAGCGTGGCGCCGCCCGGCGGCGTCTCGGTATCGGGCGCCGCGGCGTCGCGGGCGCGCGGCGTCGCGCGCGAAGCGGCATCGGAACCGGCAGCCGGCTTGTCCGCGGACGACACGGCCGGATCGGCCGCCTGGCCCGCCGGTTTGTCGGCCGCACGGGCTGCGCCTTCCGCGGGCTTGTCGGCACGCTCGGCCGGCTTGTCCGCCGCGCGCGAGCCGGTTTCGCCGCGATCCGACGGCTTGTCGGACGCCTTCTCGGCAGGTTTGTCGGGCGTCGGCTTCGCGGAACGGTCAGCCTTGTCCGCGGCCGTTTCCACGTGCGCCGCGCGAATCGCGGCCATCGGCGCCGGCGTCGGTCGCTCGCTCGTCGGCGCGTCGGCGTCGGTCGCCGCAAGCGCGGCCGCGGCCGCCTTCGCGTCGCGCGCCGCCGCACGCTCCTTGCGTTCCGGAGAACGCAGGTCGAGCGCTTCCTGCACACCCTTCACGCCCGGCACGATTTCGGGCTCGACGTGCTTCGATCCGCGTGCGTTCTTCGAACGCTTCGGCTTCGCGGCCAGCATCGGCGCGGCCGCCAGCACCTCGTCGAGCGCCTTCTTCGCGGCAGCCTGCTCCGCCGCCCGCCGGCTCGCGCCGGAGCCCGACACCTTCACGTCGAGCTTCGGCACCGTGCATTCGACCTCGAACTGCTGATTGTGCGCCGCACCATGCGTCGCGACGACCGTGTAGGTCGGCAGCGCGATCTTGTGCCCCTGCAGGTACTCCTGCAGCAGCGTCTTCGCGTCCTTGCCGAGCGTGCGCGGATCGATGTGGTCGAGAATCGGGATATAGAGGCGCTTGATGACCCCTTGGGCGGCTTCGAAGCCGCCATCGAGGAATACGGCCCCGATGATGGCTTCGAACGCGTCCGCGAGGATCGACGGGCGGCGGAAGCCGCCGCTGCGCAGTTCGCCCTCGCCCAGCCGCAACCCTTCGGAGATATTCAGGGCCTGAGCGATTTCATACAGCGACTGCTGTTTGACGAGATTGGCGCGCACGCGCGACAGGTCGCCTTCGTCCAGCTTGCTGAAACGCTGGAACAAAAGGGCGGCCACCGCGCAATTCAGAACGGAATCGCCGAGAAACTCGAGCCGTTCGTTATGCGTGGCACTGTGACTGCGATGGGTCAAAGCCTGGCGCAACAATTCCGCATTGCGAAATTCGTAGCGCAGCCGGCTTTCCAACTGGGATGGGGGCATGTGCAGGAGTATAACGCGGGCGCCGGTCGGGCCGAAACGGCACGGCCGGACGCGAAAAGGCGTGACGGAGCGGTGTTACCGCCGGTTCTTAAAGTCGTTCGGCAATACGCGACGCGGCCCGTGCGTCACGTATTGCATGTTGCATGCGAGTCGTACGCGATCAGTTGAAGGAACCGATCCGCTTCAGGTCGCCGAAGTTCATCCAGATGAAGAACGCGCGGCCGACGATGTTGTTGTCCGGCACGAAACCCCAGTAGCGGCTGTCCGCGCTGTTGTCGCGGTTGTCGCCCATCATGAAGTAGTGACCCGGCGGCACCTTGCAGATCACGCCGCGGCTGTTGTACGTGCAATTGTCGCGATACGGATAGTCGTAGGCGCCCATCACGAACGGCGGCACGGCGGGATTGTTGAGGATCGCATTCTTCTTCGTGCCGATCGTTTCCTCGAACTGCTTCGCGTAGTTCTGGCGCTCGTCGTCGAAGAAATCCGGCAGCGGCGCTTCGGGCACCGGCTGGCCGTTGATCGTCAGCTGCTTGTCCTGATAGGCGACCGTGTCGCCCGGCAGGCCGATCACGCGCTTGATGTAATCGACCGACTCGTCCTTCGGATAGCGGAACACGACGACGTCGCCACGCGACAGCGGGCTGCCTTGCGTGATCTTCGTGTTCGTGATCGGCAGGCGCAGACCGTATTCGAACTTGTTGACGAGGATGAAGTCGCCGACCAGCAGCGTCGGCACCATCGAGCCCGACGGGATCTTGAACGGCTCGACGACGAACGAACGCACGACGAACACGGCCAGGATCACCGGGAAGAAGCTCGCGGTGTACTCGAGCCACCACGGCTGGCGCAGCTTTTCGTCGCGCAGCTTCGAACGCGTCTGCACCGCGTTTTCGTCCGCGAAACGCTTGTCGACGCGCGACTGCTGGCGATCGAACTCTTCGATCGCCACGTCGGCCGCCTTGCGTCGCCGCGGCAGGAACACCAGTTTGTCCAGCACCCACGCTACGCCCGTCAAGACGACGAGCACAAAAAGAATCAGCGCAAAATTCATAAAAGGATCAGTCCTGTTATTTGTCTTCGACGCGCAAGATCGCGAGGAACGCTTCCTGCGGGATCTCGACCGAACCCACCTGCTTCATGCGCTTCTTGCCTTCTTTCTGCTTCTCGAGCAGTTTCTTCTTTCGCGTGATGTCGCCGCCGTAGCACTTCGCGAGCACGTTCTTGCGGAGTGCCTTGATGTTCTCGCGGGCGACGATGTGCGCGCCGATCGCGGCCTGGATCGCCACGTCGTACATCTGGCGAGGAATGATCTCGCGCATCTTCGCGGCGACTTCGCGGCCGCGATACTGCGACTGCGACCGGTGCACGATGATCGACAGTGCATCGACCTTGTCGCCGTTGATCAGCATGTCGACCTTCACGACGTCCGACGAACGGTATTCCTTGAACTCGTAGTCCATCGACGCATAGCCGCGCGACACCGACTTCAGGCGATCGAAGAAGTCGAGCACGATCTCGGCCATCGGGATCTCGTACGTGAGCTGCACCTGGCGGCCGTGATATTGCATGTTGATCTGCGAGCCGCGCTTCTGCTCGCACAGCGTGATCACGGAACCGACGTAATCCTGCGGCATGTACAGGTTCACGGTGACGATCGGCTCGCGAACTTCGGCGATGCGGCCGGGTTCCGGCATCTTCGCCGGGTTCTCGACCATGATCGTCGAGCCATCGCTCTGCACGACCTCGTAGACGACCGTCGGCGCGGTCGTGATGAGATCCATGTCGAACTCGCGCTCGAGCCGCTCCTGCACGATTTCCATGTGCAGCAGCCCGAGGAAGCCGCAGCGGAAACCGAAGCCGAGCGCCTGCGACACTTCCGGCTCGTACTGCAGCGATGCGTCGTTGAGCTTCAGCTTCTCGAGCGATTCGCGCAGCGCATCGTACTGGTTCGCCTCGACCGGATACAGCCCCGCGAACACCTGCGGCTTCACTTCCTTGAAGCCTGGCAGCGGCTCGCTGGCGGCCTTGGCCACATGCGTGACCGTATCGCCGACCTTCGCGGCCGTCAGTTCCTTGATGCCGGCGATGATGAAGCCAACCTGCCCTGCCGACAGCGATTCGAGATTGCGCGACTTCGGCGTGAACACGCCGACGTGCTCGACCGGATACTGCGCGCCGGTCGCCATCATCTTGATCTTTTCCTTCGGGCGCAGCGTGCCGTTGACGATGCGCACGAGCATCACGACGCCGACGTAGTTGTCGAACCAGGAATCGATGATGAGCGCCTGCAGCGGCGCGGCCGGATCGCCCTTCGGCGGCGGCACCTTTGCAATCAGCGACTCGAGCACGTCCTCGACGCCCAAGCCCGTCTTCGCGCTGCAGCGCGTCGCGTCGGTCGCATCGATGCCGATCACGTCCTCGATCTCCTCGATCGCGTTCTCGGGGTTCGCGGCCGGCAGGTCGATCTTGTTCAGCACCGGCACGACCTCGACGCCGAGCTCGATCGCCGTGTAGCAGTTCGCGACCGTCTGCGCCTCGACACCCTGGCTCGCGTCGACCACGAGCAGCGCGCCTTCGCACGCGGACAGCGAACGGCTGACCTCGTACGAGAAGTCGACGTGCCCCGGCGTATCGATCAGGTTGAGGTTGTAGACCTTGCCGTCGCGGGCGCGATAGGACAGTGCCGCCGTCTGCGCCTTGATCGTGATGCCGCGCTCGCGCTCGATATCCATCGAGTCGAGCACTTGCGCTTCCATTTCACGGTCTGCGAGGCCGCCGCATACCTGGATGATGCGATCCGCGAGTGTCGACTTGCCATGGTCGATGTGCGCGATGATCGAGAAATTGCGAATATGATCCATTCAGTGCCGATCAAGCGAAAAAGGCGCGCTCGACGACTGCGGAGCACGCCTTGTGTAAGTCGGTGAAAAAACGGCTTATTTTAGCCGAAAAGGCCTTTGCCGGGCGGTAATTTGGGACGCCCGGCCCGGGGCACCCCGCTGGAGCCTTTGGTGTAAGGGCCCGGCGACGGAAGCCCCGCGCGCGGGGCGGCCGGCCGACGCCCGGGGTCGGTTCAGCGCCGGGCCGCGAGCGCGCCGCGCACCCTCGCCTCGTCGAACCGGTGGCGACACACTTCCGTGCCATCCAGCAGCAGCACGGGCACGTCCTCGTCGTAGCGGGCAACGAGCGCCGGATCGGCATCGATGTCCACGTAATGGACTTCGATACCGGATTCCGCCGCTACCGGCGCCAGCGCGTCGCGCATGTCGTCGCACAGGTGGCACCAGCCGCGGCCGTAGAGCGTGAACATCGACGCGTTACTTCTGGGTCGGGCGCGGACGCACCGGCACGAACTGCGTGTTGTCGCCGCGCCGCACGAGCACCGCGACCGCCTTCTGCGAATCCAGCTGCGCGGTCACTTCCGCGAACTGCTTCGCGCTCGTGATGTCGGTGTCGCCGACGCGCAGCACGATGTCGCCGCGCTGCAGGCCCGCACGGGCAGCCGGGCCGTCGACGCCGTCGATCTGCACGCCGTTCTTCAGCTTCAGCGACTTCATCTGATCCGCCGGAATGTCGGTGACCGTCAAGCCGAGCGAATTTGCCTGGCGCGGCTTCTGCGGCGCGTTCTTGCGCTGCTCGGCCTTCGCCGTCGTCTCCGCCGGCGTCTCGGCGATCGTGATCGGCAGATCGCGTGCCTGACCCTTGCGCCATACGCTGACGGTCGCCTTCGTGCCCGGCTTCGTGTCGCCGACCATGCGCGGCAGATCCGATGCCGCCTCGACCGGCCGACCGTTGAACTTCAGGATGATGTCGCCCGGCTGGATGCCCGCCTTGTCGGCCGGACCACCCGGCTCGACGCTGCTGACGAGCGCGCCCTCCGCCTTCGGCAGCCCGATCGAGTCGGCCACGTCCTTCGTCACCTCGCCGATCGCCACCGCGATGCGGCCGCGCGTGACCTTGCCGGTCGCCTTCAGCTGGTCGGCCACGCGCATCGCCTCGTCGATCGGGATCGCGAACGAAATGCCCATGAAACCGCCGGTGCGGCTGTAGATCTGCGAGTTGATGCCGATCACCTCGCCCTGCATGTTGATCAGCGGGCCGCCCGAGTTGCCGGGGTTCACCGCGACGTCGGTCTGGATGAACGGTAGGTAGTCGCCCGTGTTGCGGCTCTTCGAGCTCACGATGCCGGCCGTCACGGTGTTGTCGAGGCCGAACGGCGAACCGATCGCGACGACCCACTCGCCGACGCGCACCTTGTTCGAATCGCCGATCGCGACGACCGGCAGGTTCGACGCCTGGATCTTGACCACCGCCACGTCCGTGCGGTCGTCGACGCCGATCAGCTTCGCCTTGAATTCGCGCTTGTCGGTCAGCGTCACGTAGATGGTGTCCGCATCGTCGACGACGTGCGCGTTCGTCATCACGTAACCGTCCGCCGACACGATGAAGCCCGAACCGACGCCGCGGTTCTGCTCTGTGTCGGGCGGATTGTCCGGCGTCGGCGCGTTCTTCGGATTGCCGTTGCCGCTACCGTTGCCGGGCGCCTGCGGCAGCGGAATGCCGAAGAAGCGCCGGAAGAATTCCGACATGTCGCCATTGTCGAAGCCCGGCGGGAGCACACCGCGCGGGCCGGGCATCGGCACGTTCGCGGTAGTCCGGATGTTCACGACGGCCGGCCCGACCTTTTCAACCAGATCGGCGAAGTCGGGAAGGCTGGCGGCTGGCGGCGTGGCCGCCGCCGCGGTATGCGGGACGAGGGGCAGGCAGGCACACAGCACCGCCACCGCGAACACTTTGCGCAGCGTGAGTTTCGTCATGTCGGAAGCCGTAGCGTTACTTGGAAGCCTTGTATTCTATGGCAGCCGCGAACTGCTGCAACGTGGCCGGCGGCACTTCGCCGAGCACGGTGATCCAGTAGTCGCCGCGACGCTTCACGAGAACGTGGGTCGCACCGGTGCTGCCCGCGCCTTCCTTGCGCGTGTTCTTTTCGGCCGGCTCGATGAAGACGGAGATCGTCGCGAGTCCGTCGGTGAAGACGGCCTGGTCGACCGCAATCGGCGGATCGCCGGCGTCGCGCGCGGCCATCGGGCGGCGCACCTCGCGAATCTTCCGGAAGCCGGCGACGGTCGGCGCGATCTGCCAGCCCTGCGCTTCCATGTCGACCGTCGCGACCGGCGGGTGGACCACTGTCCAGCCGCTCAGGTTGCGGATGCCGGCCGCGATCGCGGACTTGTCGCCGGACGTGCCGCCTGTCTGGACTTGCGAGAACGCGATCTGCTCGAGCACGTGATCGCTCGCGTCGAGCGTCTGCGAGCGCAGCAGCAGCCCGGTCCGGGCATCGGCCCACAGCTTGTACGTGAAGCGGTATGCATCCTTCGGCACGAGTTCGACGACTTGCGCGTCGAGCCCCGCCACACGGTCCTTGCCGAGCAGCTTCGCGTCGTAGACGGACATCACGTGCTCGCCGCCCGCGCCGAGCAGCGAAGGAAACGAGTCGCGCGTCTGGCGGCGCTCGATCACGCACAGCTTGCGCTCCGGCACGAACGTGTACAGCTCGTCGTTATGCCGCAGCACCTTGCGCGGCTTGCCGTCGAGCGTCTCGATCCGCTCGAACTCGCCGTCGCGGGACGCCACGTGCGCGATGCGCGACGACTGGACATACCCGCCGCGCTGGTAGACGAACGTGCCCTCGTAGTTCTGCTGCTGCGCCGCCTGCTGGATGCGATCGAGCCACTCCGCCGCACCCTTGCGGGTCGCGACGGGATCGTCCGGTTGCTGGGCGCTGGCAGGGAGGGATTGAACGGACAACAGGACGGCTGCGCAAAGCAGGAGGGCCGGCAGCCGCTTCCATCCGGAGATGGCGTGATTCAACTGCAATGTCCGCATCGAGTTTATTGGCCTGGCGTGGTGGTCACGGCAGCGCGGATCAGCGGCATCGAGCCTGTGACGACGGGCTGCTGCGCGAATTGCTGGTGCGCTTCAAGGTATTGGTCGAGACTCGCGTCGCGGATGATGTTGACGTCCTGCAGGCCCGGCTGCGCCGATGCCTGTGCGACCGTCACGCGCTGCAGGTTGCCGCTCTGCGGCGCGCCTGCCGAGGCGACCTGGACGGCGCCGGGCGCACCGGCCGTCTGCATTTGCGGAACGACGATCCACGTCAGCGTGGCGGCCGCGGCGGCCACCGCGAAAGCGGGCACGACACGGCGGCGCAGCGACAGCAGCTTGCGCGCGACCGGCGCGGCGGCCGGTGCGAGCAGGTGCGGCTCGCTTTCGAGCGCGGCGGACATGCGCGCGGTGAACGCGACGCTCAGCGCGGGCGACAGCGCGAGCTCGTCCGAGCGCAGCGCATCGCCGATCAGGTGGTAGCGGGCCCACGTCGCGCGGTCCGCACGATCGAGCTCAGCCAGAAACTGCCCGTGATCCGGGCCGTCGAACAGCTCACCGTCGACCAGAGCGGAAAGACGCTCGCCGCGCGAGTACGCTTGCGACTGCTTATTGACCGACCCCATGATGCTCCCCATCTTGCACACACCCCGTCGTGATTTCACGACTCTATCCGTAACTAGACCCTGACCGCGTCGTTGCACCCGTCGCGCTTACCAGCGCTTGCCTTCGGGTGTATCGAGCAGCGGACGCAATTTAGCAGCGATTGCCTCGCGCGCCCGGAAGATCCGCGACCGGACCGTCCCGATCGGACAATCCATCATTTCCGCGATCTCTTCGTAGCTCAGGCCCTCGATCTCGCGCAGCGTAATCGCCTGGCGCAACTCTTCGGGCAGGACGGCCATTGCAGCGTTGACCGTCTCGGCAATCTGCTTGCTCATCAACATCGACTCAGGCGTGTTGATATCCCTTAGTTGGTCTGCGTCGGAGAAAGTTTCCGCTTCCTCGGCATCGGCCTCCGTGGAGGTCGGTGCCCGGCGGCCTTGCGTCGCAAGGTAGTTCTTCGCCGTATTGACGGCAATCCGGTACAACCACGTGTAGAACGCCGACTCGCCGCGGAATTGCGGCAGCGCACGATACGCCTTGATGAACGCATCCTGGGCCACATCCTCGACCTCGGCGGGATCCCGCACGAGGCGCGAGATCAGCCGAATGATCTTGCGGTGGTATTTGGAGACCAGGAGTTCGAACGCCGCCTTGTCGCCTTTCTGTACGCGCTCGACCAGAGCCTGATCGATTTCTTTTTCACTCACCTGACAAATCCGTTAACTAGGGATGCAACGCGGAGCGTTATTGTAACGTTCCGGCGCCGGCCGCTGGTTACGGTCGGTAACCGAGCCGCCGTCATGCCCGCCCCGCCGTGCCCGCGGTACGCGCCAGCACGGACAGCGCGCTGAACGACGCGGCGTCGAGCGCATCGGCCGGAATCAGCAGCGGCCGGGCGCGCCGGGCGCCCTGCCCGACCGACAGCACGAGCAGCAGGCTGCTCCAGTGCGCATGGCCGGTCACGCGGCCCCGGGCCAGCAAGCGCCCGGTGCGGCCAAACGCCGCAATCTCCCCGAATGCATCGATCCGCAATTCGGCCGGCAGCCGACGGGCACAGGCCCGCGCGGCACACACGGCAAGCAGCGCGGCCGTTGCCGCGGACACACACGCGCCGGCAGCGGCACCGGCCCGCGGCGCCCAGAACAGGTACGCGGACGCGGCAGCCGCCGCGACGAACGCGGCCAGCACGACATACGACACGGCCGAGGCCCGCAACGCAAAGCGCTGCGGACGCCCGGCCGGAGCATCGAATGGACTCGTCAAGCGATTTCGACGTCAGACGCGCTTGAACACCAGCGTGCCGTTGGTACCGCCGAAGCCGAAGTTGTTCTTCACGGCCACGTCGATCTTCATGTCCCGCGCGGTGTTCGCGCAGTAATCGAGATCGCACTCGGGGTCCTGGTTGAAGATGTTGATGGTCGGCGGCGACACGTTGTTGTGCAGCGCCAGCACCGTGAACACCGACTCGAGGCCACCCGCGCCACCCAGCAGGTGGCCCGTCATCGACTTCGTCGAGTTCACGACGAGCTTGTACGCGTGCTCGCCGAATGCCGCCTTCACCGCGTCGGACTCGTTCTTGTCACCGAGCGGCGTCGACGTGCCGTGCGCGTTCAGGTACTGGACCTCGTCCGGGTTCACGCCGGCGTCACGCAGGGCCGCAACCATGCAGCGGCGCGGACCGTCCATGTTCGGCGCGGTCATGTGGTACGCATCGCCCGTCATGCCGAAGCCCGAGACTTCCGCATAGATCTTCGCGCCGCGTGCCTTCGCCGCCTCGTACTCTTCGAGCACCATCACGCCTGAACCCTCGCCCAGCACGAAGCCGTCGCGGTCCTTGTCCCACGGACGGGACGCGCTGGCCGGATCGTCGTTGCGGGTCGACAGCGCGCGCGCGGCCGCGAAGCCGCCGATGCCCAGCGGCGACACCGTCGATTCGGCGCCGCCTGCGACCATCACGTCGGCGTCGCCGGCCTGGATCAGACGTGCCGCGAGGCCGATGCTGTGCAGACCGGTCGTGCAGGCCGTCACGGCCGCGAGGTTCGGGCCCTTCAGGCCGAACATGATGCTCAGGTGACCCGAGATCATGTTGATGATCGAACCCGGCACGAAGAACGGCGAAATCCGGCGTGCGCCGCGATCGACGTAGGTCTGGTGCGTGTCTTCGATCATCGGCAGGCCGCCGATGCCGGAGCCGACCAGCACGCCGATGCGTTCCGCATTGGCTTCGTTCACCTCGATGCCGCTGTCCCGGATTGCCTGGACGCCGGCTGCGATGCCGTAATGGATGAACGTATCCATGTTGCGGGCTTCCTTCGCCGGGATGTATTCCTCGGCGCTGAAACCCTTCACCTCGCCCGCGAAATGCACGGCGAGGTTCGACGGATCGAACTTCGTGACGGTGGCGATGCCGGACTTGCCGGCGACGAGATTGGCCCAGCCGTCGGCAACATTATTGCCAACGGGCGAAATCAGCCCCAGGCCTGTAACGACAACACGACGGCGGCTCACGGTAACCTCTTTTCCATTGGATGACAAAAACAAAAGCCACAGTGGCCCCGGGAACCAGCCCTGCGAGCCCTGTGGCTGTTAGTCCGTCCGGCGCGAATGCCGGCAGGATGGCGCGTCAATCGCGAAGATCGCGGCGACGTTGCGGATAAGCGCGAAAGGCGCTTACGCCTTGACGTTTGCGCGAGCGTAGTCGATCGCTTGCTGAACCGTCGTGATCTTCTCTGCTTCTTCGTCCGGGATTTCCATGCCGAACTCGTCTTCGAGCGCCATCACGAGTTCAACCGTGTCGAGCGAGTCAGCGCCCAGGTCGTTCACGAACGATGCTTCGTTCTTGATCTCGGCTTCTGCGACGCCCAGTTGCTCAGCGACGATCTTCTTGACACGTTGTTCGATGTTATCCATTACCCCTCCGAGGGAAAGTTCAGATTTACAAGTGCGCGCATTTTATCAGGTTTGCTGACGCCAAAACGCGCGTTGGCTTGATGGTC
Source organism: Burkholderia sp. PvR073 (assembly GCF_054055695.1). NCBI lineage: Bacteria > Pseudomonadati > Pseudomonadota > Betaproteobacteria > Burkholderiales > Burkholderiaceae > Burkholderia > Burkholderia sp. PvR073. Next base: position 269,316 of record NZ_JBSRXO010000005.1, read on the forward strand.
GATCAAGCACCGATCCGCCTGAAAAACGGGATACGGCGCGGATGGTAAACGAAAATCGTTACGACATGTACATGCCGCCGTTCACGTGCAGCGTCGTGCCGGTGATATAACCGGCCTGCGGCGATGCGAGGAACGCGACGGCATGGGCGATATCTTCCGGGCTGCCGAGTCGGCCGAGCGGAATCTGAGTCTTGAGCGCGGCCTGCTGTTCTTCCGGCAGCGTCTTCGTCATGTCGGTGTCGATGAAGCCCGGCGCGACGCAGTTCACCGTGATGCCACGGCTGCCGATTTCACGCGCGAGCGCACGGGTCATGCCCGCGACGCCGGCCTTCGCGGCCGCGTAGTTGGCCTGGCCCGGGTTGCCGGCCGAACCGACCACCGACGTGATGTTGATGATGCGGCCGCCGCGGGCCTTCATCATCGGCCGCAGCACCGCGCGCGACAGGCGGAATACCGACTTCAGGTTGGTGTCGATCACCGCGTCCCAGTCCTCGTCCTTCATCCGCATCGCGAGTTGGTCCTGCGTGATCCCGGCGTTGTTCACGAGCACGTGGAGCGCGCCGAATTCCTTCACGGTCGCGTCGATCAGCGCTTCGGCAGCCGCCGCGTCGTTGACGTTCAGCACCGCGCCGCGGCCCGTCACGCCCGCTTCCGCGAACCCGGCGGTAATCGCGGCAGCGCCCGATTCGCTCGTCGCGGTGCCAATCACCGTCGCGCCCAGGCGCGCGAGTTCGAGCGCGATCGCCCGGCCGATGCCGCGCGATGCACCGGTCACGATCGCGACCTGTTTATCGAGAGTCTTTTCCATGAATCGAATATCCGTCTCTTGAGGAAAGGCGCCGCGTCAGGCGGTCGCCAGCTTCAGTGCTTCGTCGAGCGAAGCCGGATCGAACACCGATGCGCCGACCAGGTTGCCGTCGATGCGCTTCGTCAGGCCTGCCAGCACCTTGCCCGGACCGCATTCGATCACGTGCGTGACGCCCGTGCCCGCGATGTGCTGCACGCATTCGACCCAGCGCACCGGGCCCGCGGCCTGGCGCACCAGCGCGTCCTTGATCGCGGCCGGATCGCTGACCACCGCGACGTCGATGTTGTTGACGACCGGAATCTGCGGCGCCTTCACGTCGACGTTCGCGAGATAGTCGCGCAACTGGTCCGACGCCGGCTTGAGCAGCGACGAATGGAACGGCGCCGATACCGGCAGCGGCAGCGCGCGCTTCGCGCCCTTCGCCTTCGCGATTTCGCACGCCTTCTCGACGGCCGCCTTCGCGCCCGCGATCACAACCTGCGCCGGCGCGTTGAAGTTCACGGCTTCGACGACGCCCGCTTCCGCGGCTTCGGCGCACACCGCGCGCACCGTGTCGTCATCGAGGCCCAGGATCGCGGCCATGCCGCCCTGACCGACCGGCACGGCCGTCTGCATCGCCTGCGCACGGAAGCGCACGAGCGGCACCGCGTCCTTGAACGCGATCGCGCCCGCCGCGACGAGCGCCGTGTATTCGCCGAGGCTGTGGCCCGCGACGATCGACGGCGCCGGGCCGCCGGCCTGCTGCCACGCGCGATAACACGCGTAGGCGGCCGTCAGCATCACCGGCTGCGTATTGGTGGTCAGGTTCAGCTCTTCGGCCGGACCGTCGGCGATCAGCTTGCCGAGATCCTGATTGAGTGCATCGGATGCTTCCTGGAGCGTCTCGCGCACGACGGCCAGATCGGCGAATGCGTTGAGCATGCCGACCGACTGCGAGCCCTGCCCAGGAAAAACGAATGCAAATTTCATATCGTCCCCAATTGAATCGATTCGGACGGCGCGCGCGAACGGCGCGCCGGTTTGGGAGCCGCGCGCAGCAGTCGCGCGCCCCGGATCAGAAGCGGAAGACCGACGCGCCCCAGGTGAAGCCGCCGCCGACGCCTTCGATCAGCACGTGCTGGCCGCGCTTAATGCGACCGTCGCGCACCGCGGTGTCGAGCGCCAGCGGGATCGATGCAGCCGACGTGTTGCCGTGCTGGTCGACCGTCACGACCATGCGCTCCTGCGGCAGGCCGAGCTTGCGGCAGGTGCTGGTCATGATGCGGATGTTGGCCTGGTGAGGAATCAGCCAGTCAACCTGCTCGGGTGCGAGATTCGCCTTGGCAAGGGCCTCGATCGCGACCTTTTCGAGCACGTTGACCGCGAGCTTGAACACGGCCTGCCCGTCCATGTACAGGAACGCGCTGCCGTCGATCACACCGCGATTGACGTTGCCCGGCGTGCAGAGGATGTGCGAATAACTGCCGTCCGCGTGCAGCGCGCTGCCGAGCACGCCCGGCTCTTCCGATGCGGACAGGATCACCGCGCCCGCGCCGTCGCCGAACAGCACGCAGGTGGTGCGGTCCTTGAAATCGAGAATGCGCGAGAACGTCTCCGCGCCGATCACGAGCGCCGTACGGTGCTGGCCGCTGCGGATGAAGCTGTCGGCCGTCGCCATCGCATAGGCGAAGCCGGAGCACACGGCCTGCACGTCGAATGCCGCGCCGCCGTTCTTGATGCCGAGCTTGTTCTGCAGCAGGCAGGCCGTGCTGGGGAACACGAAATCCGGGGTCGAAGTCGCGACGATGATCAGGTCGATCGACTGCGGATCGATGTCGGCCGCCTCGATCGCACGACGCGCCGCTTCGAGCGCGAGATCGCTCGTCGTGACGTCCTGTGCGGCGAAATGGCGCGCATGGATGCCCGTGCGCGCAACGATCCACTCATCGCTCGTCTCGATGCCTTCTTTCGCGAGACGGTCGGCGAGCTGCTGGTTCGTGACGCGGTCGGGCGGCAGGTAGCTGCCCGTGCCGAGCACGCGGGAATAGAGAGTCGATTGGGCCATTTATGCTTTAGAGGATTGCGCAGCGGAAGGTTCAGCGTGATGGCCTGCGGCCGGGCTCGTCGGGCCCGCGCCGCCCGCGTCGTGTCCGCCGTCGCCGAGCGACACCGAATTGTCCGCCATCGCGCGCGCGAGGCGCTCCAGCACGCCGTTTTTGACGGCATCATAACCCCGTTTGATCGCCCACTCAAACGCGTAGGCATCGGCGGAACCATGGCTTTTGATCACGAGGCCCTTCAGCCCCAGCAGCGCCGCGCCGTTGTACTGGCGATGGTCGACGCGCTTCTTGAAGCGCATCAGCACCGGCAGCGCGAGCAGCGCCATCAGCCTCGACATCAGCGAGCGGCCGAACTCCTCGCGGATGATGTCGGACAGCATCTGCGCGAGCCCCTCGGACGTCTTGAGCGCGACGTTGCCGACGAAGCCGTCGCAGACGATCACGTCGACCGTACCCTTGTAGATGTCGTTGCCTTCGACGTTGCCGCGGAAATTCAGCGTGCTGGCGCGCAGCAGTTCACCCGCGCGCTTGATCGTCTCGTTGCCCTTGATGACCTCTTCGCCGATGTTCAGCAGGCCGATCGTCGGACGCTCCTTGCCCTCGAGCGCGGCGACGAGCGCGTGCCCCATCTCCGCGAACTGCAGCAGATGCTGCGGCTCGCAGTCGACGTTCGCACCGAGGTCCAGCATCATCGTGTAGCCGGTCGGGTTCGGCAGCGCGAACGCGATCGCAGGCCGCTCGATGCCGGGCAGCGTCTTGAGCACATAACGGGACACGGCCATCAGCGCGCCGGTGTTGCCGGCGGAGATACAGGCCTGGGCCGCGCCTTCCTTGACCTGGTTGAGCGCGACACGCATCGAAGAATCCTTCTTCTTGCGCAGCGCCACTTCGACAGGGTCGTCCATCGCCACGACTTCGGTGGCGGGCACGATGGTCAGCGCGGGATCGTCGAGGGCTTTCAGCTTTTTCAGCTGAGCGCGGATCGCGCTTTCGATGCCGACGAGCATCAGGTGCGCATCAGGATGCGCGCGGACGAACTTGACTGCCGCGGGAACGGTCACGGACGGGCCGTGGTCGCCTCCCATGCAATCGATTGTGAGCTTTACGGTCATGGAATGCGACGAATTTCAGGCACAAAAAAGCGGCAGTTGAATGCCGCCTTTTTGTTGAGCCAGGAAAGTGTCAAGCGAACCAGTTGTCACGCGAACGGCGAGCGTAGCGCGCAACGCGTGACTTGACGCTTAGTCGTTCTTCGTCTTGACGACTTTCTTGCCGCGATAGTAGCCGTTCGGGCTGACGTGGTGACGCAGGTGCACTTCACCCGTGCTCGGCTCGACTGCCAGCGGCGCTGCCGTCAGGAAATCGTGCGAACGATGCATGCCGCGCTTCGACGGCGACTTCTTGTTTTGCTGGACTGCCATGACTAACTCCTAATTGATTTTCCGGATTCTAACACAGCCCGATCCGGCGCTTAACTACCCTGGCCCAAAGCCTTTACGCCTTCCCGCGCCACAACTGCTTAGTGTTTCTTGCTGCCGTCCCCGTCCTTCTTCAACGCTTGCAGCGCCGCGAACGGATTCGGCCGTTTGCCTTCGTCCTCGTCTTCGACGGACTCATCGTCCGCGTCTTCCGAAGGACCGCTCACACCCGACACGAGGCTTTCGTGAACTGCCGGGCAAACCTCGTGCTTGGGCACGAGCGGCAACGAAAGCAGCAATTCCTCTTCGATCAAGTCGACGAGATCGAACTGGCGTGTGCCCACGATCACATCGGCTTCATCGTCGTCGAGCGGAAATTCTTCAGCTTCTTCTTCGGTCGCAACGACCCGGTACGTCATGTCGACGTCGAACGTCTCGTCGTACGGGGTCATGCAGCGCTGGCACGTGAGCCACGCATGGCCGTGCACCGCGAGTCGCAGATACGGCTGCTGCCCATCGGCGCCGTCGTCCTGCAACTCCTTCTGGGTGAACCCTTCGGCCTGCCACGTGAAGACCGTGTCGCGATCTGGCGCGTCGGCCGCCACCTCGTTTAACATGCGCGGCAGTTGCGACAGGCGCACCGCACCCGCTGCCTGCCGCCCGCTGCGGGCGAATTCGAACAGGTCGACTGCGTGCGGATCAAGCGATGCCGCCGGCTTGCCAGAAGAAGTGTTCATGTTGCGCTCCTGCCTACAGGCTGACTTGCGGGATCCGGCTAGCTGCGCCGCTCATTTGGCGCCGCTCACGGACGTGATCTACGCCACGTACGATTACGTAACTTTACTTCCGAAGACCCGGCAGGCGCCACCACTGCGAAAGCCTGCCGACGAAAAGCGGGAAAGCATACCTGTTTTACCTTTTGCGGTCAATCACTTATGCTTGCGCCCTCGCAACGCCGCGCCACACCTGACGACTCACCGACCCAATCGACCATGCCGTATACCGTTTGCCGCCCGCCGCGGCTGATTCTCGCCTCCAGTTCCCGCTACCGCCGCACGCTTCTCGAGCGCCTCGGTCTGCCGTTCGACGTCGTATCGCCCGACCTCGACGAAACCCCGCTCGCGGGTGAAACGCCGGCCGCGACCGCGCTGCGTCTCGCCGGCGCGAAGGCGCGCGCGGTCGCCGCGACCATCGACGCGCCGGACGGCGTGCTCGTGATCGGGTCGGACCAGGTCGCGACGTTCGACGGCCTGCAGATCGGCAAGCCCGGCACGCACGAGCGCGCGCTTGCGCAGTTGCTGTCGATGCAGGGCCGCGACGTCGAGTTCCACAGTGCGCTCAGCCTGTACGACAGCCGCACGGGCGAAACGCAGAGCGAGGACGTTGTCACGCACGTGCGCTTCCGCTCGCTGCCCGAAGCCGAACTCGATGCGTACCTGCGCGCGGAAACGCCGTACGACGTCGCCGGCAGCGCGAAGTCCGAAGGGCTCGGCATCGCGCTGCTCGACGCGATCGACTCCGACGACCCGACGGCGCTCGTGGGCCTGCCGCTGATCGCGCTCACGCGGATGCTGCGCACTGCGGGCTATCCGCTGTTCACTACCCACGGAGACCGCGCATGACGGCCGGCACACTTTATCTCGTCCCGAACACGCTCGGCGAAGGCGACGAATCGATGCTCGCCGCCGTGCTGCCCGCGGCCGTGCAGGCACGCGCCGGCACGCTCGGCTATTACATCGGCGAAAACGCGAAAACGACCCGCGCGTTCCTGAAGAAGATCGGCACGACGCGGCCGATCCAGGAAATCGGGATCCGCGAACTGAACGTCAACACACCGGCCGGCGAGATCGACAAGCTGCTCGCACCGGTGCTCGCGGGCACGGACGCCGGGCTCGTGTCCGAGGCCGGTTGCCCCGCCGTTGCCGACCCCGGCGCGCTGCTGGTCCGCCGTGCGCACGAACGCGGCGTGAAGGTCGTGCCGCTCGTCGGGCCGAGTTCGATCCTGCTCGCGCTGATGGCGTCGGGCCTGAACGGCCAGAGTTTCGCGTTCAACGGCTACCTGCCGGTCGATGCGGCCGCGCGCGCGAAACGCCTGCGCGAGCTCGAGCAACTGTCGCGCAAGGGCCGCCAGACGCAGATCTTCATCGAGACACCGTACCGGAACCAAGCGATGCTCGATACGCTCGTCGCGACCTGCGCGCCGTCGACGCAGATCTGCGTCGCGGCCGACCTGACCCTCGAAACCGAGACGATCGCCAGCCGTTCGGTGGCGGACTGGAAAAAGGCGCCTGCGCCGAATCTGCACAAGCGCCCCGCCATCTTCCTGCTGCTCGCGAACTGACGCGCCGGCACCCGCAGCCGCTTCGCGGCACGGGGCGCCCGGCTCCGTTCGCCGCTGCGCCAGCCGTCGCTCAGCGCAGGCTGAACGACGTGCCGCCCGCGGCGAGCGCCTTCATCGCGGCACCGCCGACCGCCGCGCCGAACTTGCGCGCGACGCGGTTCGTCAGGCTTTCCTTCACCGTGTAGTCGACGAGATCCGGCGCCTTCAGCACGTCGCGCGCGACCGTGTCGGTCGTGCCGTAGCCGTCGGCGAGCCCGAGCTCGACGCTCTTCTCGCCCGTCCAGAACAGACCCGAGAACATGTCGGGCGTTTCGTGCAGCCGCTTGCCGCGACCCTCCTTCACGGCCTTGATGAACTGCGCATGGACCTGGTCGAGCAACTCCTGCGCATGGGCGTCCATCTTCGACGTCTCGGGCGAGAACGGGTCGTAGAAGCCCTTGTTTTCGCCCGACGTGTGCAGGCGGCGGTCGACGCCGAGCTTGCCCATCAGGCCCGTGAAGCCGAACCCGTCCATCAGCACGCCGATCGAGCCGACGATGCTCGCCTTGTCGACGAAGATCTTGTCAGCAGCGGACGCAATGTAATAACCGCCCGATGCGCACATGTCGGTCACGACGACGTACAGCGGCTTGTGCGGATATTTCGTGCGCAGCCGACGGATCTCGTCGTAGACCATCCCGGCCTGCACCGGGCTGCCGCCCGGGCTGTTGATCCGCAGCACGACGCCGGCCGCGCCGTCGTCGTCGAACGCGGAATCGAGCGCCGTATTGATGTCCTCGGCGTTCGCGTTGGTGCCCGCCGCGATCTCGCCGTCGATCGTCACGAGCGCCGTGTGATGCCCGCCCGCCGAGAACTTCGCGTCGCTCGAGAAATCGATCAGCGCGAATGCGAGCAGCAGGAACACGCCGAGGAACGCAAAGCGGAAGAAGATCTTCCAGCGCCGCGCCGCGCGCTGTTCCTTGACGGCCGCGAGCGCGATCCGCTCGAGCGCCGCGCGCTCCCAGTTCGGCTCGCGGCTGTCGGGACGGGACGAGGAATCAGGGATATTCGTTTGGTCGGCCATGCAGTGGTGTCGTCAGTCGGTCGTGGCGGGAGGGGTCGAAGCGGCGGGACGCAGGTCGGCATCGGGCACCCAGAATACCGCACGGCCGTCCGGCATGTCGCGCTCGTCGACCTCCACCGGCCGCAGGCGGCCGCCGCGGCATGGGCCGCCGACGCACTTGCCGGTATCCGGCGCGTAGATCGCACCGTGCGTCGCGCACATCAGGTAGAGGCCCGACGACTCGAAGAACTGCCCTTCGGCCCAGTCGAGCTCCATCGGCACGTGCGCGCAGCGGTTCAGGTAGCCGTACGCACGGCCGTCGTAGCGCACGAAGAACACGACCGCCTGCTCGCCGCGCAGCGTTGCGTCGACGCGCACGCCGGCGCCGCCGTCGGTCAAGGCGTCCGATGCGCACACGCGCACGGCTTCCGGCGCCGCGCTCATGCGTTCTCCCGCAGCCACGCCGCCAGCGCGACGACGTCCGGCGCGACGAAGCGCGGCGTCAGCGCGGCCAGCGCATCGGCCGTATGCGCGCCGTACGAGACGCCGACGCCGGCCGCCCCCGCGCTCGCCGCCATCTGCAGGTCGTGCGTGGTGTCGCCGATCATCACGGTACGCGCCAGATCCTGCCCCAGTTCGCGGGACAGTTCATGCAGCATCGCCGGGTGCGGCTTCGAGAACGTTTCGTCCGCGCAGCGCGTCGCATCGAACAGGCTCGTCAGCTTCGACTGGTCGAGCACGCGATTCAGCCCGACCCGGCCCTTGCCGGTCGCGACCGCGAGCAGGTAACCCGTATCGCGCAACTCCGCGAGCAGTTCGCGCACGCCGGCGAACAGCGCGATGCGCTGGTCGTCCAGCAGGTAGTGATAGCGGTAACGCTCGGCCAGCCGCGGATAGTCGGACGGATCGAGGGTCGGAGCAGTAATGCGCAGCGCATCGCGCAGGCCGAGGCCGATCACGTAGCGGGACGCCTCGTCCGACGGCGTGGGCAGGCCGAGATCGCGGCAAGCGGCCTGGATGCTGTGCGCGATGTGCGCAGTCGAATCCATCAGCGTGCCGTCCCAGTCGAAGACGATCAGGTCAAATTGCTGTCGGGCCATGCGAGTCATGCGTTATCGCGCAAAGCGCTGAGTTGATCGAGGAAGCGCCGACATTCGTCCGGCAGCGGCGCGTCGAACTGCAGCGGCTCGCCGGTCAGCGGGTGCGCGAGCTTCAGCCGGTGCGCATGCAGGAACATCCGTTTCAGCGACGGCTGCGCGTTCGCGCGCGCCAGCGCCTTGTTCAGTGCGAAATCGCCATACTTGGCGTCGCCGGCGATCGGCAGGCCGAGATGCGCGAGGTGCACACGGATCTGATGGGTCCGGCCCGTTTTGAGTTCCGCTTCGACCAGCGCGTAATCCGGCCAGCGCTCGAGCAGGTTGAACACCGTGTGCGACGGCAGGCCGTCGTCCTGCACGCGCACGCGCCGCTCCCCTTCCGCGGTCGAATACTTGAACAGCGGCGCCTTCACCGCGCGGCGGCGGCCCCAGTCGGCCTGCCACTCGCCGTGTCCGCACGCGAAGTAACGCTTGTCCATCCGGTTTTCGCGGATCTGCTCGTGCAGGCCGACGAGCGCCGTGCGCTTCTTCGCGAGCATCAGGATCCCGGACGTCTCGCGGTCGAGCCGGTGCACGAGTTCGAGGAATTTCGCGCGCGGACGCGCCTGGCGCATCTGCTCGATCACGCCGAACGCGACGCCGCTGCCGCCGTGCACCGCGACGCCGGCCGGCTTGTTGATGACGAGCATCGCATCGTCTTCGTACAGCACCTCGAAATGCGCGGGCGGCACGATTGGCGTGTCGGCGCGCGCGAGATCGGCCGCCGCCACCCGCACGGGCGGCACACGGACGATGTCGCCGAACGCGAGGCGGTACTGGGCGTCGACCCGACCCTTGTTTACGCGCACTTCGCCGCTGCGCAGGATCCGGTAAATATGGCTTTTGGGCACGCCTTTACAGACGCGCAACAGGAAGTTGTCGATCCGCTGACCGGCCGAGTTTTCGTCGATCTCGATCATCGATACCTGGCCGCTTGCGACTGAATTCTGGGATATTTTGCCTAACTCATTCATACTGAATATAATTTTGCCCAGCCTGACGTTGAGGGTGGCCTGACAGGCCGGCCCCGGCTGAATCGGGCAAGGCGCAAGCGCAAACCGCTATTTTACTTGCGCCGGGGGTCTGCTGCTCGCCCCTAATCAAAGAGATGCAGCAAGTTGCACGCACGGCGCCGCCCGTCGGCAAGGATCGCGCCCACAGGCGGATTCGGTCGGCAAGGCGCCGCGGTAACGGAAAGTTGGTTGAAAAGAATTTGATCGGTAGCCCGACGGCGCGAAGTGCGTCCGCAGGCTGCCGGTTGCGAAAATTACGGCGTTGCGCCTGATTTGGCCCCGCGAAGGTGCGGGGCTTGGCGACGTCAAACCAGGGAAGTACACCCCAAGCGGGAAAGTCGGGTTGGATTCGATACTCCCCGCTGCGGCCCAAGCCGCAGCATCTGCCGCCCGTCGGCGCGCGCGACCCATTGCGCGCGCCCGTGGCGATGCCCGGACTCAGGCTTAGCGCGCTTGTGCAGCGTGCGGTGTGTGAACGCCGTGCTTTGAAACCGTATTCGCAGGTGCCCAACGGCCGCCGGCCCCGTCTTTTCGGGCCCAAGCGCCTCTTCAGGCAATTCTCCCCGCCATCCTTCCCGCTCCAGCGTGCTTGTGACAACACAACAAGGTGCGGCCTGCCGTCGTTCCCGCCTTCGCGACTGACAACCGCGAGGCGCCGGCAGCGGAGCCGCCTGGAGTCGTTCATGAAACGCATGCTGTTCAATGCGACGCAGCAGGAGGAGCTGCGCGTCGCCATCGTTGATGGGCAAAAGCTCATCGACATCGACATCGAGACAGCCGGGCGCGAACAGCGCAAAGGCAATATCTACAAAGGTGTCATCACCCGTATCGAGCCGTCGCTCGAAGCGTGCTTCGTCAACTACGGCGAAGACCGCCATGGCTTCCTGCCGTTCAAGGAAGTCGCCCGACAGTACTTCAAGGACGGCATCGACATGCGCTCCGCGCGCATCCAGGATGCCCTGCGCGAAGGCCAGGAACTGATCGTTCAGGTCGAGAAGGAAGAGCGCGGCAACAAGGGCGCCGCCCTCACGACCTTCATCTCGCTCGCCGGCCGCTACCTCGTGCTGATGCCGAACAATCCGCGCGGCGGCGGCGTGTCGCGCCGGATCGAGGGCGACGAGCGCCAGGAACTGCGCGAAACGATGGCGCAGCTGCAGATTCCGGACGGCATGAGCATGATCGCCCGCACCGCGGGCATCGGCCGCAGCGCCGAGGAACTGCAGTGGGACCTGAACTACCTGCTGCAGCTGTGGCGCGCGATCGAAGCGGCGTCGCAAAGCGGCAATGCCGGCCAGCCGATGCTGATCTATCTGGAATCGAGCCTCGTGATCCGCGCGATCCGGGACTATTTCCAGCCCGATATCGGCGAAATCCTGATCGACACGACCGAGATCCACGATCAGGCCCGTGCGTTCATGGACATCGTGATGCCGGACAACGTGTCGAAGGTGAAGCGCTACCACGACGACGTGCCGCTCTTCTCCCGCTTCCAGATCGAGCACCAGATCGAGACCGCGTACTCGCGCACGGTGCCGCTGCCGTCCGGCGGCGCGATCGTGATCGACCACACCGAAGCACTTGTCGCGATCGACGTGAACTCGGCGCGTGCGACCAAGGGCGCGGACATCGAGGAAACGGCGACCCGCACGAACCTCGAAGCGGCGGACGAAGTGGCCCGCCAGCTGCGCCTGCGCGACCTCGGCGGCCTGATCGTGATCGACTTCATCGACATGGAGTCGGCCAAGAGCCAGCGCGAAGTGGAGCAGCGCCTGAAGGACGCGCTCAAGCACGACCGTGCGCGCGTGCAGATGGGCAAGATCTCCCGCTTCGGCCTGATGGAGCTGTCGCGCCAGCGCCTGCGTCCGGCGCTGTCGGAAGGCAGCCACGTGACGTGCCCGCGCTGTAACGGCACCGGCCACATCCGCGATACCGAATCGTCCGCGCTGCAGGTCCTGCGGATCATTCAGGAAGAAGCGATGAAGGAAAACACCGCGGCGATCCACTGCCAGGTGCCGGTCGAGGTGACCGCCTTCCTGCTCAACGAAAAGCGTCAGGAAATCAACAAGATCGAGTCGCGCTTCAAGGTCGGCATCGTGCTGATCCCGAACAAGCACCTCGATACGCCGCACTACAAGCTCGAGCGCCTGCGTCACGACGACGCGCGCCTCGACGATCCGCGTGCGTCCTGGAAGATGGCCGAGGAAGCCGCCCGCGAACTGGAGTCGGAAACCGGCTACAGCAAGCGCACGGCCGACGTGAAGCCGAAGCAGGAAGCGGCGGTCAAGGGCATCACGCCCGAGCGTCCGGCTCCGAGCGCGGCACCGCAGCGCCCGGCCGAGCCGGTTGCGCCGGCGCCCGCCCCGGTCGCCGTGGCAAGCGGCGGCTTCATCGGCTGGCTGAAGGGTCTGTTCGGCATGTCGCAGGCTCCGGCGCCCGCGCCGGTTGCACCGGCACCGGCGAAGGAACAGGCTGCCCGCCCGGCCCGCGAGCGGACCGAGAAGACCGAGCAGCGCGGCGGCGATCGCAACCGCAACCGCCGCGGCGGTGCCCAGCAGGCCCAGGGTGGCCGCGACCAGGCAGCGACGGGCCGTGGCCAGTCGCAACGCCAGGAACGCGAAGGCAAGGAAATTCGCGAGCCGCGTGAACCGCGTGAACCGCGCGAGGGTCGTGAACCGCGTGAAAGCCGCGAGCCGCGCGAAAGCCGTGAGGGTCGCGAAGGTCGCGAGGGCCGTGGCCCGCGCGAAGGCCGCGAACCGCGCGAGCCGCGTGAAAGCCGTGAGAGCCGTGAGCCGCGCGAGAACCGCGAACCGCGCGAGCGCGCCGAGCAGCTGGAAGCCGTCGAGGCAGCCGGCCGCGGCGAGCGCCAGGAACGCGGCGAACGTCGCGAGCGCGGTGAGCGCCGCAAGCCGACGCAGCACGCGGCAACGCTCGAGACCGTCAACCGTGGCGAGAACCATCCGGAAGCGGAAGCCGACCAGGCCGTCGCAGCCCTGCCGGGCGCCGATGTCGCTGCCGACGCGGAAGCCGGTGCACGTGACGGCGAGGAACGTCGCCGTCGCCGCCGCGGCCGCCGTGGTGGTCGTCGTGAGCGCGAGGACGATGGCTCGGTGGTCGAGCACGCCGAGCAAGGCGCGGACGGCGAAGCCGTGCACGCCGTGACGACGGAAGCCCCGGACGCGGTCGAGCCGGCCCGTGCGGCCGCACCGGTCGCCGTGGCAGCCGTGGCAGCCGTTTCGGCAGCAGGCGCCGTGGTTGCCGAAGCCGAAGTCGAGCAGCGTGCCGAAGCGGTCGCACCGGCCGCGGTCGAGTCGCAAGCGGCACCGGTTCGTGTCGAAGCGACGCCGGTCGCACCGATCGAGCCCGCCCCGGTCGCACTGGCAGCCGAACCGGCACCGGTCGCGCCGGCCGCTGAATCGGAAGCCGGCCCGGCTCCGGTCGCGGTTTCGCCGACCGATGCGTTCGAAGTGCCGGCCGCACCGGCTGCCGTCGAAGCGCCGCAGTCCGCGCCCGTCGAGCAAGCCGCACCGGCACCGGTCGTCGCAGCTGAAGTCGCTCCGGCAGCCGTCGATGCGGCTTACGTCGAACCGGGATACGTCGAACCGGGTTACGTCGAAGCCGCACCGGCCGAACCCGTTGCCGCACCGGCTCCGGTGCCCGTCCAGCCGGCCGCCGCGCCTGCTTCGGCGAGCCTCGATGTCGTGCTGGAACAGGCCGGTCTCGTGTGGGTGAGCACGGACGCCGACAAGTTCCGCGCTGCCCAGGAAGCCGCGTCGCGCCTGCCGCGCCCGGCCCGCGTGCCGCGCGAGCGCAAGGCGCAGCCGCCGGTCGACTCGACCCCGATGCAGCAGGTCGAAACGTCGCACCGTTAAGCGACGTATCGCCCGACCAGAAAAAGCCCGCCTCCGGCGGGCTTTTTCATTTCCGCGCTGCGGGTTTCCGCCCACCGGCCCGGCCGACCGCTTGCGGCTAAAATAGAGACCTGACTCGCACTTCTTTCAACATGTCCCGACGCATCATTCCCCTCGCCGACGTCAGCGGGATGCCGGATATTTCCGGCGTCGCGCATACCCCCGACGGCGCCCTGGCCGACACGTTCGCCAGGCCGCTGCGCGACTTGCGCATCTCGGTGACGGACCGCTGCAACTTCCGCTGCGTGTACTGCATGCCGCGAGACGTGTTCGACAAGAACTACCCGTTCCTGCCCCACAGTGCCCTGCTCACGCACGAAGAGATCGAGCGTGTGGCGCGGCTGTTCGTCGCCCACGGCGTCGAAAAGATCCGGATCACGGGCGGCGAGCCGCTGCTGCGCAAGAACCTCGAATTCCTGATCGAGCGTCTCGCGCGCCTGACGACTCATGAAGGCCGCCCGCTCGACCTGACGCTGACCACCAACGGCTCGCTGCTCGCGCGCAAGGCGCGCGCGCTGAAGGACGCCGGGCTCACGCGCGTGACGGTCAGTCTCGACGCGCTCGACGACACGCTGTTCAAGCGCATGAACGACGCCGACTTCGCGAGCGCCGACGTGCTCGACGGCATCTTCGCCGCGCAGGCCGCGGGCCTCGCGCCCGTCAAGGTCAACATGGTCGTGAAGCGCGGCACCAACGACAGCGAGATCCTGCCGATGGCCGAGCGCTTCCGCGGCACCGGCGTGATCCTGCGCTTCATCGAATACATGGACGTCGGCACGTCGAACGGCTGGAACATGACCGAGGTGCTGCCGTCCGCGGACGTCGTCGCGCGGATCGCCGAGCGGTTCCCGCTCGTGCCGCTCGACGCGCACACGGCGGCGGAAACCGCGCAGCGCTGGGGCTATGCGGACGGCGGCGGCGAGATCGGCGTGATCTCGAGCGTCACACAGGCATTCTGCGGCGACTGCACGCGCGCCCGGTTGTCGACCGAAGGCAAGCTGTACCTGTGCCTGTTCGCATCGACGGGCCATGACCTGCGCGCACTGGTGCGCGGCGGCGCCAGCGACGCCGAGATCGCGACCGCGATCGCCCGGATCTGGCAGGCCCGCACCGACCGCTATTCGCAGCTGCGCGGCAGCGCGGCCGCCGACGCCGCGCCCGACGGCGCCGGCAAGCGCGTCGAAATGTCGTACATCGGCGGCTGACGCGCGCCGCCCCAGCCGACTTCCCGCGATGTCCGCTTCCACCTCGCCCTCCATCGCCGGCCTGCTGCTCGCAGGCGGCCGTGCCACGCGCATGGCCGGTGCGGACAAGGGCTTGCAGCTGCTCGACGGTACGCCGCTCGCACTGCACGTGCTGCGCCGGCTCTCGCCGCAGGTCGACGAGACGCTGATCAGCGCGAATCGCAACGCCGATCGCTACGCCGAGCTCGGTGGGCCTTTCGACGCGCGCATCGTGGCGGACGAAACACCCGATTTCCCCGGCCCGCTCGCGGGCCTGCTCGCCGGCATGCGGGCGGCGCGCGCACCGCTCGTCGCGTGCGCGCCGTGCGATACGCCCTATTTGCCGGCCGACCTCGTCGCGCGGCTGCACGCGGCGCTCGACGCGCAGCAGGCCGACATCGCGATGGCCGTGACCGTCGACGCGCAGCACGCGCGTTCGCCGCAGCCGACCCTTGCGCTGCTGCGCACGTCGCTTGCGGACGATCTCGCCGCCGGACTCGCGGCCGGCGAGCGGAAGGTCCGTGCGTGGTACGCACGCCACAAGACGGTCGAAGTCGAGTTTCGCGACGAGCGTGCGTTTTACAATGCCAACTCCTGGCATGAACTCGCCGCGCTTGCCCGCCGCTGACGGCACCGGCATCCGTTCCCGCCCGCCGCATGCGCCTTCGCGCTCAGGCGCCCTCCGCGCGCCACCGGCCACGAACCCGATACGCCTTGCGGCGCCGTCCGACTGATGATCACGCAATCCTCGCCCGCCTCCCGAACCGCACCCGATTCCGCTGCCCCGCTGTCGCTCGCCGACGCGCAGGCGCTCGCGTGCCGGTTCGCGGTGCCGGTCGACGCGTGCGACACGGTGTCGCTGCATGACGCACTCGACCGCGTGCTCGCGGTCGACGTGAACGCGCCGTTCGACATTCCCGCGTACGACAACTCGGCGATGGACGGCTACGCGTTCGACGGCAGCGCTGGCGCGCTGGCAGCGGCCGCCGATATCACGCTGACGGTCGCCGGTACGGCGTTCGCCGGCCATCCCTTCGACGGATCCGTGACGGCCGGCGCGTGCGTTCGCATCATGACCGGTGCACCGATGCCGGCCGGGTGCGACACGGTCATTCCGCAGGAACGCGTGCGCGTCGACGGCGATGTGATCCGCTTCGCCGCACACGACGTCGCATGCGGCGCAAACTGCCGCCGGGCCGGCGAGGATCTCGCACGCGGCGCCTGCGCGCTCGCCGCCGGCCGCATCCTGCGCCCGTCCGATCTCGGCCTGCTCGCCTCGTTCGGATTGCGCGAAGTCACGGTGCGCCGCCGCGTGCGCGTCGCCGTGTTCTCGACCGGCGACGAACTGCGCGAACCGGGCGAGCTGCTCGGCAGCGGCTCGCTGTACGACAGCAATCGCGCGATGCTGGTCGCGATGCTCGAAAGGCTGCACATCGACGCGCTCGATCTCGGGATCGTCCGCGACGATCCGGCCGCGCTCGAACGCGCGCTGCGCGATGCCGCCGACGCACGGGCCGACGCGGTGATCACCTCGGGCGGCGTATCGGCCGGCGAAGCCGATTTCACGCGCGACGTGATGGCACGGCTCGGCGACGTGACCTTCGCAAGCCTCGCGCTGCGGCCCGGCCGGCCGCTCGCATGCGGCACGCTCGCGGGCGCCGGCGACGGCGCCGGCCACGTGCTGTTCTTCGGGCTGCCCGGCAACCCGGTCGCATCCGCCGTGACGTTCTACGCGATCGTGCGCCCCGCGCTGCTGACGCTGGCCGGCGCGCACACGCCGCCGCCGGCGACGTACACGGCGCTCAGCACACTGGCGTTAAAAAAGCGTCCGGGCCGCACCGAATACCTGCGCGCCGTGGCGACGCGTGCCGCCGACGGCCAGTGGCACGTCGCGCCGGCCGGTTCGCAGAGTTCCGCATCGTTGAGCGGTCTCGCGGCCGCCAACTGTTTCATCGTCCTGGGCCACGATTCCGCGGCAGTCGACGCGGGCGCCCCGGTCGACATCCTGCCGCTCGACGGCCTGATCTGAATTCCAATCGATATATCTCTACGGGGGCAATCCGCACATGAAGAAACAAATCTCGTCGATCGCCGCGGGGCAGACCGCAAAGGCGCTGATCCTCGTCTACCTGACGTTCAGCGTGCCGATCGTGCTGCTCGGCATCCTGGTCGCGTACATCCGCTACGGGATGGTGGAGCTGAGCACGATCCTGAGCGCGCTGCTGCTGAACGCGATCCTCGGTTTCGTGCTGCTGTGGATCGCCTGCCACGCCTACAACTGGGTCGCCTCGCGCTTCGGCGGCATCGAGATCGTGCTGTCCGATCCGCCGGAGGAAGCGTGAGCGGCACGCCGCTGATCCGCGCGGCTGAAACGCGCGACGTCGGCGCGATCCTCGCGCTGATGCGCGAGCTGGCCGAGTTCGAGAAACTCACGCACCTGTTCGTCGCGAGCGACGCCGATCTGGCCGACGCACTGTTCGGTGCGCGCCCCGCCGCCGAAGCGCTCGTAGCCGAGCGCGACGGCGCGATCGTCGCGTATGCACTGTTCTTCCACAACTATTCGACGTTCCTCGGCCGTCGCGGGCTGTATCTCGAGGATCTGTACGTGCAGCCGTCGCAGCGCGGCACGGGTCTCGGCACCGCGATGCTGCAGCACCTCGCGGCACTCGCCGTCGAACGCCGCTGCGCGCGCTTCGAATGGTCGGTGCTCGACTGGAACCAGCCGGCGATCGATTTCTACGAGAAAATGGGTGCGAGCGTGCTGCCGGAGTGGCGCATCGTGCGCGTAACCGGCGACGCACTGGACGCGCTCGCCGCACGCTGAACGCGGGTCGGCCATGCCGGTCACCGCTGCAAAAAAACGGGCGCCGTGGCGCCCGTTTTCCGTTTCAGCCGGTTGCGGCCGCACACGTCATGCGTCATGCCTCGTCCGCATCGGCGCCGTCTGCGCCGTCCGCGACTTCCGCGCCCAGCAGCCCGGCCGCCGTATCGCCCGGTAACGCCTCGACCTGCTTCAGC
Organism: Burkholderia sp. PvR073; assembly: GCF_054055695.1. Classification (NCBI taxonomy): domain Bacteria; kingdom Pseudomonadati; phylum Pseudomonadota; class Betaproteobacteria; order Burkholderiales; family Burkholderiaceae; genus Burkholderia; species Burkholderia sp. PvR073. Next base: position 287,262 of record NZ_JBSRXO010000005.1, read on the forward strand.
TTGCGGTTCATCACGCGCGTGCGCTGCTCGGCCGCCTCGATCGAGCGCGTGACCGTTTCGAGCTGCGCCTTCGTGCGCGCAAGCACATCGCCGAACTTGCCGAACTCGGTCTTCACCGCGCCGAGCACCTGCCACACTTCGCTCGAGCGCTGCTCGATCGCGAGCGTGCGAAAGCCCATCTGCAAGCTGTTCAGCAATGCGGTCAGCGTGGTCGGCCCGGCCACCGTCACGCGATAGTCGCGCTGCAGCAGGTCGGTCAGCCCCGGGCGGCGCAGGATCTCCGCAAAGAGCCCCTCGGTCGGCAGGAACAGCAGCGCGAAATCGGTCGTATGCGGCGGTGCGACGTACTTCTCGGCGATCGTCCTCGCCTCCATCCGCACGCGCGCCTCGAGCGCACGGGCCGCTTCCTCGACCGCCACCGAATCGGCACGTTCCTGCGCATCGATCAGCCGCTCGTAGTCCTCGCGCGGAAACTTCGCGTCGATCGGCAGCCACACCGGCGGCGCGTCGCCCGTACCGGCGGCGCGGCCCGGCAGCCGGATCGCGAACTCGACGCGCTCGCTGCTCTTCGGCACCGTCGCGACGTTCTTCGCGTACTGATCGGGCGTGAGCATCTGCTCGAGCAAAGCCTCGAGCTGCACCTCGCCCCAGGTGCCGCGTGTCTTCACGTTGGTCAGCACCTTCTTCAGGTCGCCGACGCCGGCCGCGAGCGTCTGCATCTCGCCGAGCCCGCGGTGCACCTGCTCGAGCCGGTCCGATACGAGCTTGAACGATTCGCCGAGCCGCTGTTCGAGCGTCGCATGCAGCTTCTCGTCGACGGTGCGGCGCATCTCCTCGAGCTTCGCCGCGTTGTTGGTCTCGATTTCCTTCAGCCGCTGCTCGAGCGTCGCGCGCACTTCGCCGATCCGGCGATCGTTGGCCTCGGTCAGTTGCGTGAGCTGCCGGTTCAGCGTGTCGCCGAACAGCCGCAGCGCGACCGTCTGCTCTTCGCGCGCCTGCTGCGCCTGGCGCTGCACGCTTTCGCGCATCGCGTCGAACTGCTGCGCGTTACCGGCGACGAGCTTGCCGAGCTGTTGCGCGAAACCATCGATCTGATTGTTCTGCACGGTCGCGATGCTCGTCAGCTGGGTCGCGAGCGTCTGCTGAAGCTGCGAGAAACTGCCGGCCAGCTCGGTGCGCGAACCGCGCGCGTTCTCGACGATCTCGCCGCGCAGCTCGCGTTCGAGCCGTTCGACCGCGAGCGCCTGCGCGTGCGCGGCGTCCTCGATCTGGTCGCCGAGCACGGCCGCATCGTCGTGGCGGCCGCCACCGCGCACGAGCGCGACGATCGCCACCGCGAGCGCGACGGCCAGCACGACGACCGCCGCCAGCAACAACATCGTCGTCATGCGCGCGGCTTCCCGATCACGTCAGGGTTGATCGGATTCGGCGGCTGCCCCGCACGCGGCCCAACGCCCAGTGCGGCGATCAGGTTGTCGGCCGCGAGGTTCGCCATCGCGCGGCGCGTCTTCTCGGTCGCGCTCGCGATGTGCGGCGTCAGCACGACGTTCGGCACCTCGAGCAGCGCCGGATGGACGCTCGGCTCGCCTTCGTACACGTCGAGGCCGGCCGCGGCGATCGTCCTGTCACGCAGCGCGGCAGCCAGTGCCGCGTCGTCGACGATGCCGCCGCGCGCGATGTTGGTCAGCGTCGCGGTCGGCTTCATCTTCGCGAGCTCGGCCGCGCCGATCGTATGATGGTTCTCCTTCGTGTACGGCAGCACGAGCACGACGTGATCGGCGCGCGCCAGCAGCGCGTCCTTCGCCACGTATTCGGCGTTCAGCTCGGCCTCGATCTCGGGTGCGACCCGCGACCGGTTGTGATAGATCACCTGCATCCCGAAGCCGCGCGCGCGGCGTGCGAGTGCCTGGCCGATGCGCCCCATGCCGATGACGCCGAGCGTCGAGCCGTAAATGTCGCTGCCGAGGAAACCGTCGTACGCCCACTTCTGCCAGTGCCCGGCGCGCAGCCAGTGCTCGGATTCGGCGATCCGGCGCGCGGCCGCCATCATCAACGCCCAGCCGAAATCCGCGGTGGACTCGTTCAGCACGTCCGGCGTGTTGGTGCCGAGCACGTTCGCCGCGTTGAACGCGGCCATGTCGAAGTTGTTGTAGCCGACCGCCATGTTCGACACGACGCGCAGGCGCGGCGCCGCCGCAAGCGCGGCCGCGCCGACCGGGTCGCCCGCCGTCAGCGCGCCATCCTTGTCGGCGAGACGCGCGGCAAGCGCATCGGGGGCGAGCGCGTCGCCGTTGTTCCAGTCGACTTCGAAATACTGCTCGAGCCGTTCGATCACGTCCGGAAAGATCGGACGTGCGACCAGGATCTTCTGCATCGCCATCTCCGCATGCCGCGGCCGGAACGCGGCGCATCGTGCGCCGTCGGAACCGTCCGCGCTTGGTTGAAAATCGTCAGCCTACGCCGGGAAGAAGAGCCACGACGTCAGCAGGAATACCGGTACCAGTATCACGAGCGCCCAGCCGAGATACGCGAAGAAGCTCGGCATCCTCACGCCGCGCGACTCCGCGATCGCCTTCACCATGAAGTTCGGCGCATTGCCGATGTAGCTGTTCGCGCCCATGAACACCGCCCCCGCGGAAATCGCGGCGAGCGTCGTCGCGCCCGTCGTCATCAGCGCTTGCGCGTCGCCGCCCGCGAGGTTGAAGAACACGAGATAGGTCGGCGCGTTGTCGAGGAACGACGACAGCAGGCCGGTCGCCCAGAAGTACATCGCGTCGATCGGCTTGCCGTCGGGGCCCGTGACGAGATGGACGATCTGCGCGAACGCGCCCTGCGCACCCGCGCGCAGGATCACGATCACCGGCGCGATCGTCACGAAGATCCCGGCGAACAGCTTCGCGACCTCCTCGATCGGCGCCCAGTTGAATGCGTTGCCTTCACGCGCCGAGCGCGGCGTCAGCGCGAGCGACGCGAGCGCAACAACGATGAGCGCGACGTCGCGCACGAGATTCTGCAGCGCGACGTGCGTGCCCCACACGTCGAACGTGATGCCCGGCTTCCAGATGCCGCTCATCAGCACGAGGCCGATCACGGCCGCGAGCAGCACGAAGTTGACCTTGCCGTCGATCGACAGCGCGGCGCCGTCGGGCGTCGGATCGAGCGCGGCCGGCCGCTCCTCGCCGCCCTTCCGGTAGAAGTACGTATCGAGCACGAAGAACAGCGTCAGCAGCACCGCGCAGATGAACAGCATCGGCAGCGCGAGATGCGTGGTCGTCCAGAAGAAGCTCACGCCGTTCAGGAAGCCGAGGAACAGCGGCGGATCGCCGAGCGGCGACAGCGAACCGCCCGCATTCGCGACGAGAAAGATGAAGAAGATCACGACGTGCACGACATGCTTGCGGTTGTCGTTCGCGCGCAGCAGCGGGCGGATCAGCAGCATCGCGGCGCCGGTCGTGCCCATTACGCTCGCGAGCAGCGTGCCAAGCGCGAGGATCGCGGTGTTCAGTTTCGGCGTGCCGTGCAGGTTGCCGTTGACGCAAATGCCGCCCGCGACCGTATAGAGCGCGGTCAGCAGCACGATGAACGGGATGTATTCCTCGAGCAGCGCGTGCACGAGCGTACCGAACGCCGTGCCCGCGCCGAATGCGACCGCGAACGGCGCCAGGAACGCGATCGCCCACGCCGCGGCGATCTTGCCGAAATGGTGATGCCAGAACACCGGGGCGACGAGCGGGAACACCGCGATGGACAGCAGGATCCCGGCGAACGGGATACCCCAGAGTGCGGACAGCGTGGCACCGTCGAGCGTGGCGGCCGATGCGAGCGCGGGAACGGCGCCAAGCGCGGCTCCCGACGCCATGCCCGCCCAGGCGGCATGTCGTTTCATGCAGAACTTCCTTGTGCGAGTGAGTCGAGTGAGGATGAAGCCGGCGCGCGTGTCATGCGCCGCGCACGACGATCGCGTGAACGCGGTACGGGCCGTGTGCGCCCAGCACGATGGTCTGCTCGATATCGCCCGTGCGCGACGGGCCCGATACGAAATTGACCGCGCGCGGCAACTCGCCGCGCTCCGCGCGAATCAGCGCGAAGGCGTCTTCATGGCCCGCGACGATCCGCGACGCCGGCACGATCGCGATGTGCGTCTCCGGCAGCAGCCCGGCCGATGCATAGGTGTCGGGGCCGGACAGCAGCACCAGCGAACCCGTTTCGGCGGTTGCGCAGAAGCAGCCGGTCAGGCCGACGAGATCGCCGTCGCGCGGCTTGCGGCATTCGACCGACAGGCCCGCGCCGGCCCAGTCGAGCTCGGCGAGCGTGCGCCATGCGACGGCCTGCATCGGCAGGCCGTGAGCGGAAAGATAGCGGGCGGCGGCGGCGGGCGCATCGGCGAGCGTCGCGACTTCGTCGACCGTCGTCGACAGGCGCGCCGCTTCATCGACGAATGCGGCGACGAGGTCGGCCGGCATCGGCGGGCGCGGCCCCTCGGGATGGCGAGCGAGATAGTCGGCGACGCCGTCGCGCTCCGCTGCATCGGGTTCGGGCGCGCGTCCTTGCGCCGCGCGAATGCGTGCGAGGATCTGGCGACGGGCAGCGGAAGTGTCCATGAACGGTCCTCGTGACGTGGGCGTGCGATACCGTCGGATTATACCGGCCGCCCTCGCCGCGACGCACCTGGCCGGACGGCCGAAGCCTACTGCGATGCGTCGTCGTCGGCCGGCTGCGCGATGCCGAACACCTGGCGCAGGTACGCGAGATACGCGCGGTCGTCGCACATGCTCTTGCCCGGCGAATCCGACAGCTTCGCGACCGGCTGTCCGTTGCAGCGGACCATCTTGATCACGATCTGCAGCGGCACGTAGCCGAGATCGTTCGTGAGGTTGGTGCCGACGCCGAACGCGAGCTTGCAGCGGTTGCGGAACCGTTCGTACAGCTGCATGACCTTCGGGATGTCGAGCGCATCCGAGAACACGAGCACCTTGGTGCGCGGGTCGCAGCGGTTCGCCTCGTAGTGGCGCAGCATGCGCTCGCCCCACTCGAACGGATCGCCCGAATCGTGGCGCGCGCCGTCGAACAGCTTGCAGAAGTACATGTCGAAGTCGTTCAGGAACGCATCCATCCCGTAGACGTCCGACAGCGCGATCCCGAGGTCGCCGCGATACTCTTTCGCCCACATCTCGAAACCGTAAGTCTGCGAATCGCGCAGCCGCGGGCCGAGCGCCTGGCATGCTTGCAGGTATTCGTGCGCCATCGTGCCGAGCGGCGTCAGGTCGTGCTTCATCGCGTAGAACACGTTGCTCGTGCCCGCGAACTGCGGCCCGAGCCCGTCGCGCAGCGTCAGCGCGACCTCCTCGTGCCACACCTTCGAGAAGCGTCGGCGCGTGCCGTAGTCGGCGATCTTGCAGTCGGCGAACTCGGGCTTCGCGCCGAGCAGCTTGATCTTCTCGCGCAGCCGCTCGCGGCCTTCGCGATAGTCGGGCTCGCGCTGCGTGTTGCGGAAATAGACTTCATTGACGATCGCGAGCACCGGGATCTCGAACAGGATCGTGTGCAGCCACGGCCCCTCGATCACGATGTCGATCTCGCCGTTGCCCTTCGGCGAAGGCGTGATCGAGATGTACTTCTCGTTCAGGTGGAACAACGCGAGGAAGTCGACGAAATCGCTCTTGATGAAGCGCATCCGCCGCAGGTAGTCGAGTTCGACGTCGGTGAAGCGCAGCGAACACAGGCCGCGCACCTCGTCGCGGATCTCGTCGATGTACGGGACGAGATCGACGCCGGGCGTGCGGCACCGGAACCGGTACTCGACGTTTGCGGCGGGAAAGTGATGCAGGACGACCTGCATCATCGTGAACTTGTAGAGATCCGTGTCGAGCAGCGAAGTGATGATCATGATTGCGGCACCGCCAATATCGAGACAGGGTCCGGCACACCGCGCGCCGCCCGGTCTGTGGGCCATGTTACCCGAATGCGGGCCGGACCATCGCGAAAGCGCCCCTGCCCGCTCCGGCCGGGCCGCTACCGCCACGCGCGCGGCATCCCCCGTCGGCCCCATAAACTAATCACGAAACGATATAAGCCGGAAAGCCGACCACGCCATGCGGGTTTTGCGCTTCAGTTACAATGCCGCTTTTGGCGCAAACGCCACCCCATATATACCGCCAAGCAGGAGCGTTTTAATGACTCACGTTGTGACCGAAGGCTGCATCAAGTGCAAATACACGGACTGCGTGGATGTGTGCCCGGTGGATTGCTTCCGTGAAGGTCCCAACTTTCTCGCCATCGATCCGGACGAGTGCATCGACTGCGCCGTGTGCGTCGCCGAGTGCCCGACCAATGCGATCTATGCCGAAGAAGACGTTCCGGGCGACCAGCAGCAGTTCACCGAGCTGAACGCCGAACTGGCGAAGAACTGGCCGTCGATCACGAAGACCAAGCCGGCACCGGCCGACGCGGACGAGTGGAAGGACGTGCAGGAAAAGCTGCACCTGCTCGAGCGCTGATCGCGCAGCGGCGCCGCGCAATATTTTTTGCGCACCGCCGCTCAAAGGTATTGACAGGTTAGCCACCGCTCCATACAATCTCGTTTCTCTGCTGTTGTTGTTTGTTCCCCGATAGCTCAGTCGGTAGAGCGCCGGACTGTTAATCCGTAGGTCCCTGGTTCGAGCCCAGGTCGGGGAGCCAAAAAAGCAAAGGCCCGTTGAATGTGCGCGGGTTTTTTGTTGGAAACAAACCAAGCAGATGTACCGATTTATTCCCCGATAGCTCAGTCGGTAGAGCGCCGGACTGTTAATCCGTAGGTCCCTGGTTCGAGCCCAGGTCGGGGAGCCAGACAGCGAAAGGCCCGTCATTCGACGGGCCTTTTGTTTTTCCGGCGCCCGCCGGTCACCGCCGCGCATGCTAGAGTCTTTGTCCCGCAATCGCATCCGGTTCCGTCGATGAAGCACCGCCTCCTTTCCGCCTTGCCGTTCGCCCTGCTGCTCTCCGCCTTTGCCGCCGCGCCGCTCGCGCACGCGGAGGAAGTCGGCAGCGTCAACACCCATTTCCGCGTGACGGGCTCCGACCGCGTGGTCGTCGAAGCGTACGACGATCCGCTCGTGGCGGGCGTCACCTGCTACGTGTCGCGGGCGCGCACCGGCGGGATCAAGGGCACGCTCGGCGTCGCGGAGGATCCGAGCGAAGCATCGATCGCGTGCCGGCAAGTCGGCCCGCTCAGCTTCAAGGAGCCGCTCAAGCAGCAGACCGACGTGTTCAGCGAGCGGATGTCGTTCATCTTCAAGACGCTGCATGTCGTGCGAGTCGTCGACAAGAAGCGCAACACGCTCGTCTACCTGACCTACAGCGATCGCATCGTCAGCGGCAGCCCCAAGAACGCCGTGACTGCAGTGCCGATGCCAGCGGGCACGACGATTCCGGTCAAGTAAGCCCGCGCCTGTCGGGTGTGCGAGCGCTACACTACCCATTCGACCGCTCCGCGCCCGACCATGTCCGCCACCCGCCTTCCCGACGCCGCACGCTACTGGCGCACGCCGCTGCTGCCGGATGCGGATCTGCTCACGGCCACCTATCGCAACCACGCGTTCGCGCCGCACTGGCACGACGCATACACGATTCCCGTGATCCTCGAGGGTGCGGAGCGCTACACCTGTCGCGGCAGCGGCCATGTCGCCGAAACCGGCACCGTGCCCGTGATCAATCCCGGAGAAGTGCACACGGGCTCGCGCGCGACCGACGAAGGCTGGTGCTATCGCGTGAGCTACGTGCCGGTCGACTACATTCGCGCACTCGCCAGCACGATCGCCGGTCGGCCGCAGGATGCGCCGTGGTTCCCGTCCGACGTGATTCGCGACCCCGATCTCGCGGCGCGGCTCGCGCTGGCCCACCGGATGATGGAGGCTGGGAGCGAACGCATACCGTCCGCCGCCCACCCGAGCGACCAGCCGGCCGATGACGTTCTGACGGCCGGCGCGCCGACAGCCGGTGCGCCGCGCATTTACGATCCGCTCGCCGCCGAAACGGCAATGCTCGATGCGCTGTCGACATTGATCGCGCGCCATGCCGACGCGCGGCTGCAGCCCGCGGTGCTCGCAGCCGACGAGCCGCGCGTCGAGGTGATGCGCGAACGGCTCGCCGCCGATCTCACGTGCCCGGTCACGCTCGACGACGTCGCGCAGGCCGCCGGCCTGTCGCCGTTTCACGCAGCACGGCTGTTCACCCGCACGACCGGGATGCCGCCGCATGCGTGGCGCAACCAGTTGCGGCTGCAGCGTGCGCTCGCGCCGTTGCGCGCGGGCGTGTCGATTGCCGATGTCGCCGCGGCCAGCGGCTTCGTCGACCAGAGTCACTTCACGCGACATTTCAAACGGATGTTCGGCGTACCGCCCGGCCGCTGGCAGGCGCGCTGACGCGCCCGCCCCGCCCTGCATCGACCACCCGCGGCAACCGGCACGCGGATTGCGCCGCCAGCACCCGCGGGCGCAAGAACATACAAGCCGTCAAGGCATCGGCCCGCTATCCTCGGTGTCATGGAGAAGCGTCCCTTGAATCCCCCATCCACGCCGTCGCCCCCGCCTCGCCGTCCGTTCAACGAATGGCTCGACGGCGCGCGCGACACGATCCCGATGATGATCGGCGCGGCGCCGTTCGGCGTGATCTTCGGCACGCTCGTCGGCGGCGGGCCGCTGGCCGCATGGCACGGCGCGCTGATGTCGCTCGCGGTGTTCGCGGGCTCCGCGCAGTTCATCGCGCTCGGCCTGATCGCCGGCAGCGCGAGCTTCGTCGTCGTGCTCGCGACGACGCTGATCGTGAACCTGCGTCACCTGCTGTACAGCGCGACGCTCGCGCCGTACGTTGCGCACCTGCCGCTGCGCTGGCGCGCGACGCTCGGCGCGCTGCTGACCGACGAGGTGTTCGCGGTCGCCTACGCACACTACCGGCACTTCCCGCCCGGTGCGATCGGCCCCCACTACTTCTTCGGTTCGGGCCTCGCGATGTACCTGAACTGGCAGGTCTGGACGCTTGCGGGCATCGGCTTCGGCGCGGCCTTCCCGGGCCTCCAGTCGCTCGGCCTCGATTTCGCGATGGCGGCGACCTTCATCGCGATCGTCGTCCCCCAGCTCGGCAAGCTGCGCTATTTCGCGGCCGCCGCGACGGCCGGCACGCTCGCCTACTTCTGGCAGGGCTGGCCGTACAAGCTCGGGTTACTGGGCGCGGTCGCCGCCGGCGTCGTCGTCGGTGTCGCGCTCACGGTGAGGCACGAGCGCTCGCGCACCGGTTCACGCACGGAGGCCGCATCGTGAGCTACGCGCTGCTGATCCTCGGAATGGCCGCGATCACCTATGCGATCCGGACGACGCTGTTCCTGTTCGGCGAGCGGCTGACCTTCCCGCCGCTCGTGCGGACCGCGCTCGGCTTCGTGCCCGTCACCGTGCTGACCGCGATCATCGTGCCGATGACCGTCTCTCCGCACGGCGGCACGGCGGAGCTGACCTGGCGCAACCCACAGCTCGTCGGCGCGCTCGCCGCGGTGCTTGTGTCGGCGACGACGCGCCGGCCGCTCGTGACGATCGCGGTCGGGCTCGCGGTGTTCTTCTTCTGGCAAGGGATCGTGATGCCGCACTGGCTGCCGGCCTGAGCGGACGTCGCCGGCCGCGCTCAAGTTTCCGTCCGGCGTGCCGATATAGGGAATGAAGACCCGCCACAGCCTCGGCGCGAACGGTCCGTCGACGCTGCGCCCGTACCGGTGCACGGCGCCGGGCGCCAGCACGCGCGGGCCGCCATCGAGACGATTCATGGGCCAGATCACCCTTTCCCTCAAGGACGACACGCTTGCGTCCTTGCGCAAGGACTACGACGCGTTCGTACGCGTATCGCTGAAACTCGACCCGCAGTTCGCGACGCCGTCGTTCGAGGATTTCCTGCGCGCCAAGCTGCTCGACAACATGGTGCCGCTGACCGAGCATGCCGTGCAGCGGATGCTCGAAGGCGGCCAGTACGCGTGGGCGAAGCGCACGCTCGACAAGGAATTCCCGGACGTCGTCGCGATCCTGATGCGGCAGGCCGGCGAATTCGGCTTCGGCTTCGCGTCGCGCGCCGAATGGACACCCGACGAGCTCGCGAAGGCGTGCCGCGACTGGGCCAAGGCGATCGTCGCCGAAGCGCAGGGCGACGCGTCGCTGGTCGATCCGCTCGCGGCGCAGATCAAGAGCGCGGTGCACGATATCCAGGCGCTCGAGGAAATGATGCAGACGCCCGCGTGGCGGCTCGCGGAATCGCTGCGCCAACGCATCTACGAGGCCAAGCTCGCGTGCGAGATGAGTGTCGGCAGCGCCGCGCGCGACAAGCTGGGCGAATTGCGCGGCCTGCTGCGGCTCGGGCTCGCGCACGGTTCGTTCCAGAAACAGGAAGCGCAGCAGATCATGGAATACCTGCGGCTCCTGAAGCCCGAGATCTTCATCGAGGAACCGTACGACGTATTCGCGCGGCTTGCCGCGTGGCTGCGCAGCGTGTTCGCGCCGTCCGCCACGCGACCGGCGCACGGACCGGGGCAGGAACAGCGCCGGCCATGACGGGCCGCCCCCACGAATGAAGAACGGCCCGGTTCGCGCGAAGCGAACCGGGCCGCCGTTCGATCGCCGTCACGACGCGCCGTCCGGGGCGAGCGTCGTGCGACGGTCGGGCGCCGCTTACTGCGTGGCGCCCGACGCCGATGCACCGCCCTGCACACCCATCGACGCACCGCCTTCGACCGCCTCGTCGCCTACCTTCGACTTCGTCGAGCGGGCCTGGTGCTTGGCCGACTTCGTCGCATGCTTCGCGTGCTTCTTGGCCGAATGGACCGACGACGCCGCCGTATCCTGCGCGCCGTCGGCTGCCGCACCGACCGCATCCGTCGCGCCACCGACCGCATTACCCGACGCATTCATGCCGGCGCCACCCTGCATACCCGCGCCGGCGCCTGCCCCTGCTGCCGGGGCCTGCGTCTGCACGCCGGCGCCTGCGGCACCCTGTGCCGCGACGCCCGTCTGCGCAAATGCGGCCGAAGTTGCGAACGCCGTCAGCGCGGCACCGATCAGCATCGTACGAATCTTGGACATGTCCATCCTCCTCAAGAGTTGTGGCGCGGAGCACATCGATACGCTCCGTCGCGTCCCCTGCCGCAACACGCAGCAGGTACGACAAAAGACCCGCGAGCCGCACGCCCGGTTCTCGAATCTCTCAGACTGTTACCCACCGTTTCATTTGCTGACGAATCGCTCACAGTCCTTAACAACTGCACGCGAACCCCGTGCGAACCTGCGCGAACGCCCGCGCTCGCGCGCCGGGCCGCGGTGCCGTATGATGCGGGGCGATTCCTCCCGCGCATCGCGCGCTTCCTTCGTCATGCCCAATCTGGATTTCACGCTGACCGGCGAATACGTCGAACTGCACAACCTTCTCAAGATCACCGGTCTCGCGGACAGCGGCGGCACCGCGAAGATGTTCGTCGCGTCCGGCGCGGTGAAAGTCGACGGCGTGGTCGAGCTGCGCAAGACCTGCAAGATCCGCGCGGGCCAGGTGGTGCTGTTCGGCGATACGCGGATCGCGGTTCACGACGCATAGCGGTTCCCCTGACCGTGACATGGCCATCGGCGCGCGCGTTCGACAGCGTTCGAATAAAGCCGTAAGCTAGCCGTCTCTCAAAATAAATACAGACAGCGCGGGCCCGCACCCGCGCGAGCGCCCATTCCATGTCGCATTCCGGTCTTACGCGGACGGCCGCCGCGCCGCCGTCCCTGTCCAGTCATGCCGCCGATACCGCGCGCCTCGCCGCGCCGCTCGCAATCGCGCAGCTCTCGCAGATGGCGATGAGCGTCACCGACACGGTGCTGCTCGGCTCGCTCGGCCCCGATTCGCTCGCGGCGGGCGGCCTCGGCGCGAACTACTTCTTCGTCATCGTGACCGTGCTGCAGGGCGTGCTGTCGTCGGTCAGCGTGAGCGTCGCGCATGCGCGCGGCGCGCAGGCGGAACACCGCGTGCCGCACATCTACTGGACCGGCTTCGTGCTGTCGTTGCTGCTCGCGATTCCGGCGATCGTCGCGCTGTCGCTGTCCGAACCGATCCTGCTGATGTTCCACGAGCCGCCGACGCTCGCGCATCACGTCGGCGAATACACCGGCATCCTGCGGTTCGCAGCGCTCGGCAGCCTGATCGGCGTCGGGCTGATGCGCGCCTTTCTCCCCGCGATCGGCGCCGCGCGGCGGCTGCTGTGGGTCTCGATCGGCGGCGTCGGGGTCAACGCCGTGCTGAATTACGGGCTGATCCACGGCGCATTCGGCTTGCCGAAGCTCGGCTTCCTCGGCTCCGCGGTCGCGACGACCATCACGATCTGGCTGACCGCGCTCGCGCTGATCTGGCTGCTGCACGGCCGCGAGCGGTTCCGCCATTTCGTGACCGCCGCCCGCCCGAAACTGCCCGTGATGGGCGAGCTGATCGGCATCGGCTGGCCGGTGGCGATCACGTACGGGGTCGAATCGACGCTGTTTCTCGCCACGGGCCTGACCGTCGGCGTGCTCGGCGCGACGTCGCTCGCCGCGCACCAGATCGCGCTGAATGTCGCATCGCTGGCGTTCATGGTGCCGCTCGCGATCGGCCAGGCCGCGAACGTACGGGTCGGTTACTGGGTCGGTGCCGGCGAGCCGGTCGCCGCACGGCACGCGGGCTTCGTCGCGCTTGGCCTCGGCGTCGCATTCATGTCGCTGTCGGGGTTCGTGCTGATCGTCGCGCCGCATGCGATCGTCGGCCTGTACCTGCACCTCGACGACCCGGCCAACGCGGCGACCGTGTCGCTTGCCGCGTCGCTGCTGGGCATCGCTGCGGTGTTCCAGATCGTGGACGGGATGCAGACCGTCGCGTCGGGCGCGCTGCGCGGGCTGCGGGATACGCGCATCCCGATGCTCGCGGCAACCCTCGGCTACTGGGGCGTCGGCTTCCCGACCGGTTACTGGCTGGCGTTCCACGCGGGCCTCGGCGCACGCGGCCTGTGGTGGGGGCTCGCGGCCGGCCTCGCCAGTGTCGCCGTGCTGATGGCCTGCCGGTTTCACATGAAGACCGCGTCGCTCATCGCGTCGGCGCGCTGAGCGCGACACGGCACGACACGACGCAAATTCGCGGCCGGCGCTATGCTTGTCGGCTGAAGACCCAAGACGCCGCGCCAGCGGCGCGCCTGCCTCACGATACGCCCGACGCCGCGCGACGCGCGGCCTTTCCCCTTCCCAGGAGGAGTGCATCATGAACGAAGCAGTTCGGATGGAACGCGACACATTCGGCGAGATCGCCGTGCCGGCCGACCGGCTCTGGGGCGCGCAGACCGAGCGCTCGCTGCAGAATTTCCGGATCTCGACGGAGAAGCAGTCGCCCGAGCTGATCCACGCGCTCGCGATCGTCAAGCGCGCCGCGGCCGCCGTGAACCAGTCGCTCGGCGTGCTGGCCGACGACAAGGCGCGCGCGATCATCGACGCGGCCGACGAGATCATCGCGGGCAAGCATCCGCGTGAATTCCCGCTCGCCGTGTGGCAGACCGGCTCCGGCACGCAGACCAACATGAACCTCAACGAGGTGATCGCGAACCGGGCGAGCGAGCTGCTCGGCGGCGAGCGCGGCGAAGCGCGCAAGGTCCACCCGAACGACGACGTGAACCGCGGCCAGTCGTCGAACGACGTGTTCCCCACCGCGATGCACATCGCGGCCGCATATGCGATCGTCAACCACCTGCTGCCCGCGCTGCGCACGCTGCGCACGACGCTCGACGCGAAGTCGAAGGCCTTCGCCGACATCGTGAAGATCGGCCGCACGCACCTGCAGGACGCGACGCCGCTCACGCTCGGGCAGGAATTTTCCGGCTATGTCGCGCAACTCGACCAGGGCGTCCGGCACGTCGAGTCGGCGCTGCCGCATCTGTACGAGCTCGCGCTCGGCGGCACCGCGGTCGGCACCGGGCTGAACGCGCATCCGGAGTTCGCGGTGCGCGTCGCCGACGAGATCGGCCGGCTGACGAAGCTCCCGTTCGTGACCGCGCCGAGCAAATTCGAAGTGATGGCCGCCGCCGACGCGCTGGTGTTCGCGCACGGCGCGCTGAAGACGGTCGCGGCCGGCCTGATGAAGATTGCCAACGACGTCCGCTGGCTCGCGAGCGGGCCGCGCTGCGGCCTCGGCGAACTGTCGATTCCGGAAAACGAGCCGGGCAGCTCGATCATGCCGGGCAAGGTGAATCCGACGCAGTCGGAAGCCGTGACGATGCTGTGCTGCCAGGTGTTCGGCAACGATGTCGCCGTGAACGTCGGCGGCGCCAGCGGCAACTTCGAGCTGAACGTGTTCCGGCCGATGATCGCGCACAACGTGCTGCAGTCGGTGCGGCTGCTCGCCGACGGCGCGCAAAGCTTCAACGACCACTGCGCGGCGGGCATCGAGCCGAACCGCGCGCGCATCGACCTGCTGCTGAACGAATCGCTGATGCTCGTGACGGCGCTCAATCCGCACATCGGCTACGACAAGGCCGCGCAGATCGCGAAGAAGGCGCACAAGGAAGGCACGACGCTGAAGGCTGCCGCGCTCGCGCTCGGCTACCTGACCGAAGCGGAATTCGATGCGTGGGTGCGACCCGAAGAGATGATCGGATCGCGGTAATCGCGGGTCTGACGCGATGACCGGACGGGCGCGGCGCGAACGCTGCGCCCGTTGCCGTCAGACGGTGCCCTTCGCCACTTCCTCGGGCTTCATCTCGACGATCTTGTCGAGCGCGGCGCGCACGTCGGCCGCATATTTCGCGAGCACCTTCTGCTCGTCGGTCTCGGGCACGAACGGCGGCACCGGCACCGGGTTGCCGTTCTCGTCGACCGCGACGAACACGACGAGACAGTCGGTCGTCTGACGCAGCACGCCACCCTTCGGATCGCCGGCATGCACGGACACATGGATGTGCATGCTGGTGCGGCCCGTCGCGACGACGCGCGCCTTCAGCTCGACCAGGTTGCCGACGAGGATTGGACGCTGGAAGCGGATGTTGCCGACGCTGACCGTCACGCAATAGCGGCTCGACCAGACTGCCGCGCATGCATACGCGACCTCGTCGATCCACTTCATCAGCGCGCCGCCGTGCACCTTGCCGCCAAAGTTCACGGACGACGGCTCGGCGAGGAAGCGGAATACGGTTTCGGTGCGGTCCAGGGCGGCCGGCACGGGGGACTGTGGGGACATCGTGGTAACTCCAGGCGGCGGGGGTACTGCTATCGGCGCATTATACGTTGCACCGCGGCAACCCGTGGCCGGGGGCGCCGCGCGGCCGCGACCGCACGCCCACCCGTGCGGTGACCCGATATCGGGCCCGGAAAACGGCGCCCGTCAGCGGCGCACCGTGATTCCCTGATCGATCGTCCCGTACATCTCGAGGCTGCCGCCCCGCTCGCCGGCGGCGCCCGCGCCGCCCTGCGCACAGGCCGCGCATACTAGCGCGGCCGCCAACAGGCAGAAAATCGTCTTCATCGTTGCATCGTGTCGCATCCGGCGGCCCACTGCCGCCGCGTGCGGCCATTCTACGCGTGTGCGGCCGGCGACCGCGGTCGCACGCGCCCCGCCGCATCCGACGTTTCATCCGAACGCGAAACATCGAATGTGCGCAGCACCTACACTGCAGTCATTCCGCCTGACGAGACACGACGATGACCGATCAAGACGACCACCACTTTCCGGGCCTGAGCCGGATCGGCGCACTGATCGCCGATCCGGGACGCGCCGCGATGCTATGGGTGCTGATGGACGGCAGCGCGCGGCCGGCCGGCGAACTGACGATGATCGCGGGGCTGTCGCCGTCCGCGGCGAGCGCGCACCTCGCGCGCCTGACCGAAGGCGGCCTGCTCGCGCTCGACGTGCGCGGCCGGCACCGCTACTACCGACTCGCGTCGGCCGACATCGCGGCGTCGCTCGAAGCGCTCGCGAACGTGGCCCGGGCGGCCGCGCCGAACCGTCCGGTGCCGCCGCCGGCGCGCACGGTGCCGGCCGAGCTGCGCTACGCGCGCACCTGCTACGACCACATGGCCGGCGAGCTCGCGGTCCGCATCTTCGACGGCCTCACCGCGCGCGGCTGGCTGCACGCGGACGGCGATGCGATCGAGACCACCGAGCTCGGCACGCAAGCACTCGCGCGCTGGGGCATCGACGTCGCCCAGCAGCGCACGCGCCGGCGCCGCTTCGCATGCGGCTGCCTCGACTGGAGCGAGCGGCGCGCGCATCTCGGCGGCGCGCTGGGCGCGGCACTGCTCGACAGCTTCTGCGCGCACGGCTGGATCGAACGCACGGCGCGGCCGCGCGTGCTGCGGGTCACCGTGCCCGGACGGCAGGTTTTCGACGACTGGCTTACGTCCGCTTGACACGCGCATTGCGACCGGACGACAACGGCGCGCGATGGACAGGTTTTGTTACATCGCGTGCCATTCGACTTACAAAACACCGCGCACTGAAACAGGTCGAGCGGATATCGTGAACTGGACGGCACGAATCGACGCGCCGCAATAACGACGAAGACGCTCAACATGGCCTCCCTGTTCACGCTCAAGCGAACCGCCCGCTGCACACTGCTCGTGTTCGCCGCGCTGGCGACCCTGCCTCCCGCATTCGCGCAAGCGACACAGGCCGCCCCATATGCGGCCCCCGCCCGGCAACCGGGCGGTGATCCGCCGAGCCGCGTCGCCCGGCTCAACTACATGTCGGGCGCCGTGACGACGGAGCCGGCCGGCACCGATACGTGGTCATACGCCGCCGTGAACCGGCCGCTGACGACGGGCGACCAGCTGTGGAACGACGCCGGCGCGCGCTCCGAGCTGCACATTGGCTCGACCGCGGTACGACTCGGCGAATCGACGAGCCTGTCGGTGCTGAACCTCGACGACACCACGACGCAACTGAAGGTCGGGCTCGGCACCGTATCGACGCACGTGCGCGATCTGCCACCCGGCGGGTCGTACGAAATCGATACGCCCAATCTCGCGCTCGGCCTCACGGGCCCCGGCGACTATCGCGTCGATGTCGCGCCGAACGGCGCGAGCACGACGGTCACCGTGCGCAGCGGCAGCGCGACCGTGTACGGCAGCAACGGGCAGTATCCGCTGTCGCCCGGCCAGCAGGTCGTGTTCACCGGCACCGACCTGCAGGTCGCGCAACAATCGGCCGCGCCGGCCCCCGACGTGCTCGACCAGTGGGCCGCCAGCCGCGATGCGGCCGAGCAGCGCTCGGTATCGGCCCGCTACGTGTCGCGCGACATTCCCGGCTACCAGGATCTCGACGCGAACGGGACGTGGCGCGAGACCCCGAACTACGGTGCGGTCTGGGTGCCGAACGACAGGCCGGCCGACTGGGCGCCGTATCACGACGGTCACTGGATCTGGCAGGCGCCGTGGGGCTGGACCTGGGTCGACGATGCACCGTGGGGCTTCGCGCCGTACCACTACGGCCGCTGGGCCCATGTGGACGACAGCTGGGCGTGGGTGCCCGGCCCGGTGGCCGTCAGCCAACCGCCCGCCTATGCACCGGCGCTGGTCGCGTTCGTGGGCGGCGGCAGCGGCCCCGACTGGAGCGTCGCACTGACGGTCGGCGGCGTCGCCGCAGCCGGCTGCGCATGGTTCGCACTCGGCCCGGGCGAAGCGTGGCATCCCGGCTGGGGCGGCTGGAGCCCGCATTACTACGAACGCGTGAACCGGAATATCGTGGTGAACAACGTCACGGTGAACAAGACCGTGAACGTGACGAACATCACCAACATCACGAACATCAACAAGACGTACGTGAACTTTCGCGCGCCGCACGCGATCACGGCCGTGCCGGCGTCCGCGTTCGTGCACGGCCAGCCGGTCGCGCACTTCTCGCAGCACGTCGATCCGCAGCAGTGGCGCAACGCGCACGTGATGCCTGGCACGCCCGGCATTGCGCCGGTACGCCAGAGCTTGAACGGCGGATTGCGCACGGCCAGCTACCGTCCGCCGGCGGCGATCGGACAGCACTCGTTCGTCGCGACGCGCAATCCGGCGGTGCCGGCCGCGTATCGCGATCAGGCGGCCGTCCATCTCGCACGGGAAG
This sequence comes from Burkholderia sp. PvR073, assembly GCF_054055695.1. Classification (NCBI taxonomy): domain Bacteria; kingdom Pseudomonadati; phylum Pseudomonadota; class Betaproteobacteria; order Burkholderiales; family Burkholderiaceae; genus Burkholderia; species Burkholderia sp. PvR073. The sequence goes on from NZ_JBSRXO010000005.1 coordinate 305,361, forward strand.
GTGCACACGTGCCGGGTGCAGGCGCCCCGGTCGCGAGAACCAGCGTGCCGGCCGACTATACGGCTCGCCCGGTCCGTGTTCCGGGCAATCCGAAAGCCGGTGCGTGGGCGATGCGCAACGTGCAGCTCGTGAATCCGCACGGCCCCGTCGTGCAGCCGGCGCACGCGCCGCACGAAGGCCAGCCGGCCGTCACACAGGCTGCACGGCCGGGCGCGCCGACGCCTGTCGTGCCGAATGGCGCGCGACCGATGAACGCCGAAGCCCCCAATGCGCCGCGCTTCGCCAACGGCGCGACGCCACAGGCGCCGGGCAATCCGGCTGCGCATCAGGCATTAGGGCCGGGGAATGGCGTCCCGCACCCGCCGACGGCCGGCAACGAACCGACCCGGCACGACAACGCGCATGCCGCCGCGGCGCCCGCCCCTGCCTGGATGCAGCCGCACACGCCGATGGAGCGTCAGCGCCCGACGCCGCCGAGCGCCCTCCACGCGGCGGGCCAGAATGCGCTGCCGCCCGTGCGCAGCGCGGCGCCGGTCCCGCATCCGGAAGGCGCGCCCGGAACGCAACCCGGCGGCCGTCAGGAAACGCCGCGCGCGCTGCCGCAACCGCGACTCGACACAACCGCGCAGATTCCGCAGCCGCGTCCGCGCCCCGATTTCTCGGCACCGGCGCAGCAAGCGCAGCCGCGTCCGGAGCGGGCTGCGCCGGCGCCGCAGTCGCGCCCCGAATTCGCGCAACCGGTACCGCACCGCGAAGTCGCCCCGCCGCACGTGAACGAGTACCGCCCGCCCGCGCCCGCAGCAGTGCATGAAATGCCGCGACCGCAGCCGCAGGCCCCGCGGATGGAGCCGCGGCCATCGATGCCCGCGCCGCGCACGGAACCGCGGCCGTCGATGCCCGCACCGCACATGGAAGCGCGGCCGCAACCGGCGCCGCACGTCGAGGCGCCGCACGCGAGCAATCCGCCGCCCGGCGGCCACGACGAACGCCGCCATCAGTGACCGTCGCCCGATGAAACAGAAAGGCCCGAGCGGCGGGTGCCGTTCGGGCCTTCGTCATTCTGCCTGACGCGGGTCGCGTCACCCGCGCCGCCGGCGGACGCCGGTGCTCAGACCGCCATTGGCGCGGTCAGCGGCTCATGGTGCCGGTAGCCGACGAGCGAGAAATCGGACGGCTCGATCTGCTCGAGCCATTCGGGTGCATACACGCCGGTCTTTGCGTAATCGGGCACGCGCTCGGCGATCTCGAGCCGCGGGCTCTCGTACGGCTCGCGCGTGAGCTGCTGCTGCAGCATGTCGAGCTGGTTCTCGTAGATGTGCGCGTCACCGATGAAATACGTGAACCAGCGCGGCGTGTAGCCCGTCAGCCGGCCGACGAGCGCCAGCAGCGCGGCGCCTTCCGTCAGGTTGAACGGCGTGCCGAGGCCGACATCGTTGCTGCGGATGTACAGGCACAGCGAAATCTCGCGCTTCGTGACGTTCGGCAGGAACTGGTACAGCAGATGGCAGGCGGGCAGCGCGATCTGGTCGAGCACGGCCGGATTCCATGCGTGAAACAGGATGCGGCGGTCGGCCGGGTTCTCCATGATCGTATCGAGACACTGGCGCAACTGATCGATCGCCTTGTACAGCAGCACCTTCGGCGCGCCGTCCTCGTCGAAGCGCGTGACGACCCGGAAACCGCGGCGCGTCGCGTCGGCGATCTGCGCGTCGGCGCCCGCGTCGAGCACCTTGTAGCCGGGCCACTGGCGCCATTGCACGCCGTACACGTCGCCCAGGTCATCGACGCCCTGGCGGTACGGGTTCGCGAGCCACTGCGCGTTGTCGTTCGCGTTCGCATCCCACACCTTGCAGCCGAGCGCGCGGAACTCGGCCGCGCTGCGCGACGCGCGCAGGAAACCGACCAGTTCGCCGATCGCGGACTTGAACGCCAGCTTCTTGGTCGTCACGGCCGGGAAGCCCTGCTGCAGGTCGAACCGCAGCATCGCACCGGGCATGCTGATGGTGCGGATGCCCGTGCGGTTCTCCTGCCAGGTGCCGGTGTCGAGGATGGTGCGAACGAGGTCGAGGTACTGTTTCATGCGGGTTCCTTCGGCCGCGAGGGCGGCCGTCACCCGCCAATTTTAGCAAGCGTGACGCGGAACCTCCGGCAACGGCGCCGAAAACCCTGCCAGCGTGTCGCCGCGATCGCGCATGCCATGCGCGCACATCAGCCTGTACAGCGTGACGCGCGACACGCCGAGTTCGCGCGCCGCATCGGCAAAACGGCCGCGATGACGCAGCAGCGCCTGCTCGATCGCCTGCCGCTCGGCCGCTTCCCGCGCCTCGGTGAGCGAGACGGGCGCCAGTATCGCGAATTCATGGAGCTCGAGATCGGCCGCGGTAATCATCCGGCCCTCCGACATCACGATCGCGCGGCGCACGCGATTGATCAGCTCGCGCACGTTGCCCGGCCACGAATAGCCGTACAGCGCGGCGATCGCGTCCGGAGAGAAGCCGCGCAGGCGACGATGCGCATCGCCCTTGAAACGCTCGAGCATGTGGCGTGCGAGCACCTCGATATCCTTGCCGCGCGCGCGCAGCGGCGGCTCCTCGATCTTCAGCACGCACAGACGATGGAACAGGTCCTCGCGGAACCGCCCTTCGCGCAGCGCCGTTTCCATGTCCACATGCGTCGCGCAGATCACGCGCACGTCGACCGGCACCGATACATGCGCGCCGAGCCGCTCGATCTTGCCTTCCTGCAGGAACCGCAGGAGGCTCGCCTGGCTCTCGAGCGGCAGGTCGCCGATTTCATCGAGAAACAGCGTACCGCCGTTGGCGGCCTCGACGCGGCCGATCTTGCGCTGGTTCGCGCCCGTAAACGCGCCGCGCTCGTAGCCGAACAGTTCGGCTTGCAGCAGCGTCGACGGAATCGCCCCGCAGTTGATCGCAACGAACGGCTCGTGCGCGCGCGCCGAGCGCTCGTGAATCGCGACGGCCGTCAGCTCCTTGCCGGTACCCGATTCCCCGGAGATGAACACCGGCGCATCGGTGGTCGCGACGCGCCGGATCGTCCTGAAAAGCCCGAGCATCGCATCGCAGGTGCCGACCATCTCGCCTTCGGCGCGCCCGGCGCCGACAGGCGAGGCCACCGGGTCGGTCAGCGCGATCATGCCGTGCGCGTGGCCGACGGTCTCGACGATGCGCGACGTCTCGTACGGCATCGTCACGTAGTCGAAGCAATAGTCACGAATGAGATGGCGCAACGTGGCGTCCTGCAACTGCCCACGCCGGGTCGCCGCGATCCAGCCGATGTGCTGGATGCTCAGACACGCTTCGAGTTCGCGCAGATCCGCGGGCCTGAAACCCGGCGAGAAATCGAGCAGGCCGGCGGATGCCACGCCGTGCTGCACGACGCGCCTCACGTCGCGTGCGCTTTCCGCGAGATCGACGCACCATCCGCATTCGTCGAAATGCCCGCGCAACGCGTCGTTCGGCTCGCGCGAGAAATAGATCACATGCCGCTGCTCGGCTCCCATATCGTCACCCCGTTCATCAACCGTCTAACGATTGCCCCACGTGCCAAGTCACGTGCAAAAGGATCGAACCGGGTCAGCCGAAGCCGCTCGATTCGCCATGCCGATGCGCGGCAACGACAGAGCCTCGCATGATGGCGCTTATCTCGCGTCCAGTTATTTTTTGATCAAGACAGCTTACTTAGTTATAGGCGCCGAATACGACAAATCGATTGCAGCGCAGATGGGCGAGCGGCCGAATCGCTCAGAGGTCGACGTTCATCAATCGTCTGCACATAACATGCGTAGCGACCCGTACTTGCATCGACACACGCGCCGATTTTCATCCTTGAAGCGTATCGATTGAATCCGCAGTATTCCTGAGCCCCTTCGTTTCAAGCCTGAAACATTTTCCGGCACTTTCGATCGCGACTCACAACGCCCGCGCGTGAATCGCAGGCGGGACAACGCTTGTGGCGCGATGGCATGTATTTCGCTGAATTCATGACAGATCGGAGCAAGCGACCATGCGCAAACTCATTTTGCTTACCTTCTTGCAGACAACGTTTGCGCTCTTCGCCGCGCTCCCGTTCATGTCGATACGTGCAGACGAAAGCGTGACGCCCGCACACGCGACGCTGCTCGTCGACAGTGCATCGAGCATGCAACGGGACAACGGCTTCGGCATCGTCCCCGTGACGGTGCCGCAACCGTATTCGGCCGACAAGGCATCGGTGACGCTGTGGGACGAAATCGCCCCGCGGTCTCCGCCGCCGGTGCCGGTGCCAGTGCCGATCCCCGCGCCGCGGCCCGACAACGCGCAGCAAGCGATGGCAGGACATGCCCGCAACGGCATCGTTCAATGATACGCACGCGATATCGCACACCCGAAATTTGATCAGGATGCCATATTGAATTGATGCGCAGCGGACCATGCCGATCGCGCCCGGTATCGTCGACATATCGACGCGAACCGTTTTCGTGTCCGTCCCCCGGCGGGCACTCTTTTTATTCAGGACGTCGCAATGCGAAAGCCGCACATCGTCGCGAGCAGCGACGATGTGCGCACGCGCCGGAACGGCGCATCCGCATCGACGCCGGCGCGCGCCGCCGTTCCGGTAGAATCGGCGCCATTCCGGTTCTCCTCTTCCCCGACCTTCATGACGACGTTGACCCTGATCGTCGCGCGTGCCCGCAACGGCATCATCGGCCGCGACAACCAGTTGCCCTGGAAACTTCCCGAGGACCTCGCATTCTTCAAGCGCACGACGATGGGCGCACCGATCGTGATGGGCCGCAAGACCCACGAGTCGATCGGCCGGCCGCTGCCGGGGCGCCGCAACATCGTCGTCACGCGCGACGCAGCGCGCCGCTTCGACGGCTGCGACACCGTCACGTCGCTCGCCGACGCGCTCGCGCTCGCCGCGCGTGACGGAGCGGCCGAAGCATTCCTGATCGGCGGTGCGCAGCTCTATGCGGAAGGCCTCGCGCTCGCCGACAAGCTGATCGTCACCGAGATCGATGCGGACTTCGACGGCGATGCGTCGTTCCCGGCGCCCGATCCCGCGCACTGGCACGAAGTGTCGCGCGAACCGCATCAGGCGGCCGCGCCGAACACCTTCGGCTATGCGTTCGTCGTCTACGCGCGCAAGCGCGACTGACTGACACGCGGCACGCGATAAAAAAGCCCGACCGGCTCGCGCCGGTCGGGCTTTTTCGTATCCTGGCGGCCGATGCCGCGCCGCTTACTGCCCGGCGATCGTCATCTGCTCGATCAGCACCGAGCCCGTTTCCTTCGTCCCGCGCACGATCGAATCCGCGCCGATCGCGACGATATGCCGGAACATCTCCTGCAGCGTGCTCGCGACGGTGATTTCCTCGACCGGATACTGGATCACGCCGTTCTCGACCCAGAAGCCGGCCGCACCGCGCGAATAGTCGCCGGTCACGTAGTTCACGCCCTGCCCCATCAGCTCGGTCAGCAGCAGGCCCGTGCCGAGCTTCTTCAGCATTGCGTCGAAGTCGTCGCCCGGCTGCGTGTCCGAGCTGCGCAGCGCGAGGTTGTGCGAGCCGCCCGCGTTGCCGGTCGTCTTCGTGCCGAGCTTGCGCGCCGAATAGGTCGACAGGAAGTAGCCTTCGACGACACCATCCTTGACGACGCTGCGCGCACGCGTGCGCACGCCCTCTTCGTCGAACGGCGCGCTGCCCATCGCGCGCGGCACGTGCGGATCCTCGACGACCTGGACGTGCGGTGCGAACACCGGCTTGCCGAGGCTGTCGACGAGGAACGACGTCTTGCGGTACAGCGCGCCACCGCTGACGGCCTGCACGAACGCGCCGAGCAGGCCGGCCGCGAGCGGTGCCTCGAAGAGCACGGGTACCTTGCGGGTGTCGAGACGGCGCGCGCCCATCCGCGCGAGCGCACGCTCGGCTGCGTAGCGCCCGACGGCTTCCGGCGCTGCGAGATCGACCGCGCTGCGCTTCGACGAATACCAGTCGTCGCGCTGCATGTGGCGACCGCTGCCCGCGATCGGCGCGCATGCGATGTAGTGGCGCGAGTACGGATAACCGGCGAGAAAGCCGCGCGACGTCGCGAGCACGAACTGCGAATGCTGCGCCGACACGCTCGCGCCTTCCGAGTTGCGGATCTGCGGGCTGACCGCGAACGCGGCGTCTTCCGCGCGGCGGGCGAGCTCGACGGCCTCGTCGGCCGTCAGCGCCCACGGGTGATAAAGGTCGAGGTCGCGCGGGTCGGTTTCGAGCAGCTCGGCCTCGGCGAGACCGGCCGCGTCGTCCTCTGCCGTGAAGCGCGCGATGTTGTACGCGGCAGCGACGGTATCCTTGATCGCGGCCGGCGAGAAGTCCGACGTGCTCGCGTTGCCGCGCTTCTTGCCGATGAACACCGTCACGCCGACCATCTTGTCGCGGTTGTGTTCGATCGTCTCGACCTCGCCGCGGCGCACCGACACCGACAGGCCGTCGCCTTCGGAGATTTCGGTGGCGGCGTCCGTCGCGCCGAGCGCCTTCGCGTGGCGGAGGATGTCCGAGGCAATTTCTTTGAGCTGGTCCTGCGTGTGCGGGAAATAGCGCGCTTGTACGTCGAGATTGGCTGCCATCGTCTTGGTATCCGGTGGCGGGCGGGCGCCCGCATGGTCAAAATGTTACGTATCCCGCGATCATAGCAAGGTCCGGGGCCGGGCACAGACAAGCTTGGGGTGTCCGCACCGCGATACAATGCCGCCCATGACACGCAAAACCCGAATCCAGCCGATCGAGCATGCCGCCGAAGTCGACGACAATGGCTACGATCGCCCCAGCAAATCCCAACTGAAGCGCGAAATGCACGAGCTGCAGGTGCTCGGCCAGGCGCTCGTCGATCTGCCGAAAGACGCGCTGAAACGCATGCCGATGCCCGAAAGTCTGTCGGACGCCGTTCGCGAGGCGCGCCGGATCACCGATCACGAAGGCAAGCGCCGCCAGCTCCAGTACGTCGGCCGCGTGATGCGCACGCTGACCGACGACGAGACGGCCGCGCTGCGCACCGCGCTCGACGCGCAGCGCGGCGTGAACAAGGCCGCAACGGCCCGCCTGCACTGGATCGAGCGTACGCGCGACCAGTTGCTCGCCAACGACGACGCGCTGACCGAATTCCTCCGCCAGCACCCCGAAGCCGACATCCAGGAAGGCCGCACGCTGATCCGCAACGCGCGCAAGGAAGCCCAGCAAGGCAAGCCGCCGCGCTATTTCCGCGAGCTGTTCCAGTGGATCAAGACCGCGAGCGGGACGCCCGGCGGGGATGACGAAGCGGCCGACGAGGCTGGGGACGACCATGACGACGAAGCGTAACCACCCGGACGAACTCGTCGTCGGCCTCGTGTCGATCAGCGATCGCGCCAGCACGGGCGTCTACGAGGACAAGGGCATTCCGGCGCTGCAGGAGTGGCTCGCCGGCACGCTGGTCTCGCCGTGGCGCGCCGAAACGCGCCTGATCCAGGACGACGCGCCGACGATCTCCGCCACGCTGGCCGAACTCGTCGACGTCGCCGGCTGCGATCTGGTGCTGACGACCGGCGGCACCGGCCCCGCGCGCCGCGACGTGACGCCGGAAGCCACGCTGGCCGTGGCAACGAAGGAAATGCCGGGATTCGGCGAACAGATGCGGCAGATCAGCCTGAATTTCGTGCCGACCGCGATCCTGTCGCGGCAAGTCGCGGTGATCCGCGAGACGGCCGACCACGCGGCGCTGATCATCAACCTGCCCGGCCAGCCGAAGTCGATCCGGGAAACGCTCGAAGGGCTGCGCGACGCCGACGGCAAGTCGACCGTGCCCGGCATCTTCGCCGCGGTGCCCTACTGCATCGACCTGATCGGCGGCCCGTACATCGAGACCGACGCCGCGGTGGTCGCGGCGTTTCGGCCGAAGAGCGCGCGGCGCTGAGCGTGTATCGGGCGCCGAGCGCGTGCCGGCCCGCTCAGGCGGCCGGCGCGGACTCGCCTGCCGGCGCCGACGCGGCCGGAATCAGGAAATGCTCGCGGTAGTACTTCAGCTCGTCGATCGATTCGTGGATGTCCGCGAGCGCCGTATGCATCGCGCGCTTCTGAAAACCCTTGTAGATCGCGGGCTGCCAGCGGCGGCACAGCTCCTTGAGCGTGCTGACGTCCAGGTTGCGGTAGTGGAAGAACCGCTCGAATTCCGGCATCCAGCGCGCCATGAAGCGGCGATCCTGGCAGATCGAGTTGCCGCACATCGGCGACTTGCCGGGCGACACGTACTGCGCGAGGAACGCCTGCAGCTGCGCGGCGGCGTCCGCCTCGGTCACGGTCGACGCGCGCACGCGGTCGATCAGCCCCGAACGGCCGTGCGTCGACTTGTTCCAGTCGTCCATCTTCGCGAGCGTTTCGTCGCTCTGGTGGATCGCGAACACGGGGCCTTCCACCGCGATGTCGAGCGTGGAATTGGTCACGACGACCGCGATTTCGATGATGCGGTCGTTATCCGGGTCGAGGCCCGTCATCTCCATGTCGAGCCAGACGAGGTTCAACTCGTTGCGCACGAGCGCGGGCTGGCTGGCGGAAGCGGCGGTATCGGTCATGAGTCATCCTGGAAAATGGCGGACGCCGGGCGGCATCGCGTGAGCGGGCCCGGTCCGCAAGAACATATAATTCTCGCATAGAACCCTTTGGCGCCTTCGATGTCACCCTTTTCGTTCACCCTGCTGTTCGCGATCGCCGTGCTCGCGATGGTCGTCACCAAGCTGTGGCTCGCGTCGCGACAGATCCGCTTCGTCGCCGCACACCGCAACGGCGTGCCCGCGCAGTTCAGCGCCACCATTCCGCTGACCGCCCACCAGCGCGCGGCCGACTACACGGTCGAGCGCACGCGGCTGGCGATGCTCGAGATCGTCGTGAGCGCGGCCGTGCTGGTCGGCCTTACGCTGCTCGGCGGGGTCGGCGCGCTCGACACGCTGCTGACGGGCTGGTTCGGCCGCGGCTACGGGCAGCAGGTCGCGCTCGTCGCCGCCGTGCTCGTGATCACGAGCGTGATCGACGTGCCGTTCGAGTATTACCGCCAGTTCGGGATCGAACAGCGGTTCGGCTTCAACCGGATGACCAAGCGCCTGTTCTTCACCGACATGCTGAAAAACACGCTGCTCGGCGCGGTGCTCGGCCTGCCGCTGCTGTTCGTCGTGCTGTGGCTGATGAACCAGACCGGCAGCCTGTGGTGGCTGTGGACCTGGATCGTCTGGGTCGCGTTCCAGATGCTCGTCCTGCTGATCTACCCGACCTTCATCGCGCCGATCTTCAACAAGTTCGAACCGCTGAAGGACGAAGCGCTGCGCGCGCGCATCGAGGCGCTGATGAAACGGTGCGGCTTCGCGGCGAAGGGCCTGTTCGTGATGGACGGCAGCCGCCGTTCCGCGCACGGCAACGCGTACTTCACGGGCTTCGGCGCATCGAAGCGGATCGTATTCTTCGATACGCTGCTCGCGCGACTGTCCGGCGAGGAAATCGAGGCCGTGCTCGCGCACGAACTCGGCCACTTCAAGCGCCGCCACGTGATGAAGCGGATGCTCGTGTCGTTCGTGCTGAGCCTCGTGCTGCTCGCGCTGCTCGGCTGGCTCGCGCAGCGCACGTGGTTCTACACGGGGCTCGGCGTCACGCCGTCGCTCGACACGAGCAACGCGGGCGCCGCGCTCGTGCTGTTCTTCCTCGCGATCCCCGTGTTCCTGTTCTTCGCGACGCCGTTCAGCAGCCTCACGTCGCGCAAGCATGAATTCGAGGCCGACGCGTTCGCGGCCAGCCAGACCGACGCCCACGATCTCGTCAGCGCGCTCGTGAAGCTCTACGAAGACAACGCGTCGACGCTCACGCCCGACCCCGTCTATACGGCCTTCTACTACTCGCATCCGCCTGCGTCGCAGCGGATCGATCGCCTGATGCAGCACGCATGAGCCGGCCGACCTCCCGCAAGCCGGCCCCGCGCGCATCGGGCGCGCAGCGTGTCGAAGGCCGCGTGATCGCGGCGCACGGTCGCCACTACATCGTCGCGCCCGACGACGGCGGCTCGATGCTGCAGTGCTTCCCGCGCGGCAAGAAAAGCGAGATCGCGGTCGGCGACCGCGTCGTGTACGAACAGGCATCGGCCGACCAGGGCGTGATCGTCGAGATCGGCGAGCGGCGCAACCTTCTGTACCGCTCCGACCAGTTCAAGTCGAAGCTGTTCGCGGCCAACCTCGACCAGCTGCTGATCGTGCTCGCGACCGAGCCCTATTTCAGCGAGGATCTGCTCGGCCGCGCGCTGATCGCGGCCGAAGCGAACGAACTGAAGCCGCTCGTCGTGCTGAACAAGATCGACGTCGAAGCCGCGCTGCCGGTCGCCCGCGAGCGCCTGGCGCCCTACCGCGCGCTCGGCTACGACGTCCTCGAACTGTCGGTGAAGGGCTCGCCCGACGATGCGCGCGCGCAGCTGATGCCCCATCTGGCCGGGCACTCGACGATCCTGCTCGGTCAGTCCGGGATGGGCAAGTCGACGCTCGTGAACCTGCTCGTGCCCGATGCCGAGGCCGCGACCCGCGAAATCTCGGCCGCGCTCAACAGCGGCCGCCACACGACGACATTCACGCGCCTCTACCCGCTCGAAGGCGGCGGCGCGCTGATCGATTCGCCGGGTTTCCAGGAATTCGGCCTGTATCACCTGACGGAAGGGCGCCTCGAGCGCGCGTTTCCGGAATTCCGCCCGCTGCTGGCGGACTGCCGTTTCTATAATTGTCATCATCTGCACGAGCCCGGCTGCGCGATTCTCGACGCCGTGGCCGACGGCCGCATTGCGCCGTCGCGGCATGCGCTTTACGCGCAACTCGTGCACGAGGCCAGCCAGATCGTCCGCTGACCGCACGGCGGGCAGAAGGCGGCCGGGCCGGCCTTCACCGACAGGAGCCGCGATGCGTTTCAAGGCCCCCGATCTCGCCACTGCGCAGCATTGGGCGAACGTGCTGCAGGTGGCCGGCATCGGTTGCGAGCTGCACAACTGCTACGCGCCCGGTGCGCTCGGCGGCCTGCCCGCCGACGCATGCGCGCCCGAACTGTGGCTCGACGACGAGCGCGACGATGCGCTCGCGCGGCGGCTTCTCGATGCGGCGTCACACGGCCCATCGGCCGGCGCCGCGTCATGGCGCTGCCGGCAGTGCGGCGAGGCACTCGAGGCCCAGTTCACCGCCTGCTGGCAATGCGGCGCCGTGCGCGATCCGCTCGACGACTGACCGGATTGACCTGACGCACAGCAAAAAGGCCGGCATCGAGCCGGCCTTGTCATTTCATCGGGCGCCGGGCGAGCGCGTCACGATACCCAGACCGCCAGCGTCAGCATCAACAGCAGGATCATCCACAGGATCACGGCGCGCCACACCAGGCCGACCGCCGACTGCAGCGTGCGCGGCGTGCAATCGTCACCCACCGTCAACGGACCGCTGTCGCCGACCGCCAGCGCGTCGAGGCTCGACGGTTCCGCGAGCGGCCCCGCGAGGCGCGCGCCGAGCGCGCCGCTACCGGCCGCGAGCAGCACGCCGTCGTTCGGGTCGGGCCACTGGCGCGTGTGATTGCGCCACGCGTAGATTGCATCCTCGAAGTTGCCGACGATCGCGAAGCCGAGCGCGGTCAACCGCGACGGAATCCAGTCGATCACGAAGAACGCCCGCTGCGCGAACGTCGAGAACGCGGCCGTGCGATCGTCGCCCGGCGTCGACCAGCTGCGCGCAAGATATTCGGAGATGCGATACAGCACGGCGCCTGCCGGACCGATCGGCAGCACATACCAGAAGAACACGCCGAACACGTGGCGATGCGACGCAACGACCGCATGAATCAGCGTATGGCGGACGATTTCACCGACCGGCATGTCGACCGTGTCGAGGCCTGTCCATTCGTGCAGGATTTCGCGGGCGCGCGGCACGTCGTCGTTGTTGAGCGCGAGATGGATATCGGTGAAGTAGTGGCTGAACTGGCGGAAGCCGAGCGTGAAGTAGACGACGACGACGTTCCAGATGAACGCGAGCACGAAGCTCACCTTGTACAGCAGGAAGTAGATCAGCGCGACGACCAGCACCCACGGCAGCACGACTGCGAGCCAAGCGAGCACGCCATGCTTTTGCTTGCCAGCGTCGAGGCCATGCGCGACGGTTTCCGCATGAAACTGGAACAGCGCGAACACCGGATTGCTTGGCGACAACGCGCGGACCTGTTCGATGATGAGAGCGAGGAGAACCGAAAAGAAAGTCATGCGTGGCGCCGTCTTCCGAGTTATGTCATTTTTTGCATAACGATAGCACAGCGTAAGCGACGCATGGCTGCTGGCGCGACGGGCCGCGAGCCGGCCGCGTGGGCACGATCGGGCGGGATGCTATCCGGCTGCCAAGAAGCGGTACAGATTGCGCAACATGCCGGCAGTTGCGCCCCAGATGAAGTAATGCCCGGCCGATTCTCCATTCGGATAGGGCATCGCAAAAAAACGACGCTCGCCGCCTTCCCAGCGGAACACGCGCACCTGGTGGTTCGCGGGACTCATCAGGAACGCGAGCGGCACCTCGAAAATCTCGGCGACTTCGAACGCGTCGGCCTGCACGGTGAATGGCGGATGCACGAGCCCCACGACGGGCGTCACGCAGAAGCCGGTACCCGTCAGGTAGTCGGGCAGCGCACCGAGAATCTCCACCCGTTCGGCCGCCAGTCCGATTTCTTCCTTCGCCTCGCGCAACGCGGTCGCCGTCGCATCGCGATCGTACGACTCGCGACGGCCGCCGGGGAAGCTGATCTGTCCGGCATGGTCGTTCAGGTGATCGGCGCGCTGGGTCAGCAGCACTGTGAGGCCGCTCTCGCGAACCACGAGCGGTATGAGGACGGCGGCGCTGCGCGGATCGACGCCCTCCACCAGGCGAGCCTCGCCGGGCTCGACGTTCCATTCGAGCGTGCGCGCGAAACGTTCGCGCAGCCCGGGCGGCGTCATCAGGCGTGCATCGATGGACGGCAGGCCGGCGCCGGTGCCTTCGACCGGCAGCACTTCGGGATCAACGATGGGGCGGCGATTCAATGGGACTCTCGGTTCGTGACGTATCGAGCATATTGTCGCGCCAGAATGAAAAAAGCACCCGGGAGGGTGCTTTTTCCTTACAGCTCTTACTCTTGGGAAGCTGCTGCGGTGCGATCCTTCGACACCAGCTTTTCCTTGATTCGAGCCGACTTGCCCGAACGCTCGCGCAGGTAGTACAGCTTCGCACGACGCACATCACCGCGACGCTTGACGACGATGCTCGCCAGCAGCGGCGAGTAGGTCTGGAACGTACGCTCGACGCCTTCGCCCGACGAAATCTTGCGGACGATGAAGTTCGAGTTCAGGCCACGGTTGCGAATCGCGATCACGACGCCTTCGTAAGCCTGAACGCGCTTGCGGGTACCTTCAACCACGTTCACGTTCACGATCACCGTGTCGCCCGGGGCGAATTCGGGGATCGTCTTGCCGGCGAGCGCGCGCTCGATCTCTTCCTGCTCAAGTTTTGCAATCAGATTCATCACTGACTCCTAAAGCCATCTTGTCGGCGTTTGCGCCCGCCTGCTTCCAGGCCTGGCCCCGACAGAGGATGGATTCACATCAGGCGCCGCGCACGCATGCACGGCACCGCCATTTCCCGCCCGCGACGCCGCCTCAGGAGGCGTTCTTCGCTTCGCGTGCGAGGTTCGCAAGCCAAGCCTCGTCGGCCCGGCTCAACAACTTCTCGCGGCGCGCCCGGACGATCAGATCCGGCCGCTTCCGCAACGTATTCTTCAATGCTTCCTGGCGGCGCCACCGCTCGATCTCGGCATGATGCCCGCCGAGCAGCACGTCCGGCACGCGCATTCCCTCGTATTCCTCGGGGCGCGTGTAATGCGGACAATCGAGCAGCCCGTCGACGAAGCTGTCCTGCACGGCTGACTGCGCATCGTTCAGCACGCCGGGCAGCAGGCGCACGACGGCATCCATCATCGCCATCGCCGGCAGTTCGCCACCGGACAGAACGAAATCGCCGAGGCTGATTTCCTCGTCTACACAACGGTCGAGCAGACGCTGATCGATCGCCTCGTAGCGGCCGCACAGCACGATGACACCAGGCTCCTGCGCCATCCGCACCGCACGTTCGTGCGTGAACGGCGCACCTTGTGGCGACATCATCACCACACGCGTGCTCGCGACGCCCTGCTCCGCCTGCGCTGCCTTCGCAGCGCCGATCGCGGCCTCGAGCGGCTTGGCCAGCATCACCATGCCCGGACCGCCACCGTACGGACGATCGTCGACCGTGCGGTAGTTGTCCGTCGTGAAATCACGCGGGTTCCAGGTGCGCAACCCGAAGCGCTCCTGCTTCACGGCCCGGCTGGTAATCCCCCAGTCGGTCAGCGCGCGGAACATTTCGGGAAAGAGCGTGACGACGTCGAACTGCACCGCGCTCTCCGTAACCTGGTTCATTAGTAATCGGCTTCCCAGTCGACGACGATGCGACGTGCCGCCTGATCCACCGTCTTGACGAATACGCCGACGAACGGAATCAATCGTTCGTCGGTGGTCGGCTGACCATCCTTGCCGACTGCCGGATACTCGACGCGCATGATCGAATGCACGCCGTTGTCGATCATCCCGCTCACTGTCCCAAGCGCCACCGATTGCTCGTTGACGACCTCGAGACCGATCAGGTCGACCCAATAGAATTCGTCCGCGGCCAATGCCGGGAAATCTTCCCGGCGCACGAACACGCGAAAGCCGCGCAAAGCCAATGCGGCATCGCGGTCGCTGACACCCGCGGCATGCGCGACGACTGTGTCGCCGTGCGTTTTCGACTGCAGGATGCGAGCGGACAACCGCTCCCCACCCCGTTCCAGCCACCAGCGGCGCGCGTCGAGCAGCGCATCGCCACCGCGACCGGCGTCGGCATGCGTCGCAACCTTGATCCAGCCTTTCAGGCCATAGGCGTCGACCACTGCCCCGACCTCGACAGCATCGTCGGGCCAGGCTTGCACCGCTTCGAGACTGCCCTGCTCGGCAGCCTCACCGGCGCTCGCGACAACGTCGCGCTCGACCGGCTTGCGGACGAATGCGCCAAACGACGCTCGCCCGCGCTTTGCGTTACCGGAATCGTGACCGGACATCAATGCTCCTTGCAGCCGGCACGACCGGCACACCGCGCCATGTTAGGCGGCCGGTTGCGCCTTTTGCGCTTCCTTCACGAGACGCTGGACGGTCGGCGACAGTTGCGCGCCAACACCTTGCCAGTACGTCAGGCGATCTTGAGCGATACGCAGCGATTCGCCCTTCGTGGCGACCGGGTTGTAGAAGCCGACGCGTTCGATGAAGCGGCCGTCACGACGGTTGCGCGAATCGGTAGCAACGATGTTGTAGAACGGGCGCTTCTTCGAGCCGCCGCGAGCCAGACGGATGATAACCATATGAAATCCTTCGGGGAAACCGGGTTCGAAACTACTGAAACGTGCGATTATAGCCGGAAACCAAAGCCACAACAAACACTTACGCGCAAAAATTCCGCGGACGCCGTATTCGCCGGGCATACAATCGTCGTGTTCACGACGCTCCCCGCCGCCATGTCGCCATTTCGCGTCGCCCCGGTGTGCCGCGCGCAGCATCGCCTCACGGGCCTGCTGACCGGCTTCGTCATCTGCCTCGCAGCCACTGCGGCTTGCGGCGCCCCGCCGGTGGGCGAACTCGTCGTGCCGCCCGGCTTTCACGTCGATGTACTGACCGACGCCGTGCCGACCGCCCGCGAAATGGCGTGGTCGCCGCGCGGGATCCTGTATGTCGGCTCGCGGGAAGGCCGCGTGCATGCCTTCGTGGTGCAGGAGGGCCGGATCACTGCCCGCTACGTGATCGCATCGGGGCTCGACATGCCCGTCGGTGTCGCGTATCGCGACGGTGCGCTCTATATCTCCGCCGTGTCGCGCATCCTGCGTCTCGACCACATCGACGACCGGCTCGCCAGGCCGCCCGCGCCGGCGGTCGTGACGGACGCGCTGCCGACCGATCATCATCACGGCTGGAAATTCATCGCGTTCGGCCCCGACGGCAAGCTCTACGTGCCGACCGGCGCGCCGTGCAACGTGTGCCTGGCCGATCGCAGCCGCTACGCGATCATCGCACGCATGAACGCCGACGGCAGCGGCCGCGAGGTATTTGCCCGCGGCGTGCGCAATACCGTCGGCTTCGCATGGCACCCCGATTCGGGCGAGCTGTGGTTCACCGACAACGGGCGCGACCTGATGGGCGACGACGTACCCGACGACAAGCTCAACCGCGCGCCGCGCGCGGGCCTCGACTTCGGCTTTCCATACTGTCATGGCGGCGACACGCCCGACCCCGAATTCGGGAGCGTCGACGTGTGCCGCCGCCATGTGCCGCCCGTGCTGAAACTCGGCGCGCACGTCGCGGCACTCGGCATGCGTTTCTATACGGGACCGATGTTCCCGGCGTCGTATCGCAACAACGTCTTCATTGCCGAGCACGGTTCGTGGAACCGCAGCACGAAGGTCGGCTATCGCGTGATGCGCGCGGTCGTGTCGGCCGACGGCAGCCACGCGCGCCAGACACCGTTCGTCACCGGCTGGTTGCGCGCGGACGGCACCGTGTGGGGACGCCCGGCCGACGTGCTGCCGCTGCCGGACGGCTCGCTGCTCGTCAGCGACGACTATGCCGGCGCCATCTACCGCGTCACCTATGCGGCACCTTGACGCAGGCGAGGGGTGACCGGGCCCGACCGCGCATCGTAGAATGCGTGCCGGGCCAAGCGCCCCGCGCCGGCCTGCCGGCCGCCACGCCAACGATAATCCGCCGCCAGCCATGTCCAGCAGCACCGCACCGTCCCGCCGCTTCCGCTCCAAGACGCTTACCGCCGCCCTCGCGTTCCTGCTCGGTTCGCTCGGTGCGCATCGCTTCTACCTGTATGGCCTGCGCGACGTGTACGGCTGGGCGCACCTGCTCGCGACGATCGTCGGGATTCCGGGTTTCATGCTGCTCGCCGCGACCCAGCGCAGCGCCAGCCTCGGCTGGTGGCTCGCCGTGCCGGGTGCGATCTCGCTGCTGGCCGCGTTCCTCGCCGCGCTCGTCTACGGCCTGCGCCCCGACGAGAAATGGGACGCGCAATTCAATGCCGATACGGGCAAGCACAGCCGGTCGGGCTGGACGGTGATCTTCATCGTGATCTTCTCGCTGCTGATCGGCGCGTTCCTGCTGATGACCGCGCTCGCGCTGTCGTTCCAGACGTATTTCGAATCGCAAGTCGAAGCGGCGAAGCAGATTTCGCAGTAAGCGCCGACGCGCACCGGTCAGAACAGGCTCAACTGCATGTCGTCACGCGACTTCGCGCCGGTTGCGCCCACCACGGTGCGCCGAGTGGCCACCGCGGCGGCCGGCGCGCCGCGAAACTGCGACAGATCCAGAATGCCGTTCGTGCGCTCGTTCAACCCGAGCCGCTTGACGGCCTGACGGAAACGCTGCCGCAACAGGTCGGCCCAGATCCCCTCGCCCTTCATTCGTTTCGAGAAATCCGAGTCGTAGTCCTTCCCGCCGCGCATGTCGCGCACGCGGTTCATCACGCGCTCCGCGCGATCGGGGAAATGCGCGGTGAGCCAGTTCCTGAACAGCGGCGCGACCTCCCACGGCAGCCGCAGGACGATGTAGCTCGCATGCGTCGCGCCTGCTTCCGCGCAGGCTTCCAGCACGCGCTCCATGTCCGGCTCTGTGACGAACGGGATCACCGGTGCAATGCTGACACCCACCGGCACACCCGCGTCGCGTAATGCGCGGATCGTACGCAGCCGGCGCGCCGGCGTCGCCGCACGCGGCTCGAGCGTGCGCGCGAGATCGGCGTCGAGCGTCGTGATCGTGACCGCCGCCATCACCTGCCCGCGCTCGGCCATCGGGGCAAGCAGGTCGAGATCGCGCTCGATCAGCGACGATTTCGTGATCGCGGCGAACGGCAACCCGCGATCGTGCATCACCTGGATCACGCCGCGCGTGATGCGCAGGTCGCGCTCGACCGGCTGGTATGCGTCGGTGTTGACGCCGAGCGCGATCGGCTCCGGCACGTAACGCTTGCGCGAAATCTCGCGCTCGAGCAGTTCGGCCGCATTGACCTTCGCATAGATGCGACTCTCGAAGTCGAGCCCCGGCGACAGGCCGAGATAGCTGTGGGTCGGCCGTGCAAAGCAGTAGATGCACCCGTGCTCGCAGCCGCGATACGGATTGAGCGACACGCTGAACGGAATGTCCGGCGACTGGTTGTGCGTCAGGATGCTCTTCGCGCGCTCCTCGAACACCTGGGTGCGCAGCGGCGCGGGCAGATCGGCGTCGTCCGATTCGTGCGCCCAGCCGTCGTCGACCGCTTCGCGCAGCGCCGTTTCGTACCGCCCCTGGAGGTTGTCGACCGCACCGCGCCCCTTGCGGGGCGCCGGCGGCGCTATCGGAAATTCGTTGTCGGACCGGCCGTCCATGCGCTCACCCATTCGCCTGCACCCAATACTGTATATTTATACAGTATTGGGTGCAGCATGCCAAGGGCGAGATAAGGGGTCCGACAGCGGGGCCGGCAACCGGCCGCTGCAGCGGTCATTGACCGACCGAAATCGTCAGCGTTTCCTTGATTTCCTCCATCACGACATAGCTCTTCGACTGCACCGCGCCGGGCAGTTGCAGCAGGATGTCGCCGAGCAGCTTGCGATAGTCGGCCATTTCACCGATCCGCGCCTTGATCAGGTAGTCGAAGTCGCCGGACACGAGATGGCATTCGAGCACCTCGTCGATCTTCATCACTTCGCGACGGAACTGCTCGAACATGTTGCCGCCCTTGTGGCCGAGCGTGATCTCGACGAACACCAGCAACGCGGCGCCGAGCTGGCCCGGATCGACGCGTGCGTGATAGCCGGTGATGACGCCGTCGCGCTCCATGCGCCGCACGCGTTCGATACACGGCGTCACGGTCAGCCCGACCTGTTCCGCGAGGTCCTTCATCGCCATCCGGCCGTCGTCCTGCAGCAGTTTGAGGATGCGGCGGTCGAGCTTGTCGAGCGAGCGTACTGGCTGGCGTTGCGTTCTCATTTATTTATTCTGAAAACCTGAAAAATACGATAACAAAACCTATACATTCGACAATACCATAGCTCAAAAAACTAGATCAGCTAGAGGTTACACGGAGACGCAGGTGCGCCCGGCCTCGACCTGATCCCTTCCATCTGGAGCAGCTATGCGAGTCGTCATTCTGGGCAGCGGTGTGGTGGGCGTGGCAAGCGCGTATTACCTCGCGCGCGCCGGTCATGAAGTCACGGTGATCGACCGCGAGGCCGGCCCGGCGCTCGAGACGAGCTTCGCGAACGCTGGCCAGATCTCGCCCGGCTATGCGGCTCCGTGGGCCGCGCCCGGCGTGCCGCTGAAGGCCGTCAAGTGGATGTTCGAGAAGCACGCGCCGCTCGCGATCCGCCTCGACGGCACGCGCTTCCAGCTCCAGTGGATGTGGCAGATGCTGCGCAACTGCACGGCCGACCGCTATGCAGTCAACAAGGGCCGCATGGTCCGCCTCGCCGAATACAGTCGCGATTGCCTGCAGGCGCTGCGCGCCGATACCGGCATCCAGTACGAAGGGCGCACGGGCGGCACGCTGCAACTGTTCCGCACGCAACAGCAACTCGACGGCGCGGCGAAGGACATCGCGGTGCTGCAGGAAGCAAACGTGCCGTTCGAACTGCTGTCGCCGGCCGAGTTGAAGAACGCCGAACCGGCGCTCGCCGCCGTGTCGCACAAGCTGACGGGCGGCCTGCGCCTGCCGGGCGACGAAACGGGAGACTGCCAGCTGTTCACGACGCGCCTCGTGGCGCTCGCGGAATCGCTCGGCGTGAAGTTCCGCTACAACACGCCGATCGACGCCCTCGCGATCGCGGGCGGCAGGATCGCCGGCGTGCAGTGCGGCAGCGAGACGGTGCGCGCGGATGCGTATGTCGTCGCGCTCGGCTCGTACTCGACCAGCTTCATCTCGAACCTGATGAAGATCCCGGTCTATCCGCTGAAGGGCTATTCGATCACCGCGCCGATCGTCAACGAGACGGCCGCCCCCGTATCGACGGTGCTCGACGAGACCTACAAGATCGCCATCACGCGTTTCGACCAACGCATTCGCGTCGGCGGCATGGCCGAGATCGTCGGCTTCGACAAGAACCTGCGCGCCGCGCGCCGCGAAACGCTCGAAATGTGCGTGAACGACCTGTTCCCTGGCGGCGGCGATACGTCGAAGGCAACGTTCTGGACGGGCCTGCGCCCGATGACGCCGGACGGCACGCCGATCGTCGGCCGCACGCCGGTCTCGAACCTGTTCCTGAACACCGGCCACGGCACGCTCGGCTGGACGATGTCGTGCGGGTCGGGCCAGTTGCTCGCCGACCTGATCTCGGGCAAGAAGCCGGCGATTCAGGCCGACGACCTGTCGGTGCATCGCTACCTGAAGGACGTGGCCGGCCAGACGCGCCCGGCATACGCATAAGTCGGAACGGCCTGCGGCGACGCAGGACGGTCGGCAGCGATGGAAAAGGCGCCCCTTGGGGCGCCTTTTTCGTTGCAGCGAACGCGTTGCCGGCGCGCAACGGGGCTTGCGTCAGCGCGCGCAAGTTCGTTGCCCTTCGCGCCGACGATGCACGCTGCGGGCCCACTTGCCTGCACGAGAGCACGCTCCGCACAGCGCTGCGCAATCGCGGCTCTGCGTATCGCAGAAACCCTCGTCTGCATGCCACAAAAAAGGGGCGCTCATCGCGCCCCTTGTCTTGCTGCGTGCTTACCGCCGAAGCGGCCTGCCGCGTCAGCCGAGCTCGCTCACGAGCTCCGGCACGAGCGCGAACAGATCGCCGACGAGGCCGTAATCGGCCACGCTGAAGATCGGCGCTTCCGGATCCTTGTTGATCGCGACGATCACCTTCGAATCCTTCATGCCGGCCAAGTGCTGAATTGCGCCCGAGATGCCGACCGCGATGTACAGCTGCGGTGCGACGATCTTGCCGGTCTGGCCGACCTGGTAGTCGTTCGGCACGAAGCCGGCGTCGACTGCGGCGCGCGATGCCCCCAGTGCCGCCGACAGCTTGTCCGCCAGCGGCTCCAGCACCTTCGTATAGTTCTCGCCGCTGCCCAGACCGCGGCCGCCCGACACGATGATCTTCGCGCTGGTGAGTTCCGGACGGTCCAGCTTCGTCACTTCACGGCTCACGAACTGCGACTTGCCTGCGTCGGCTGCCGCTTCGATCTTCTCGACCGATGCGCTGCCACCTTCGGCCGCAACCGGATCAAAACCCGTCGCACGCACCGTGATCACCTTGATCGGGTCGCTCGACTGCACCGTCGCGATCGCATTGCCTGCGTAGATCGGGCGCTCGAACGTGTCGGCCGAATCGACCGCCGTGATGTCCGAGATCTGTGCGACGTCCAGCTTCGCGGCGATGCGCGGCGCGATGTTCTTGCCGTAGGCCGTGGCCGGCGCGAGGATGTGCGAGTAATCCTTCGCGATGTTCAGCGCGGTCGCTTCGACGTTTTCCGCCAGACCCGCTTCGAGCTGCGGCGCGTCGGCCAGCAGCACCTTGCTGACGCCTGCAATCTTCGCCGCTGCGTCTGCAGCCGCCTGTGCGTTGTGGCCCGCGACCAGCACGTGAATGTCGCCGCCAATCTTCGCTGCCGCCGCCACCGTGTTCAACGTCGCGGCCTTGATCGACGCGTTGTCGTGTTCTGCAATCACCAGAATCGTCATTTCTTTCCGCTCCCTCTTACAGCACCTTGGCTTCGGTCTTCAGCTTCTCGACCAGCGTCTTCACGTCCGGCACCTTCACGCCGGCCGCGCGCTTCGGCGGCTCGACCACCTTCAGCGTCTTCAGACGCGGCGCGACGTCCACGCCCAAGTCTTCCGGCTTCACGGTTTCCAGCGGCTTCTTCTTCGCCTTCATGATGTTCGGCAGCGTCACGTAGCGCGGCTCGTTCAGGCGCAGGTCGGTGGTCACGACCGCCGGCAGTTGAAGCGACAGCGTTTCCGCGCCGCCGTCGACTTCACGTGCAACGGTTGCCTTGCCGTCGGCGATCGTCACCTTCGACGCGAACGTCGCTTGCGGCAGGCCGGCCAGTGCGGCCAGCATCTGGCCCGTCTGGTTCGAATCGTCGTCGATTGCCTGCTTGCCGAGGATCACCAGTTGCGGCTGCTCCTTGTCGACCAGCGCCTTCAGGATCTTCGCGACGGCCAGCGGCTCGACGCTGTCATTCGACTCGACGAGGATCGCGCGATCCGCGCCAATCGCCAGCGCCGTGCGCAGCGTTTCCTGCGCTTGCGTGACACCGACCGACACCGCGATCACTTCGGTCGCGACGCCCGATTCCTTCAGGCGCACCGCTTCTTCCACCGCGATTTCGTCGAACGGGTTCATCGACATCTTCACGTTCGCGATGTCGACGCCCGTGTTGTCCGACTTCACGCGGACCTTCACGTTGTAATCGACCACTCTTTTCACTGGCACCAGGATTTTCATGCACACGCTCCAAAGTTACGAATACGACCAGAGGCCATTCTATAGCGAGGCCTCATGACTGCGCGGCCCAGCGGACCCATCCATCGCGGCTATCGAGGATAGCGCTCCTCTTCGGCGCGCCGGCAATAGCGAACGGTCGTTCTATTTTAAAAGAGAAAAAACCCGGACGCAAAGCCCGGGTTTTCGATCATCGCCTCTAATCGTCGCCGGGCGCGCCCTATACATCGTGTTACCAGGCGGCGATAACCGCCCCGCCGAACTTCTGTTCGATGAACTGCTTCACTTCCGCCGAATGGTAGGCGGCGACCAGCTTCGCGACCCACGGCTTGCTCCGGTCGGCCTCGCGAATCGCGAGAACGTTCGCGTACGGGCCGTTCGGGCCCTCGATCGCGATCGCGTCCTGCTTCGGTTTCAACCCCGCTTCCATCGCGTAGTTGGTGTTGATCGCGGCCGCGTCGACGTCGCCGAGCGAGCGCGGAATCTGCGCCGCATCGAGCTCGACGATCTTCAGCTTGCGCGGATTGTCGACGATGTCGAGCGGCGTCGCCTTGAGGCCAGCGTCCGCGCGCAGCTTCAGGAGCCCCTGCTTCTGCAGCAACAGCAGCGCGCGGCCGCCGTTGGTCGGATCGTTCGGCACCGCGATGCGCGCGCCGGGCTTGAGCTCGGCCAGTGACTTCACGCGCTTCGAATAGATGCCCATCGGGAACGTGACAGTCTCGGCGACCTTGATCAGCTTGTAGCCGCGATCCTTCACCTGCGCCTGCAGATACGGATCGTGCTGGTAGCTGTTCGCGTCGAGATCGCCCGACGCGAGCGCCGCGTTCGGCTGCACGTAATCGGAGAATTCGACGACGCGGATGTCGAGGCCGCTCTTGGCCGCGACCTTCTTCACCACGTCGATGATCTGCGCGTGCGGGCCGCCCGTCACGCCCACCTTGATGGTTTCGGCCTGCGCATGTGCGCTCGCGAACAGCGCGGCCGCGCCGAGTGCGGCCGCGAACTTCAGCATGAAACGTCGTTGCATCGTCTCCCCCAATGGTTGGATGTCGTTTTTACTTGTGGCTCAGCCGGCGCACGAGCCAGTCGCCGAACGATTGCACGATCTGCACGAACACGATCAGGATCGCGACGACCGTCCACATCACTTCCGGCAGATAGCGCTGGTAACCGTAGCGGATCCCCAGATCGCCGAGCCCGCCGCCGCCGATCGCACCGGCCATCGCCGAATAGCCGACGAGCGACACGAACGTGATCGTCAGGCCCGCGACGATGCCCGGCAGCGATTCGGGCAGCAGCACCTTGAACACGATCTGCGACGTCGTCGCGCCCATCGACTGCGCGGCCTCGATCAGCCCGCGGTCGACTTCGCGCAGCGCGGTCTCGACCAGCCGCGCGACGAACGGCGCGGCCGCGAGCGTCAGCGGCACGACCGCCGCGGCCGTGCCGATCGACGACCCCGTGACCAGCCGCGTGAGCGGAATGACCGCGACCAGCAGGATGATGAACGGCGTCGAGCGCACCGCGTTCACGATGCCGCCGAGCACGCGATTCAGGCCGAGATTCTGCAGCACGCCCTGGCGGTCGGTCAGGTACAGCAGCACGCCGAGCGGCAGCCCGACGAGTGCGCCGACCGCTCCCGAGATGCCGACCATGATCAGCGTCTCCCAGAACGACTGCACGAACATATCGAACATCTCACTCAACATACGAAAGCTCCTCTACCACCACACCTTGCTCGCGCAGGAACGCGAGCGCTTGCCCGACCTTGCCCGGTTCGCCGCCCGCGAGCACCGCGAGCGACCCGAACGCCTGACCCTGGATCTCGTCGATCTGGCCGTGCAGGATGTTGAAATCAAGTTCGTACCGGCGGATCGTCTCCGACAGGATCGGCTGGTCGACACCCGAGCCGGTGAATGCAAGCCGCAGCAAATGCCCGCTACCCGTCTTTAGCCGCTCGGCCACCCGTGCCTTCAGCGCCGGCGGCAGCTCCTGCGCGATCACGTCGCCGATCAGCGCGCGCGTCACTTCGTGATGCGGCTGCAGGAACACGTCGATTACGCGGCCTTCTTCGACCACGCGGCCCGCGTCGAGCACCGCCACGCGATCGCACACCTGCTTGATCACTTCCATCTGGTGGGTGATCAGCACGATCGTCAGGCCGAGTTCGCGGTTGATGCGCTTCAGCAGATCGAGGATCGAGCGCGTGGTCTCGGGGTCGAGCGCCGACGTCGCTTCGTCCGACAGCAGCACCTTCGGCTTGCTCGCGAGCGCGCGGGCGATGCCGACGCGCTGCTTCTGGCCGCCGCTGATCTGGGCCGGATAGCGGTCCTTCTGCGCGGACAGCCCGACGAGGTCGAGCAGCGGCAGCACGGCCGCCTCGATGTCGGCGCGGCTTGCACCGGCCAGCTCGAGCGGCAGCGCGACGTTGTCGAACACCGTGCGTGACGACAGCAGGTTGAAGTGCTGGAAGATCATGCCGATTTCGCGGCGCGCTTCGCGCAGCGCGCCCGCCGGCAGCAGCGTGAGATCGCGCCCGCCGACGACGACGTTGCCTTCGGTCGGCCGCGTAAGCAGATTGATGGTGCGCACGAGCGTGCTCTTGCCGGCGCCGCTTCGGCCGATGATGCCGAATACCTCGCCCTGCGGGATCGTCAGATTGACGTTGTGCAACGCGTCGACCCAGCCGGTCGGCCCGGGGAAACGCTGAGACAGATTGCGTAGTTCGATCATGTAAACAAAAAACGGCGGCCGGCTGGCGAGGCCCGCCAGTCGGCCGCCGATGCATCTGGAATAGCCGGCGATTTTACCGCAAACGCCTCATTCCCCTTAATAATCGATTTCGATCTTTTCATAACCAGACGAAATTAGAGGGGCGCTGCTGGCCGCCTCGGGAATGCGGCGACTATGATCCGGAACACCGATGCCAACGAACAGGGGACCCGCCAGATGACCGCCACCACCACGCCGGCCGCCGCACCCGTCACCGCAGCACCGGAGCCGGCGTCGCCGCCCGCTCCGCGCATGGGCCGGCTGCGCACTGCGGACGGACTCGAACTGGCGTCGTACCGCTGGCCGGCCGGCGACGGCACGGTGCCGCCGCGCGCGACGCTCGCGCTGGTGCACGGCCTCGCCGAGCATGCGGGTCGTTACGCGGCGCTGGCGGCCAGACTGAACGCGGCCGGCATCGACGTGCTGGCGATCGATCTGCGCGGGCACGGCCAGTCGCCCGGCAAACGCGCGTGGGTCGAGCGTTTCGACGGTTACCTGAACGATGCGGATGCGCTCGTTGCCGAAGCCGCCTGCGGCGATACGCCGCTCTTCCTGATGGGGCACAGCATGGGCAGCGCCGTCGCGGCGCTGTATGCGATCGAACGCGTGCCCGCCCGCGGCCACGCGCTGGCCGGTCTCGTGCTGTCGAGCCCGGCGCTCGCGCCGGGGCGCGACGTGCCGCGCTGGATGCTCGCGATGAGCCGCTTCATCAGCCGTGCA
Organism: Burkholderia sp. PvR073; assembly: GCF_054055695.1. NCBI lineage: Bacteria > Pseudomonadati > Pseudomonadota > Betaproteobacteria > Burkholderiales > Burkholderiaceae > Burkholderia > Burkholderia sp. PvR073. The sequence continues at coordinate 331,414 of NZ_JBSRXO010000005.1, forward strand.
TGGCCGACCTTCCCCGCAATCCGGATCGATGCGGCGCTGCTGTCGCGCGATCCGGCCGTCGTCGCGACCAATCGTGCCGATCCGCTTGTTCACCATGGCGCGGTGCCAGCGCGCACGGGTGCCGAAATCCTCGACGCGATGGCGCGCATCGAGCGCGGCCGCGGTGCACTGCGCGTGCCGGTGCTCGTCTATCACGGCACCGAGGACAAGCTGACCGAGCCCGACGGGAGCCGCGCATTCGGCACCCACGTCGGCTCGCCGGATCGCACGCTGACGCTATACGAAGGCGGGTTCCACGAGACGATGAACGATCTCGAGCGCGATCGCGTGATCGATGCGCTGATCGCGTGGATTCACGCGCGCGTGCCGGCGCGCTGAACGCGCGCTGCCGCGCTGCCGCGCCGCCTGCCGGTCAAATGCCGGCCAGCACGCGCAGGTGCGCGACGACGCTGCGGCCGAGCGCGGACAGGTTGTAGCCGCCCTCGAGACAGCTCACGATGCGGCCCTGCGCATGCCGGCGCGCGACGTCGACGACCTGCGCGGTCAGCCATTCGAAATCAGCCTCGACGAGACCGAGGTTGCCGATGTCGTCCTCGCGATGCGCATCGAAACCGGCCGACACGAACAGCATCTGCGGCTTGAACGCGTCGAGACGCGGCAGCCAGAACATGTCGACCGCTTCGCGGATCGCCATCCCGTTGCTGCGTGCTGGCATCGGCAGGTTGACCATGTTCGGCGCCTGATGATCGGCGCCCGAGAACGGGTACAACGGATGCTGGAAGAAGCTGCACATCAGCACGCGCTCGTCGTTCGCGAACGCGGCTTCGGTGCCGTTGCCGTGGTGCACGTCGAAATCGATGATCGCGACGCGCTCGAGACCGTGGACGTCGAGCGCATGCCGCGCGGCGATTGCCACGTTGTTGAAGAAGCAGAAGCCCATCGCACGCGCGGGTTCCGCGTGATGGCCGGGCGGCCGAACGCTGCAGAACGCATTCGCGTAGCGACCTTCGATCACCGCGTCGGTCGCCGCGATCGCGGCGCCGGCAGCACGCAGCGCGGCGCGCCACGTGTCGCGGTTCATCAGCGTGTCGGGATCGATCTCGACGTAGCCGTCGACGGGCGTCATGCTGCGGATGTAATCGATATGGGCCTGCGTATGCACGCGGCCCAGCGCCACCTCGCTCGCGAACGGGGCGGTTTCGTGCACGATCAGGTCGTCGATGCGGCTCGCGATCAGCTGATCCTGGATCGCCGACAGTCGGGCCGGGCATTCCGGATGCCATTCCCCCATCTCGTGCAGCATGCAATCGGGGTGCGTATAGAAGGCGGTTGCCATAAGCTGTCATCCGCGACGCAAGGTGCGCCACGAGTCTCCATCAATGATGTTCATCGTCTGCCGCGAATTCGCCGCTAACTTACCACAACGGTGCGCTGCTTCGCCCCGGCACGCAGGATGCGTCGGGTATACTGCGCCGAACCCCATCGCCCTGTCCGCCCGCTTCGACATGAATTCCAGCAAGCCCGCCGCCCTTCTCTCCGCACTGTTGCGCGTTCGCGTTCCGCTCGCGGCCGCTGCCGTCGCCGCTACGCTGGCCGCCGCGCCCGCCGTCGCGCAGACGCAGCCTGCGAAGTCCTCCGGCACGCGCGTCGCGCAGGCGCAACCGCAGCAGCCGGCGCCGCAAGGTCAGACCTTCGAAGAGGAAATCGTTCCGCAGCGTTACGCGAACAACGCGAAGGTCGATGCGTTCATCGACGAGATGGCGAGCCGCAACGGCTTCGATTCCGCGAGCCTGCATGCGCTGTTCTCGCGCATCAGCTATTCGGCCACCGCCGTCAAGCTCGTGAAGCCGGCGCCGACGCCTTCGGTGAAGAACTGGAGCGTCTATCGTTCGCGCTTCATCGAACCGATCCGCATCAACGCGGGCGTGAAATTCTGGAAGGCGAACCAGGCGACGCTGCAGCGCGCGTCCCAGGAATTCGGCGTGCCGCCCGAAGTGATCGTCGGCATCATCGGTGTCGAAACGATCTACGGCCGCTACATGGGCAACTTCCGCGTGCTCGATGCGCTGACGACGCTCACGTTCGACTATCCGGACACGCCGAATCGCGACAGCCGCCAGGCAACGTTCCGCAAGAACCTCGAGGACTTCCTGGTCTGGACCCGCGACAACCAGCTCGACCCGACCACCGTGCTCGGCTCGTACACGGGCGCGATCGGCATCCCGCAGTTTCTGCCGAGCAGCATCCGCGAGTACGCGGTCGACTACGACGGCGGCGGCCACGTCGATCTGCGCAGCAGTCCTGCCGATGCGATCGGCAGCGTCGCGAACTACCTGAAGCAGCATGGCTGGGAGACCGACCGCCCGGTGGTCTGGCGCATCACGCCCGACACGGGCAGCCTCGGCATCGCACAGGCAGCCGCGGACGGTCAGCCCGAGCCGCACTGGGCGCTGTCGCAACTGCTGCGCGCCGGCATGACCCTCAACGAGCCGATGGTCAACATCACCACCGAAGCCGGCACGCCGGTCACCGTGGTCGACCTGCCGTCGCCGGGACGCGCGACCGAATACATGCTCGGCCTGAAGAATTTCTACGTGCTGACGCGCTACAACCGCAGCTTCTTCTATGCGCTCACCGTGTACCAGCTCGGCGAAGCCGTGAAGGCGCAGATGGAAGCGAACGGCGCGCTGCCGCTGCCTGCCGCGGATACGGAGACGCCGGCGCAGTAAGCACGGCCCGCGCAAAGCAAAAACGCCGCTTATGCGGCGTTTTTTTTATCGCTTGCCCCTGCGGATGCCGATCGGGCTCAGGCAGGAAACACACCGGTCGACAGATAGCGGTCGCCGCGGTCGCAGACGATGAACACGATCGTCGCGTTCTCGACCTGGCGGGCGATGCGCATCGCGACTTCGCATGCGCCGCCCGACGAAATACCGGCAAAGATGCCTTCGACGGCCGCGAGCCGGCGCGCCATCGTTTCCGACGCGGCCTGGCTCACGCTCTCGACGCGATCGACGCGGCTGCGATCGAAGATCGTCGGCATGTAGGCTTCCGGCCATTTGCGAATGCCCGGAATGCGCGACCCGTCTTCCGGCTGCGCGCCGACGATCTCGATCGCCGGATTCTGTTCCTTCAGATAGCGCGACGTGCCCATGATCGTGCCCGTCGTGCCCATCGCCGACACGAAGTGCGTGATGCGCCCTTCAGTGTCGCGCCAGATCTCCGGACCCGTTCCTTCGTAGTGCGCGACCGGATTGTCGGGGTTCCCGAACTGATCGAGGATCACGCCCTTGCCTTCGCGCTGCATCTGCTCCGCGAGGTCGCGCGCCAGTTCCATCCCGCCCTTTACCGGCGTCAGGATGATTTCGGCGCCGTAAGCGGCCATGCTCTGGCGACGCTCGACCGACAGGTCCTCCGGCATGACCAGCACCATCTTGTAGCCACGGATCGCCGCGGCCATCGCGAGCGCGATGCCCGTGTTGCCGCTCGTCGCCTCGATCAGCGTATCGCCCGGCTTGATGCGACCGCGCGCCTCGGCCTTGCTGATCATCGACAGCGCCGGACGATCCTTCACGGAACCAGCCGGATTGTTGCCTTCCAGCTTTGCGAGCACCACGTTGTTGCGTGCGCGAATCTCGTCGTCCGGCAGGCGGACCAATTGCACGAGCGGCGTGTTGCCGATCGTGTCTTCGATAGTTTTGTAAGCCATGGAGATACCGTGAGTGCGAGGCCGATCAATCAATTGATTGTAAACCAGCGCGGAGGCTCGCGCCGGCAACCCCTTTGCGACGATGGAATAGGTCTGCCGCACGCGGCATGACGCAAAAAACCCGCGGCATGCCGCGGGAAGCCGTCGCAACGACGGCGACTGAAGGAGCCTTTCGTCTCGTGTGCGTTACTTCTGCGCAGTGCGGGCAGGCGCCGCGGCAGGTCTCGCCGCAGCGGGCTTGCCCGCGGCCGGTGCCGTCGCAACCGAACCGGCCGCACCGATCGTCAACCCTTCCTGCTGAAGGCGCTCGACCGTATGCCCGCCCATGCCCTTCACGCGCGACGCGAGATCTTCTGCATTCCTGAACGGACCGCGTGCGCCGCGCTCGTCGAGAATCGCCTTTGCCCGCGCGGGCCCGATGCCCTTGATGCCGACGAGTGCATCTTCGTTCGCGGTGTTGACGTCGACGGCCGCCCATGCCGACGCGATCGCACCGAGCATCGCGGCCGCGGCAAACCATTTTTTGATCATGTGCTGGATCTCCGATGAAAACGATCGGCGGCTGCCGACCGTGAGACCCAGTCTAGCGATGCAGCGCGTGCGTTTAAACCTGGCCGGACAGCCAACGCACGTAGCGGTCGACACCTTCCTGCACCGTCAGGAACGGCGCATCGTAGCCGGCACCACGCAGTTTCGTCTGGTCGGCCTGCGTGAAGCACTGGTACTTGCCGCGCAGCGCGTCGGGGAACGCCACGTATTCGATCAGCCCTTGCTCGACCTGCTGCGCGAGCGTCAGCGGCGGCAGGTTGTCGAGCGCGCGCAACGTGTTCACGACCGTCGATGCGACGTCGTTGAACGGTTGCGCACGGCCGGTGCCGAGGTTGAAGATGCCCGACTTCTCCGGATGATCGAAGAAGAACAGATTCACTTTCGCGACGTCCTCGACCGACACGAAGTCGCGCGTCTGCTCGCCCGGCGCATAACCGTTGTATTCGCCGAACAGCTTGACCTTGCCTTCCGCGCGGAACTGGTTGAAGTTGTGGAACGCGACCGATGCCATGCGGCCCTTGTGCGTCTCGCGCGGGCCGTACACGTTGAAGTAGCGGAACCCGGCGATCTGGCTCTTCGCGCTCGGCAGCACGCGGCGGATCACCTGGTCGAACAGGAACTTCGAATAGCCGTAGACGTTCAGCGGCGCCTCGACCTCGCGCTCCTCGACGAACCGTGTCGAGCCGCCGTAGGTCGCGGCCGACGACGCGTACAGGAACTGCGCGCCCTGCGCGAGGCACGCATCGAGCACCGCGCGGCTGTAGCGGAAGTTGTTGTCCATCATGTAGCGGCCGTCGGTTTCCATCGTGTCCGAACAGGCGCCTTCGTGGAACACCGCGCGTACCTTGCCGAAATCGCCGCGCGTGAAGCGTTCGACGAATTCCGTCTTGTCGAGATAGTCGTCGATCTCGCAATCGACGAGGTTGCGGAACTTGTCCGCGCGCGTCAGATTGTCGACCGCGATGATGCGCGACTCGCCGCGCTCGTTGAGCGCCTTGACGATGTTCGCGCCGATAAAACCGGCTGCGCCGGTGACGATGATGGTCATGATCGTTCTGCCTGAAAAATTACGAGACATCCGTGCGGCGCGCCGCCGAATGCGCTCAGTGAAACAGTTCGTCGTAGTCTACCGTGGCCGTACCGAGCTTGCCGACCACGATGCCTGCCGCACGGTTCGCGAGCACGACGGCATCGACGAGCGGCACGCCAGCACCGAGCATCGTCGCGACCGTCGCGATCACGGTATCGCCCGCGCCGGACACGTCATACACCTCGCGCGCAAGCGCCGGGGCATGCAGTTCGCCCGCTGCGGAAAAAAGCGTCATCCCCTCTTCCGAACGCGTGAGCAGCAGCGCGTCGAGATCGAGATCTGCACGCAGCCTGGCGACACGCTCGCGCAAGTCGTCTTCCGATTGCCACTGACCGACGACTTCGCGCAATTCGGCGCGGTTCGGCGTGATCAGCGATGCGCCGCGATAGCGCGCCCAGTCACCGCCCTTCGGATCGACGAGCACCGGCTTGCCGGCCGCGCGGGCCTTTTCGATCATCGTCGTCACGTGCGTCAGGCCGCCTTTCGCGTAATCCGACATCAGCACGACGTCGTGCTGCGGCAGCAGTGCATCGAAACGTGCGAGCCCGGCGAGCAGCACCTCGTGCGTCGGCACCGCCTCGAAGTCGACCCGCAACAATTGCTGCTGACGCGCGAGCACGCGCAGCTTGATCGTCGTCGGCAGCGACGCATCACGCTCGAGATGAGGCGTCACGCCGCTGCTGTCGAGCAACTCGACAATCCGCTCGCCCGGTTCGTCGCAGCCGACCACGCACAGCAACCCGGCCTGACCGCCAAGCGTCACGGCGTTGCGCGCGACGTTGGCCGCGCCGCCGAGGCGCTCCTCCTGACGCTGCACATGCACGACGGGAACCGGCGCTTCCGGCGAAATGCGGTCGACGTTGCCGAACCAGTAGCGGTCGAGCATCACGTCCCCGACGACGAGCACGCGCGAACCCGCGAGCTGCGCACGCGGTACCGGCACCACTTCTCGAAGGGTAGTCATCGTGCGTTCATCCACGGGAGAGGGACTGGGGCGCGACATGCGGACGCCCGATCGCATGGTAGTCGATGCCGAGTTCGGCCATCGCGTCCGGCTCGTACAGGTTGCGCCCGTCGAAGATCACCGGCGCCTTCAGTTCGGCCTTCAGGCGCGTGAAATCCGGGCTCCTGAATTCCTTCCACTCGGTGACGATCACGAGCGCATCCGCGGCGGTCACGGCCGCGTCCTGGGTATCGACGAAATGGAGGCGCGCAAGCGCGCCGGAAGCCTCGCCAAAATCGAGCGCGAACACACGGCGCGCTTCCTCGATCGCGACCGGATCGTACGCGCGCACGGTCGCGCCACGCTCGAGCAGCGCGGCGATCAGCCGGCGGCTCGGCGCCTCGCGCATGTCGTCCGTATTCGGCTTGAACGCGAGGCCCCAGACCGCGAATTCGCGGCCAGTCAGGTCCGCGCCGAAGCGCTGTTCGATCTTGCCGATCAGCACATCCTTCTGCGCGGAGTTGGCGGCTTCGACAGCCTCCAGGATGCGCAGCGGCTGACCGTTTTCGCCCGCGGTGCGGATCAGCGCCTGCACGTCCTTCGGGAAGCACGAGCCGCCGTAACCGACGCCCGCGTACAGGAAGTGATAGCCGATGCGCGGATCGGAGCCGATCCCGCGGCGTACGGCTTCGATGTCGGCGCCGACCTTGTCGGCGAGATTCGACATCTCGTTCATGAACGAGATGCGCGTCGCGAGCATCGCATTCGCCGCATACTTGGCGAATTCCGCCGAACGCACGTCCATGTAGATCGTACGCTCGTGGTTGCGGTTGAACGGCGCATACAGCTTCTTCATCTTCTCGCGCGCCACCGTGCCCGTCTCGTCGTCGTCGACGCCGATGATGATTCGGTCCGGGCGCATGAAGTCCTCGACTGCCGCGCCTTCCTTCAGGAATTCCGGATTCGATACGACCGAGAACCGGTGCGCGACGCTGCCCGCGAGCCCGCGAGCGCCGAGCGCCTCGTCGACCACGGCACACACGCGCTGCGCGGTGCCGACCGGCACCGTCGACTTGTCGACGATCACCTTGAAACTCGTCATGTGACGGCCGATGTTGCGCGCGGCCTCGAGCACGTATTGCAGGTCGGCCGACCCGTCCTCGTCGGGCGGCGTGCCGACCGCGATGAACTGGATCTCGCCATGCGCGACGCTCGCCGCGATGTCCGTCGAGAAGCGCAGACGTCCTGCCGCGCGGTTGCGCGCAATGATGTCCAGCAAGCCCGGTTCGTGAATCGGCATCCCGCCGTTGTTCAGGATGTCGATCTTGCGCTGATCGACATCCAGGCAAAAGACATCGTGGCCGATCTCGGCGAGACAGGAGCCCGTGACAAGACCGACATAGCCGGTGCCGATGATGGTGATTTTCATAGATGTTCCGGTACGTCCCGGTAATTGACTAACTTGGCCGCCGGGCCGGACCCGGCGGCAACCGCAGCGCGTCGGCGCCGCACGCCGGGATCAGCCCGGCATCGCAGGTTCGACGCGGCGCGGCGCATAGGTTTCCCAGCCGCTGCATCCGGGGCACTGCCAGTAGAAGAGCCGTGCCCGGAAACCGCAATTCTGGCACGTATAGCGTGGCAGATTTTTGGTGCGCTGCTTGATCAGCGCGCGCATCATTTCAAGTTCCTTACGGCGCGGCTCGTCGGCGGCCGCGATCTGCGCGTCGAGCAGGTGCAGCATGCCGGACAGGTTCGGCGACTTCTCCATCTGCGTGCGTGCGAGCGTATGCGCGGCCTCCTGGCCGCGCAACCCGGCGATGTGCTGATACGCGATTTCGAGCAGGTCGTTCGATGGATAACGCTCGACATAGCCCATCAGCAGCTCGGCACCCTCGACCGGCTTGCCGAGCGCGACATAGGCCTTCATCAGCTTGTCGGCGACCAGCGGCAGATAAGCCGGATTCTGCGCTTCGACGCGCTTCCAGTGCTCGATCGCGGCCGCGTGATCGGCCGCCGCCGAAGCGGCATCGCCGGACAGTATCGTCGCGCGCACGTTCTGCGGGTTCGCGGCAAGCGCGAGCTTCAGCTGTTCGGCCGCCGCCGCGGCGTTCTTGCGTTGCAGTGCGTCCTGCGCGAGTTCGCAGTGGAACTGCGCGATTTCGATGCCGAGCGGCTTGTCGCTCATCGACTCGATCCGCTTCGCGGTATCGATCGACTTGTTCCAGTCCTTCTCGATCTCGTAGATCGTCAGCAGCGCCCGCTGCGCTCCCAGCGCGTAGTCGCCGTCGGCGAGCCGGTGGAAGGCCTCTTCGGCACGATCGAGCAGGCCGGCTTTCAGAAAGTCCTGGCCGAGTTCATACAGCGCGTGATCGCGCTCGTTCACCGGCAGGTCCGTGCGACTCAGCAGATTCTGGTGCACGCGGATCGCACGGTCCGTTTCACCGCGGCGGCGAAACAGGTTGCCGAGCGCGAAGTGCAGTTCGACCGTCTCGGGGTCGAGCTTCGCGACCTCGATGAACGCGTCGATCGCCTTGTCCGGTTGTTCGTTCAACAGAAAGTTCAGGCCGCGGAAATACGATCGCGGCAGGTTGGCGCTCTCCGACAGGAGGTTCTTCAGGTCATAGCGTGACGCCGCCCAGCCGAGCGCAAACGCCACCGGAATTGCGAGCAACCACCAGAAATCCAGATCCATGCGAAATATCGAAGCAGAGACGAAAACCGCGCGAGATTCGCGCGGCGTCCGTATTAAATGACGGGCGGCATCGGCGGCTGATCGACGACGACCGGGGTTTCGCGCGCGGCGCGCAGGTCGCGCTTCAGGCGCCCGTTCTCGAGGCGCAGACGGAAGATCGCCGGCAGCGCGGATAGCAGACCGGCCAGCAGACCCACGACGAAGAACGCGAGGCCGATCAGGATCAGCGGCGCTTGCCATGCGTAGCCGGCAAGGAAATTCAGCGTCGCGGTTTGCGTATTGGCCAGTGCGAGCACCAGCAGCAGCACGAACACCAATACCCGGATCAGCCAGACGATAAACTTCATGTAGCCCTCTCTTTGTTGAGGTTTGCCGTGACGCGCGACTCCCCTTCGCGACGCCGAATCGACCCGTATTGTAAAGGAAGCGTTTCCGCGTCACCGCACATCCTGTGGATGCGCATTGCCACGCGGCCGCCGAAAACGAAAAAAGCGCCCGCTAGGGGCGCTTTTTTCTTCAGCCTTCGCCGGACAGATTCCGGGCAAACCGAACGACGCTCAACGCTCGTCGTCCGGATCATCAGCTTTCAGCGGCTCGCCGGCGCGGCCGTCGACGCGTTCGCGCAATTCCTTGCCGGGCTTGAAGTGAGGCACGAACTTCTCGGGCACCTGCACTTTCTCCCCCGACTTCGGGTTGCGTCCGACGCGCGCCGGGCGACGGTTGAGGCCGAAGCTGCCGAAACCCCGAATTTCGATGCGATGCCCTTTCGACAGGGCGTCGGACATCGCATCGAGCATCGTTTTCACCGCGAAATCCGCATCCTTGAGGACAAGTTGCGGAAATCGCAGTGCCAGCTGCGCGACCAACTCGGATTTGGTCATACTTCAGCAGACCTCGTGAGGCTTACTGGTTCTGGCCGTCGAGCTTCGCCTTCAGCAGCGCGCCGAGGTTGGTCGTACCGGTCGCAGCAGCGCTCGAGTCGGACTGCAGGCCGCGGATCGCTTCCTGTTGTTCAGCCGAATCCTTCGCCTTGATCGACAGGTTGATGCCACGCGACTTGCGATCGATGTTGATCACCATCGCGTTGACCTTGTCGCCTTCCTTCAGCACGTTGCGTGCGTCTTCGACGCGATCCTGCGCAATTTCCGATGCGCGCAGGTAGCCTTCGATGTCGCCCGTCAGCGAGATGACCGCGCCCTTCGCATCGACCGTCTTCACCACGCCGTCGACGATCGAGCCCTTGTCGTTCATTGCAACGTAGTTGCTGAACGGGTCGCCTTCGAGCTGCTTGATGCCGAGCGAAATACGCTCCTTCTCGACGTCGATACCGAGCACGATTGCTTCGACTTCGTCGCCCTTCTTGTACTTGCGAACGGCTTCCTCGCCGGTTTCGCTCCACGACAGGTCCGACAGGTGGACCAGGCCGTCGATGCCGCCCGGCAGACCGATGAACACGCCGAAGTCGGTGATCGACTTGATTGCGCCCGTGATCTTGTCGCCCTTCTTGAAGTTGCGGCTGAAGTCATCCCACGGATTCGGCTTGCACTGCTTCATGCCGAGGCTGATACGACGACGGTCTTCGTCGATCTCGAGGACCATGACTTCGACTTCGTCGCCCAGCTGGACAACCTTCGACGGCGCAACGTTCTTGTTGGTCCAGTCCATTTCCGACACGTGGACGAGGCCTTCGATGCCCGATTCCACTTCGACGAATGCGCCGTAGTCGGTGATGTTCGTGACCTTGCCGAACAGGCGCGTGCCCGACGGGTAACGGCGCGAGATGCCTTCCCACGGATCGTCGCCCAGTTGCTTGATGCCCAGCGAGACGCGGTTCTTCTCTTGGTCGAACTTGAGGATCTTCGCGGTGACTTCCTGGCCAACCGACAGGACTTCGCTCGGGTGACGCACACGACGCCATGCGATGTCGGTGATGTGCAGCAGGCCGTCGATGCCGCCGAGGTCGACGAACGCGCCGTAGTCGGTGATGTTCTTGACCACGCCGTTGACGATCGCGCCTTCCTTCAGCGTCTCGAGCAGCTTCGCGCGCTCTTCGCCCTGGGTTGCTTCGATCACTGCACGACGCGACAGCACGACGTTGTTACGCTTGCGATCGAGCTTGATCACGCGGAACTCGAGCGTCTTGCCTTCGTACGGGGTCGTGTCCTTGACCGGACGCGTGTCGACCAGCGAACCCGGCAGGAACGCGCGGATGCCGTTGACCATCACGGTCATGCCGCCCTTCACCTTGCCGGTGATCGTGCCGGTGACGAGTTCGTTGTTGTCGAGGGCCTTTTCCAGCGACAGCCACGATGCAAGGCGCTTCGCCTTGTCGCGCGACAGGATCGTGTCGCCGTAGCCGTTTTCGAGTGCGTCGATCGCGACGGACACGAAATCGCCCGACTGCACCTCAACCTCGCCCTGATCGTTCAGGAATTCCTCGATCGGAATGTAAGCCTCGGACTTCAGGCCTGCATTGACGACCACGAAGTTGTGGTCGACGCGCACGACTTCGGCGGAAATCACTTCGCCGGCGCGCATGTCTTGGCGGGTCAGCGACTCTTCGAACAGAGCCGCAAAGGATTCGGTATTCGGGGTGGAGGTTTGCAGGTCGGACATAAAAATCTGATTGTGCATGGATCGCTGTGCCACGCCGGCCGAAATGGCAGGCTGAAAGGGCCAGATCGAATTCCACACGGGGTTAAGGGTTCGAAACACGCTTCGCGCTCAAGCGCGAAGCACCTACATCCACCCGCCTTCTCAGGCGGGCTGGCCGAGCGCCCGGTACCACTGCAGCACCTGGTCGACAGCTTCATCGACCGAAAGCGCCGACGTATCGAGCAGCTTGGCATCTGCCGCAGGCTTCAGTGGCGCCGCTGCGCGATTGCTGTCGCGCGCGTCACGTTCACGAAGATCCCGGAGCAAGTCATCTATATTAGCAGAAAAACCTTTTTGCATCAATTGCTTATGCCGTCTGGTCGCGCGTGCCTCGGCGCTGGCCGTCAGGAACACCTTCAGCACGGCGTCCGGGAAGATCACGGTGCCCATGTCGCGCCCGTCGGCGACGAGGCCCGGCGTCTTGCGGAACGCGCGCTGGCGCGCGACGAGCGCGGAACGCACCGGCCCGTGCACGGCAATCGCCGACGCGCGGTTGCCGACCGCTTCGGCGCGGATATCGTTCGACACGTCGACGCCGTCGAGCTGCGCGCAGCCCTCGCGGAACGTGATGTGAAGATCGTCGATCAGCTTCACGAGCGCATCGATGTCCTCCGCCGCGATGCCGTAGCGCACGCTCGCGAGCGCCGCGAGACGGTACAGCGCGCCGCTGTCGAGCAGGTGGAAGCCGAGATGCGCGGCGACGAGCGCCGCGACGGTCCCCTTGCCGGAAGCAGTCGGGCCGTCGATCGTGATGACGGGGGTCGGGTGAAAGGGTCGGGTCGATTTCATCGGGTGAGTCGGGTCAGGCTTTGGCGAGCGCGGCGAAGCGGTCGAAATAGTCGGGGAACGTCTTGCCGACGCACTTCGGATCGTTGATCCGCACGGGCACGCCGCCCAGGCTGACGAGCGAGAAGCACATCGCCATGCGGTGATCGTCATACGTATCGATCGCGGCATTCGGCGTGAGCTGTTGCGGCGGCGTGACGACCAGATAGTCGGCACCCTCCTCCACGATCGCGCCGACCTTGCGCAGCTCGGTCGCCATCGCCGCGATGCGGTCGGTTTCCTTCACGCGCCAGCTCGCGATATTGCGCAGCGTGCTCGTGCCGCTCGCGAACAGCGCCGCGACCGCGATGGTCATCGCCGCGTCGGGAATCAGGTTGAAGTCCATGTCGATCGGATCGAGCTTGCCGTGGTCGTGGCCGATGCCGCGCACCTCGATCCAGTCGTCGCCCATCGAGACGTTCGCCCCCATCTGCATCAGCGCGTTCGCGAAGCCGACGTCGCCCTGGATGCTCGCGCGCCCCACGCCCTCGACGCGCAGCGGACCGCCGCCGAGCGCGCCGGCCGCGAGGAAGTACGATGCCGACGACGCATCGCCCTCGACCATGATGCGCCCCGGCGACCGGTAGCGGACGCCGGCCGGCACGACGAAGCGCTGCCAGCCGTCGCGCTCGACAGTCACGCCGAAGCGCTCCATCAGCCGGATCGTGATGTCGATGTACGGCTTCGAGATCAGCTCGCCGTCGATTTCAACGACGGTCCTGCCATCCTTCGCCTTCACGAGCGGCAGCGTCATCAGCAGCGCGGTGAGGAACTGGCTCGACACGTCGCCGCGCACGCGGATCGGCGCGTCGACCACGATCGCCGCGGGCTTGATCCGCAGCGGCGGAAAGCCTTCGTTCTGCTCGTAGTCGATCTGCGCGCCGATCTGCCGCAGGCCGTCGACGAGATCGCCGATCGGCCGCTCGTGCATGCGCGGCACGCCGTGCACGCGATAGTCGCCGCCGTTGATCGCGAGCGCCGCCGTCAACGGTCGCACCGCCGTGCCCGCATTGCCGAGGAACAGGTCGGCAGTCTTTGCGGTGAACGCGCCGCGCGTGCCGGTGACGACACAGGTGTCGCCGTCGCGCGCGAGCTTCACGCCGAGCTTGCCGAGCGCATCGAGCATCACGCGCGTGTCGTCGGAATCCAGCAGGTTGGTGATCGTCGTGTCGCCTTCGGCAAGCGCCGCGAGCAGCAGCACGCGGTTCGAGATGCTCTTCGAGCCGGGCAGGCGCACGGTGCCCGAAGCGCTGGAATACGGGCCGAGATCGAGATAGTCCATGGGAATCGTCCTGTTATTTCTTGACCGGTTCGGCAGCGGGCTGCGCGCCGCGCTCCTGCCATGCCTTGCGTGCGGCGCGCGAGCGCGTGAACACGGCTTCGAGCGCCGCGCCGTCGCCGGCGTCGATCGCAGCACGCAGCCGTGCGAGCACGCGCGTGTAGCCGTCGAGCTCGTCGAGCAGCGCCGCGCGATTCGCGACGCATACGTCGCGCCACATTTCCGGATTCGACGCCGCGATCCGCGTGAAGTCGCGAAAGCCGCCCGCCGCGTACGAGAATTTCAGTTCGGCATCCGCCTCGCCGAGAATCTGCTCGACGAGCGCGAACGACAGCACGTGCGGTAGATGACTGATCGACGCGAACACGCGATCGTGCTGCTCGGTACTCATCGTGCGCACGTCGGCGCCGGTCGCCCGCCACATCGCGTCGATGCGCGCGACCGATGCGGGCGCGTTCTCCGGCAGCGGGCACAGCACGACGTTGCGGCCGACGTACAGATCCGGCAGCGCGGCTTCGACGCCGCTCGACTCGCGCCCGGCGATCGGATGCCCCGGCACGAACTGCGCGATCCGCGCGCCGAGCGCTTCGCGCGCGGCCGCGACGACATCGGACTTGGTGCTGCCCGCGTCGGTGACGATCGTCGCGGCGTCGAGCCACGGCGCGATGCGCGCGAGCAGCGGGCCCGTTTGCGCGACGGGGGCGGCCAGCAGCACGAGATCGGCGCCGGCCAGTGCGTCGCGCAGTTGCGCGTCGTCGTCGAGCGCCGCCGCGCGGTCGATCACGCCGAGTGCCAGCGCGCGTTCGACCGACGCATGCGAACGGCCGACGCCGATGACTTCACCCGCGCCGCCCGGCGCGCGCTCGCGCAGTGCGCGCGCCAGCGATCCGCCGATCAGGCCGACGCCGAAAATGACCAGTTTGTTGAATGCAAAGCCTGACACGACAAGAGCCAAGTGACGCGCGCGGAACGACGCCCCGCGCACGGAAGTCCAGATCCCGGGCAACGGGCCCGCACCCGGCGCGCCCTGCACCGGATACTGCCCGAGCCCGCCTTCGGCAGTGCCACCCGGCCTGCCCTGCCCGCTGCACCACGCCGCCCGCGCGGTGCGGGTGGCGGGCCGCTGCGCGTCAGCGCGCGCGCGGATACGAACCGAGTATCTTCAGGAACGCGGCCTTCTGGCCGAGCTCCGCGAGCGCGGCGGCCACGGCCGCCTCGTCCCGGTGCCCTTCGATGTCGATGTAGAAGTAATACTCCCACGTGCCGACCCGCGCCGGACGCGACTCGAAGCGCGTCATCGACACGCCGTGCCGCGCGAGCGGTTCGAGCAGCTTGAACACGGCGCCCGGCTCGTTCTTCACCGACACGATCAGCGACGTCTGGTCATGACCGCTCTGCCCGGCCGGCTCCTTGCCGATGATCACGAAGCGCGTGCGATTGTGCGGATCGTCCTGGATCAGCGAGAACGCGATCTGCAGCCCGTAGTGCGCGGCCGCGCGATCGCCCGCGATTGCCGCGACGCTCGGGTCGGCCGCCGCGAGACGCGCGGCCTCCGCGTTGCTCGACACCGCTTGCCGCTCGAGCTGCGGCGCGTTCGCGGCAAGCCACTGCTGGCATTGCGCGAGCGCCTGCGCATGCGCGCAGACGCGCGTCACGCCGTCGAGCGTGCCGCTCTGCGTGAGCAGGTTGTGATGGATCGGCAGCGCGAGCTCGCCGCTGATCAGCAACTGAGTCTGCAGCAGCAGGTCGAGCGTGCGCGACACCGCACCTTCGGTCGAATTCTCGACGGGCGCGATGCCGAATGCGGACGCGCCTGCCTCGACCGAGCGGAACACCTCGTCGATCGACGGACACGGCAGCCCTTCGATCGACTGGCCGAAATACTCGAACATCGCCTGTTCGCTGTACGTGCCGACCGGCCCGAGGAATGCGACGTGGATCGTCTGCTCGAGCGCACGGCTCGCGGCCATGATCTCGCGCCAGATGGCGCTGATGTGCTCGCCCGCGAGCGGCCCCGCGCTCATGTCCTGCAGGCGCGCGATCACCTGCAGCTCGCGCTCCGGCCGAAACACCGGCGCGTTGAAATGCTTCTTGACCTCGCCTACCTCGAGCGCCACCGCGGCGCGCTGGTTGAGGAGCGCGATCAGCTGCGCGTCGATCGCATCGATGCGGTCGCGCAGCGGTTTCAGGCGGGAATTCAGTTCGTCGTCCATGCGTAGTTGCCGTGCTGTTTGAACAGCGTCGCGCTCAGGCGCCGCGCTGTTCGAAGTCCTTCATGTACTCGACGAGCGCCTTCACGCCCTCGAGCGGCACCGCGTTGTAGATCGACGCCCGCATGCCGCCGACGGACTTGTGGCCCTTCAGCTGCAGCAGCCCGCGCGCCTTTGCGCCGGCAAGGAAGTCTTCATTGCGCGTTTCGTCGGCCAGAAAAAAGGGCACGTTCATTCGCGAACGCGCCGCCGGCTCGACCTTGTTCAGGTAGAAGCCGCTCGCATCGATCGTGTCGTAGAGCAGCTTCGCCTTCTCGGTATTGCGGGCCTCAATCGCCTCGAGGCCACCCTGCCGCTTCAACCACTGGAACACGAGGCCCGCGATGTAGATCGCATAGGTGGGCGGCGTGTTGTACAGCGAGTTGTTCGTGGCGACGGTCTTCCATTCGAATGCGGACGGGCAGATCGACAATGCGCGATCGAGCAGATCCTCGCGAACGATCACGACCGTCACGCCGGCCATCCCGATGTTCTTCTGCGCGCCGCCGAACAGCACGCCGTACTTCGCGACGTCCATCGGGCGCGACAGGATGTGCGACGACACATCCGCGACGAGGGGGACGTCGCCGAGGTCGGGAATCTCGAACGTCTCGACGCCGTCGATCGTCTCGTTCGTGCACAGGTGCACGTACGCCGGATCGTCCGACAGTTGCCACTCGGCGCGGGCGGGCGCGCGCGTGAAACCGTCCGCCGTCTTGCCGGATGCGGCCAGATGCGGCGTGCCGTATTTCTTCGCTTCGTTGAACGACTTCTGCGACCACGAGCCCGTCACGACGAAGTCGGCGGTCTTGCGCGAACCGAGCAGGTTCATCGGCACGATCGCGTTCTCGGCAATGCCGCCGCCCTGCAGGAACAGGATCCGGTGGCTGGCCGGCACCTCGAGCAGCTCGCGCAGGTCGGCCAGCGCCGCCTCGTGGATCGACATGAATTCCTTGCCGCGATGGCTCATCTCCATCACGCTCATGCCGCTGCCGTGCCAGTCGAGCATTTCGTCGGCGGCCTGCCGCAGCACTTCCTCGGGCAGCGCCGCAGGACCGGCGGAGAAATTAAAGACGCGCATCGTGAAAACCTCGGGAGGGACGCGACCGGCTTGCCGCCGGCAGAAAGAACCGCGCCAGAAAAGGAATGGCCGCTTGCGCTCGCGCGCAAACGGCCATTATCGCACTGTCATCAGGCTCCCGCCAAACCCGGCCGAATGGCCGGGCGGCGTGCCCGGACGGCTTACTTGCCCGGCTTGACTGCCGCGACTTCCTTGTCAGCCTGCGCGCGCGTCGCCTGGATCGCTTGCGGCATGTACTTCTGCATCAGGCCGTTGACCACGTCGCGACCAACCTGATCCTGAACCTGGATGAACTTGCGGCCCGTCGGGCTCTTGTAGAACGTCGTCAGATCCTTGATCTCCGACGTGCTGTAGTACTTCGCGTAGGCGTCGTACTGAGCCGACATCGCGTCGCTCTGGAACTGCTGCGTGCCGAACACCTTGCCCGCGCCGTCAACCAGCTTCGGCACCGCGTTCTTCTGCAGCGACGGCACGGCGGCCTGCTTCTGCTTGTCGTTCAGCGACTTGTTTTCCGACAGCGCGTCCGACAGGATCGCCGGCACGAGCTGCTTTGCCTGCATCTCGGCGCTGTTGCCGATAGCCGACACGAGCTTCGGCGCGTCGATCGCGTCGAGCAGATCCTTGATCGCAGCCTTCTTGTCGGCGTCGATCGGCGCAGCTGCCGCGGTCGCAGCCGGTGCGGAATTCGACAGCGCTTGCGCCATCGCGAACGTCGGCACCAGTGCAGCCAGCAGAACCAGTTGCTTGAATTGCTTTTGCATCATCACTCCCTTTTGGAAATATGAATGGTTGCTCGCCGACCGCGGCGCGTGGCGCCAGCGGCGGCTCGAGTCTCATCCGTTATTCAGGCTTCGCCGTCCGACGCCTCGTCGGCCTCGCCATCGCCCTCTTCGGCTTCCGCGACCTGCTGCAGGCCGGAGAGCTTGGTACCCTCATCGAGACTGATGAGTGTAACACCTTGCGTAGCGCGCCCCATCTCGCGTATTTCGGAAACGCGGGTACGAATCAACACGCCGGCGGTCGTGATCAGCATGATCTGATCCTCGGCGTCGACGAGCGTCGCGGCCACGACCTTGCCGTTGCGCTCGGACGTCTGGATCGCGATCATCCCCTTCGTGCCGCGGCCGTGACGCGTGTACTCGGCGATCGGCGTGCGCTTGCCGTAGCCGTTCTCGGTCGCGGTGAGCACGGTCTGCTCTTCGCTGCCGGCGACCAGCAGCGCGATGACCTGCTGCCCGTCCTCGAGCTGCATGCCGCGCACGCCGCGCGCCTCGCGCCCCATCGGGCGCACGTCGTTCTCGTCGAAGCGCACGGCCTTGCCGGAGTCGGAGAACAGCATCACGTCGTGCGCGCCGTCGGTGATCGACGCGCCGATCAGGTAGTCGCCCTCGTCGAGGCCGACCGCGATGATGCCCTTCTTCATCGGGCGGCTGAATGCCTCGAGCGGCGTCTTCTTCACGGTGCCGAGCGACGTCGCCATGAACACGAACTTGTCAGCCGAGAATTCCTTGACCGGCAGCACGACGTTGATCTTCTCGCCGTCCTGCAGCGGGAACATGTTGACGATCGGGCGGCCGCGCGAGTTGCGCGAGCCCTGCGGCACTTCATAGACCTTGACCCAGTACACGCGGCCGCGGTTCGAGAAGCACAGGATGTAATCGTGCGTGTTCGCGATGAACAGCGTCTCGATCCAGTCGTCTTCCTTCATCTGCGTCGCCTGCTTGCCGCGACCGCCGCGCTTCTGCGCGCGATACTCGGACAGCGGCTGCGACTTCACGTAGCCCGCGTGCGACATCGTGACGACCATGTCCTGCGGCGTGATCAGGTCTTCCGTATTCAGTTCGGTCGCGTTCAGCTCGATCCGCGAGCGGCGTGCGTCGCCGAATTCGGCCTTCACCGACGTCAGCTCGTCGCCGATCATCGTCGTGATCCGCTCGGGGCGCGCGAGGATGTCCAGCAGGTCGGCGATCTGTGCCATCACTTCGCGGTACTCGCCGATGATCTTGTCCTGCTCGAGACCGGTCAGGCGTTGCAGACGCATCTGCAGGATTTCCTGCGCCTGCGTGTCGGACAGACGGTACAGCCCGTCGGTCTGCATCCCGAACGCGGGGTTCAGGCCTTCCGGACGATACGCGGAGCGGCCGCCCGCCGACGCGTTCTCGGTCTCGGCGCGCGTGAGCATCTCGCGCACGAGCGACGAATCCCACGGCTTCGCCATCAGCTCCTGCTTCGCGATCGGCGGCGTCGGCGCGGCCTTGATGATCGCGATGAACTCGTCGATGTTCGCGAGCGCGACCGCGAGACCTTCGAGCACGTGGCCGCGTTCGCGGGCCTTGCGCAGTTCGTAGATCGTGCGGCGCGTCAGCACTTCGCGTCGGTGCGACAGGAAGCACTGCAGGATTTCCCTCAGGTTCAGCAGCTTCGGCTGGCCGTCGACCAGCGCGACCATGTTCATGCCGAACGTGTCCTGCAGCTGCGTCGCCTTGTACAGGTTGTTCAGCACGACTTCCGGCACTTCGCCGCGCTTGAGCTCGATCACGACGCGCATGCCGCTCTTGTCGGACTCGTCGCGGATGTCGGAGATGCCCTCGAGCTTCTTCTCGTTGACGAGCTCGGCGATCCGCTCGAGCAGCGAGCGCTTGTTCACCTGGTACGGCAACTCGTCGACGATGATCGCCATCCGCTGGCCGCGGTCGATCTCCTCGAAGTGCGTGGTGGCACGCATCACGACGCGGCCGCGGCCGGTGCGATAGCCGTCGCGCACGCCGGCGACGCCGTAGATGATGCCGGCCGTCGGGAAGTCCGGCGCCGGGATGATCTCGATCAGCTCGTCGATCGTCGCTTCGGAGTTATTCAGCAGATGCTGACAAGCGTCGACGACTTCGTTCAGGTTGTGCGGCGGGATGTTGGTCGCCATGCCGACCGCGATGCCCGACGAGCCGTTGATCAGCAGGTTCGGAATGCGCGACGGCAGGACCGCCGGCTGCATCTCGTTGCCGTCGTAGTTCGGCTCGAAGTCGACCGTTTCCTTGTCGATGTCGGCGAGCAGCTCGTGACCGATCTTCGCCATGCGAATTTCGGTGTAACGCATCGCCGCGGCATTGTCGCCGTCGATCGAGCCGAAGTTGCCCTGCCCGTCGATCAGCATGTAGCGCAGCGAGAAGTCCTGCGCCATCCGCACGATCGTGTCGTACACCGCGGTATCGCCGTGCGGGTGATACTTACCGATCACGTCACCGACGATACGCGCCGATTTCTTGTACGCGCGGTTCCAGTCGTTGTTCAGTTCGTGCATCGCGAACAATACGCGCCGGTGCACGGGCTTCAGGCCATCGCGGACATCCGGAAGGGCACGTCCGACGATCACGCTCATCGCGTAATCGAGATACGAACGGCGCATTTCCTCCTCAAGGGAGGTGGGCAGGGTCTCTTTGGCGAATTGATCCATGTATCCGTATCGTTTCGGAGCGAAGACGGCGACCGCCTTTCGCGTGGGCGCTGCATGCGCAACGCAACGCGAGATTCTAACATGCGCCCATCAGCCGCCAGTTCGCCACCCCCTCTATATGTAAACAGCAAGAAACGTCGCCATGGGCGAGCCGCCCCATGCCAACCCTGATCGCGCCCCTTCACTGCGCCGCGGGGTCGCACGAATCGGCGTCACGCACGCGCGTAAACATATGCAGCCTTTCGCGCAATTTCGCGGACACGCACTTGACAATCCCTGAAAGTTACGGCAGGTCGGTGTTGCGCATGCACCACAAACGTTGAGGCGATCTTAGGGTGGGGAGGATTTTTTTTCGTAGGAAGGGAACGATATGGCAAAATGCCAACGCACTGAAAGTTAGACGCTGCTCGAAGTCTACACAGAGCGGTGCCACGTTTTTTGTGCCGCACCAATGTTATACTTCGAGCAATGTATGACTTGTCACCGTCAACAGGCTCGCAGTAAACCTGCGGTAATCTCAATTTCGAGAGGAGAAATATGAATAAACTTTCAAAGCTCGCGTTCATTGCAGCTACCGCAGTTATGGCTGCATCCGCTTCGGCACAGTCGGTGCCGGCGTCGCGTCAAGCCGTCAACGACAACTGGGTGAACGGCACGGGCGAATGGGTGTGGATGAACGGCACGAACGAGCTCTGCTGGCGTGACGCGTTCTGGACGCCGGCCACCGCCAACGCAAAGTGCGATGGCGCACTGGTCGCCCAGGCACCGCAG
Source organism: Burkholderia sp. PvR073 (assembly GCF_054055695.1). NCBI lineage: Bacteria > Pseudomonadati > Pseudomonadota > Betaproteobacteria > Burkholderiales > Burkholderiaceae > Burkholderia > Burkholderia sp. PvR073. The sequence goes on from NZ_JBSRXO010000005.1 coordinate 352,705, forward strand.
CCGCCGGTCGCTCCGGTTGCTCCGGCCATCACGAGCCAGAAGATCACGTACCAAGCCGACGCACTGTTCGACTTCGACAAGGCAACGCTCAAGCCGCTGGGCAAGCAAAAGCTGGACGAACTGGCTTCGAAGATCCAGGGCATGAACACGGAAGTGGTCGTCGCAACGGGCTACACGGACCGCATCGGTTCGGACAAGTACAACGACCGTCTGTCGCTGCGCCGTGCGCAAGCAGTCAAGTCGTACCTGGTCAGCAAGGGTGTCCCGGCCAACAAGATCTACACGGAAGGCAAGGGCAAGCGCAACCCGGTCACGACTGGCTGCAACCAGAAGAACCGCAAGCAACTGATCGCCTGCCTCGCACCGGATCGCCGCGTGGAAGTGGAAGTGGTCGGTACGCAAGAAGTCCAGAAGACGACCGTTCCGGCGCAGTAAGCCACGGTTTTCGACTGCTTCAAAGCCCCGCTCCGGCGGGGCTTTTTCGTTGCCGCCCGTCCACGCGCTCGTCGCTTCGCCGCTCGCCCGCATCTTATATACTCGGGGCTGACGCACCGTTGCACCGCCCTCCTCCCGTAGCCCGTTTGCCGACATGACCAACGCCGATCCGCACGAACTCCAGAAATTCAGCGACCTCGCCCATCGGTGGTGGGATCCGAATGCCGAATTCAAGCCCTTGCACGAGCTGAACCCGGTCCGGCTCGGCTGGATCGATGCGCATGCGCACCTGGCCGGCAAGCGCGCGCTCGATATCGGTTGCGGCGGCGGCATCCTGTCCGAATCGATGGCGGGGCTCGGCGCGCAGGTCAAAGGCATCGATCTGTCGACCGAGGCGCTCGGCGTCGCGGATCTGCACAGCCTGGAGAGCGGCGTCACGGTCGACTACGAGGCGATCGCCGCCGAAGCGATCGCCGAACGCGAGCCGGGTACCTACGACGTCGTCACGTGCATGGAGATGCTCGAGCACGTGCCGTCGCCGGCCGGCATCGTCTCTGCGTGCGCAACCCTCGTCAAACCGGGCGGCTGGGTGTTCTTCTCGACGCTGAACCGCAACCTGAAGTCGTACCTGTTCGCGGTGATCGGTGCGGAATACATCGCACGAATGCTGCCAAAGGGCACCCACGACTACGCGCGCTTCATCCGCCCGTCGGAACTGGCGAGCTTCGTGCGCGGGACCGATCTGCACATCGTGGAGATCAAGGGCATTACCTATCACCCGATCGGCAAGCGCTTCGCGCTGTCGAACGACACCGACATCAACTATCTCGTCGCGTGCCGCCGCGGCGCGTGACCTCCCGACCGGCATGACGACTCCCCTTTCGACCGAGCGGGCCACGCTCGACGAGCCGCGCCTGCTGCACTGCGATGCGGTGCTGTTCGACCTCGACGGCACGCTCGCCGATACGGCGCCCGATCTCGCCGCCGCCGTCAACAAGATGCAGCGCGTGCGCGGCCTGCCCGAAACATCGCTCGACGTGCTGCGCCCGCTGGCATCGGCCGGTGCGCGCGGCCTGCTCGGCGGCGCGTTCGCCATCGACCCGCAATCGCCCGGCTACGAAGCGATGCGCGACGAGTTCCTGACCAATTACGCGACGGACATCTGCGTGCACACGACGCTGTTCCCCGGCATCGGCGACGTGCTCGACGAACTCGATGCACGCGGCGTGCGCTGGGGCATCGTCACGAACAAGGCGATGCGCCTCACCGCACCGCTCGCCGACCTGCTTGGCCTGGCGCCGCGCGCGGCCTGCATCGTCGGGGGCGACACAACGCCGCACTCGAAACCGCATCCGGCCCCGCTGCTGCATGCGGCCGAACAAATGACGCTCGCGCCCACGCGCATCGTCTATGTCGGCGACGATCTTCGCGACATCCAGGCCGGCAGCGCGGCAGGCATGGCGACGGTCGCGGCCGCCTATGGTTATTGCGGCGACGGCGCCGCGCCGGCCGACTGGCAAGCGCAGCATCTCGTCGGCTCGACGCAGGAACTACGCGAACTGCTGCGCGATGTTGGGCTATAATGATCGATCTGATCCGCGGGGGCGACCTGGTTTCGACAGGGGTTGTGAAGCGGCTAGGGCATGTCGAGGACCCGTCACCTCGTTAATCAATGGGAAAATCGTAACTGCAAACGACGATACGTTCGCACTGGCAGCCTAACGGCCGCCGTCCTCTGCCTAGTTCACTGACGGGCTAGTGTCGCAAGACCGGTAGCAATACCGCCAGAGGTCATTTACGTCAGTTAAGCCCTGTCGGCGTCGCGACGCCAGGGTCGAAAATTTAGCGAATCGCCGTAGTGCAGCGTGTTCGTCCGCGTCGCTGCGGTTAAATCAAATGACTGAACTAAACATGTAGAACTAGTCGTGGAGCGCTTCTGGACGCGGGTTCGATTCCCGCCGCCTCCACCAATTCCTCCCTCAAGTCCTTGAGGGAAAAGCAGTATTTGTCATCTTCGCGTTCGGTTTTGGGCAAGTGTCCCGATCGGGTGTCCCAAACCGAACCGCGAATGGCATACAAGCTCCCTGCACACCTCCACCGCAACCGGCACGGCATCCTTTACTTCCGGTTGACGATCCCGCGAGAATATCGACCTTACATCGGCGTCTGCGAGCTTTATCGCAGCTTGGGCACTGCCAGCGTCCGAGAAGCCGTCCCGCTCGCTCAGAGCCTCCACAACGCCCTCAGGTGCGCTTTCAGCGCCATCGATACTCGCGCGATGTCCGAACACGAAAAAAAGCCTCCGGCCCCACCCGTAATCGACCCTGCCGCGCTACAGGCCACGCTCAAGCAAGCAAAGGAGCGGCACCGGCTGATCGACCGAATTGAGGAGTTGGATCAAACCGTAACCGAACTCAGCCGCCAGCGCGTCCAACAGCAGGCGCAGCACCGGCGCGAACTTGGCATTGCCATACGTGCGGCCGCCGCTCCGGCAGCGCCCGCGTCTCCGGTCACGCCTCCCGCCTCCCCCCTCCTATCGAAAGCCGTAGAGGCGTTCATCAAGGAGAAAACGACGCGCGCCCGGTGGACGCCCAAGACGCTCGAAAAGAAAGAGCAGGCTTTCCGCCTGTTCGACCAGTTCATGCGGGAGCGACTTGCGCGAGTAGTACGCTTAAACGACATAGACAAAGGGGCGTGCGTGGACTTTCTGGAGTTGCTTCAAAAACTCCCGCCGAACATTACCAAGACCCACGCCGGAGCGGCTCTCAGCGACGTGGCGGCGCGTGGCCTGCCCCCGATGGCCCCGGCCACGATCAACGGCATTACGGGGCTCCTAAGCGGGTTTTTCGAGTGGTGCAAGCAAGACCCGTCGTTCAAGATGGAGCACAACCCGGCGTATCGGCTCGCGATTGAGGAAAAGCCCACGAAGAAGCTCCGGGCCTTCAGAGATGACGAGTTGGCGGCCCTTCTGAGTTCTAGCGCGTTCACATCGCGCACGTTCGTGCACCCTTATCAATACTGGCTCATACCGCTCGCACTGCATACCGGCGCGCGACTCGGGGAGCTTTGCCAGCTAGCGCTTTCGGACTTCATTGAGGTGCAAGGTATTCCTTGCATCAACATCAATGATGAAGAAGAAGGTAAGCGACTTAAGAACCGGAATTCAAGACGCTTGGTGCCCGTGCATTCCGCTTTAATCGAACTCGGTTTATTGCGATATGTTGAGGCACAGCGCAAGCACGGGGAAACTCGTCTATTCCCGGAAATCGACCTGACAATTAGCGCCAGTCACACTGCGTCAAAATGGTTCAACGACAAACGCCGTTATAGCGATAGCTGCGGCGTGACAGACTCGGATACCAACTTCCATTCTTTCCGCCGAACATTCATTACTCGGTCAATAAAGAAAGAAGGTGGCGGTGCGGCCGATCCGCACGACGTAGCGGCTATCGTCGGACACGAGCACGAGTTGATAACGATGAATGTCTATTTCGATGGCCGCGAGGACGCCGTAGAACGCCGAGCAACCGTCGAGAAGTTCCGCCTTCCCGACGCAGTGCGCGCACTTATCCCTCCGGTTGAGAGCATCACGTTCGGCGCACACCCGCCGCGTAAGCAGGGCCTAAAGAAAGCCGCCCCATAGCCCGGCCTACAAGATAATCAACTTACCCACACGCAAGGATAAAAATGAAAAACGTCGTTCCGGTTGTTGCATTAGCTTCTATTTTTGGGTTGTCCGGTTGCGTCCATATGGGACATGACTTCGATATATCTTTCGTCGATTCCCTAAAGCCGAATGTCTCCACACTAGACGAAGTAATTACAGCGCTTGGAAAACCGAATTCCGTTACATACGGCCCTCACGGCGGGCAAATAGATCAATGGATATATGGAGAAGCCAGCATAATAGGAGCGAACACAAAGAGGGTGTCACTCCTCTTTGATAAAGATAAGAAATTTGTGCAAATAATGAATAAGTCCGAGTTATCACAACGCTAAAGAGAAAATGGTGCGGCGTTTGGCTATACGGAGTCAATTCGCTTCAACAAGCGGCAGAACTGCCCCAAGTGCCATTCGCCGCCCTGCGGCGTCTTTATACCGATCACGTTGAGTTCCGCGACCATAGCGCGCTGAGACAGTCCGCGCGCCCGGAACCCTGCTACAAGCCCCGCCAACCGGGCCGCGAAGGCGTCAGCAGCTTCCTGACGCTCTGTAATGTTTCGCTTCAAGTTCGCGGGGCCGCTGACACCCAAGCGCACTCCGCGCGCCTTCGCAGCCGCTAGCGCATCCTTTGTCCGCTCGCTGATCCGCTTCGCTTCATGCTCCGCGAACGCAGCCATGATGTGCACGGTCAGTTCGTTCGCATCCGGCATGTCTACAGCGACGAACTGCACCTTCGACTCCATCAGGCCAGATACGAAATGCACGTTGCGAGCCAGCCTATCGAGCTTGGCAATCAGCAGCCGCGCCCCACTCTCGCGGCATGCTTGAAGGGCGGCGCGCAACTGCGGGCGCTTCGCCAACGCGTCCGCGCCCTTGCCGGTCTCGGTTTCAGTGAACTCGCCGACAAGCTCCCAATCGCCGCCATTCAGATACCGCGCGACCGACTCACGCTGTGCGTCGAGCCCCAGACCGGACATGCCCTGACGCGCTGTGCTGACGCGGTAATAAGCGACGAATTTTCCCCGTGCCATCCCCGTTCTCCCGGAAGTGTCCTCACCAAAGGACGTTCGTTTAATGTGAGGACAGTATACGGCCGCGAGCTTAACGAATCAACAACGAATCTTATATGGTGTTCATTTGAGATTCTTGTTAGCATGTCGTCAGCTATACAACATTGCGGGTTGAATCCATCATGCACGACGAACTTTTGAGCACTCAGGCAGCAGCCGAACATCTGGCGAGAGAGCTTCCAACGAAATCGGAGAGCCAATGGGCGCTCTGGCTTCGCAACAACCGAAACCAATCCCGGAGCGTCATCTATCGCATCCCGGTCGTCCACGTAGGACGCCCCGCCTACTACAAGCCTCAGGACTTGGCCGAGTTCATCGAATTCGAACGCCGGATGCAGACTGGCGCGATGCCCTTGTCCGGTCGCGCAAAGCAGGCTCTACAGGCGTTCGGTCTAGGCGAGCCGGGTAGCACCGGCTTGGGGCGGAAATGGAGAGACGCGAGCGCCAACCTTGCCGCAAGCGAAAAGGGCGCACTCGTGCAACTCGTTATCTCCGAACCGCTCATGGTGTTTGCCCTCTCGCCGGAGCAGGCGCAAGCGATTGGCCGAGAGCTTCTCGAAGCAGGCCAAGCCGCGCAACGCCAGAACGCCACCATCGCAAAGGGAGCACACGCATGAAGCTCAGAGAAACCGTCTTTTCAGCGGGCGAAACCGCCCTTATCCTGCGCGACTACCTCGGCGCGATGCGGTCATGGGATGACGCGCTTGCAGACATGCGCTCGGGCAAGACCGATGTGTGTGGCCATGTGCTGACGCCTGTCGCGCGAAACCACGACGGGCGCGCATGGCGCCCGGTGTATGCCGTCAGTGCAATCAAAGCGTTTATCAAGGCCGTCCACGCATCGACAACGCTTGCGGTCGTGAAGCAACCGCCGCAAGGCACCGTCATGGAGTTCGATCCCGACATCAACTGGCGGTATCAGAAAATCCCGAAGGTTCCGGCTCCGGTCGCGCCCATCTAGCATCATGGGCGATCTCCAGAACTTCCGGCGCAAGGCGTGTGTGGACTGGATGGACGTGAGGCTTCGCACCGCACGTCCGACCCAGTTCCAACACGTCCAATCGGCCCTCGAAGCCGCTGGTGCCGGGAAACTCCACGTCCGCGCTATCAACCCCACTGCGGGCGGGGTGACAGACGCGATGGTAGTACGCTGCTCTGACCGGCTTGCGAATAACTATGCGGCACTCAGGAAGGTGTTGACGGAATTCTCGGCACGGTATCCGCTCGCCCATGAACCGGAAATCGCAGCGATTGAAGTCGCGTGTGACTTCCTGCATACCGGAGAGGTGGAGCGAGAGGCAGCGACCCGCGCTATGACCTATCGCCTGCAATCCAGCCTGCTGACGGACGGCGATAGCCCCCGCCAGTTCGATCCCCAAGCCTGGGCCAACCGTTATATGGATGTGGCGGGAGCGCGACTTGACCCCCTCCTAAATTATCGCGAAGGCAACAAAGGGGATGACGTGTCGTGGCAGTGCTACTGGAAGCGCACGGACAAGGGGCAACCGCTTCCGTCGAGCGAATGGCGCGCACGCGTCGAGGTGACATTGAAGGGCGACGCACTCCGGGATGCGGGCTTGGTCGAGCTGGCGGACCTTGATGGATACAAGTTCACGAGCCTTACGCGCTTCTTCCGATTCCGCACACCCATTGACCCTGAGACGCAAGCCAAAGGCGACAGGTTCAAGCTCGCTGCGATCACGATCAACAGGCGATTGAACGACGCAACGTCAGCACGCGGCCTGCACAGCTTCCGGTCGATAGGACAGCGCGACAAGAAGCAACGCCGACGAATCGAAAGCAGCCACCTGCAAGCGGATGACGAGCTTCAGGACGCGATCAAGGGTGCGTTGCGACGCCTGAAAGTTTGACCGGTTTCCAAAAATTCGGGACAACCGAGACCGGTCTACACCCGCCCAACCCTTGCGGGGCCTAGAGGTCGTCCGTCCGGCCTATTAACTGTATATATACATGCCACCCATATACACACACCCTCTCTCGTCCTCTCCCTTCGCTCACAGGAACATGAGAAGGGCGAAGCAAAGCGACACCCGGCCCCGAGAGGATGAAACGCAGCACTGCCGCCACGCAACAAAAACGGGCACGCGTGAAAAAGTGAACAGTCTTAGAAAAAACAGGCGACCTTGAGGGGATACCGTGTTTCAACGGGCAGCGTTTTTTGACGAAACCTTATACGACGCGCAAGAGAGCGCCGACAGGGAGCATCCGGACGCAGGTTCGATTCCCGCACCGGAATCCAATCGGCATGAGCGCCCGAGTCCCATGCTAGACTGCCCCGTCCAAGTGTCCCAACCGGGGCATCAATCCGGACACCGCCCGATCCGGCAATGCCGAAGAATCAATGACCTACTGACTTGCTGGTGGAGCCGGTGAGCCTCCCGCCGCCTCCACCAAATTCCGCGCTTGACGCACAAACCCCGCACGACGCAAGTCTGCGGGGTTTTTTGTTGCCGGCGAAACCATACGTCCCACGCCTTCTCGAAAAAGCGCCCAGCCCCGGATGGGCCGGGCGGAATGCCGCCGGTATGCCGGCGGCAGGAGGTAACGGATGTTCGGTACCGCCGGGCACCGCGACGGGGCGCGCGACGTGTCGTTGCGCCGGCCGCGCAGCGTCACCGGGCGATGCGCCGCTTAGCTGCCGCGATACAGCGACTTCATTTCTTCGGCGCTAGCCGGGCGCACGCCGATCGCACGCGAGCCCGATGCCGATGCGCCCTGCACTTGTGCGCCATAGCCGCTGGCATCGGCGCCTTGCGCCTGCGCGAACGCGCTGCGCTGCTGCTCGGCGACGCGCGCAGTGGCTGCCTGGATGGCTTCCGGATAGTGCGGATCTTCGCCGCGGGCGGTGTTGTAACCGGCCTGCTGGAGCTGAACCAGTTCGGCGCGGACCTGTGCGCGGGTGAGTGCCGAGCCGGGCTGCGCGAACGACACGACCGGGGCGACGAGAGCGGCAGCAACGACAACGGCTTGAACGAGCGACTTCATGATGACCTACCTCCAGATTTGTCTGATTTCGCGGTGAACACCCGTTCATCGCTGACAACCCGAAGTTTATGTAGGCGCGTGCTTAAGAATAAGGCGGGTTTCCGGAAGACATCCTTCCTGAATTCAGGGTTAACCCTAGATTCATGAATTCGACATTCGGCCGATCCGGCGCCGGATGCTCGTGCTCGAACCGCAACGTGCGCAAAAAACACGGCCCCGCGAAGCAGCAAGCTTCGCGGGGCCCGGAGATAACCGCGCAACCCCGTGCGGTTATCGTTATCGGCAACGCGCTCGCGGCGGCAGCGATGCCGCACGCCGGCGCGGGTTTACTGGGTGTCCAGCGGGCACTTCAGGTTGCAACCGTTCGGGTCCCCCAGATCGCCCTTGCGGCGCAACGCCGACTTCTTGCCATTCTGGTATTTCTGCGACGGCGCTGACGCTGCGAACGGCATCTGCGGATGCTCGGCCAGGCGGAACTGTTCGCTCAGGATCCCGCCGGGCACGCCCGGGGAATTCTGCGCAAACGCAAACGGCGAAACAGCGACCAGAAGTCCCGCGGTCAACGCTGCCGCGGCGAGGGGAACGGAAAATTTCATGGCGGGATGACGCCTGAACGGCGTGCTTGTTGGAACGTTGATCAAGCGGCAAGCGTAGCGCAAATCCCCCACTGCTGCAGCGCGCTTCACACGCTTCCCGTTACCGTGCGTTGCCGTCCGGCCCACCGGCCTCGGCCGTGCCGGCGAGCCCCGCCGCGATGCCGGTCAGCGTCCCGCACGCGGCCGGATCGTAGCCGTCGAGATGCGCGACGCGCTCGACGAAGCGCGGATCGCGCAGCAAGGCCAGCACGCCGGCGAGCGGGTGCGAGTCGAGCCGCGCGCGTTCGCACGCAAAGTAATAGTCCTCGTCGACGACCGGGATGAAATCGAGTCCGAAATGATGGGCGGCCGGCTCGACGCCGAAGCCGAGATCGGCCATCCCGCTCGCGACGAACGCGGCGATCGCCGAGTGCGTGAGTTCGGCCGACGCGTAGCCGTCGATACGCTCGGGATCAATGCCGATCGCGCGCAGCGCGAGATCGAGCAGCATGCGCGTGCCCGACCCCGGCTGCCGGTTGACGAAGCGGATGTCGTTGCGCGCGAGATCGGCGAGCCCGCGGACCTGCTTCGGGTTGCCGCGCGGCACGAACAGCCCCTGCTGGCGACGCGTCAGATGAATCAGCACGTGACGCGTGTCGTCCAGCCACGGCCGGTAGATCTGCGCGCACTGCTCGCGGAACGCGCCGCGCGGCAGATGGAACCCGGCCAGCTCGCATTCGCCGCGCGCGAGCGCCTGCACGGCCTCGACACTCTCGCGATACTTGATGTCGACGGCCGCCTGCGCATCGACGAGCGCGGAAACGAGTGCCGCGACCGCGTAGCCGTGCGATGCATGGATGCGCACGGCGCCGTCGCGTTGCGCGAGCCGCCGGTTCAGGTCACTCGCCACCTCGGCCGCCAGCGCGTGCAGGTTCCCGTCGAGACGGCTGCGCACGAGGCGCTGCGCGTCGACGACCGCCCGCCCCAGCTCCGACAGCGTCGACCCCTTGCCGCGCGCGGTTTCGATCAGCTCGCCGCCGACGCACGACTCCAGCGCCCGCAGCATGCCCCACGCGTGCCGATACGACAGCCCTTTCGCCTGCGCGGCCTGCGCGATGCTGCCCGTATCGGCCACGAGCTCGAGCAACGGCGCGACGTCCGACAGGCTCGCGGTGCGGCCCTCCGTGTCGCGTACGGTCAGATACGCGTCGCATTCTATTCGAATCAATTATGCACTCCGATTTCCTATTGCGACTGCGAAATCTTCCGCTTATCGTTGGGCAAAATCAATCAGTACGAAGTCCTGCTGCGCACTATATGCATTCCGAGCGCATATGAGACTTTGGAGGAGCAAAATCGATGTCCCCGAATTCCCCCGCGCCCGACGTGCTCGTCGAGCGCCATGCGCGCGCCGGCCGCTCGCTCGTCGCGATCCTGCACGCGATCCAGGACGACGCCGGCTACGTGCCGGCCGGCTGCGTTGCGCCGCTCGCGAAGGCGCTGAACCTGTCGCGCGCGGAAGTGCACGGCGTGCTCACCTACTATCACCACTTCCGCACCGCGCCGCCCGCGCGCGTGACGATCCAGATGTGCCGCGCCGAGGCGTGCCGCAGCATGGGCTGCGAAACACTGGCCGCGCACGCGGAAGCGCGCACGGGTTGCCGGTTCGACGCCGCGCACGGCGATGGCGCCGATGCGCACGCGCCGGGCGACGTCGCGCTCGAATCGGTCTACTGCCTCGGGCTGTGCGCACAATCGCCATCGATGACGGTCAACGGCGTGCTGCACGCGAAGGTCACGCCCGAGAAGTTCGACGCGCTGCTCGCCGACGCGTCCGCCCACACCGCGGAGGCCGCATGACGACCCGCATCTACGTTCCGCGCGATTCGTCCGCACTGGCGCTCGGCGCCGACGCCCTTGCCGCCGCGATCGTCGCGGAAGCCGAGCGGCGCGGCATCGCGATCGAACTGGTCCGCAACGGTTCGCGCGGCTTGCTGTGGCTCGAGCCGCTCGTCGAGATCGGCACGGCCGCCGGGCGCGTCGGCTACGCGAACCTGTCGGCCACCGACGTGCCCGCCCTGTTCGACGCAAACTGGCTCGACGGCGGCACGCATCCGAGCGGCGTCGGCCTCGTCGATGCCCTGCCCTATCTCGCGCGCCAGCAGCGCCTCACGTTCGCGCGCATCGGCCTGACCGATCCGCTGTCGATCGACGACTACCTGAAGCACGACGGCCTCGCCGGCCTGAAGAACGCGCTCGCGCTCGACGGCGACGCCGCGTGCGAGACGCTGATCGAATCGGGGCTGCGCGGCCGCGGCGGCGCTGCCTTCCCGGCCGGCATCAAGTGGCGCACGGTCCGGCAGGCGAGCGCGACGCAGAAGTACATCGTCTGCAACGCGGACGAAGGCGATTCGGGCACGTTCTCCGATCGCCTGATCATGGAAAGCGATCCGTACTGCCTGATCGAAGGGATGATCATCGCGGGCATCGCGACGGGCGCGACGCTCGGCTACATCTACGTGCGCAGCGAATATCCGCACGCGATCGCGGCGCTCGAAACCGCGATCGTGCGCGCCCGGGAAGCCGGCTGGCTCGGTGAACGCGTGCTCGGCTCCGCGCATGCGTTCGACCTGCACGTCGCGAAGGGCGCCGGTTCCTACGTGTGCGGCGAGGAAACGGCGCTGCTCGAATCGCTCGAAGGCAAGCGCGGCGTCGTGCGCGCGAAGCCGCCGCTGCCGGCGCTCTCCGGCCTGTTCGGCCAGCCGACCGTGATCAACAACGTGATCACGCTCGCGACCGCGCCGGTGATCTTCGCGCGCGGCGCAGCGTTCTATCGCGACTACGGGATGGGCCGCTCGCGCGGCACGCTGCCGTTCCAGCTCGCGGGCAACATCCGCCACGGCGGCCTCGTCGAGCTCGCGTTCGGCGTCACGCTGCGCGAGCTGCTGTTCGACTACGGCGGCGGCACGGCGAGCGGCCGGCCCGCGCGCGCCGCCCAGGTCGGCGGCCCGCTCGGCACCTATCTGCCCGAACACCAGTGGGACGTGCCGCTCGACTACGAGGCCTATACGGCCATCGGCGCGGTCGTCGGCCACGGCGGCATCGTGCTGCACGACGACACGTCGAATCTCGCGGAGCTCGCCGAATACGCGATGAAGTTCTGCGCGATCGAATCGTGCGGCAAATGCACGCCGTGCCGGATCGGATCGACGCGCGGCGTCGAGACGATCGCACGCATTCGCGAAGGTGATACGTCGGAGCGACAGGTCACGCTGCTGCGCGACCTGTGCGACACGATGCTCGCCGGCTCGCTGTGCGCGATGGGCGGGATGACACCGTACCCGGTGCTGTCCGCGCTCGATCATTTCCCCGAAGATTTCGGGCTCGCCGCCGGCAAGCAAGCCGCGTCGGGTCCGGTCAAGGCTGCGGCCTGACCCAGAAGGAGCCCTGCATGTCCCTCGACACGAACAACGTCCGCCAAGGCGGCTGCGGCTCAGGCCAATGCGCGTGCAAGAGCGCCGCCCAGGCGCGCGCATTCGATCCGTTCGACGATACCGACTACGGCACGCCGCAACGGCATGCCGATACCGATGTCACGCTCGAAATCGACGGCCAGCCGGTGACGGTGCCGGCCGGCACGTCGGTGATGCGCGCCGCGATCGAAGCCGGCGTCAATGTGCCCAAGCTCTGCGCGACCGATTCGCTCGAACCGTTCGGCTCATGCCGTCTGTGCCTCGTCGAAATCGAAGGCCGGCGCGGCTATCCGGCATCGTGCACGACGCCCGCCGAAGCCGGGATGAAGGTGCGCACGCAGTCGGACCGGCTGCAGTCGCTGCGCCGCAACGTGATGGAGCTGTACATCTCCGACCACCCGCTCGACTGCCTCACCTGTCCCGCCAACGGCGACTGCGAGCTGCAGGACATGGCGGGCGTCGTCGGATTGCGCGAAGTGCGCTACGGCTTCGATGGCGCGAATCACCTGCGCGAGCAGAAGGACGAATCGAATCCGTACTTCACGTACGATCCGTCGAAGTGCATCGTATGCAACCGCTGCGTGCGCGCGTGCGAGGAAACGCAAGGCACGTTCGCGCTGACGATCGCCGCGCGCGGCTTCGAATCGCGCGTCGCCGCCGGCGAAAGCGAATCGTTCATGGCCTCGGAATGCGTATCGTGCGGCGCGTGCGTCGCCGCCTGCCCGACCGCCACGCTGCAGGAAAAATCCGTCGTCCGGCTCGGCCAGGCCGAGCACTCGGTCGTCACGACCTGCGCGTACTGCGGCGTCGGCTGCTCGTTCAAGGCCGAGATGAAGGGCACGCAGGTCGTGCGCATGACGCCGCACAAGAACGGCCTCGCGAACGAAGGCCACGCGTGCGTGAAGGGGCGCTTCGCGTGGGGCTACGCGACACATAAGGACCGCATCACGAAGCCGATGATCCGCGAGAAGATCACCGACCCGTGGCGCGAAGTCAGCTGGGAAGAGGCGCTCAACTACGCGGCGACGCAATTCCGCAAGCTGCAGCAGAAGTACGGCCGCGATTCGATCGGCGGCATCACGTCGTCGCGCTGCACGAACGAGGAAACCTACCTCGTGCAGAAGCTCGTGCGCGCCGCCTTCGGCAATAACAACGTCGACACCTGTGCACGCGTGTGCCATTCGCCGACCGGCTATGGCCTGAAGGCGACGCTCGGCGAATCGGCCGGCACGCAGACCTTCGCGTCGGTCGACCACGCCGATGTGATCGTCGTGATGGGCGCGAACCCGACCGACGGCCACCCGGTGTTCGGCTCGCGCCTGAAGCGCCGCATCCGCGAAGGCGCGAAGCTGATCGTGATCGATCCGCGCCGCATCGACGTGGTCGACGGCCCGCACGTGAAGGCCGCGCACCACCTGCAGCTGCGCCCCGGCACCAACGTCGCGATCGTCAACGCGCTCGCGCACGTGATCGTCACCGAAGGGCTCATCGCCGACGCGTTCGTCGCCGAGCGCTGCGAAGCGCGTGCATTCGAGCAATGGCGCGACTTCGTGTCGCGTGCCGAGAACTCGCCGGAAGCGACCGCGGATGTGACGGGCGTGCCGGCCGAGGTGGTACGCGAAGCCGCGCGCCTCTATGCGACCGGCGGCAATGCCGCGATCTACTACGGCCTCGGCGTGACCGAACACGCGCAAGGCTCGACGACGGTGATGGGCATCGCGAACCTCGCGATGGCGACCGGCAACATCGGCCGCGAAGGCGTCGGCGTCAATCCGCTGCGCGGCCAGAACAACGTGCAGGGCTCGTGCGACATGGGCTCGTTCCCGCATGAACTGCCCGGCTACCGCCACATCGGCGACGACCGCGTGCGCGCGCTGTTCGAACAGGCTTGGTCGGCCACGCTGCAACCGGAACCGGGGCTGCGCATCCCGAACATGTTCGACGCGGCGCTCGACGGCAGCTTCAAGGGGCTCTACTGCCAGGGCGAGGACATCGTCCAGTCGGACCCGAACACGCAGCACGTCGCCGCCGCGCTGTCGTCGATGGAATGCGTCGTCGTGCAGGACATCTTCCTGAACGAGACCGCGAAATACGCGCACGTGCTGCTGCCGGGCTCGACGTTCCTCGAGAAGGACGGCACGTTCACGAACGCGGAGCGCCGCATCTCGCGCGTGCGCAAGGTGATGCCGCCGCTCGCGGGCTACGCGGACTGGGAAGTGACGCTGCTGCTGTCGCAGGCGCTCGGCTACGACATGCACTACACGCATCCGTCGGAAATCATGGACGAGATCGCACGGCTCACGCCGACCTTCTCGGGCGTGTCGTACGAGAAACTCGACGCGCTCGGCAGTATCCAGTGGCCGTGCAACGACCAGGCACCGGACGGCACGCCGACGATGCACATCGACGCGTTCGTGCGCGGCAAGGGCCGCTTCGTGATCACGCAGTTCATTCCGACGCCGGAAAAGGTCACGCAGCGCTATCCGCTGATCCTGACCACGGGCCGCATCCTGTCGCAATACAACGTCGGTGCGCAGACGCGCCGGACCGAGAACGTCCAGTGGCACGAAGAGGACCGCCTCGAGATCCACCCGCACGACGCGGAGGATCGCGGGATCCGGACCGGCGACTGGGTCGGCATCGAATCGCGGGCGGGCCAGACGGTGTTGCGCGCGCTCGTGTCCGATCGCATGCAGCCGGGTGTCGTGTACACGACGTTCCACTTCCCCGAATCGGGCGCGAACGTGATCACGACGGACAGCTCCGACTGGGCGACGAACTGCCCGGAATACAAGGTCACGGCCGTGCAGGTGATGCCGGTTGCGCAGCCGTCCGACTGGCAGCGTGCCTACGCGCGCTTCAACTCGGAGCAGCTCGACCTGCTCGAGCGCCGTGCAGCCGCGCCGGCCACCGTGACGACGGGCAAGTGAGGACGCGATGGACAACGGACACCTGATCGACATGGCCAACCAGATCGGCGCTTTCTTCGAATCGATGCCCGATCGCGAAGAAGCGCTGACCGGAATCGCCGAGCACATCCGGCGCTTCTGGGAGCCGCGGATGCGTCGTGCGTTGCTCGCCGCGCTCGACGATCCGTCGAGCGCAGCCGCACAACGCGCGGCGCCGATCGTGCTCGCCGCGATCGCCGCGCACCGCGCGTCGCTCATCCCGGCCGCAGCCTCCGCCTGAGCGCCCCGCTACGCGGGCAGCGACATGCCCGCGAACCAGCTTTCGCAGTGGCGCAGCAGCGCGTTTGCGTCGGTGGCAGTACGGCCGCGCGCCGCGATGTAACCATCGGGCCGCAGCAGGTAGAACGACGGCCGCGAGCGGCCGTACGCCTGCGCAAGCCCGTCCGCCCCGTCGCTTTCGGCATCGGCGACGCGCCACGTCCGCACGGCGCCCGGCATGATCCGCTCCAGCCCCTGCGCGAGCGCCCGCGCATCCGCGGGCATCGGCGGCACGTCGTTCGCATCGCCCGCGTCGGCGCTTGCCGGCTCCTCGAGCAGCAGCAGCGTGAAGCTCGCCGGGTCGTGCAGGTCGTATAGCCGCGCGGTTCCGGGCGCCCGTCCGAGCGGCCCGTCGACCACATGCACGAGCGCGTCCGGCGCACGCTCGCCTGCGCGCGGCCCGCCGTCGAGCACGCGTTCGAGCGTGAGCGGGCTTTTCCGGTATTGCACGCCCAGTTCGCTGACGGTGCGCCGCACCGCGTCGCGCACCGGCCCGAACGTCGCCAGCAGCGGCACGACATGATCGCGCAGCAGCTTCATCGCGCCGTGATCGGCTTCGACGATTTGCGTGACGAGGCCGGTCTGCCGCAATACGTCACGCTCGATCGGATGGCGCTCCGCGTGATACGTGTCGAGCAGCCGCTCCGGCGTGCCCCCGCCAAGCACGCGCGCGAGCTTCCAGCCGAGATTGAACGCTTCCTGCATGCCCGTGTTCATGCCCTGCGCGCCTGCCGGGCTGTGAACGTGCGCGGCGTCGCCCGCGAAGAACACGCGCCCGTGACGCAGCCGGTCGACCATCCGGCTATGCAGGCGGAAATACGACGACCACGCGAGGTCGCTCGGCGCGATCGACGCACCGACGCGGGCGCGCACGATCGCCTCGCATTGCGCGAGCGACGGCGGCGGAGCATCGGGAGATGCATCGCCAGGCGGCCGGTCGGCGACGAGCCGGTAGCGGCCGCCGCCCATCGGGAACAACCCCGCGATGCCGTCGGGCGTCGTGAACAGGTGGATCTCCTCTTCCGGCCAGTCGGGTATCGCCGAGAAATCGGCGAGCAGGAAGGTCTGCTCCAACGCTTGTCCGGCGAAGCCGAGGCCAAGCAGATGGCGCACCGTGCTGTGCGCGCCGTCGGCGGCGATCAGGTAGGACGGCGCGAACGATTGTTCACGCCCGTCGGCGTCGCGGATCGTCACGTCGAGTGAGGTACCGCCCGCGTCGCACGCCGTGAGCGTGACGCCGCGTTCGACCGTCACGCCGAGGCCGGCCAGGTGCTCGGCGAGCAGTTGCTCGGTGATGCTCTGGTCGAGAAACAGCAGGTACGGATAGCGCGTTTGCAGCGGATCGAAATCGAGCCGCGCGATCACGCGGCCGCCCGCATGCAGCGCGGCCGCGTGCGCGCGATGCCCCAGCACGAGAAACGGTTCGACCGCGCGATGCTGCTCCAGCATTTCGAGCGTGCGCGCCTGGATGCCGATCGCACGCGAATACGGCGCGGGCGTGGTGAGCCGGTCGATGATGCGTACCGGCACGCGGGCACGCGCGAGACTCATCGCGGCGGCAAGGCCGGTCGGGCCTGCGCCGACGATCAGCACGGGCGGGATGTCGAGCAGTGTGTCAGCCATGAGCACCTCGATGACACGCGATCCTGCAAGTCTACGCCGCTCCGCGTGACGGGGCCATATGCCGACCGGCCAATCTGGGGCGGCCGCGCGCAGTGTGGGAAAATACGCGCTTTCCGCCAGTTTTCGCGTCATGGATTCCGCATTCGACCGAGCGTATGCCGCGCACCGCGCGGGCCGCCTCGCCGAGGCCGAGCACGGCTATCGTGCCGCGCTCGGCACCAATCCCGCCGACGCCGACGCGCTGCATCTGTTCGGCGTGCTGCGGCATCAGCAGGGCCAGCATGCCGAGGCAGCCGATCTCGTCGGGCGTGCGGTCGAATTGCGCCCGGGCGACGCCGCACTGCAGCTCAATCTCGGCAACGCGCTGAAGGCGCTCGGCCGGCTCGACGAAGCGATCGAGCGGTTTCGCAACGCGCTGACACTCGCGCCCGAATTTCCGCTCGCGCACTACAACCTCGGCAACGCGTATGCGGCGCTGCAGCGCCACGAAGATGCCGTCGACGCGTTCGGCCGCGCCCTTCGGCTCACGCCCGACGACGCCTCGATCCACAACAATCTCGGCAACGCGCTGAATGCGCTCGGCCGTCACGACGATGCGCTCGCCGCGTTCCATCGCGCACTCGAGCTGCGGCCCGGACATGCCGGCGCGCACAACAATCTCGCGATGGCGCTGAACGCGATGGGCCGGGCCGACGACGCGATCGCGCACTTCAAGGCGGCGATCGCCGCGCAGCCGCGCTTCGTCGCCGCGCACTTCAATCTCGGCAACACGTTCGAGGCGCTCGGCCGTCACGGCGAAGCCGCGGCGGCGTTCGAAGCCGCGCTCGCGCTGCACCCGCCGTTCCCGCTCGCCCTGTTCGGGCTCGCGAACGCGCTGTGCGCGCTCGGGCGCCAGCGCGAAGCGCTGCCCTACTACGAACGCGCGGTCGGCCTCGATCCGTCGTTCAGTCTCGCATGGCTGAACCTCGGCAATGCGCATCACGCACTCGGTGCGCACGAAATGGCGCTGCGCGCGTTCGATCAGGCGCTGCGCGTCGCGCCCGACCTGAAGCTCGCGCAACTGCACCGCGCCGTCACGCTGCTGACGCTGGGCGACTTCACACGCGGCCTGCCCGCGTACGAAACGCGCCACGACACGCCGGGCGCGACGCCGCTCGGCACGCTGCCGCGCTGGCAAGGCGAGCCGATTGCGTCGCGCACGCTGCTGATCCGCGCGGAACAGGGCTTCGGCGACACGCTGCAGTTCGTCCGCTTCGTGCCGCTGGCCCGCGCGCGCTGCGCGCGCGTCGTGCTCGAAGTACAGCCGGAGCTCGTCGCGCTGCTCGCGCCGGCGGCGACGCGCTGGCGCGTGACGCTCGTCGCACAGGGCGCGGCGAAGCCGCCGGCGGCGGACGTCGCGTGCACGCTGATGAGCCTGCCGTTCCTGCTCGGTCTGCAGCCGTCCGACATCGTCGCGGGCAAGCGTTACCTCGATGCGCCGGACAGCGCGCACCGGCGCTTTCGCGGCTCGCTCGGCGGCCAGTCGAAGCGCAAGTTCGGCCTCGCGTGGTCGGGGCGCCGCCAGGCCCAGGAGAACCGCTCGATGCCGTTCGACGCGCTCGCGCCGCTGCTCGCGCTGCAGGACATCGACTGGGTCGTGCTGCAGCCCGCGCTCGACGAAGACGAACGGGCGCGCGTCGACGCGCATCCGCGCGTGCATCACCTCGACGGGCGGCTGAACGACTTCGCCGACACGGCCGCGCTGATCGAACGGCTCGACGGCGTCGTCACGATCGATACGGCCGTCGCGCATCTGGCGGGCGCGCTCGGCAAACCGCTGTGGATCATGCTGCCGTTCGCGCCCGACTGGCGCTGGTTCACCGGCGACGACTGTCCGTGGTATCCGCACGCCCGGCTCGCCCGCCAGTCCGCACCGGGACAATGGCTCGACGTGGCGGCGACGGTCGCCGACGCGCTGCGCGCCGCCTGAATGCCGATAAGAAAAGGGAGCGCGGCGCGCTCCCTTTTTTCACCCGACGTGGCGCGGTGCAGGCGGCGTCAGGCCGACTTGTACTGGTTGCGCGACTCGGGCGTGCGATACAGCACGAGCGTCGCGATGAGCCCGCAAAGCGCCGCGACGGTCAGCCACAGCCCCGGTGCGGCCTTGTTGCCGGTCTGGTAGATCAACAACGTCGAGATCGCGGGCGTGAAGCCGCCGATCGTCGTCGCCAGGCTGTAAGCGAGCGAGAAGCCGGCGGTGCGCACATCGGGCGGCATCACTTCGGTCAGCGCGACGACCATCGCGCCGTTGTAAGAGCCGTACAGGAACGACAGCCACAGTTCGACCGCCAGCAGCCGCAGGAACGACGGTTCGGCCACGAGCCACAGCACGGCCGGATAAGCCGACAGCAGCGTGAGCACCGTGAACGCGATCAGCACCGGTCGGCGGCCGATGCGATCCGACAGCGCGCCGGACAGCGGCAGCCACACGAGGTTGGACAGGCCGACGCAGACGGTCACGACGAGTGCGTCGAGCGACGACAGGTGCAGCACTTCCTTGCCGAACGTCGGCGTGTATGCGGTGATCAAGTAGAACGACACCGTCGTCATGATCACCATCCCCATGCCGGCGATCACGATGCTCCAGTTCTCGAGCATCGAACGCATGATCTCGCCCATCGTCGGACGGTGACGCTTCGCGAGGAACTCGTCGGTTTCCTTCAGCGAACGACGGATCAGGAACAGGAACGGTACGATCAGGCAGCCGATCAGGAACGGAATGCGCCAGCCCCACGCGCTCATGTCCTCGGCCGGCAGCACCCGGTTCAGCAGCACGCCGACAAACGCGGCGAACACGACCGCCACCTGCTGGCTGCCCGATTGCCACGACGTATAGAACCCTTTGTTGCCCTTCGTCGCGATCTCCGACAGATAGACCGACACGCCGCCCAGCTCGACGCCCGCGGAAAAGCCCTGCAGCAACCGGCCGAGCAGCACGAGCGCCGGCGCGAGCACGCCGATCGTCGCGTAGCTCGGAACGCCGGCCACCGTCAGCGTGCCGAGCGCCATCAGCCCGAGCGTCAGGATCAGCCCCTTGCGGCGGCCGTGATGGTCGATGTACGCGCCGAGCACGATCGCGCCGACCGGGCGCATCAGGAAGCCCGCGCCGAACACCGACAGCGACAGCATCAGCGACGCGAATGCGTTGCCGCTCGGAAAGTAGGTTTTCGCGATCGCCGACGCGTAATACCCGTAGACCATGAAGTCGTACATTTCCAGAAAGTTGCCGCTGACGACCCGGAACACAGTGCGGACTTTCGATTCCTGCACGACGGCGTGTGTTGCTGTGGACATGTTGTTCTCTCGATTCGGATGGCGCGACATCCGCGCCGTGTGAGCCGGCGATGCGTGTCGCACCGGCCGGCGCGCACGGACATCGCCACCATCCGGCGGCACGTCGCGCGACGATGCGCACGCCGCCATGGTCGGCAAATGATGCCACGCGAAGCCAACGGTTGCCTTGGAGCGGGCCGGCAGTCGCGGTTGCCGACGCCGCATCCGGCCCGTACGGATCTTATGGATACTCTCGAAAGGCACATCAAAGTCGGATTGATCCGATCGACCGATAGCCCTGACACGAGTCGCAGAGGCGCCCACGCACCGACTTACTTCGACCACGCGTCGCAACTGTCGCAGCGCCGCCCAACCGATCTGCTTCGCACGCTTCCCCAGCCGACGGCCACCCAATAAAAAACCCGGCGAAGCAAGCTTTGCCGGGTTTCGTTCGTGCGTCGATCCAGCGGACCGACCTGTCGTCACTTGCGCGTGGGCAACCCGGTGTCGGCTTGCCGCTCGAGTTGCCGCACCTGCTCCTGCAGATCGCGCAGTTGCGCCTGCGCGGCCCGCTTCTCGACCTGCAGCGCCTGCGTCTGCTCCTGCGCCGATTGCTGCCGCTGCGCAACCTCGGCCTGCTGACTGCGCGCGACGCTCAGATCGGCCTGCAGTTGCTGCGCGCGATTCGCCTGCAGCGCGATCACGCGTTCGAGGAACGTCTTCTGCGCCTGCAGTTCGGTGCGACGGATCTCGACGTCCGCGAGCTGCGCCGTCTGCTGGACGAAGTTCGCGTACACCATCTCCGCGCGGCTCTTCTCCTGCGACTTGATCACGCGCCACAGATGCTTGTCCTGGAACAGCGCGACGTAATAGGTCATCTCGCGCTGATCGAACATCAGGCTCGCGCCGTAGCTGCCGTTGTAGGTGGTGCGCATCTCGACGATCCGCCCGTCGTGCAGCATCTGCGTGAGTTCGGCCACGTTGCCTTGCGCGGTGGCATCCGTCGCGGACGCGGCGGACGCCGGTGCCGTCGGCGTGGTATCGCCGCTCAGGCTCGTCACTGCGGGGCGCGTACCCGCAACGGGCGCGGTCGCATCGGCGGACCATGCTGCGCCCGCGTGCGCGCAGGCGGCCATCGCAACGATCCACGTTGCGCAGCGTGCGACGGAAAATTTTCGGAAGACCAACGCCAGACTCCGGCGAACGAATCGGGAGTCGCGATTATCGTTCAAAACGAAACGGCCGCATCTCGAATTGACGGGATGCGGCCGGCCTTCCTGCAACGCGATACAAGCGCCGGCTACAGGCGCGTTTCGCGTGCCGCGCGCAGGAATGCGTCGAGCAACGGTGTGCAGTCGAGCAGCTCGGAGCCGCCCGCGCGATGAAACTCGGGGTGCCATTGCACGCCGACGACGAACGGTGCGCGCCGGTAGCGGATGCCTTCGATGATCCCGTCGCCGGCCGACACGGCCTCGATGTTCAGATCGCGGCCGAGATCGCGGATCGCCTGATGGTGGATCGAGTTCACGATCGCTTCGCTGCGCCCGGGAAACATGCTCGCGAGCGTCGACGAGTCGGGGAAGCGGATCGCGTGGCGATGCTGGTCGTAATGCTCGCTCACGTGCGGATGCGCGGTCGGCACGTCGGTCGCGATGTCCTGGTACAGCGAGCCGCCGAACGCGACGTTGATCAGCTGGCAGCCGCGGCACACGCCGAGCACCGGCTTGCCGGACTCGACGAACTCGTGGAACAGCTCGAGCTCGTACATGTCGCGCACGCGGTCGCCGGGCCATTCGGGGCGCGCATCCGATGCCGCGTAGGTTTGCGGCGACACGTCGGCGCCGCCTTGCAGCAGCAGGCCGTCGAGATGCTTCGCGTAGTCGCGCAGGCGGATGTTGCTCGGGTGCAGCATGCCCTGGTGACCGACGGTCGGAATCATGAACACGAGCACGTCGCGCGACATCACCCAGTGCGCGATCGATTCCTCGAGATACTGCAGCGTCTTGCCGCGCAACCCCTTCGCACCCGGCTCCGGATGGAAGATCCGCGCCGACACGCCGATGCGCAACGTGCGCTGCGTGATCCGCTGGCCGGCGCGATCGAACAGCCGGCGCGCACGCGCCGCCACGATGCGGCCGAACACCGACCATGGCGTGTCGCTGTTCTTCAGGTAAGCCGGCGGCGCATTCTGCGCGCTCGCAGGCGGCGGGCGCGGCGTGTCGAAATCGGGCTGCGCGCCAAAACCGGGCGGCGCGGCACCGGCTTTTGGCGGCGCGGCAGTCGGTTCGGCAGCGGGCGTCGTGCCCGCGGCGCCCGGCTCCGACGCCGTCGTGACGGGCGATGCGCCGTCCGCCGCGACATCCTCGGCCGCGGCAGCCTGCGCGACGGAGGGCTGTGCGGCGGGCACCTCCGGCGCTTGTGCCGGATCGGAACGGTGGGAGTGGGGAGACGCGGAAAGGGTGCCGGGCAGACCGGCCGGGGAAGGCGTGGTTTCGCTCATGACGATGGTCTGGTGCGTCGCTCGCGCGTATTTGGATTGACGAGGATTCATTATGCTTCAGTGCACGATCGCGCGGTAAACCTGCAACATCCTGTCGATATTGTTGCAAGTCGTCGCATGCGGCGCCGGACAGGCCAGCGTACCGCGGCTGGCGGCATCGAAGGTCGCCCCGGTGAACTGGACACCAGTGATATATCACAATAATATTCACGGATTGCCACCTTACCAGATCGCCCGCGCCATGATCGTGCTCCGCCCGGCCACCGCGCCGCCACCCGCATGAACGCCCTGCCCGACCGGCGCGCCGCCTCGGCGCTCAGCCTCGCCGAGCGCGCGTACGCACTGATCCAGCGCGACATCATCACGATGCGCCTGAAGCCCGGCGCCGCGCTCAACGAAGCCGACCTCGTCGCACGCACCGGCATCGGCCGCACGCCCGTCCATCAGGCCGTGCACCGGCTGGTGCTCGAAGGGCTGCTGTCCGTGATGCCGCGCAAGGGGCTGCTGGTGCAACCGCTGTCGCTCGACGACATCGTTGCGGTGATCGACGTGCGGCGCATCAACGAAGCGCACTGCGTCGAACTCGCCGCCCGCCATGCGACGCCCGACGATCTCACCCGCATCGCCGCACTGCTCGACGACGGGCAGTCGTGCGTCGACACGCACGACGTCGAGGGCATGATGGAACTCGACCGCGCGTTTCATCAGGCGATCGCCGCGGCGGCACGCAATACGGTGCTCGCGGAGATCCTGCGCGCGCTGCACGAACGCTCGCTGCGCTTCTGGTTCGTGACGCTGTCCGAACCGCACCACCTGTCCGACGTCCAGCGCGAACACCGCGAACTGTTCGAGCGGCTGTTCGCGCGCGACGCCGCCGGCGCACGCGCGGCCGTCGAGCGCCATATCGATTCGTTTCGCGCCACTCTTGTCCAACATCTTCGCCCCTGAGCCGCCCATGACCACTTTCACGCCCTTCCCCCCGCTCGCCCGGCTCGCCGCCGACCTCGCCGCCGGCCGGACCACGAGCCGCGCACTCGTCGACGTCGCGCTCGAACGGATCGCCGATCCGTCGGGCCAGGGCGCGGCCGTCTTCACCGAAGTCGACGCCGATAACGCGCGCGCGGCCGCCGACGCGCACGATCGCCTGCGTGCCGCCGGCACCGTGCTGTCGCCGCTCGCGGGCATCCCCGTGTCGGTGAAGGACCTGTTCGACGTCGCGGGCCAGGTGACGCGCGCCGGTTCGCGCGTGCTCGACGGCGCGCCGCCCGCGCAGGCCGATGCGGTCGCCGTCGCGCGGCTCAAGCGTGCGGGCGCGGTGCTGGTTGGCCGCACCAACATGAGCGAGTTCGCGTTCTCCGGGCTCGGCCTGAATCCGCACTTCGGCACGCCGCGCTCGCCGTACCACCGCGACGTACCGGGCGACGCGCGCATTGCCGGCGGCTCGTCGTCCGGCGCGGCCGCGTCCGTCGCCGACGGGATGGCGGCCGTCGCGCTCGGCACCGACACCGGCGGCTCGATCCGGATTCCGGCCGCGCTGTGCGGGCTCACGGGCTTCAAGCCGACCGCGAGCCGGATTCCGACGCAAGGCGGCGTGCCGCTGTCGACGACGCTCGACTCGTTCGGCCCGATCGGCCTGACGGTTGCCTGCTGCGCGCTCGTCGATCGGATGCTCGCGGGTCTCGAGCCGCACGTGCCGGCCGCGCGGCCGCTCGAAGGCGTGCGGCTCGGCGTGCTGACCAACTATGTGACGGACGGCGTCGACGCCGACGTCGCCGCCGCGCTCGACGCAGCGCTGAAGCATCTCGAGGCCGCCGGCGCGATCGTCACGGAAGTACGCTTTTCCGCGCTCGACCGGCTGCCGGACATCAACCGCTTCGGCTTCTCGCCGATCGAGGCGTACGCGTGGCATCGCCCGCTGCTCGCGCAGCACCGCGACCGATACGACCCGCGCGTGCTGTCGCGCATCCTGAAGGGCGAGCCGGCGAGCGCGGCCGACTATCTCGACCTGCTCGCCGCCCGCCAGGCGATGCTGGACGAAGCGGCACACACGGTCTGGTCGCGCTTCGACGCACTCGTCGCCCCGACGGTGCCCGTCGTGCCGCCGCGCATCGCCGAACTCGAAGCGGACGACACCGCGTTCACGCGCACCAATGCGCTGATCCTGCGCAACCCGAGCGCCTTCAACTTCCTCGATGCATGCGCGCTGTCGCTGCCGTGCC
Source organism: Burkholderia sp. PvR073 (assembly GCF_054055695.1). Taxonomy (NCBI): domain Bacteria; kingdom Pseudomonadati; phylum Pseudomonadota; class Betaproteobacteria; order Burkholderiales; family Burkholderiaceae; genus Burkholderia; species Burkholderia sp. PvR073. The sequence goes on from NZ_JBSRXO010000005.1 coordinate 377,808, forward strand.
ATCCGCGCGACGAGGCACCGGTCGGCCTGATGCTCGCGGCCGCGCCGCATCGCGACGACGCGCTGCTCGCGATCGGCCAGGCGGTCGAGGCCGTGCTGAACACGATCCGATGACCGCGCAAGCGCAATGACGGTGGACGATGCACCGGACGAAGCGGGTGCGGCAGGGTGCCGCACGCGCGCTGTCAGTTTCGTGCCAGATCGTTCGCGCTAAAATCGCGCGATTGTTTATCGGACCGACCAACGACAGGAATCCCGCCGACATGAATGACTCCACGCTCGCACTCCGCCGTGAACGCCGCCTGCTGATGCTGCTCGGCTGGGTGTGCATCGCCTTGCTGGCCGGCGCGCTGTACCTGCAATATGTGAAGAACGAAGATCCGTGCCCGCTGTGCATCATCCAGCGCTACTTCTTCGCGGCGATCGGCATCTTCGCGTTCCTGGCTGCCGGGATACGCAACTGGCGCGGCATCTGGGTGCTCGAGCTGCTGATCGCGATCGCCGCGGCCGGCGGCGTCGGCACCGCCGCGCGACACCTGTCGATCCAGATGAATCCGGGCTTCAGCTGCGGCTTCGACACGCTGCAGCCGATCGTCGACAGCCTGCCGCCCGCCCAGTGGTTCCCCGGCATGTTCAAGGTCGCCGGCCTGTGCGAGACGGTCTACCCGCCGATTCTCGGCATCCTGCTGCCCGGCTGGGCGCTGATCGGCTTCGCCGTGATCCTGATCGCCGTCGCGTCGAGCATCTGGCGCCATCGCCGCAAGCTGGCGAGCTGACCGGTCGGGGCCGCGTAGCCGCCCCTCGTTCGTCCGGCGCCGCCGGCGACGTCCCGCGCGGCCGCACCCTGCCGGCCGCACCTCGCCGGCCACGCGTAAACACCTAACCCCGCCGCAGCCCGGATTTCCGGGCGAACGCACATCGCACGACATCCGCGCAACCTCCGCGCGCATGCCCCGCCACGCAAGCGTTTCGGCCCGATGCGCACGCAACGGCGCCCCAATCCCGCGCGGCGGGCCTATGATCGACATGATCGCTGCCTGATAGCCCGGATCACCGCCCGGCGATGTTCCCGCCGCCTTGCGGTGCTATCTTCGCGACTGGATGGCGATCTACGTGCGCGAGGCCAGTCGGTCTCACCTCCTGCGTAACGCGCGCCCGATCCGCAATGTCGACTGGATTTCTCATGACAACGCAAACCATCCGCATCCGTCACCCTCATGGCGTCCGCGCGTCCCGCGCCGCCGTTCGCGCGCGCCTGCGGCGCACCGCCGCCGCACCGCATCGACCGTGCGCCCGGCCTGCGTCGCTCCCGTCAGTCCTCGTTACCGCCACGCCCGCCAGCGCGCGCCGCGCGTCGTGCCGCGTCGTCGTGAACGGAGCGTGCTGATGGAAGCGTGGATTGGCGATCTGCAGCAATTGCTCGCGCACGGCGAAGCGGCCGTGCTCGTGACGGTCGCGCATACCGACGGCTCCGCGCCGCGCGAGGCCGGCACCAAGATGCTCGTCACGCGCGACACGGCCCGCCATACGATCGGCGGCGGTCATCTGGAATGGAAAGCGATCGAAATCGCGCGGCATCTGCTGAAGGACGGCGCGCACGTGCCCCACGCGCGCAGGCTCGAACGGCTCGCGCTCGGCCCGAGCCTCGGCCAGTGCTGCGGTGGCGCGGTCGTGCTCGCGTTCGAGCGGCTCGATGTCGGCGACCTCGGCTGGATCATGTCGCTCGCGAAGCGCGTCGCGGCCGGCGCCGCGACCGTGCGTAGCGTATCATTCGGCCCCTCGCCGGGCGCGCCGCTGCTGAGCGAGCCCGAATCGCCCGCCGCGCGTGCCGATTGCCTGCTGTGGGAAACCGGCGGCGTGTCGCTGATGACCGAAACGATCGCGCCGTATGCGTTCCCCGTCATGCTGTTCGGCGCCGGACACATCGGCACCGCGCTCGTGAAAGTGCTGGCGACGCTGCCGTGCCACGTGTGCTGGATCGACGGGCCCGCTGCGGTGTTCCCGCCGGCCGAGGCGCTCGCCGGAGTCGGCAATCTCGTGATCGACGCGGTTGCCAGCCCGGCCGACGCCGTCGACACGGCGCCGCCGCACGCATACTTCGTCGTGATGACGCACGACCATGCACTCGATTTCATGCTGGCCGAGCGCATCCTGCGGCGCGGCGACTACGCCTACTTCGGGATGACCGGCTCGCACACCAAGCGCGTGCAGTTCGATCATCGGCTGGCAGCGATCGGCATCGACCCGGCCCAGGTCGCGCGGATGCACTGCCCGATCGGCGTCGAAGGCATCATCGACAAGGCGCCCGAAGTCATCGCGATCTCGGTGGCCGCGCAGTTGCTGCAGGCCGTCGAGGCGAACGCACCCGCGCAGGCTTCCCCTACATTCTGACCGACCAAGAACAACGCCATGACCCCGACATTCAAGGACAAGATTGCCCGTGCACCGAAAGCGGAACTGCACATCCATATCGAAGGCTCGCTCGAGCCGGAACTGATTTTCGCGCTCGCGCAACGCAACGGCGTGAAGCTCGCGTACGAGTCGATCGACGCGCTGCGCGCCGCTTACGCGTTCACCGACCTGCAGTCGTTCCTCGACATCTATTACGCAGGCGCGAGCGTGCTGCTGACGGAGCAGGATTTCTACGACATGACGGCCGCGTACTGCGAACGCGCGCTCGCCGACAACGTCGTCCACACCGAACTGTTCTTCGACCCGCAGACGCACACCGAACGCGGCGTGCCGATCGAAACGGTGGTGGCCGGCATCGACCGCGCGCTCGCCGATGCCGAGCAACGCGGGCTGTCGAGCAAGCTGATCCTGTGTTTCCTGCGCCACCTGTCCGAAGATGACGCGCTCGCGACGTTCGAATCCGCGCGGCCGCTGTTCGAACGCTATCGCCACCGGCTGATCGGCGTCGGCCTCGACTCGTCCGAGCTCGGCCATCCGCCGGCGAAGTTCGCGCGCGTGTTCGAGAAGGCGCGTGCGCTCGGGCTGAAGCTCGTCGCGCATGCGGGCGAGGAAGGCCCGCCCGCCTACATCCACGAAGCGCTCGACGTGCTGAAGGTCGACCGGATCGACCACGGCGTGCGCAGCATCGAGGACGCGGCGCTCGTCGAACGCCTCGCGCGCACGCGCGTGGCGCTGACCGTGTGCCCGCTGTCGAACCTGAAGCTGTGCGTATTCGACGACATGGCGAAGCACACGCTGAAGGCGCTGCTCGATCGCGGCGTCGCGGTAACGATCAACTCCGACGATCCGGCCTACTTCGGCGGCTACGTCAACGACAACTACTTCGCGACGGTCGACGGGCTGCAGCTGACGGACGCCGAAGTGCACGCCGTGATCCGCAATGGCTTCGAGGCATCGTTCGTCGACGCGGCAGAGCGCGATGCGCTGATCGCGCGTCTCGATTCGTACTGGCAGGCCGCGTGATTGCCGGCATCGAGGTTCGCTAGACAGATGAAACACCGCGACGACATCCGCTTCGCGACGACCGGCTCGGCCCTGCGCCGCGCCGGCCGCATGCGTGCGCGGCACCTGCATGCCGGCATCGCGCCCGTCGCTCGCGCGGCGACGGCGTTGCGCGTCGTCGTGCACCGAAGCCTGTCGTTGCGGCGCGTCATGCCGCTCGCCGCCGCGCCCGTCGCGATCGCGGCGCTGTCCGCCGGCAACCCCGCGATGACGGCCGCGACGCTCGCGTGCGCGCGCACAGTCCGCGGCGCCCCCGCCTGCTCGCGTCGCCGCATCGCGCATGCACGGGCCGCGCCCTTCAGGCCGTCGCCCGCGCGGCACCGACCGTTTTCTTCTGTTCGCCTTACCTTGATGCAGGACCATTCGTCATGACGCAAACCGCTTTCCGTTCCCAGCTGCTGACCTTCAACGGCGACCCGGCGCAGTCGAGCCAGGCCGCGAACCACGAGACCGACGGCCTCCTGATCGTCGACGACGGCAAGGTCGTCGCGGTCGGCCCGTATGCGCGGCTCGCCGCGACGCTCGCGCGCGACGCGATCGTCCACGACCTGCGCGACAAGCTGATCGTGCCCGGCTTCATCGACACGCACATCCACTATCCGCAGACGGACATGATCGCGTCGCCGGCCCCCGGCCTGCTGCCGTGGCTCGACAAGTACACGTTCCCGACCGAGCGTCGGTTCGGCGATCCGGAGCATGCGCGCGAGGTCGCCGACTTCTTCGTCGACGAACTGCTCGCCTGCGGCACGACGAGCGCGCTCGTCTACTGCACCGTGCACAAGCAGTCGGCCGACGCGCTGTTCGCGGCGAGCGAGGCACGCGACCTGCGGATGATCGCGGGCAAGGTGTTGATGGACCGCAACTGCCCCGAGTTCCTGCGCGACACCGCGCAATCGGGCTATGACGACAGCGCCGAGCTGATCGACCGCTGGCACGGCAACGGCCGCCAGCTGTACGCGCTCACGCCGCGCTTCGCGCCGACGTCCACCGAGGCGCAGCTCGAGGCGTGCAGCGAACTCGCGCGCCGCCATCCGGACGTGTTCGTGCAGAGCCACGTCGCGGAAAACGTCGATGAAGTGAAATGGGTCGCGGAGCTGTTCCCCGGCCACCGCAGCTATCTCGACATCTATGATCGCTACGGGCTGCTGCGGCCGCGCGCGGTGTACGGCCACTGCATTCACCTCGACGACGAGGACCGCCGCCGGATGGCCGAGACGCGCACCGTCGTCGCGCACTGCCCGACGTCGAACTTCTTTCTCGGCAGCGGACTGTTCGACTTCGACAAGGCCGGCGAATACGGCGTGCCGGTCACGCTCGCGACCGACGTCGGCGGCGGTACGTCGTTCTCGATGCTGCAGACGATGAACGAGGCGCACAAGGTCGCGCGGCTGTCGGGCCACCACCTGAGTGCGACGCGGATGTTCTGGCTCGCCACGGCCGGCGCCGCGCAGGCGCTCGATCTCGCCGACACGGTCGGCACGCTCGCGCCGCGCACCGAAGCCGACTTCATCGTGCTCGACCCGCAGGCCACGCCGCTGCTCGCGCGCCGCACGAAGCGCGCGGATTCGCTCGAGGAGCTGCTGTTCGCGTTCGCGCTGCTCGGCGACGACCGCGCCGTGTATCGCACGTACGCGGCCGGCCGGCTCGTGCACGAGCGCGGTGCCGCACGCCGCGCCGCCGCCGCGTAACGCGCGCGCGTTTGCCCGCTCCCCTCCTGCTCCGGCGTGCGCTACGGCGCATGCCGGAGCCGCCGGATTCGCTCCGCCCGCCGCACCCGCCGTGCTAGAATTCGCCCCTCATTGGGGAGTAGCCGCTCCGCTCGATGTCCCGCGCTCCCGGCGCGCATCGTGACGGAGGCGTCCGTCAACAGACTTGGCCATGCGGCCATGGCGGACGCAGCCACCAAGGCCTGGCGAGACCGATGGTTCACTGCGCGCCGCATCAGGGCCCGGCGCGCGGCGGATCGTCGCTCGCACGCACAACATCGGCCCGTGGAACCCCATACGTGTCTCAAGCCTTCCTGATCTCCACCGGCGCCGTCGCCCTCGCTGAAATCGGCGACAAGACCCAACTGCTGTCCCTCGTGCTGGCCGCGCGCTATCGCAAGCCCGTGCCGATCATTCTCGGCGTGCTCGTCGCGACGCTCGTGAACCACGGCTTCGCCGGTGCGTTCGGCGAGTGGCTCGGCATACTCGTCACGCCGTCGATCATGCGCTGGGCGCTCGCGTTCTCGTTCATCGCGATGGGATTGTGGATCCTCGTGCCGGACAAGCTCGATGCCGACGAAGCCAATGCGACCCGCTCGCGGCTCGGCGTGTTCGGCGCGACGCTCGTCGCGTTCTTCCTCGCGGAAATGGGTGACAAGACGCAGATCGCGACCGTCGCGCTCGCCGCGCGCTTCCAGGATTACATCGGCGTGGTGGCCGGCACGACCTTCGGGATGATGCTCGCGAACGTGCCCGCGATCCTGCTGGGCGACCGTTTCGCGCACCGCCTGCCGACGAAGCTGGTGCACGGCATCGCGGCCGTGCTGTTCATCGTGCTGGGCGCGCTGGCGTTGCTGGGCGTCGGGGTCTGACGCACACAACGCACGCAGGCAGGTGGCGCGGCCGGGCGGCCGCGCCGGTGTCGACAGCGCGTTACTTCGCGAGCGCCGCACCCGAGGCCGGCACGGCCGGCACCGCACGCTCGTTGGCGGCCGGCGCCGCCGCGGGCCCGCCGCGCTTGTCGACCGGCAGCCGCACCGTACGGATCGCGCCGTTCGCCAACGGGAAATCGGCGAGCGCGCTGCGCGCGAGGAACGGCATCGCATACAGCAGCGCACCGTTGTCGCCGGTGGTGCGCGCGGTCACGTTGTAGACCTCCTTGCCGGTCGCGCGCTCGGTGATCCGGATGCCGAGCGTGTAGTCGAACACCTGGTAGGTCTGCGCGACATAACCTGCCGGCATCGGCCCCCAGGGCCCCCACGGGCCCCACGGCCCGCCCCGCCAGTACGGCCCCGGCCCCGCGAACCACGGGTCGTAGTAGACCGGCTGCGGCACCGTCACCACATCGCTGCCGACCCCGTAGGTCAGCCCGACCAGATAGCGCGCCTGCGCGGCCGGCACCTGCCGGAATGCGTACGCGGACAACTCGTTCGCGACGATCGGCTCGTAGGTCGACTGCTCGATGCTGTGTTTCTGCGCATCGGTGCGCGTGAAGGCGTAAGTGCGTGTCGCGTCGCTGCCGCTCCAGTCGGAGAAGGCCGTGACCTGCGTCGTCACGTAGCTGGTGCAGCCCGTCAGCAGCGCCACGCACAGCACCGCCGCCCAGCCCGCACCGCGTTGAATCCATTCGCGTTTCATGTCGATCCTCGTCGATCCGTCATCCGTACGTCGCACCGCGCGAACCGCACGGGATGCCGATAATACGCGGACTGCCCGAACCGGTAAAAAGTTCGCTGCGGCACGCGGCCGCAAGCCTTTGTACAATGGCCCGGTTCGCCCGGTCCGCGCTGCGGGCCCGATCCCCACCCCACCGATCTCGACGACCATGTCCGACAACGCCTCCTCCACCGTGATCCGCCGCGCCGACTACACGCCGCCGGCCTTCCTCATCGATTCCGTCGCACTCGAATTCGATCTCGCGCCGGCCCGTACGATCGTCAGGAATACGATGCGCGTGCGCCGCAATCCGGACGCGGCGCCCACCCCGCATCTGGAGCTGATGGGCGAAGCGCTCGAATTCCTCGGCGCGCAGCTCGACGGCGCGCCGTACGGTGCGGTGCGTGCGCACGAACACGGGCTGACCGTCGAAAACGTGCCCGACGCGTTCGAGCTCACGCTCGAGAACGCGTGCGCGCCGGACCAGAACACGACGCTGTCCGGCCTGTACGTATCGAGCGGCAACTTCTTCACGCAGTGCGAGGCCGAAGGCTTTCGCCGCATCACCTACTTCCTCGACCGCCCCGACGTGATGGCCTCCTACACCGTCACGCTGCGCGCCGACAAGGCCGCCTATCCGGTGCTGCTGTCGAACGGCAACCTGGTCGACTCGGGCGAGCTGCCCGACGGCCGCCACTTCGCGAAATGGGAAGACCCGTTCCGCAAGCCGAGCTACCTGTTCGCGCTCGTCGCGGGCAAGCTCGTCGCGATCGAGGAGAAGATCACGTCCGGCTCCGGCAAGGAAAAGCTGCTGCAGGTGTGGGTCGAACCGGCCGATCTCGACAAGACCCGTCACGCGATGGATTCGCTGATCCACTCGATCCGCTGGGACGAGAAGCGCTTCGGTCTCGAGCTCGATCTCGACCGCTTCATGATCGTCGCGGTCGGTGACTTCAACATGGGCGCGATGGAGAACAAGGGGCTCAACATCTTCAACACGAAGTACGTGCTGGCGAACCCCGAGACCGCGACCGACACCGACTTCGCGAACATCGAGTCGGTGGTCGGCCACGAGTACTTCCACAACTGGACCGGCAACCGCGTGACCTGCCGCGACTGGTTCCAGCTGAGCCTGAAGGAAGGCCTGACGGTGTTCCGCGATCAGGAGTTCTCGGCCGACATGGCAGCGGGCGACGACGTCGCATCGGCGGCCCGCGCGGTCAAGCGCATCGAGGACGTGCGCGTGCTGCGCCAGTTGCAGTTCGCCGAGGACGCGGGCCCGATGGCGCATCCGGTGCGTCCGGAAAGCTACGTCGAGATCAACAACTTCTACACGATGACCGTCTACGAGAAAGGCTCGGAAGTCGTGCGGATGTACCAGACGCTGTTCGGCCGCGACGGGTTCCGCAAGGGGATGGACCTGTACTTCAAGCGCCACGACGGTCACGCGGTGACCTGCGACGACTTCCGTCACGCGATGGCCGACGCGAACGGGCGCGATCTCGCGCAGTTCGAGCGCTGGTACAGCCAGGCCGGCACGCCGCGCGTGTCGGTGCGTACCGCGTACGACGCGGCCGCACGCCGCTACACGGTCACGCTCGCGCAGGGCTACGGCGATGCGTCGCCGGCGGCGCGCGAGACGCAACAGGGGCCGCTGCTGATCCCGTTCGCGATCGGCCTGATCGGCCGCGACGGCCGCGACCTGCCGCTGCGTCTCGACGGCGAAGCCGCCGCGTCGGGCACGACGCGCGTGCTCGACTTCACCGACACCGAGCAGACCTTCACGTTCGTCGACGTGCCGGAACAGCCGCTGCCGTCGCTGCTGCGCAATTTCTCGGCGCCGGTGATCGTCGAGTACGACTACAGCGACGACGATCTCGCGTTCCTGCTCGCGCACGACAGCGACCCGTTCAACCGCTGGGAAGCCGGCCAGCGCCTCGCGACGCGCGCGCTGCTGACGCTCGCCGCGCGCGCCGCCGCGAACCAGCCGCTCACGCTCGGCGGCAACTTCGTCGCCGCGTTCCGCCGCGTGCTGACCGATGAAAACCTGTCGCCCGCGTTCCGCGAACTCGCGCTGACGCTGCCGTCGGAAACCTATCTCGCCGACCAGATGGCGGAAGCCGATCCGGCCGCCGTGCATCGCGCACGCCAGTTCGTGCGCCGCCAGCTCGCGACCGCGCTGCGCGCCGAGTGGCTCGCCGCGCACGAGCAGCACCAGACGCCGGGCGCGTACGAGCCGACGCCCGAAGCGTCCGGCCGCCGCGCGCTGAAGAACCTCGCGCTCGCGTATCTCGCCGAGCTCGAGGATCCGGCCGACGCCGTGCGCATCGCGACCGCGCAATACGACGCGGCGAACAACATGACCGATCGCGCCGCCGCGCTCGGCGCGCTGCTGTCCGCCGCGGCCTCGGGCGCGAACGACGCGGCCACGCGTGCGCTCGACGACTTCTACCGTCGCTTCGAGAAGGAAGCGCTCGTGATCGACAAGTGGTTCGCGATGCAGGCCGCGCAACGCGGCACGTCCGCCCAGCCGACGCTCGAGAAAGTCCGCAAGCTGATGGCCCACCCCGCGTTCAACCTGAAGAACCCGAATCGCGCACGCTCGCTGATCTTCAGCTTCTGCGCGGCGAACCCGGCGCAATTCCACGCGGCGGACGGTTCGGGCTACGCGTTCTGGGCCGAACAGGTGCTCGCGCTCGACGCGATCAACCCGCAAGTCGCCGCGCGCCTCGCCCGCTCGCTCGAACTGTGGCGCCGCTTCACGCCGGCGCTGCGCGACCGGATGCGCGAAGCGCTCGAGCAGGTCGCGGCCGGCGCGAAATCGCGCGACGTGCGCGAGATCGTCGAGAAGGCGCTCGCGTAACGGCACGCATGCGATTCGCGTCGCGCTCCCGCGCGAAGAAGCCGGCGCCGCCCCGTTGCGGCGCCGGCTTTTTTATCGGCGGAAGGTTCGCGGGGTCAGAGCCGGAGCGCGCGTTCGACCGCCCGCCAGTGGTGCCGCCGCAGGGCCGGTCCGCTGCGCCGCGCACGCCGGAACCCGGCCGAATCGGCCGCCCGGCCATGTAACCGGACGAAAAAAGCCGGCGGCGCGAGAGGCGCGGCGGGTAAAATTGCGGGCATTCAAGGATTCTTTGGCCTTTCGGAGTCAGTCATGTCCATTGCCCGCCGCACCACGCTGTCGAAGTTCCTGATCGAACAGCAACGTGAGACCAACAACCTCCCCGCCGACCTGCGCCTGCTGATCGAAGTCGTCGCACGCGCGTGCAAGGCGATCAGCTACAACGTGTCGAAGGGCGCGCTCGGCGAAGCGCTCGGCACCGCCGGCAGCGAGAACGTCCAGGGCGAAGTGCAGAAGAAGCTCGACATCCTGTCGAACGAGATCCTGCTCGACGCGAACGAATGGGGCGGCAACCTCGCCGCGATGGCGTCGGAGGAGATGGAAACGTTCTTTCCGATTCCCGCGAACTACCCGCGCGGCGAATACCTGCTCGTGTTCGATCCGCTCGACGGCTCGTCGAACATCGACGTGAACGTGTCGATCGGCACGATCTTCTCGGTGCTGCGCTGCCCGGACGGCAAGCAGGCCACCGAGGAATCGTTCCTGCAGCCCGGTACGGAGCAGGTCGCGGCCGGCTACGCGGTGTACGGCCCGCAAACGGTGTTCGTGCTGACGACCGGCAACGGCGTGAACTGCTTCACGCTCGACCGCGAAGTCGGTTCGTGGGTGCTCACGCAAAGCAACATGCAGATCCCGGCCGATACGCGCGAATACGCGATCAACGCGTCGAACGCGCGCCACTGGTACGAGCCGGTCCAGCGCTATGTCGACGAACTGAACGCCGGCAAGGACGGCCCGCGCGGCGACAACTTCAACATGCGCTGGATCGCGTCGATGGTGGCCGACGTGCACCGGATCCTGAACCGCGGCGGCATCTTCATGTACCCGGCCGACAAGCGCACGCCCGATCGCCCGGGCAAGCTGCGCCTGATGTATGAAGCGAACCCGATGTCGTTCATCGTCGAACAGGCGGGCGGCGCCGCGACGACGGGCACGCAGCGCATCATGGAAGTGCAGCCGACCGGCCTGCACCAGCGCGTGCCGGTCTTCCTCGGTTCGAAGAACGAAGTCGAGCGCGTGACCGGCTATCACAACGAAGGCGAAGGCAAATAAATTTGCCCCGCAGCACTGGACGAAGGTGCGAGACGTCAGTACAATCGCGCCTTCGCGATGTGGCCCTGACAGGCTGCGTCGCAATGAAGTGAAAGCGGGAAGTCCGCAGGATCGATGGTTTCGCGAAGCAGCAGCAAGCTGAAAAAATTTCGCAAAACCTATTGCCAAGATCTCGGATTTGACCATATAATTTCATTTCTCTGCTGCCGGTGTAGCTCAGTTGGTAGAGCAGCGCATTCGTAATGCGAAGGTCGTAGGTTCGACTCCTATCTCCGGCACCAAGACATAAAGGTCTGACAAGCATCGCTTGTCAGACCTTTTCTCTTTTCCAGCCGCGTTTTTTCTGGCCGCGTTTTCCGATACACGAAATCGTGCGCCCGCCCCGTCATTTCCGCTTGCGGGCATCTCCCGACTCCCACCCCGCGCACCGCCGATTACAATCGTCGGATCACCCTGCCCTCCCTTGCATCATGCGCACCTGGCGTCTCGAGCGACCGAACCTCAGCGGGCAACTGGACGTGTCCCGTGCGACCGGCCTCGTCGCCGCGATCGGCGGCAGCGAGCCGAACGCGTTCGCCGCGGAAATCCTGAAGCTGTTCGACGATGCGCTGTCCGTCACGCAGTGCACGATCTTCGCGTACGAGTTCGGCAACCGGCCGCGCACCGTGTCGGTCGCCGATCATCGCGGCGGTCGCTACCTGCGCGATGTCGCCGACACCTACGCGCGACATTTCTATGCGCTCGACGGCAACCAGACGATCGTCTCGGCCGCCGGTCGCGGTACGCACCGCCGCGACGTGCTGCTGCATCAGCAGGCCGGCGACGAGATCGGTCACGACGCGTATCGCGCGGCCTGCTACCGCGGCCCCGACGTATCCGATCGCCTCGCGCTGCTGATGCAGCCGAACGACTCGACCTGGTTGTCGATCAACCTGTATCGCGCGCATCGCAGCGGCGCATTCCAGCCGCGCGAGATCGCGGCCATCGAAACGCTCGCGCCGCTGATCGCGCAGGCGGCGCAACATCATTACGCGCTCGTGGGTTCGACGCAGATCGGCATCCCGCAACTGATGCTCGCGCGGCTGCGCGGCGCCTGTCCGGCGTTGTCCAAGCGCGAACTCGACGTGCTGCGCGGTGTGCTCGAAGGCCAGAGCGCGCGGGAAATCGGCGACATGATCGGCGTGAAGGCGTCGAGCGTCGTCACCTACCAGAAGCGCGCGTACCGGCGTCTCGGCATCTCGAGCCAGCGCCAGCTGTTTGCGCTGTGCCTGCAACCGTGAACGGCGCCCGCCGATCCTGAACGCGTCCGGGTAAATCCCGACCCGCCGCCAGCCGCTCGCCGTACCCGGAATGGGGACAGCGGTGAGCGGCACGGCTTCCATACTGCATCGACCCGCCGCACACCTCGTGTCATCGCGCGGGTGCGTCCGATCACTGCAACCTGGAAGCCAACGATGGGCATCGAATTCAAGCCATATCCGTTCGTCGCCGCGCGCCACGCGGCGCACCTGCCGACCTGCAGCGACGGTGTCGATACGCAGCGGCACCGCGTCGCGATCGTCGGTGGCGGGCCGGTGGGTCTCGCCGTCGCACTCGGCCTCGCCAATCACGGCATCCGCAGCGTGCTGATCGAAGCCGACGACTCGGTCTGTCACGGCAGCCGCGCGATCTGCATCTCGCGACGCAGCCTCGAGATCATCGAGCGGCTCGGCGCGCTCGACGACTTCCTGCGCGTCGGACTGCCGTGGAGCGGCGGGCGCAGTTTCCATCGTCGCGACGAAGTGCTGCATTTCACGATGCCGCAGGACGAGAACCAGAAGCTGCCGCCGATGGTGAACCTCGCGCAGTATCACATCGAGCAGTTCCTGCTCGATGCCGCGCTGCGCCGCCCCGAGCTCATCGAGATCCGCTGGCAGGCGAAGGTCGCGGGCGTCACGCGCTACCCGGACGGCGTGCGCCTCGACATCGAAACGCCGCTCGGCGGCTACGCACTCGATGCCGACTGGATCGTCGCGAGCGATGGCGGGCGCAGCACGATGCGCGAGGCGCTCGGCCTGTCGCTTCAGGGTACGAGCTACGAAGGCCGCTACGTGATCGTCGACATCGCGCTCGACAGCGACCGGCCGACCGAACGGCTCGCGTATTTCGACCCGCCGTCGAACCCCGGCTCGACGGTGCTCGTCCACAAGCAGCCCGACAACGTGTGGCGGATCGACTACCAACTGCGCGACGACGAGGATCCCGACGCGGCCGTGAAGCCCGAGAACGTGATCCCGCGCGTGCAGAACCTGCTGGACATGATGGGCGAACGCGGCGACTGGTCGCCGATCTGGATCACGATCTACAAGGCGAACGCACTGACGCTCGAACGCTACCGGCACGGCCGCGTGCTGTTCTGCGGCGACGCCGCGCACCTCGTGCCGATCTTCGGCGTGCGCGGCGCGAATTCGGGCATCGACGACGCCGACAACGTCGCGTGGAAACTGGCGTACGTGATTCGCGGCCTCGCGTCGGACGCACTGCTCGACAGCTATTCGGACGAGCGGGTGTTCGCGACGCACGAGAACCTGCGCTACGGCACCAAGAGCACCGAGTTCATGGCGCCGCCGTCGTTCGCGTTCGAGCTGATGCGCAAGGCCGTGCTGACACTCGCGGTCCGGCATCCGGCGTTGCGCTCGCTGATCAATCCGCGCCAGACGACGGCCATCGCGTACACGGCGTCGCCGCTCAACGCGGACGAGCGCGATGCATTTCCGGCCGGACCGGCGCCCGGCACCGTACTCGCGGAATGTCCGCTGATGCTGCAGACGTCGCTCGACATCGGCAACGCCGGCGGCGCACGCCGCGGCCATCTGACCGATCTCGTCGGCCCATGCTTCACGGCGTTGCGCTTCACGCGCGACGGCGCGCCCGATCCATCGTTCGCCGAACTCGAGCAACACCTGCACGCCGCCCGCATACCGTTCGCGCTGGTAACGCTCGCGCGGCATGCGGCATCGCACCATCCGGGATGCGACGGCTACGATGCCGACGACCGGCTGTTCGACCTGTACGGTGCGCGCGACGGCACCGTCTACCTCGTGCGTCCGGACGGACACGTGCTCGGCCGCTGGCACGACGCGCGCCCCGCCGACCTGACCGCCTCACTCGAGCGTGCGCTTCGCCCGCGCACGTCGGCCGATCTTCAGGAGAACGCATGATGACCGACACCGAACGCGACATCCTCTACACCGACCTGTGCCGCGCGATGACCCGCATCGGCGAAACCGACGCCCCGCTCTTTCTCGCCCGCTTCGCGCTGCTGGCGATCGAGACGATCGGCGATACGGCGACCGTCACCCGCCTGATTGCAGACGCCGGCGACGGCCTGCCCGATACGGGCGCACCGGCGCCGGCGCGCGGACAATGATGCATGACACACCGCCGAACGGGCAGCACCCTTCCTTACAGGTTCATTTCGCCGCGCATCGTTTGCGCCCCCGCCGCGCCGTAGGCAGACGAATCCCCTGGAAAAACCCGTTAAGGGTGCATAACATTACTTAACGATTCCGACCCGTCTATCGCGTTACATTGCGTGGGCGGCGCGGCGGGTCGCATGCCGCCTTCCTGCAGCTTGCGGCGAAACAGCCGACGTCCGGTCATTTCGACTCAATACAAGGAGAGGATCACCATGACTCATGGCTTGATTATGTGGCTCATCATCGGCGCAATCGCCGGCTGGCTGGCAGGCCTGCTGGTCAAGGGCGGCGGGTTCGGCCTGATCGTCGACATCATCGTCGGTATCGTCGGCGCGGTGATCGGCGGCTGGCTGGCCGGGATGCTCGGCATCACCATCGGCAGCGGCTTCATCGGCTCGGTGATCGTCGCTGTCATCGGCGCCGTGGTCCTGCTGTTCGTGATCCGGCTATTCAGGCGCGCGGCCTGACGATCTTCTCGCGCGCCTTCGGGCGCGCGCTGGTTTGTTTTCGCATCGAAGCGGCGCGCGACATCCCGCGCGCCGCCTTCCGTTTGCAGCGGCGCTTGCCGCGCTGCGACCAGCCGTCGAGCACGTCGGTCGTCAGCAATCCGCTGCGCGCTTCGCGTGCGCCATCGCGACCGATCCACACGGTACGCGGCATTTCTCCCCGCCATCCCGCATCGAGCGCCGCCCGCAGACGCTCGGGCATCGGCTCCGCGTTCGCATACTGCGCGACCTGCGGCGGCAGGTTCATTTGCGCGAGCGCCTGGGTGATCGCGGTGCCGTTGTCGTCATAAGCGTCCATCGCGACCATGGCGAGCTGCACGTCCGGATGCCGGCGCTGCCACGCGACGAGATGCGCGGCGTTCTCGCGGCAGTATCCGCAATCGAGCGACCAGATCTCGACCGCGAGCGGCCGTTCGTGCGCCGTCGCATACAACTTCGCGACCTCGGCCACGCGCAGCGGCTGCAGCTCGCCGGCCCACGCCGGCAGGCTCGCGAGCGCGGCGCCGATCAACACCATCAGCCGTTTCATTGTGCGCCCTCCACGGGAATCAGCCGGTAGCCGTCGTTACGCGTACGCCACGACAGGTAGATGCGGCCCGCGTCGTCGAGCAGTTGCGGATTGTCGCTCGCGCCCGAGGTCGACGCGATCACGCGCGGCGCCGACCAGTGCTCGCCGCGATCGTCCGAGCGGCGCAGCTTGATCTGCATCGCGTCGCCGTCGAACGCCTTCCACGCAAGCCAGACGACGTCGCCGCGCGCGACGAGCGCCGCATGCGATGCCTGCTCGGCCGGCGCCGCCGGATTCGCGCCGAATGCCCACGGCGTGCCGCGCGGCTGGCCGTCGGCGCCGATGCGCGAGTAGAACACGTCGGCGCGGCCATCGACGACGCCGAACCACGCGATATGACGCGTACCGTCGGGCGTGATCGCAAGCGCCGGCCCGTGCTCGGGGCAAGCCTCGACATGCCAGTTCGAGAACGTCGCACGCACCGGCACGACGGGCTCCGACGCCGACACGGGCAGCACCGCGAGCGCATGATCGCGGATCTGTCCCGGGAACACGTTGCGCCACACGCCTTCGATGTGTCCGGCCGGATCGATCGCCATCGCGATGCGGCAGCATTCGCACGTGTGGTCGGTCACCTTGCGCTCGGGCTCGAACGACGCGCCGCCGTCGCGCGACACCGCGTAGTAGACGGCCGCGCCTTCATACGCCTGCCCCGCCGCTTTCGCCGCGACGAGATCGCGCTTGTCGATCCACGCGATCGCGATGTTGCCGGCCGGATCGACGGCCATCATGTCGAAGCGGTGCGTGATCGCCTGCCGGTCGCGATGCACGGTGACGGGCACGCTCCAGGTCGCGCCGCCGTCGAGCGAGCGCGAGAAGCGCACCATGCCGGTGTACGGCGCATCGAGCGGCATCGACCACGACACGTACACCGCACGGCCGTCGGGGCTCGTCGCAATCTTCGGCCGATTCTCCGCGCTCGTGTAGATCGGCTCGGGCATCGCGTTGACGGTCACGGGCGCGGACAGCGTGCGGCCCGCGTCGTCCGAGTGCGCGACGACGACGTGCGCGCCTTCGACCCATGCGACCCACAGCCGGTGCCGCGCGTCGAACGCGGCGCCGGTCGCGAGCGGCTGCTTCTGTTGCGCCGGCGCAGCCTGCATGCTCATGTGCGCGGCATGCGGATCGGCGGTTTTCGGTGCGTCGTGCGCGCCGGCGGGCGACAGCGCCGCGAGCCACAGCGCGCAGCCTGCCGCGAACGATTTCACAGCGACCATTTCAGTTCTCCAAAGAAAGTGCGGCCCGGATACGGGTGGAACACGTAGTAGCGGCGGTCCGTCAGGTTGTCGATGCCGACCGAGGCGGTCCAGTGACGGTCGAACCGGTAGCGCGCCTTCAGGTCGACGACCGTGAAGATGCTCGTGCCGCCGTACACGTCCGGATTCACGTCGCTGTTGTCCAGCGTGTTGAACTGGCGACCCGAGTAGCGGACACCGACGCTCGCGAGCCAGTGCTCGTCGAAGCGGTACGACGCGAGCAGGTTCGCGCGCATGCGCGGGATGCGCGGAAAGCGCGAGCCGACGTACGCGGGATTCGCGGTGTCGGCCAGGATCTGCGCATTGCTCGCCGACACATTCGCGTCGATGTCGAGCCCGCGCAGCCCGACGTTCCGGCCGCTGAATCCGAGTTCGACGCCGCGCACGCGCACGCGATCGACGTTCGAGATGTTGGTGACGGTCGACGCGCCCGACACCGTCGTCTGGCTGTAGATCGAATCGCGCAGGTCGCTCTGGAACACGCTCGCGCGCACGACGCCGACGCCCACGTCGCGCTCGGCCGTGAAGTCCCAGTCGATCGCCTTTTCCGGCCGCAGGCTCGGGTTGTTGTTGACGATCGCGTTGTTCGAGATCGTGCCCTGGAATAGTTCGCCGACCGTCGGGAAGCGCGTGCCCGTCGCGAACGACACCCGGAAGCGCCAGACGTCCGTCGCGTCCCACTGCAGCGCGACTTTCGGCGACAGCGCATTCGCGCCGCGGTCCGCGTAGCCGACCGTGCCGTCCGCGTTGCCGAGCGCCCCGCCATATGCATCCCAGCGCTCGTAGCGCAGGCCGAGGGTCGCGAGCCAGCCGGGCGCGAAACGCCACGCGTCCTGCGCGAACAGCGCCTGGGTGCGCGTGTCACCCTGATAGACGCTCGCGAGCGAGGTGGTCGGCCCGGCCAGCCAGTCGGCCGTGTTGTACGTGACGTTGCGCAGGAAATAGTTGTCGTAGTGATAGCCGAACGTGAACGTATGGCCCTTCACTTCCGGCGCCTCGGCCTTCAGGTCGAGCGTACGCCAGCCCGTGCCGTCGCCCTGGAACAGCGTGCCCGCCCCGCCCTGCGCGGTCGCTGCCGCGCGCAGCACGTCGCGCGACACGTCGTATGCGGACACCACGCCCGACAGCCGCCAGCCCGAATCGAGCCGGCCGTTCAGGCCGAGCGCGTACAGCCAGTTCTCCTGGTCGCCGCGCTGCGGCGCGAATGCACTCGGCGCGACGGTCACGTTCCGGCCGCCGATCGACATGTTGCCGCCGTAGACGGGATTGCCGGCCGCGTCGCGCAGGAAGGTTTCGCCGTGCTGCCGGTAATGGTTCTCCCAGTGCCCGAGCGTCAGCGTCGCGTCGACGCGGTCCGTGAACGCATAGCCCATCCGGACCGTCTCGTTGAGCTGCTCGGTCCGCTCGATGTTCTGCGCGCCGACAATCGTGCGCGGCTTGCCGTTGGGTCCGATGTCGGTGGCCGCGCCCGACACGGGCACCGCGGCGCCGAGCTTCGGGTTGTACGCGGAATTGGGGCTTGCATACTGCATCGGCTGACCGTCGTTCTCCAGCCGGTCGAGCGACAGCGAGAACCAGAATTTGCCGATCCGGTTCGCGATCCGCGCGGTCTGGTGATTGCCGCCGAAGCTGTCCGCCAGCCCGTAGCCGTCGTGATAGCGCTGCGTGAAGAACTGCGTCGACAGCGACGCCTCGAGTTTGTCGGGGCGCCGCGTCGTCAGCAGCACGGTCGAGCCGATCGCGTTGCCGGGATACAGCGCGGAAAAGGGGCCATACAGCACGTCGACGCGCTCGATATCGTCGGGCGCGATCAGCGACCAGCGCGGCGGGTATGCATAGCTCGAGCCGAGCAGGTTCGACAGCAGCAGGCCATCGGCATACACGAGCCCGCGCGCACTCTGCAGTTCGTTGAAGTCGCGGCCGGCGAACACGCTGTTGCGGTCGCCGATATAGCGCTTGCGAACCATCAGGTTGGGCGCGTACTTCAGCGCGTCCTCGGTCGTGACGTTGGTGTGCGCGTCGATCTGCTCGCGCGTGATCGACTCGACGACGGCCGGCGTATCCGGATCGACGGGTTGCCGCCGGGCGGTAACGCTGACCTCGGTCAGCGTGTCGCCCGGCGGCGCGGGCACAGCTGCGGCAACCGATGCGGCACGGCCGGCCGGGTTGCCCGAGCCGCCGGCCACCGGCTCGGCGGACGCGCCATCGATCGCAGCCGCCTGCGCGGCAGGCCAGGCAAAAGCG
This sequence comes from Burkholderia sp. PvR073, assembly GCF_054055695.1. NCBI lineage: Bacteria > Pseudomonadati > Pseudomonadota > Betaproteobacteria > Burkholderiales > Burkholderiaceae > Burkholderia > Burkholderia sp. PvR073. Next base: position 396,846 of record NZ_JBSRXO010000005.1, read on the forward strand.
GCCGCGCAAGCGAGCGCGAGCCGACCGCGCGACGGTCGCGCGGCGAAGGTGAACGACATGGATGAATTCCTGAAAACGTGACCGGGAGCCGCCGGACGCGAGCCGACGCGCCGCGCGCATACGGCGCGGCGCGCGGACCGGGCCGCGGGCGGCACGCGCGCCTCAGGGGCGCGCGGACGATGTCAATCAGATCGGGACGTTTTCAGGCGGACCGCGCGGCTGCGCGAGGCGGATGCCCTTGCGGGGGAAATCGGGAACGGCCGGGGCGGCCGCCCGGTACGCGAACGCGCGCACGAAACCCGGCAACGCGGGCAGGCTCGTGCCGAGCGCGACGTTCGCCGCGAAGCCGGGACAGTACACGCAGTGCGGCACGCCGGCATGGTCGAACGACGCTGCGCCGCGATCGTCGCCGGACTGCGCGAGGATGACCTGGCGAGCGCCCGCCGCGCTGCACAGCTCGAGCGTGAGCTCGCCGGAACCGCTCGACGCGACACGCGCGTAGCCGATGACGGGCGACAGTACGTTCAGTACCAGCGCCAGCCATACGAGGCCGATCCATCGCGTCGTCCGTTTCATCGCCGGTCCAGGAAAAAGTGCGCGCAAGTATAGCAAGCACCCGATGGTTGCCGATTGAGCCGGATGCAATAGTCGGCATCGCACGGCGCGCCGCAGCGCATGTGCCGTTAATACAACAGAGACAAAATCTAACGATTCGCCACTGGCATAAATCCAAGCGCGAGGTTGATAATTATTGGACCTGCTGGAGAAACGACCATGGACGAAAGACCAACTCGCATGCCCCCGCCCGAGCAAGTGATGAGCCCGGATCCGGAACCCGTCGGCGTGGAATTCCTCGCCGAATTGCCCGACCACGTCCGGGCATTCTTCGACGAGCAGCACAAGCTGTACTCGCCGAAGTGAACCTACGTTCGGTTCTGTAACCGCCACGTGTCGATCGATATCGTGCGGTTCATCGCTGCGTTTTCGGCGCAGATCGCTTCGCACCCGGGCTGCAACGGCCTGACGGTGCCGGGTCAGCGCGTCCGCTGATTCTTCTGTCGCGTCGTTTCGCCGCGCGACTGTCTTCGTCTATCCTTCTGGTTTTCCACCTCCGGCCCGCCCGGCTCTCCCGATCGTTCCGATGAAACAAGCCATTCGTGCCAGCGTCGCTGTCGCCGCGCTCGGCGTCGCCCTTTTTTCGTCGCCGCCCGTCGCGCGCGCCGACGGCGACGACACCGCGCTCACCAACCTCGTCGCGCTCGCGTCGCAGCGGATCGCGCTTGCCGAACCCGTCGCACGCTGGAAATGGGCGAACCACAAGGCGATCGAGGATCAGCCGCGCGAAGCGGAACTGCTCGCATCGGTGGAGAAGCGCGCCGCACAGGCGGGCGTGGATCCGGCGTTCGCGCGTACGTTCTTCGAGGATCAGATCGCCGCGAGCAAGGACGTGCAGAACGCGCTCTTTGCCACCTGGCGCGCGACGCGGCCGCCCGAAGGCACGCCGCCCGACCTCGCGACCAGCACGCGGCCGGCGCTCGACCAGCTCACGCAAAAGATGCTGGCCGCCCTCGTACAGATCGCGCCGCTGCGCGACGCACCCGATTGCCAAGCGCGGCTCGCCCGCAGCATCACGAACTGGAAGACGCTCACCCGCTACGACGCCAGCCGGACGCAGGCGCTCGGCACCGCGCTGTCGCACGTCTGCTCGGCCGGCGGCGCCAGCGCGATCGGCTGACGACGCGCGGCCACCGCGCGCCGCGGCACGCGGCGCTCAGTCGGCAGGCGTGAGCGCCGCGAGCGGAATCAGTTGCAGGCCGCGTGCGAGATGGGTCTGCAGCAGGCGATGGGTATGGGGTTCGTACGCACCGTCCGGGCCGTCGGCCACGAGCCGCACGGCCGCGTCGAGTGATTCGGCCACACCGAGATAGCGCCACCCGTCGATCACGTGAAACAGGCGGCGCTCGCCGCACGCTTCGAACGCGACCGCGCCGTCGAACGGCCAGCACGCATTGCCCGCACGGGCCTTATCTGCCGCGGGCCGCCGGTTGTGCGACGGGCGCAGGCGGGCGATCCACTGCGCTTCGGCGAGCATCGCCCCCAGCTCGTTGCCGGTCTCCCGCCATTCGACTCGCCGCACCTGCTGCGCGAGCCGCATTTCCTTCGACGAGCGCCGCTCGCCGGTCAGCAACGCCCGCAAGCGCTGCCGCACACGCACACTGCGCCCGACGTAAAGGGCTTCGTCGCCCTCCCCGAACAGCGCGTACGCACCGCATCCGGCGGGCGCGGTATCAAGCCACGCTTCGGTCATGCCCCCCGCGAGACGGAAGTGGCGCGTCGTAAGCGCAATCTGGTCGCGCAGACGCTCGAGCGGCACGATCTCGTGCAACTGACGCCAGAACTGCCAAAGGAGATCGGCATCCGCGAGCGCCCGGTGGCGGGCCGCGGGGACAAGGCCATGCCGCTCGATCAGCGCATCGAGTCCGTGCCGCGCCTCGCGCGGAAACAGTGCGCGCGACAGCCGCACCGTACACAGCACGTCCGGATTGAACGCGATGCCGGCACGTTCGAATTCGGCGCGCAGGAAGCCGCGGTCGAAGCTCGCGTTGTGCGCGACGAACAGCTTGCCGTCGAGCCGCTCGAACAGCGCGGGCGCGAGCGACGCGAACGACGGCGCATCGCGCACCATGTCGTCCGAAATGCCGGTCAGTTGCTCGATGAACGGTGGAATCGACTGTCCCGGATTGACCAGCGTCGTCCACGTCGATACGCCGAGCGGGCCGATTTCGACCACGCCGATTTCGGTGATGCGGTGCTCGGCGGACGAGCCACCGGTGGTTTCAAGGTCGACGAAGACGAGCGGCTGCTCGCAGGCGGGATCGGACGGACAAGAATCGGACATGAAAAATGCAGGGAAACGGTGCTTTCGTGAGTATGCACCGGCATGCAGGTTCACGACCAGTCCGAACCGGAAACGATTCGCCGGTAGCCGGCTTTCATGCCCCAAAAAGCAAAAAGCCCCCGCGATGCGGGGGCCGGACGTGATCGGCAGTGCGTGGCGCGTCAGACCGCCTGGATATTCGCTGCCTGCTTGCCTTTCGGCCCGAGTTTCACCTCAAAGGAAACGCGCTGGTTTTCCTTCAGCGTTTTGAAGCCGTCCATCCGGATTTCGGAAAAGTGCGCAAACAAATCTTCGCCGCCATTGTCTGACGTAATAAAGCCGAAACCTTTAGCATCGTTAAACCATTTTACGATACCGGTATCCATACCTTTCTTCCCCACTCGTTTAGATCAAAAAAGCTACTGATATAGCCGCCTCCCGAAATCCCGCAACAGCGCGCCGATACCCACCCCCAGCGCTCCGCCCGGGGACGGAGTGCTCACTTTATAAATTGGACAATCCGGGTGCGTCAAGAAAATTTTTGATGCGTTCTTTATCAAAAAAACGTCAATACCACTGGAATCGGTACACCATCGTCTTTTATTAATTGATTCGCATCAAAAACCTGTCAATATTACCGGGATCGGATCCCCAATAATCAATACCGTGAAAAACCTACCGAGAAAAAACGGGTCGGTAAAATCCTCGGGTTTTTTCGGGTTGCGAAAAGCGGGGGACGTTGCAATGCTGGTGCCAGGCAATGGAAGGAGAAGGGTCATGTGGCTGGATGGAATCAAGCGCTTCGCGAGCCGGCTCGCACGCGCACGCCGCAAGTCCCGCGCGCTGGCCGAGCCCCGTGAAGCGCCGTGCGATACCGAGTTCGATCCGAACTGGCACGGCGATCATTGGCAGAACCTGCTGGCGTCGCCGCTGGACGCCCGTCACTACGTGATGGAAGACTGGACCTATACGCCGCTGCCGGCCGAAGCCGACGACACGCCGCCGGCTGCCAAGCGCAAGCGGCGCTCGTACACGCAGTAGGGATCGAGAAGATGGGGCAAAAAAAAGCGCGACTGGGAAGTCGCGCCGACAAAGGTTTGGAGATCTTTTCCGTCAACGAAAAAGTCTGCTTCGGAAAGCAGAGATCGCAGTATAGCGAGAGAACATCCTTTCATTATCCATGCTCCACACAAACCTCTATTGCCGATGTGTCAATAATCGCGCTAGGCCTACCCTCGCCTGCCCCTGAGCGCCTGTCGCGATCGCGCAACGCCTAGTACGCAGTCCTGAGTAGCATTTCCGCCTGCTGCGCCGCCGCAAAGCCTTGCTGGCCGCGGCTCTCCGCGCATGCGGTTATTCTTGCGCGATTCAAAATACAGTATTGCAGGAAGCGGTTTTCGTCCCCGCCCGGACCGATCCGTACACTGCAAATGGTTTTCCGACGAGGGTGCCGCGCCCCACGCGCACGGTGTCGCCGACCCGCGACGCCGCCGATGCCCACAGCAGGTTCGATCGACATCATCCTGTTTGGAGACAGATCATGAAAAAGACCCTGATCGTCGCCGCATTGGCGGGCGTGGCTGCCAGCGCCGCCCATGCGCAAAGCAGCGTCACGCTGTACGGCCTGATCGATGCCGGCATCACCTACACGAACAACCAGCATGGTCACAGCGCGTGGCAGGAGACGAGCGGCTCGATCAACGGCAGCCGCTGGGGCCTGCGCGGCACCGAGGATCTCGGCGGCGGACTGAAGGCGATCTTCACGCTGGAAAACGGCTTCGGCATCAACAACGGTTCACTGAAGCAGAACGGCCGCGAGTTCGGTCGCCAGGCGTTCGTCGGGCTCGCGCACAACAGCTACGGCTCGCTCACGCTCGGCCGCCAATATGACAGCGTCGTCGACTTCGTCGGCCCGCTGTCCCTGACCGGCACCCAGTATGGCGGCACGCAGTTCGCGCACCCGTTCGACAACGACAACCTGAACAACTCGTTCCGGATCAACAACTCGGTCAAGTACCAGAGCGCGAACTACGGCGGCCTGAAGTTCGGCGGCCTGTACGGCTTCTCGAATTCCACCGGTTTCGCGAACAATCGCGCGTACAGCGTCGGCGCGTCGTACAGCTACATGGGTTTCAACGTCGCGGCCGCGTACCTGCAGCTCAACAACAACATCAACGCGCTGGCGCTCGCGGCCAGCGACCCCGGCGCGGTAGCCGGCGACTGGACCTTCGCGGCCAGCCGGCAGCGCACCTGGGGCGCAGGCCTCAACTACACGTTCGGGCCCGCGACGGCCGGCTTCGTGTTCACGCAGACGCGCCTGACCAATTCGGCCGGGATCAGCCCCGGGCAGTCCGGCGTGTCGAGCGGCATCCCGCTCACCGGCGGCACGCGCTTCAATAATTACGAGGTGAATGGCCGCTACGCGCTGACGCCGGCGTTCTCGCTCGCCGGCTCGTACACGTACACCGACAGCCGTCTCGACGGCCAGACGCCAAGCTGGCACCAGTTCAACCTGCAGGCCGACTATGCGCTGTCGAAGCGCACCGACCTGTACCTGCAGAGTGAATACCAGCGGGTCAATGCCAATGGGCTGGCGATCGGCGCGAACATCAACGGACTCGGCACCGCGTCGTCGACGAACAAGCAGATCGCCGTCACGGCCGGCATGCGCCACCGCTTCTGAGCGATACGATGGGCCCCGGCCGTTCGACCGGGACCGTCATGACGAAGCGCCCCGCCCGGGGCGCTTGTTCGTTTCAGCGCGGCGTGGCGCGGATGCGTCGCTTCATGCTCACACGTTGCCCGCTGCCGGATAGCGAACGTCGAGCACGTCGATCGGCTGCGGACCGGCCGGCGTCATCAGCGTGACGGTATCGCCGATCTTCGCCTTGATGAGCGCCCGCGCGACCGGCGAGATCCAGCTGACGCAACCGCGATCGAGATCGACCTCGTCGATCCCGACGATCGTGATGGTGTGATCCTCGCCGTCCGGCGTCGCATAATCGACGGTCGCGCCGAAGAACACCTGGTCGACGTTCTCCTGCCGGCTCGCGTCGACGACTTCGGCGAGATCGAGCCGCTTCGTCAGGAAGCGGATCCGGCGGTCGATCTCGCGCAGCCGCCGCTTGCCGTAGATGTAATCGCCGTTCTCCGACCGGTCGCCGTTCGACGCGGCCCACGACACGAGGCGCACGACCTCGGGACGCTCGACGTCGATCAGGTTCAGGAGCTCGTCCCTGAGCCGCTTGTGGCCGGCCGGCGTGATGTAGTTCTTCGTGCCCGCCGGGATCGCGGGTTGACTCGAGTCGAGATCGTCGTCGTCACCGTCCGACTCTTTGACAAACGCCTTGTTCATGATGCGGATTCAAAACCTGGATGATCGATGCTTCAAGGGTACACGAAGGCGGCCGCACAATATCGTGCGACATATTTTGCGGATAAGGCTTCCCTTTTTATACGACTCTGCTATACTTCCGCTTCTGCGTGCGGCTGTAGCTCAGTTGGATAGAGTACTTGGCTACGAACCAAGGGGTCGTGGGTTCGAATCCTGCCAGCCGCGCCACCTTTTTCGAGGGCCTTCCGAACCGAAGGCCCTTTCAGTTCAAAGTAGTAGTATTTTGTTTTTGCGTGCGGCTGTAGCTCAGTTGGATAGAGTACTTGGCTACGAACCAAGGGGTCGTGGGTTCGAATCCTGCCAGCCGCGCCATCTTTTTGGGGGCCTTCCCATCGCAGAAGGTTCCGACAGTTGAAGTAGTACCGCTTTGCGTGCGGCTGTAGCTCAGTTGGATAGAGTACTTGGCTACGAACCAAGGGGTCGTGGGTTCGAATCCTGCCAGCCGCGCCACCTTAGAAGGGCCTTCCTCCGGGAAGGCCCTTTTTTCTTTTCCACTCCCCTCCACGCTTCTTCGCGGCGATCGTCGCTCCCGCTCGACTCGAGCCGGGCCGCCACCGCACCACGCCGCCCGGCCCGCGTCACCAATGAAAACGGCGGCCCGTGGCCGCCGTCGTATCCCGCTCAGGCAACGCGTCGCGTCAGTAATCCTGTCGTTCGCGCTCGATGCGCATGCCGCCGTCGTGACGCGCATGCACGCTGTCGTCGGTCGAGCGCTCGCGCATGATCCGCATCACGTCCGGATTGGTCCGCACGCGCCGCATCACGTTCGCCAGGTGCACGCGATCGCTGACCTGGATCACGAAGCGCAGCACCGTCGATTCGTGCGTCAGATCCTCGTCCATAGCGATGTGGACGATGTTCGCGTCGGCCGACGTGATGTCCGCCGCCACGCGCGCGAAGATGCCCTTCGTGTTCTTCACGAGCGCCTTCACCGCGACGTCGAACAAACGACCCGGCTGCGGCGCCCACTCGACGTCGATCCAGCGGCCCGGATCGCGGCGATGGATGCGCTGCGCGACACGGCAATCGGTCGTATGAATCGCCATCCCGAGGCCGATGCCGATATAGCCCATGATCGCATCGCCCGGAATCGGCCGGCAGCATGCCGACAGCTGCACGGACATCCCTTCGGTGCCGGTAATGACGACCGGCGGCGCATTGTGCGCGGGATGCCGCTCGGACTTCGGCAGATCGTCGTCCGCATCGCGGCCGCTCGTCAGCACCTCGATGCGCTTGGCCATCACCGCGGCGACGCGGCGGCCGAGGCCGATGTCCGCGAAGATTTCCTGGCGGCTCTTGTTGCCCGTCCACTGCACGAGCTTCTCCCACACTTCCGGCGCCACGTCGGCCAGCGCAAGCCCGTAACCCTTGAGGCTTTGATCGACGAGCCGCTCGCCGAGTTGCACCGACTCGTTCAGGCGCATCGTCTTCAGGTAGTGGCGAATCGCCGAGCGTGCCTTGCCGGTACGCACGAAACCGAGCCACGCGGGGTTCGGCTTCGAATACGGCGCGGTGATCACCTCGACGATGTCGCCGCTCTTCAGCTCGGTACGCAGCGGCAGCAACTCGTTGTTGATCTTCACGGCCACGCACTGGTTGCCGAGATCGCTGTGGATCGAATACGCGAAATCGAGCGCCGTCGCGCCGCGCGGCAGCGCCATGATCCTCGACTTCGGCGTGAACACGTAGACCGCATCCGGGAACAGGTCGATCTTCACGTGCTCGAGGAATTCGCTCGAATCGCCGGCTTCGCTCTGGATGTCGAGCAGCGACTTCAGCCACTGGTGCGCGCGCTTCTGCACGTCGTTCAGATCGGCGCCGCCGTTCTTGTACAGCCAGTGCGCGGCCACGCCGGCCTCGGCGATCTCGTGCATCTTGCGCGTGCGCACCTGGAACTCGATCGGCGCGCCGAACGGGCCGACGAGCGTCGTGTGCAGCGACTGATAGCCGTTGATCTTCGGGATCGCGATGTAGTCCTTGAACTTGCCGGGCACGGGCTTGTACAGCGCATGCAGCGCGCCGATGCACGTGTAGCAGTCGAGCGGGCTATCGACCACGACGCGAAAGCCGTACACGTCGAGCACCTGCGAGAACGACAGCTGCTTGTCGCGCATCTTGCGGTAGATGCTGTAGATCGTCTTTTCGCGGCCGGTGATCTCGGCGTCGATCTTCGCGTCGCTCATCGCGCGCTGCGCGGACTCGAGGATCTTGCTGATCACTTCGCGGCGGTTGCCGCGCGCGGCCTTCACGGCCTTCTCGAGCGTCGCGTAGCGATGCGGGTTGAAATTCGCGAAGCTCATGTCCTGCAGCTCGCGATACGTATTGTTCAACCCGAGGCGGTGCGCGATCGGCGCATAGATGTCGAGCGTCTCGCGTGCGACGCGGCGGCGCTTTTCCATCGGCACCGCGCCGAGCGTGCGCATGTTGTGCAGACGGTCGGCGAGCTTGACGAGGATGACGCGCACGTCGCGTGCCATCGCGAGCAGCATCTTGCGGAAGTTTTCCGCCTGCGCTTCCTCGCGGCTGCGAAACTCCATCTTGTCGAGCTTCGACAGGCCGTCGACCAGTTCGGCGACCTTCGGGCCGAAGCGTTCGGCCAGCTCGCTCTTGGTCACGCCCTGGTCTTCCATCACGTCGTGCAGGAGCGCTGCCATCACGGCTTGCGCGTCGAGCTTCCAGCCGGCACAGATTTCCGCGACGGCGACGGGATGGGTGATGTAGGGTTCGCCGCTCTGGCGATATTGACCGAGGTGGGCTTCGTCACTGAAGTGGAACGCCGCCTTGACCTCTTTGATTTCTTCCGGAGGGAGATACTCGGCAAGCACGGCCGTCAGTTTCGCGATCGAAACGACGCCGTGCTTGCGCGGCTGCTCCGGAGTGGCGGTCGGCCCGAACAGATGCCGGAAGGACTGTTCGAGGACCGCGTCGATGTACTGGCGCGCAGGCGACCGGGCCGTGGCTTCGGTGGTCGAATCCGCGGAGGCGGACGATGGGGTGGTGCTCATATTCGCCTCCAGGTCGAGTCGTTGCGCGCGTGGATTACATGGCTGGAACGGGCCGGATGCGCGTTACACCGGCACCTTCTTCAACATCTCGACGCCGACGAGACCGGAAGCGATCTCGCGCAGCGCGACGACGGTCGGCTTGTCGCGGCTCTCGATCTTCGGCGTATGGCCTTGCGCGAGCTGCCGCGCGCGGTAGGTGGCGGCGAGCGCCAGTTCGAAGCGGTTGGGGATTTGCTTCAGGCAGTCTTCGACAGTAATGCGAGCCATGTTGGTAATTCCTTCTGAATGTAGTCCTTATTCTACCTTATGTCCCTCTACCCTCGCGTCATTCCGCGTGGGGCAGATGGATGCCGAGCTCGATGAACAGCTCCGTGTGTCGCGCGTACTGCGAAGCAAAGCGCAGGCGCGTTGCCGTGACGATGCATTCGAGTTCGGCCAGCGCACGATCGAAATTCTCGTTGATCACGACGTATTCCGCCTCGGATGCGTGCGCCATCTCGCTGCCCGCGGCGAGCAGGCGTCGCGTGATCACGTTCGGCTCGTCCTGCCCGCGCTTCTTCAGGCGCTCCTCGAGCGCATCGAGCGACGGCGGCAGAATGAAGATGCCGACCGCGTTGCGGAACTGCTTCTTCACCTGCTGCGCGCCCTGCCAGTCGATTTCGAGCAGCACGTCGTGGCCGTTCATCATCTGCTCTTCGATCCAGACGCGCGACGTGCCGTAGTAGTTGCCGTGCACTTCCGCGCTCTCGAGGAATTCGTGCGCGGCGTGGCGCGCGCGGAAATCCTCGACGGTCGTGAAGTGGTAGTGCTGGCCGTCCTGCTCGCCCGGGCGCGGCTTGCGCGTCGTGTACGAAATCGACAGGCAGATGTCGCTGTCCTTCGACAGCAGCGCGTTCACGAGCGTCGACTTGCCGGCGCCCGACGGTGCGATGACCATGAACAGGTTGCCGGGATAGACGCCGCCGTGCAGCGCATGCGACGCGTGGCCGTCGCGGGTGAATTCGGTCATGTCAGCCTCCGCCGTGCCGCCCCAATAAGATTCCCCGCCCCTTCAAGGGGCAGCGAACGTAGTGAGCATGGGGGTTGTTTCATCTCTTTACTCCAGGTTTTGCACTTGCTCGCGCATCTGCTCGATCAACAGCTTGAGCGCCATCGATGCGTCGGCCAGTTCCTTCGCCGCCGCCTTCGAGCCGAGCGTGTTTGCTTCGCGATTCAGTTCCTGCATCATGAAGTCGAGACGCTTGCCGACGCGGCCGCCCTTCTCGATCACGTGACGCGTTTCGTTCAGGTGCGCGGTGAGTCGCGACAGCTCTTCCGCGATGTCGATCCGGATGCCGTACATCGTCACTTCCTGACGAATGCGTTCCGCCGCTTCCTCGCGCGTGACGATCGCCGCGCTGCCTTCGGGCGCCGCGAGGCCGAGCGCTTCCTGCAGCCGCTCGACGATCTTCTGCTGATGCTTCGCGATCAGCTCCGGCACGAGCGGCGTGATGCGCGCGACGATCGCTTCCATTTCGGTGACGTTCGACAGCAGCATCGTCGCCAGCTGCGCGCCTTCACGCGAACGCACGACGACGAGTTCACCGATCGCTTCCTTGCCGCACGCGAGCACCGCCTCGCGGATCGCATCCGCCGACACGCCGCTCTCGGCGAGCACGCCGGGCCAGCGCAGGATCTCGCCCGCGCGCAGGCGGCCGACCCCCGGGAACGCATCGAGCACCGAGCGCTCGAGCTCGGCGAGCTGGCCGAGCGCCGACTGGTTCAGCGCGCCCGCGCCGATGCTCTGCTCGCCGCGCTGCAGGTTGATACGCACGTCGACCTTGCCGCGCGACAGCTTGTTCATCAGCATTTCGCGCAGCGCGGATTCGCACGCGCGCACGTCGTCCGGCATGCGGAAATTCAGGTCGAGGAAGCGCGAGTTCACGGTGCGCAGTTCGACCGACACGCTGGTGCCGCCGTTGCCGGTGGCCGTCGCGAGTTCGCGCGTCGCGCTCGCATAGCCCGTCATGCTGTAGATCATGGTTCGTCTCGCCGTCTGGGTGCCCTTGCGGGCGGGAATATGTCGAGGCGCCCGGCGCATAGCAAGGCGCGGGGCGGGAAGCGCGCATTATCCCATTTTTGCGCCCCTCCCCGCCGGGCGCCGCTGCCGTTCGGCGCTAAAATCGGGGTTTCCTCTTCCGTCCACGATTCCCTCATGACGTCTTCCCTGTCCCGCCCGAGCGGCCGTCGCGCCGACGAACTGCGCAAGGTCGCCCTCACGCGCCACTACACGAAACACGCCGAAGGCTCGGTTCTGGTCGAATTCGGCGACACCAAGGTGATCTGCACCGCGAGCGTCGCCGAACGCGTGCCCGAATTCCTGCGCGATCGCGGCCAGGGCTGGCTGACAGCCGAATACGGGATGCTGCCGCGTGCGACGCACACGCGCAGCGACCGTGAGGCCGCACGCGGCAAGCAGACGGGCCGTACGCAGGAAATTCAGCGCCTGATCGGTCGCGCGCTGCGCGCGGTGTTCGATCTCGAGGCGCTCGGCCCGCGCACGATCCACATCGACTGTGACGTGATCCAGGCCGACGGCGGCACGCGCACGGCGAGCATTACCGGCGCCTTCGTCGCCGCGCACGACGCCGTGTCGAAGCTGATCGCGGCCGGCAAGCTCGCGCGCTCGCCGATCACCGATCATGTAGCCGCGATCTCGGTCGGCGTGTACGAAGGCGTGCCATTGCTCGACCTCGACTACGCGGAAGATTCGCGCTGCGACACCGACATGAACGTCGTGATGACGGGCGCCGGCGGCTTCGTCGAAGTCCAGGGCACCGCCGAAGGTGTGCCGTTCTCGCGCGCCGAGATGAATGCGCTGCTCGACCTCGCGCAAAGCGGGATCGGCCAGCTCGTGCAGTTGCAGAAGGACGTGCTGGGCGCCGGCCATGTCTGACGATCGCACCCTCGCGCCGTTCTCGCGCATCGTGCTCGCGTCGAACAACGCCGGCAAGCTGCGCGAATTCACCGCGCTGTTCTCGACGGTCGGCATCGAGATCGTGCCGCAGGGCGACCTGGCCGTGCCAGAGGCGGAAGAGCCGTTCGGCACGTTCATCGAGAATGCGCTGACGAAAGCGCGGCATGCGTCGCGGCTCACCGGCCTGCCGGCGATCGCCGACGATTCCGGCCTGTGCGTGCGCGCCCTGCGCGGCGCACCGGGTGTCTATTCGGCGCGCTACGCGCAGCGCGCGGGTCGCGCCCCGGGCGACGCGGCGAACAATGCGTACCTCGTCGAGCAGTTGCGCGGCATCGACGACCGGCGCGCATACTATTGCTGCGTGCTTGCACTGGTGCGCCACGCGGACGATCCCGAACCGCTGTTCGCCGAAGGTCGCTGGGTGGGCGAGATCGTCGACACGCCGCGCGGCGAGCACGGATTCGGCTACGACCCGTATTTCCACCTGCCGTCGCTCGGCGCGACGGCGGCCGAACTCGAGCCGGCCGTGAAGAACACGCACAGCCATCGCGCGCTCGCGCTGAAGGCGCTGCTCGCGCGGCTCGCAGAGGAACCCGCATGATCGTCTTCGTCACGCATTCGCAGCCGGAGGCCGCATGAGCCAGGCGGCGGAAACCGGCGCGCGCGTCGTCGCGACGTTCACGTCGCCCGGGCAGGTGCGGCTCACGTCGCTGCCACCGCTCGCGCTGTACGTGCATTTTCCGTGGTGCGTGCGCAAGTGCCCGTACTGCGATTTCAACTCGCACGAGTGGAAAGGCGAGCGCTTTCCGGAAGCCGAATATCTCGACGCGCTGCGTGCCGATCTCGAGCAGGCGCTGCCGCTCGTCTGGGGCCGGCAGGTGCATACGGTGTTCATCGGCGGCGGCACGCCGAGCCTGCTGTCCGCAGGCGGGCTCGACCGGCTGCTGTCCGACGTGCGCGCGCTGCTGCCGCTCGATGCGGACGCCGAGATCACGCTCGAGGCGAATCCGGGCACGTTCGAGGCCGCGAAGTTCGCGCAGTTTCGCGCGAGCGGCGTGAACCGCCTGTCGGTCGGCATCCAGAGCTTCAACGAAGGCCATCTGAAAGCGCTCGGCCGCATTCACGACACCGCGCAGGCACGCGCGGCCGTCGAGATCGCCGCGAAGACGTTCGACAACTTCAACCTCGACCTGATGTTCGCGCTGCCGAACCAGACGCTCGACGAATGCCGGACCGACATCGAGACCGCGCTGTCGTTCGCGCCGCCGCATCTGTCGCTGTATCACCTGACGCTCGAGCCGAACACGATGTTCGCGAAGTTTCCGCCAGCGGTGCCCGACGACGACGCGTCGGCCGACATGCAGGAATGGATTCACGAACGCACGGCCGAGGCCGGTTACGGACGCTACGAAGTGTCCGCGTACGCGAAGCCGAATCATCAGTGCAAGCACAACCTGAACTACTGGCGCTTCGGCGACTATCTCGGGATCGGCGCGGGCGCGCATACGAAGCTGTCGTTCCCGAACCGGATCCTGCGGCAGGCGCGTTACAAGCATCCGGCGACCTTCATCGAACAGGCGATGGCCGGCACGCCGGTGCAGGAAGAGCGTGAAGTCGGCCCGCGCGACCTGCCGTTCGAGTTCATGCTGAACACGCTGCGGCTCGTCGAGGGCTTTCCCGTGCACAGCTTCGTCGAACGCACCGGCCTGCCGATCAGCACGATCGAGCCGGCACTCAAGGAAGCGGAGCGGCGCGGGCTGATCACGCGCGACTTCGCGCAGATCGCGCCGACGCCGCTCGGCCAGCGTTTCCTCAACGACCTGCAGGAATTGTTCCTGCGCGACGACTGAAGCGGAACGCGGCGGCATTTCGGTTACAATGCCGCCTCGTATGGAAGCGTGGCCGAGCGGTTTAAGGCACCGGTCTTGAAAACCGGCGACGGGAAACTGTCCGTGAGTTCGAATCTCACCGCTTCCGCCAAGCGTTCACCAAACCCCGTCCATTCTTCGAATGACGGGGTTTTTGTTTGTGCGCCGCGCGCCGCACGCGGTGCCCGCCCCGCGTGCCGACGCGTCCCGCCGGATGCCGTTACAATCCGGCGCTCCGATTCGCGAAACGGGAAACCCACGTCATGAAGCCCTTCATCGCCTCGTCGCTCGTCGCCCTGCTGGCCGCTGTCAGCACGCACGCAGCTGCCGCCGATTCCGCCTCCGGCGCCGACGCGCAAACGCCGTCGTGCGCGATCGCGTACGTGAAGGGCGTCGGCGGCTCGCCGCGCGGCCTGCGCGAATATCTCGCGAGCCCGACGCCGTACAACTACCTGAAGGAAAACGAGATCCAGTGCAAGGTGTCGGATGATGGGCGCGCGTCGAACTGCACCGGCGTGACGTATATCCGCAATGAGCAGGTCAGCGTGTACGACGATTCCGACCCGGCGACGCTGACGGTCGTCGCGACGGTGGAACTCGATCATGGTCAGAAGTATCCGGTGATCCTCGTCGTGCAGCGCAAGGACGCGCGCTGCGCGCGGTAACGCGCGACCCGGCACGCTCGACGTCGCCGCAGGCCATGCGCACAAGCCTCACGGCCCGGGCCGCCATCGCCTAGAATTCGATCAGCACGGCGACACGACCGCCGCCGCGACTCGAGGCCGCCCGCGCCATCCGTGCGAGCGGCACACGGAGACCGCCATGACCGAACTGTCGACAGCGACGGATCACGTCGATTACGAAGGCTTCGAGATCCACGTCGTGCCGGGCCTCGCCCCCGGCAGCGACACGCGTTATACCTACACCGGCTATGTCTGCCATCCTGGCGTGAATCCCGCGCTGCCCGATCATGCGGTGCCCTTCCACGCGGACGGCGAGGAAAGCTACGCGAGCGTCGACGAAGCGGTTCGGGAAGCCGTGCACATCGGCAAGAGCATCATCGACGGCACGCATCCGGACCTGTCCGTTCTGTCGCTCGTGACGCACGGCTACTGAGCCGGGCCCGCCGCATTCATCGCCGCCGCTGCGCGCGACTCGCGTGCGCGCAACGTCACATGTCACGTCACATCGCGACACCGGCGGGCCGCCGCTCGCCATCATCTGCGAATCGCTACGTCGCGGCGCGCGCCTTATGCGTTTCTCCCGATAACACGTCGTGCATGGGCGTCTATCATTTTTTTATCGTCACCCTCCGGCACTTCCCCATGCCATCTCTTCCCTGCCCTCGCGTCGACCGGCCGCGCGTTGTCGCGCTGGTCGCCGCCACGATGCTTGCCGCCTGCACGATCACGCCGCCGCCGTCGGTGCACTCTGTCGTGACCATCCCGTCGATCACGCGCAGCGGGAATCTCGCCCAGTACCGCGTGGAAGTCGCGCGCTGCGTCGCCGAGCACAATCCGTCCAGCGTGTCGCGCGGGACGCCGCAGGCGATGCTGCGCTCGCTCGTCGTCGTCGCGTTCACCGTCGATCGCAGCGGCCGCCTCGTCAACGCATCCGTCTATCGCAGCAATGGCGACAGCGAAGCGGAAGCGCTCGCGCTCGCGTCGCTGCGCCGCTCGGCCCCGCTGCCGGCACCGCCGTCGAAACTGCTGGACGGCAATGGTCGGATCGAGATGATGGAAGGCTGGCTGTTCAACGACGACGGCCGCTTCCAGTTGCAAAGCACCGCGTCGGCGCAGGCGCAATCGCTCGACTGAGCCCGCGCCCGTCCGTGATTGCCGCTATGTCGCGGCGCTGGCTATAATTTTCCGCAATCGCGCGGCCATCCTCCCGCGCGCGCGTTCGTTCGTACGCCGCACCCGGCATGCGAGCCGACCATGCCGGCACCGTGCGGCGGCGACCTATCCGTCTCCATCGTCGACCGGCGGGTGACGTCCGCGCCACGGCGCGCGTCCACACCGCTACCGCATCATCCGCTCGGCGGCTCTCCCGGCAGGCGCCCGCCTGCCCGAGCGCACGCCCAGCCGACCGCCCCAACGACAAAACGGAGACATCCATGTCCGCATCTCCCCCGGCCGTTGCACACGCAACCGGTTCGGCCGGCGCCGTCAGCCACCGGCGCATCGTGTTCGCGAGCTTCATCGGCACCGCGATCGAGTTCTACGACTTCTACGTGTACGCGACCGCCGCGGCGCTCGTCATCGGCCCCGTGTTCTTTCCGCATGGCTCCGCGACCGCACAGGCGTTGTCTGCCTTCGTCACGTTCGGCATCGCGTTCATCGCACGGCCGATCGGCTCGTTCCTCTTCGGCCACTTCGGCGACCGCATCGGCCGCAAATCGACGCTCGTCGCGTCGCTGCTCGTCATGGGTGTGTCCACCACCGCGATCGGCTTCGTGCCCGGCTACGACACGATCGGCGCGCTCGCGCCGGTGCTGCTGTGTGTGCTGCGCTTCGGTCAGGGGATCGGCCTCGGCGGCGAATGGGGCGGCGCGGCGCTGCTCGCAACCGAGCACGCGCCGCAAGGCAAGCGCGGCTGGTTCGGGATGTTCCCGCAGCTTGGCCCGTCGGTCGGCTTCCTGATGTCGAACGGGCTGTTCTTCGCGCTCGCGCTGTCGCTGTCCGACGAACAGTTCCGCAGCTGGGGCTGGCGCATCCCGTTCCTCGTCAGCGCGGTGCTCGTCGCGCTCGGCCTGTACGTGCGACTGAAGATCACCGAGACGCCGGCGTTCCAGGCCACGCTCGATCGCAACGAGCGCGTGCGCGTGCCGGTCGCGACGCTCGTCTCGCAACACTGGCGGCCGACGCTGCTCGGCGCGCTCGCGATGGTGGTCTGCTACACGCTGTTCTATATCTCGACGGTGTTCTCGCTGTCGTACGGCGTGTCGACGCTGCATATTCCGCGCCAGAGCTTCCTCGGCCTGCTGTGCTTCGCGGTGGTGTTCATGGGGCTCGCGACGCCGCTGTCGGCATGGGCGTCGGACCGCTTCGGGCGCAAGCCGGTGCTGGCCGTCGGCGCGATCGCCGCGCTGCTGTCCGGCTTCGCGATGGAACCGCTGCTCGGCAGCGGTTCGATGCCGCTCGTCGCCCTGTTCCTCACGCTCGAGCTCTTTCTGATGGGCGTGACGTTCGCGCCGATGGGCGCGCTGCTCCCCGAGCTGTTCCCGACCAACGTCCGCTATACGGGCGCAGGCGTCGCGTACAACCTCGGCGGGATCCTCGGCGCGTCGATCGCGCCGTACATCGCGCAACTGCTCGCCGCGCATGGCGGCCTGTCGTGGGTCGGCGGGTACGTATCGGTCGCGGCGGCAATCAGCCTGATCGGCGTGCTGCTGATGCGCGAAACCCGCGACGCATCGCTCGTCTGAGCCTCCGGGGCGCACCGGGTTGTGCGGCGGGCGGCGCTGCCTATACTCGACCGTGGGTGCGCCGCTGCGCGCCCACGGGATCCCTCCCCGAAGGAGCCGCCGCGATGAACATCCGCCTCGACAACGCCGACCTCCTCCTGATCCTGGCGCTCGCGCTGGGTGCCGCCCTGCTGCTCGCGGCGCGCTTCCGGCCGAAAACCTGGCGCGGACTGCTGTTCGACGCGCTGCTCGCCAACCTGGCGGCCATCGCCGCGGTGGTCGCGTTCGAAGCGCTGCTCGCCTGAACCGGCCGGCTTCGCTTCCGCGCGGCCGGTGCAGGCGAATCGCGGGGCCCTAGGCCGTCAGCTGCGCTTGCCGTGCGGCATAGGCCGGACCAACCGTATCGATCGCATCGAGTGCCTGCGCAACCGACGGCGGCGCGCCCGGCTCGCCGATCGACAGGGCATTCGGTGCCCCGCCGATCCCGCAATGGTGGCGCGACGTCGCGACGAAAATCATCACGGTCGGCCGCTGCAGCGCGTGCGCCATGTGCACGAACCCCGTATCGACCCCCACCACGATTGCGGCCCGGCCGATGGCCGCGCCGAGTTCGCGCACCGACATCGCCGGCAGCACGATCGCGCCCGGCGCGCGCGCGGCAATGTCCTGCGCGTCGTCATGCTCGGCGGGCGACCCCCACGGCAACAGCACGCGCACGCCGCGCGCCATCATCCGGGTGGCCAGCGCGGCCCAGTGGTCGGCCGGCCATTTCTTGTCCGGATTGGAAGTCGCGTGAAACAGCAGCACGAACGGCGCGCCGTCGGTCACGGCGGGCGGCAGGCTCGCATCCTGCGGCGGGACGATTCCATACGTGGCGATGCCTTCGGGTACATAGCCCAGCGCCTCGCCGGCGCTCACGCGCATCCCGTGCCATGCATCGCAGTCCGGCCTGGGGCCGAAGCGATGCGAATACGCAAAACGGGCGCCCGTCTCGCCGAGATCCTGCGTCTGGTAGCCGACGCGGCGCGCGGCGCGCGCGAGTACCGAGATGATCGCGCTCTTGTAGACGCCGTGCAGATCGATGACCGCATCGTAGCGATGCGCGCGCAGCGCGCCGATCGACGCGGAGATCGCCTTCAGGTCGCCGCCGTTGCGCAGCTTCTTGAACCGCCGCAGCGGCGCGCCAAGCACATTGCTCACGCCCGGGTGCCAGCGCACGACCTCCGCGCACGATTCGTCGACGGCCCAGTCGACCGCCACGCCCGGAAAGGCGCGATGGAGATCCGCGACGACGGGCAGCGTCTGGACGACGTCGCCGAGCGACGTCACTTTCACGATGAGGATGCGTTTCACGTTCTTTGTGGGATATATCGGACCATTGCGCCATGCTAACGACGCTAGGAGGGTACAAACATTACACCGACATTACATTTGCAACAAAATGCATCGTTTTTGTGAAGGTTTGTCGAGTCCTGCATCCGGTTCTTTTTATAATGCATTTTTGCCCCTCCGGCACGCCGCCGATGCAACGCTCCACCCTTCCCACTCTGTTTCCCGCCCTCACCCGCCGCTCGCTGCGGATCTGGCGCCAGTACGGTGTATTTTGGCTCGGCGCGATCGCCGTGGGCCTCGCGGCCGTGCTGTACGCGCGGCTGATCGACTGGGGCTACGACACGTTCCGCACGCTGCGCGAGCACGCCGCATGGCTGCCGCTGCTGCTCACGCCGTCGATCGCCGCAGCATCCGTGTGGATGACGCGCCGCTTCTTTCGCGGCGCGGAGGGCAGCGGGATCCCGCAGGTCATCGCGACGCTGCATGCGAGCCCGGGCACGTTCGGCGCGCGGTTGCTCACGCTGCGGATCCTGTTCGGCAAGGTCCTGATCTCGTTCCTGGGGATCCTCGGCGGCTTCACGATCGGCCGCGAAGGCCCGACCGTGCAGGTCGGCGCGGCGCTGATGTTCAACCTGCGGCGCTTCTACCCGCGCTCGAACGCGCAAATCGAGCGGCAACTCGTGCTCGCCGGCGCGGCGGCCGGCCTGTCGGCCGCGTTCAATACGCCGCTCGCCGGGATCGTGTTCGCGATCGAGGAACTGACCCGCAGCTTCTCCGCGCGCGCAAGCGGCGTGCTGATCACCGCGATCATCCTCGCCGGTGTCGTCGCATTGGGCCTGAACGGCAATTACACGTACTTCGGCACGATCGACGCCGGCCAGCATTTCCCGAAAATGCTCGCCGTCGCCGTGCTCGTCACCGCGCTCGTGACCGGCGTCGCGGGCGGCCTCTTCAGCTGGCTGCTGCTCAATACCGGGCGCTGGCTGCCCGCGCGCCTGCTCAGCCTGTATCGCGAGCGCCCGATCGCGTTCGCGGCGGTGTGCGGCTTCGTGATCGCCGTCGTCGGCATCGTGTCGGGCGGGACGACGTTCGGCAGCGGCTATGCCGAGGCACGCGGCCTGCTCGACGGCCACGAACAGCTGTCGGTGTTCTATCCGTTCCTGAAGATGGTGTCGATGGTTGCGTCGTACCTGCCGGGCATCCCGGGCGGGATCTTCGCGCCGTCGCTGTCGATCGGCGCCGGGTTCGGCAACGTGCTGCACATCGTGTTCAGCCATATGAGCCTGCCGATGCTGATCGCGCTGGCGATGGTCGGCTACCTCGCGGCGGTCACGCAGTCGCCGATCACGTCGTTCGTGATCGTGATGGAGATGATCAACGGCCACGCGCTCGTGATTTCGCTGATGGCGACCGCGCTGGTGTCGAGCCGCATGGCGCGCTTCTTCGCGCCGCCGCTCTACGAAACGCTCGCGCAGCGCTATCTCGCGCCGCCCGCGGCAGCCGTTGAACCGGCCCGCGCAGCGGCGCCGGCGGCGGCAACCGGCGTCACCGAGCCGCAGGACGCGGCCGCAGCGCCCGCCGATCCGCTCGACACGCTGCGCGAAGGGGATGGTCGCAAGCCGGGCGCCCCGGCGGCCGACAACGGCGCCACGCACACGCCGGCGACGCCGCATGACGGCGACCGGCCTGCATCCGGCGCGAACGGCCGGGCGCAACCGGGCCCGGGCGACGCTCAGTAGATCACCACCGGCGCCGGCCGATAGTAGACAGGCCGGGCCGGCACGACGATACAGCCGGCGAGCGTGATCGCGACGAGCGCGATGACAATGGCGGTTCGTTTCATCGCACGCCTCCGTCAAGCCCAGTGGCCGCGGGTCCAGAACCAGTTCGGGCCGCGCTGATCCCAGTGGCCCGGCACCCAGTGCATGCCGATACGCTCGGCTTCCCAGTGGCCGCCGATCCACACGTAGCGACCATGATCCCAGTGCCAGTGACCGCGCTCCCACACATAGCCGACGCGCGCGTCGGGCACGACCTCGTAGCGCACGGCCGGCGGCGCGTTCGGCGCGACGACGACGATTTCCTGGGCGGGCACGGCCACCGGTTCGGCGACGACCATCCGGCCCGATTGCACCAACACCGGCGCGCCGACGAGAATCTCGTCCGCGCGTGCAGCGAGCGGCGCGGCGACGGCTGACAGGCCCGCGGCGAACAGCGCGAGCGAAACGATACGACATTGAACAGCAGAGACAGCCATCACAACCTCCTGATTGATAAATAACGCGAGCGACGCGAGCGTATTCGTTCAATGCGGGAGGTCGACCAACGGCCGACAGACACCGTGTTACGGCGAGCCCGAAAGTGCAACAGGGCGTAAGACGCGCACGGCGGCATGCGCCGCCGTGCGGAGAGAGACCGGCAAAAGTCAGGCTTGCGGGATCTCGATCTTCACTTCGAGGACTTCGAGATCGTCCTGGCGCTCGAGGCTCACGCGGATGTCATCGTTCGAAATACGGACGTACTTCGAGATGACCGCGACCAGCTCCTTCTGCAGCGCCGGCAGGTAATCGGCCGGCGGCCGGCCGCCGACCCGCTCGTGCGCGATGATGAGCTGCAGGCGCTCCTTCGCGACCGATGCGGACTTCTTCTTCTCACCGAGGAGAAACGAAAGGATGGACATGGGCGGCCTCCGTTACTTGCTGCCGAAGAGGCGCTGCAGCAGGCCCGGCTTCTGGTAATCGGTGAAGCGCAGCGGCTTGTCCTCACCGAGGAAGCGAGCGACGACATCCTTGTACGCTTCCGCTACGTCGGTGCCGTCGATATGCACGGCCGGCAGCCCCTGGTTCGATGCGTGCAGCACGGCTTCCGATTCGGGCACCACGCCGATCAGCTTGATGCGCAGGATCTCACTGATGTCCTCGAGCGACAGCATCTCGCCTTCGCTCACGCGCTTCGGGCTGTAACGCGTGATCAGCAGGTGCTCCTTGATCGGATCCTTGCCTTCGGTCGCGCGCTTCGTCTTCGACGACAGGATGCCGAGAATGCGGTCCGAGTCGCGCACCGACGACACTTCCGGGTTCGTGACGATCAGCGCTTCGTCGGCGAAGTACATCGCATGCAGCGCACCGGCTTCGATCCCGGCCGGCGAATCGCAGACGATGAAGTCGAAGTCCATCGCAACCAGGTCGTTCAGCACCTTCTCGACGCCGTCGCGCGTGAGCGCATCCTTGTCGCGCGTCTGCGACGCCGGCAGGATGTGCAGGTTCTCGCACTTCTTGTCCTTGATCAACGCCTGGTTCAGGTTCGCTTCGCCCTGGATCACGTTGACGAGGTCGTACACCACGCGCCGCTCGCAGCCCATGATGAGATCGAGGTTGCGCAGGCCAACGTCGAAGTCGATCACGGCCGTCTTGTGGCCCCGCAGCGCGAGGCCGGACGCGAAGCTCGCGCTGGTCGTCGTCTTGCCCACGCCGCCCTTGCCCGAAGTCACCACGATGATTTTTGCCATTTACCCAATACCCTGTGTTCGTCAATGAGAGCCGATCGATCCGGCGTGCGCCGCGTGAATTACGTCAGGCGCAGCGGTTCGATCATCAGTTTTTCCTCTTCGAGCCGGATCTGCACCGCTTTGCCCAGTATGTCGGCGGGCAACGGGTTCTCGGTCGTTCGATAGATACCCGCGATTGAAATCAGTTCCGGTTCGAGACACGTGCAGAAAATGCGCGCGTCGTGATTGCCGTGCACGCCCGCGAGTGCGCGGCCGCGCAACGGCGCGTAGATGTGGATGTTGCCTTCCGCGATGATCTCGGCGCCGTGACTGACCGGCGCAAGCACCACGAGGTCCCCTTTCGCGTAAATCTGCTGCCCCGAACGCAGCGGCCGATCGATCACCAGCGTCTGGCCGCCCGCCGGAATCGACGTCGGCGCAGGCTCCGGCGCCGGTTCGGCTGCCGCGGCAGCCGCAACGGCCTCGGCAACGACAGGCGCAGGCTCCGCTTCGTCGGCCGGCTTCCCGGCCGACACGCGGCGATCGCGCGCCTCCAGCAACGGCAGGCCGGCTTCCCCCGCCCAGCCCTGCGTGGCCAGCGCGACGACGCCCACCGGGCGCATCCGCACGTCGTTCAGCATCTGACGGATGTCGGCGAGCGCGACGCGTTCGCCGTCCGCGAGGCGGCGGACGTCGATCGCGACGACATCATCGGCAAAAAACTCGGGAGTCGCTTCGAAGCGCTTGACCAGTTCGGTACGCAACGCATCGAGATCGGTCGTCTTCACGGTGAACAGCAACGTATCGACCGATCCGCTGCGCAGCTCGAAGAATGGCGATTTTTTAAGCGACATGGACACTCTGCAAAAAATTTTTGCGTATTTTACAGGCGTCCACGCGTGCAGCCATCATTTTTGGGAAACCAGGTCGCGGCGAACGCGCGACCAGCAGGCGGGCAGTGGGACGGGCGACCGGGGCTTCATTGCGCCGTGCGGCCCGCGCGTTCATGCGTCAGGGTGTGTTGAAGTGCGACACGAACAACGACTTCATCGCGCCGGGCATGCGCGCGATTGGTGCATGCTCGCCCGTGTTGCCGAAACCCGCGCGTTCGTAGAAACGGATTGCGTTGCGGTTCGCATCGGCGATCCATGCATAGACGTCCTGCGCACCGCGTTCGGCCAGCCACGCGGTGGCCGTTTCCAGCAACAGCACGCCGCCGCGCAGATGACGGACCGCGTGCGCGACCCACAGCTCGCTGACGAACGCGCGCCGCTCGGGCGTATTGTCGAAATACGCGCCGATCATGCCGGCCGGATGGCCTTCGGTGTACAGCAGAAAAGTCGTCGACTCGTCGGACGTGGCGCGCAGCGCGGCGATGGCCGCCGCCGCGTCGGCATCGACGTTCAGCAATTCGGCCTCCGGCGCTTCGCCGGGCGCGTAGGGCTCACGCAGTGACGCGGCGCGGAGTTCGCGATACACGCGGCCCTGGTCGGCAGCGATACGACGAACGGTCAAGGTCGAACTCATGCAGGCACAGCCCCCTTCGGACAGCAAGCTACTAGCTTCAACCGAAAGCGGGGCATGAGTCAAATCGTTATTTTCAAATGACAGCGCGGATCGAAAGGCAACGGATGCCGCGCACGCGCGGGTGTGCAGATGCAGCATCGGCGCGCCGAAGCGCAGCGACGCATGGCAACCGAATCGCAAGGTCGGACATGTCGCCCGGCTCGCCTTGTCATGTATGGCATTTCATGCGGCGAACAACCGGCATTTCGTCGCCACGGCCGTAATCGTTCGTAACATATGTACGGAAAAGAGCTGCGCCACCGCACGTCGTTGAGCCGTACTTATTGCATTGCAACATTCGTTGCGAAGCTCACCGCCGGCGGCACGCGAGCGTCACAACACCCATTCCTCTGACGAGACCTCGGCCGCACGGGTGGATCGGGCCTGCGTGGGGCTGTTTCAATCACCCCCGTGCCGGCCCTTCCCGACGCGCGGCATGCACGGCTCGCCGTTTGGAGTTCCACGCCTAGCGCCGGGGTTTGGAAAGCGTGCGCGACGGTCGTATAACTGGCACAGCCGGGCCACCGATCCGGTGCCGTGCGCCGTGTCGCGGACCAACGACGATTCGAACGACGATAAACGTGCAGGTCCGGCCATCGCGCCCGCAAGCGCAGGAGCCGGCCCCGAAAGGAGGGAGACAATGGCAATGACCGACGAATCGGCCTCGGGCTGGTCGGATGGCAAACGTTATCTGTGGCTGCTCGGTGCGCTGACGATCACGCTGCCGATCCTCTCGGCCCAGCTTGCGTTGTCGACGGGCCTTCACGTGTTCTGGTGGTTCGGCCCGTTGTTCGCGTTCGGTGTGATTCCGATCCTCGACACGCT
Source organism: Burkholderia sp. PvR073 (assembly GCF_054055695.1). Classification (NCBI taxonomy): domain Bacteria; kingdom Pseudomonadati; phylum Pseudomonadota; class Betaproteobacteria; order Burkholderiales; family Burkholderiaceae; genus Burkholderia; species Burkholderia sp. PvR073. The sequence continues at coordinate 421,563 of NZ_JBSRXO010000005.1, forward strand.
GATCGGCGACGATCGCGACAATCCACCCGAAGCCGTCGTCCCGCACCTCGAACGGGCACGCTACTACCGCTACATCGTCTATCTCGCGACGCTGGTCGAATACGTTGCGTTCTTCATGTGCGTGTGGATCGTCGGCACGCATGCGCTCGCGTGGTACGACTACGTCGGCTTCGCGCTGTCGCTCGGCGCCGCGACGGGCATCTCGATCAATACCGCGCACGAACTCGGGCACAAGACCAGCCGCTTCGAGCGCTGGCTGGCGAAAGTCACGCTCGCGCCGGTTGCGTACGGGCACTTCTTCGTCGAGCACAACCGCGGCCATCACGTGCGCGTCGCGACGGCCGAGGACCCGGCGAGCGCGCGCTACGGCGAATCGTTCTGGGCCTTCCTGCCGCGCACGGTGACGGGCAGCATCCGCTCGGCCTGGCGGCTCGAAAAGGCGCGCCTCGAGCGGCTCGGGCATTCGCCGTGGACCTGGCGCAACGAGGTTCTGCATGCGTGGGCAATGACCGTCGTCGTGTGGGGCATCGCGATCGCGATGGCCGGCAAGGTCGTGATCCCGTTCCTCGTGATCCAGGCCGTGTACGGCGCGTCGCTGCTCGAAGTCGTCAACTACGTCGAGCACTACGGGCTCGGCCGCCGCAAGCTGCCGAGCGGCCGCTACGAACGCTGCGCGCCGCAGCATTCGTGGAACAGCAATCACGTCGTCACCAACCTGTTCCTGTATCAGCTGCAGCGGCACGCCGACCATCACGCGAACCCGACGCGCTCGTACCAGGCGCTGCGCCACTTCGACGACTCGCCGCAACTGCCGGCCGGCTACGCGACGATGATCCTGTTCGCCTATGTGCCGCCGCTCTGGTATCGCGTGATGAATCCGCGTGTCGTCGCGCACTACGGCGGCAACATGGCGCAATCGAACATCAAGCCGTCGATCCGCGCTCGCGTGCTCGCGCAGTATTCGGCCACGGCGTGATGCCAGGCGGTGCGGTCGCGATCGGCGATATCGTCACGCGGCTTGCGGCAGCCTGAACACGGCGACCGCGTGCCGCAGCGCGCTCGCCTGCTCGGCCAGCGCCTGCGTTGCGGCCGACGCCTGTTCGACCAGCGCCGCGTTGCGCTGCGTCGCTTCATCCATCTGCGTGACCGCGACGTTCACCTGCTGGATGCCGCCGCTCTGCTCCTGCGATGCGGACGAGATCTCGCCGACGATCGTCGTGACCCGCTGCACCGCGCCGACGATCTCGTGGATCGATTCGCCCGCGCGGCCGATCAGCACGGCGCCCTCGTCGACCCGCCGCGTCGATTGCTCGATGAGCGCCTTGATCTCCTTCGCGGCGGCCGCACTGCGCTGCGCGAGCGTGCGAACCTCCGACGCGACAACCGCGAAGCCGCGCCCCTGCTCGCCCGCCCGCGCCGCCTCGACGGCCGCGTTCAGCGCGAGGATGTTGGTCTGGAATGCGATGCTGTCGATGACCGCGATGATCTCGCCAACCTTCGCCGAACTGGCGGCAATGCCGCTCATCGTGTCGACGGCGTCCGTCATCACACTGCCGCCCGCGGACGCAATATCCGATGCGTCCTGTGCCAGTTGCGCCGCGTGCTGCGCATACCCGGCCGACTGGCGCACGATATCCGTCAGTTCGGTCATGCTGGCGGCGGTTTCCTCGAGCGACGCGGCTTGCGCCTCGGTGCGCGACGACAGGTCGTGATTGCCCGATGCGATCTGCGCACTCGCGGTCGCGACGGCTTCGGCATGCGTACGCACCTCGAGCACGACACCCGACAGGCTCGCCTGCATCGTCCGCAACGCACGCAGCAGATCGGCGATCTCGTCGCGGCCCGCCGCGTCGACGTCGCGCGTCAGGTCGCCGCCGGCCACCGCCTGCGCGCAGGCGACCGCGCGATCGAGCGGCCGCAGGATCGCGCGGCTGAACAGGAACGCCCCGATCATCGCGATGCCGAGCACGATCAGCATCAGCACGACGCTTGCCGTGGTCGCGTGGCGCGCGTCGCGACTTGTTTGCGCCGACACGTCGGCGCTCTCGTCGGCGATCGTCTTCGCCGCGCGCTCGAGCAGCTCGGCGGGTGCCCGGTCGACGCCCGCCACGGCCGCGTCACCGGCAGTTGGCTCGAAACCCGCGGCCTTGAATGCGTCGAACCCGCGCCGGTAGCCGTCGCCCATCGCCGTATGCGCGCGCATGAACTGCTCGACGAGCGTGCGGCTCTCGCCGGGCGGCAACTGGTTGACGAGTTGCGCGGCGAGCGTGTCGACCGTGCGCTCGCGCGTCTGGAATGCCTGCCAGTACTTGTCGAGCTTGTCGGGCTGCTTGCCGCGCAGCAGCGTGTCCTTCCATTCCTGGACCTGCAGCTTGAACTGAACGAGCGTCGCCGACACGAGCCGCTCGTTGGCGACATGCGTCTGCACGTCGTTCGCGAACGTATCGATCGACCGATTGAGGATGCGGATACCGTATAGCGCACCGCAGAACATCAGCAGCAGCGCAATGGCGAATGCGAGGGGAATCTTGTAGCTCAGCTTCATGGGACCTTGAATCGACGGGGAGCGGCGACGGCGCGGAAGGCGCTTGCCACCGCTCACTGTTAACGGCGCGCGGAGCCAAGGCTGAAGCAGGAAAGCGGCGGCGGGTATCCGGGGGGCGGCCGTGAGGAAGACGGCGATCCGGCAACGGTGGGGACCGGGGGTTGCCGACCAGCGCGTGCTGGCCGGTGTGTCGTGACTCGGGTGCCGCGCGATCAGGTCGGACTTGCCGCGCGCGGTCCGGCCGTCTCGGTCGTGCGCCGGCCGGCCATCCAGCGACGCACCGCGACGATCGACAGCACACCGCACACGAGCCCGGCAATCACGTCAGCCAGGTAGTGACCGCCCTGCGTCGGCGTCGATGCGATCATCACCGCATTCAGCACGACCGCGGCCGGAAACACGTAGCGGACATGCCGCACCGCATACGCGAACAGCAGCGCCAGCATCACATGGAACGACGGCAACGACACGAGCCCCTGCGATTCGGCCAGGTTCAACCGATGGAATTGCCCGCTGCGCAGCAGGTCGTAGTGTGTCACCGTCGATGCGGTGCCCGGGTCGGTGATGCCGAAATGGATGAATGCACTGGCAGCCGGGAACGGCGTGGAGACGAGCACGACCACGATCACCGCAAACATGAACTGCGCGACGAACTCGGCAAGATCGTCGACGCGGCGGGCCGCCGCCAGGATGAACGGCACAGCAATCAGTTGCGGCATGCCGCTGCGATACGCGAGATCGAGCACACGGTGCAGGCCCGTTTGCGCCATCACCCATCGGTACAGGTCCGGCCAATGGAAACCAAGCATCGCATCGAAGCGAACGAGATAGCTTTCGACCGGCGGCGGGGCGAGCGCCACACAGAGATAATCGAGCACGGCGAAGGCCGCGCTGAGCGTTGCGAGCAGCGCCACGCTCAGTAGCGCGAATGCAAATTCGCGACAGCGCAGCATTCGCGTGATGTCACGATAGCGGCGTACGCAGGACAAGGCTGCAAGGAACCCGCTTGCCGCGAACCCGATTGCGACGCTCTTCGCGAGCTCGACGACGCTGTCGGGATTCACGACCCAATCCGCATTCGTGACACACACGCCGGCCGCGAGCGCCGCCAGCAATACAGCTCCCGTCAGCCTTCCCCAGATCCCCGTGCTCGCTCTCATTGTGGCTTTTATGGTTCAACGTGTGTCGGCCGGCCCATGCGCCTGCGCGCTATCGTACACCGGCATCGACGCAGCCTCGCTCATGACCGGGCGACCAAAACGAAAAACCCCGTGATCCTTTCGGATCACGGGGCTTCGTATTTTGGCGGAGAGGGTGGGATTCGAACCCACGGTACGGGGAAACCGTACGCCTGATTTCGAGTCAGGTACATTCGACCACTCTGCCACCTCTCCTTCCTTGCTACATCTCACGGCCGGTCGTTTCCGCGAGAAAAAGATTATAAGACGATCGATTCCTGGCTGACAAGCCCTTTCTGCAAATTTTTTGCGAGGGGTTTGAAGGCCGCGTTACGACGCCTGCGCAGGCGCGTCGATGCGTTCCATGCCGCCCATGTACGGACGCAGTGCTTCCGGCACCGTGACCGAACCGTCGGCATTCTGGTAGTTCTCGAGCACCGCGACGAGCGTGCGTCCGACCGCGAGGCCCGAGCCGTTCAGCGTATGCACGAGTTCCGGCTTGCCCTGCGCATTGCGGAAACGCGCCTGCATCCGGCGCGCCTGGAACGCCTCGGTGTTCGAGCAACTCGAGATCTCGCGATAGGTGTTCTGCGCGGGCAGCCACACTTCAAGGTCGAACGTCTTCGCGGCCGAGAAACCCATGTCGCCCGTGCACAGCGCCATCACGCGGTACGGCAGGCCGAGCTTCTGCAGGATCGCTTCCGCGTGGCCGACCATCTCGTCGAGCGCCGCGTACGATGCGTCCGGCGCGACGACCTGCACCATCTCGACCTTGTCGAACTGGTGCTGGCGGATCATCCCGCGCGTGTCACGGCCGTACGAGCCGGCTTCCGAGCGGAAGCACGGCGAATGCGCGGTGAGCTTGATCGGCAGCGCGGAGCCTTCGACGATCGATTCGCGCACGGTGTTCGTCAGCGAGATCTCGGACGTCGAGATCAGGTATTGCGTGATCGTGTTCTCGCCGCCGCCCTTCTCGACGCGGAACATGTCGTCCGCGAACTTCGGCAGCTGGCCCGTGCCGTACAGGATCTCGGGATTCACGATGTACGGCGTGTACGTCTCGCTGTAGCCGTGCTGCAGCGTGTGCGTGTCGATCATGAACTGCGCGAGCGCGCGGTGCAGGCGTGCGATCGAGCCGCGCAGCATCGTGAAGCGTGCGCCGGCGAGCTTCGCGCCGGTTTCGAAATCGAGGCCGAGCGGCGTGCCGACGTCGACGTGATCCTTCACCTCGAAGTCGAACTGGCGCGGCGCGCCCCAGCGGCGCACCTCGACGTTGTCGGCCTCGTCCTTGCCGACCGGCACGCTTTCGTGCGCGACGTTCGGCATGCCCAGCATCAGGTCGGACAGGCGCGTCTGGATCTCGCCGAGCTTGGCCTCCGACGCCTTCATCTCGTCGCCGATCCCGCCGACTTCGGCCATCACGGCCGACGTGTCCTCGCCCTTTCCCTTCATCGCGCCAATCTGCTTCGACAGGCTGTTGCGGCGCGCCTGGAGCTCTTCGGTACGGGTCTGGATCGCGCGGCGTTCCGCTTCGAGGGCGGAAAACGCGGCGACGTCGAGGGTGTAGCCGCGATCGGCGAGGCGCTTCGCGACGCCGTCGAGGTCTTTGCGCAGCAACTGGATGTCGAGCATGGGAGGACTTGGGAAATCGTTGTGTAAGACGGGAATTCTAACGCACCGCGCGGTCGCCACGGCACTGGACGAACGGACAATGCCTCAAACGGGCGATGACCGTGGTGCGATGGCCATGGCAGTATCGCATTGCCGTTCCGCCGCTCGGCAGCCGGCGAGTCGCACGGCTTCGAACCGCTGCGGAATCGCGAAACGCCCGCGCCCGCCCGCGGCAACGCATCGAACGAAACACCTGCCGCCCGTCACCGCAACTCAAGGAACCCGATGGCCATCGAACTGGACAAGGATGTGCGCGACCGCGCGATCGCGTCGCTGCAACGCTATTTCACAGAAAACATGGACGAGCCGATCGGCAACATCCAGGCCGGCGCGCTGCTGCACTTCTTCGTCGAGGAAATCGCGCCGGCGATCTACAACCTCGCGATCGCCGATGCGCAGGAGCGCCTGCACGCACGGGTCGCCGAACTCGACATCGAATGCCACGCGGAGCCGTTCGAGTACTGGAAGAAGCAGCCGGGCCGCAAGCGCTGACGCACCCGGCGCAGCGCCCGCCGCCGCGTGTGGCCGGTCAGTCCTTCTTGCCGGCCTCGCGGTCGAGCTCGCGCAGCCACGCGAGTTTGTCGGCGATCTTCGATTCGAGCCCGCGCGGCACCGGCTTGTACCAGCGCGGCTCGCGCATGCCTTCCGGCAGGTAGGTCTCGCCGGCCGCATAGGCGTTCGGTTCGTCGTGCGCGTAGCGATACGCATGACCGTAGCCGAGTTCCTTCATCAGCTTGGTCGGCGCATTGCGCAGATGCACGGGCACCTCGCGCGACTTGTCCTGCTTCACGAACGCCATCGCCTGGTTGAACGCGTTGTAGCCCGCGTTGCTCTTGGCCGCGCACGCGAGATAGATCACCGCCTGCCCGAGCGCCAGCTCGCCTTCGGGGGAGCCGAGCCGCTCGTAGGTTGCGGCCGCGTCGTTCGCCATCTGCAGCGCGCGCGGGTCGGCCAGGCCGATGTCTTCCCACGCCATCCGCACGATCCGCCGCGCGAGATATTTCGGATCCGCGCCGCCGTCGATCATCCGGCAGAACCAGTACAGCGCGCCGTCCGGGCTCGAACCGCGCACCGACTTGTGCAGCGCCGAGATCTGGTCGTAGAAATTGTCGCCGCCCTTGTCGAAGCGCCGCGCGTTCAGCGTCATCGCGCTGCTGACGAAATCGGCATCGATGGTCGTGATTCGGGCGGACGAGGCGGCCGTCTGCGCCTGCTCGAGCAGGTTGAGGAAGCGCCGCGCGTCGCCGTCCGCGTAACCGATGAGCGTATCGACCGCCTTGTCCTCGAACGCGAGGCCGTCGAGCGCGATTTCCTGTGCACGCTTGAGCAACTGACGCATCTCGTCGTCGTTCAGCGACTGCAGCACGTACACCTGGGCGCGCGACAGCAGCGCCGAGTTGACTTCGAAGCTCGGATTCTCGGTCGTCGCGCCGATGAAGGTCACGAGCCCCGATTCGACGAACGGCAGCAGCGCATCCTGCTGCCCCTTGTTGAAGCGGTGAATTTCGTCGACGAACAGGATCGTGTGGCGGCCGGTGCGGTTGAGCGTGTCCCTCGCCTGCTCCATCGACTCGCGGATGTCCTTCACGCCGCCGAGCACCGCGGACAGCGCGATGAATTCGCAGTCGAAGGCGAGCGCGGTGAGGCGCGCGAGCGTCGTCTTGCCGACGCCGGGCGGCCCCCACAGGATCATCGAATGCGGCTTGCCGGATTCGAACGCGAGCCGCAGCGGCTTGCCTTCGCCCAGCAGGTGCGTCTGGCCGATCACCTCGGCGAGCGTCTTGGGCCGCAGCGCCTCGGCGAGCGGCCGGCGCGGCTCGACTTGAAACAGGTCGGACATGAACCCTCGCTCCAGATCAGACAATGGCGGCCGAACGGGCCGCAGGACCCGATATTATGACAGCCGCGCGACTGCGCCGCCGGGCCCGCACCCGGTGGCCGCGTCCGGTGCCCGCGTCCGGTGCCCGCGCCTGGTGCCCGCGCCTGGTGCCCGCGCCTGGTACCCGCGCCTGGTACCCGCGTCTGGTGCCCGCGCCCGTAAACAACACGGGCCTGCCGTTGCCGGCAGGCCCGTGTCGGGACAACGGTGCGACGCCGCTCAGCCGTTGATCACGTCCGCGCCCTTCGGCACGACGAACTTGAACGTATCGCCCTTCAGCGGCGGATTCGTCTGGATGTTCGTGAACGTGAGCAGCGTGACGTTGCCGAACACGTCGTGCAGTTCCATCGCGGCGAGCGTGCCGTTGCGGAAACCGATGCCGATCCGCTGGAACTGCGTGTCCTGCGCCTTCGGCAACATCTCGAGCCAGTCGATCCCACCCTTCTCGCCTGCATCGCGCAGCGTGTAGTTCTTGTCGAGATCGTTGCTGCCGAACAGGATCGCGGCCGGGCTCGCGCCCAGCGCGCCGTTCAGCTTGCGCTCGGTGACCTGGTTCAGGTCGCGGTCGTACACGTAGAGCTTGTCGCCGTCGGCCTGCAGCACCTGCTGGTACGGCTTCTGGTACGTCCAGATGAACTTGCCCGGGCGCGAGAACACGAACGTGCCGCTCGAATTGTCGTTCGGCTTCGGCGCGACCTGCGCGGCGCTCGCGCCCTTGCTCGGCGCCTTGACGATCTGCTGCGTGAATTCGCCCTTCGCCGAATGGACCTGCGACACGAAGGCCTTCAGTTGCTCGGTGCCGCCCGCGAACGCGTGCGTCGCCGCGAGCATCAGCGATGCGCCGGCGAGCGCCGCGCCGAGCCAGCGCCGCGTAGAACGAAGGGACAATGCGAACGAATGTTGCTGCATATTGCGGTTTTCTCCGTGGGTGGCCGGCGCCGCGGGCGCCGCGGACTCATTCCGCGTCGCGCGCCGGCACAAGAATTTCGCGGTTGCCGCTCGACGACATCGTCGACACGAGCCCCGACTGTTCCATCTGTTCGAGCAGCCGCGCCGCGCGGTTATAGCCGATCCGCAGATGGCGCTGCACGAGCGAAATCGACGCGCGGCGGTTCTTGATGACGATCTCGACCGCCTGGTCGTACAGCGGATCAGACTCGCCGCCGCCTTCGCCGGTTCCCGCGCCTGCCGAACCCTCGTCGCCGTCGGCGGTGCCGCCTTCGAGCAGCCCTTCGACGTAGTTCGGCTCGCCGTGCTCCTTGAGCTTCTCGACGACGCGATGCACTTCGTCATCGGCGACGAACGCGCCGTGCACGCGCACGGGCAGCCCGCTGCCCGGCGGCAGGTACAGCATGTCGCCCATCCCGAGCAGCGATTCGGCGCCCATCTGATCGAGAATCGTGCGCGAGTCGATCTTCGACGATACCTGGAACGCGATCCGCGTCGGCACGTTCGCCTTGATCAGGCCGGTGATCACGTCGACGGACGGGCGCTGCGTCGCGAGGATCAGATGGATGCCGGCCGCGCGCGCCTTCTGCGCGATCCGCGCGATCAGTTCCTCGACCTTCTTGCCGACGACCATCATCAGGTCGGCGAGCTCGTCGATCACGACGACGATGTTCGGCAGGCGGCCAAGCGGCTCAGGATCGTCCGGCGTCAGGCTGAACGGATTCGGAATCTTTTCCTCGCGCTTCGCCGCGTCGTCGATCTTGTTGTTGTAGCCGGCGAGGTTGCGCACGCCGAGCTTGCTCATCAGCTTGTAGCGGCGCTCCATCTCCGCGACCGTCCAGTTCAGCGCATGGCCAGCCTGGCGCATGTCGGTGACGACCGGGCACAGCAGGTGCGGAATGCCTTCGTAGACGCTCATTTCGAGCATCTTCGGATCGATCAGGATCAGGCGCACCTGCTCGGCGGTCGCCTTGTACAGCAGCGACAGGATCATTGCGTTGATCCCGACCGACTTGCCCGAACCGGTCGTGCCCGCGACCAGCAAGTGCGGCATCTTCGCGAGATCCGCGCACACCGGCTTGCCGCCGATGTCCTTGCCGAGGCTCAGGGTCAGCGCCGACGACGCGGCCGCATAGACTTCCGAGCCGATGATCTCGGACAGGTGCACCGTCTGGCGGCGCTGGTTCGGCAGCTCGAGCGCCATGTAGTTCTTGCCGGGGATCGTCTCGACCACGCGGATCGACACGAGCGACAGCGAACGCGCGAGATCCTTCGCGAGGTTGACGATCTGGCTGCCCTTCACGCCGGTGGCCGGCTCGATCTCGTAGCGCGTGACGACCGGGCCCGGATACGCGGCGACGACGCTCGCCTCGACGCCGAAGTCCTTCAGCTTCTTCTCGATCAGCCGCGACGTGAATTCGAGCGTATCGGCGGAAATCGCTTCCTGCGTCTTGGGCGCGGGATCGAGCAGCGACACCGGCGGCAGCGTCGAATCGCCCGGCAGGTCGGTGAAAAGCGGCACCTGGCGCTCGCGCTCGACACGCTCGGACTTTGCCGGCGTGACGACCGGCGGCACGATCGTCACGGGCTCGTGATCCTCGATGCGCACGCGCTCCTCCTCGACCTTGCCTTCGCGGCGCACGGCCGCGGCCTCGCCGAGCTTGCGGTCGCGCTCGGCCTCGCGGCGCAGTTTCGCGACGTTGACGGCGGACAGGATCGCACCGCCGACGCGCTCGGCGACCGACAGCCACGAGAAGCGGAAATACAGCGACAGGCCGATCGCGAGCGCGATCAAGAGCAGCAGCGTGCCGCCGGTGAAGCCGAACGCGTGCGACATCGCGCCCGCCACGGCCTCGCCGATCACGCCACCCGGCGCGCGCGGCAACTGCACCTTCAGCGACCACATCCGCAGCGCCTCGATGCCGTCGCACGCGAGCACGACGAGCACGAACGCGAAGATCTCGGTGAGCCAGCCGATCGGCCGCTCGGGTTCGTCGACGACCGCCTCGTGACGCGTGATGCGCCGGTAGTTGACCGCGATGCGCCGTCCGAGCGGCACGATCAGCCAGTAGGCCGACAGGCCGAACAGCAGCAGGATGATGTCGGCCGTCCATGCGCCCACGCGGCCGGCCCAGTTCGAGATGTGGTCCACCTGGGCTGCGTGCGTCCAGCTCGGATCGCGCCGGCTGTAGCTCAACAGGGCCATCACCAGAAAAGCGCAGAGCGCGACCTGGAGAATCCAGCGGATCTCCGTGAGGAGCTTCGACATCCGGTGCGGCAACGCCTGTGCCTGGGCGGAATAAGGAGCTTTTGCCATGAATCCGTATAAAGAGGACGGGCCGCGGGCCCGCCTGTCGTTCGATCGCGCTTATTGTAAACGCTGCACCGGGCCGTCAAGTGTAAATGACGGTTACATAAGAGGGCCGGGTACCTGAAGCACACACCGCACACGCGATCCGGACCGTCCGGCGCCAGCCCATGGCGCCCGCCCGCGGCAATGCGCCGCCACGGGCAACGGCAGCCGTGCTCCACCCTGCCGGCCCCCGCAGCCCCGCCGCGCCGCGAGCCGGCCGCCGGGAAACGCTATCGCCACGATTGAAACTCTCGTTCGGCAGTGCAGCAACGGGGCCTTTATAATGCGCGTCTGATACCCATCTATGACGGCATCCCGGTCAACCCAGACCGTCCGGCGAGCCTTATCCCGCCCGCCGCGGCCGCCTTTTACGGATTCGCACATGTCCACGCCCAAACACGCCAAAGTCCTGATTCTCGGTTCCGGCCCCGCCGGCTACACGGCTGCCGTCTACGCGGCACGCGCCAACCTGTCCCCGGTGCTGGTCACCGGCATCGCGCAGGGCGGCCAGCTGATGACGACGACCGACGTCGAAAACTGGCCGGCGGACGCAAAGGGCGTGCAAGGCCCGGAACTGATGGCGCGCTTCCAGGAGCACGCCGAGCGCTTCAACACCGAAATCGTATTCGACCACATCCACACCGCGAAACTGCACGAACAGCCGATCCGGCTGATCGGCGATTCGGGCGAATACACGTGCGACTCGCTGATCATCGCGACCGGCGCGTCCGCGCAGTATCTCGGCCTGCCGTCCGAGGAAGCCTTCATGGGCAAGGGCGTGTCGGCCTGCGCGACCTGCGACGGCTTCTTCTATCGCAACCAGGAAGTCGCGGTGATCGGCGGCGGCAACACAGCCGTCGAGGAAGCGCTCTACCTGACGGGCATCGCGAAGAAGGTCACAGTGATTCACCGCCGCGACAAGTTCCGCGCCGAGCCGATCCTGATCGACCGCCTGCTGGAGAAGGAAAAGGAAGGCGTCGTCGACATCAAGTGGGATCACGTGCTCGACGAAGTGACGGGCGAGCAGTCGGGCGTCACGGGCCTGCGCATCAAGAACGTGAAGACCGGCGCGACGCAGGATCTCAACGTGCAAGGCGTGTTCGTCGCGATCGGCCACAAGCCGAACACCGACCTGTTCCAGGGCCAGCTCGAGATGAAGGACGGCTACATCCTGACGAAGAGCGGCCTGCACGGCAACGCGACGTCGACCAGCGTGCCGGGCGTGTTCGCCGCCGGCGACGTGCAGGACAACGTGTACCGCCAGGCGATCACGAGCGCCGGCACGGGCTGCATGGCCGCGCTCGACGCGCAGCGCTACCTCGAAAGCCTGCACGACAAGAAGTAAGCGTCAAGCGTTCGGCCGCCGGGCGCTACAATGGCGTCCGCTGCCGCGAAGCGGGCTTGACCGGAAAGCCGCTGCCGCCGTGCAGCGGCTTTTTTTGTGCCCGCGCGTCCGAACGCGCCTGCCCGGTTACCGAATCATGGCGAAGAACCAGCCCCATCCGAGCGATCCCGCGAAGCGGCAGATCGCCTCCCGTCCCGCGAACCCGGCGCCCGCCGCGCCATCGCCCGCGCCTGATGCCGCCACGTTGCGCGGCCAGGGCCTTGCCGGCCTCGGCGCGCTGCGCAAGTCGCTGCAAGGCGAAGCCGACCGCCGCGAGCGCACCCGCGTCGAAACCGCGAAGGTCGCGCGCCAGGTGGAAGCCGACGCGAACCTGTTCCGCAACGAAATCGGCGCGATCCAGCCGCTGAACGCGCCGCCGCGCGCGAAGCCCGGCCGCACGCCGCCCGACCCGGTGCCGAAGCAGACGCAGCGCGACGAGGAAGACGTGCTGAACGCGACGCTGTCCGACGAATTCGATCCCGAGACGCTGCTCGACAGCGACGAATCGCTGTACTACCACCGCCCCGGCATCAGTCGCGAGGTCGTGCGCAAGCTGCGCAGCGGCGCGTGGATCGTGCAGGCGCAGCTCGACCTGCACGGGATGCGGCGCGACGAGGCGCGCGACGCGCTCGCGGAATTCATCCGCGAAGCCGGCAAGAAGGGGCTGCGCTGCCTGCGCGTGATCCACGGCAAGGGGCTCGGCTCGATCGGCAAGGAGCCCGTGCTGAAAGGCAAGGTGCGCGCGTGGCTCGTGCAGAAGGAAGAAGTGATCGCGTTCTGCGAGGCGCGCAGCCACGACGGCGGCGCGGGCGCGGTGCTCGTGCTGCTGCAGCCGCTGCCGGCGCCGGCCGATCGGGGGCCGCGTGCCGCATCCTAGGCTGACGCTCGCGATCTCGATCCTGGAAGCGATCGCGACGCTCGCCTTCGCGATCTCGGGCTTCATCGAGGCGCGCAAGAACCGTCTCGACTCGGTCGGCACGTTCGTCGTCGCGCTCGCCACCGCGTTCGGCGGCGGCACGCTGCGCGACATCCTGCTCGAACGCCGGCCGTTCTACTGGGTCATCCACGACGACTACGTGATCGCGATCTTCGTGCTCGCGTTGTTCGCACCGTTCGTGCTGCGGATGCTGTCGCGGCTGTCGGCCGAGCGGCTGCTGCTGGTGGCCGATGCGATCGGGCTCGGCATCTTCAGCATCTCGGGCACCGCGATCGCGCTCGATGCCGAGATGCCGCGCTTTATCGCGGTGATGATGGGCGTGATCACCGGCGTGGTCGGCGGCATCATCCGCGACGTGCTGTGCAACGACATCCCGCTGATCCTGCGCGATTCGCGGCCGTACGCGACCTGCGCGTTCGTCGGCTGCTGGTTCTACCTGCTGCTCGCGTGGCTGCAGTTCGACTCGGTGTACAGCGTGCTGCTCGCGACCGGCTTCATCCTCGTCGCGCGGCTCGCGACGTTCAAGTTCGACGTGCGGTTGCCGCACTGACGCCGCCGCGCATCGCCACACGCAAAAACGAAAGGGGCCGTTCAAGACGGCCCCTTCTCTTTCATTCAGCGCAAGCGCCGCCTCACGCAATCCGCTCTTCCGACACCGGATCGAACAGCACCGCCTTCGACACGTCGAACAGCAGCGACAGCGTCTGGTCGGGCTGCGGGTTCGCGGCCGGATGCACGCGGCTCACGATCCGCTTGCCGTTGACCTGCGCGAACACGTGCGTGTCCGGGCCGGTCGGCTCGGTCACGTCGACGCGCACGTCGAACGGCTGGAGGTGCGACGCGTCGCCGTTATGCGCGTGGCGCACGTCGGTGATGCGCTCCGGACGCAGGCCGAGGATCACCTCGCGGCCGACGTGCGACTTCAGCTGGCCATCGAACGGCAGGTTGAGCGCGCCGCGCTTGACGCCCGTGTCGATCTCGAGCGCGATCCCGGTGCCCTGCTCGACCAGCTTGCCGTTGATGAAGTTCATCGGCGGCGCGCCGATGAAGCCCGCGACGAACAGGTTCGACGGCGAATCGTAGATGTCCTGCGGCGCGCCGAACTGCTGGACCACACCGTCCTTCATCACCGCGATCCGGTCGCCGAGCGTCATGGCCTCGATCTGGTCGTGCGTCACGTAGACGATCGTCGTGCCAAGGCGCTGATGCAGCAGCTTGATTTCGGCGCGCATCTCGATGCGCAGCTTCGCGTCGAGGTTCGACAGCGGCTCGTCGAACAGGAACAGCGACGGATCGCGCGCCAGTGCGCGGCCCATCGCGACGCGCTGGCGCTGGCCGCCCGACAGCTGGCCCGGCTTGCGGTCGAGCAGGTGCTGGATCTGCAGCATCGCCGACACGCGCTCGACGATCTGCTGCTGCTCGCTCTTGGGCACCTTGCGGATGTTCAGGCCGAACGAGATGTTCTCGCGCACCGTCATCGACGGATACAGCGCGTACGACTGGAACACCATCGCGATGTCGCGATCCTTCGGCGACAGGTCGTTGACGACCTTGCCGTCGATGCAGATCTCGCCGCTCGTCACGGTCTCGAGGCCGGCGATCATGTTGAGCAGCGTCGACTTCCCGCAGCCCGACCCGCCGACCAGGATCAGGAACTGTCCGTCCTCGATCTCGATGTCGACACCCTTCAGGACCGGCACCCCGTTCGGGTAGGTCTTGTACACGTCACGGATGGAAAGGCTTGCCATGCTCTGAATCCTCTGTCTCGTCTCGCGCGGCGCACTGCGGCGCCGCGTCGGGTTCGTTTCGATGCGCCGCGCATCGCGCGCGGCCGGTTCGTCGTATCGGATGAAACCGCGCTTACCCCTTCACCGCGCCCGCCGTCAGCCCGCGCACGAAGTAGCGGCCGGCGACCACGTAGACGAGCAGTGTCGGCAGCGCGGCGATGATCGCGCCTGCCATGTCGACGTTGTACTCCTTCACGCCCGTCGACGTGTTGACGAGGTTGTTCAGCGCAACCGTGATCGGCATCGAATCGACGCCGGAGAACACGATCCCGAACAGGAAGTCGTTCCAGATCTGCGTGAATTGCCAGATCAGGCACACCATGAAGATCGGCAGCGACACGGGCAGCAGGATCTTCGTGAAGATCGTGAAGAAGCCCGCGCCGTCGATGCGTGCGGCCTTCACGAGCTCGGCCGGCACACTCACGTAGAAGTTGCGGAAGAACATCGTCGTGAACGCGATGCCGTACACGACGTGCACGAACACCAGGCCCGGAATGGTATTCGCGAGGCCGAGCATCCCCTGCAGGCGCGCCATCGGCAGCAGGATCACCTGGAACGGAATGAAGCAGCCGACCAGCATCATCGTGAACAGCGCATCCGCGCCGCGAAAGCGCCAGTGCGTGAGCACGTAGCCGTTGAACGCGCCGATCAGCGACGAGATCAGCACGGCCGGAATCACCATCTGCAGCGAATTCAGGAAGAACGGCTTCATCCCGTCGCAGCGCACGCCGGTACACGCGCCGCTCCACGCCTTCACCCACGGATCGAAGGTCCAGTGCGTCGGCGGCGTCAGCAGGTTGCCGGTGCGCAGCTGGTCGAGGTCCTTGAACGACGTCGACAGCATCACGTAGATCGGGAACAGGAAATACAGCGCGAACAGGATCAGCGCCGCATAGATCACTGCCCGGCTGATCGTCATCTTAGGCTGCATTGCGGGTGCTCCTCGATTCCATATACATCAGCGGCACCAGCACCGCGACCACGGTCGCGAGCATCATCACCGACGACGCCGCGCCGAGCCCGAGCTGGCCGCGGTTGAACGAAAACGTGTACATGAACATGGCCGGCAGCGACGACGACGTGCCGGGGCCGCCCGCCGTCAGCGCGACGACCAGGTCGAAGGTCTTGATCGTGATGTGACAGAGGATCAGCAGCACCGAGAAGAACACCGGGCGCATGCTCGGGATCACGATCTTGCGGTAGATGGTCGGCAGCGTCGCGCCGTCGACCTGCGCGGCCTTGAAGATCTCGGCGTCGACGCCGCGCAACCCGGCGAGGAACAGCGCCATCACGAAGCCGGTCGACTGCCACACGGCGGCGATCACGATACAGAAGATCGCCTTGTCCGGATCGTCGAGCCAGCCGAACGAGAAGCTCGTCCAGCCCCAGTCGTGCATCACCTTCTCCAGGCCGAGGCCCGGGTTCAGGATCCACTGCCACGCGGTGCCCGTGACGATGAACGACAGCGCCATCGGGTACAGGAAGATCGCGCGCAGCGCGCCTTCGTTGCGGATTCGCTGGTCGAGCAGGATCGCGAGGAACAGCCCGAGCGCGACGCAGATCGCGATGAACGGAATCCCGAACCAGCCGAGGTTCGCGGCGGAGGTCCACCACACGTCGTTCTGGAACAGGTCCGAGTAACGGCCGAAGCCGTCGAATTCGTAGTTCGGCAACAGCCGCGAGTTGGTCAGCGACAGATAGCCGGTAATCAGGATGAAACCGTAGATGAACACCACGGCGATCGCGAGGCTCGGCGCAAGCACGAGCTTCGGAATCCAGCGATCGGCGAAGGCCGACATCGGCGACGTGCGCCGTGCGACGGCAGCGCCGGATCCGTTTCCGCTAAGAGGGGCAGCCACTTGATTCGACTCCTGGAACGAGGGCGGCGCAGGCCGGGCCGGCGCCGGGTACGGCGCGGGCCCGCGGGCGAGCCCGTTTGCTGCACATGCAAAAACGCCCGGCCGACGATGCGTTTCCGGCCGGGCGCCCGTTGCGCCTTACTTCACCTTCGCGGCTTTCGCGAGCGCGGCGACCGCGCTCTTCGAATCCTGCTGCGAGTTCATGAACTTCGTCACGACGTCGGTGATCGCGCCGGCCGTCGCGTCGCCCTGCGCCATCCCGTGCGCGAGCGACGGCACGAAGCCGCCCGACTTGATCGCGGTCTGCTCGTCGGCATACGACTTCTTCGCGCAGTCGTCGAACTTGTCCATCTTCACGCCGAGGCGTACCGGCACCGAACCCTTCAGCAGGCTGAACTGCTCCTGGAAGGCCGGCGTCATGATGGTCTTCGCGAGGGCGAGCTGGCCCGGCGTCGCGTCCTTCTGGCCCTTCTGCTGGAAGAACACGAACGAGTCGACGTTGAACGTGTACGAATTCGCCGTACCGGGCACCGGTGCGCAGATATAGTCCTTGCCGGCCTTCTTGCCGGCGTTCTCGAACTCGCCCTTCGCCCAGTCGCCCATGAACTGCATGCCGGCCTTGCCGTTGATCACCATCGCGGTCGCGAGGTTCCAGTCACGGCCGTTGCGGCCGGTGTCGAAGTAGCCCTGGATCTTGCGCACCGTGTCGAACACCGACAGCATCTGCGGCGAGCTCAGCGTGGCCGGGTCGAGATCGACGAGCGCCTTCTTGTAGAACGCCGGGCCTTGCGACAGCACGACGTCTTCCCACAGCGTCAGGTCCTGCCACGGCTGGCCGCCCATCGCGACCGGCTGGATGCCCGCGGCCTTCAGCTTGTCGGCCACCGCGAAGAACTCGGGCCAGGTGGTCGGCACCTTCGCGCCGATCTTGTCGAGCGCGGCCTTGTTGATATAGAGCCAGTTCACGCGGTGCACCGAGAACGGCGCGGCGACGGTATGGCCCTTGTACTTGATGATCTTGTCGATTTCCGGCGGCAGGTCCAGGTTCCAGCCGCCGGCGGCCGAATCGATGTTGACGAGCACGCCCTGGTCGGCCCAGTCCTGGATCAGCGGGCCCTTGATCTGCGCGGCCGACGGGGAGTCGCCGCTGATCACCTTGGTCTTCAGCGCGGTCATGGCCGCCGCGCCCGCGCCGCCCGCGACCGCGAAGTCCTTCCACACGTAGCCCTGCTTCTGGAGGTCGTCCTTCAGCACGCCGACGGCCTTCGACTCGCCGCCCGAGGTCCACCAGTGCAGCACCGTTACGTTCTCGGCCGCCTGCGCCGCCACGGCGCCAGCCATCAGACCCGCGGCGCAGAGCGCGCCCATGATCGAGCGAACTTTCATTACTTATCTCCTCCAGACTGAATCAACTCGTGAAGTTCCCTGACCGGGAACCGGCTTCTTGATAAACGACGGGGAAATCGAGCCGCGGGACGCGTGCAGCGTACGGGGCCGATGACCGGCCGGGCTCTTACAGAAAGCGTGAATCGCGATTCAACGGCGTGTCTCCTCATTGTGTTTCTGGCCCGCCGCGATGCCGCGGCGCGAGCCCGGGGCGACGGCGCGCGGACGATGCGCACCGTCAATGTCCGATAACATTCGGCACAAGGCGTTCCCGAAGGCGAAGCTCGCGCAGTTCATCGACCGCACTTCTTTTTTTCTTCACCCAGGTGCTACCCCTTGCGGCGGATTGTAGTTAAACTACAATTCAGTGTCAAAAATATTTTTATCGCACTACGGATCGCTTCCCAGCACCCCAACCGGCGGAGACACATGCATACCGATTCCAGCTTTACCTTCGTACTTTTCGGCGGCACCGGCGACCTGTCGATGCGCAAGATCCTGCCCGCGCTGTTCGAAGCGCACCGCGGCAACATGCTCGCGGAAAGTGGCCGGATCGTTGCCGTCGCGCGGCACGAATCGGATCGGGCGGGCTATCTCGAGTGGGTCGACACGCACGTGAAGCCGCATGCGGCGAAGGCGGCCGGCAAGGCGTTCGACGACAGCGCGTGGCACGCCTTCCTCGAGCGCATCGAATACGTGAAGCTCGACCTCGGCCGCGCGGAGGACTACACCGTGCTGCGCGACGCGGTCGCGCAATTGCCCGGCATCCGCGTGTTCTATCTCGCGACGGGGCCGTCGCTGTTCGTGCCGATCTGCAAGGCGCTCGCGTCGGTCGGCCTGAACGAAGGCGCGCGCATCGTGCTCGAGAAGCCGCTCGGCTACGACCTGCGCTCGTCGAACGCGATCAACGACGCGGTCGGCGAGATCTTCGCGGAAGACCAGATCTACCGAATCGACCACTACCTCGGGAAAGAGCCGGTACAGAACCTGCTCGCGCTGCGCTTCGGCAATGCACTGTTCGAGCCGCTGTGGCGCCGCGAATGGGTCGAGAGCATCCAGATCACGATCGCCGAGGAGCTCGGCGTCGAGGCGCGCGGCGATTTCTACGACAATACGGGCGCACTGCGCGACATGGTGCAGAACCACCTGCTGCAACTGCTGTCGATCGTCGCGATGGAGCCGCCGCACTCGATGGATTCCGACTCGGTGCGCGACGAGAAGCTGCGCGTGCTGCGTGCGCTGAAAGCGGTCGATCCGCGCGACATCGGCAAGGTCGCGGTGCGCGGCCAGTATCATGCGGGCGTGATCAAGGGCGCGCAGGTGCCGGCCTACGCGACCGAGCCGGGCGTGAAGCCCGACAGCCAGACCGAAACCTTCGTCGCGCTGAAGGTCGAGATCGAGAACTGGCGCTGGGCCGGCGTGCCGTTCTTCCTGCGCACCGGCAAGCGTCTCGCCGATCGCGTCGCGGAGATCGTCGTCAATTTCCGTCCGGTGCCGCACTCGGCGCTCGGGCCCACCGCGCTGCGCGCCGGCGCGAACCGCCTCGTGATCCGGCTGCAGCCGAACGAGACGATTCGCCTGTACTGCCTCGCGAAGCAGCCCGGCGAAGGGATGAACCTCGCGAGCGTGCACCTCGACCTCGCGTTCGACCAGTTCTTCAAGGAAGGGCAGATGGAGGCCTACCAGCGCCTGCTGCTCGACGTGATCAACGGCCGCCTCGCCCTGTTCGTGCGCCGCGACGAGCAGGAAGCCGCATGGCGCTGGGTCGAGCCGATCCTGAACGAATGGGCGCGCTCGCTGAAGCCGCCGAAGCCGTACGCGGCGGGCACGTGGGGGCCGGCCGCGGCGAGCGCGATGCTCGCGCAGCACGGCACCTGCTGGCTCGAAGAAGAAAATTGATGCAAACCGTTGCCGTGCGCGCTTGCGCGCGGCAACGTGCCCCACGATTCACACGAATTGAACAGACAAAGCAGTCCGGAGGAGATGTGATCGAGATTCACGCTTTCGACACCCAGGAAGCGCAAAGCGAAGCGCTCGCGCGCGCCGTGGGCGAGGCGCTGCGCGCCGCGCTCGCCGGCCCCGCGCGCCCGACGCTCGCGGTGTCCGGCGGCACGAGCCCGCGCCCGTTCCTGCAAACGCTGTCGCACGCGGCACTCGACTGGGCCGGCGTCGACGTCACGCTGGTCGACGACCGCTGGGTGCCGGAGGACGACGCGGCCAGCAACGCGCACCTCGTGCGCGACACGCTGCTGCAGCACGCGGCGGCCCCTGCCCGCTTCCTGCCGCTCGTCGACACGCGCGCGGCGCTCGATGCGCACGTCGCCGCGCTGAACGCGAACACCGACTACCGCGTGCCGACCGTCGCCGTGCTCGGCATGGGCGAGGACGGCCACACCGCGTCGATCTTCGCGGACGCGCCCGAATGGGACCATGCGATCACGACGCCGGAGCGCTTCGTCGCCGTGCATCCCGGCGCCGCGCCGCATGCGCGCGTGAGCTTTTCACTCGATGCGCTGAAGCGCGTCGACCGGCTCTTCCTGTTGATCGCGGGCAGCCGCAAACGCGACGTGCTCGACGCCGCCGCCGCAACGCTGCAGAAGAACGCGATTTCCCACCTGGCCAACGACAAGGGGACCAAGCTCGATGTCTACTGGTGCGCAAAGTAAGGCTGTCGTCGTGGCCCAGCATGCCGACGGCCCGCGCCTGCTCGCGGACGTCGGCGGCACCAACGCGCGTTTCGCGCTGGAAAACGGCCCGGGCGAGATCACGCAGATCCGCGTCTATCCCGGCGCCGACTATCCGACGATCACCGACGCGATCCGCAAGTATCTGAAGGACGTGAAGATCAGCCGCGTGAACCATGCGGCGATCGCGATCGCGAACCCGGTCGACGGCGACCAGGTCACGATGACCAATCACGACTGGAGCTTCTCGATCGAGGCGACGCGCCGCGCGCTCGGCTTCGACACGCTGCTCGTCGTCAACGACTTCACCGCGCTCGCGATGGCGCTGCCCGGCCTCACCGATGCGCAGCGCGTGCAGATCGGCGGCGGCACGCGCCGCCAGAACAGCGTGATCGGGCTGCTCGGGCCCGGCACCGGGCTCGGCGTGTCCGGCCTGATTCCGGCCGACGATCGCTGGATCGCGCTCGGCAGCGAAGGCGGCCATGCATCGTTCGCGCCGCAGGACGAGCGCGAGGATCTGGTGCTGCAATACGCGCGCAAGAAGTTTCCGCACGTGTCGTTCGAACGCGTGTGCGCCGGCCCCGGCATGGAGATCATCTATCGTGCGCTCGCCGCGCGCGACAAGAAGCGCGTCGCCGCGAGCGTCGACACGGTCGAGATCGTCGAGCGCGCCCATGCGGGCGAAGCGCTCGCGCTCGAGACGGTCGAATGCTTCTGCGGGATTCTCGGCGCGTTCGCGGGCAGCATCGCGCTCACGCTCGGCGCGCTCGGCGGCGTCTATATCGGCGGCGGCGTCGCGCTGAAGCTCGGCGAACTGTTCACGCGCTCGTCGTTCCGCGCGCGCTTCGAGGCGAAGGGCCGTTTCACGCAGTATCTCCAGAACATCCCGACCTACCTGATCACCGCCGAATATCCGGCGTTCCTCGGCGTCTCGGCGATTCTCGCGGAGCAGTTGTCGAACCGTTCGGGCGGTGCGTCGTCGGCGGTGTTCGAGCGGA
The DNA here is from genome assembly GCF_054055695.1 of Burkholderia sp. PvR073. Lineage (NCBI taxonomy): Bacteria > Pseudomonadati > Pseudomonadota > Betaproteobacteria > Burkholderiales > Burkholderiaceae > Burkholderia > Burkholderia sp. PvR073. Next base: position 443,172 of record NZ_JBSRXO010000005.1, read on the forward strand.
TCCGCCAGATGCGCGACGCGCTGACGCCGGCGGAGCGCCGCGTCGCCGATCTCGCGCTGAACCATCCGCGCTCGATCATCAACGACCCGATCGTCGACATCGCGCGCAAGGCGGACGTGAGCCAGCCGACGGTGATCCGTTTCTGCCGCTCGCTCGGCTGCCAGGGCTTGTCGGACTTCAAGCTGAAGCTCGCGACCGGCCTCACCGGCACGATTCCGATGAGCCACAGTCAGGTGCATCTCGGCGACACGGCCACCGACTTCGGCGCGAAGGTGCTCGACAACACGGTGTCCGCGATCCTGCAGCTGCGCGAACACCTGAACTTCGAGCACGTCGAGAATGCGATCGAGATCCTGAACGGCGCGCGCCGCATCGAGTTCTACGGGCTCGGCAATTCGAACATCGTCGCGCAGGACGCGCATTACAAGTTCTTCCGCTTCGGGATTCCGACGATCGCGTACGGCGACCTGTACATGCAGGCCGCGTCGGCCGCGCTGCTCGGCAAGGGCGACGTGATCGTCGCCGTGTCGAAGTCGGGGCGCGCGCCCGAGCTGCTGCGCGTGCTCGAGGTCGCGATGCAGGCCGGGGCGAAGGTGATCGCGATCACGTCGAGCAACACGCCGCTCGCGAAGCGCGCGACCGTCGCGCTCGAGACCGACCACATCGAGATGCGCGAGTCGCAGTTGTCGATGATCTCGCGGATCCTGCATCTGCTGATGATCGACGTTCTCGCGGTCGGCGTGGCGATCCGTCGCGCGTCGACCAACGGCGAGTTGCCGGAGGCCGTCGCGCAGGCGCGCGCACGGGCGAGCGACGACGAAACGGCCGACGTGCTCGACTGGCTGAGCCACGGCGCATCGCCGGCGGCGAAGGACGTCGCGCGCGACTGACGCTCAACACGGTCAGGCGCTCGCCGCGTTCCGACCGCCCGAAAAAGAACGCCACCGACGCATCGCGCGGTGGCGTTTTTTCATGCCGCGGCCATTGCGGCCTCCGCTCAGGCGCCCGCTTTCACCGGCCGGCCATGCCAGCGCAGCACGAGGTAGCGCCCGGCGAAACACAGCACGCCCGACACACCGATCGTCACGCCCATCGCGAACGGCGTGCCGTCCGCGAGTGCGCCGATCGCGACGCTCGCGAGCGCGCCGAGCGCGAGCTGCATCGCACCGAACACGGCCGCCGACGCGCCCGCGTTGTGCGGGTAGCGATGCATCAGGTCGGTCGTGCAGTTCGCGGACAGGATCCCGACCACGCCCACCACGAAGAACAGGCACACGACGATCGACCACAGCCCGCCCCACCCGGTCAGCGCGACGAGCGCGACCGCGAGCGACGCGATGCAGCTCACGAGCGACGCGGCGGCAATGAGGCGCAGCGAGCCGATGCGGCCGACGAGCCGCGTGTTCGCGAAGTTGCCGATCATGATCCCGACGACGTTCAGCCCGAACAGCAGCCCGTAGTGCTGCGGCGACACATGGAAATACTCGATGTACACGAACGGCGTCGCGGTGATGTACGAGAACATCGCCGCGAACGCCATCCCGCCGCACAGCATGTGCCCCCACGCGACCGGATCGGACAGGATGCGCCCGTACGACGCGAACGATGCGAGCACGGCCGCGCTCTTGCGCCGCTCCTTCGGCCAGGTTTCGGGCACGCGCAGATACGCGGTCGCCGCGCACAGTGCGCCGAATGCGGCCAGCACGACGAACACGCCGCGCCAGCCGGCGAAACGCAGGATCTGCCCGCCGATCAGCGGCGCAAGCAGTGGCCCGACCGCGGTGACGATCGCGACCATCGACAGCACCTTCGCCGCGTCGGTCGGCTCGTGCGCGTCGCGCGCGATCGCGCGGGCGAGCACCGACGCGGCGCCCGCGCCGAGCGCCTGCAGGAAGCGCACGACGATCAGCATGTCGATCGAGCCCGACACGAAGCAGCCGATGCTCGCGAGCGTGAACAGCGCGATGCCGCCGAGCAGCACCGGGCGGCGGCCCCACGTATCGGACAGCGGACCGTACAGCAGCATGCCGATCGAGAAGCCGGCCATGAAGCTCGTCAGCGTGCGCTGCGCGGCGCCGGGGCTCACGGAGAAGCCGGCGGCGATCGACGGCAGGCTCGGCAGGTACATGTCGGTGGCAATCGGCCCGCAGGCGGCGAGCGCGCCGAGCAACAGGATCAGCCGGGCATCGGGCCGGCGCCGGACGACGTGGGACATGGGTATCCGGAATGGAGGCCCGCGCGCATCGGGGCGCGCGTGGCGGTGAAGACGGGAGACCGCGCCGCGGACGGCGCTCAGGCCCATGATTGTACGCGCAACTTTTTCGCGTGCCGCCGGCGTGTGTGCCGCGCACGGCCGGCAAGCGCCAGTACGGCCGGTGTCGCGCGAGTTCGCGTGCGAATTCGCGTGTGGATTCGATTAAGCTTGCTGCTCGCCGTTTTTCTCGTCTGACCAAATCGACACGACGACCGAACCGATGACCGCTTTCCTCCTGATCTGGAGCCCCAAGAAATGGCCGTGGCCCGAGCTGCCCGACGTCGCCGCGCGCGTGAAGGCCGGCGAGGCCGTGCATGACGTGTGGGGCTGCGGCTTCGCCCGCGGCATCCTGCCGGGCGACCGCGTGTTCCTGCACCGCGTCGCAAAGGAGCCGAAGGGCGTGTTCGGCTCCGGCTACGTGACGCGCGCGCCTTACGAGGTGCCCGATCCGGCGACCCGGCGCGGTTACCGGCTGTGCATCGACTTCGTCTACGACTGGCTGGTGGACGCCCACCAGGAAGTCGTGATCCCGCGCGACGCGCTGCGCGTGCATCCGTACTCGGTGCAGACCTGGGATGCGCAGAGTTCCGGCACCTCGATCAAGCCGATGGTCGAAGGCCCGCTGGAGAAACGCTGGGCCGAGTTGACCGGCCAGCGCAAGTCGCCGCGATAAGCGGGTCGGAGCCGGATCCGGCCCGCCGTCGCGGTTCGCGCGCGCCTGCCCCCCAACGCGCCGAAAGGCCGCAGACCGCCCGACGGGCCCGCCCCGCGCGTCTCCGGTACAATCGGACGGATAGTTCCGCCCAGGCGCCGCGGCCCGTGCACAGGCCCCGCACCCTTCTCTCGCAGGTTTCGCTCATGTCCAATAATCAGATCCTCTTCGAACGCGCCCAGAAGACCATTCCGGGCGGCGTCAACTCGCCGGTGCGCGCCTTCCGTTCGGTCGGCGGCACGCCGCGCTTCGTCTCGCGCGCACAGGGCCCGTACTTCTGGGATGCCGACGGCAAGCAGTACATCGACTACATCGGCTCGTGGGGCCCGATGATCGTCGGCCACGTCCACCCGGAAGTGCTGTCGGCCGTGCAGAACGTGCTCGCCGACGGCTTCTCGTTCGGCGCGCCGACCGAGGCGGAAATCGAGATCGCCGAGGAAATCTGCAAGCTCGTGCCGTCGATCGAACAGGTGCGGATGGTGTCGAGCGGCACCGAGGCCACGATGAGCGCGCTGCGTCTCGCGCGCGGCTTCACGGGCCGCAGCCGCATCGTCAAGTTCGAGGGCTGCTACCACGGGCACGCAGACAGCCTGCTGGTGAAGGCCGGCTCGGGCCTGCTGACGTTCGGCAACCCGACGTCGGCCGGTGTGCCCGCCGACATCGCGAAGCACACGACCGTCCTCGAATACAACAACGTCGCCGCGCTGGAAGAAGCGTTCGGCGCGTTCGGCGATGAAATCGCCGCGGTGATCGTCGAGCCCGTCGCGGGCAACATGAACCTCGTGCGCGGCACGCCCGAATTCCTGAACGCGCTGCGCGCGCTGTGCACGAAGCACGGCGCCGTGCTGATCTTCGACGAAGTGATGTGCGGTTTCCGCGTCGCGCTCGGCGGCGCGCAGCAACACTACGGGATCACGGCGGACCTCACCTGCCTCGGCAAGGTGATCGGCGGCGGGATGCCGGCCGCCGCGTTCGGCGGCCGCCGCGACATCATGGCCCACCTCGCGCCGCTCGGCGGCGTGTACCAGGCCGGCACGCTGTCGGGCAACCCGATCGCGGTCGCGGCCGGCCTGAAGACGCTGCAGCTGATCCAGGCACCGGGCTTCTACGACGCGCTCACCGCGCAGACGAAACGCCTCGCCGATGGCCTCGCGGCCGAAGCGCGCGCGGCCGGCGTGCCGTTCGCGGCCGACTCGATCGGCGCGATGTTCGGCCTGTACTTCGCCGAGCGCGTGCCGACCAGCTTCGCGGAAGTCACGAAGAGCGACACCGAGCGCTTCAATCGCTTCTTCCACCTGATGCTCGACGAAGGCGTGTACTTCGCGCCGTCCGCGTACGAGGCCGGCTTCGTGTCGAGCACGCACGACGACGCGGTGATCGACGCGACGCTCGCGGCCGCGCGCCGCGCATTCGCGGCCCTCGCCGCCTGACCCGGGACCGCGCATGTTCTCGGATACCGATTTCGCCCACATGCAGCGCGCGCTGACGCTCGCGGCGCGCGGCATGTATACGACCGCGCCGAACCCGCGCGTCGGCTGCGTGATCGTCAAGGACGGCAACGTCATCGGCGAAGGCTTCACGCAGCCGGCCGGCCAGGACCACGCGGAGGTGCAGGCGCTGAAGGACGCGCGTGCGCGCGGCCATGACGTCGCCGGCTCCACCGTATACGTGACGCTCGAGCCGTGCAGCCACTTCGGCCGCACGCCGCCGTGCGCGAACGCGCTGATCGATGCGCGCGTCGCGAAGGTCGTCGCGGCGATGGAGGACCCGAACCCGCAGGTATCGGGGCGCGGCCTCGGGATGCTGCGCGACGCCGGCATCGACGTGCGCTGCGGGCTGCTCGCGAACGAAGCGGGCGAACTGAACATCGGCTTCGTGTCGCGGATGACGCGCGGCCGCCCGTGGGTGCGGATGAAGACGGCCGCGTCGCTCGACGCACGCACCGCGCTGCCGTCAGGCGAAAGCCAGTGGATCACCGGCGAGGCCGCGCGCCTCGACGGCCACGCATGGCGCGCACGTGCATGCGCGATCCTCACCGGGATCGGCACGGTGCGCGAGGACAACCCGCTCCTGACGGTGCGCGGCATCGACACGCCGCGCCAGCCGCAGCGCGTGCTGGTCGACAGCCGCCTCGATCTGCCGCTCGACGCGCGCCTGCTCGAAGGTGCGCCGCTGCTGATCTTCTGCGGGCGGCTCGATGCGGCCGGCGAAGTGCGCGCGAACGTGCTGAAGTCGCGCGGCGCGGAAATCGTGCCGCTCGCGAATGCGCACGGCAAGGTCGACCTGCCCGCGATGCTGGCGACGCTCGGCGCGCGCGGCGTCAACGAACTGCACGTCGAGGCCGGTCACAAGCTGAACGGTTCGCTGCTGCGCGAGCAGTGCGTCGACGAGTTGCTCGTCTATCTCGCGCCGAGCCTGCTCGGCAGCGACGCGGCCGGCATGTTCGACCTCGCCGCGCCGGCGAGCCTCGACGCGCGCACGCGGCTCGCGTTCCACAGCGTCGAGCGGATCGGCGACGATCTGCGGATTCTCGCGCGCGTCGCGCCGCCTGCCGCCACCCACTGAACGGAGCCGTCACGATGTTTACCGGAATTGTCGCGGCCGTCGGCCGCATCGAATCGATCAACCCGCTCGGCGCGTCGCCCGACGCGGGCGTGCGGTTGACGGTGCAAGCCGGAGGGCTCGACCTGGCCGATGTCGCGCTCGGCGACAGCATCGCGATCCAGGGCGCGTGCATGACGGTCATCGAAAAGACCGAAACCGGCTTCGACGTCGACGTGTCGCGCGAAAGCCTGAACCGCACGGTCGGGCTCGCGCAACCTGGCGAAGTGAACCTCGAGAAGGCGCTGCGCGCGCACGACCGCCTCGGCGGGCACATCGTGTCGGGCCACGTCGACGGCCTCGGCACCGTGACGCGGTTCGCGCCGGTCGGCGAATCGCATGAGCTGCGGATCGTCGCGCCGCGCGAGCTCGGCCGCTATCTCGCATACAAGGGCTCGATCACGGTCAACGGCGTGAGCCTGACCGTCAACACGGTCGACGATCGCGCGGACGGCTGCGAATTCTCGATCAACCTGATCCCGCATACGGTCGAGGTCACGACGCTGCGCCACGTGAAGGCCGGCGACAAGGTCAATCTCGAAATCGACATGATCGCGCGGTATGTCGAGCGGATGCTGTCGGCATCGCAGGGCGTGCATCAGGACTGATTGTTCGCGTTCATTCGGTTGTGGGCTGGCGGCTGGCGGTTCGGCCCGGCGTGGTCGGGGCGCTACCGCTTCCCCCTCTTTCCGGCACTCACAGTCCGTCGTGCCCATCCCCTGCTTTGCTTTGCTTCGCGCCGCGCCGTCAGTCCACCAGTGGACGCCGATCTGCGCGGCCGCTCGAACACACGCCTTTCGCTTCCGCTCGCCGCCCCCCGTGCGCCCCGACACCTGGCCTGATGGCCAACGACGCGCACGGGTCATCGCGTCGCGCTAAGATGCAACGGCAGCGGTTTCGGCGCCGCGACACACGGTGCGCCGCGTACCGGCTGCCCCTTTTCCTCCAGGAGTCGTCCCATGTCCATCTCGATGTACCAGGCTTCGCTGCCCGTCCTCATCCGCGGCCTCACCAACCTGCAGCACATCCTCGGCAAGGCGCAGGCGCATGCGGCCGAGAAGCAGATCGACCCGTCGGTGTTCATCGGCGCGCGCCTCTATCCGGACATGCTGCCGCTCGTCCGCCAGGTGTACATCGCGACCGACACGGCCAAGGGCTGCGCCGCGCGGCTCGCCGGCGTCGACATCCCGAGCTATCCCGACGTCGAGCAGACGTTCGACGAACTGAATGCGCGCATCCAGAAGACGATCGACTATCTGAAGAGCTTCGAGCCCGCACAGATCGACGGCAGCGAAACGCGCCAGGTGGTGCTCAAGATGCGCGTCGGCCCGATCGAGTTCACCGGCCAGTCGTACCTGCTGAACTTCGTGCTGCCCAACTTCTTCTTCCACGTGACGACCGCGTACGACATCCTGCGCCACAGCGGCGTCGAACTCGGCAAGCTCGACTACCTCGGCGGCCGCAACGAGCACGCGTGACGCACGGCCGCGCCCCGGCCGACCTGCGGCCGCCCGTCCTCGGGCGGGCCGCGGCGGCCCCGGCAGGCCCGCCTCGCCGGGCGGTCGCACCGCTTTCCGGCGTGCTCGCCGGCCGCGCGCAGCCGGTGCCAGCCGAAACGCGGTCCGGCTGGCGTAAAATACGCACTTTCCTCTTTCTCGCCCCCTTATGACGCTCGCCTCCACGCTCGACATCATCGCGGAGTTGAAAGCCGGCCGGATGGTGATCCTGGTCGACGAAGAAGACCGCGAAAACGAAGGCGACCTCGTGATCGCCGCCGAATTCGTCACGCCGGAAGCGATCAACTTCATGGCCAAGTACGGCCGCGGCCTGATTTGTCTGACGTTGACGCAGGAACGCTGCAAGCAGCTGCACCTGCCGCTGATGACTTACCGCAACGGCACCCAGTACGGCACTGCGTTCACGGTCAGCATCGAAGCGGCCGAAGGCGTGACGACCGGCATCTCGGCCGCCGACCGCGCACACACGATCGCCACGGCGGTCGCGCACGACGTGCGTCCCGAGCACATCGTGCAGCCGGGCCACGTGTTCCCGATCATGGCGCAGCCGGGCGGCGTGCTCGTGCGCGCCGGCCACACCGAGGCCGGCTGCGACTTCACCGCGCTCGCCGGGCTCACGCCGGCCGCGGTGATCTGCGAGGTCATCAAGGACGACGGCACGATGGCGCGTCTGCCCGACCTGCTCGAGTTCGCGAAGGAGCACAACCTGAAGATCGGCACGATCGCCGACCTGATCCACTACCGCAGCCGCACCGAATCGATCATCGAGCGGATCGCCGAGCGCACGATGCAGACCGCGCACGGCACGTTCCGCGCGGTGCTGTACCGCGACCAGCCGACCGGCTCGCCACACATCGCACTGGTGCGCGGCACGCCGTCGCCGGACGTCGATACGCCCGTGCGCGTGCACGAGCCGCTGTCGGTCCTCGACCTGCTCGAGACGAGCATCTCGACGCACTCGTGGACGCTCGACGCCGCGATGCGCGACATCGCGGAACGCGACCTCGGCGTGATCGTGCTGCTCAACTGCGGCGACACGAAGGAACATCTGATCGACGTCTTCAAGGCGTTCGACGAGGAAGAAAAGGCCGCTGCGCTGAAGCGCCGGCCGGTCGATTTCAAGACGTTCGGCATCGGCGCGCAGATCCTGCGCGACGTCGGCGTCGGCAAGATGCAGGTGCTGTCGAATCCGCGCAAGCTGGGCAGCATGTCCGGCTACGGCCTCGAAGTCACGGGCTTCATTCCGATGCCCGGCGGCGAAGCCAAGTCCTGCCCGGCGTCCCACGCGTAACCCGCCACGGCGCTTTCGCCCTATAACCGTTCATCCACACCACGGACAGATCATGGAAATCGGACAATACCAACCGAATCTCGAAGGCGACGGCCTGCGTATCGGCATCGTGCAATCCCGCTTCAACGAACCCGTCTGCAACGGCCTGGCCGATGCATGCGTCGAAGAACTCGAGCGCCTCGGCGTCTCCGGTGAAGACGTGCTGCTCGTGTCGGTGCCCGGCGCGCTGGAAATCCCGCTCGCGCTGCAGAAGCTCGCGGAAAGCGGCCAGTTCGACGCACTGATCGCGCTCGGCGCGGTGATCCGCGGCGAGACGTACCACTTCGAACTCGTGTCGAACGAAAGCGGCACGGGCATCACCCGCATCGGCCTCGACTTCAACCTGCCGATCGCGAACGCGGTCCTGACGACCGAAAACGACGAGCAGGCCGTCGCGCGCATGACCGAAAAGGGTCGTGACGCCGCACGCGTCGCGGTCGAGATGGCGAACCTGACGATGGCGCTCGACCAGCTCGGCGACGACGAGGACGAAGAAGAAGACGAAGAAGACGAAGAGGAGCGCGCATGAAGAAGAGCGCCCGCCGACAATCGCGCGAGCTGGCGACGCAGGGCCTGTATCAGTGGCTGCTGTCGAACGCGGCCCCCGGCGAGATCGACGCGCAACTGCGCGGCGCGCTCGGTTACGACAAGGCCGACAAGGAGCTGCTCGACGCCATCCTGCACGGCGTGATTCGCGAGCATGCGACGCTCATCGAAGCCCTCACGCCGTCGCTCGACCGTCCGGTCGACCAGCTGTCGCCGGTCGAACGCGCCGTGCTGCTGATCGCGACGTTCGAGCTCACGCATCATGTCGAAACGCCGTACCGCGTGATCATCAACGAAGCGGTCGAACTCGCGAAGACGTTCGGCGGCTCGGACGGCTACAAGTACGTCAACGGCGTGCTCGACAAGCTCGCCGCGAAGCTGCGCCCCGCCGAAACGCAGGCGCGCCGCAACGGCTGATTCCGTTTGTACACGGGCGCGCAAGCGCCCGTTTTTCATTCTTCCTCCCCTTCCTCGCCCCGCCCGACCGATGAATACCACCGCCGATTCGCTCGTCACGCTCGCCGCACGCGTCGACGCGATCCAGCCCTTCTACGTGATGGAATTGATGAAGGAGGCACAGCGGCTCGAGTCCTCCGGGCGCGATGTTATCCACATGGGCATCGGCGAACCGGATTTCACCGCGCCGGAGCCCGTCGTCGAGGCGGCCGCGGCCGCGTTGCGCCGCGGCGTCACGCAGTACACGAGCGCGCTCGGCATCGCGCCGCTGCGCGAAGCGATCGCCGCGCACTATGCACGCGCCTACGGCCTCACGATCAGCCCCGAGCGGATCGTCGTGACGGCCGGCGCATCGGCCGCGCTGCTGCTCGCCTGCCTCGCGCTCGTCGGCCGCGACGACGAGGTGTTGATGCCCGACCCGTCGTATCCGTGCAACCGGCACTTCGTCGCGGCGGCCGAAGGCCGCCCGGTGCTCGTGCCGAGCGGCCCGGAAGCCCGCTTCCAGCTCACCGCGGACGACGTCCGCACGCGCTGGGGCAGCCGCACGCGCGGCGTGCTGCTCGCGTCGCCGTCGAATCCGACCGGCACGTCGCTCGAGCCGGACGAGCTGAAGCGGATCGTCGAAGCCGTGCGCGCTCGCGGCGGCTTCACGATCGTCGACGAGATCTACCAGGGGCTCAGCTACGACGCGGCGCCCGTGTCGGCGCTGTCGTTCGGCGACGATGTCGTCACCGTGAACAGCTTCTCGAAGTACTTCAGCATGACCGGCTGGCGACTCGGCTGGCTGGTCGTGCCGCCCTCGCTCGTCGGCACCTTCGAAAAACTGTCGCAGAACCTGTTCATCTGCCCGTCCGCGCTCGCGCAGCACGCGGCGCTCGCGTGCTTCGAACCGGCGACGCTCGACATCTACGAAGCGCGCCGCCTCGAATTCAAGCGTCGCCGCGACTTCATCGCGCCGGCGCTCGAACGGCTCGGCTTCACGGTACCCGTGATGCCAGACGGCGCGTTCTACGTGTACGCGCACTGTGGCGGCGTCGCTCATCCGGCGGCGGGCGACAGCGCGGCGCTCACGCAGGCGATGCTGCACGACGCGGGCGTCGTGCTGGTGCCGGGCATGGACTTCGGCGTCCATGCGCCGCGCGACTATATCCGGCTGTCCTATGCGACCGCCTACACACGCCTCGAAGAGGCCGTCGAGCGGCTGGCAGCACTGTTCGGCCAGCACTGACGTCCGGCCGGCGCGCCGGGCCCGTGCGGCCGCGCAAAAAAGAAAAAGGCACCCGGATCGGGTGCCTTTTTGCTTGGGTCCGGCTGGAACCGCGTGGCGTTACGCGCCGAGTTCCGAGTGGTCGGCGTGCGACTGCTTCGCGGTGTCGACGCTTGCGTCGTCCTGCTGCGGCGCGCCCTTCGGCACGGCGGCACCCTTCGCGGTGATCGGCTGCGCGGCGTCGAGCGTCGCGTGCACGCGCTTCGCGCCGCCGCCTGCCGCTGCCGCCGCGGCTGCAGTCACGATCGGCTTCGACGGCTGGGCCGGCGTATTGAACGGCACGCTGCGGCCATGCGAGACGTCGCGCAGGCGGGCGCGCTCGGCCATGACCTTCGAGCCGTAGGCGGTGTCGTCCGGGTTGGTCGACCCGTTGTACATGCGCAGGCCGTTCGCGAGCGAGCCGCCGCGGGCGATGCAGTCCTTCAGCACCAGCGCGCCGACCTGCAGGTTCGCGAGCGGTTGCAGCGCGGTATCGGTGCCGCCGAAATATTCGAACTTGTCGGAATGGACCTTCGACATGACCTGCATCAGGCCCTGCGCGCCGACGCCGCTTTCCGCGTACGGGTTGAAGCCCGATTCGATCGCCATCACGGACAGCAGCAGCAGCGGATCGAGGCCGACGTCGCGACCGGTCTGGAACGCAGCCTTGACGAGTTGGCCGAGCGGCTCCTGCGCGACCCGGTAACGGCGCGACAGGTAGGTGGCGACGAGCGCCTGTTCGCGGTTCGACGCGAGCGCACGATCGTCGCGCGCATCGGCCGGAACCCGCTGGGTCGGGATCAGTTTCGCGAGCGCGACGGGCGACGGGCCGTTGCGGGCCGGATCGGACGCATCGTTCTGCGCGGCGGTTTCCGGTGCGACGTCGAGACCGACGGCGAGCGCATCCGGTTCGGGGGCATCTTCCTGCTGCGGCTGCGCGCCGGCAGGCGCGAAGTTCGGCAGCGGATGACCGGTCAGCAGACGGGCCGGACCGGCCTGCACGGCCGCGGAGACGACCGGCATCAGCTTCGCGGCGATGTTCCCGCGCACGGTCGGCAGCAGCCACAGGGCCAGTGCAATCGCGACAGCGAAACAGCCGACAACGCTGAATAAATGGTGACTGACACGCGTCCCGCGACGCAGCATGTCGCGCACGATCTGCGCATGCTGCTCATTGGGACGCCACGATAACCAAGCGTTCATTCAGATCATCTCCCATGAACATGACTCGTGCGGCTCGCTCAGCTCGATGGCGAGACAGAATACGCGCCGCGGAATCACGATGCCGCACGCCTTGGTTGGGACGCGCAAGCATCGGGGAAACGGTATAAGTACCGTTCGAGGCCACGGTGTAAGAGGGCCGGCACCTTCGCACATTGGGCGAGGCGGGCATACGCGGTGGCACCCACGCAAAAAACCAGCGTGTGGTAGCGCTGGCTGGGACTACTACTAAAGCCGTCGAATACGCCGTGCAGGTATCGGCGGACGGTGACGCGCTGCGTCAAAGATCGGTGATTGGCGGCTCGAAGCCTTTTACCCTGCAGCCAATGTGAGCGGATTCTAGCAGGGTTTTATAGATCGTCAACACTATGAAATCTCAAAATCATAACAAAAAGTAATTTTGAATCGCCCTTCAGATCGCGAGCCCCCTGCCGTAGGGGCTCCGCGCGCGATCGACTTTTTTCACCGCCGGGCGTGCACGCGGCGGCCCGGGTAAAATCGGCGATCGATTCGGGGCCGCAGCCGGCCGCTGCGCCCGCCCACCGCTGCCCGCTCTGCGGGCGGCCCGGACCTTCTTCATGAAATACAAAGACTTACGCGATTTCATCCAGCGCCTCGAAGCGCTCGGCGAACTGCGGCGCGTCACGCAGCCCGTGTCGCCCGTGCTCGAAATGACCGAGCTGTGCGACCGCGTGCTGCGCGCCGGCGGCCCGGCGCTGCTGTTCAACGCCCCGCCCGGCAATGCGTTTCCGGTGCTCGGCAACCTGTTCGGCACGCCGCGCCGCGTCGCGCTCGGGATGGGCGTCGACGCGGGCGACGACGCCGCGCTCGGCTCGCTGCGCGACGTCGGGCGGCTGCTGTCCGCGCTGAAGGAGCCGGATCCGCCGAAGAGCCTGAAGGACGCCGGCAAGCTGCTGTCGCTCGCGAAGGCCGTGTGGGACATGGCGCCGAAATCGGTGTCGTCGCCGCCGTGCCAGGAGATCGTCTGGGAAGGCGCCGACGTCGATCTGCACAAGCTGCCGATCCAGACCTGCTGGCCCGGCGACGCGGGGCCGCTCGTCACGTGGGGCCTGACGGTCACGCGCGGGCCGAACAAGCCGCGCCAGAACCTCGGCATCTACCGCCAGCAGCTGATCGGCCGCAACAAGCTGATCATGCGCTGGCTCGCGCATCGCGGCGGCGCGCTGGACTTCCGCGAATTCGCGCTGCAGAACCCGGGCAAGCCGTATCCGGTCGCGGTCGTGCTGGGCGCGGATCCGGCCACGACGCTCGGCGCGGTGACGCCCGTGCCCGATTCGCTGTCCGAGTACCAGTTCGCCGGCCTGCTGCGCGGCAGCCGCACCGAACTCGCGAAGTGCCTGACGCCCGGCGTCGACACGCTGCAGGTGCCCGCCCGCGCGGAGATCGTCCTCGAGGGCTTCATTCACCCGCAGGAAGGCACGCCCGCCCCTGCTCCGGCCGGCGCACCGCCGCGTCCGGCCGGCAACGCGTCCGCCGCGTACGAGCACGCGCTCGAAGGCCCGTACGGCGACCACACCGGCTACTACAACGAGCAGGAGTGGTTTCCGGTGTTCACCGTCGAGCGCATCACGATGCGCCGCGACGCGATCTATCACTCGACCTACACGGGCAAGCCGCCCGACGAGCCGGCCGTGCTCGGCGTCGCGCTCAACGAGGTGTTCGTGCCGCTGCTGCAGAAGCAGTTCAGCGAGATCACCGACTTCTACCTGCCGCCGGAAGGCTGCAGCTACCGGATGGCCATCGTCCAGATGAAGAAGAGCTACGCGGGCCATGCGAAGCGCGTGATGTTCGGCGTGTGGAGCTTCCTGCGGCAGTTCATGTATACGAAGTTCATCGTGGTCGTCGACGAGGACGTGAACATCCGCGACTGGAACGAGGTGATCTGGGCGATCACGACGCGCGTCGACCCCGTGCGCGACACCGTGATGGTCGACAGCACGCCGATCGACTATCTCGATTTCGCGTCGCCCGTCGCGGGCCTCGGCTCGAAGATGGGGCTCGACGCGACCAACAAGTGGCCCGGCGAGACGAACCGCGAATGGGGCCGCCCGATCGAGATGGACGCGGCCGTGAAGGCGCGCGTCGACCGCCTCTGGCAGGAGATCGGACTGTAAGTCCGCGCGTTGAACGTAGCCGGCAAGAACGACGATGAGCTTCCCCCCCGCCTCGATGATGTCCGACGGATTCTTCCTGTCGCTGTCGCTGTGTCTCGACATCGGCCTCGTCAACGTCGCGATGCTGTCGCTGACGCTGTCGCACGGCTTCCGGCCGGGCTTCTGGCTCGGCGTCGGCTCGTGCGTCGGCGATCTCGTCTACGCGGCGCTCGCGCTCGCGGGCATGGCCGTGCTGCTGCAATTCGAGGCCGTGCGCTGGATCGTCTGGATCGGCGGCGGTGCGGTGCTGCTGTTCCTCACGTGGAAGATGGCGCGTGAGGCGCTTGCGCCGGCCGGTGGCGCCGACGAAGGCGATGCCAACGACACGCCGCAGCCGCGGGCCAGCGCGCGGCGCAGCTTCGTGCGCGGGATGCTGCTCGCGATGTCGTCGCCGAGCGCGATCCTGTGGTTCGCGGCGGTCGGCGGTGCGCTGATCGCGAAAGCCGGCGCGACCACGCCGGCGACGGCGTCGGTGTTCCTGTCCGGCTTTTTCCTCGGCGGCCTCGCGTGGACCCTCTTCATGTGCACGCTCGCGAGCCAGGGCCGCAAGCGCGCGGGCGCGGGGCTGATGCGCGCGTGCCATGTCGCGTCCGCACTGCTGTTCGCGTATTTCTCGTACAGCGTGATCGTCGGCGGCTATCGCGACCTGATCGTCCACGCGGTGTGACCGCCGCGCGCCGGCCACCCGCCTAGCCGCGCCGAAATGAAAAACGGCGCAACGCCCCGCGAGGGACGTTGCGCCGTTTTGCCGCGTGCGCTCAGGCGGCCGCGCGGACTATTGCATCAACGACGCCAGCCGTGGTGACCCCAGCCACCGTAACCGTGACGCCAGTACGGACGACCGTAGTAGCCACCGACAACCACGGGGGGCGGTGCATAGTACGCCGGTGCCGGTGCGTAATACACCGGCGGGGGCGGGGGCGCGTAATACACAGGCGGCGGCGCTGCATACACGGGATACGCAGGTGCGACCGGGACACCAATGCCGACCCCGATCGACACGTGGGCCTGTGCGGCGCTTGCGGCACCCAGGCCCAGCGCGGCGGCGGCGATGAACGGAATGAGTTTTTTCACTTCGATTCTCCTGCTGGAGCGGTAATTTGTGCGCCCCTGTCGGCAACGGCGGGCATGCACGTCGCATGCAAGCAATGTAGCGAAAACCCGCCCCACGTGTATTGCGCATTTGTTGCAAATTGCAATTCAACGCGGGCGCAGCCAGCGTGCGGCCGGGCTGCGCGAACCCACAACTCCCCTTGCGGGTCGCGCGATTCCGTCCGACCAGTGAAATCGCGACACGCTGGCCGGTCAGTCTTACCGGATCCGGTAAGCGCGGCCGGCGCGCTTCCGTAATGAACGATTACAAATTCGAGACAAGACGCCGACAATTCAAGAGCGACGCGGGCCTGGGGCGATTTGGGGCCGGATGCGACGATCGTCATCGAGTGGCGAAACCGCGGCGCGCATTGACCGGTCGCCCGCATTGAACATCGCCGTCCAGATCGTCCCGCCCCGGCGCCACCCATCTGCGCCCGCCCTGTCATTCCTGCGATACTGGCGGCTGCTTCGTTTTCGCTTCGTGGCCCGCCATGTCTCTCCCCGACACTCCCCGCCTTGGCTTCATCGGCGCCGGCCGCCTTGCGCGCTGCGTCGCCCGGCGTTTCGCGGCGGCCGGCTTTCCGGTCGTCGCGATCGCGAGCCGCACGGCGGAATCGGCCGCGGCACTCGCCGCGCGCATCGACGGCTGCCGGGCGGTCGACACGCCGCAGCAGGTGGTCGACGCCGCCGACCTGATGTTCCTGACCGTGCCCGACGACCATCTCGCGTCGACTGCAGCGGCGCTGCGGTTCGACGCGGCGCGCGCGGCGGCCCAGGCGCTCGTCCACTGCAGCGGCGCGTCGGCGGTCGAATTGCTCGATCCGGCAAGACGGCAAGGCGCGGCCACCGGCGGCTTCCATCCGCTCTACCTGTTCGGCGGCACGGACGCCGATCTCGCCCGCATCGACGGCTGCTCGGTCACGCTTGAAGCCGACGGCGCGCTGCACGCGACGCTGCTGCGGCTTGCTGCCGCACTCGGCTGCCATCCGCTGTCGATTCCGGCCGGCGGCCGGATGCTCTATCACGCGGCCGCACATTACGCGGCGAGCTTCGCGCTGTGCGGGCTGTCGGAAGCGGTCGAGCTATGGCGCGGCCTCGGCTTCGACGAGGCCGCCGCGCTGCGCGCCCTGCTGCCGATGCTCGCCGGCACGATCGAGACCGCACGCGACAAGGGCCTCGCGAACGCACTCGCGGGCCCGGTGTCGCGCGGCGACACCGGCATCGTCGAGCGCCAACTCGCGCTGCTCGAGGCGCGCGGCGGCGATCACGCGACGCTGTATGCGCTGATGACCCGCCGCGCGGTCGCGCTCGCGGCGAAGCGCGCCGCGCCGCCAGCCGCGCTGCCGGCGCTCGCGCAGGCCGTCGAAACGTCGCTCGCGCGCACGACCGGGCACCCCTCCCCGCCGCACGACGAGGCGTGATAAGGTGTCGGCCGATGCGCCGCCATCCGGCGTTGGCGGCCGCACGCTACTCGACTGTAAAAAAAGGATGCCAACGATGTTCGGCGAGATCGCCCGTTTTCTGCTCAATACCCTCTTCACGCTGTTCGGCGCCGCGCTGATCCTGCGCGTCTGGATGCAGGCCGTCCGCGTGCCGCCGTACAACCCCGTCACGCAGGCCGTGCTGCAGGCGACCAACTGGCTCGTGCTGCCGCTGCGCCACGTGATCGCGGGCGTGCGCGGCATCGACTGGGCGAGCGTCGTCGCCGCGCTGCTCACCGCGCTCGTCTATGTGGTGCTGATGGTCGTGATGGCCGGCTTCGATCCGGCCTCGGTGATTGGGACGCTCGTCGCGGTGGCACTGCTCACCGTCTTGAAGTGGGCGCTCAATCTCGTGATCTGGATGACGATCCTGATGGCGCTGCTGTCGTGGCTCAATCCGCGCTCGCCGGCCATGCCGATTCTCTACCAGCTCACCGCGCCGTTCCTGAACCCGCTGCGCCGCGTGATCCCGAACCTCGGCGGCATCGATCTGTCGCCGATCCTGCTGTTCGTGATCGTGCAGGTGCTGCTGATGGTCGTCACGCGCGCCGCCGTATCGCTGACGATGTTCGGCATCTGACGCGCGACGCTACGCTGCCGGCCCCTGCGCCGGCGGCGCCGCGAGCGTGTCGATCACGCCGAAGCGCGCCGGCATCATCGCGTAGCACACGCGCACCTTCTCGCGCGACAGCCGCTCGAGCAACCGCTGCGCCTCGTCCTCGGTGGCGATGAATTCGACCTCGATCGCAAGCGACCCCTGCAGCTCGAAAAAGCGATCCTCGTGCAGCACCCGATGCCGGCCGAAGCCGGCCATCGCGCGGAACGCGGAACCGCCCGCGATGCCCATCCGGTTTCCTTCCTCCAGCAACCACTCCCATAGCGGCTTCCAGTGCAGCCGGTGCTGCTCGTGCACATAGAAGCGCAAGAAGACCCTGTCCATCGCACCCTCCCGGTGCCGGCGCGCTCAGGCCGCCGCGAACCACGCGCGCGCGGTCCACATGCCGAGCGCCGTCAGCGTGAACGATCCAGTCAAGTGTAGGGCAGCCACAGCGATCGCCCATCCGAATTCGCCCTGCACCGCGTGCGTCATCACTTCGACCGAATAGGTCGAGAACGTCGTGAGGCCGCCGAGGAAGCCCGTGATCACGAACAGCCGCCACTCGGGCGGCAGCCCGACACGTGCGGTGAATACGACGGCGGCCACGCCGATCACGTAGCCGCCGATCAGGTTCGCGGCAAGCGTGCCGAGCGGCACGGCGGGAAAGAATTCGTTGAGCGCAAGGGCCAGGAACCAGCGCAGCAATGCGCCGAGCCCGGCGCCGACGAAGATCGCGACGATCGAATAGAACAAGGGAGCTCCTCGCTGACGAGGCCGCATGGCGGACGCGGCCTACGCCGAACTGTATGCGGAATCGCGTCGTGACGGCAATGCTGCAGGCCGATCGGCATGCGCAGTGTCGGGCCGCGGGCGACGGGGTCGTCGAGGCGATCGTCGATGCGCACGACGGCCCGAACGCGGTGTACGACTCGGTCACCCATCGATTCGTATCACGGCGCTCAGCCGCCGCGCCACGCGCGGTCCAGCGCGCCGAGCGTCGCGAGCGCACCGCCCTTCAGCCCGACCACATCCGCGCGGCGCGCATGGGCTTCGCGTGCGTTGATGCGGATCACGTCGGCGCCGAGGCGTTCGCTCAGCAGCCGCACGGTCGGAATCGCGGTGCCCGCGCCGATCTCGACGACAGTCACCCAACCGGCCTGTGCGATCCAGTCCTGCAGCGCCCGCTCCTGCGCGTCGTAGCGTTCGCCGAGCCAGCCATCGTCGCCGAACATCAGGATGTTCGGCCGCGCCAGGCCGCCGCAACGCGGGCAGCGCGGCAGCTCGCCGACCAGCCGGCACGCGGCTGCGTCGACGTCGGGCGTGAACGGCATGGCGTCCCAGGTGTCGTCCGAGCACGGTCGCAGGCACTGCATCGAATGAATCGAACCGTGGATCTCGGCGACGCGCGCCGGATCGAAACCCGCCTTCTGGAACTGGCCGTCGACATTGCTCGTCAGCACGAAGCCGCCGTTCGGCATCGCGTCCATCCAGCGCCGCAGGATCGCGAAGCCCGCGTGCGGCACCGTCTCACGATACAGCGCGAGACGATGCCCATAGAATCCCCATGCAAGCTGCGGATGCGCGCGGAACGCCTGCGGCGAAGCGATTTCGTGGAACTCGAAACGTTCGTGACGCAGCGCCGGATACGCGCGCCAGAAGCCGTCCGTGCCGCGGAAATCGGGCAGCCCCGAATCCACACCGATGCCGGCGCCGGCCGTCACCAACAGCGCATCGGCACGCGCGAGCGCGTCGACGGCGGACGCGATCAGATGCGCCGGCAGTTGCGCGCCAGCGGCGCTGGAATCGGTGGAGCCGGAGGAATCGGGTAATTCGGGTGAATCGGAAAGCGGCATGATGGAGCGGCGATGGCGTCGAACGGTGCCGGACGGGCATCGCGCGATCTTACGCCCGTTCGACCACCGTAACGCGGCATCACGCAATCGCGGTGCGCACGCCAGCGGGTTCCCGCAGCGCGACGTACTGCAGCAGCATGATCGTCTTCGCGTCGACGATTTCACCGCGCTCGACGGCATCCAGCGCCGCGTGCAGCGGCATCTCGACGACCTCGAGATCCTCGCCTTCTTCCGCGATGCCGCCGCCGTCGCCCGTGCGCAGCGACGCATCGTATTCGCCGACGAAGAAATGCAGCTTCTCGGTCACCGAGCCAGGGCTCATGAACGCCTCGAACACCTTGCGCACGCCGCGCACGCGATAGCCGGTTTCCTCCTCGGCTTCCGCGCGAATACGTGCGTCGGGCGTCGCGTCGTCGAGCAGGCCGGCGGCGGCTTCGAGCAGCATCCCGTCGTGTCCGTTGACGAACGCCGGCATCCGGAACTGCCGCGTGAGCAGCACATCGCCCGTCGCCGCGTTGCGCAGCAGGATGGTCGCGCCGTTGCCGCGGTCATAGGTTTCACGGCTCAAGCGCTGCCACGTGCCATCGCGGCGCAGGAAATCGAACGTCACCTTCTTCAGCACATACCAGTCATCGGACAGCACCGTCGTATCGACGATGCGGACGCGGTCCTGCGTTGCGGCCATGGTGGCCTCCCATTCGACATGTGACGGCGCCCATGGTAACGTGCACATTCGTGCAATTTCAAGAAATTTCGTGCAGATCCAATGCTGACGACCCAACGCAAGAAAGCCATCCTCGACGCACTCGCCCGCGACGGCCAGGTGCTGGCCATCGAGCTGAGCGTGCAATTCGGCGTGTCCGAGGACACGATCCGCCGCGACCTGCGCGAACTGGCGGCCGAAGGCCTGCTGCAACGCGTGCACGGCGGCGCGCTGCCGGCGTCACCCGCCGTCGCGCCGTTCGCGCAGCGCGAGACGCTCGAAACCGCGGAAAAACGGCGCATCGCCCGTCGGGCCGCGCAGATGATCGCGCCCGGTCAGGTCGCGATCGTCGACGGCGGCACGACCTCGGCGCTGCTCGTCAGCCAGTTGCCGCCCGACCTGCGCGCGACGATCGTCACGCACAGCCCGAGCGTCGCCGTCGCGCTGGCCGCGCATCCTTCGATCGACGTAATCCTGATCGGCGGACGGTTGTACAAGCATTCGATCGTCGCGGTGGGCGCCGCGGCAATGGAAGGCATCGCGCGTATCCACGCGGACCTGTACTTCATGGGCGTGACCGGCGTCCATCCGGTCGCGGGGCTGAGCACCGGCGATTTCGAGGAAGCGGCGATCAAGCGTGCACTCGCCGGACGCGCCGGCGAGACGGTCGTCCTTGCTTCGCAATCCAAATTACGTGCGGCGTCGCAGTTCGTGATCGGTGAGCTTGCGCTCGCGCAGACCATCGTGGTCGAACAGGAAACCGACTCGGCGCTGATCGAGCCGATCGAGGCAGCGGGCGTGACGGTCGTGCGGGCCTAGGCGCTCAGCGGCCCGCTACCGAGCGAAACGCGCGAGATGCATCGGCGTGAAGCTCGAAGCCGATACCCGGCGCCTGCGGCACGGCCGCGCAACCGGCGTCGAGCGTTTCGCCGTCCGGCAGCCCGCTGAACGGGTGGAACGCGAACGGACTGACTTCCGCGCCGCCGAGCCCGAGCGCCGCCACGACGTGCAGCGAGAATAGATGACCGCCGTGTGGCCAGAACGCATCGCGCCGCCAGCCGTTCGACACGAAATGATCGACGATCTGCAGGTAGCCCGGCAGGCCGTAGCAATGCACGGGATCGAACACGAGGACGTCGCGGTCCGCTCGCAGGCCGCCGTAGCGTTCGAGCAGCTTCGCTTCCGCGAGCGAGAACAGCGCCTCGCCGGCCGCGACCGGCGGCGTGTATTGCGCCGTCAGGTCCGCATGCAGCGGCAGGTCGAGCGGATCGCAGAGATCCTCGAACCACCAGAGCGCGAACGGTGCCAGCATCGCGGCGGCGGCGCGCCCGCTCTCCGCGTCGTACGTGTTCATCGCGTCGACCGCGAGATGCGAGCTGTCGGCAAGACAGGCAGCGGCGACTTCGATGCGTCTTTTGTCGTTGTCGATATCCGGGCCGCCGATCTTGATCTTCGCATGCGTATAGCCGAGATCGGCGATGCGACGCATCTCGTCCGACAGGCGCGCGAGATCGTCGTGCGGATAACGGTAGCCGCCGCCGGCGTACACGCGCACGCGACGCGCTGCGTTGCGCGCGAGCCGGTCGGCAAGAAAGCGGTGGAGCGGCAGGCCGGCGATCTTCGCGGCGGCATCCCAGATCGCCATGTCGAGCACGCCGACCGCCACGCAGCGTTCGCCGTGACCGCCTGGCTTCTCGCCGGCCATCATCGCGCGCCATGCGCGAAACGGATCGAGGTTCGTACCGGCGTCGTCGGCGATGGTGTCCGCGGCGGCAAGCAGCCGCGGCCCGAACCGTTCGCGAATCAGCCCGCCCTGCGCATAGCGGCCGACCGACGCGTAACCGTAACCCGTCACCGGGCGGCCGTCGCGCACGACATCCGTGACGATCGCGACGACGCTCGTCGTCAGGCCGCCCGACGGAATCGCCGGGTCGGCATAACGGGAAACCGGGATCGCTTGCTCGCGAATGTCGGTGATGCGCATGGTCGGGTTCCGGAGGAAACGTTCTGCATTCGTTCTGCGTTCGCGGGCCATGCACGCGATGCGGCCGACGCGCTGGCGGATCGCTGCATCATAGGTGCTTGCGCGATGTCTTGCAGGCTCGCGTTCGTCACGACGACGCGGCGCCATGCGGCTCCATCGGCATCGCCCGAATCGCGCCGCACGGCATCGGAATACCGATGAATGCTCTGTCATGCGCGATGCGCGTTGCGTGCGTCGAATCCGCGCATCGCACCGCGCTGGCACTGAATGAGATGGACAATCAACACGAAGCGCGTATGATGAATTTGTCCGAGCACGGGTGGTCGAGTTGCTGGCCGCTCGCCCCGCCATCTTCCTCCTTGCTGCGTCGTGCGTTCATCAGCACGCATCGCTGCCTTTTTCACCCTACCCGTCGCGCCGCGCCGCGGTGATACCGGTCGGATGTGTTCGTCCACGCGATTTGTCGCTGCCGAACCCAGGAGTTCATCATGAGCATGCATCTCTATCGTGGCTTCGAAATCTATCCGCTGATTTATCCGCACGTGCCGTCACAGAACGGCAACCCGCACAACTACGACGGCGGCTTCGACGCGGCCGTGAAGATTTGCCAGCGCGGCACCACCGACACGGTGACCCGCAGCGAAACATTCCGGCTGCTCGACAACGCGCCGTTCGAATCGGCGGGCGAAGCGCGCCGGGCGTCCCTTCGCTACGCGGAAGAGATCATCGACGGCAATCGCGGCACGGAGCCGCTCTTCGCCAACTCCCACTGACGTATCTTGCGGCGGTAGCCGCGGTCGCTCATCAATTCGGATCACGAAACGATAATCGGCGCGCGCATCGTCCCGATCGGACGGCACGAGATCGGCGAATCCGACGCAGCTCCGCACAACGGCCTCACCAGTTCGGCGTTGCGTCATCAATCGGCGTTGCAGAAGTTTTCTGCCGCGCGCGTACCGCCGATTCGCGCCCGATTTTCCGAATGCGATCCGACGAGATAGCGAGTGCCGTCACAACTCGGCTCGACCAGCGTTCCTTCACGCATTATTTGAAAACGGGATCTGCATGACGACGATCATCCTCAAGCCCGACGAACCGGTCGATGTCGCGCTCCGGCGCTTTCGGCGAGACATCGAGAAGACAGGTCTGATCCGCGAGTTGCGCAGTCGCACCGGCTACGAAAAGCCGACGACCCAGCGCATCCGCAAGAAGGCCAGCGCCGTCGCGAGAGAGCGTCTGCACGCAAAACGCATGTTGCCGCCTCGCAAGCCGTACTAGGAGAACGCCGTGTACCAGCCGCCCGTCGAAGACCCTCCGTTCTTTCCGTTGACGAAATGCGAAGTCGATTTCGATCGACAGAACGATGCGATCACGCTGCTGCCGAGCTTCTACGCGTTTGGCTGCGAGTACACCAGTCGCGGCCTGCTGATCAGCCGCGACGATGCGTTCAAATTGATTGCCGCGATCGAAAAGGCGCTGAGCGTCGAGCAGTAAGCTTCATCTGGGAGTCGTCGAATCGCATCGGGCTGCGCGGCGCGGCCGCCTGCTAGCGGGCGATCCGGATTCGCATGGCCGCATGGACGCCGATGCATCTGGACAAGAACATTTCCGAAATCGCGGCGGCCTGCGGATTTGCCGACGCGTTGCATCTCGGGTGCGAGTTTCGGCGCGCGTACGGAATGTCGCCGAGCGCGTATCGTGAGCGTCAGGCGCCCAACGCGCTCGGCGGCGTAGCAGGACCGGCCGAGCGTGCGACCACGCTCGGCGAGCTGTTCCCGAACCGGAACGAGTTTTACTGAACCGGAATCCGCCGGACCGCCATTCCTGCCGAAAGCCCGATGGAATGACGCGTCATGCAGGCGTCAGGCGAAGACGAAATACTTGCGCACCGTCTCCACCACTTCCCAGGTCCCTTTCATGCCGGGCTCGATGACGAACACGTCGCCGGCTTTCAGGTGCACCGCCTCCTCGCCTTCCGGCGTGATGATGCAGTAGCCGTCGAGGAAGTGGCAGTACTCCCACTTCTCGTAGTTCACCTCGAACTTGCCCGGCGTGCAGATCCAGGTGCCCATGATCTTGCTGCCGTCCTTGGACAGGTAGGCGTTGAGGTTCACGGTGTGCGGATCGCCGCCGATGCGTTTCCACTTGGTGGCGTCGACGACCGGGGTCGGGCAGGTTTTTCGCAGAACGGTGATGAAATCGGACATGTCGGCTCCAGACTAACGATCGGGTAAGAGGTCTGTCACGTTAGTTCGAAAGCCGCACCGGGGCTTGTATGGTTCCGACACCGACTCGTCTAATTTCGACACCGGCTCGCGTGCCGGGGCGCTGCGGGTGCATTCCGTTTCGCGTTGCATCGATGGACCGCTTCTGGGCGATCCTTGACGACCTTTCCTGGTGATGCCGTCAGCCTCTACGCCGAGCCATGCCGGGTTCGAGGCCAGCGGCCAAAACGCCTCGCTTGCAACATCGCGGCCAAACCCTGTACGATGACCCGTTCTGCGGGCGTCGTATAATGGCCATTACCTCAGCTTCCCAAGCCCCAGCGCGTTAATCAAAATCACTATTCACGCGCGTTTTCACGTTACGTTTTCTCTCGGCTCCACGAAGAACTACTGTTCACGCGGCGTTCGCGGCGATGCCAGTTTTCACACCAGCACCAATCTCAAGAAGCTAACGATATAGCCAGCTCTCGTCCACGCATCGTTAGCGCGACGAGGACAAGCATTTATTGCTTGCATGCGCAAAATGGTTCAGCAATAATTTCCCTGCCTAGCATTTGTTCGGATGTATTGAACCGGGTTGCGGGTCGCAATCC
This sequence comes from Burkholderia sp. PvR073, assembly GCF_054055695.1. Classification (NCBI taxonomy): domain Bacteria; kingdom Pseudomonadati; phylum Pseudomonadota; class Betaproteobacteria; order Burkholderiales; family Burkholderiaceae; genus Burkholderia; species Burkholderia sp. PvR073. The sequence continues at coordinate 467,761 of NZ_JBSRXO010000005.1, forward strand.
GCCTTGATTTTTTACCTCTCTGGCGATGGGAGCCGTTTTGGGGGGGGGGGGGGGGGGGCGGGGGGGGGGCCCGGGCGCGCCCCGCCCGGCACGGGGGGGGGGGGGGGGGGGGGGGCGACGAAAAAAAAAAAGCGGAGGGAACAAAGGTGGG
>NZ_JBSRXO010000006.1:0-416686 GCF_054055695.1 Burkholderia sp. PvR073
CCGTTTTTTTTTTTTTTGTGTTTGTCGCGGGGGGGGGCGGGCCCCTCTCTTTTTTTTTTTTTCCCGCGCGGGGGGGCGGGGGCGCCGGGCCCCCCCCCCCCCCCCCCCCCCCCCCCCCAAAACCGGCCCCCCATCGACGCTCTAGTAGGCATGCTCGTGCGCGACTTAAAACACAAGAACAGTGCGATAAGCAAGCAGTTGGCGAAATTCGCCGCGCGATTGGGTGTTCGCCATCCATCTCTGTCACGAGCGAACCGCCTCTTGTTTCTCTGCGGAGCGAACCGCAGTCCTGGGGTACCCTCCCCGAGGCGACAGGCAATTAAACGCTTCGTTGAAAGCATTTCGCCCGATTACCGGGTGATCTACGCCGAGGGCGTGTTCAATGAGTTGGCTAAGGTCGGCCACGGTAAGAATGCGTTGGACCTCGAGCACGAAATCTCGGCAATCGCAGATCGGATCCTCATTGTTCTTGAAAGTCCGAGCGCCTTCTGCGAGCTGGGCGCGTTTGCCCACCAAACGCTGAGAGAAAAACTAATCATAGTTAACGACTCGCAGTTCCGCGGAAACGGCTCATTCATAGACACCGGCCCTCTTGCAGCAGCAACCGAATGCAAATCACCGATACTTTGGTATCCGATGGGTGCAGACGGCCTATCGAAGACCGATGGGATCGGCGCGATCTTTAGCGATCTCAAAGCAGCGGTTGACGCCAGGCCGGTTTCAGTCGGGAAGCCCACAAGTTCGGACGTCGGGGACCTGTCTACTAGCAAACTGAGCCTCTATTTCATCCATGATCTCGTTTTGTTCGTGGGTCCTGTCACCCACGCCGAGCTCATTGACGTCCTCATCACCGCGTTCGGGAAGAAAAGCTTCGACATGGCGAAAAGCCTGCTTGGAATTCTTCGCGAGGCGAGACTTATTGTTAGCAATCAGGTAGGCACCGACTGGGTATTCCGAGCAACTACAACTACGCCATTCCTGCAATACGTAGCAGATACGAACGCGCTGATGGCAACGTTTCGACGATACCACCTCCAAACAAACCCAAAGCGATTTGCCGATGAACATCGTGGAACGCATGTCGAGCGAGCTGTCGGTCCCGCAATCGCTGCTTGAAAGCGCTCTGCGACTAGCTCACGTTCGATTTAGAAAAATCAAGGTCCCCAAACGCTCTGGCGGCGAACGGATAATGATTCAGCCCGCTTCCGAACTTAAGCTTGCATTGAGTTGGCTTGATTCTCGCGTTCTGTCTAATGCACCGGTAAGCCCCATTGCTACCGCGTTTGAACCCGGAACTTCAATCGTCAAGAACGCGCGAACTCACAGCAAGTCCCTGTATTCCGTCCGAATCGATTTATCGAATTTTTTTCCATCGATTCGCTCTCGCGATCTGCTGCTCGCACTGTCAAGGTCACGCGAGTTGCTTCCCGAATGGGCGTCTGGCGGAGATTTGGAGGCAGTGGTGCGTAACGCGTGCTTCGATCGCGCCGACAGGCTGCCAGTCGGCTACATGACGTCGCCGAGAATTGCAAACATTGTCATGCTCGAGTTGGATACAGCTCTGGCGACGGCGATATCGCGCGATTCGGTTCGCTTTGGTCAGGCGGCCCTCACACGGTATGCGGACGACTTCGTGTTTTCTACGGATAGGAAAGGAGCGTGCAACGAATTCTTATCGGAGATACGGAGCCTGCTGGCGTCAACGCCGAGCCCCAAGCTATCCATCAACGAATCGAAGACTCGGTTCATGAGCCGCAAGGGAGGAACGACCCTCATCACCGGATTGCGCGTGAACAACGATGGGGACGTTGGCATCCACGCGAACTACAGGGATCACATTCGGATGCTACTGAAGCTATTTTCGACCGGACGCTTGAAGCCCACGGAAAACGAAAAGCTGCGAGGCCATCTAGCGTTTGTCGAGCACGCGGATCCTGACTTATTCACGCGGCTATCGTTTAGATACCACGCGGAGATCGCGAAGTTGCGCGGGCGAGCTTTAAATTCCATTTGAGGCACCTCTGGGCCCCTAGCCCGGGCACAAACACTTGCACCTTTCTAGTGATTTGCTAGGCGCCTCCACTTAAGGTTTTCAGTCTCATGCCGTAAATGCATCGAGACGGCGGCGACTGCCGACGATACAATCAAAAGCACGGAGCAAAGAATACAAATGGCATATCGTCACGACCCAGACCTGGAATTTCTTGGGAAGATGAAATCGAGCGAGCTCAACGAGCTAGTGCTCTGCCTGACGCACGACAAAGATGGAAGCGCTCGGCTGACCGAGGAGCTGACAATGTCGGACACGTACAAGAAGTACGCCCCCGACCATAGCAAATACTGGCAACTTATTGCTGCGGAAGTTCAGTGCTTCGGAGCCAACACATTCGCTACGATGTTCCGCGGCGGCCAGGGGGTGCTCTACAAAGAAGTACTGTGTGATGTCTGTGACAAGCTAGATGTGAACTACAACGCCAAATCATCGGTAGAGACCATCGAGGGCAACCTGCTAATGAAGATCCTTCAGGACGCCCTCGCAAAGATGACGCCTGAGCAACTCCGCGAACTGGCCAAGGAATTGGGCATCGAGAACTTCGCCACCATCACCTCGCCAGCGCTGGTCATGGTTTTCCAAACCGTCTTCCGCGCTGGCGGCTTTAAGTCCTACCAGCTCACACTGATCATCGTTAACGCGGTGCTCAAAGCCCTGATCGGCCGTGGCCTGTCGTTCGGTGGGAATATTCTGCTGACCCGTACTATGGCGATTCTGACCGGTCCGATCGGCTGGATCATTAGCGGCGTATGGACCGCAGTCGATATCGCCGGCGCAGCTTACCGCGTGACAATCCCCGCAGTAATCCAAATCGCCGCCTTGCGGCAACAGCAGATGTACGGCGAGATGGCCGATCAGGTCAAGTTCGGCTGACCGCCGAATGCAAAGCCGCGCGGGACCCGCTATTCGCCACATTCATAGGTCGCAAAGCGAAGGGCTGCCGTTGTAGCCGAACTATTTGCGACTGGAGACAGCAGCGTGACGTCAACCCTCTTCGACAAATCGCATGACGAAGCATTTATCGAACTTGGAGCACAACGACCTGGATACCAGTGGTCCAAGTTCGATGTTTCAGCCGAAGAAGCTGCAAAAGGGAAGGCTTCACGTCTCCTGACGACCATATGGAACTACCACAGCGAAAAGGATCGCCAAGGTAAGCGCATCAAGGGCGATGTTGCGATCTGTAAAGATCGAGCTACCGGCACCTATTGGTATTGCATGCCCAACGCGCCATCGAAAACCTCGAGGCGGACGCATGTAGCTCACATGCGGCGGATAGATCTCGCCTTCGAGCAACATGTGCCCGTTGTCGGAATCTTGAAGGATGTCGACTCGGGAAGATGTGCAAGCTCTCAGCTGTTTGACTGCCCCGAAATCAGGGAGTCCGTGGACGGAAAGGCGATATGGCTTCGCTTGGTGCAACGCAACAAAATCGCGTACGAAACGAAAGAAATTGACATCGACCGATTAGCCAAGCCCAGTTACGGCCCTCTTAATGGGAATGGGAGCGTGACGCCGGACGAACCGTCAGCCGGTAGTTGGTCCGAGCCGGAGTTGAGGGTCTCGGTAGCTGCCTACTTGGATATGACCCGTCGTTTCCGAGACGCTCGTCCGGTTGTGAAACGACAGGTCTATCGAAATCTCGCCGCGCAAATTGGCCGATCCGAAAAATCTTGCGAATACAGGATGCGGAACATCTCCTACGTTCTGGAACTCATGGGACGCGATTGGATACCGGGTCTCCCACCGGCAACAAATGTTGGGGTAAGGGTTGCCGGACAGATAGAAGCCATCATCGGCGAGTTGGAAGGTCGACAGGAATTGTCTCGGGCTGCCGAAGCCGTAACCATCGCCGAGATTCGCGAGACTCTAGAGGAACGGCCCGATGGCAATAAAGCCCCAGGCACAACAACATCAACGACCACCAGCTTCGTGCGCGACCTCAAGGTCAAAGCATGGGTGCTTAAGCGAGCGAAGGACAACTGCGAGGCTTGCGACCAACCCGCGCCATTTTCGGGGGCAAATGGTCCGTTTCTCGAAGTTCATCACCTCCGCCAGCTCGCGGATGGCGGGTCGGATGCGGTGACGAATGCGGTCGCCGTTTGCCCGAACTGCCACCGGCGGCTGCACTTTTCCAAAGACGCTCGCGCATACCGAGAAACGCTCTATGGAAAGGTGACTGAGCTGGTACGTGAGTAGCAGCGTCAGAGTTCGGACGGGCGACCGCTGTATATCGCCCACGCGGATTCGATGAGCCTCGCATCCACCTCGCCCGCCTCGAACCCTGGAACGTTTCGAGAAATATCAGCAGACTTTCGGTGAAATCTACGCGCGATAGGCCGAAACCGAAATCGCCCCGAACTGCCGTAGCCAGATCACAAACGCGGTCCATTGTCAGCAATGGTCGATCAATGCATGAATCTACCGCGGCTCGGAAGCTTTCAAAATTAATGCAACTACACCCAAGCGAGAGAGAACCAATGAACTACAGCATCGAGCAATTCTGGAAAAAGAGGCTGCCTACCGTAGGCCATACACCCGCATCAATGACGAAGGCAGGATGGGTTTCGGACTGCGCCCCTGCTGAATCGTTCGTCGAGGCAGGGCTTGTGCTTCGAAGTGGATTCGACGACCTCGCTGCTCCGGTTTGGCTTGTCGCAGCGCCAGGGGCAGTCGGCAAGTCAACTTTCGCGCAAGAGTTGTGCGCGGCGACGGGCGCCGTCTATGTCGACTTGGCTGTTGCGGAGGCCGTTGGCGGAAGTTACGTCGTCGGGGGATTGGTGAACAACGGTCTCTTCGACGATTGGAAGGCAGGGCGAGTTACGTTGGTCATTGACGCCCTTGATGAAGCTCGACTGCGAGTTACCCAGTCGGCATTCGAGGATTTCCTTCACGACGTAGTAAACGTAGCAAAGTCAGGATCCTTGCCACTGATACTACTTGGACGAGTTGGAATTGTGGACGAGTGCTGGGTGCAATTGAATGTCAATGACGCGCTCAGCTGCCCAATCTTCGATATTCAGTTTTTTAGCAGGGACAACGCCATCAAGTTTGTTCTGGCCGCTCTCCATCGGCTCGCACGCACTTCTCATCAACAACTGACTGGTCCGCTAAAAACGCATGAGGGAGAGTACATCCGAGTGGCAACTGAGATCGTAGACCGCTTAATAGCGGCATCTTCGAAAGATGGAAACCATTTCGCCGGGTATGCACCAGTTCTTGAAGCGGTCGCCAAAGTTATAGCGAGCCAAGCGAACCCGGCGCAAATTCAGTCTCAACGATTGACAGACGTCGAAGGTCAGATTTTGAAACAGCTGACCACGGAGATTCTTGTCCGCGAATCTGGAAAACTCGTAACCCAGATGCGCCAGACGATTCCTGATTTTCCTGAACAAGGAGCCTATGAACCCACGGAACAGTTAGCCCGCCTGGCCAGCCGGATCCTCCAGGTTGAGTATTCTGGCAATCACATCGACCTTCCTTCACACTGCGTCGCGCCTTACGAAAAGGCGGTGACAAGTTTCATCGAACAGCACCCGTTTCTTGATGGTACCGGCCGTACACCCTCCGGTGCAGTTTTCACCGCGGCCATTGTGGCGCATGCGCTAAAAACGAGTGACGTCAAGCTCAGCCGTGCAGCTGAAGGCTACGTGACTGGTGATAGGCACGCGCCCAATCCATTTCTTTTTGACTTTTACCGCGCTCTCGAGCAGCAAGATAGCGTTCCTGCGGGACACCTTGGTGCGCTCTTCGAATCGCTTCAGGCAAAGGCCGGCCCGGGAGAAGTAGTTCGATTGGCCGTTGAAGGCGATGTCGACTCATCTGAGCCCAGCAATACCCCCAAGTTGGTTGATATCGAAATTAGCATCTCAACGCCTGAAACGGGACAGGTCATTCGCATCGACATGAAGACGAGGTCTGATGAAACCCTACGCCTAGGACGTAAGTTGTCAGGGGTGTTCGTCGACTCGAATTGCTTGGATGTCGAGATGGGCGACGGTAGGCAACTAGAACTCCTTGCGCCAATAACCATTCAAGCTCGAACGCTCGTGCTGCGTTGCTCCGAACTGATCATAAAGCCGGATCCGCAGAGCTCTGGTTTCAGCGAGAACCTCGTGGACACGGGAGGTGAGACGCCATTGGTGCTCTTAGAGGTGCAAGACAGTATCGTAGAGCCAACAGCGCCGTTGATCACGGTTCGTGCGAACGCTGACCTGAAGGTCACCTGGCCGGGTTCACAAGCGTATCCATGGAACGGTTACTCGATCCCTCAGCCGAAAGCAGAGGCCCCCGAGACTGCTGACGCGTTGCGGGCACTACGCCGATTGGTAATTGCTTTCCGATCCCACAGCAAAGGACAGTTAGCACGGTTCAAGGACAAGATCGAACACGCTCGGATGAGCAAGGGCGACGTTGGTGAGGCGCTTCGAAAAAAGCTACTCGACGATCAGGTTTTAACCGTGGAGGGGCTCATGTATCTCCTTGACCCCAAGGCACTTGGGAGCATCGTTGGGCTTTCGTTTCAAGATGCCAAAATGAAAAACTACAGCGCTCAGACCCGAGAGTATGTCCAAGCAGTGATTAAGGAAGCCGCAAAGTGAGTCGGACGCCTTTCGCTAAAGGGTACCACTGGTACCCTTTAGCAATCGACTTCAGTCCACCGCCCTTGACCGAACCCCGATGAACGCGCACCAGCGACGCCATCGCTCCGGCATCGAGCCCTGCCAGTTTCGATGCCAGCAGCCAAAATCCGACGCTTGCCATCCCCACCCAAACCCCTGTAGAATTGCCAGTTCTGCGGGCGTCGTATAATGGCCATTACCTCAGCTTCCCAAGCTGATGACGTGGGTTCGATTCCCATCGCCCGCTCCACTTTCGGCTGCACGGCAGCCAACGCAAGAGCCGCCTCGTCGAAGGCGGCTTTTTTGTACCATGTGCCCGTTCATCCGGCGCACCGCTGCGCGTAACGGGCCCGCGCCCCGAACCGAGCCTTTCTCTGTCACCGATGATGCACGACGATCCGAACGAAGCCGGCCTGCCGCCGGACGACGCCGCCCTCCCCGACGAAGCCGCCGACGGCGCCGACGAAGTCAATCCGCTGCACCACCGCCGCATCCGCAGCTTCGTGACGCGCGCCGGCCGCGTGTCGACCGGCCAGCGCCGCGCGCTCGACGAGTTCGGCCCGCGCTTCGTCGTCCCCTACACATCTGAAATTCCCGACTGGGACGCCGTGTTCGGCCGCAGCGCACCGCGCATCCTCGAGATCGGCTTCGGGATGGGCGCGTCGACCGCGGAAATCGCCGCGCACCGCCCGGGCGACGACTTCCTCGGCGTCGAGGTGCACGAGCCGGGCGTCGGCGCGCTGCTGAAGCTGATCGGCGAGCAGGATCTGCCGAACATCCGCATCATCCAGCACGACGCGGTCGAAGTGCTCGAGCACATGCTCGCGCCGGAAAGCCTCGACGGCGTGCACATCTTCTTCCCGGATCCGTGGCACAAGGCGCGCCACCACAAGCGCCGGCTGATCCAGCCGCCGCTCGTCGCGCACCTCGCGTCGCGCCTGAAGCCCGGCGCCTATCTGCATTGCGCGACCGACTGGCAGAACTACGCGGAACAGATGCTGGAAGTGCTCGGCGCCGAACCGTCGCTCGAAAACACGGCCGCCGACTACGCGCCGCGTCCCGACTACCGCCCCGTCACGAAGTTCGAACGGCGCGGGTTGCGGCTCGGCCACGGCGTGTGGGACCTGGTGTTCCGCAAGCGCGCCGCCTGAATCCCCGCTGCGACGGCGCACCGCACGCTGCGCGCCGCGCAATGAAGAACGGCCCGACCGGCATCTGCCGATCGGGCCGTTCTTCATTGGAAGCGCCGTCGCCTGCGCACCAGCATCACGCCCAGTTCAGCCACCCGCTATAACCCACGAGCAGCACGAACAGGCCGAACGCGATCCGGTACCACGCGAACACGGTGAAGTCGTGCGTCGCGACGAAACGCAGCAGCCAGCGCACGCACACGAACGCGCTGACAAACGCGGCAACGAGCCCGAGCGCGAACAGGCCGAGCGAGTCGACCGTGAACGCCTGCCAGTCCTTGACCGTTTCATAGAGCGTCGCGCCGAAGATGATCGGAATCGCGAGGAAGAACGAGAATTCGGTCGCGACGCGCCGGTCGAGGCCGAACAGCATCCCGCCGATGATCGTCGAGCCCGAGCGCGACATGCCCGGCACCAGCGCGAAACATTGCGCGAGGCCGACCTTCAGCGCGTCGAGCGGCGTGAGCGCATCGATCGACTGCACGCGCGGCGGTTCGCTGCGTTCGCGCTGCCGCGCCTCGGCCCACAGGATGATCGCGCCGCCGACCACGAGCGCGAATGCGACCGGCACCGGCGAGAACAGCACGGCCTTGATCTTCTTCTCGAACAGCAGGCCGAGCGCGATCGCGGGAATCGTCGCGATCACGACGTTCAGCGTGAAGCGCTGCGCGTCGGGCCGGCTCGGCAGACCGGACACGATGGACACGATCCGTTGCCGGTATTCCCAGCAGACCGCGAGGATCGCGCCGAACTGGATCACGACGTCGAAGGTCTTCGCGTGCGCATCGTTGAAATTCAGGAAGCTGCCCGCGACGATCAGGTGGCCGGTGCTCGACACCGGGAGGAATTCCGTCAGCCCCTCGACGACGCCGAGGATCAATGCCTTGCAGATCAGGATCCAGTCCATCCGTGGCCCAACTCCGAAGTAGTCGAAAGAGAATGGGCCGCGTCACCGCCGCGGCCCGCCCGGCCGCGCGCGGTACGTCGTCACTTTTCGACGATCGCCACGCGTATGCCGTTTGTAAGAATCGTAATTGTACCGGGTTCGTAGTTCACTCCGGCAAATTGCAGTTGCTCGGGCTTGAACGTGTAGATCGGATAGTTGGTCAGCACCTGCGTCGCGAGCAGGCCAGCGGCCGCGCCGACCTGTTGCGCATACATCTGCGCGTTGCCGTCGAGCACGAGGCTGTCGACGGCCGGCGCCTTCAACACGACCGAGCGGCTCGGCGCGTCGTACGCCAGCTGGCCCGACACGGTGAACTTGCCGCTCACCGGCTCGCTCAGGAACGGACTCGCGAAATGCGCGTCGAGCTGTACGGCGACGCGGTTCTGGTCGGGCAGCAGGTTGACGGCCGGATTCGCGAGCGACACGTCGACGACCTGCGCGACGGTCTTCTGGTACGGGAACTTGCGCGCGACGGCTTTCTGCACGTCGCCGCGTGAGAACGTGTAGTGATCGGGGATGAACGGGAACGTCGACGCGCAGGCGGCGAGCGATACCGACACGCCGATGGCGCCGGCGCAGACGGCGAGGAAACGGCGCCGGCCGGGCGTGCAAGATGCGGTCATGCTGGACAATCTCCTGTATCGGGCGAAGCGGCAGTCGTGCCATCGGTTCGGCCGCCGCATCGGGGCCGTGGACCAAAGTTAGTGCTTGCGCACACGCCGCGGGTTCCGTCAGCGAGGCGGTGCACGACGACCATGCGTCAACGAGAAGCGCCGGTGCCGGGCGCGGGCTGGGTCGCGACCTCGAGGCGCGTCAGCCACGCGAGCGCGTCGTCGCGCGACGCACCGCACATCTCGGCGGACGGCTGCAGCCCGGAACAGCACGCGGGACGCTCGGGCCGGCCGAAGATCCGGCAGCGCAGGTCGTCGCCGAGCTGCACGCAGCGCACGCCGGCCGGCTTGCCGTCGGGCATCCCCGGAATCGGCGAGGAAATCGACGGCGCGATGCAGCACGCGCCGCACCCCTCGCGGCACGCATGCGGCGGCAGGGCATCGGCGGGCGCCGGACGGACAGGCATTTCGACGGACACTCGGCTCTCTCAAGAACAACAAAAAAACGGTGCGGCAACCGGACGCGGCGTGCGGCAGCCCACCGCGCATTGTGCCATCGCCGGCTGCGACGTTATTACACAATGCAGCCGAAACACGCGTTTATATACTCGAAACCATCTGAAAAGCGCGAGGCCAGCATGAGTTCCGGTTCTGCCGACACGATGTTCCGTCCCGATTTGCTCGCGAAGTACGGCGTGAACGGGCCGCGCTATACGTCCTACCCTACCGCGCTGCAGTTCCGCGACGATTTCGACCCGGCCGACTACCTGCGTGCCGCGCGCGATCCCGGCGCGTCGTCGAGCGATCTGTCGCTGTACTTCCATATCCCGTTCTGCAATACGGCCTGCTTCTATTGCGGCTGCAACAAGATCGCGACCAACAACCATCGCCGCGCGCGCCCGTATCTCGAGCAACTGAAACGCGAGCTGGCGCTGCAGGCCGCGCTGTTCGATCCCGCGCGCCCGGTCACGCAGCTGCACTGGGGCGGCGGCACGCCGACCTTCCTGTCCGACGCCGAAATGGCCGAACTGATGGCGGCCACCCGCGATTATTTCGTGCTCGCGCCGGACACCGACGCCGAGTTCTCGATCGAGATCGACCCGCGCACGGTCACGCCCGCGACGCTCGTCCACCTGCGCAACATCGGCTTCAACCGGCTGAGCCTCGGCGTGCAGGATTTCGATCCGGCCGTGCAGCAGGCGATCAACCGGATCCAGCCGCTCGCGATGACGGCCGACCTGTTGTCCGCCGCGCGCACGACGGGCTTCCACTCGGTCAGCGTCGACCTGATCTACGGGCTGCCGCACCAGACGGTCGCCGTGTTCGCACGCACGCTCGATACGATCATCGAACTCGCGCCGGACCGCCTGTCCGTATTCGGCTACGCGCACATGCCGCACCTGTTCAAGATGCAGCGGCAGATCGACGATGCGACGCTGCCGCCGCCCGAAACGCGCATCGCGCTGCTCGGCCTCGCGATCGACATGCTGACGTCGGCCGGCTACGTGTACATCGGGATGGATCACTTCGCGCGGCCCTCCGACGAACTCGTGCGCGCGCAGCGCAACGGCACGCTGCAGCGCAATTTCCAGGGCTACAGCACGCGCGCGGATACGGACCTGATCGGTTTCGGCGTGTCGTCGATCGGCAAGGTCGGCGACGTCTACGCGCAGAACGCGAAGGATCTGCCCGCCTATGGCGCCGCACTCGACGCGGGCCGGCTGCCGATCGCGCGCGGCGTGCGGCTCACGGCCGACGATCGGCTGCGCCGCGACGTGATCACGCAACTGATGTGCAACCTCGAATTGCCGTTCTCGCATATCGAGGCGGCGCACGGGATCCGCTTCGCCGACCACTTCGCGCGCGAGCTCGACGCGCTGCGCGGGTTCGAGCAGGACGGGCTGCTGACGGTCGCCGGCGACCGCCTGACGATTCACCCGGCCGGCCGGATGGTCGTGCGCAACATCGCGATGGCGTTCGACGCCTACCTCGGCCAGACGCCGCGCCAGGGCTACTCGCGCACCGTCTGACGCCGCACGGCCGCATGCGGGCGGCCGGTTTGATAAAGTAACGGGCTCAACGCCCTGCAAGAACCCGCACGATGCGCACCACCAAAGCGACCCACGCGGTCGAACGCCTGAAGACCCGGTCCGGCAACCCGCAGTTCGCGGCCGTCGCGATGGCGGGCGGCCTGTTCTATCTGGTCGACCGCTCGGGCGGCACCGCCGAGAAGCGCAGCGAGCCGCTGCCGCTCGACGAGTTCGTCAAGTTCGTCGACCAATTCGGCCCCCAAAAACCGCGCAAGGCGAGCAAGCTCGACCTCGCGTTCGAAGCGCAGATCAAGAAGAGCAAGGGGTAAAGGTCTGTTGCAGGCCGTCTGAAGGCTTCGCCGCCGCCCCGTTTGGTACAATCACGAAGTTTCTCTATCCCCGCTGATGGCCGACCTGGCTGCGTGACCACACCATGAATATCGAAAACGCGCGTTTCAACATGATCGAACAACAGATCCGGCCGTGGGACGTGCTGGATCTGGACGTCCTGGGCCTGCTGTCGATCGTCAAGCGTGAAAACTACGTGTCGCCCGAACATCGCGATCTCGCGTTCGCCGACCTCGAGCTGCCGCTGCCCGGCGGCCGCAGCAAGATGCTGTTCCCGCGCGTCGAAGCGCGCGTGCTGCAGGAACTGGCGGTCAAGAAGCACGAGAACGTGCTCGTGATCGGCGCGGGCTCCGGCTACCTGGCCGCGCTGTTCGCGCATCGCACGCTGCACGTGACGGCCGTCGAGATCGATCCGGCCATCGCGAAGTTCGCGGCCGACAACCTGCGCAACGACGGCGTGACGAACGCGGAAGTCGCGCTCGGCGACGGTTCGCTCGGCTGGCCCGACAAGGCGCCGTACGACGTGATCTGCGTCGCGGGCGGCCTGCCGGTCGTGCCGCAGCAGATGCTGGAACAGCTGAAGATCGGCGGCCGCCTGTCGGCGTTCGTCGGCGGCCGTCCGGTGATGAAGGCGCAGATCATCACGCGCATCGACGACAAGCAGTACCGTGTCGCCGACGTGTTCGAGACCTACGTCGACCACCTCGTCAACGCGATCGAACCGTCGCGTTTCAAGTTCTGAGCGGCGGCCCCATGCAGATCCTGACTGCCGCGATGCTCGCGGAATGGCTTCGCGATCCGGCGCGTCCCGCGCCGGTCGTGCTCGACGTGCGCGAACCGTGGGAAATCTCGACCGCGCAGATCGCCGGCAGCGTGTCGATCCCGATGCAGCAGATCCCCGCGCGCAGCGAAGAGCTCGACGACGAAGCCGAAATCGTCTGCGTGTGCCATCACGGCATGCGCAGCGCGCAGGTCGCGATGTTCCTCGAATCGCGCGGCTTCACGAAGCTGTACAACCTGCAGGGCGGCATCGACGCGTGGTCGCGTGATGTCGATCCGTCCGTGCCGCGTTACTGAGTTACCGACGAGTTACCGACCTTCCCGGCGGCGCATCGCGCGCCGCCACGCCGACCGGCCCATTGCCGCCGGTCGCACCGGTCCCCGCCGAACGGGCGCGCTTTGCGCGCCCGTTTGCGTTTCTGCTTCCGTGTTTCACCCTCTTCCCGTTGACTTCGGTGCCTCGGCGAGCGCGTCGTGCACCATTTGCGCCCGCGCGACTGCACCGCAACGGATCGCGCATGCTGCACGACGCGTCATGTGCACCGCCTGCGCCCCTCGAGCCACCCCGGTCAGGCACGCCCAGCGTGCATCCGCGCGACTGGCACATGCCTTGCGTTACTGGTATGCCGGCGCCACCACGGCGCACGCAAATCCAACACGTCAAGGGGAACCCGATGAAACGTCGCAGTCTGCTGAAGTTCGGTTCGATGGCCGGTGCACTCGCGCTGGCGGGCAAGAGTCCGTTCGCGCAAGCGGCCGATGCGGGCACGGGCCCGATCAAGGTCGGCATCCTGCATTCGCTGTCGGGCACGATGGCGATCTCCGAAACGTCGCTGAAGGACACGGCGCTGATGACGATCGCCGACATCAACAAGAACGGCGGCGTGATGGGCCGCAAGCTCGAGCCGGTGGTCGTCGATCCCGCATCGAACTGGCCGCTGTTCGCGGAGAAGGCGCGCCAGCTGCTCACGCAGGACAAGGTCGCGTGCGTGTTCGGCTGCTGGACGTCGGTGTCGCGCAAGTCGGTGCTGCCGGTGTTCGAGGAACTGAATGGCCTGCTCTACTACCCGGTGCAGTACGAAGGCGAGGAAATGTCGCGCAACGTGTTCTACACGGGCGCCGCGCCGAACCAGCAGGCGATACCGGCCGTCGAGTACCTGATGGGCGCGGAAGGCGGCGGCGCGAAGCGCTTCTTCCTGCTCGGCACCGACTACGTGTATCCGCGCACGACCAACAAGATCCTGCGTGCGTTCCTGAAATCGAAGGGCGTGAAGGACGCCGACATTCAGGAGGTCTACACGCCGTTCGGCCACAGCGATTACCAGACGATCGTCGCGAACATCAAGACCTTCGCGCAGGGCGGCAAGACGACCGTGATCTCGACGATCAACGGCGATTCGAACGTGCCGTTCTACAAGGAGCTCGGCAACCAGGGGATCAAGGCGACCGACGTGCCGGTGGTCGCCTTCTCGGTCGGCGAGGAAGAACTGCGCGGGATCGACACGAAGCCGCTCGTCGGCCATCTCGCCGCGTGGAACTACTTCATGTCGGTGAAGAACCCGACGAACACGAAGTTCAAGGACCAGTTCGCCGCGTGGGTGAAGGCGAACAACCTGCCGGGCGGCGCGAAGCGCGTGACCAACGACCCGATGGAGGCGACCTATGTGGGCATCCACATGTGGAAGCAGGCCGTCGAGAAGGCGAAGAGCACCGACGTCGACAAGGTGCGCGTCGCGATGATCGGCCAGAGCGTCGCCGCGCCGTCGGGCTTCACGCTCTCGATGGACGGCAACCACCACCTGCACAAGCCGGTGATGATCGGCGAGATTCGCGGCGACGGGCAATTCAACGTCGTGTGGAAGACGAAGACCGCGGTCCGCGCGCAGCCGTGGAGCCCGTTCATCGCGGGCAACCAGGGCAAGCCGGACATCGTCAGCTCGATCCCGGCCTTCCTGCGGCGGCAGCGCGCGGCGCTCGCCTGATGCGATGCGGAGCGCTGCACACCGGTGTGGCGCTTCGCTCGCAGGCTGCCGCGGGCATGCCGCCACGCGTGCGGTGACGAGCCGCACGCGCCCACGCACCGCCGCACGCATTCGCTTTTCCACGCCCGACAGGATCTCCCGATGCCTACCCGCTTTCGCCGCGCCGCCGTCGCGGTCGTCGCCTGTGCCGCGCTGACCTGCGCGCTGCCGCGCGCCGCGTTCGCCCTGACGGCCGCCGATACCGCCGCGCTCGCCGGCGACGACTTCGACGCGAAAACAACCGCGATCAAACGGATCGCCGCCGATGCCGATCCGCGCGCCGTCGCGCTGCTCAATGCGCTGTCGACCGGCGACGCGCTCGCGACCGGCGACGGCCGCCTGCTGATCCAGACCGGCGACACCGCGCACGATGCGCTGACGCAGGCCGCGACGCCGGCCGGCGACGCGCAGCCCGTGATGCTGAACAACCTGCTGCGCACGAAGATCGCCGGCGCGCTGTCGGGTCTCGCGCTCGCATCGCCCGATGTCGCCGCGCGTCGCGACGCGATCGACGCGCTGCTGAAGTCGCCCGATTCGGCACTCAAGCCGATGATCGAGCGTGCACGCGCGAAGGAAACCGACCCGGCATTGAAGCGCCGCCTCGACGCACTGTGGGCCATCGCCGCGCTGCACGATGCCGATCCGGCGAAGCGTCTCGAAGCCGTGCAGGTGGTGGCCGCGCGCAGCGATCTCGACATGATCGAGCAGTTGCGCCCGCTCGTCGCGAAGAACGCCGACGGCAGCTACACGGAACCCGACGCGCGGGTACGCGCAGCCGCACAGCAAGGGCTCGACGCGTTGCACGCGCTGCAGCGCCGCGGCGAGATCGTGGGCACCGTGTTCGCGGGCCTGTCGCTCGGCAGCGTGCTGCTGCTCGCGGCGCTCGGCCTCGCGATCACGTACGGGCTGATCGGCGTGATCAACATGGCGCACGGTGAATTCCTGATGATCGGTGCGTACGCAACCTATGTCGTGCAGACGCTGATCCAGCGCCATGCGCCGGCCGCGTTCGACTGGTATCCGCTCGTCGCGGTGCCCGTGTCGTTCGCGGCGGCCGCGCTGGTCGGCATCGTGCTTGAACGTCTGGTGCTGCGGCACCTGTACGGCCGCCCGCTCGAGACGCTGCTCGCGACGTTCGGCGTCAGCCTGATCCTGATCCAGGCGACGCGCATGCTGTTCGGCGCGCAGAACGTGCAGGTCGTGAACCCGTCGTGGATGAGCGGCGGCGTGACCGTGATGCAGAACCTGATCCTGCCGTACAACCGGCTCGCGATCCTCGCGTTCGCGCTCGCGGTCGTGTTCGTCGCTTGGGGCGTGCTGACGAAGACGCGGCTCGGCCTGTTCGTGCGCGCGGTCACGCAGAACCGTCGGATGGCCGCATGCGTCGGCGTGAAAACCGCGCGCGTCGATGCGTATGCGTTCGCGTTCGGCGCGGGTATCGCGGGCCTCGGCGGCTGCGCGCTATCGCAGATCGGCAACGTGGGCCCCGATCTCGGGCAGAACTACATCATCGATTCGTTCATGGCGGTGGTGCTCGGCGGGGTCGGCCAGATCGCCGGCACCGTGCTCGGCGGCTTCGGGCTCGGTCTCGTCAGCAAGGCGATCGAGCCGTTCTGGGGCGCCGTGCTCGCGAAGATCGCGGTGCTCGTGATGATCGTGCTGTTCATCCAGAAACGTCCGCAGGGCATGTTCGCCCCGAAGGGCCGCAGCGCGGAGGCGTGACATGACTTCAATCACCGATTCGTTGTCGAACCCGGTCGCCGACGCGCCGAAACCCGCTGCCGCCGTGCCCGCGAAGGAAACCTTCGCGCTCGGCCTGCCACCGCGCCCCGCGCTGCTGTCGCGCCGCGCCTGGCTCGCGCTCGTCGCGCTGTGCATCGCGATCGGCATCGGCGTGCCGCTGGCCGCGCTGGTCGCGCCCGAGTCCAGCGCGTTCCATCTGTCCGCGTATGCGATGACGCTGGGCGGCAAGCTGATGTGCTACGCGATCGCCGCGCTCGCGCTCGATCTCGTGTGGGGCTACTGCGGCATCCTCAGTCTCGGCCACGGGCTGTTCTTCGCGCTCGGCGGCTATGCGATCGGCATGTACCTGATGCGCGAGATCGGCCACGAGGGCAAGTACGGCAGCGACCTGCCCGACTTCATGGTGTTCCTCGACTGGCATCAGCTGCCCTGGTACTGGAGCGGCACGCAGCATCTCGCCTGGGCGCTCGCGCTGGTCGTGCTCGTGCCGGCCGTACTCGCGTGGGTGTTCGGCTTCTTCACGTTCCGCTCGCGCGTGAAGGGCGTGTACCTGTCGATCATCACGCAGGCGCTGACGTTCGCCGCGATGCTGCTGTTCTTTCGCAACGAGACGGGCTTCGGCGGCAACAACGGCTTCACCGACTTCAAGCGCATCGCCGGGTTTGCGATCACGTCGCCCGGCACGCGCACGGTGCTGTTGCTGCTGACCTTCGCGACGCTCGTGCTCGCGTTCATCGCCGCGCGCGCGATCGTCACGAGCAAGCTCGGGCGCGTGGTCACCGCGGTGCGCGACGGCGAAACGCGGCTGATGTTCCTCGGCTACAGCCCGCTCGCGTACAAGCTGTTCGTGTGGACGCTGTCGGCCGTGCTGTGCGGCATCGCGGGCGCGCTATACGTGCCGCAGGTCGGCATCATCAATCCCGGCGAGATGTCGCCCGGCAACTCGATCGAAATGGCGATCTGGGTCGCGGTGGGCGGGCGCGGCACGCTGATCGGGCCGATCGTCGGCGCGTTCGCGGTGAACGGCGCGAAGAGTTTCTTCACCGCGTACTTCGCCGAATACTGGCTGTTCTTTCTTGGCCTGATCTTCGTGCTGGTGCCGCTCTTGCTGCCGCGCGGGATCATGGGCCTCGTCGAAACGCTGCTTGCGAAGGGGAAACGCGGATGAACGGCACGGCCCTCTACCAGTTCACGCCACCGGCCGAAGACGAGCTGCTGACCGTCAGCGGCACCGCATCGATGGGCCGCGTGGTGCCGCCCGGCATCGACACGTCGCACGGCACGATCCTCTACCTCGAGGACATCGAGGTCAGCTTCGACGGCTTTCGCGCGCTGAACAAGCTGTCGCTCGCGATCGACGCCGGTGAGCTGCGCTGCGTGATCGGTCCGAACGGCGCGGGCAAGACCACGATGATGGACGTGATCACCGGCAAGACGCGCGCGGATGCGGGCAAGGTGTTTCTCGGCCAGACGATCGATCTCGCCCGGATGAACGAGCCGGAAATCGCGCGTGCGGGCATCGGCCGGAAATTCCAGAAGCCGACCGTGTTCGAACAGCATCCGGTGTGGGAAAACCTCGAACTCGCGATGCAGACCGACAAGGGCTGGCTCGCGTCGCTGCGCGCGCGGCTCGACCGCACCGCGCAGGCGAAGATCGAGGAAACGCTCGCGCTGATCGGCCTTGAAAGCGATGCATATCGCGCGGCCGGCGAGCTGTCGCACGGGCAGAAGCAGCGGCTCGAGATCGGCATGCTGCTGATGCAGCGCCCTGCCCTCTTGCTGCTCGACGAACCGGCGGCCGGGATGACCGACCACGAGACGATGGAACTCGCCGCGCTGCTGAACACGCTGCGCGGCACCTGCTCGATGATGGTCGTCGAGCACGACATGGACTTCGTCGCGGCGCTCGCGGGCGACACGGGCCGCGTGACGGTGATGGCCAACGGCGCGGTGCTCGCGCACGGCACGCTCGACCAGGTCAAGCGCGACGACGCGGTGATCGAGTCCTACCTCGGAAGATGATGCGATGCTGAAGATCGACGCACTGAACCAGTACTACGGCGGCAGCCATATCCTGCGCAACGTGAACCTCGCCGCCGAAGACGGCAAGCTCACCGTGCTGCTCGGCCGCAACGGCGTCGGCAAGAGCACGCTGCTGCGCTGCCTGATGGGCGTCGTCGCCGCGAAGAGCGGCAGCGTGTCGTGGCGCGGCACGCCGCTCGGCGCGTTGCCGCCATATGCACGTGTCGCGGCCGGGCTTGCCTACGTGCCGCAGGGCCGCGACATCTTTCCGCGGCTGACCGTCGAGGAAAACCTGCTCGTCGGCGCGGCAAGCCGCAAGGCGCGCTCGTCGGTGCCCGACCGCATCTACGACCTGTTCCCGGTGCTGAAGGACATGCGCGCACGGCGCGGCGGCGACCTGTCGGGCGGCCAGCAGCAGCAGCTCGCGATCGGCCGCGCGCTGATGAGCGAGCCGCAACTGCTGATCCTCGACGAGCCGACCGAGGGCATCCAGCCGTCGATCATCCAGGACATCGGGCGCACGCTACGCCAGCTCGTCGACGAATCGAAGATGACCGTGCTGCTCGTCGAGCAGTACTACGACTTCGCGCGCTCGATCGCGGACCACTACTGGGTGATGAGCCGCGGCGAGGTCGTCGCGGGCGGCGATGCGCGGGACATGGAGGCGAACGGCGTGCGCGAGCTGATCGCGGTGTAGCAGGCGGCCCGGGGGCGGCGGCGCTTCCGGCCACCGATCCGGCGCTTTGCCGAACAGCGCATGTCGGGCCCACGCCGGCGAAACGGCACGGCCTGCGAGCGGCGTTGCGTCATCCTGCAACGCGAGCGCCGAAGCGTATATTGTTGCGGTAGCATCCTCGTTCACCGCGCCCGCCCCTGCTTTGCACCGATGTCCGCCCCTGATTCCCACGCCTCGCTGTCCCGCCCCTCCGTCGCCAAATCGTGGCGCGGTCGCCTCGAGCTCGGCTTCGAACGGCACGGCGCGCGCACGACGCTCGTCCACCGGCTGCACGACGGCCCGCTGCGCGTGCAGCGGCCGCTGTATCCGGAAGGCGACGCGATCTGCCACGCGGTCATCGTTCACCCGCCGGGCGGCGTCGCGGGCGGCGACCGGCTCGACATCGGCATCGCGCTCGGCGACGGCACGCATGCGGTGCTGACAACACCCGGCGCGACCAAGTGGTACAAGTCGAACGGTCTCGACGCGACGCAACGCATCGGCATCACGGTCGGCGCGCACGCGAAGCTCGACTGGCTGCCGCAGAACAACCTGTTCTTCGACGCGGCCCACGCCGCGCTCGATTTCACGGTGACGCTCGGCGCGGGCGCGAGCGCGATCGGCTGGGACGCGACGCAACTCGGCAGGCAGGCTGCCGGCGAAACGTGGTCGGCCGGCCGCATCGCGTCGAGCTCGGCACTCGTCGATGCCGACGGACGGCCGCTCTGGACCGAGCGCGCGCTGCTCGACGCGCACGATCCGCTGCGCGGCGCGTTGCAGGGTCTCGCCGGCTTTCCGGTGTACGGCACGCTATGGGCCGCCGGCGCCGCGTGCGACGCGGCCCTTGCCGAAGCGCTCGCCGCGCGGATGCCGTTCGACGACACGCTGCGCGCGGGCGCGACCTGCGTGACGCCCGGCGTCGTGCTGGTGCGCGCGCTGTCGACCTCGATGGAAGCGCTTCAGCGTCACTTCGCCGACTGCTGGCTTTACCTGCGACCGATCGTGCACGGCGTCGACGCGCGGCCGCTGCGCCTCTGGCAAACCTGAGCGCGCGCCGCCCGGCACGCACCATTTCGGCGCAGCACCGTCGCCCGCGCTGCCCGCCATTCATGCATCGCGCACCACGAACGCGCATCGCCGCACGTTCCATCGGCATGGCACGTACCTTGCTGCTTACATAACGGATACAGGACGCACGGAAAACGACGCGGTGCTACGATGGCCCGCGCCTGTGCCGAAACCCCGCGCCCCGATAAAAAATTACGTTTTCCTGAACGATTGCCTTCATGAAACTGACTCCCCGAGAAAAGGACAAGCTGCTGATCTTCACGGCGGCGCTGCTGGCCGAGCGCCGTCGCGCGCGCGGGCTGAAGCTCAACTATCCGGAGGCGGTCGCATTCATCACCGCCGCGCTGATGGAAGCCGCGCGCGACGGCAAGACCGTCGCCGAGGTGATGCACTACGGCACGACGCTGCTCACGCGTGACGACGTGATGGATGGCGTGCCGGAGATGATTCCCGACATCCAGGTCGAGGCGACCTTTCCGGACGGCACCAAGCTCGTCACCGTCCACCACCCGATTCCGTGATCGAGGCCACCCGCATGATCCCCGGCGAAATCCTCACCGACGACGGCGAGCACGAACTGAACGTAGGCCGCCCGACGCTGACGGTCGTCGTCGCGAACACCGGCGACCGCCCGGTGCAGGTCGGCTCGCACTACCACTTCTTCGAAGTCAACGACGCGCTGTCGTTCGACCGTTCGGCCGCGCGCGGCTTCCGGCTCAACATCGCGGCCGGCACCGCCGTGCGCTTCGAGCCGGGCCAGACGCGTACCGTCGAGCTCGTCGAGCTGGCCGGCGACCGCGCCGTCTACGGTTTTCAGGGCAAGGTGATGGGGCCGCTGTAAGCCGCGCCCCACTCTTCAGGAACAGCACCATGACATTACGCTTGAGCCGCCGCGCGTACGCGGAAATGTTCGGGCCGACGACGGGCGACCGCGTGCGGCTCGCCGATACCGAACTCTTGATCGAGATCGAACGCGACTACACGATCTACGGCGAGGAAGTGAAATTCGGCGGCGGGAAGGTGATCCGCGACGGGATGGGCCAGTCGCAGCGCGTGGCCGCCGACGTGCCCGACACGATCATCACGAACGCGGTGATCCTCGATCACTGGGGCATCGTGAAGGCCGACATCGCGATCAAGCACGGCCGCATCGCCGCGATCGGCAAGGCCGGCAACCCGGACATCCAGCCTGGCGTGACGATCGCGATCGGCGCCGCGACCGAAGTGATCGCCGGCGAAGGGCTGATCGTCACCGCGGGCGGCATCGACACGCACATCCACTTCATCAGCCCGCAGCAGATCGACGAGGCGCTCGCGTCGGGCGTCACGACGATGCTCGGCGGCGGCACGGGGCCGGCCACCGGCACCAACGCGACGACCTGCACGCCGGGCCCGTGGCACATGGAGCGGATGCTGCAGGCGGCCGACGGCTGGCCGATCAACCTCGGCTTCCTCGGCAAGGGCAACGCGAGCCTGCCGCAGCCGCTCGTCGAGCAGATCGCGGCCGGCGCGATCGGCCTGAAGCTGCATGAAGACTGGGGCACGACGCCCGCCGCGATCGACAACTGCCTGTCGGTCGCCGACGACACCGACACGCAGGTCGCGATCCACACCGACACGCTGAACGAAGGCGGCTTCGTCGAATCGACGGTCGCCGCGTTCAAGGGCCGCACGATCCACACGTACCACACCGAAGGCGCGGGCGGCGGCCATGCGCCCGACATCCTGAAGGTGTGCGGCGAGGCGAACGTGCTGCCGTCATCGACCAACCCGACGCGCCCGTACACGATCAACACGCTCGACGAGCATCTCGACATGCTGATGGTGTGCCATCACCTCGATCCGTCGATCGCCGAGGATCTCGCGTTCGCCGAATCGCGGATCCGCCGCGAGACGATCGCGGCCGAGGACATCCTGCACGATCTCGGCGCACTGTCGATGCTGTCGTCCGATTCGCAGGCGATGGGCCGCGTCGGCGAGGTGATCATCCGCACCTGGCAGACCGCGCACAAGATGAAGGTGCAGCGCGGCGCGCTGCCGGAAGACGGCGCCCGCAACGACAACTTCCGCGCGAAACGCTACGTCGCGAAGTACACGATCAACCCGGCGATCACGCACGGGATCGCGCACGAAGTCGGGTCGATCGAACCCGGCAAGTGGGCCGACCTCGTCCTGTGGGAACCGGCGTTCTTCGGGATCAAGCCGTCGATGATCCTGAAGGGCGGGATGATCGCGGTCGCGCAGATGGGGGACCCGAACGCGTCGATCCCGACGCCGCAGCCGGTCCACTACCGCGAGATGTTCGCGACACGCGGCGGCGCGCTCGCGCGCACGTCGCTGACCTTCGTGTCGCAGATGGCCGCCGATGCGGGCATCGCCGAACGCTACGGGCTCGCGAAGCGCATCGTGCCGGTGCGCAACTGTCGCAACGTGACGAAGGCCGACATGATCCACAACGCATGGCGCCCGTCGATCAGCGTCGACCCCGAAACCTACGACGTGATCGCCGACGGCCAGTTGCTCACCTGCGAGCCGGCGTCGGTGCTGCCGATGGCGCAGCGCTATTTCCTGTTCTGATTTCCGGTTTTCGTTCCATGCGCACCCTCGACAAACGCATTGCCCCGAACGTGAAGCTCGCCGCGTCGCTCGTCGCGCGCGCGCCGACGCTCACGCTCGCCTATGACGCCCGCTGCAAGAGCCGCCTCGCGGCCACGCTCGATACCGGCGAGGAGGTCGCGGTCCTGCTGCCGCGCGGCACCGTGCTGCGCGACGGCGACGTGCTCGTCGCCGACGACGGCGCGCTCGTGCGCATCGCCGCGGCGCCCGAGACCGTGCTGCTCGTGCGCGCGGGCGATCCGCTCACGCTGATGCGCGCCGCGTATCACCTCGGCAACCGCCACACGCCGGTCGAGATCGGCGACGGCTACCTGAAGCTCGAAGCCGATCCGGTGCTCGCGGACATGCTGCGCCGGCTCGGCACGCAGGTCGAACCCACGAGCGCACCGTTCCAGCCGGAATCCGGTGCGTACGGCGGTGGTCACAAGCACGGACATGACGCGACGTTCGCCGAGGATTACGCGCTCGCGCAGCAGGTATTCGGCGAGCACCACGGCCATTCGCACTCGCACTCGCACTCGCACGATCACGATCACGATCACGATCACGATCACGATCATCAGCATGGTCCGGGCTGCACGCACGGCCACCACGGTCATGACCACCACTGAGCTCGTCGCGCTGCTGCATCTCGCGTCGCCCGCGCTGCCGATCGGCGCGTTCAGCTATTCGCAGGGATTCGAAGCCGCGCTCGACGCGAACCTGATCCGCGACGCCGACACCGCGCGCGACTGGATCGCAAGCGGGCTGACCGACGTGCTCGCGCACGGCGAACTGCCGTTCCTCGCGCACCAGCTCGCACGCTGGCACGCTCACGACGCCGATGCGCTCGCGCACGAGAACGCGTGGTTCATCGCGAGCCGTGAATCGGCGGAGCTGCGCCGGGAAACCGAGCAGATGGGCTGGTCACTCGCCCAGCTCTGCACATCGCTCGAATGGGGCGATGCCGCGCGCCGCGCGACGCTCTCGACGATTTCGCCGATCGCGCTGCCGACCGCGTTCGCCTACGCGGCGGCCGCGCACGACGCGAGCGCCGACGCCGTGCTCGCCGCGTACGCCTTCGGCTGGGTCGAGAACCAGACGTCGGCCGCGCTGAAAGCGGTGCCGCTCGGCCAGCTTGCCGGGCAACGCATCATCGTCGCGCTGCGCGGCGCGATCGACGCGGCCGTGCGCCGCGCGCTCGCCACGCCGCCCGACGCCGTCAACACGTTCGCGCCGCAGCTCGGCATCCTGTCCGCGCGGCACGAAACCCAGTATTCGCGGTTGTTCCGCTCCTGAACCCGACCCACGCCATGAACGCACCCGCTCTCTCTCCCGCCCGCCGCACCAAGAAACTGCCGCCGCTGCGCGTCGGCATCGGCGGCCCGGTCGGCTCCGGCAAGACCACGCTGCTCGAAATGCTGTGCAAGGCGATGCGCGAGCGCTACGACCTCGTCGCGATCACGAACGACATCTATACGAAGGAAGACCAGCGCCTGTTGACCGTCGCGGGCGCGCTGCCCGAGGAACGCATCATGGGCGTCGAGACGGGCGGCTGCCCGCACACGGCGATCCGTGAGGATGCGTCGATCAATCTCGAGGCCGTCGACCGGATGCTGTCGCGCTTTCCCGATGCCGACATCGTGTTCATTGAATCGGGTGGCGACAATCTCGCGGCGACGTTCAGCCCCGAGCTGTCGGACCTGACGATCTACGTGATCGACGTCGCCGGCGGCGAGAAGATTCCGCGCAAGGGCGGCCCCGGGATCACGAAGTCCGACCTGCTCGTGATCAACAAGACCGATCTCGCACCGCTCGTCGGCGCGAACCTCGACGTGATGGCGTCCGACACAAAGAAGATGCGCGGCGAGCGGCCTTACGTGATGACGAACCTGAAGGCGCTCGACGGCGTCGCGGACGTCGTCGCGTTCATCGAGAAGAAGGGGTTGTTGACGGTTTGAATAAGTGTCCAGACAGAACTACCTAGCATTTGCGCACGCAAGAGCGAGTCCGCTGCCCAAAAGCCTCCAGCGACTGTGCGACGGCAATTGACTCGGCTGGCGTCGACTCCTTACATTACGCTTTCTTCGTAAGTGAGGATTTTCGATATGCCGATTCCCGCACATATGTGGCTTAAGGATGATGGCGGCGCAGACATCAAAGGCTCGTCAACCGTTCAGGACCGTGAAGGAAGCATTGAAATCATCAGTTTTGGCCACGGTGTAAATCTGCCGGTTGATAGCGCTAACGGCAAGATCACCGGCAAGCGTACGCATTCACCGATTGCGTTCGAAAAGGAATTCGACGCGGCGACTCCCTATCTTTACAAGGCTGTTGCGAAGGGGCAAACGCTGCAATCGGCCGAGATCAAGTGGTATCGGATCAATGATGCCGGGAGAGAGGAGGTGTATTTCGTGATGCTGCTCGAAGGCGTAAAAGTCTGCGGCATCAATCCCGGCATG
This sequence comes from Burkholderia sp. PvR073, assembly GCF_054055695.1. NCBI lineage: Bacteria > Pseudomonadati > Pseudomonadota > Betaproteobacteria > Burkholderiales > Burkholderiaceae > Burkholderia > Burkholderia sp. PvR073. The sequence continues at coordinate 25,207 of NZ_JBSRXO010000006.1, forward strand.
GCGAATACCAGACTGTCGCAGGCGGCCGCGCTCAATCACGTTGAAGCGGTCTCCATGATGTATGAGCGCATCACGTGGCACTATCTCGACGGCAATATCAAATTCACCGATTCATGGAATGACATCGGATAAGCAGGGAGCAGTCAATGGCTTATACCGGTAGATTTCTGGTGAATAACAGCTTTCTTTCCCCCCTTACCGTCAATGGTTTGGGTACGTTCGATGCGTTCTCTGGCAACGCGGAATTCCGTAATCGGGGTGGCTGCACGGCGGTGCCCGATAACGGCCCAATTCCTGCTGGTAAATACTGGATTGTAGAGCGCCCCACAGGTGGCATTCGATCTCAGGCGCTCGCATGGGCAAAAGACGAGTGGAATACCATTTTCGGCAATCCATCAAATCACCGTGAATGGCTCGCTTTGTATAGAGATGATGGCCGCATTGATGATGTGACGTGGGTTAATGGTGTCAAGCGCGGACAGTTCAGGTTGCATCCGGCAAGTGGGCACGGTATCTCACTCGGTTGCATCACATTGCCGAGCCGTGTCGATTTCCTGAGAATCCGCACGGCATTGTTGGCCACCAAGCCAATCCCGGCTGGCGATTCTGGGTTGAATGCATATGGAACAATTGAGGTCATCACGCGTGGCAACACTTGTCCGTAGGCTATTCAAGGTCGCCCTGTTTTTGGGCCTACTCGCCCTGTCCCTTCGGTATGTTCGCCCATACCCCTATGAATGGACAGAAAGCCAGATGCGCGCATGGCTGTACACATCACAGGCGCTAGGTATCCGCGACCCCGAAGATTTGTATTTCGTGGTGTGGGTGACTATCGAACTGATCGTGGCAGTGCTCGCCTACAACGCGATCATGTGGATGTGCCGACACTATCGCGGGAAAAAGCATGTCGAGAAATAGTGACCGAGAATGACCGAATTCGCAGGCCTTTCAAAATCATGGCGTTTATCGCTTAAGATGGCGCTGTTTACTGGCTTGTTTCTTCTATCCGTGCGCTGCATTGGTCGAAATGGGGCGACTCCAGAAAGCGAGGCGCTCAGGTGGTTGAGCATCGCGCAAAACCTTGGCCTGCACGAAGCTGATGATGTCTATATCCCGGTGATGCTGGCTCTTGATCTGCTGGTGGCAACGCTTGCCTATATGGCGATCATGAGGCTATGGAAGCACTATCGCGGCAAAAAATCCATGTTGAGAAATAGCGCCCGAGAATGACCCCTCTTGTCCGTAGGCTATTCAAGATCGTGCTGTTTTTCGGATTGTTTCTTCTCTCATTTCGTTATGTCCGACCATACCATGAATGGACGCCAGCCGAAGCGCGTGCATGGTGGCGCGCTTCGGATTGGCTCGGTGTCCGCGATCCAGAGGATTTGTATATCGGGGGATGGGTAACTATCGAACTGATCGTGGCAGTGCTCGCCTACATAGCGATCATGTGGATGTGGCGACGCTATCGCGGTAAAAAGCATATCGCGAAATAGTGACTGAGAATGACCTCTCTTACCCGTAGGCTATTCAAGATCGCCGTGTTCGTCGGCCTGTTCTGTCTCTCCGCACCCTACGTCCACACATATCCCATACCAATGCCAGAAAGCCAAGCACTCGCTTGGCTACACGTTGCAAATCGGCTTGGCATTCGCGACCCCGATGATCTATATATTCCGCTCGTCCTGCTGACTAATCTGCTCGTGGCAACGCTTGCGTATATGGCGATCATGAGGCTATGGAGGCACTATCGCGGCAGAAAAAGCCATGTTGAGAAATAGCGCCCCGAGAATGATGGCTTTTACCGGTAGGCTCTTCAAGATCGCTCTGTTTATCGGCCTGCTCGCTCTATCGCGTCGTAAGTCGTTATGTCGACCCATACCTCTATAAGTGGGCAGAAAGCCACGTACATGCTTACCTGATTCAAGGTTAACACGGCCTTGGCCGTTCAACCCGTTGCAGATCATTCAAGCACGGCGCGCTCGAAGGCAAGCCCTACACTTAATTATCCTGATCACCCTGCCCGTCCTGCATCGAGCGCGTGCCGCGCTCGACCGGCGGCAGCAACGCCGCGAGCACGTCGACCGAGCGCGCGGTCGCGCCGCGATGGCGCGCCGCGAACGCGGCCCCCGCCGCACCCATCGCGATGCGCCGCGCGTTGTCGGCGAACAGCGCGTCGAGCACGTGCGCGAGATCGAGCGGATCCGCGACCTGCATCGCCGCGCCGGCCGCGACCGCATCGGCGGTCGCCTGCGTGAAGTTGAACACGTGCGGGCCCATCAGCACCGGCACGCCGACCGCGCACGCCTCGATCAGGTTCTGCCCGCCGAGCGGCAGCAGGCTGCCGCCGATGAACGCGACGTCGGCGGCAGCGTAGTACGCGCCGAGCTCACCCATCGAATCGCCGAGCAATACCGTCACGTCGGCCGGCAACGGCTCGACCGCAGCGGGCCGGCCGGCCGCTAGGGCCGCCGCGTCCGCACCCCACACCGAACGGCGCACGCACTTGAGCCCGTTGCGCTCGACAAGCGCCTCGACTTCGCCGAAACGCTGCGGATGGCGCGGCACGAGGATCAGCAGCGCGCCCGGCGTGCGCATCGCGGCGAACGCCTGCAGCACCAACGCCTCCTCGTTCTCGCGCGTGCTGGCGGCGACCCACACGGGCCGCGTGCCGATCGCGTCGCGCCATGCATGACCGCGCGCGGCCAGCTCCGGCGGCGTGGTCATGTCGAATTTCAGGTTGCCCAGCACCGTCACGTTGCGCGCGCCGAGCGACGTCAGCCGCTCCGCATCGGCCGGGCTCTGCGCGAGCACGCGCGAGAAACCGCCGAACACGTCGCGCGTCGCCGCGCCGAACTTCGCCGCGCGCCGATGCGAGCGCGCGGACATCCGCGCGTTGGTCAGCACGAGCGGCACGTCCGCGCGGCGGCACTCGTCGATCAGCGTCGGCCACACCTCGGTTTCCATCACGAGGCCGAGCGTCGGCCGCCACGCGCGCAGGAAGCGCCGCACCGCGCCCGGCATGTCGTACGGCAGGTAGCAGCGCAGCACGCGGTCGCCGAAGATCTGCTCGCCGGTCGCGCGGCCGCTCGGCGTCATGTGCGTGAGCAGGATGCGCGCGTCGGGACGCGTACGCATCAGCGCGTCGATCAGCGGCTGCGCGGCGCGCGTCTCGCCGACCGACACCGCATGCACCCAGATCAGCGGCGCGCGATCGTCCGGCGAACGGCCCGTGACCTGGCCGAAGCGCTCGGCGATGTGCTCGCGGTAGCCGCGCTCCTTGCGCGAGCGCACAAGGAGCCGGATGACGGCGATCGGCGCGACGAGCCACCACAGCGCGCGATAGATCGCCCTCAGCATGAGCGGGCTCCGTCACCGCGAAGGATGCGGGGCGCGCTCAAACCAGCGCCCTGCCGGTCAGGCGCTCGAGAATCCCCAGCGGCGCGCATTCGCGGCGCACCATCGCGTCGACCGGCAGGAAGAAGGTCTGCTCGAGCATGAACTGGCCGGACATCACAGCGTGCGAAGTCTGATCCGAGAAACATATCCACACGCTGCCCGGCGGAAACGGCATCGTCTGCTGCGGACAGGTCTTCTGGTAATCGAGATCGGCCTTCATTCCGTCGTGCAGGTTCAGCATCAGGTGGTCGTATGCGCTGCGCGGAGACTTCGTCACGTGCAGCAGGTTCAGCAGCCACGCCGAGCCCGGCAACTGCGGCCGGATCTTCGGCAGGAAGCGCTTCGCGACGTCCTCGAACGGCTCGCCGACGCGCCACACGCGCGGCTGGCCGGCCGGGTTCACGTTCGTGAACACGCGCAGGATCCGCTCGCCGTAGTTCGGCCGCGACGGGAACGCGTCGACGTGCAGCCGGCTGTCGTCCTTGCGCCAGGACGTCTGGCGCGTCTCGACCTGCATCAGCCGCAAGCTCGTCGGCGCGACGCGCAGCTTGCCGCGGTATTCGGGAAAGAGGCCGTCGACGAGCGTGCCGGCCTGCTGCTGGAAGCGCGCGACGAGCGCGCGCACGGCGGACTGCGTGACGCTGTCGCCGAGCACGCCGGCGAGCACGCCGCCGTTGGGCGCAAGGCTGATGTTCTTGCGTTTCGGATCGGCGAGCGACGGATCGAGCAGCGCTTCCTCGCCGCCTTCGATCGCGAAGCGCAGGTGCGGGAAATACAGCACCTTGCCTTCCTCGACCGCGGCCAGCAGCTGCTCGCGCGGCGCCGACAGGTTGTGTCCGCTCCAGTCGGCGGACGGGACTTCGATGATCTGGGATTCGCTCATGATCGGTTCGCGTGCGTGACGGGCAGGAGAGGCAGGAGAGGCCGGGCGGGCGTGACGGGCATTACAGCAGACCAAAGCCCGCAAGCGCCGCCTTCACCTGCGCGATCGACGGCGGCTGCCCCGCCGTGCCGAGATTGACGACGTTCGGCGACCAGTAGCCGCCGGTTCGCCAGGCCGTCGCGAAATTGTACAGTTCGACCGTCGGGCGCTTGAGCGCGGCCGCGATGTGAACCAGACCTGTATCAACCCCGACGGTCGCGGCCGCGCCGTCGATCAGGCCGACGACGGCCGGCAGCGACAGCTTCGGCGGCACGATCGCCGCCGCGCCGAACTCCTTCGCGAGACGCTCGCTGGTTGCGCGCTCCGCGTCGTTGCCCCACGGCAGCACGAGCGACGCGCCGCGCCGCACGAGCGCCTGGCCGAGCTCGATCCACGCGGCGTCCGGCCACTGCTTGTCGGCACGCGAGGTCGCATGCACGAACACCACGTACGGCACCGGCAGGTTCAGGCCGAGCGCCGCGACGGCAAGCGCCGCCGCGCGCGTATCGAGGCCGAAATCGACCGGATCGGCCGGCGTCGGCGCCGGATCGCCCAGCGCGGCCGCGACCAGCTGGCGCGAGCGCTCGACCACGTGCGTGCGCGGCGCGATCGGCACGCGCTGGCGATAGAAGAAGCGCACCGGCCATTCGTAGCCGGCGCCGTCGGTGCGGTTGCCGAGGCCGGCGAGCAGCCCGCGCGCCCAGCTCGCGACCCAGGCCGTCTTGATCAGACCCTGGCAGTCGATCACGAGGTCGTACTGCTCGGCCACGAGCCGCTTGCGGAACGCGCGGATCTCGCGCCACGTCGCGCCCGAGAACGGCTTCTTGCGCCAGCGGCGCAGCGAGAACGGCAGCACATTGCGCACGCCGTCGACGAGCCGCACGAGGTCGACGAAGCTCTCCTCGACGAGCCAGTCGATCTGCGCATCGGGGTGGCGGCGCCGGATATCGGCGATCACCGGCATGTTGTGCACGACGTCGCCCAGCGACGACACGCGCACGATCAGGATCTTTTGCACGCTGAAAAAACGCCGGCGGACGGCCGGCGACAGGCATAAAGACGCGATTTTATCGCGCCCGGGACGTCAGACAGACAAAAAGCGGCCGCACGCGTCAGCGTGCGCCGCTTTTCGGGGATGGCGCGACGGCTCGTTCGAGCGTCACGCCGGCGGCGGCCCGCAGGCCGCCGGGGTTCAGAACGGCAGCTTGACGTCCGGCTTCGCGGCCGTCAGCACACGGCGGAAGTCGTCCTGAATGCGCTTGAGCCCTTCCTTGGTCTCCGATTCGAACCGCATCACGACGACCGGCGTCGTGTTCGACGAACGCGCGAGGCCGAAACCGTCCGGGTACTCGACGCGCAGGCCGTCGATCGTCACGACTTCCTCGGCACCGTCGAACTTCGCCTCTTTCTGCAGCTTGTCGATCAGGCGGAAGTTCTCGCCTTCGTCGAGCCAGAGCTGCAGTTCGGGCGTGCTCATCGCATCCGGCAAGCCGTTCAGCAGCGCGCTCGGATCGGCCGTCTTCGCGAGGATCTCCAGCAGGCGCGCGCCCGTGTAGAGGCCATCGTCGAAGCCGTACCAGCGGTCCTTGAAGAACACGTGGCCGCTCATCTCGCCGGCCAGCGGCGCACCCGTCTCGCGCAGCTTCGCCTTCACGAGCGAATGGCCCGTCTTCCACATCAGCGGCTCGCCGCCCTTCTCCTTCACCCACTGCGCGAGATGGCGCGTGCACTTCACGTCGTAGATGATCTGCGCGCCCGGGTTGCGCGACAGCACTTCCTCCGCGAACAGCATCAGCTGGCGGTCCGGGTAGATGATCTGGCCGTCCTTCGTGACGACGCCCAGGCGGTCGCCGTCGCCGTCGAACGCGAAGCCGAGTTCGGCGTCGGTGTCCTTCAGCGCCTGGATCACGTCCTGCAGGTTTTCCGGATGGGCGGGATCGGGGTGGTGGTTCGGGAACGTGCCGTCGATGTCGGTGAAGCGCTCGACGAGTTCGCAGCCGAGCGCCTTGAACAGGCGCGTCGCGAGCGGGCCCGCGACGCCGTTGCCGGCGTCGACGACGAGCTTCAGCGGGCGCGCGAGCTTCACGTCGCCGACGATGCGCGCGATGTACTGGTCCGCGACGTCGAACTCCTCGAACGTGCCGCTGCCCGTTTCAAAGCGCTCGTCGACGATGCGGCGGTACAGCGCCTGGATCTGCTCGCCGTAGATCGCGGCGCCGCGCAGCACCATCTTGAAGCCGTTGTAGTCGGGCGGGTTGTGGCTGCCCGTGACGACGATGCACGAATCGACGCGGCGTTCGCCGCCGTTCAGTGCAAGCGGCACGCTCGCCGCGAAATAGCCGACCGGCGTCGGCACCATGCCGACGTCGACGACGTCGACACCGGCCGCACGCAGGCCATCGGCGAGTGCGCCGATGAGCTCGGGGCCCGACAGGCGGCCGTCGCGCGCGACGACGACCGCGTCGCCGCCCTGGGCGCGCACTTCGCTGCCGAATGCCCGGCCGATCCCGCGCGCCGTGTCGGCGTCGAGCGTCTTGCCGACCACACCGCGAATGTCATATGCCTTGAAGATGGATTGGGAGATCATCGATTCTCTCTCGGTTGCGTGCATGGAAAATAATCTGGCCGCCTTTCGCGCGTGCCCGGCATCATACATGTGGGCCTTGCGCGACAAGGAACGGGGCGGCTGGTGCGGCCCCGATCCAACTTATAATCGCGGGTTTTGATGACGCGCATTCTGTCCATTTTAATGCCTAGCCGCTCCGCCGCCGCCACCCTCCCGCCTCCCGGCGCCCTGCCGGCCGCCCCAAGCGCGTGCGGCTGCCCCGCATGCTGAAGCGATTCGGCAACCCGGACGTCGCGAAGGCCGTCGCGAATCTCGTCTGGCTCGGGCTCGAACGGCTCACGCAGATCGGCGTCGCGATCGCGATCAGCGGTCTTCTGGCCCGTTATTTCGGGCCGGACGTGTTCGGCAAATGGCAGTATGCGAATACGCTTCTCCTCGTACTGGCACCGCTCACCTGGGTGTGCGGCGCCGAAATCCTGGTTCCGACCATCGTCCAGCGCCCGCCCGCGCAACTCGGCGCGGTGCTCGGCAGCGCGTTCGCGCTGCGCATCGGCGTGTCCGCCGTCGCGCTCGTCGCGACCTGGATCGCGATCGGCGCCGGCGCGTTCGACCCGCTCGTCGGCGCGATGCTCGCGGGCCTCGCGGTCACGATGGTGTTCCGCGAGCCGTTCGTCGGCGTGATCAACGCGTGGCTGCAGAGCATGACCTACAGCAAGCCGCAGCTCATGACCAGCATGGTCACGGCGCTGGCGAAGGCGCTGCTCGTCTGGCTGCTGGTGCGCGCGGCCGCCGGCCCTGCCCGCTTCGCGTGGCTGTGGGCGCTGGAGGCCGCCGCGATCGGCTTCGCGCTCGTGCTGTACTACCGCCATCGTAACGGCGGCGCGCTCGGCTGGACGTTCGACAAACCGCTGTTCAGGCACTTTGCCACCGCCGGCACCGTGTTCTGGCTCGGCCTGATCTGCATGTACCTGTTCCTGAAGCTCGACCGCCTGATGCTCGAGCGTCACGTGTCGTTCGCCGACCTCGGCCGCTACGCGGCGGCCCAGCAGCTCAACGAGAACTGGATCACGCTCGCGCTGATGCTCGCGCAGACCATCGCGCCCGCGTTCGTGTACCGCGTGCAGGACGTCGCGCGGCTGCGCCGCAACATCGTCCGGCTGACCGCGATGACCGCCGGCCTGATGACCGCCGGCGCGCTGGTGCTGGACGTGGCCGCACCGCTCATCGTCGGCAAGGTGTTCGGCCACGGCTACGAGGCGTCGGTCGACATCTTCCGCTGGGCCGTCTGGCTGTCCGTGCCGGCCGGCATCGAGGCGATAGGCAATCTTATCGTTCTCAAATATCAAGCAAAATTCGTGTTGCTGGCGAAATGGGTGCTCGCGCTCGCGATCGCCGCGCTCGTCAACGTGTTCGCCATCCCCCGGCTCGGCCTGTACGGGGCGCTCGTCGGACTGGCGGCCGGCTATGTCGCCGCCACCGCCGTTAATTTTTATTACATTCGTTTCAGGCTGCGCCCATGACGTCTCCCGATTGCCCGCTCCCGCTCGACGACGTGGCCGTGCTGATGCCGGCCTACAACGGACACGACGACGTCGCCCGCACCCTCGCGTCGTTCAGCGAGGACGCGCCGGTGCACGTGCTGATCGTCGACGACGGCAGCACGCCGCCGATCGTCGCGCCCGAGCTGCCCGGCCTCGCGGTCGACGTGCTGCGCATGCCGCAAAACGGCGGCATCGAGCGCGCGCTCGAGGCCGGCATCGACGCGCTCGCGGCGCGCGGCTTCCGCTATGCGGCCCGCATCGACGCCGGCGACCTCGCCGCGCCGCGGCGGCTCGCGAAACAGCGCGCGTATCTCGACGCCCATCCGCACGTGGCCTGCGTCGGCATGTGGACCCAGGTCGTGTCGCGCGCCGGCGAGCCGCGCTTCATGCTGACCCCGCCGGCCGATCCGCGCATGCTGCGCCGCACGCGCTTCCTGCGCTCGCCGCTCGTGCATCCGTCGGTCATGCTGCGCATCGACGCGGTGCGCGAAGTCGGCAACTACCGCGCGAAGTACCGTGCGGCCGAGGATCTCGATCTTTTTTTACGGTTAATGCAACGCTACGATTGCGCGAACCTGCCCGAGCTCGGCCTCTACTACGAGCTCAACGAGGGCGGGATCAGCGCGACCCGGCGCCGCCGCCAGCTGATTTCGACGTTGTCGCTGCTGCTGCGTCACTTCAACGCGCTGAACCCGTACGACTGGGCCGGCCTCGCCAAGAACCTGCTGCATTTCGTGACGCCGTACCGTACGCTGCAGCGAATCAAGCAGACGCTGTTCGCGGCGCGGCCGTCCGCTTAGGGTCTGTTCACGCCCCGGCATTTTCGACGCTTTATTTTTTCTTTATTTTCATGTCCGCTACCTCCTCGCTGCGCATCGCGCTCGTCTGCAACACGGCCTGGGCGATCTATACGTACCGCCACGGGCTGATCCGTGCGCTCGTCGCGCGCGGCGCCGAGGTCATCGTGATCGCGCCGCACGACCGCACGGTGCCGCTGCTCGAGCAGATGGGCTGCCGCCACGTCGCGCTCGCCGTCGCGTCGAAAGGCACGAGCCCGCGCGAGGATCTCGGCACGCTCGCCGCGCTGGTGCGCCATTACCGCGCGCTGCAGCCCGCGCTCGTGTTTCATTACACGATCAAGCCGAACATCTACGGATCGGTCGCCGCGTGGCTCGCGCGCGTGCCGTCGATCGCGGTCACCACCGGCCTCGGCTACGTGTTCATCCAGAAGAGCCGCGCGGCGAGCGTCGCGAAACGCCTGTACCGGTTCGCGTTCCGCTTCCCGCGCGAAGTCTGGTTCCTGAACCGCGACGATCTCGCGACCTTCACCGACGAGCAGTTGCTCGCGCACCCGGACCGCGCGCGGCTGCTGCACGGCGAAGGCGTCGATCTCGACCAGTTCGCGCCGGTGCCGCTGCCCGGCGGCAACGGCCCGGTGTTCATCCTGATCGGCCGGCTGCTGTGGGACAAGGGCGTGCGCGAGTACGTCGAGGCCGCGCGCGTGGTGCGTGCCCGCTACCCGGACGCGCGCTTCCAGCTGCTCGGGCCGCTCGGCGTCGACAACCCGAGCGCGATCAGCCGCGCGGACGTCGACGCATGGGTCGGCGAAGGCGTGGTCGAGTATCTCGGCGAGGCGCACGACGTGCGCCCGCACATCGCGGCGGCCGACTGTGTCGTGCTGCCGTCGTACCGCGAAGGCGTGCCGCGCACGCTGATGGAAGCGTCCGCGATGGGCCGCCCGATCGTCGCGACCGACGTGCCGGGCTGCCGCGACGTGGTCGCCGACGGCGAAACCGGCTTCCTGTGCCGCGTGCGCGACAGCGCAAGCCTCGCGCAGCAGTTGGTCCGCATGATCGAACTCGGGAACGCCGGCCGCGACGCGATGGGCGCGCGGGGGCGCCGCAAGGTGGCTGAGGAATTCGACGAGCAGCAGGTCGTCGAACGTTACCGGCAGACCATTCATACATTGACCGGCATCACACTCTGAAGGAGCGCATCAGCATGACCGCTAAAGGCACCATCCTCGTTACCGGCGGTGCGGGCTACATCGGCTCGCACACGGCCGTCGAGCTGCTCGACAACGGCTACGATGTCGTGATCGTCGACAACCTCGTCAACAGCAAGGCCGAGTCCGTGCGGCGCATCGAGAAGATCACGGGCAGGACGCCCGCGTTCCACCAGGTCGACGTGTGCGACGAAGCCGCGCTCGCGAAGGTGTTCGACGCGCATCCGATCACCGGCACGATCCATTTCGCGGCGCTCAAGGCGGTTGGCGAATCGGTCGCGAAGCCGCTCGAGTACTACCAGAACAACCTCGGCGGCTTGCTGACGGTGCTCAAGGTGATGCGCGAGCGCAACGTCAGGCAGTTCGTGTTCAGCTCGTCGGCGACCGTGTACGGCGTGCCGGAGCGCTCGCCGATCGACGAATCGTTCCCGCTGTCCGCGACCAACCCGTACGGCCAGTCGAAGCTGATGGCCGAGCAGGTCCTGCGCGATCTCGAGGTCTCGGACCCGTCGTGGCGCATCGCGACGCTGCGCTACTTCAACCCGGTTGGCGCGCATGCGAGCGGGCTGATCGGCGAGGATCCGGCCGGCATCCCGAACAACCTGATGCCGTACGTCGCGCAGGTCGCGGTCGGCAAGCTCGAGAAGCTGCGCGTGTTCGGCTCCGACTACCCGACGCCGGACGGCACCGGCGTGCGCGACTACATCCACGTCGTCGATCTCGCGAAGGGGCACATCGCCGCGCTCGACGCGCTCGCGACGCGCGACGCGAGCTTCGTCGTGAACCTCGGCACGGGCCAGGGCTACAGCGTGCTGGAAGTCGTGCGCGCGTTCGAGAAGGCGTCGGGCCGCCCGGTGCCGTACGAACTCGTCGCGCGCCGCCCGGGCGACATCGCCGAGTGCTACGCGAATCCGCAGGCCGCCGCCGACCTCATCGGCTGGCGCGCGACGCTCGGAATCGACGAGATGTGTGCCGACCACTGGAAATGGCAGGAGGCGAACCCGCGCGGTTTTGTATAATCCGCTGTCCATTTTTCGAGCGATCCCATGCTCAGCTTCGCGTCCGGCTTCATCGTCTCCCTGCTCGTCACGTTGTTCATCGTGCGTTATGCGCATCTGCACGAGAAATTCTCGATCGACAGCGACCTGGCCGGCGTGCAGAAATTCCACGTGCGGCCGGTGCCGCGCGTCGGGGGCATCGGGATCCTCGCCGGCGTCGTCATTGCCGCGCTGGTGCTGTCCCGGCGCTACCCGACGATCTCCGGCAGCATTCTCGGGATCGTCGCGTGCGGGCTGCCGGCGTTCCTGTCAGGCCTCGTCGAGGACCTGACCAAGCGCGTGTCGCCGCGCGCGCGGCTGCTGTGCACGATGGGCGCCGCCGCGCTGGCGTTCTGGCTGCTGAACATCGCGGTCACGCGCATCAGCGTGCCGCCGCTCGACTTCCTGCTCCACTACGTCGCCATTTCGGCGTTCATCACCGTGCTCGCGGTCGCGGCGCTGGCGAACGCGATCAACATCATCGACGGCTTCAACGGCCTCGCGTCGATGGTCAGCTTCATGATGTTCGCGTCGCTTGCCTACGTCGCGTTCCACGTCAACGACCCGGTCGTGATGTCCGCGTCGATCATCATGATGGGCGCCGTGCTCGGCTTCTTCCTGTGGAATTTCCCGGCCGGCCTGATCTTCCTCGGCGACGGCGGCGCGTATTTCATCGGCTTCATGCTCGCCGAACTCGCGATCATGCTGGTGATGCGCAACCGGGAAGTGTCCGCGTGGTATCCGGTGCTGCTGTTCATGTATCCGATCTTCGAGACCTGCTTCTCGATCTATCGGAAGAAGTTCATTCGCGGGATGTCGCCGGGGATTCCGGATGGCGTGCATCTGCACATGCTCGTGTACAAGCGGCTGATGCGCTGGGCCGTCGGCACCAAGCATGCGCACGATCTCACGCGGCGGAATTCGCTCACATCACCTTATCTTTGGCTGCTGTGCCTCGTCGCGGTGATTCCCGCGACGCTGTTCTGGCGGCACACCGTGCACCTGTTCGTGTTCGTCGTGCTGTTCGCGCTGACCTATGTGTGGCTGTACCTCAGCATCGTGCGGTTCAAGGTGCCGAGGTGGATGGTCGTGAGGAAGGAAAGACGCGGGCATTGAGCGTGGCGGATGGCCGGCGTGCTGCCGGTTCGCGCGACGACGTGTGCCCCCGATGACGAACGAGTCGCCGTTGCCGACTGGATCAATGACGGCGCCCCGGCGACTCGACCAACGAACGACTAGCTTCCCGCGGTATTCGAGCTCCAGCTCGGCACCCGCGCATAGATCACGATGTTTCCGTCGTCCTGAAGATATGTGGCAGCCCCTGGATTGCCGCTGGTGCCGGCATACCACAGCGGAGCGCCCCCGGAACTGTAGACGACCAGATTGCCGTCCCCTTGCATCGTCGCATACGCACCAGGATGATTGTAAGTACTCGAACTCCACTGCGGAACGCCCTGGCGCATCAGCACCAGATTCCCGTCGCCCTGCATGACGAGCACGTTTGCGCCGTTGCCTGAAGTCAGGCTCTGGCCGCCGCTCAGCGTCATGCCGCCGTTCCAGACGGCCGGGCCGCTCGATGAATTCGGCAGGCCCGCCGCGGCAGTCGACGTGGCAAATACCGGCACGGACACGCGGTAGATCACCATGTTGCCGTCGTCCTGCACGGACAGACGCTGGCCAAAGGTCGTGCCGTTGGTCGACGAGAACCACAACGGCTTGCCGCTCGCGCTGTAGATCACGAAGTTGCCGTCAGTCTGGAACACGGCATAGGCCCCGGCATTTCCGTAGGTCCCCGAATTCCACACCGCGGCGCCATTGGCCGTGTTGTACAGCACCAGGTTGCCGTCATCCTGCATGGCCAGCCGATGACTTCCTGACGCCGAGTACACGATTTGCGACGGCCTGAGCGTCGTCCCTTCGGTGACCTCGCCGCCATAGATCGGCGAGGTCGGCACGCATATCGCGGAATGCAGCGCGCTGACGTTCGGCGTGCCCCAACCGGTCACGAAATCCCATCCCGAACCCGCACTGTATGCGCCGTTCGACCCGTTGGTGACATCGCGAAAGATCGATGGGGTCGTCGCTTGTGCGCTGTACAGCGTGGGCGCCGCGAAACCGAGACTGGCCGCGCAGCCACCGGACAGCATGCGCGCCCAGGTCGCGGCAAACAGCGGCGCGGACAGGCTCGTCCCGCCTATGATCTCGAGTTGTCCACCGACGACGACCTGTGCACCGCTGTACGGATCGGCGTCGAACGCGATGTCCGGCATGCCTCGAAAGAAACGGCCCTTGAGCGCCGGCACGTTCGACTGCCACGACGGAATCGGCTCGATGCCACTAATGCCGCCGCCGCTGCCATCCCACGCGGTCTCGCCCGCGTAGCTGCCGTTCCCGTTCGTATAAAGCGATGTGCCGCCCACGGCTACCACGTAGGGGGAAGTCGCCGGGTATTGCACCGACGTGCCGCTGCAGCCGTATGCAACACTGCCTGAATCCCCGGAGCTGACCGCGAAAGTCTGTCCCTGCGCGACGGCGAGCTCGAACAGCGCGTCGATGGCGGCCGTCGGCGCCCAGTTCTCGCAACCGCCGATCGACATGTTCACGACGCGGGCGGTGTTGTCGGTCACGGCCCGATTGATCGCGAGCGCCATGTTGCTCCACGCGAAAGATGGCGCGACATAGAAATTGAGTTGCTTGAGGCCACCGGACATCCCGACGATGGTCTGGCTATCGAGCGACCATTCGGTGTTCGCGCTGGTGTCGGCGCTTGGCGAGCCGACGTTGATCACCGAAACGGGTACGGCAGGCAACTGGTGGTTGCTTTCGAAGGTGGCCAGGTCGATGACGGGCTGCGTCAGATTGCCTTCCGCAATGATGCCCACGGTGATGTTGCTGGCCGTCGGAGTACCGCCCACGGAATAGATGCCGGGAAAGTCCGTCGGACTATGCGCGACCGTCACGGCCGCGGTTGTCGGCGACGCATTCGCTTGCGGCGCCGCTGCCGAAAGGGTGGCGCGAACGAAATGCGGATGGAGGCGGGTCGCCGTATCCAGCCCCAGTACCGATTGAACTACCCCGCCGATCGCATCGGGCATCGTCTCCGGGGCGGTGTTGATATGGGCGCTGGTGCCGTCCGACATCGCGACCGGCACCAGCGTCGTCTGGAACACGCCGGAGATCACACCGGCCGGCGCATCGGCTTCGACGATCATGTTGTTGCCGGCGACGTTGATGTTCGTGAAGCCCTTACTTTGCAGATAGGCCTTCACGGTGGCGACCTGGCCGGCGGAGGGCGTGTATCGCGCGGCGATCTGCGCGGAAGTCAGCACGGCGCCGTAACTGGCGCTGCCGGGCGTTCGCGCGTCCTGCACGAAGCGATGCAACGCGGCTTCGTCGTTCAGTTTGAGTACGAGCGCGACATGGATCGGCGCCGTCGCGTTCATCGGCGCCGCGCTCACCACGTTGCCCGTGGCGCGCAGTGCGGACACTTTGCCCGTCTGCGCGGCGACATTGGTAGCGGCGGCCGTCGGACTATCGTCGCCGCCGCACCCGGCAAGCGCGAACACCATGAGGGCCGCGCTCATTCCCCTTGCAATATGCTGCTTCATTGGATTGGTATGGACCGTAGAGCTCGTATTTGGCTTTTCGTTCTTTTACGGCAATCGCACGGCAACCTTGAGGAAAACATAGGAAGTAATTGGCCGGTAGTCAAATGAATGCGGCCAGGCGATGCGGGGGATGAGAAGGGGCTGATCCGTATGTCGAGCGGGAAGAAGGCACCGAACGATTGCCGGCGCGGGCGGGAGATGGAGCGGCGCGCTACCGCCGCCCTTCATACGATATTCGTTATATCGGCCGAGGCCGACCATCACCTAAAATCAACGTGTCAGCCCGGACTTGCGCCAGCGCCACTCGATCCACGCGCCGACGACGGCGAGCACGGCATACCACGCAACCACGACCGCCCACTGCCCAGCCACGGAAGGCAGTTGTCGCGCCGCGAGTCCGGCCGCCGAACCACCGAGCATCAACGCGTAGTACAGCAGCGCCACCGGTACGTGCGAACCGAGCGTTCGTACCAGCCGTTGATAAAAATGTTCGCGATGCGCCTGCCATACCTTCTCGCCACGCAGCAGGCGGCGCAACAGCGTCACGGACGCATCCGCGATGAAAGGCCCGAACGCCATCGCGATGAACCACACCGGCCAGACGCCATGCTGCCAGCCCCACAGCCCGAATGCACCGGCCAGGAAGCCCAGCGGAATCGATCCGACATCGCCAAGAAATACCTTCGCCGCACCGAAATTGAGCACGAGAAAACCCAGCCCCGCGCCCGCGATCACGCCGCTCGCCATCGCGAGCTCCGGCGCGACGCGCGCCGCTGCGATCGCATAGGTGCCGAACCCCAGCACCGTCATGCCGGCCGCGAGACCGTTCGCGCCGTCCATGAAGTTATAGAGATTCACGATCCAGACGAGCGCGACGACTACCAGCACCGTCGCCCATATCGGCATCCCGGTGGACGAGACTGCGACGGCGCCCGCGGCTACCAGCAAATGCACGCTGAAACGCACCCGGGCCGACAGGCCGCGCCGGTCGTCGATCAACGACACGACGGCCAGCACGAACGCGGCGAGCGCCGCCCAGCCGAATCCCGGCACGCCGAGCGCGATCAGCGGCAGCGTCGAACACATCACGCCCCATCCGCCAACACGCGGCACCGGACGTTCGTGGAGGGAGCGCTGGTTCGGCACGTCGACGGCGAGTCGCCACGCGAGACCCGACTTGAGCAGCCACGCGAGCACCGCGAAGCTGGCGCATGCCGCAAACGCGGCAACAACCACGATCGGCAGCGATGCAATCATGCTCCGCCTCCCCTCTCCAAACCGGCCACCGTCCGCGCCAGTCCCTGGTCGACGGTAAACGGCGGCGCCCAGCCGAGCGCGCGCAGGCGCGCGCAGTCGATCCGCAGCGGAGTGGTCAGTCGGTCGACGGCCGCGCGTCGCCCGGTCAACGCACCCGCGGCACGCAACCAGGCGACGGGCACCGGCACGAGGCGCGGCGACCGGCCGAGCGCAGCGGCGATTCCCGTGACGAGATCGGCGACGGACTGGTCGTTGCCGTCGGTCACATGGAACACTCCATCCGTCGGTTCCTCGCGTGTCGCCAGGAACCGCAACGCGTCGACAAGGTTGCCGATATACACCATGCTGCGCTGCGCATGCGCAGCCCCAAGCGGCAAGGGCACGCCACGCGCGACCGCGCGCATCAGCCCGAGGAAATTCGCCCGCACGCCGGGACCGTACACGAGCGGAGGCCGCACGACCGTCAGCTCGATCCCGCTGGAAGCGCACGCATCGCGTAACGCGACTTCCGCCTCGTGCTTCGAGATTCCATACGGATCGCCGGGGCGCGGCACATCGTCCTCGCGCAACGGGCGGCCGTTCTCTTGCTCGCCGAGCGCCTTCACGCTGCTCACGAAAACGAACCGGCGCACCCCGGCGCGGCGCGCAGCCTCGAGCGCATTGAGCGCGCCCCGGACGTTCGCGGACCGGTAGGACGCAAGTGGATCAGTTGCGTCGTCGTGCATCACGTGCACGCGGGCGGCGAGATGCACGAATGCGCTGCACGGTGGCAAATCAGGCTGTCCTGCCGCGACGCTGGCGAAATCATCGTCCGCGATGACGCACTCAGTGGCCCGCGCATCGGTATTGCCTGCGTGGCGGCGAACGAGCGCGACAACCTCGTGTCCCGCCTCGCACAACGCCTGCACCAGTGCGCGCCCCACGAAACCGTTCGCCCCGCTCACGCCAATCCGCATTGTCCTTCCTCCATCGCAGGCGTGCGGCGCCGCACGCGCGTCAGACCAGTGAATGATAGACCTCGCAGGTCTTGTCCACGGTGGCGTCCCACGTGAGCTCGGCCGCGCGCCGCAATCCCTTCTCCACCAACAGGTCGCGCAACGCGGCGTCCGTCAGCAGGCGCTCGAGCCCGGCCTCGATCGCGTCGACCGAATAGGGATCGACTTCCAGCGCGGCGCCGTTCGTCACCTCCGGAATCGACGTCACGTTCGACGTCAGTACGGGCGTCCCGCTCGCCATCGCCTCCGCCACCGGAAGACCGAATCCTTCGTAAAGCGACGGATATGCGAAGACGGCGGCCGATGCGAAGAGATGCAGCAGGCTCGAGCGCGACAGGTATCCCGGCGAAATGATCTGGCCCGCCCGGGCCAGCGGCTCGATGCATGACATCAGCTGCGAATTTTTCCAGCCGTCCGCGCCGACGAGCACCAGCGGGTACATCCGTCGCAACTCCTCGGGCAGCCGTGCAAATCCTTCGACCAGCCGCTGAAGGTTCTTGCGCGGCTGCAGCGTGCATACCGACAGGACGAAACGCCGCGACTCGATCCCGAGCGCCTCGAGCACAGGACGGCATTCTTCTTCGCTATATGGCCGGAAAACCGGTTCGACGCCAAGATGGATCGGCACCACCCGCTCCTCCGGCACATCGTAGATGTCGAGCAGTTCCTGCTTCGTGTACAGGCTGTCGACGATTATCGCGCCGGCCTGTCGCAGCGAGCGTGGCAGCCCGTGATCGAGGTAGTTGACGGCCACCCGCGGATGAAACTCCGGATGACGCCGGTGGGACAGGTCATGCACGGTCACTACGTTCGGGCCGCGATAGCGCGACGCGACGAAGTTGGTCTCGTGATAGAGATAGCCGCGCCGCGCGAAGTCGCTGCGCAGCGCGCGAGAGGCTGAACTCCGCACGACCGTACGCAAACGATACAGCCCCGGAATCGCTCTCGATTTCTGCAACAGGCTCGCGGTCATGCCGTTGCGGAACTGAACGGCCTTCTGCAGCGACGACTGGTCGAGCATCATGGCATCGAGACTCTCGCCCTGAAATACGGTTCGCCCGACCCAACCGGCGACGTCTTCGACGTCGCTGCGCCGCAGCAGCCCTTCGAGCAGATGTTGTGTGTAGTAGCCGATGCCGCTTCGGGGCGGGCGCAGCGAATTGAGATCGAAAAGCAGTTTCATGCGAGCGAAGGCCAAACGAACTTGACGACGCCGCTACCCGTCGGAAGACGGATCACGGCGTCGTATCGGGAATAGGAAGGATAGACGACCTGATCAGGCCGACCGGGCCGCAACGACAGGCTGCAACTGCGGCAAGACCGTCGGCTGGTATTCGGGCACCCATCGGCGCAGATCCCGTCGCACCTCGTCGTCGGGCAGCACGCGATTCTGCATCAGCCACGGCAGCAGGTCGTCGAGCAGGTTGTCCGGCACCTCGCGCGCGCGCGCGATGCGCAGCTTCGGATGCGGCGTACGGGTCGCGGTCTCGTCATCCGCGAGCAGTTCCTCGTACAGTTTTTCGCCTGGCCGCAGGCCCGAGAAGGAGATGCGGATCTGACTCTCGTCAAAACCGTAGAGGCGGATCAGGTCGCGGGCCAGATCGACGATCCTGACCGGCTGCCCCATGTCGAGGACGAAGATCTCGCCACCGAGCCCCATGCTGGAAGCCTGCAGCACCAACTGCGATGCCTCCGGGATCGTCATGAAGAAGCGCGTGACTTCCGGATGGGTGACCGTAACGGGGCCGCCCTTCGCGATCTGCTGCTGGAATTTCGGAATGACGCTGCCGGCGCTGCCGAGCACGTTGCCAAAGCGGACCGTCTCGAACTGTGTCGAGCTCGATTGCTGCAGCGCCTGGCAAGCCATTTCCGCTAGCCGCTTGCTCGCACCCATTACGTTCGTCGGGTTGACGGCCTTGTCCGTCGAGATCAGCACGAAGTGGCGCGTGGCATGACGCGCTGCCGCACGCGCGACGCGATACGTGCCAAGCACGTTGTTGCGGACTGCTTGCCACGCGTTGAATTCTTCCATCAACGGAACATGCTTGTAGGCCGCCGCATGGAAAACGATGTGCGGCGCATGGCGACGGAACACTTCGTCGAGCAGCAGCGAGTCCTTCGCATCGCCGACGATCGGCACGACGTCGACGCCAGGGAAACGCTCGTGCAGATCTTCGGTCAGCCGGTAGATCGCGTACTCCGAAAGATCGAACGCAACTAGCTGGGCCGGCTCGAAGCGCAGGATCTGGCGGCACAGTTCCGAACCGATGGAGCCACCCGCACCAGTCACCATCACGGCCCGCCCGCGCAGCAGCGCATCGACGTGCGCGGTATCGATCGACACGGGCTCACGGCCCAGTAGATCCTCGAGATCGATCTGCCGCACGCGCGACAGGGAAGCCTGGCCCTGCGCGACGTCGGCGAGCGCGGGCAGCACCATCGCACGCACGCCGGCCCGCACGCAGAGCGTCGCAACCCGCCGCTGCACTTCGACCGGCGCGGACGGGATCGCGATGATCGCGGTTTCGACGCGCAGCATGTCGGCGAAATGCGGCAGCTCGTCGATCGCGCCAAGCACCTTGTAGCCGTAGATTTCCCGGCCGCGTTTGGTCGGGTCGTCGTCCAGGAGCCCGATCAGGCGCCATTCGCCCGAACGAGACAGCTCGCGCGCGAGATTGGCGCCGGCCGTGCCCGCACCGAGCACGACGACCGGCTTGCCTTGTGCGACCAGGCCGCCGTATCGATAGAATTCCTTCACCGTGCGGTACAGCGCACGCGCGCCGCCGGTCGACAGGAACAGCAGCAGCGGGGAAACGAGCAGGACCGAACGAGGAATGATCGGCGTCGGCTGCAGCATCACCGCGCCGATCATCACGAGCAGCGCACCGATGCCCACCGCCTTCGCAATGCGAACGAGATCGGGCAGGCTCGCGAACACCCACATGCCGCGGTACAGGCCGCAGATCCTGAACAAGATCCCGTAGGTCGGGACGACGCCCGTGAGCGCAATGAGACAACCGTGCCAGAATTCCTCCGGCACGGTCCCGTTGAAGCGAATCACGTAAGCCGATATCCATGCGGCGGCGACGGCGAGCAAGTCGAATCCGAATACGCTCAATGACCGCCACGACGGTTTGAATCGAAGCATGCGTGAGATCCTAGTGAAACAGAACGTTAACTACTGTGCGGCAGCCATCGCTCGAACGGCTTGGCCGCTTGGCCATATCGTATAGTGTGCGGATCGGCCGGGGGGAGGACATCCCGCGGCGATCGCCGTGAACCGGTAGGAATTATGCCGATAGACTGAACAAACAGGCAAATTCGGATACCTGCGTGTCGCGGCGGACGTGATTTCGGGACAATACCCTGTCTTGATTTATTGTTGTTTTCGTGCAGTGCAACTTCCGTAACGAGATGTATGGTGCGATGGTCCGGCAGGGTGAAATCCGCTAGAATCGCAGCCTTCCGATGGTCCCGCACCATGCCGTAAACGGATCGTAACCAGATCGAGTCAATGAATATCATACCCGTCATCATCTGCGGAGGCGCGGGCACCCGCCTGTGGCCCGTGTCGCGTGAAGCGTTTCCGAAGCCGCTGTTGCGCCTTGCTGACGGGCAAAGCCTGCTCCAGAAGACCTATCTTCGAGCCCAGCAGGCGACCGCTGCACGCGAAGTCGTCGTCGTCACGAACCGCGAAACCTACTTCCTGACCAAGGACGAGTGCACGAACGTGCGCGAGGCAGGCAGCCGGCTCGGCTTCGTGCTCGAACCCGAGGCCCGCAATACCGCTGCCGCCATCGGCGCTGCCGCCGAATTGATCCGCCGCGAATACGGCCCCGAAGCCGTTATGCTCGTCCTGCCGGCCGACCATCTGGTCGCCGATCAGCCAGCATTTGATGCTGCGGTGCAGCAAGCCGCCGCCGCCGCGGTCGACGGCCAAATTGTGACGTTCGGGATACACCCGACCAGCCCCGAAACCGGCTACGGCTACATCGAATATGATGCGACGTCGGCCCGTGGCCCGACATCGCGCAAAGTGACGCGTTTCGTCGAGAAACCGCAGTTATCGGTCGCCGAGGCGCTCGTCGCCGACGGACGCCACCTGTGGAATGCCGGCATGTTCTGCTTTACCGCTCAGACGATCCTCGCGGAACTCGAGCGGCATGCGCCCGGTGTTGCCGTACCGGTCGTCCATGCGGTCGACACTGCGTCGCGCAGTGCGTCGTCGGACGGCGACTACGCGATCGAACTCACGCCGGCCGCATTCCGCGAAGCGGAAAGCATCTCGATCGACTACGCGGTGATGGAGCGCTCGGCGAACGTCTACGTCGTACCGTGTGACATCGGCTGGAGCGACATCGGCTCCTGGCTGTCGATCAGCAGTCTCACCGCACCTGACGAGCGCGGCAACCGCATCAGCGGCCATGCGCAACTTCACGACGCCGACAACTGCTTCGTACAGAGCGAGGACCGGATAGTCGGCCTCGTCGGCGTGCACGACCTGATCGTCGTCGATACGCCGGACGCCTTGCTCGTCGCATCGGCGCAACGCGCGCAGGACGTCAAACACATCGTCGCGGGACTCAAGCAGTCGAACCACAGCGCGTATCGCCTGCACCGCACCGTGCATCGTCCCTGGGGGACCTACACGGTGCTGGAGGAAGGCGAACGATTCAAGATGAAGCGGATCGTCGTCAAGCCGGGCGCCTCGCTGTCGCTGCAGATGCATCACCATCGAAGCGAGCACTGGGTCGTCGTGAGCGGTTGTGCGGATGTCGTCAACGGCGAGCAGGTCATTTCGCTGCAGCCGAACGAATCGACCTACATTCCGGCCGGTCACAAGCATCGGCTGATCAACCCCGGCGTGCTCGATCTCGTGCTGATCGAGGTCCAGTGCGGCGAATATCTCGGCGAAGACGACATCGTCCGCTTCGAAGACGTCTACGGCCGCACCTCGTCGAACTGACGCGGCCGAGCGGACTGCCCGCGTTCCTGGTCGATCCGGGGCCGCGCGGCATGGATGTCGCGATGCGGCAGGTTTCCCGATGCTGCAACGCGCGTCCCGACGGCAACCGACGCGCGGGAAGCCGCCGCCCTGCGTCGCGCCCACGACCTGTTCATAGGAATTCTGCATGGCAGTAGGAATTGTCAAATCCGCGTGGCGATATCGCGGGTTCATCGTCAGCAGCGTAAAGCGGGAGTTTCAATCACGCTACCGGAATTCGCTGCTCGGCGGAGCGTGGATGGTGATCAATCCGCTGGCGATGATCTTCGTCTATACGGTGATCTTCTCCCAGCTGATGCGCGCGCGACTTCCGGGCGTCGATAGCAATCTCGCGTACAGCGTCTACCTGTGCGCGGGCTCGCTCACGTGGGGCTTGTTCGCCGACACGCTGACGCGTGCGCAGAACGTCTTCCTTGAGCAGGCAAATCTGATCAAGAAGCTCAACTTCCCGCGCATCTGCCTTCCGATCATCGTGGCATTGAACGCGCTGCTGAACTTCGGCATCGTGTTCGCGCTCTTCACGATCTTCCTGCTGATCTCGAACAATTTCCCGGGCTGGTCGTATTTCGCGCTGATCCCGGTACTGCTGCTCCAGGTCGCCTTTTCGATGGGCCTCGGCATCGTGCTCGGCGTGCTGAACGTATTCTTCCGCGACGTCGGCCAGCTCTTCGGCGTGGTCATGCAGTTCTGGTTCTGGTTCACGCCGATCGTCTATCCGATCGCCGTCCTGCCGGAACGCGTGCGCCATTACATCATGTTCAATCCGATGGCGCGCGTGATTACCGCTTATCAGGACATCTGCGTATGGCACCGCATGCCCAACTGGTACTCGCTGTGGCCCGTTCTTGCCCTTGCCGTACTGCTCTGCGCGGCCGGCGCATATATTTTCCGCAGGCATTCGGCTGAAATGGTGGACGAACTGTAATGACGGCGATCAAGGTAGCCGGCGTCGGCAAGGCATACAAAATCTATCGGTCCCGTTGGGGGCGACTCATCGAATGGCTCGTGCCGGGCGCGAACCGCCACGAGATGCGATGGGTGCTGCGCGATATTTCGTTCGACATCGAACCAGGCGAAGCCGTGGGCCTGATGGGCGTCAACGGCGCGGGCAAGAGCACGCTGCTCAAGATCATCACGGGCACGACACGCGCGTCCGAAGGCCAGATCGCGATCAATGGTTCGGTCGCAGCACTGCTCGAACTCGGCATGGGCTTCCATCCGGACTTCACCGGCCGGCAGAACGTCTACATGGCCGGCCAGTTGCTCGGCCTGACCAATCATGATGTCGACACGCTGATGCCGGAAATCGAGGAATTCGCCGAGATCGGCGAATACATCGACCAGCCTGTGCGCGTCTATTCGAGTGGCATGCAGATGCGTCTGGCGTTCAGCATCGCGACGGCCCGCCGTCCCGACATCCTGATCGTCGACGAAGCGCTGTCCGTCGGCGACGCGTATTTCCAGCACAAGAGCTTCGACCGGATCCGCAAGTTCCGCGAACAGGGCACCACCCTGCTGCTCGTCTCGCACGACAAGACCTCGATCCAGTCGATCTGCGACAAGGCGATCCTGCTCGAGAAGGGCACCGTCGCCAAGATCGGCCCGCCCGAGGAGGTGATCGACTTCTACAACGCGTCGCTCGCGCAGCGCCAGAGTCAGACGATTCGCCAGGAAGTGACGGCGGAGGGCAACACACGCACCATCTCCGGTACCGGCGAAGCCATGGTCGAGCATATCGTGCTCCGCGACGGCGACGGCAACGAAGTCGAAATGGTCGACGTGGGCTCGAGCGCGCAGCTCGAGATCACGGTGCGCGCCAACGAGGCGATTCCCAAGCTCGTCCTCGGGTACATGATCAAGAACCGCCTCGGCCAGGACATCTACGGCACCAACACGTACCACACGAAACAGATCGCGGAAGACGTGAAGGCCGGCGAACGCCTGAAGTTCACATTTGCGTTCGACATGAATGTCGGTCCCGGCTCGTATTCGGTTGCAACCGCACTCACCAGCGGGTCGGATCACCTCACCAACAACTATGAGTGGCGCGACTACGCACTTGTCTTCACCGTCGCGAACCTGACCCGCCCCTTCTTCCTTGGTTTCAGCTTCATCGAACCCACCATCCGGATCGAGCGGCAATGACCTTTCTCTCCTTTGCGCAGAACTTCGAAGACATCGTTCTCTGGCGCGCGCTTTCCGATGTCGAACAAGGGTTCTACATCGACGTCGGTGCCAACGAACCGATCGAGGATTCCGTCACGAAGGCGTTCTACGAACGGGGCTGGCACGGTGTCAACGTCGAGCCGGTCACCGAACATTTCGATGCGCTCGTGCAGGATCGGCCACGCGACATCAATCTCGCGTGTGCACTGGGCGAAAAGCCCGGCCGCCTGACGCTCTATGAAATCGATGCGCGCGGCCTGTCGACCAACGCGCCCGAGATCGCGGATCGCTACCGCGAAAATGGTCGTCTGCACGGCGAACGCGAGGTCGAGGTTCGTACGCTCGCAGATGTCTGCGAAGCGTACGCGCCGCGCGACATCCATTTCCTGAAGATCGATGTCGAGGGCTTCGAGCGCAACGTGCTGCTCGGCGCGGATTTCAAACGCTTCCGCCCGTGGATCCTCGTGATCGAATCGACCGAGCCGAATTCGCCGGTCGACAACAGCGCAGAGTGGGAATCGATCGTGACCGACGCCGGTTACGAATACGCATACTTCGACGGCCTGAACCGGTTCTATGTCGCGGCCGAGCATCGCGACCTGAAGCCGCGCATCGCGCTCGCGCCGAACGTGTTCGACCGTGCGAAGCTGCGTCGCGGCCACTGCTTCGTGCTCGATCCCGAAGTGTCGCCGGACGCGCATCGAGCTCTGCAGGACACCCTTGCGGAGCGTGAGCGCGCGCTGGCTGCATTGCAGGACGAACTGGCCGCATTGCAGGGCGAGCTGGCCGCAGTGCGTGCCGAGCTCTCGGAAGCGCACCTGACCGCCGCCCATGCCGACGCGCAGGCGATGGACCTGAAGCGCCAGCTCGCCACGCTGCAGGCGGACCACGCGCGGCAGTCCGAACAGCTTGCACGGCCGCTCGTGCGCGTGGCGCTGCGGCTGCACGGCGCATCGCGATAAGTGACGACGAGGAATCGACGACATGACTCAATCCGATAACCGCCCGGACGTTGCATCGGGCGACGAAGCATCGACTCGCGACGCGCGCATCCGCGATTCGCAGGCGTTCGCGAAGCATCTCGAACCCATGCGCGAGGACACGCGCCCCGTGCTGTCCCCGTTACGCATCGATGCGGAATTGCTCGCGCGCATCGGCATGCTGAGACACCTCGCCGCGCCGCGCACGTCGCTGCCGCCGCGCATCGCGCGCTACCGGGTACTGCGGTTCGCTCCCGTGCAGCGCGTGATCCTGCGCGTGTGGAACTACGTCACGCGTCCGGGCCGCACCCAGTCGCAAGCGACGGCCGACTGCGTCGACCTGATTTATACGGAACTCAAGCGGATCACGCAGCATGACCACCGGTAACCTGTCTGCCAAGCGGCGCGTGCTGATCGTCCGTGGCGATCTGAACAGCTACAGCGGGTATGCGTATGCGACCCGTCTCTATCTCGAATGGCTGGAGCCGCACTTCGACGTCGTGCTCGGTGTCGACCTGCATGGACACCCGTCCCGCCATGTCGCGGTATGGCCGTATCCGCTGATCGCCGACAACTGTGTTGCGAGCGCCGCGAAAATGCCCGATAGCGAGGTCGTCGTCCTGACGATTTCGACGCCCGACAACTTCCGCCCGTTCGCCGGCGCGCGGAGCATCGGCCTGTTCTTCTGGGAAACCGATCGTCTCGGCAACCAGTCGTGGATTGCCTCGATCAACGATATCGACGAAGTGTGGGTGCCGGCCCGCTTCATGCAGCCGATGCTCGAGGAAGAAGGCGTCGACATTCCGGTCGTCTATACGCCCTGCCCGATGCCGCGCGGCTCGACCCAACCGCGCGACGTGTCGATTCCCGATCTCACGCTGCGCGAGATTCCGCTGCGCGAGGGCGCGGCTCCGAAACTCGTGTCGTTGTCCGAAGTGCGCGCGGCGAGCGACCTGCTGCTGCTGAGCACCAACACGCTGATCCCGCGCAAAGGCTTCCCGGTCCTCGCCGAAGAATGGCTCGACGTGATTCGCGCACATCCGCGCGCGGGGCTCGTGCTCAAGGTATCGACGATCGACGTCACGGAAACGGCGGATCGCCTGTTCGATCGCGTGGCGACTCTGTTCGCGCAGATCGCGCGCCGCCACGACGTCGATGCGTCGCGCGTCTATCTGTGCACCGGATCGCTGACGCACGACACGATGCAGGCGCTCGGGCAAACCTGCGATGGCTTCCTGACCGCGTCGTTCGGCGAGGGGCTGGGGCTCGGCCTGTTCGAAAATCTGCTGGCGGGCAAGCCGGCCCTGTGTCCTCGTCACACGTCGTTTGCCGAATTCCTGCCGGCCGACTATCGCTATTTCATCGACACCGAGGTCGCCAACTTCGGTCTTGCCGATCCGGTCGGCGTGAACCCGATCTCGGCGCACTGGGGCGTGCTTCGCGAAGGCGCGCTGCTCGCGACCGTCGAAACCCTGCTCGGCGATCTGCGCGAGCGGCGTACGCACGCCGAGACCAGCGCCGCGGTCGAGCATTTCCGGACCGTCTGCAGCCCGCGGGCATGGGAGCTCCACGCATGATGCGTCTTATCATCGACATCACTCCGCTCGCAATCAATCGCACCGCGATGTACTTCATCGTGCGCGATACGGTGCGCCACCTGATCCTGTCCGGCCATCCGGTTCAACTTCAGGCGCTGGGCGAACCGGTTGATCTCGCGGAATTCGTCGCAAACGATTACACGCTGAACGCCAGCTTCGAGTCGCGAGTCGGCGCGCTGCTCGGCGCAGCCCTCGCCAATCCCGATGCGTTCGCGCGTCGCCAGGACGATCGGCAGCCCGAAGCACCCTGCATCAACTTCGTGTTCGACCCGCTGTACCTCCTGTTCGTCGGCCGGGCCGCGCGCACGATCGCGTACGTGCTCGACCTGACGCCGATCACGCGCCCCCAGTGGCACAACCCGAGCGTGTCGCGCCTCTACTCGATCGCGTACGACCGTCTTTACGACCCGTCAATCGACATCCTGTCGATCAGCGAAAGCACGTCGCGCGACCTGTGGGCCAACTACGGCATTCCGCGCAGCCGCATGCGCGTCGTCCCGCTCTATGATCGTTTCGATCATCCGGTCGAAGCGAAGCGTCGCCAGCCGTCGCGGCAATTCCTGTTCGTGGGCAGCCTGGAAACCCGCAAGAACATCACCGGACTCGTCCAAGGCTTTGCGCTGTCGGGACTGGCCAAGGAAGGCTACACGCTGCGTAT
Organism: Burkholderia sp. PvR073; assembly: GCF_054055695.1. Classification (NCBI taxonomy): domain Bacteria; kingdom Pseudomonadati; phylum Pseudomonadota; class Betaproteobacteria; order Burkholderiales; family Burkholderiaceae; genus Burkholderia; species Burkholderia sp. PvR073. Next base: position 52,944 of record NZ_JBSRXO010000006.1, read on the forward strand.
CGTCGGCGGCGACGGTCACGGTGCCGAGGTTATCAAGGCCGCGGTCGCACGCGTGGAAGGCGCCGTGCTGTGCGGCCGCCTGCCCGACGACAAGCTGCGCGACGAGTACGAGCGCTGCTGTGCCCTTGCATATCCGTCGCTGTGGGAAGGCTTCGGCCTGCCCGCGCTGGAAGCGCTCGCACGCGGCATCCCACTGCTGCTGTCGGACACCGGCGCGCTGCCCGAGGTCGGCGGCCCGTTCGCGCGCTATGTCGACCCCTGCAATCCGCATTCGATCGCGCAGGGCCTCGTCGAAGCCGCGCGGCGCGCAGACGACGACCCCGACTACAGCACGCACACCCTCGGCGCGCGTCAGGAGTGGGTCCGCAAGTTCTCGCGCGAAGCCTACCTGTCGGTCGTCACGGAAGCCGTTCGCCACACGGAGAGTGCGGCCGCTCGATCGAGCGCGCGCAATGACCCGTTGTCCGAACACGCCGCGGCACCCGGCGAGTCCGCCGTCGACACGCCTGCGGCGAATCGCCCGTTGCCGCTCACGCGCCGCATCCGTCGCGCCCTGATCCATCGATCGCGCATCGTGCCAGCCACCATGCGCGACGTACCGGGTAATTCGTTCTCGCTGGACTACCTCTACTGTCTGCAGCAGGAGCGGCGCCTACGCCTGTCGCGGATGCTGTCGCGCTTCATGTCCGGCCGCATCTGGATGTATCCGTGGTACGCGATGCGCGTGGTCGCCGAAGCGATTTCGCTGCAGGTCACCAATACGCTGGTTCGATCGATGATCAACGAGACGCTGATCCAGAAACTGGGGACGCGTCTGGAGCGCGATCATGACTGACGTGGCTGTCGTCAAGCCCGATCACCTCGGCGATTTCGTCCTCAGCGTGCCGGCGCTGCGCGCGCTGCAGAAGAAGTTCGGCAACTACGATCTGTACGCCGCGCCGGGCAACCGGTTCCTGCTCGAGCATTTCCTGCCCGACGGGCCGTCGCTGCATCCGACGAAGCTCGCCCACCTGCAGAAGGACGGGATCGGCGAAGGCATGCCGGACCTGATCGCGCAGCTGAAACCCTACTCGCTCATCGTCTTCCTGCGCGACGACGGGTTCTGCCAGGAGGCGGCCAGCATTCTCGGCACGCGCGCCGTCGCACCGCATAGCGACAACGTCACCCACGAGACACGCATTCAGCAGCGCGTCACCGAATCGCTGACCGGCAAGTACTCGCGCTCGTCGCTAATGTGGCCGGATGGTTCCGCACCACAATGGCCGTCGGCGCTTCGCACCGTCGGCATCTCGCTGAGTGCAGGCTTCTTCGCGAACAAGATTCCGGCGACGACCTGGGTGCGGCTCGCGCAATCGTTGAAATCGAAACATGGCATCGCGATCAAGCTGATAGGCGGCCCGCTCGAGGCAGACGAACTAAGCATGCTCGCGCGTATGCTGAACCTTCCGGATTCGGACGTGATCCACGGCGGTGCGAAGCTGTCCGATTTCCATGCGCGCGTCGGCGAATGCGACGTCGTGGTGGGCGCCGACAGCGGCACCCTGCACCTCGTGTCGGTCTGCCGGCCGGTGCTGGGCGTATTCACGTCGAGCCCGTGGCAACGCTTCTCACCGTTCGGCGCATCGAACCGCGTGCTGTATTCCGACGTCCCCTGCTCGCCGTGCATCCAGTTTTCAAAGGATGCCTACAATGGTTGCGTGATACGCGAATGCGCCGCACTGATCACCGCGCCGGACATCGAAGCCGCCCTGCTCGCATCCGGCTCCGGTGCCAAACCGAAACTGGGGCGCCTGCTGCATTTCGTCTGCGGCCCCAGTCATATCTGACCCGAACCCACCCATGGCCATTATCGAGGACAACGTGAATACCCAGCCTCATGTCCTGGTCGTCGGCGACGTGATGCTCGATCAATACTGGTTCGGCAACGTCAACCGAATTTCGCCGGAAGCACCGGTGCCCGTCGTCGCGGTCCAGCGTACCGAAGACCGGCTCGGCGGCAGCGCCAACGTCGCGCACAACTGCGCGCGGCTCGGCGCGACCGCGACGCTGCTCGCCGTCGCGGGACGCGACGCGAACGCGAGCACAATCGAGCGCCTGTGCCGGGAGAACGGCATTGACGCGCGGCTCTGCGTCGACGACGATCTGCATACGACGGTGAAGCTTCGCGTAGTCGGTCATCAGCAACAACTGCTGCGCCTCGACTTCGAGCGCGCGCCGGCGCCGTCCGTGCTCGCCGAGATCGCGGCCGCATTCGACGACGCGCTGTCGAGCGCCGACGTCGTGATCTTTTCGGATTACCACAAGGGCGCGCTGGACGGCGTGCAGCCTCTGATTCAGCGCGCTCGCTCGCAAGGCAAGGTGGTCCTCGTCGATCCGAAAGGCGACGACTACGAGCGTTATCGCGGCGCGACCCTGCTCACGCCCAATCTCTCGGAATTCAAGGCGGTCGCGGGCCGGTTCGGATCGGAAGCCGAACTTAGCACGAAGGCCGAGGCGCTGCGCCAGCAATTGTCACTCGACAAACTGCTCGTGACGCGCAGCGAGGAAGGCATGACGCTATTCGACGCACGCGGCGCACACCACCAGCCGGCAAAGGCCCGCGAGGTGTTCGACGTGTCGGGCGCGGGCGATACGGTCATCGCCACGCTGGCGGTACGATATGCAACTCACGGCGACTGGCTGCGTGCGATGCACGAAGCCAATGTCGCGGCGGGCGTCGTGGTCGGCAAGCTCGGAACCGCTACCATCACGCTCGACGAACTCGAAAACGCGCTCGCGGCCGAGTAAATCTGCCCGCCCGTTCAACCATCGCAAGTTACAGAGGATCTGACATGCAAAAGAAAACTGCAATCATCACCGGCATCACCGGTCAGGACGGCGCGTACCTCGCGGAACTGCTGCTCGGCAAGGGCTATCGCGTGTTCGGCACGTACCGCCGCACGAGTTCCGTGAATTTCTGGCGCATCGAGGAACTCGGCATCGCTGGACATCCGGACCTCAATCTGGTCGAGCACGACCTGACCGACCTGTCGTCGACGATCCGCCTGCTGCAGACGGCACAGCCGGCCGAGGTGTACAACCTCGCGGCGCAGAGCTTCGTCGGCGTCTCGTTCGACCAGCCGGTCACGACCGCTGAAATTACCGGCATCGGCGCGCTCAACGTGCTGGAAGCCATCCGCATCGTCAACGACAAGATCCGCTTCTACCAGGCATCGACGTCGGAGATGTTCGGCAAGGTCCAGGCCGTTCCGCAGATTGAAACCACGCCGTTCTACCCGCGCAGCCCGTATGGCGTCGCCAAGCTGTATGCGCACTGGATCACTGTCAACTATCGGGAGTCGTACGGCATCTTCGGTTCGTCCGGGATTCTGTTCAATCACGAGTCGCCGCTGCGTGGCCGCGAATTCGTCACGCGCAAGATCACCGACTCGGTCGCCAAGATCAAGCTCGGCAAGCTGGACGTGCTCGAGCTCGGCAACCTGGACGCCAAGCGCGACTGGGGCTTCGCGAAGGAATACGTCGAAGGGATGTGGCGGATGCTGCAGGCGGACGAGCCGGACACGTTCGTGCTGGCAACGAACCGCACCGAAACCGTGCGCGATTTCGTGACGATGGCGTTCAAGGCAGCGGGCTACACGCTGCGCTTCGAAGGGACGGCGGACAACGAGCGCGGGATCGACGTCGCGACCGGCAAGACTCTCGTCAGCGTCAACCCGAAATTCTATCGCCCGGCGGAAGTCGAGCTGCTGATCGGCGATCCGGCGAAGGCCAAGGAAAAACTGGGCTGGGCACCGGAGACGAACCTCGAAACGCTCTGCGCGATGATGGTCGAAGCCGACCTTCGACGCAACGAAGCCGGCTTCTCGTTCTGACGGTCCCGCGCTCATGGAACGCCATGCGCTGATTACCGGGGCGAGCGGATTCACAGCGGCCTACGTCACGGATGCGCTCGTGCGCGCGGGTCATCGCGTCACGGGTGCGGGAAATCATGCCCGGGACGGCCTGATCGCGCTCGACATCTGTTCGCTGGAAGCCTGTCGCGCGACGATCGAGGCGGTGCGTCCGAGCAGCATCGTCCATCTCGCGGCGATCAGCTTCGTCGGTCACGACGACGCGAGCATGTTCTACGACGTCAACGTGATCGGCACGCTCAACCTACTGCAGGCATGCGCGGACGTCGGCCATGTGCCGGACAAGATCCTGATTGCCAGCAGCGCGAACATCTACGGGAATGCGAGCGGCGCCGTGAGCGAAACGCAGCCGTTCGCACCGGTGAACCACTACGCGGCCAGCAAGGTCGCCATGGAGCACCTCGTGCGGACATGGTTCGACCGGCTGCCGATCGTGATCACGCGTCCGTTCAACTACACCGGGCGCGGACAGTCGCCGCGCTTCCTGGTGCCGAAGATCGTGTCCCACTTCGCCGAGCGCAAGCCGCGGATCGAGCTCGGCAATCTCGACGTGTCGCGCGACTTCTCCGATGTCCGTTACGTCGCCGAGGTCTATCGCGCGCTCATCGAGAACGATACCGCGGGCGAGACCGTGAACGTGTGCAGCGGCGTCGCCCATTCGCTGACCGACATCATCGACATGTGCCGCGAGATTTCGGGACATGACCTCGATGTCGAGGTCAACCCGGCGTTCGTCCGTGCCAACGAGGTCAAGATGCTGACAGGCGTGCCGGACAAGCTGCGAGCCGCGGTGCCGGACATCACGCCGATCGATCTGCGTTCGACGCTGCGCTGGATGCTGGCAGCTGACTAACCGAGCCTACCGATCCGCAATGCGCGTCCTGCACTTCTACAAAACGTACAAACCCGACTCGATGGGCGGCGTCGAGCAGATGATCTGGCACATCTGCGACGGCGCCGCGGCACGCGGCATCCACAGCGACGTGCTGACCGTCAGCCGCAACACGTCGACGGTCGACCTCGGCAGCCACCTGCACCACCGCGCCAAGGTCACGATCGATATCGCGTCGTCACCGTTCTCGATATCGGCGTTTCGCCACTACCGTGAACTCGTGCGCGACGCCGATATCGTGCACTACCATTTTCCGTGGCCGTTCGCGGACATGGTTCACCTGACCGCAGGTACCGGCAAGCCGTCGATCGTCACCTACCACTCGGACATCATCCGGCAGAAGAACCTGCTGAAGGTGTATCGGCCGCTGATGCTGCGCTTCCTCGACTCAGTCACGCGAATCGTCGCCACATCGCCGAATTACGTCGATACGAGTCCGGTGCTGCAGCGTTACCGCGACAAGGTGGACGTCGTGCCGATCGGAATCGACGAAGCCGCCTATCCGCGCGCAAGCGATGCGACGCTCGAACGCTGGCGCCGCGAAATTGGCGGCAAGTTCTTCCTGTTCGTCGGCAACCTGCGCTACTACAAGGGGCTGCACCTACTGCTCGACGCGCTGCATGGTACCGACCACCGTGTCGTCATCGTCGGCGCAGGCCCGATGGAGCAGGAGCTGAAGACACAAGCGCACAGGCTCGGCGTGGAAGGCCAGTTGCTGTTTACCGGCGCGTCGCCCGACGAAGACAAGATCGCGCTGCTGGAGCTCTGCGAGGCGCTCGTCTTCCCGTCCCATCTGCGCTCCGAGGCTTTCGGCATCTCGCTGCTCGAGGCGTCGATGTTCGGCAAGCCGATGGTGTCGATGGAAATCGGAACGGGCACGTCGTTCGTCAACGTGAACGGCGAGACCGGGTTGGTCGTCCCGCTCGGCGACACGCTGGCCCTGCGCAACGCGCTCGACTCGCTGTCGAACGATCCCGCTCTCGCGGCCAGGTTCGGCGCGGCGGCACGGCAACGCTACGAAGCGCGCTTCACCGCCGACAAGATGGTCGACGGCTACGTTGAAATCTACGAGCGAGTGTTGCGGGAGCCTCGGCCGGCCTGAGGCCGTTGTCAGCCGGCCATGCCGTCCATGCAGAGCCGCAATGCGTCACGCCATTGCGGCACGGCAAGACCGAATACGTGAACGAACCGGTCGTTTGCCAGCCGCGAATTGATCGGTCTCGGCGCCGGCGTCGGATAGGCCGAGGCGGGAATCGGCAGAACCATCGGCACGCGTTCCATGCGCGCCTGCTCGAAGATGGCCGTCGCGAATTCGTACCACGAGACGCCCCCCGCCGCCGTCATGTGATAGAGCCCGCCGTGCCGGCGCCACCACGCGTCGACATCGTCCGACGCAAGCGCCCGTGCGACGACGTGCGCAGTCAGCGCCGCGATCGTTTCGGACCACGTGGGCGCCCCAACCTGATCCGCAACGATCTTCAGTTCGTCCCGTTCCTTCGCCAGACGCAACATGGTCGTCAGGAAGTTGCGGCCTCGCGCGCCGTAGACCCAACTCGTGCGCAGGACCAGGTGTCGGCCGCCGACCGCCGCGATGGCCTCTTCACCGGCCAGCTTCGACTGGCCGTAGACGTTCAGCGGGTTCGTCGCGTCGGTCTCGACATAGGGTTCGGCCTTCGTCCCGTCGAAGACGTAGTCCGTCGAATAATGAATCAGCGACGCGCCGATCTGCGCGGCCTCCTCGGCGAGCACACGCGGCGCAACCGCGTTGATCGCCATCGCAAGATCACGCTCGCGCTCCGCGACGTCGACGGCCGTATAGGCGGCGGGATTGACGATCAGCGTCGGGCGAATCGTGCGCACGACGTCCCGGATCATGTCCGGGCGGGCGAGATCGAGCGCCGTCCGGTCGAGCCCGACAACCTCGCCGAGCCCCTGCAGATGGCGCAGCAGCGCGAAGCCGACCTGGCCGCCGATACCCGTCACGAGAATGGTATGTTTACGTTGCATCGTATTGCTCCGGCTCGCGCTCACGCGTACACGTCGGCATCCACCAGCCGCTTGCCTGCCGCATCCTTCGGCGCCAGTTGAGGTTCGCCGTCGAACCGCCAGTCAATGCCGAGCGCTGGATCGCTCCACAACAGGCACCGCTCGTATTCCGGGTACCAATAATCGGTCGTCTTGTAGAGAAAATGCGCGGTGTCGGACAGCACGACGAAACCGTGCGCGAACCCCGGTGGCACCCACAGTTGGCAGTGATTGTCGCCGCTCAGCACCACGCCGGCCCACTTGCCGAAGTTGGGCGAACTGCGCCGGATGTCGACTGCAACGTCGAACACCTCGCCCTCGACCACGCGCACGAGCTTCCCCTGCGCATGTTCGATCTGGTAGTGCAGTCCGCGCAGCACGCCCTTTGCCGAGCGCGAATGGTTGTCCTGAACGAATTCGACACCGGCCTCGACATGCTCGGCGAATTCGCGCGCGTTGAAGCTCTCGTAAAAGAATCCCCGTGCATCGCCGAACACTTTCGGCTCGATGAGCTTGACTTCGGGCAACGCTGTTGCCGTTACTTGGATAGCCATGCGACCTGGTCCGTCAGGATGTTCTTGAGATATTGCCCATATGCGTTCTTCGCGAGCGGCTGCGCAAGCTTGAGCACCTGCTCCGCATCGATCCAGCGGCGGCGATACGCGATTTCCTCGGGACACGCGACGACCAGGCCCTGACGCTTCTGCAGCGTCGCGATGAAGCTTGCCGCCTCGATCAACGAATCGTGCGTGCCGGTGTCGAGCCATGCATAGCCGCGCCCCATGATCTCGACGTTGAGCGAGCCGTCCGCGAGATAGCGCGAGTTGACGTCGGTGATTTCCAGTTCGCCACGCGGCGACGGCTTGATCTCGGCCGCTATGTCGCACACGCGGTTATCGTAGAAGTACAGGCCCGTGACCGCGTAGTTCGAGCGCGGGCGGGCCGGCTTTTCCTCGATCGACAACGCGCGGAACGACTGGTCGAATTCGACCACGCCATAGCGTTCGGGATCGTGCACGTGATAGGCGAACACCGTCGCCCCCGTCACGCGCGCGTCTGCCCGCTCGAGCTGCTTCGCGAGGTCGTGGCCGTAGAAGATGTTGTCGCCGAGGATGAGCGCCGACGGATCGTTGCCCACGAAGTCCCGGCCGATCAAGAATGCCTGCGCGAGACCGTCCGGCGACGGCTGCACCGCGTACTGGATATTCATGCCCCACTGGCTGCCGTCGCCGAGCATCGCTTCAAACCGCGGCGTGTCCTGCGGCGTCGAGATGATCAGCACGTCGCGGATGCCCGCGACCATCAGCGTCGACAGCGGATAGTAGATCATCGGCTTGTCGTATACGGGTAGCAGCTGCTTCGATACGACATGCGTGACCGGGTAGAGGCGTGTGCCGGAACCGCCGGCGAGAATGATGCCTTTGCGTGCCATGGGTGAGCCCTCAGTTCCGTTGCGCGTAATTCGTTTCGACCCACTTTCGATATTCGCCTGACGCGACTTCGTCGACCCATTGCTGGTTATCGAGGTACCACCGCACCGTCCGGGCGAGCCCGGTCTCGAACGTTTCGGCGGGGCGCCAGCCGAGTTCGCGCTCGAGCTTGCGCGCATCGATCGCATAGCGGCGGTCATGGCCCGGCCGATCCTTCACGTAGGCGATCTGCTCGCGGTACGAGCCGGCCGCCTTCGGTTGGGCACGATCAAGCAGGTCGCATAACGTGTGCACGACTTCGAGATTCGTCTTTTCGTTCCAGCCGCCGATATTGTAGGTTTCCCCCGGTACGCCGCGTGCGAGTACTTCCCGAATGGCGCTGCAGTGGTCGCCTACGTACAGCCAGTCGCGCACGTTCAGGCCGTCGCCGTATACGGGCAACTGCTTGCCGGCGAGTGCGTTCGCGATCATCAACGGGATCAGCTTCTCCGGAAACTGATATGGCCCGTAGTTGTTCGAACAGTTCGTGGTGAGCGTCGGGAACCCGTACGTATGATGATAGGCGCGTACGAGATGATCCGAACCCGCCTTCGTTGCCGAGTACGGGCTGTTCGGCGCGTAGGGTGTCGTTTCCGAGAATTGCGGATCGGTGGCTGACAGCGAGCCGAACACCTCGTCCGTCGATACGTGCAGGAAGCGGAATGCCGCCTTGTCGGCATCCCCGAGCCCGCTCCAGTACGTGCGGGCTGCTTCGAGCAGCGTGAACGTGCCGACGACGTTGGTTTGCACGAAATCGGCCGGCCCGTGAATCGAACGGTCGACGTGGCTTTCCGCCGCGAAATGCAGGACCGCACGCGGCTTCGCGTTCGCGAACAGCGTATCGAGTGCCGCGCGATCGCAAATGTCGACCCGCGCGAACACATGCGCGGGATTCCTTTCGACGGATTGCAGCGTGCGGAGGTTGCCCGCATAGGTAAGCTTGTCGACGTTGAGCACGGCCTCGTCTGATTGATTCAGCCAGTCGAGTACAAAATTGGCACCGATAAATCCCGCACCGCCCGTAATCAGGATCATGAGATTCTCTCTAGTAGTACGCGGCTGGCACCGGCTGGTGCCGCCCGCTTTCGACTTGCCAGTGCAAATGGCCGTCACGTCAGGGCCGAAATTTTACCGGATCATCTTGAACCGCCCGCGCAGATTGTAAAAATCGTGCGGCCGGCAATCCGCCCCGGCACCAGCCGCGCCGAGGCCGCGTTGCGTGCATTCGACAGTCGATTATCATGGGACGGCAATCGACGCAGCGCCGTGGCCTCGCGGCCCTCCTCCGTCACGACTTCAACCTCCTCGACAGCGCGCTAACCTCATGAGCCAGCCCCCCATCGCCATCGGCGACATCCAAGGCTGTCATTCCGCTTTCCACTTGCTGCTGGAAAAGCTTTCAGCCCCCGCCGACGCCCCGCTATGGATCGCCGGCGACATCGTCAACCGCGGCCCCGAGTCCCTCGCCGCGCTGCGCGCGCTCGCCGAGCTCGGCCCGCGCGCGACCGTCGTGCTCGGCAATCATGACCTCCACCTGCTCGCGGTTGCAGCGGGCATCCGTACCGAACGCCCGGGCGACACCATCGGCGAAATCCTCGACGCACCCGACGCCGACGCCCTGCTCGAATGGGTCCGTCACCGCCCGTTCGCGCATTTCGAACACGGGATGCTGCTCGTGCATGCGGGCGTACTGCCGCAATGGGACACGTCGCTCGCGCTCGAACTCGCTGACGAATTGCAGCGCGCCCTGCGCGCGCCGGATTGGCGCGAAACGCTACAAAACCTGTACGGCAACGAGCCGAACCAATGGAGTCCGACCCTGAAGAAACGCGATCGGATGCGCGTCGCGTTCAACGCATTCACGCGCCTGCGCTTCTGCACGCCCGACGGCGCGATGGAGTTCAAGGCCAACGGCGGCCCCGACAGCGCGCCGCCCGGCTACCTGCCGTGGTTCGACGTGCCGGGCCGCCGCACCGAAGACGTGACGCTCGTGTTCGGCCACTGGGCCGCGCTCGGCCTGATGCTGCGCGACAACGTCGTCGCGCTCGACTCGGGATGCGTGTGGGGAAACCAGCTGTCGGCCGTGCGACTGACGGCCGACCCGGCACAGCGTACGGTCACGCAGGTGCAGTGCGAAGCGTGCCGCACGCAGGGCGGCGAATAGCCCGCACGCGACACGCGCGGGCGAAAGAACATCAGCCCTCGCGCCCCGGCACCGCCTCCTCGGCCGCGGCATCGTCCGCCGCACTGGCGCCGACTTCGGTTGCCGGATACGCATGCCTCTCGAGTTCCGCCAGCGACTCGGGTGACGGCTTGCCGACCTTCGCCTGCAGCGTCTCGAGGGCGGCCGCGATCGCGTCGCGCGCCGCCGCGGAGGTCGCGCGGCGGTCGCCGCCCGGCGCGATCGGCTCGCACACGTACAGGTGCGCGACGAGCGGGCCGCCGCGCAACACCATGTCGAGCGACTTCCCGAGCGACAGCTCGCCCGTATAGGCCGGCGCGACCGACTGCCGCCGCTGCGCGTCCTCGTACATCAGGCAGACCGGCTGCACCGCGCAGCCAGCCGACACCGCGGCCTGGAACAGGTTCGCATGGAACGGCAGCAGCGCCTGCCCGTCCGACGTGGTGCCCTCCGGAAACACGCACATCAGCCCGCCGTTGCGCAGGCGCTCGGCCATCTCGTGCATGATCCGCATCGCCTCGGTACGCTTCTCACGCTGCAGGAACACGGTATCGAGCTTCTCCGCGAGCCAGCCGACGACCGGCCACTGCCGCACCTCGGCCTTCGACACGAACGGCGTCGGCCGCCACGCGTTGAGCGCATAGATGTCGAGCCACGACACGTGATTGCCGACCACGAGCGCGCTCGCGTCGAGCCGCGCGCCGTCGTTGTGGACGACGAGACGCATCCCGCAGATGCGCAGCATCTTGATGGACCAGCGGCGCGTCATCTCGGCGCGGCGCGCGGGCGTGACGTGCGAAAAGCGCAGCGCGACGATCGCCATGCCGCGCAGCAGGTGAAAGACGAGACGCAGCTTGCGAAGAGCGGTCATGGCGAGGATCCGGCGGGGTTCAGTGGCGCTCGAACGCGACCTGCCCCGCCACGAGCGTCGCACGCACGCAGGCCGGCAGTTCGTAGCCGAGGAACGGCGAGTTGTGCCCCTGGCTCTTCAGCGCACGCGGCTCGACGCGCCAGTGCGCGCGTGGGTCGAATACGCACAGGTCGGCCGCGGCGCCTTCGGCCACGCGGCCGGCCGGCAACTGCAGCACGTCGGCCGGCGCGGCCGTGATGCGGCGCAGCGCCTGCGCAAGCGGCGTGTTCGTTTCATCGGCCCACTTCACCGTGAGCGACAGCAGCAGTTCGAGCCCCGTCGCACCGGGCGTCGCTTCGCCAAACGGCAGCAGCTTCTCGTCGTCGTCGACCGGCGTGTGATCGGAGCAGATCGCGTCGATCGTGCCGTCGGCGAGGGCGGCGCGGATCGCTTCGCGGTCGCGCTCGCCGCGCAGCGGCGGGTCGAGCCGGAACTGCGAATCGAAGTAGCCGATGTCGATGTCGATCAGGTGCAGATGATTCACGCCGACGTCGCACGTCACGGGCAGCCCCTCGGCCTTCGCCTCGCGCACGAGCGCGAGGCCGGCCGCCGACGACAGGCGGGCGAGGTGCACGCGCGCGCCGGTCACGCGCATCAGTTCGAAGATCGTGTGCAGCGCGATCGTCTCGGCCGCGACCGGCACGCCGGACAGCCCGAGCCGCGACGCGAGCGCGCCGCTCGCGGCGACGCCGCCACGGCCGATGAACGCGTCGAGCGGACGCAGCCACGTCGTGTAGCCGTAGGTGCTCGCGTACTGCAGCGCGCGCAGCAGCACCTGGGTGTCGCGCACCGGCACGTTCGCGTGCGTGAAGCCGACGCAGCCCGATTCGGTCAGCGCGACCATCTCGGTGATCACCTCGCCCTTCAGGCCGACGGTGAGCGCGCCGAGCGGATGGACGTTCGCCTGGTGCAGGTTGCGCGCGCGGAACTTGAGCATCTCGACGAGGCCCGGCTCGTCGAGCACGGGGTCGGTGTCCGGCGGGCACACGAGGGTCGTGACGCCGCCGGCGACGGCCGCGGCCATCTCGGACGCGAGCGTCGCCTTGTGCTCGTAGCCGGGCTCGCGCAGCCGCGCGCACAGGTCGACGAGGCCGGGGGCGACGATCAGGCCCGACGCGTCGATCGTCTTCTCCGCGTTGAAACCGGCCGGCGCTGTACCGGCCTCGGCGAGCGCGGCGATCTTGCCGTCCGCGACGAATACGTCGGCCTGCCGCTCGGTGCCGGCGACCGGATCGATCAGCGTGCCGCCTTGGATATGAATCTTCATGCGCTGTCTGTGAATGCGTTGATTGCGTTGAATGCCTGGATCAGGATGCGCGAAAGCGGGCTCAGTCGCTGTTGCCGGCGACGATGCCCATCACCGCCATCCGCACGGCGATGCCGAACGTGACCTGGTTGAGGATCACCGACTGCGGACCGTCGGCGACCTGCGAGTCGATCTCGACGCCGCGGTTCATCGGGCCCGGATGCATCACGATCGCGTCGGGCGCGGCGAGCGCGAGCCGCTCGGGCGTCAGGCCCCAGGTCTTGAAGTACTCCTGCGCGGACGGCAGCAGCGCGCCGCTCATCCGCTCGTTCTGCAGGCGCAGCATGATGATCACGTCGACGCCCTTCAGCCCTTCGTCGAGGTTGTTGAACACCTTCACGCCCATCTGCTCGAGGCCGCCCGGCAGCAGCGTGCGCGGGCCGATCGCGCGCACTTCCGGCACGCCGAGCGTGGTGAGCGCGTGGATGTCCGAGCGCGCGACGCGCGAATGCAGGATGTCGCCGACGATCGCCACGCGCAGCTTCGTGAAGTCGCGCTTGTAGTGGCGGATCGTGTACATGTCGAGCAGGCCCTGCGTCGGGTGCGCATGACGGCCGTCGCCGGCGTTGATCACGTGCACGTGCGGCGCGCAGTGCTCGGCGATCAGGTACGGCGCGCCGCTCGATGCGTGACGCACGACGAACAGGTCGGCATGCATCGCCGACAGGTTGTTGATCGTGTCGAGCAGCGACTCGCCCTTGCTCGTCGACGACGCATTGATGTTCAGGTTCAGCACATCGGCCGACAGGCGCGTCGCGGCGATCTCGAAGGTCGTGCGCGTGCGCGTCGAATTCTCGAAGAACAGGTTGAACACCGACTTGCCGCGCAGCAGCGGCACCTTCTTCACCTCGCGGTCCGTCACGCTGACGAACTGCTCGGCCGTATCGAGAATGTGATTGACGATCGAGCGCGGCAGGCCCTCGATCGACAGCAGGTGTTTCAGCTCGCCGTTTTTCGTGAGCTGCGGGTTGCCCTTCAGGAAACCGTAGCGGAACCGCTCGGGGCTCGCGGCCGCAGCGGGATTGCCGGTGCGGCCAGTGGTGTCGGTGGTCATGGTGTGCGTGATTCCAACTATGCAAACGGGCCGCGGCGCGAACCGGCGGCCCGGGATACGGTTTCGCGGTTCGCTCAGGCGCCGTGCGCCTCGATGCGCAGCGTGAGCTGGGCGGCTTCGTCGCGCGCGAGCACGAGCGTCGCATCGGCCGGCACGTCGAGCGTGCCGCCCGCGAAGCGCGCGGCGACCGGCAGCTCACGGCCGCCGCGATCGGCGAGCACCGCGAGCTCGACCGCGGCCGGACGGCCGTAGTCGAACAGTTCGTTGAGCGCGGCGCGCACGGTGCGGCCGGTGTACAGCACGTCGTCGACGAGCACGATGCGCGCGCCGCCGACCTCGAACGGCAGCGACGTCGGGCTGGCCTGGCTGTGCAGCCCCTTCTTCGCGTAGTCGTCGCGATGCAGCGCGACGTTCACGACGCCGAAGTCCGGCGCGCCGAGATCGCGCGCGAGGCGCTCGGCGAGCCACGCGCCGCCGCTGTAAATGCCGGCGAGCCGCGGGCCGCCCGGCTCGGCAAAGGCCGTGCCGTATGCGTCGCGAATCTGGTCGAGCAGGACGCGGTAGAGCGCGTCGGCGTCAATGGTGCTCATGGTCGGACAATTGATCGAGATACTGTTGAAGGATCACGCGCGCGGCCTCGGCATCGAGCATCTCGGCGCGTGCGCGCCCGCGCACGTTGCGCTCGCGCAGCCCGGCCTCGGCCTCGACCGACGAATAGCGTTCGTCGACCCACGTGACGGGCAGCCCGAAGCGACCGTTCAGCTGGTTGCCGAAGCGCTTCGCCTGCTGCGTCATCTCGTGCGGCGTGCCGTCCGGATGCATCGGCAGGCCGACGACGAGCGCGTCCGGCCGCCATTCGGCCAGCAAGTCGCCGACCGCCTTGAAGCGGTGTTCGCGGTTCAGGTTGGAAATCACGACGAGCGCGCGGGCCGAGCGCGTCAGCGCATTGCCGATTGCGACCCCGATCCGCTTCTCGCCGTAGTCGAACGCCAGGAGCGTCGCATCGCGCGCACTCGCGCCACTCATGCGTGCCCTGCTTCGCCGGACAGCATCGACGAGCTGACGCCGAGCAGGCCGAGCGCGGCTTCGAAACGCTCCTCGGCCGGCGTGTCGAACACGATGCGCGGATCGGCGGCGACCGTCAGCCAGCCGTTGCGGGAAATTTCTTCCTCGAGCTGCCCCGCGCCCCAGCCTGCATGGCCGAGCGTCAGCAGGAAGCGCTTCGGGCCGGTGCCCGTCGCGACCGCCTCGAGCACGTCCTTCGACGTCGTCATCTCGAGCCCGCCCTCGACCGACATGGACGAGTTGTAGTTCGCGCCCTCGACCGGCTCGTGCAGCACGAAGCCGCGCTCGGTCTGCACCGGGCCGCCGAAGTACACGGGAATGTGCAGCAGCGGCTCGATGTCGAGCTTGAGGTCGATGCGGTTGAACAGCGATTCGAGGTCGATGTCGGTGGGACGATTGATGACGAGGCCGAGCGCTCCGCGCTCGCTGTGATCGCAAAGATAGACCACCGTTCCTGAAAACGTCGGATCGGCCATGTTGGGCATGGCAATCAGGAACTGGTTGGTGAGATTGATGCGATCGGAAGGCTTTGACATGGTTTGAATTTTAGCAAAGACGCCGCGACCTGACCGGGCCGCGATCAACAAGCAACGCCGCGCGACGCTGGCAACGACGCACGCGGATCACACGGCACTCTAACACGCGCGCGGGCGCTGTCGGCAGCGTGTTGCCGGCCCGCGCGACAAGGGCTGCCGACGTGTACGCGCCCCGTTGCGCGTCAGGTCCGGCCGAGCGCCTCGCCGAGCGCGCCGGACGCCGCGGTCAGGTCCGGCGGCGCCACGCCCGCGGCGATCTTCAGCAGCGCGGCGCGCAGCATGTCGGACGCGCGGCCATGCGCACCGAGCCCGTCGTCGGCGAGCGGCACGCCGTGCGCGGCACGGCGCCACGCTAGTCCGAGCGTATCGGCCAGCAGCGCCGCGTGGCCGAGCCCGAGCGCGCACGCGGCCGTACCGACCCGATAGGCGGCCGCGGACGCGCGCCATGCGGCCCCCGCATCGGCCGTGCCCGGATCGAGCGCGAGTTCGGCCATCGACGCATCGGCGGTCTGCAGGAAATCCTCGTACGCATGCGCGTTGACGGTCACGACACCGAGCATGCGGGTGGGCGCCACCGCGACCGCATCATGCTCGGCCTGCGCGGCGTCGGCTTCCCACAGCGCCTCGGACGCGGGCGTGCCGGCGACGTGCCAGTCCACGGTCAGCCCATAGTCGTGCAGCACGTCGACGAGCGCGACATCCTCGGCGGCCGCGCCAAATAGCGCGAAATCGCGCCATAGCAGTGCGACCGTCTCGCGCACGAGCGCCGGCGGCGCATGACGCCTGCCCTGCGCGTGCTCGCCGAGCAGCAGGTTGGTCCGGGCGAGGAAACGTTTCAGTTCGGGCGCGTTGGTGGCGCGCAGTGCGCGCAGGCACGCGGCGGCGAGCCGCCAGAAGTCGTACGGGCCGTCGGCGGCCAGCGCGGCCAGGGTCGCATCGAGTTCGTCGAGCGCCGCGTCCGGCGTACCGTTCGACGTGCGCAGCACACCGAGCAGCGCCTGCTCGTAGCGGGCCCGCGCCCGGCTCGCGAACGCGTCGGGCATCGCCCGCAGCGTCGCCGGCGGCGTCGCGCGCCCGACGAGGGCCAGCACGTCGAGCGGCACGCTCGCGTGCAGGTCGGCCGCGCCTTGGGCACGCAGCGCACGGAAATGGTCGAACAGGAGCGGCGAGCAGGCCAGCTCGCGCAGATTGTGGCGCCCGACCGCCGCGCGAAAATCGCGCAGCGCGATGCGCCAGCCAGCGGAAGTCGGTTCGGTGGCGACGAGCGGCGCCGCGGCGGCGAGTTGCCCCGCGAAACGGGCGGCCGGCAGCCAGCCGGCCTCCGCCAGCACGGCGGCGGCGGCCGACAGCGGCGCGGCCGCGTCGTCGCGGCGCTCGAATGCGTCGGCGGCCGCCGCAAGCCACGCGTCGGCCGCGCGCACGGCCCCGCCACGCGGGTTGGGCAGTGCGTCAGGGAGGGGAACGTTCGCCGGATCGGACGTCATGGACACGCGCGCCTGTCATCGTCTAGTCGCTCGCGCCGGCCGCGGCGCGCAAGCGCCGGGCAACCGCGAGGCCGCGAGCGGTGTGTCCGTGGGCCGAGGGTCCGATCAGATCTGGACCATCTCGAAGTCTTCCTTGCGAGCACCGCATTCGGGGCACGTCCAGTTGATGGGGACGTCTTCCCAGCGCGTGCCCGGGGCGATGCCCTCTTCGGGCAGTCCGGCTTCTTCGTCATAAATCCAGCCACAAATCAGGCACATCCAGCTCTTGTATTCCATCTTAAGCCGCGTCGGGAAAGTCGGTAAATTCGGGAGCCATGATGGTACCGTGTCGGGGCCGGACTGCCTAGCAATCGCGCTGGAGTACGGCGACTACGTTGCGTTGGGCTAAAAAATCCGTCGTGCGGGCCGAATTCCGCCGCATAATGGCTGAAAAGTGCGGCCTGCCGGGCAACACCGGGCCAAAACCGCCCACTTCGCCTCGCCGTCCGCAGTTCCGTCGCTTCCCCGTTTTTTTCTTGCCCCTTTTTTACATGTCCAGCAACGCCCCTCCGATCGTCCTCACCTTCGGCCTCTCCGATCCCACCGGCGGCTCCGGCATCCAAGCCGATCTGATGACTCTGGCGAGCATGGGCTGTCACGGCGTGTCCGTCCTGACGGGCTATACCGTGCGCGACTCGGCCGCCTGCGACGAAGTCACCGGCCTCGATCCCGATGTCGTCGCCGCCCAGGCGCGCATGCTGCTCGAGGACATGCCGATCGCCGCGTTCAAGATCGGCGCGGCAACGCGCGCGGAAGTCGTGAGCGCGATCGCCGAAGTGGTCGCCGACTACGACGGCGTGCCGCTCGTGCTCGCACCGGACTTCACGCTCGATGACGAGCACGTGCTTGCCGCCGACGACCTGCGCGAATCGATCGCCGACCTGCTCGCGCCGCAGACGACGCTGCTGGTCGCCGACCACGCGACGCTGCTCGCACTCGCGCAGCCGGACGGCGACGCCGAGGCGCCGAATCTCGACGCGGCCGTGTCGCACCTGCTGTCGCAGGGCTGCGAGTACATCCTGTCGTCGGAGACGGGCTCGCACCGGCTCGTCAACACGCTGTACGGCGAGGAAGGCCAGCTTCGCGAAGACATGTGGGATCGTTCGCCGCACCGGCTGATGGGCATCACCGACACGCTCGGCGCGGCGATCGCGGCACTGCTCGCGAACGGCCAGGAGCCGCCCGAAGCGGTGCGCGAAGCGCAGGAATACCTGTATCAGTCCGTGCGTGACGCGTTCCGGCCCGGCATGGGCGCGTACCTGCCCGACCGGTTCTTCTGGGCCCGCAGCAACGACGATGCGGACACGCCGCCGGCCGTGAAGGCCGATCCGGTGCCGAGGACGTCGCACCGCCATTGACGCCCGCACGGCGGCCCCGCGCCGCCGTCGCGCGCGGCTCGCCATCGCCTCGGGGCGGCAGGTCCGCCCCTTTCGCTCGCGCATAAAAAAAGACCCGCATCGCTGCGGGTCTTTTCTTTTGGCTGGAGCGCGCATCGCTGCGCGCTCCGGACACCATCGACCGAAGTCGATTACATGTCCATGCCCATGCCGCCCATGCCGCCCGGCATGCCGCCCGGCATCGGTGCATCTTCCTTCGGCAGTTCTGCGACAGCTGCGTCCGTCGTCAGCAGCAGGCCAGCAACCGAAGCTGCGTTCTGCAGTGCGGTGCGCGTGACCTTGGTCGGGTCGACGACGCCGGCTTCGACCATGTCGACGTACTCGCCCGTTGCTGCGTTGTAGCCGTAGTTGCCCTGGCCTGCAGCAACTGCCGCCACCACGACGCTGGCTTCTTCGCCGCCGTTCGTGACGATCTGACGCAGCGGCTCTTCCATCGCGCGCAGCACGATCTTGATGCCGGCGTTCTGGTCAGCGTTCGCGCCGGTCAGGCTTGCGATTGCCGTGCGAGCGCGGATCAGTGCAACGCCGCCGCCTGCCACGATGCCTTCTTCCACAGCTGCGCGCGTTGCGTGCAGTGCGTCTTCGACACGTGCCTTCTTTTCCTTCATTTCGACTTCGGTCGCAGCGCCGACCTTGATCACTGCCACGCCGCCGGCCAGCTTGGCCACGCGCTCTTGCAGCTTTTCACGGTCGTAGTCCGACGTCGCTTCTTCGATTTGCGCGCGCACTTGCTTCACGCGTGCTTCGATGTTCGCGGCTTCGCCTGCGCCGTCGATGATCGTCGTGTTTTCCTTGCCCACTTCGATGCGCTTCGCCTGGCCCAGTTCTGCCAGCGTTGCCTTCTCGAGCGTCAGGCCGGTTTCTTCCGCGATCACCTGGCCGCCGGTCAGGATCGCGATGTCTTCCAGCATCGCCTTGCGACGATCGCCGAAGCCCGGTGCCTTGACCGCAACGGTCTTCAGGATGCCGCGGATGTTGTTGACGACCAGCGTTGCGAGCGCTTCGCCTTCGATGTCTTCAGCGATGATCAGCAGCGGACGGCCAGCCTTCGCGACTTGCTCGAGCACCGGCAGCAGATCACGGATGTTCGACACCTTCTTGTCGTGCAGCAGCACGAACGGGTTGTCGAGGACGGCGACTTGCTTTTCCGGGTTGTTGATGAAGTACGGCGACAGGTAGCCGCGGTCGAACTGCATGCCTTCGACGACGTCGAGTTCGTCGGCGAGCGACTTGCCGTCTTCGACGGTGATCACGCCTTCCTTGCCGACCTTGTCCATCGCTTCAGCGATGCGATCGCCGATCGACGTGTCGCTGTTCGCCGAGATCGAGCCGACTTGCGCGATTTCCTTGTTCGTCGTGCACGGCTTGCTGATCTTCTTCAGCTCTTCGACAGCCGCTGCGACTGCCTTGTCGATGCCGCGCTTCAGGTCCATCGGGTTCATGCCCGATGCGACGTACTTCATGCCTTCGCGAACGATCGATTGCGCGAGGACGGTTGCCGTCGTCGTGCCGTCGCCTGCGTTGTCGCTGGTCTTGGAAGCGACTTCCTTGACCATTTGCGCGCCCATGTTCTGGAGCTTGTCCTTCAGCTCGATTTCCTTCGCGACCGACACACCGTCCTTGGTGACCGTCGGGCCGCCGAAGCTGCGCTCGAGCACCACGTTGCGGCCCTTCGGACCCAGCGTGACCTTGACCGCGTTGGCGAGAATGTTCACGCCTTCGACCATCTTCGAACGGGCGGAATCGCCGAATACGACGTCTTTAGCTGCCATCTTCTAACTCCTTGAATTCTTGGGAATATGTACCGTCAGTGGACGCTTACTTCGCGTTGACCACGGCCATGATGTCTTCTTCGCGCATGACCAGCAGTTCCTGGCCGTCGACCTTGACGGTCTGACCAGCGTACTTGCCGAACAGGACGCGATCGCCGACCTTCACGTCGAGTGCGATCGGTGCGCCCTTGTCGTCGCGCTTGCCCGGGCCGATGGCCAGGACTTCGCCTTGATCCGGCTTTTCAGCTGCTGCGTCGGGGATCACGATGCCCGAGGCGGTCTTGGTTTCCTGATCCAGGCGCTTGACGATCACGCGATCGTGCAAAGGACGAAGGTTCATATTCACTCCTCTCTTGACTGAGATTGAAGAACGCTTAGGGAATCTGCCCGGCGGGTCGCCCGGCAGAGAATTGTTAGCACTCTCGTGCAGCGAGTGCTAATTATATGGACGGGTTTTGACAAATTCAAGAAGGGAAACCGGAGGTTTTTTCGCGGGGGCCGAAACGACGGAAAAACGGGGATGGAATTGAAAAAACCTTTTGAAACAAACAGGTAGGCGTCAATACTGTGCTCCGGCAGCAGGCAGATGCGGGATTTCCCGACCCGCGCACCGCTTTGACACGGGGTAAGCACCAAGTTCCCGCGATCGTCTGACACCACAGGAAAAGACCCGCTCGGGCGCCGCTGGGGCACCTATCAGGTGCCAGTTCGTCACATGTCGGGACAGCCCGCGACCGGCTGGAACGTCCGGCCGTCGGTCTGGACCGTCGCGCCGAGCAGGCGCGCGAGCCCTTTCGCGCCTTCGCGCATCACGACGTCGTGATTCCAGATGAACAGCGGGCGGGCGAGCGGCTCCAGCCAGTTCATCCAGCGCTCACGCGTGCGGATGTGCCAGTCGTAGCGCACGACGGTGCGGGTGCCGTCGCCGGCGAACGACCAGCAGCCGTCGCCTTCGATCGCGCCGCTCGCGCGGCCTTCGAGCACATGCGGCCGCTCGACGCGCAGCACGCGCATGTCGAAGGTCAGCCGGTACGGCAGCGCGCCTTTCCACGTGTAGCGCTGCAGCGCGCCGACGCCGCGCGCGTCGCCGCGCTCGATCTCGACGGTCCGTACCGCGCTCTTCCACCAGTCGGGCCAGCGGTCGACCTGGTAGATCGCGTCCCAGACCGCCGCGAGCGGCGCGTCCACGCGCCACGTCGTCGAAAACCGGTATTCCGCCATGCAACCTCCGGCACGAGTCGGGATCAGGAATCAGGAATCAGGGCGCGAAAAAGCGGGCGGGAAACGCGACGTCGATCTCGACGTCGTCGAGCGTCACCGTTTCGAGCGGGTCGCCGTCACCATCCGCGAAGCTGACGACCTTCAGCGGAAAACCGTCCTTGGTGTCCAGCCACAGCCGGTAGCGATGCACGCCGTCGACCACGTGCGCGGGGCCGCCCGTCACCGACACGCGCAGCGCGGTCCGCCCGTTGATGGTCTCCTCGCCTTCCGTCACCGTCGCGCCGCCCTGCTGCAGCGCATGCACGTTGCGCAGCAGCTCGCCGACGTCCGAGCGGTCGACGCGATGGCCGCTGCGGTCGCGCACGAGCGGATTGGACGGCGACAGCCTCAGCGCGGGCGGCGCATGCTCGCCGAACGGGCGCAGCCGGACCTTGCCGTCGCCGGGATCGTACGCGAGCACCGCGCCACGATGGGGCGACACGAAGTCCATCCGGACGAAACCGGGTTTCAGGTACGCATAGTGGAATTCGGTGCGCTCGCCGCTTTGCGCCGACAAGCGGATCGTCGCGCGGTACGAGCGGACCTGGTCGAAATGTGCCTGCGCAACGGTCACCGGGTCGGCTGTCATGCTCGCTCCTATCAGGCTCGCGGCCAGCAATGCGGCGATCATGGCGCCGCCTCGACGTCGAGCACGCCCTCCATGCCGCGTTCGCGATGGCTGCGCAAGAACAGCAGCCGATGCGTGCAATAGTAGGCGAAGCGACCGGGCTGCGTCGGCGTGAAGCGGAACGTGCGCGGCGTCGTGGCCAGGTCGGTGTGCACCGCGATGCCGGCCTGCGGCGCGTCGATTTCGAAACTGTGCGGCACGCGGCCCGGTTCGGCCGATACGGTCAGTTCGACCGGCACATGCGCGCGGACGATCACATGCTTCGGCCGAAAGAAATAGCTGCCGCCGACAATCGTCACCCGCTGCACGCCGTCGGCGTCGACCGGCACGCGCACCGGGGCGTCGCCGTCCGCCCGCGCGAGCCCGGCGCCTGCCGCGAGCACCGCCGCCACCGTCGCCATCATCGCCGTCTTCTTCGCGTTCATCCTCTGCTCCCTGCCGATGCCGCGCGCGTCACCCCTTCCATGCGTCGGTCGACCCGCCGAGCGCGCCGCACGCGTCGATAGCGAGCTCGCGCAGGCGCCGTTCGTCGCCGCGGCCGGACAACGCGTAGCCCATGCCGCGATCCGACCAGAAATACGTGTAGCGTCCATCCGCCGACATCGCCTGCGGCGCAAGGCGCCGCGCATCGTAGGCCGTCATGTACAGCGTCACGCGCGCGCCGTCCGCACGCTGGTACATCAGCTGCGCGGCCGGTCCCGCGTCGCCCGGCAGCAGCCGGCCGCCCAGCAGCACGTAGCCGTATTCGTCGAGCGACGGCGCGCGCACGGGCCGGCCGAGACGCGCGGACAGCCATCCGGCCAGGCGCGCCGGATCGCGGGCGTCGATTTCGACGGGGTGTTCGCGATCGGCCGCGTACACGGCATACGCGACATCCGCGCGCGCGGCGAACGCCGGTTCGACGCCGAACGCCGTCCAGCCCACGTGCAGCGCGATGCCGAGCACCAGCCCGGCCGCCAGCCCCGCGAACGCATACGCAACCACGCGCCGGCGCGACGCGCGCCGCTGCACGAACAATGCCGATGCGGCGCCCGGCAGCGGGAACAACGCGCGCAACGCGTCGCGCTGCGCGCCGTAATGCGCGAACCGGTCGGCTTCCCGCGGATCGGACTGCAGCCGCTCGAGCACCTCGCGGCGCTCCTGCCCGGACAGCTCGCCGTCGAGCAGCGCCGACAGCAGCTGGGCCGATGCAGCGTCGTCCCGATCGTTCGAAGGTTTGCGCGGATCGTCGTCCATCATGTCTTCCCGATCACCCGTAACGCGGCCGTGCCATGCGCCGGCGGCTCGCCGGACAGCAACGCACGCATCTGTTCACGCGCCCGCGACAGCCGCGACATCACCGTCCCCACCGGCACGCCGAGCACCTGTGCGGCGTCGCGATAGCTCAACTCCTCCAGCGCGACCAGCAGCAGCACCTCGCGCTGCTCGACGGGCAGCCGGTACAGCGCACGCTGCACGTCGCGCAGCATCAGGCCGCTGATCTCGTCGGCGGGCGCGGCCATCGTCTGCCATGGCGCAGTGGCGTCGTCGACCGCGATCTCGTGCCGCGCGCGCAACTGGTCGATGAAGCGGTGGCGCAGCAGCGTCAGCAGCCACGCGCGCAGGTTGCCGCCGTCGCGCGGCGGCCGGTTCAGCGCGCGCTCGAGCGTGTCCTGCACGAGATCGTCCGCCCAGGCCCGGTCGCCCGTCAGCGCACGCGCATAGCGCGTGAGATGCGGCAGCCACACCAGCAGGTCCGATTCGTAGCTCATCGGGATGCCTCGCGCGTCGCCGCGCCGTCAGTCGGTCCGTCCGTCAGTTTTCAGGGACGCGCGACGTGCCACATGCCGCCGATCCCGTCGCCGCCCGCGTCACCGGCCTTGTGGTCCATTTTCCAGCGATACAGCGGGCGACCGTTGTACGCCCATTGCTTCTTGCCGTCGTCGCGCGTGACGAGGCTCAGCGCACCCGACGCCTTGTCGTATCCGTCGGCGAGCGCCGGCGGCCAGTTGGCCGCGCAGGTGCCGCTGCACGTGCTCTTGCCCGGCGCGTCGTGATCGAACACGTACAGCGTCATGTGATCTTCGTCGACCAGTTTCCCGTTGCCGGCCTGCGGCGGCTCGGCGGCCGCGGGCCGCGCGATCGCGGCCGTCAGCGCGATGGCGAACAGCATCGTTTTCATTCCCGTTCTCCTTTGCATGGCATTGCGGCACGGCACCGCCGGACGGGACGTCGACTTCGTCATGGTCATTATCCCGCTGCCCGATTGCGCCGCGACTCGGTATATAAACGGACGGCCGCGGACGGTTATTCCATGCGGCCCGCCGATGGCCCGCCATTCGTCCAACCAAGCCCATCGGGAATCCAAAGAAAAACGCGGCATGACGTTGCCGTCATACCGCGTTGTGCGACCCGTTGCGCGCGGCAGGCGATGCATCGCCGCCGCGCGTTCCGGCTGGTTACCTCGGCAGTGCGCCCGTCACCGTCTGGAGCAGCGTCGACACCGGGGCGAGCGGGTTGTTCGCCGAGCTGTTGCCCGAGTGCGGCGTGACCGACAGGCTCGGCGTGGAACCCAGCGCCGTACCCAGCGTCGCGCCGACCGCATTGACGACCGTCGCCGTCGCGTTGCCGCCCGTCGACAGCAGCGAACCGGCGGCGCCCGCCGTGCTGCCCGCCGTGCTCGCGCCCGAGCCGAGCAGGCTGCCGCCCGCTGCAGCCGTCGAACCGACCGCACCCGACAGCACGCCGGCCGTCTGTCCGAGGGTTGCCGGACCGTTCGCGAGGGCACCCGTCACCGGGCCGAGCGCGCCGGTCAGTGCGCCGGCCGGGTTGCTGCCGCCGGTCAGGCCGCTGACGAGGTTCGTGATCGGCGCGATCGGGCTGCTGCCGCCCGCGCCCGACAGCGTGCCGACGATCTGATTCACGACGCCTTGCACCGGCGCCAGCGGGTTCGAGCCGCCGAGGCTGCCGAGTGCGCCCGTCACCGAGCTGACCGCGTTGCTCAGTGCGCCGGCCGGATTGCTGCCGCCGAGCGTACCGACCACCTGGTTCACGACACCTTGCACCGGCGCCAGCGGGTTCGAGCCGCCGAGGTTGCCGAGTGCGCCCGTCACCGAGCTGACCGCGTTGCTCAGTGCGCCGGCCGGATTGCTGCTGCCGAGCGTGCTGACGACCTGGTTCACGACACCCTGTACCGGAGCCAGCGGGTTCGTGCTGGCGAGATTGCCGAGCGCCCCCGTCACCGAGTTCACCGCGTTCGTCAGTGCGCTGGCCGGATTGCCGTCGCCGAGCGTGCCGGCGAGTTGCGTAACGGCGCCCTGCACCGGCGCCAGCGGGCTCGACGCGCCACCGATGTTGCCTAGCGTACCGGTGATCGTATTGACCGCGTTGCTCAGTGAGCCGGCCGGATTGCCGTTGCCCAGCGTGCCCGTGACCTGGTCGACGACGTTCTGGATCGGCGCCAGCGGGTTCGTGCCGCCGACGTTGCCGAGGGCGCCTGTTACCGGGCCGAGCGCGCCGGTCAGTGCGCCTGCCGGGTTGCCACCACTAAGCGCACCCGTCACTTGATTCACCACGCCTTGAACCGGCGCCAGCGGATTCGCACCGCCACCGACGTTGCCCAGCGCACCCGTGACCGTACCGAGAGCCCCAGTCAACGCGCCTGCCGGGTTGCCGCCGCCGAGGGCGCCCGTCACTTGATTGACGGCGCCTTGAACCGGCGCCAACGGGTTCGCACCGCCGCCGACGTTGCCCAGTGCGCCCGTCACCGTACCGAGCGCGCCGGTCAGTGCACCTGCCGGGTTGCCGCCGCCGAGGGCGCCCGTCACTTGATTGACGGCGCCTTGAACCGGCGCCAACGGATTCGCACCGCCGCCAACGTTGCCCAGTGCGCCCGTCACCGTACCGAGAGCGCCGGTCAGTGCACCTGCCGGGTTGCCGCCGCCGCCGAGGGCGCCCGTCGCTTGATTCACCACACCTTGAACCGGCGCCAACGGGTTGGCACCGCCGCCGACGTTACCCAACGCACCCGTGACCGTACCGAGAGCGCCGCTCAACGCACCTGCCGGGTTGCCGCCACCCAGCGCACCCGTCACCTGATTCACCGCGCCCTGCACCGGCGCCAGCGGGTTCGCGCCGCCACCGACGTTACCCAGTGCGCCCGTTACCGTGCCAACCGCATTGCTCAACGTCCCCGTCGCCGTACTCAGCGCGCCTGCCGGGTTGCCACCACCCAGCGCACCCGTCACCTGGTTCACCGCGCCTTGCACCGGCGCGAGCGGCGTCACCGCGCCGCCACCGCCGCCGAGCGCGCCCGTCAGCGTATTCACAGCGCCCGACAACGCCTGCGCCGGATTGCCCAGCGACGTCTGAATCTCACCCGACCCGCCCGTCGCCACGGTGACCGAACCCAGCGGCGACGTGCCGGTCGCGGCCAGCCCGATCGACACGCTGTTCGTCGGCGGATTCACGATCACTTGCGGAAGCGGCAGCGCATCGAGCGGCCCCGCGATTGCCGAACCGGAAGCCAGTACCCCGAACACCGTCGCGACCGACAGCGCCACACCCGTCAATTTAATTTTTTGTCTCATCCTTACCCCATCTTGGTTGGCACTACGTTGATAAAGCATGGGGACGGATTGCACGAAGCGTGCCACCCGGATAAAACGGATTCATTCGTTGGCTTAATGCAAGCCAATAACGGTTTTATATGGATTTACGGGGAATTAACGGGGTGGCGTCACGTCAATCATCTGACGAAACAGGCCTGCTGAGCCCGGATGTAACGTAACGTTTGCGAGGCCCAAAGTAACGTGTTCCGGTACATTGCGGGCCATATCGGAACGGACCGTCAGGAAGCATCGCCGGATTGCCCGGACGGCCCTCCTATTTCGCATTTCATTTCCATGAAAATGCATTGATAAATCGCGTGTTTTCTGATTTTCTTATTTCGCGATTGCTTTCCGATCTATTACGCAGACCATATCCGCTCGATCGGTTTTCGATTAATGCGGACAGCCAAATGAAAAACTGTGACAGCCGCACGCGCGGCGCGGCCGTCACCCGGCGACTGCATCAGCCGAAACGCGCAGGCCGGTACGGATGGGGATCGATGCAGGTTGGCGCACCGGTGATCATTTCGGCGAGCAGCCGTCCGCTCGCGGGGCCGAGCGTGAGTCCGTGGTGGCAATGGCCGAACGCGAACCACAGATGACGATGGCGCGGCGCTGGCCCGATCACGGGCCGCATGTCGGGCGTGCACGGCCGCATCCCGAGCCACGGCGCCGGATCGAGCCGCTCGCCGATGCCGAACGCGTCGCGCGCGAGCGGCTCGGCGCGCGCGAGCTGCACGCCGGTCGGCGGCGCGTCGCGCAACGCGATCTCGACGCCGGTCGTGAGCCGCAGGCGGCCGCCCTCCATCGGCGCGACCACGAAACCCGCCTCGGTATCGCACACCGGCACGTTCAGCAGCGCGCGGGTCGGCCGGTAATGCATGTGATAGCCGCGCTTCGCGCGCAGCGGAATCCGGTAGCCGAGGGGCGCGAACACATGGTCGGACCACGGCCCGAGCGCGACCACGGCCGACCGCGCCGATATCGGCCCGTGTTCGGTATCGACCTGCCAGCCGTCGCGCACCTGCGCGAGCGTCGTCGCGTCGCCGCGCACGAACGTGCCGCCGTCGCGCTCGAACAGCCGCGCGTACGCCTTCGTGAGGCCGCCGGGGCTCGACACGGTCTTCGGGTCCTGCCAGTGGAACGCGCCGCAGAATGCGTCGCCGATGCCGGGCTCGCGCTCGCGCAGAGCGCGCGCGTCGAGCACGCTCATCCGCAACCCGTGCGCGTCGGCCACCCGCTGCTGCGCGCGCGTTTCCGCATCGAACAGCGCGGGCGAACGGAACGCCTCGAGCCACCCGCCGTCATGCACGAGCGGCTGCGCGTCGGTACGCGCGAGCAGCGCGTCGTGCTCGACGACGCTCGCCGCGACGAGCGGCAGCGTGTCGCGCGCGGCAGCCGCGAGCCGCTGCGGCGACGATTCGCGCCAGAAGCGCGCGAGCCAGCCCGCGTACGCGGGCAGCGCTTTGTAGTCCCAATAGAGATCGACCGAGCGGTTGCGCGCGTAGCGCAGCAGCGTGCCGAGCCGGCGCGGGAACGCGTACGGCACGACCGACGAGCGCTCGATCAGCCCGGCATTGCCGTGGCTCGTTTCCTCGCCGGGCGCGCGCCGGTCGACGAGCGCGACCCGCAGCCCGCGATCCTGCAGATGCAGCGCCGACGACACGCCGACGATGCCGGCCCCCAGAACGATGACGTCGAAATCCATGCTTCCCCGTACTGCGTCGAGATTCGGTGCGACGCGCGCCGGCACGGCGGCCGGCGCGCGGCCAGGCTTACTTCGCGACGATGTCGCGCTTGAAGTACTTCTGCGACAGCGCGCTCAGCGTGCCGTCCTTCTTCAGTGCGTCGAGCGCGCCGACGATCTTCGTCTGCAGCGCCTTGTCGCCCTTGCGCATCCCGAAGCCGGTGCCTTCGCCGAGCGTCGCGGGATCTTTCAGCGGCTCGCCGACGATCTGGTAGTCGCGGCCGGCCGGCTTGTCGAGGAAGCCGTCCTGCGCGGTCTGCGCTTCCTGCACGGCCGCGTCGAGACGCCCGGCGACGAGATCGGCATAGATCTGGTCCTGGTCCGGATAGGACACGACGGCCACGCCCGCATTCGCCCAGTGTGCCTTCAGGAAATCCTCCTGCGACGAGCCCTGCAGCACGCCGACGTGCTTGCCGCGCAGGCTCGCGGCATCGGGCCGCAGCGGCGAGCCGCGGTGCGCGACCATCACGATCGGCACGACGTAGATCGCCGGCGTGAAGTCGATGCTCTGCTTGCGCTTCACGGTGATGTTCATCGCCGAATTGATCGCGTCGAACTTGCGCGCCTGCAGCGCCGGGATCAACCCGTCGAACGCATTCTCGACCCACACGCACTTCATGTTCAGCTTCGCGCACACCGCGTTGCCGATGTCGACGTCGAAGCCCTGCAGCTGGCCGGCCGGCGACTTGCTCTCGAACGGCGGGTAGGCGGCTTCGATCCCGAAGCGCAGCGTGGTCTGTTCCGCGTGGGCCGTGACGGCCGCGCACGCGAGCGCCGCGACGGCGCAGAGGGAAAGCTTCCAGTTCATGACGGATGTCCTTCGATTCCGGATTGAGGCGATGAAGACCGGTCGCGCGACGCCGTTGCCGGGCGCTGCGCCCGCGCCGGATCGGCAGGCGATGCAGCCGGCCGCCGTGCGGCGACACGCTGGTCCGCACGCAAAATATAGACTCTTCGTCTACTATAGACTATAGGGGATACGATAATCGCGGTGCTGCCGCCGTCCTCCGAGACGCCGTCGCTTGAGCAAAACCCCTTTGATTTATCTATGTTTTTCCGTGGACACGCGACGCGCTCGTGTCTTGGAAAGAAAAATTCACCCGACTTTGTTTGTCTATATTAGACTTTTAATCCATTACGAACACGGCCGGACGCGCTCTATCGAGACTGTCCTGTCCGGCCCCGACCGGAGAAGTCCCATGACGCAACCCGCCCCGACCCTGCCGCTCACCGTCGACGAAGCCGCGGTGCGCGCGGCGCTGCCGTCGCTCGACGTGCTCGGCACGCTGCGCCGCATGTTCGCGTCGCTCGCGTCGGCTCGCGCGGTGCAGCCGCCGCAAACCCTCACGCTGTTCCCCGAACAGGCCGGCGATTTCATCACGTATCTCGGCGCGCTCGCCGACGAGCAGGTGTTCGGCGCGAAGCTGTCGCCGTACGTCGTGACGGGCGGCAAACCGATCGTGACCGCGTGGACCGCGCTGATGTCGATGCGCACCGGCCAGCCTCTGATGTGGTGCGATGCGGGGCTGCTGACGGTCGAGCGCACGGCCGGCACGACGGCGCTCGCGGTCGACTGTCTCGCGCCGCGCGACGCGCGCCGGCTCGCCGTGATAGGCACGGGCGCGGTCGGCCTCGCGCATCTGCGCCACACCGCGGCACTGCGCGACTGGGCCTCGATCAGCGTGCATTCGCCCGCGCTCACCGGCGACCCGGCGCTGCAGGCGACGCTCGCGCAGATCGATCCGCGCGCCCGTCCGGCCGCCAGCGCGGAGGCGTGCGTGCGCGACGCCGACGTCGTGATGCTGTGCACGTCGTCGGGCACGCCGGTGCTCGCGGACGGCATGCTCACGCGCCCCGCGCTCGTCACGTCGATCAGCACCAACGTCGCGCGCGCGCACGAGATCCCGCCCGCGTGGCTGCCCGACATGGACGTGTATTGCGACTACCGCCACACGACGCCTGCCAGCGCGGGCGAGATGCAGATCGCGGCGGCCGCGCACGGCTGGACGCCCGAGCGGATCGTCGGCGACCTGCCCGCGCTCGTCGCCGGCACCTGCGCGGCACCGTCGCGCACGCGTCACGCGTTCTTCCGCTCGATCGGCCTCGGCCTCGAGGACATCGCGATCGCGCACGCGCTGTACACGCATCTGACGCGCGCATGAGCAGCACGCGCACGCGGGGCCGATACAATGGCGCAACCGCCGCGGCGGCAGCGCGCGGGCGCACGGACATGCCGGTCAACGGTACGCCGGCGCGCCGCGCCGATGCACCGCCCGGCCCCCGCTCACCCGAGATGGCGATTCCGATGCGCAAGAAGCAATCCCCCGTCAAAGACCTGCTGCTCACCCGCTATGCACCGATCGCCGATGGCATCGCGGCGCTGTTCTTCCCGTACGCGGAAGTCGTGATCCACGACCTGCGCGACCAGACCGTGCTGTACCTCGCGAACAACCTGTCGAAGCGCGAGGTCGGCGACGACTCGGCGCTCGAGGAAATCGATCATTCGGCGCGCGAGCGCGTGATCGGCCCGTACGAGAAGCTGAACTGGGACGGCCGGCGGATGCGCTGCGTGAGCAACGTGCTGTTCGACGACGAAGGCCGCCCGGCCGGGATGATGTGTATCAACTTCAACATCGCGGTGTTCGACGACGTCCGCGCGACGCTCGACGTGTTCATCAAGGGCGCGGGCATCGTCGCGCAGCCCGACGAGCTGTTCCGCGACGACTGGCAGGAGCGCATCAACACGTTCCTGCACGGCTGGCTGCGCGAACGGCAGGTCGGCCTGAACGGCCTCACGCGCGAGCACCGGCGCGAACTCGTCGAGGCGCTGCATGCGGAAGGCGCGTTCCGCGGCAAGAGCGCCGCGAACTACGTCGCGAACGTGCTCGGGATGGGACGCGCGACCGTCTACAAGCACCTGAAGCATCTGAAGGAAACCCAGGGCGACGCGTAAGGGGCGCGGCTCCGAAACGTCGCGGCATAAAATGATATAGTCGCGGTTACATTTATTTGCCGCCCTACCGCCCATGACGACCACCCCCGCCCCGACTACCCGCCCGACCCTGACCGTCGAGATCTGGTCCGACCTGATCTGCCCGTGGTGCTGGATCGGCAAGCGCCGCTTCGACGAGGCGCTCGCCGCGTTCGCGCACGCCGAGCACGTCGACGTCGTGCTGCGCGCGTACCGGCTGATGCCGGGCCAGCCGGTCGAGCCGGTCGAGGCGATGCTCGCGGGCAAGTACCGGATGTCGCCCGCGCAGGTCGACCAGATGCTGCGCCAGGTGACCGACGCGGCCGCGAGCGTCGGGCTCCGCTACGACCTGCCCGGCACGTCCGTCGGCGACACGCTCGACGCTCACCGGCTCGTGAAGCTCGCGGAAGCGACCGGCCGCGCCCATGCGCTGACCGAACGCCTGTACCGCGCGTATTTCTGCGAGCACGGCTCGCTGTTCGACCACGCGGCGCTGATCGACTTCGCGGTCGAAGCGGGGCTCGAGCGCTCGGCCGTCGAAGCCGTGCTGCGCAGCGACGCATACCGTGACGAAGTCGAGGCCGACATCGCGCGGGCCGAGCAGATCGGTGGACGCGGCGTGCCGCTGTTCGTGTTCGGCGGCCGCTACGCGGTGTCGGGCGCGCAGCCGGCCGACGCGTTCGCGCAGGCGCTCGAGCAGGCGTGGCGCGACGGCGCGATCGTTGAATTCACCGGCGACGACGCGGCCGCGTGCGGCCCCGACGGCTGCGAACTGCCGCCGCGCGGCTGACATCCGGCGCCGCGCGACACCCGCGGCCGCTACGCATCGCTCCTGCCACAAACCGGCAGGAAGCGCGTGCGAATGATGTCTACAATGCAGCCTTTCAAATATCTATCAGAAGGCTGCCGGCCCATGACCCACGGGATCCATGGCGAGAAGCGCTGGTACGCGCTGATCGTCCTCTGCCTCGGCGTGCTGATGATCGTGCTCGACAGCACGATCGTGAACGTTGCGCTGCCATCGATCAGCACCGACCTCCACTTCACCGAGACGGCCCTCGTGTGGGTCGTGAACGCGTACCTGCTGACGTTCGGCGGCTGCCTGCTGCTCGGCGGCCGGCTCGGCGACCTGTACGGCCAGCGGCGCATGTTCCTCGCCGGCCTCGTCGTGTTCACGCTCGCGTCGCTCGCCTGCGGCCTCGCGCAATCGCAGACGATGCTGATCGCCGCGCGCGCGGTGCAGGGCTTCGGCGGCGCGATCGTGTCGGCCGTGTCGCTGTCGCTGATCATGAATCTCTTCACGGAAGCGGGCGAACGGGCCCGCGCGATGGGCGTCTACGGCTTCGTCTGCGCGGGTGGCGGCAGCATCGGCGTGCTGCTCGGCGGGCTGCTGACCAGCACGCTTTCGTGGCACTGGATCTTCCTCGTCAACCTGCCGATCGGCATCGCGGTCTATGCGATGTGCGTCGCGCTGCTGCCGCGCATGCGCGCGCCGGCCGGCACCGCGCGGCTCGACGTCGCGGGCGCGATCACCGTGACCGTGTCGCTAATGCTCGCGGTGTACGGGATCGTCGGCGGCAACGAGGCCGGCTGGCTGTCGACCCGGACCGTCGTGCTGATCGCCGCAGCCGTCGTGCTGCTCGCGCTGTTCATCGCGATCGAGGCGCGCGTCGCGCATCCGCTGATGCCGCTCTCGCTGTTCGCCGCGCGCAACGTCGCGCTCGCGAACGTGATCGGCGTGCTGTGGGCCGCCGCGATGTTCGCGTGGTTCTTCCTGTCCGCGCTCTACATGCAGCGTGTGCTCGGCTACGGACCGCTGCAGGTCGGGCTCGCGTTCCTGCCGGCCAACCTGATCATGGCCGCGTTCTCGCTCGGGCTGTCGGCGCGGATCGTGATGCGCTTCGGGATCCGCGGCCCGATCGCGGCCGGCCTGCTGATCGCCGCGTGCGGCCTCGCGCTGTTCTCGCGCGCGCCGGCGGACGGCAGCTTCGTCTGGCACGTGCTGCCCGGCATGACGCTGCTCGGCATCGGCGCGGGCGTCGCGTTCAATCCGGTGCTGCTCGCCGCGATGAGCGACGTCGACCCGGCCGATTCAGGGCTCGCGTCGGGCATCGTCAACACCGCATTCATGATGGGTGGCGCGCTCGGCCTCGCCGTGCTCGCGAGCCTCGCGGCCGCGCGCACCGACGCGCTCACTGCCGCCCATGCGACGCCGCTCGACGCCCTGAACGGCGGCTACCACGCCGCGTTCACGGTCGGCGCGGCGTTCGCGGCCGCGGCGGGGCTGCTGGGCCTCGCGCTGCGCATCCGCCGCCAGGACGCCGTTTCGGGCGTCGGCCCCGCGCTGCACTGACGGCCGTCCGGCCCGAGCCGGGGCGCGCGCCGCCCCGCCTTGCCTCCCCCATCAGGCCCGTCCCGCCCGATAGCCGGGCATCGGCCACCCCGCCCACCGCCCCCGGCGCGCCGCCCTGTCGGGCCCGGCGCCCGTTCAAACGCACGTTTCACCCGCCGCGAACGGCCCGCCCGGCGGGCCTTCCCGGCCGATTTTTAACGTAGTCGTACACCAACGCGCCACTTTTGCGACAATGGCGGACTTTGACGCGCGCGCCGCAGCCGCGCGCCGCCGCCGAACGTCGCATAACCGCCTGCTTCCGATGTCGCTCCCCCATATCGATCTGCTGTACTCCCTGTCCGGCCTGTTCGTCGGCATTCTCGTCGGCCTGACGGGTGTTGGCGGCGGTTCGCTGATGACGCCGATCCTCGTGCTGCTGTTCGGCGTCCACCCCGCGACGGCGGTCGGCACCGACCTGCTGTACGCGGCCGCGACCAAGGCGACCGGCACGCTCGTCCACGGACTGAAGGGGTCGATCGACTGGCGCATCACCGGCCGGCTCGCGGCCGGCAGCGTCCCGGCCGCGGCCGTCACGCTGTGGGTACTGCACACGCACGGCGTGAATTCGCCCGGCACCGCGCGGATGATCCAGCTGGTACTCGGCATCGCGCTGCTGCTCACGTCGCTCGCGCTGATCTTCCGCCCGCAACTCACCGCGCTCGCCGCACGCAACCCGCTCGCGCCGAGCCCCGCGCGCACGCTGTGGTCGACCGTGCTGACGGGCGCCGTGCTGGGCGTGCTCGTGTCGATGACGTCGGTCGGCGCCGGCGCGATCGGCGTCACCGTGCTGCTGCTGCTGTACCCGGCGCTCGCGACCACCCGCATCGTCGGGTCCGACATCGCGCACGCGGTGCCGCTCACGCTCGTCGCAGGCATGGGCCACTGGCTGCTCGGCTCGGTCGACTGGTCGATGCTGCTGTCGCTGCTGCTCGGCTCGCTACCCGGCATCGTGCTCGGCAGCGTGCTGTCCGCGCGCGCGCCCGAGCGGCTGCTGCGCAACCTGCTCGCCGCGACGCTCGTCGCGGTCGGCATACGGCTCGTGCTCGCGTAACGACGCGGCCGGCGGTTCCCGCGCAGAGGAACGCCCTGCTTGCGGCGCCTCGCGCGCCGGCACCGTCTCCACAAAAAACAGCCCGACCGGCCTGCGCCGATCGGGCTGTCGTCCATCCGGGGCCGCGCGGGCCGCAACGCAACGCTTACTGCCCCTGCTGCTTCAATTGCTGCTGCTTGAGCTGCTGCGTACGCGCCTGCAGCTTCAGCACGCGCTGCAGCGCGGTACGGTTCGCGAGGATGCCGTCGTAGAAGTTGCCGAGGTCGCCCTTCAGCGCGGTCCGTGACGCGTCGTTCAGGTAGATCATGTGGCCCGACGGGTAGTTCTTGATCGTCAGGTTCTGCGCCTTGAGCGTCGGATCGAGCGGCATCTGCGCGAGTGTCAGCTCGGTCTGGTGGAACGGCGTGACCGCATCGAAGTAGCCGTTCGCCGACAGCACCTTCAGGTCCGGGTTCACGCTCATCGTTGCCGCCAGGTCGCCGGCCGTGTACAGCGTATTGCCGCCGCCCTTGTTCGCGCCGGTCGGGTCGGTGTGGCTGAAGTCCCAGTTGTTGAAGACCTGGTCGTTCAGGTCCACGAACGACGACGTCGACGTGTACTTGAGGTCGGTGTTGATGTAGCTGTTCCAAAGCACCGTGTACGCGCCACCGACGTTCGTGATCGACGGATCGTTGCTGCCCGAGTTCGGCAGGATGTACGGCGCGATGCCCTTGCCCGTGAAATTCGCGCGACCGTCGTACTGGCCGATCTGCGTGCCCGGCACGAGCGTCAGGAAGAACGTGTACGGCGGGTTGTCGTTCGACGACGGCACGTTGCCGAGCGCGGCCGGGTTGCCGAAGGTCTGGATCAGCGACGTCGGATCCGTGCCGATATACGAACCCATCTGCTGCGCGGTCTGCAGGTTCAGGTTCAGCCGCACGTTCACGAAGCCGCCGTCCTGCGGGTTCGGCTTCTGTGCAAGCGGCGCGAGCGTGTTGTCCGCGTAGTTGCGGGCCTGCACCATGTACGCGTCGAGATCGGTCGGCGTCGGATTGAGCGTCGTCTTCTTCCAGTAGAACGCGTCGGCCGCGAGTGTCGGGAACGTGCCCGGCGCGGACAGCGCATTCGCATAGTCGAGGATCGACGACTGCAGCGTGATCCCGTTCAGGTCGATGCCGTCCTCATGCAGCACCCACGACACGACCGCGCTGCGCGCCGTGCCGTACGACTCGCCGTACAGGAACTTCGGCGAATTCCAGCGCGAGTACTTGGTCAGGTAGCGCTGGATGAAGCGGTCGATCGAGTGCGCGTCCTGGTCGGTGCCCCAGAAGTCCTTGTTCTTCGCCGGGGCGATCGCCGCCGAGTAGCCGGTGCCGACCGGGTTGATGAACACGAGGTCGGTGCGGTCGAGCAGGCTGTCCGGGTTGTCGAGCAGCTTGTACGGGGCCGGCGGCGTGAAGTTCGGAAACGACGACTGCAGGCGCTTCGGCCCGTACGAGCCGAGCAGCAGGTAGACCGACGACGAGCCGGGGCCGCCGTTGTAGAAGAACGTGACCGGGCGCGGCTTCGACGGGTCCGGGTTGTCCTGCGTGTACGCGACGTAGAACATTTTCGCGTTCGGCGCCGACGTGACCGGGTCGATCGTGGTCAGGTGGCCCGTGGTGGCCGTGTACTTGACGGTCTTGCCGCCGATCGTGACCTGACGGTGCACGACCGCGGCCCCTTCGGTCGAATCCGTGACCGCGTCGTTCGGTCCGGTGCCGTACACGTCGTTGTCGACGTACGGCTGGTCGGCCACGGCGGCCGTTGCGTCGGTGCTGGCCGACGCGCTGCCGTTCGACGTCGTCGCGGCCGCCGCGGTGGCGGCGGTCGGGCCGGACCCGTCGTCGCCGCCGCACCCCGTGACGAGCAGCGCCGCGGCCGCGGCTGCGGCGAGCGGCATGCTCAGTGTCGTTCCAAATAGCGCGAAACCGTCTTTCAAGGACTTCAGTGTCGTCATTATTGCCTCTCGAACAGAACGATAAATACCGCCGGCCGCAAAGGATCATTTGCGCCGACGCTCCGCACCGGGAGTGCATTCGTTTTGCGATGCACCTCCGAGTTTTTTACCGGATCGGCGAATACCGATCGGCACGATTTACCCCACCCGTATTCCGCAACCGCACAATGGAATCAATTCCATTGCAAACGGCAATTCAATAATGCGCGGCAATGCGAATTCAGGCCCGTCATCCGCATGCGCGTGAAATCGGCAGCAAAAGCATCCCCCGCAAAGCCCGCCCTGCAAGGCGCTTCGCTTCGAACAGACGAACGATCCCCGCCGGCGAGATACCGATTAATCGCAAAACGGCGACCAATCTCAACTCGAGCCGATTTAATAAAATCGAAAGGATCGATTAACTAGATGGAAAGGAATATCGCCTATATGGAATTTATTAAATTAAGTGAAAATACCGGCGCATAATAGATTCCGGGTTTTCCGCCGTAAAGTAACAATTTGTTACGGCACTCACCATCCCGATAAAGGACAGCGCGGGACCGATTCCAGACTCGAAAAAGAAAAAGCCGGACGACAGTCCGGCTTCATCAACGCGGTGCAGCGGATGCCGTCAGAGCGGCACGTCGATCGCGCCGGCGCCGGCCGTGATCGCGTTCGCGCCGGGCGACGTCGCGATCGGCGGCAGGTTCGCGCTCGTCAGCGCGGGGGCGGCGCCCGGCGTGCCGCCGCGCGGCACCGTGCGGATCACCTGCGACGGCGGCAGCGCGGCGCCGTTCTTCAGATGGCGCCACATCAGGTTCAGCGCCTGCAGGTTGTAGTAGTGGACCGGCACAAAGCGCGTATCGAAGCCCGCGACGGGCAGGAACGCGTCGAAGTGCTGCCCGTTCGTCACCTCGTAGAACACGAGCTGGCTGCGGCCGCCTTCGCTGATGCTGTTCTGCGCGACGTACGCGCGCGACGCATGGTTCACCGGCACGAGCGCGTCGCTGCGGCCCTGCACGATGATCGCCGGCTTGCCCTGCAGGTTCGCGTTCACGCGCACGGCGTCGACGTTCGCCGGCATGTCGAGCATCCCGTTGGTCCACAGCTGGCGCAGGCACAGCGCGCCCGCGAAGCTCGCGTCGGGGGTCGCGAGCCGGTGATCGATGCCCGCGCCCGTGTTGAACACGAGGTCGATGCCGCCCGTCGGCGGCACGCCGTTGCCGACGCCGAACACGGCCGGCATCGGCGACGCGGCGGGCGACGCGACCGTGCCGGTCGGCGCGCTGGTGGTCGCGAAGCTGAAATTGCACAGATTGTCGGTCACGCGCGAGCGCGTGTACGCGTTCGCATAGGTGACCGCGATCGCCGGAATCGCCTGCGAATCCCACATCGACGCCTGCAGCAGGTCGGAATCGGCGAGATAGCCGGCCGCATGCAGCTGCGCGAGCGCGTCGGCGGCCTGGCTCTGCGTATCGGCGCCCGACACGAGCCCCGCCGCGGCGAGCGTCGCGCAGCGCTGCGTGCGGATCGACTGCGTGGTGGCGGCCGGCAGCCCGCTCAGGTACGGCTCGCCGGCGAGCGACGCCGACGCGGCCGCGCACGGCTGCAGCAGGTTCGCGAGCGTCGCGTAGTCGGCGAGCGGCCGGCCGAACGACGGCGCCGGCTGGCCGCCCTCGCGCACGACCGCGTTCGGCGCCATCCGCACGTTGACCTGCGGCTCGCCGACCACGACCGCGGTGATCCAGCGGCGCGTGTCCTGCTCGGCCGCCGCGAGCGCCGCACCGCCGCCGTTGCTGACGGACGCGGCGATCGTCGTGATGTCGCCCGGGTGGTAGCGCACGCCGTGATGCGAGCTGTCGAGCACCGGCCCGAACTGCTCGTTGAGCGCCCAGTACGCGAATTCGACCGCCTGCAGCGTCGCGTGCCCCCAGTCCTGCTCGGGATTCTGCTGCGAATGCGCATGCTTGAACGCGTAGCGGTTCGGGAAGCGGTTGTTGAACGCGGCCAGGTCGCCGCTCGTCACGTTCGCGGTAAAGAGGCTGGCATTGCCGGCGAGCACCGCGTTGGCGAGCGTGCCGTCGATCAGCGTGATCGTGTCGGAGCCGAGCTCGTGCGCGCCGTTGCCGCCACCCTTGTCGTTGTACGCAACCGCGCAGCCGCGCTTGAGGCCCCACTCGCCGGCCGCCGAAATCGCGCCGTACACGCCGCGCGAACCCGACGACGTCGCGGTGACAATGCACGGCTGCGCGGGATCGAAGCTGGCGGGCACCTGCACGAGCAGCGTCACGTTCTTGCGGCCGCTGCCGTCGTCGGAGTACGCGAGATATTCGGTGCCGGGGATCTTGCCTTCGCCGAGCGTGGCGTTGCCGTCGACGTCGACGTTCGGCCCCCAGAAGCGGCCGTAGCCGCCGTTCGCGCTCATGTCGACGAGCGCGCGGTAATTCGACCAGATCGCGAGCCGGCGCAGCTCGGCGCTCGTCGGCCGGGACGGATTCGCGAACGCGGGCGCCGTGGAGGCGAGGCCCGTCTTGCCGAGGCCGGCCGTCAGCAGGTCGTCGCTCGTGCCGTCGTAGGCGGTCGTGCGCACGCTGCCGGACACGAAACCGGGCAACCGGTTGCGCTCGCCCGAATCGGCGTCGTTGCAGGCGCTGAGCAATGTAAGCGCGGCCAGCGCCGCGCCGAGAAGAATCCGAGTGCCCCACCCGTGCGTCGTCATTGCCGCCCCCTCTCATTATCGATATCGCTATCGGTCCGCCGCTGCGTCGTGCGCGGCTTGCGGCCTGTCGGGAAAACACCGGGCCGCCCCTGGTTTTCCGCCCCGAAGGCAGTCCCCTTGGGAGATGCTCCCCCGGAGGGCTGGCGCGCAGCGAAAGACTGGGGCAGGCTGCGGCGCAAACGGGCCCCGGCATGCCGGGGCCCGCCTGAAAGCGGGCGCGGGCGGCGCTGGCGCGCCGCCCGCCCGGCGTTATTGCTGCTGAACCGTCAGCTTGTTCGAGACCGACGTCACGCCACTCACGCCCTTCGCTGCCTCTTCCGCCTTGTCGATCTGGGCCTGGTCGGGCACCGTGCCCTCCAGCGTGATCGCGCCGCCCTTCGAGCGCACGACGATGTTCGCCACGTCGATGCCGCCTGCCTTCGTGATTGCCTTGCGCACCGCGTAGCCGAGCTTGCGGTTCGCCTTCTTCGCGGTCTTGGCCGCCGCCTTCGGCGAGCTCGCTGCCGCGGCCGGCGCTTCGGTGGCCGCCGTATCGCTGGACTGCGCGTACACGCTGCCCGTCAGACAGGCCGCCACGGCTGCAACACCCAACGCTCTCAACACGATCGACTTCATGCTATCTCCTTGTAACTCCGGAACGGCCGTGCACAGTACGGCCGGATACCCCCAATGGCAGCCGGCCCGCGCGCGAACGGGCGGGACGGCCGATGATTTCCACGGCGATGCGAGAGAGGCGACACGGGCCGGCAGCCGGCGCGCGCGTATGCGGGCCGGCCGGGCCGGGCAGCCGCCGGCCGGACGCGCCCGGTCTCTTTGCGTGCCGGGTCGCGCGCGAATCGGGCGCGGCTGCGTCGCACAATGTAATCCAGCGCCCGCCGAAGCGCAAAGCTTTTGACGCGCGGGCGGGTGCCGCCGCCCGTCACCGGCCGTCGCGGCCGGCCGGGCAAGCCTGCGCGACACGGCGGCCGATTCGCGCACGTCGGGGGAAACCGGGTACCATCGCCGCCAGAACGTGCATCGCGTGCAGCGTCCGAGCCCGCCGTCATCGATGCGTCACGCCCGTGTCATCCGCCGCCGCCATGAAGCCAGCCCGCCCTCGCCCGCCCCGCCGCATCCTCGCCCGCTTCGTCGCGGTGTCGTGGCGCGACCTCGCGCTGTCGATCGGCCCCACCGTGCTGCTCGCTGCCGCGGCGATCTGGCTCGCGGTCAAGCTGATCCAGCCGGCGCCGCCGTCCACGCTCGTGATTTCGTCCGGCCCGCCCGGCAGCACCTACTGGAACGCCGCGCAGAAATACAAGGCGATCCTCGCGAAGAACGGCGTCACGCTCGACGTCGAGTCGTCCGAAGGATCGGCGCAGAACCTCGCGCGGCTGTCGAACCCGAACGCGCCGGTCAACGTCGGCTTCGTGCAGAGCGGCATCGGCCCGAAGGAGCGCGACGAGCACCTGGTCTCGCTCGGCAGCATCGGCTACGTGCCGCTCGCGATCATGTACCGCGGCCCGGTCGTCGCCCGCCTGTCCGACTTCAAGGGCAAGCGCCTCGCGCTCGGTGCGGAGGGCAGCGGCGCCCGCGAATTGAGCCTGGCGCTGCTCAAGATGAACGGCATCGTGCCGGGCGGCTCGACCGAGCTGCTGCCGACCGCCGGCGAGGACGCCGCGACCGCGCTGCTCGACGGCAAGATCGACGCCGCGTTCCTGTCCGGCGACTCGACCCAGATCCCGGTGATGGCGAAGCTGTTCCGCGCGCCGGGCGTGCACGTGTACTCGTTCACGCAGGCCGAGGCGTACGCGCGGCGCTTTCCGTACCTGACCGCGATCACGCTGCCGATGGGCGTCTACGATCTCGGCCGCAACCTGCCGCCCGCCGACATCCACACGGTCGCGCCGACGATCGAGCTGGTCGCGCGCGACACGCTGCACCCCGCGCTGTCCGACCTGCTGATCGAGGCCGCGCGCGAGGTGCACGGCCACGCGACGATCCTGCAGCACGCGGGCGAATTCCCGTCCGCCGTCACGCGCGGCTTCCCGCTGTCCGACGACGCGGCGCGCTACTACAAGTCGGGCAAGACCTTCCTGTACCGGCGGCTGCCGTTCTGGGTCGCGAGTCTGGTCGACCGGCTGCTCGTCGTGCTGGTGCCGCTGATCGTCGTGCTGATTCCCGGGCTGCGGCTGGTGCCGTCGCTGTACGGCTGGCGCGTGCGTTCGCGCATCTACCGCTGGTACGGCGCGCTGATCGCGCTCGAGCGCCGCGCGCTCGGCGAGCACACGGCCGAGGAGCGCGTCCAGCTGCTCGACGAGCTCGACGACATCGAGGAAGCCGTGAACCGGATGAAGATGCCGCTCGCGTACGCGGGGCAGTTCTACGTGCTGCGCGAGCACATCGGCTTCGTGCGGGAGCGCCTCACCGCGCACGAGCACGACGCCGCATCGGGTACGTCGGGCACGCCCGGCGCCGGCCCCGCCGCGCCGGCGCGAACCGGGGAGGCGTCGCCGCCGGCCGGCGCGCCCCCTCGGGCGACTCCCGGTTCCGCGTGAGCGGCCGATCCGCGATCATTGCTGCATCCGCGCCACCGCGCAACATGAAGGCCGCCGCCAGGCGCGCACGCCCCACCCTCTGGAGATCGCCATGACAACCGGCCTCGATACTGCCCAACCCGCCTGGTTCTACGACTTCGTGTCGCCGTTCTCCTACCTGCTGCTCGAACAGCTCGACAAATGGCCGGACGTGCCGTTCGAACCCGTCGCCGTGTCGCTGCTCGACCTGCAGCGCCACTGGGGACAACGCCCGAGCGCCGAGGTACCGACCAAGCGCGTGTTCACGTACCGCCACGCGCTGTTTCGCGCCGAACAGCTCGGCATCCGCTTCAAGATGCCGCCCGCCCATCCGTTCGATTCCGACAAGGTGCTGCGCCTCGCGCTCGCGCTGCGCGCCGATATCGCGACCGTGCTGGAAATGTTCCGCTTCATCTGGCACGACGGCAACGATCCGTCGACGCCGGACGGCTTCGCCGCGCTGTGCGAACGCGTCGGCGTGAGCCACGGCGACGAACTGATCGAATTCGAGGAAACGAGCGCGCAGTTGCGCCGCAACACCGACGACGCGATCGCGCTCGGCGTGTTCGGCGTCCCGACTTTCTGGATGAATCAGCAGCTGTTCTGGGGCGAGGACGCGCTGCCGATGGTGCTGTACTGCGCGCGCACGCCGAACTGGCTCGAGTCGCGCGAGGTCAAGCGGATCAGCACGCTGCCGAAGGGCCGCGCGTGATGGCCGGTATCACGCACGGCGACGCGCGGCTGCGGTAAGGTTACGCTTCCCCGAATCAGCCCGCCCCGATGGAAGACGACGACCGTACCGCCTCGCTCGATATCTGGCTCGTGCGCGTATTGCGCACGCTGCTGCTCGAGCGCAGCGTCACGCAGGCCGCGCTGCGGCTGAACCAGACCCAGCCCGCGATCAGCACCGCGCTGCGCAAGCTGCGCGAGACGCTGAACGACCCGATTCTCGTGCGCGGCAAGTCGGGGATGGTGCCGACCGAATATGGCGCGTCGCTGCTCGGTGCGGCGTCGCGCGCGCTGCGCGAGGTCGACTTCATCGCGACGCCGCACGGCGACTTCGACCCGTCGTCCGCGCGGCGCACGTTTCGCGTCGCCGCGCCCGACTACCTGAACGATTTCTTCATGCCCACGCTGATCGAGCGCTTTCGCGACGCGGCGCCGCACGCGCATCTGGAAATCGACTCGCTGAATCCCGCGCTCGACCACGCGGAGGCGCTCGAATCGGGCGTGCTCGACCTCGTGATCGGCAACTGGCCGAAGCCCGACCCGCACTTCGCGCGCCAGGACCTGTTCTCCGACACGATCGTGTGCCTGATGCGCGAC
Organism: Burkholderia sp. PvR073; assembly: GCF_054055695.1. Taxonomy (NCBI): domain Bacteria; kingdom Pseudomonadati; phylum Pseudomonadota; class Betaproteobacteria; order Burkholderiales; family Burkholderiaceae; genus Burkholderia; species Burkholderia sp. PvR073. The sequence continues at coordinate 96,178 of NZ_JBSRXO010000006.1, forward strand.
GCGCATCCGCTCGCACGCGAGCCGCTCACGCGCGAAGCGTACGCGTCGGCCGCGCACGTCGCGCCGACGCCGTACACCGGCGACAAGCGCAACGCGATCGAGATCGGCCTCGCGCGCGCGCGCCTCACGCGGCGGATCGTGACGACGCTGCCGTACTTCGGGATCGTGCCGCAGGTGTTGCTGCAGTCGGACCTGATCTTCACGACGACGCGCCGCTTCGCGACGCACTATGCGCAGTTGCTGCCGCTCGTCGTCGTCGCGCCGCCCGTGCCGTTCCCGCGCATCAAGAGCTACCTGCTCACGCACCCGCAGCCCGATCGGCCGACCGACATCGCGTGGCTGTGCGCGCTGATGCAGAGCGTGTCCGACGGGCTGACGGCCGCGCGCGGCCGCAAGCGCTGACCCGCGCGGGACGGCCCGCGCGCGCTCATGCGGCGCGGCCGCTCAGGCCGTGCAAAAGGTTTCCTGCAGATGGGTCCAGCGCACGCCGCCTGCCGCGTCGCGTTCGAACACGGCAGTCGCGCGACGCGCGGGCAGTTCGCCCGACGCCGCCTGCTGCGCTTCGAGATAGGTGAGCACCGCATGCGACGCGTCGGCCGCGAGCACGCGGATGTCCGACAGCGCGATGCGCAGCCCCGGCTTCGCGCCGCTCAGCTTCGCGAACAGCGCGCGCATGCCGTCATGGTCGAACACGCGACCATCGGTCATGATCATCGTGAAATCGTCGGAGAAAGGCGCGAGCAGCGCATCGAGCGCCGCGGGCGCGGTATCGGCGCCGGACAGCCAGCGCTCGATGGCGACGAGGCTCGCATCGAGCGCGTCGAGATAGACCTGATGATCGGACATGGAACCTGCACGAAAGGCGCGCGGCCCGATGCCGCGCGATCCGTGCAGTGTAGGCAAAAACGCGCGGACGCGTCGGGCGTGCCGGCCCTCGTCGTTACCGCGCGCAGCTCGCGTCGTCGCGCACGCGGCCGGCCGCGGCTGCCTTCACATCGGCCACCGGCGTGCCCGAGCGCGCTTGCAGCAGTTCCGCGCAGACGGCCACCGCGATCGCGCCGGGCGCCTTGTCGACGATGCCCGCGACGCCGATCGGACACACCATCTCCGTGAGCCGCGCCGGATCGACGCCGCGCGCGGCGAGCCGGCGCTCGAACTTCACGCGCTTGGTGCGCGAGCCGATCATCCCGAAGTACGCGAAGTCGCGCCGCCGCATGATCTGCGCGGCGAGCGAGAAGTCGAGCGCGTGGTTGTGCGTCATCACGAGAAAGTACGCGCCGGGCGGCGCCGCGTCGACGACGGCCTCCGGCGTGTCGGTCGGCTCCGGCTGCACGTTCGGCGGACATTCGTCCGGGAACAGCTCGTCGCGCGTGTCGACCCATTGCACGACGCACGGCAACGCACCGAGCAGCGTGACGAGCGCGTGACCGACGTGCCCCGCGCCGAACAGCACGATGTGCATCGGCGGCGGCGCGGCGCTCGCGCGGTTGCGCCGGCCGGTGCCTTGCGCGAAGGTCTGCGCGGGTGAGCCGCCGCACGCGCCGTCGCACCCGGCGACGGGGGCATGCGACGCGGTATGCGGCGAGCGTGGGGGTACGTTCATGTCAGCCTCCGCCGGGCCGCCCCAAGGAGGCTGACCGCCCCCTCGGGAAGCAGCGAACGAAGTGGGCATGGGCGTCGTTCCATCTCAACCTGCCCGCGCGGCGCTTGCCGCACGCACCGCGTTCACCGCACGCAGGATCGACTCGCCGGTGGCCGGCGCGTCGAGCGGCGGATTCACCTGGTAGTCGCCGACCGCGGCAATCGCGTCGCGCACCGCGAAGAACACCGAGAACGGCAGCAGCAGCGGCGGCTCGCCGACGGCCTTCGAACGATGGATGCTGTCCTCCACGTTGCGGTTCTGGAACAGCCGCACGTTGAACTCGGGCGGCGTGTCGTTGACCGTCGGAATCTTGTACGTGGACGGCGCGTGCGTCATCAGCTTGCCGCCCGCGTTCCACCACAGCTCCTCGGTCGTGAGCCAGCCCATCCCCTGGATGAACGCGCCTTCGACCTGGCCGATGTCGAGCGCCGGGTTCAGCGACGCGCCGACGTCGTGCAGCGCATCGACGCGCAGCGTGCGCATCTCGCCCGTCAGCGTATCGATCACGACTTCCGACACGGCCGCGCCGTACGAGTAGTAGTAGAACGGCCGGCCCTGCAGCTTCGACTGATCCCAGTGCAGCTTCGGCGTCGCATAGAAGCCGTCGGACCACAGCTGCACGCGCGCCAGATAGGCCTTCGCGATCACCTCGCCGAACGGCACGCTCGCGCCGCCGACCCACACGAAGTCGTTGCCGAACTTCACGTCGGCCGCATCGACCTTGCCGTCGCCGAACTGCTTCGCCGCGAACACCGCGAGCCGCTCGCGCAGCTGGCGCGCCGCATCCTGCGCGGCCTTGCCGTTCAGGTCGGAGCCCGTCGACGCGGCCGTCGCGGACGTGTTCGCGACCTTGCTCGTGTCGGTCGCCGTCACGCGGATCCGGCCGAAGCGGATGCCGAGCTCGTGCGCGACGACCTGCGCGACCTTCGTGTTGAGCCCCTGCCCCATCTCCGTGCCGCCGTGGTTCACGAGCACCGAGCCGTCGGTATAGATGTGCACCAGCGCGCCGGCCTGGTTGAAGTGCGTGACGTTGAACGCGATGCCGAACTTCACCGGCGTGAGCGCGATGCCCTTCTTCAGCACCGTGTTGCGGGCGTTGAATTCGCGCACGCCCGCGCGCCGCGCGCGGTAGTCGCTCGTCGTCTCGAGTTCGCCGAGCAGCTCCTGCAGCACGTTGTCCTCGACCGTCTGCCCGTAAGGCGTCACGTTGCGTTCGGTCTTGCCGTACAGGTTCGCGTAGCGCACGTCGAGCGGATCGCGGCCGAGCCCGCGCGCGATGTCATCGAGGATGTACTCGATCGCGAACGCGCCCTGCGGGCCGCCGAAGCCGCGGAACGCGGTGTTCGACTGCGTGTTGGTCTTGCCGCAATAGCCGGCGATGTCGACGTCGCCGAGCCAGTACGCGTTGTCGAAGTGGCACACCGCGCGCGTCATCACCGGGCCCGACAGGTCGGCCGAGAAGCCGCAGCGCGACGTCATCTCGAGCGCGACGCCGTCGAGGCGGCCGTCGTCGTCGTAGCCGACGTCGAAGCGGTAATGGAAGTCGTGCCGCTTGCCGGTGATCATCATGTCGTCGTCGCGGTCCGGACGCAGCTTCACCGGGCACAGCAGCTTCCATGCGGCGAGCGCCGCGCAGCATGCGAACAGGCCCGACTGCGATTCCTTGCCGCCGAAGCCGCCGCCCATCCGGCGACATTCGACCAGGACGTTGTGCGACGCGACGCCGAGCACGTGCGCGACGAGGTGCTGCATTTCGCTCGGGTGCTGCGTCGAGCAGTACACGTGCATCCCGTCGTCGTCCTTCGGCACCGCGTAGGCAATCTGCCCTTCCAGATAGAACTGCTCCTGGCCGCCGAGCAGCATCTCGCCCGACTCGCGATGCGGCGCGGCGGCCAGGCGCGCGGCCGCGTCGCCGCGCGCGAGCTTCAGCGGCGGGATCACGTAGGTTTCGGCCTGGCGCGCTTCCTGCGCGGTCAGGATCGCGGGCAGTTCCTCGTAGTCGACCTGCGCGCGGCGCGCGGCGAGCCGCGCGATGTCATGCGACGTCGCGACGACGATGAACATCGGCTGGCCGACGAACTGCACGATGCCTTTCGCGAGCACCGGGTCGTCGTGGATGATCGGGCCGCAGTCGTTGACGCCCGGGATGTCGTCGGCCGTGAACACGGCGACCACGCCCGGCGTCGCGCGCACCGCGTCGAAGTTCATCGACACGATCTTCGCGTGCGGCTTGGCCGACAACCCGAGCGCCGCGTGCAGCGTGCCCGCGACGATCGGAATGTCGTCGGTGTAGGTCGCGCGCCCGCTCACGTGCAGGTGGGCGGATTCGTGCGGGCGCGACACGTGCACCTGGGCGGCGTCGGCTTGCTGGTCGAGGGTGTTCAGGAACGGTTCTGCTTGCTGGTTCATGTTCGGTGTTCTCCGTCTTCAGACGCGCGCGTCGGCGTCGGCGTCGGCGCCGGCTTCGGCGGCCACTTCGCGCACATTCACGGCTTGCGGCGGCAGCGGGTCGTACGGGCGCGTCTCCAGCCAGAATCGATACATCAAGTTCTTCGCGGTATCGAGGCGATACGTACTCGTCGCGCGCATGTCGGAGAGCGGCTGGTAGTCGCGCTCGAGCGCCTGCATCGCGGCCTGCGCGGTGGCTTCGTGCCACTGCGCGCCGTCGAGCACGGCTTCCGTATGCGTCGCGCGCTTCGGCGTCGCGGCCATCCCGCCGAACGCGATGCGCGGCTCGCGGATCGTGTCGCCGTCCGCGATGAACGCGAACGCCGCGCAGACGGCCGAGATGTCGGAGTCGAACCGCTTCGACACCTTGTAGGTGCGGAACTGCAGCTTCGCGCGTGCGCCGGTGCGGGTCGGCACCTTCAGGCCGACGACGAATTCGTGCGGCGCCATGTCCTTTTGCTGATAGCCGGTGTAGAGCGCCTCGAGCGGCAGCTCGCGCACCGTGTCGCCGCCGCGCAGCACGACGCGCGCACCGAGCGCGATCAGGCCCGGCATCGAGTCGCCGATCGGCGAGCCGTTCGCGACGTTGCCGCCCATCGTCCCGGCGTTGCGGATCGGCAGCGACGCGAAGCGCTTCCACATCTCGGTCAGCTCCGGATACGTGCCGGCGAGTGCCGCATACGCGTTCTCGAGCGTCACGCCCGCGCCGATCTCGATCCAGTCGTCGCCGTGCGCGATGGTCTGCAGTTCGGCGATCTGGCCGACGTAGATCAGGTCGTCGAGCCGGCGCATCTGTTTGGTGACCCACAGGCCGATGTCGGTGCTGCCGGCAAGAATGCGCGCGTCGGGCCGCTCGATCTTCAGCGCGGCCAGCGCGTCGAGCGTGCGCGGCGCCGCGAAGCGCGCGCCGTCGCTCGTCGTGTAATCGAACGTGTCGTCACGCTTGAGCGACGCGAGCGTGCGGGCGAGCGCGGCCGTGTCGACCGGCGCCACCGGCTGCGACGCACGTTCACCGGTCGCGCCTTCGCCGGCCGCATCGAACATCTGGACGGCCGCGTCGACGATCGGGCGATAGCCGGTGCAGCGGCACAGGTTGCCCGTCAACGCATCGGCGATCTCGGTGCGCGTCGGCACGTCCTTCGCCTTCGCGCACGCGCTGCCGCAACCTTCGTGGCCGTGCTTCTCGTACAGCGCCCACATCGACATCACGAAGCCGGGCGTGCAGAACCCGCATTGCGACCCGTGGCAATCGACCATCGCCTGCTGCACCGGGTGCAGCGAACCGTCCGGCTGGCGCAGATCTTCAACCGTCAGCAGCGCGCGGCCGTCGAGCGTCGGCAGGAACTGGATGCAGGCGTTCACCGCCTTGAACGCGACCGTGCCCCCGTCGGTCAGCTCGCCGACGACGACCGTGCACGCGCCGCAGTCGCCTTCCGCGCAGCCTTCCTTGGTGCCGGTGCAGTGCGCATCCTCGCGCAGGTACTGCAGCACGGTGCGGGTGACGTCCGCGTCGCTGACTTCGCGGACCGCGTGACGATGGTAGAAGCGGATCGGCTCACTCATGTCTCTGTCGTTCTTCAAGTGGGGGCAAGGCGGCCTGCGCGGAGCGCTCGACCGACGTTTCTCTGACAGTTTGCACGCTATCACCATCAATTTTCCCAACCCATAGCCCATCACGCATGCGGCCCATATAACTGCCGCGATATGAGCGCGGCAGCCGCCCGGCGGCCGCGCTCGCGCGTTGCCCCGCTTGCGTTTCGGGTCGGCCCGCGCCGATTCGTCGGCGCTCCGTCAGCGAGGAAACGGCGCGCGCTGAACTAAGCGGTACCTGCGGGAAAACCGGTTCCATGGGAAAATCCCGATTCCGTTTTACGCCAACTTCCGCTCCGCTTCGCTCATTCGTTCCGACCCCATGTCAACCGATTCCGCCACACCGCCGCGCAGCGGGTTCGCGGTCACGCTGCAAATCGTGTCCGTCGTCAGCTTCACGTTCATCTGCTACCTGACCATCGGCCTGCCGCTCGCCGTGCTGCCGGGCTTCGTCCACGACGATCTCGGCTTTTCCGCGATCGTCGCGGGCGGTGCGATCAGCGTCCAGTATTTCGCGACGCTCGCCTCGCGCCCGCTCGCGGGGCGCTTCGCCGATACGCTCGGGCCGAAGCAGACGGTGCTGCGCGGGCTGATCGGCTGCGGCGTGTCGGGCGTGCTGCTGCTCGTCGCGCTGCTGCTGGCCCACTGGCCGGTCGCGAGCCTCGTGCTGCTGGTCGCGAGCCGGCTCGTGCTGGGTGTCGGCGAAAGCCTGTGCGGCACGGGAGCGATCCTGTGGGGCATCGGCCGGGTCGGGGTCGCGCACAACGCGAAGGTGATCTCGTGGAATGGCATCGCGACCTACGGCGCGCTCGCGCTCGGCGCACCGGTCGGCGTGGCGATCGCGCATACGCTGAACCCGGCGCTGATCGGCGTGATCGTGATCGCGCTCGCCGCGATCGGCTTCTACCTCGCACGCCTGATCGATGCCGTGCCGCTCGTGCATGGCGAGCGGATGTCGTATGCGAGCGTGTTCACCCGCGTGCTGCCGCACGGCCTGGGCCTCGCGCTCGGCTCGGCCGGTTTCGGCTCGATCGCGACCTTCGTCACGCTGTACTACGCGGCGCGCCACTGGCCGAACGCCGCGCTGTCGCTGACCGTGTTCGGCACGCTGTTCATCGGCGCGCGCCTGCTGTTCGCGAACACGATCAAGACCTACGGCGGCTTCCGCGTCGCGATCGTGTCGTTCGCGTTCGAATGCTCGGGCCTCCTGCTGCTGTGGCTCGCGCCCGTGCCGCACGTCGCACTCGCCGGCGCCGCGCTGACCGGCTTCGGCTTCGCACTGATCTTCCCGGCGCTCGGCGTCGAGGCCGTCGCGCTCGTGCCGCCCGCGAGCCGCGGCGCGGCGCTGTCCGCGTACTCGGTGTTCCTCGACCTGTCGCTCGGCATTACCGGCCCGCTCGCCGGCTATATCGCGGGCGCGTTCGGCTATCCGCAGGTGTTCCTGTTCGCGGCCGTGGCCGCCGCCGCGGGTGTCGCGCTGTCGATGGTGCTGTACCAGCGGCAGGCGCGGGTCGCGGGGAGCGGCGCGGCGGCGTGAGCCGTGTCGCGGCACCGGCCATGCCGGCCAGCGCAGCAACACATTGAAGTTCCGCAATACGCGGATGGCTTGGGGATGACGCCGGAACGCATCGGCGCCCCTGAGCGAGCGGTTCGGTTCGGCGCGATCGGGGCCAGGCAGGGTCGCCGCGCTGGGAGCACTGCGCCTTGGGCCATTTCGACATCGAGAATCGCAGCCGCGCCTCCCCGCGCATGCGCCTGCGTGCCCCTCATCCCCTCCTGACACAACGGGCGAATCAAGCGCAGCCCCGAAGCGAAACCAGGTCGACCGCGCCAACCCAATCAGTTGGCGCCTCGATCATGCGCTCAGGCGCGCGCCGTCCTCGGAAACAACCGGCGCGTCAGGTCGAACGCGACGAGATTGCCGGCCAGCACGAGCAACAGCCCGACCACCGCGAGCGGCGACCATTGATAGCCCTCGAAGACCGTCGACACGGCCAACGCGACGATCGGGAACAGCACCGTGCAGTATGCGGCCCGCTCCGGCCCGATCCGCCCGACGAGGGTCAGGTATGCAGTGAACCCGATCACCGAACCCGGCACGGCCAGATAGACGAGCGCGCCGAGATAGCGCGGGCTCGGGTCGATCGTGAACGGCAGCCCGGCCGCCGCGCTGCCGACCGTGAGGATCGCCGCGCCGATCAGCATCGCCCAGCCGTTGGTCGCGAGCGGATGCAGGCCCATCGACTGCATCCGGCTCGACAGCAGGTTGCCGGCCGAGAAGCACATCGTGCCGGCGAACGCGATCGCGAGGCCCGTCCAGGTCGCGTGATCGTCGAGGTGGCCGGCCATCTGCTGCCAGAACAGGCATGCGATGCCGGTCAGCCCGAGCAGCGCGCCGGCGATCGCGGACGGCCGCAGCGGGCGGCCCATGAACAGCCGGCCGTTGATCGAATTCAGCAGCGGCGCGGTCGAGAAGATCACGGCGACGAGGCCGCTCGGCACGACCTGCTCCGAATAGTAGAAGCACAGGAAATTGAGGCAGAACAGCGCGAAGCCCTGCGCGACGAGGTAGCGCCACGCTTCGCGCGGCGGACGCACCGGCCGGCGCATCACGCGCAGCAGCGCGAACAGCACGGCGGCGGCGAGCCAGAAGCGCCACGCGATCGACACGGGCGGCGGCACGGCGCCGAGCTGCCACTTGATCGCGATCCAGGTGGTGCCCCAGATCAGCACGGTGACGAAATAAAGCGACAGGTTCATGGCGGCAACGAGGCGAAACGAGTGGAACGGGCTCCGACTATGCCGCCGCCCCGCCCGTGCGGATTGTCCGGAATTGCGGTCTTTTCCGGGCCGCCGCACGGCGCGCGTCGCGCCCGCTTATACTCGTCGCATCATGAGTTCGCCCCTGTACGCCCCGCCCGTCGATCACTCGGCCGCCCTTGCCGGCGGCGCCATGCCGTTCGGCCTGCAGTCGGTGTGCCGCACGCTTGCCGAGGCGAACGCGACGCTCGAGCGCTTCACGTGGCTCGGCGACCATCTCGCGATCGCCGAATGGACGCGCATCACCGACGAAAGCGAGACGATCTACGAACAGCCCGGCCACCACACGTTGTCGTGCTATCTCGACGGCGGTTACCGGACGGAGCGCGAACGCGTGCCGCGCTACGGCGCGCCGAGCCTGCTGTGCGCGCTGCCGGGCGACCATGAATCGCGCTGGTGGGTGCGCGGCGAGATGCACTTCATCCACCTGTACTTCCTGCCCGAGCACTTCACGCAGCGCGCGATCCGCGAGCTCGATCGCGAGCCGCGCGAGCTGAAGCTCGCCGACCGCACCTATTTCGAGGATGCGCGCGTGGCGGCGCAGTTCCGTTCGCTCGCGCTGGAGCGCTGGGACGATGCCGACGGGCGCCTGCGCGCGAACGAGGCCGCGCACGACGTGCTGAGCCTGCTGCTGCGCGGCCAGAGCACGACGCGCACCGACGTGCCGTTCCGCGGCGGGCTCGCGCCGGCCGTGCGCCGCCGCGTGCGCGACTATATCGACAGCTATCTGTCGCAGCCGCTGACGCTCGGCGAACTGGCGAACGTCGCCGCGCTGTCCGAATACCACTTCTCGCGGATGTTCCGGCTGTCGTTCGGCCGCGCGCCGCACGCATGGGTGGCCGAGCAGCGGCTCGCGCGGGCGCGCCTGCTGCTGCGCACGACGGCGCTGCCGCTCGCGCAGGTCGCGGCCGAATGCGGCTACGCGAACGCCGGCCACTTCAGCCATCGCTTTCGCGACGCGCACGGCACGACGCCGAACGCGTACCGGCGCGCGATGCAGGGCGGCTGAGGCCCGCGCGCCTTTCGACGGCCGGCGCCGCCGCGCGCATCCGGCGCCCTCGTCTCCCGCTTACGCGCCCCGCCGCGACAGTTCCTGCTCGAGCGCGGCCACGCCGGCCGGCAGGTCGACCGGCACCTTCAGATCGTCCATCGTGCGGCCGAACGCATGCAGCGTGCGGAACAGGTTGTGTTCGCGGCACTGTTCGCCCATCTGCCCGATCCGCACGATCGGCAGCCCGAACGAGCCCGAGATCTCGACCTGGTACTGCTGCGAGATATGGCCGCACACCATCCCGGGCGTGAGCCCCTCGGGCGTCTCGATCCCGACCACCGAATTGAGCCGGCACGCCTTCGGCGCATAGAGCGTGAGCCCCATCGCCTCGACGCCCGCCTGCAGCGCGAGCGAGCAGCGCAGGTGGCGCGCGAAGCGGCTTTCGAGCGTCTCCGCGCAGACGAGGCGCAGCGCCTCGTGCAGCGCGAGCACGCCCGACACCGGCGCCGTGTAGTGATAGCCCGCGTTGTGCCAGAAGTTCTCCGCGAGCGCCATGTCGAGGCACCAGTGCGCGTTCGGTTCCGGACGCTGCGTCATCCGATTCCACGCGGCATCGGAGAACGCGATCAGCGACACGCCGGGGATCGACGACAGCCCCTTCTGGCCGCCCGTGATCACCGCGTCGATGCCCCATGCGTCCGTCTCGAGCGGCATCGTCGACAGCGTGCACACAGCATCGACGACGACCAGCGCGCCGGCCGCCTTCGCGAGTGCCGCGATCTCGCGCAGCTCTCGGTTCCATACGGTGTTCGACGTCTCGCCCTGCACGATCGTGACGATCTCGGGCCGCTCGCGCGCGATGGCGTCCGCGATCTCGTCGAGGCTCGCGACCGCGCGGTCGGCCACTTCGAGCGTCGCGACGTCGGCGCCGACGCGCGTCGCCATTTCGGCCATCCGCGCGCTGAAGAAGCCGTTGCGGATCGACAGCACACGCGTGCCGCGCCACGCGAGGTTCGAGATCGCCATTTCCATCGCGGCCGAGCCGGGGCCGGCCACGCCGAGCACCCATTTCGTGCGGGTCTGGAACACGTAGCGCGCCATCTCCTTCACCTGCTCGATGATCTTCGCCATGGTCGCGCCGAGGTGGTTGATCACGATCGTGTTCGCCTTCGCGACGGCGGCCGGGATCGGGACCGGGCCGGCCCCCATCATCAGCAGCGGTTCTTCGGGCAGGATCGCGTCGAGCGGCACGACGACGGGACAGGGAATCGGCGAGTAATCGATGGACATGGCAGGCAAAAGTGGAGGGAGGAAAACGCACGGACGTGTCGTCCGCCGCGCGGCATGGCGAACTGATCGATCATTCCGTGTTCCGCGGCCGCGCGCAAGAGGCACCCGCGGCCGGACAGCGTGCCGGTGGCCCGGTCGACGGACCGGGCCACCCGCCGCGCACCCGTCGGACGACCGGGTTTCGTATTGCCGCGGCATTGCCGTGCGGATGCGAAACGGTTCCATCGGGGGTTCGATCCCGGTGATTTTCCCCGGCAATATTGGGACGAGTCCAAGATTTCCGCCTTCAGCGCCGTGCATGTATCGGCTGAAATACCGGTGATCACGAAAAAAATCGCGCAGGTGGAATCGACCCACGAAAACCGCGATCTGCGCAAAAACATCCATTATCGCAGCATCTATTGGTGAGCGATTTCACCCAATACCGGATCCGGCCGCCAAGGTTCGCGCACAACACATTGATTTACATGACTAATCTTCAAATCTCAGGCCACCCTCTTCAATACGCCACAAGATATCCCCGGCGCACCCGCGTGACCCCGATTCGTTAAAGCGATACCCGTGATTTCGATTTTACGCAACCCGCCCTTTTTCGCAGGTTGACGGATAACGCTTCTGTAATGAACAATCGTCTGCAGAATGGAAAACCGATTTTTCGATACGAAGGAGAACCGGGTGTCGCGCGACGGTTTTCCAGGTCGTGCAACGAAAAATCACAACCGATATCAATCAACCGGGCCAGAAATTCGCGAGCCATGAACCAGATTCAGACCATGCGTGTGTTCGTCTGCGTCGCCGAGCAGCAGAGCTTCCGCCGCGCGGCGCACCATCTAGGCGTGTCCAATGCGCTCGTCACGCGTTCGATAGCGATGCTCGAGTCTCACCTGAACACGCGGTTGATCCACCGCACCACGCGCAACCTGTCGCTGACCGAGGCCGGCCTGCGCTACCTCGACGGCTGCCGCGCGCTGCTCGAGGAATTCGATCATCTCGAGGCATCCGTCGCGCATGCGGTGCGCGAGCCGGCCGGCACGCTGCGGGTCGTCGCGTCGGGCCTGCTGTCGCCGCTCGCGCTGACGCTGCTGGTCAGCAGCTTCCGGCACCGCTACCCCGAGCTGCGGGTGCAGCTCACCGTCGCCGAAGGGCCGCTCGACGTGCTCGATTCGGGCTACGACGTCGGCATCGTGACCGGCAACCGGCTCGACGGCAACCCGACGCTGATCGGCCACGCACTCCCGCCGGCCCCGCTCGTCGCCTGCGCGGCGCCCGCGTATCTCGAACGGCGCGGCGAGCCGCGCGCGCCCGACGACCTGCCGGGCCACGACTGGGTCGCACTCGCGCCGCACCAGCATGCGCCCGCGTGGCGGCTGGTCGGCCACGACGGCGCAACGCATTCGATCACGCTACGCCCGACCTGCACGGTCAACCAGCTGGCGCTCGTGCACGCGGCGGCCGTTGCCGGCTCCGGCATCGTGGTGCTGCCCGAGCCGTGCGTCGCCGACGCGCTCGCCACCGGCACGCTCGTGCGGCTGTTGCCCACCTACCAGATCGACGACCCGGACGCGCAGCTGTCGCTCGTCTACCCGAACCGCCAGTACGTGCCGGCCCGCACGCGCAGCTTCGTCGAGCACGCGCTCGAGCACTTCGGCGTTCAAGCGGCCCGCGCGCCGGCCGGCTACAGCTTCCTGCGCACGCCCGATCGCGTCGATCTCGTCACGGGGCGGCAGACGGGCCTGCAGTAAACTGCACGCGACAGCCATTGGAGGTGCAGCGTGCGCGTGATCCTGTTCAGCAGCCGGCAGTACGACGACGAATCGTTTACCGCCGCCAACCGGCAATTCGGCTATCGGCTGCACTTCCAGCCGTCGCACCTCGACGCGGAAACCGCGATCCTCGCGCACGGCTATGAAGTCGTGTGTCCGTTCGTCAACGACACCGTCGACGCGGCCGTGCTCGAACGGCTCGCCGACGGCGGCACGCGCCTGATCGCGCTGCGCTCGGCCGGGTTCAACCACGTCGACCTGGCCGCCGCCGAGCGGCTCGGCATCGCGGTCGTGCGGGTGCCGGCCTATTCGCCGCATGCGGTGGCCGAACACGCGGTCGCGCTGATCCTCGCGCTCAACCGCCGGCTGCCGCGCGCGGTCGCGCGCACGCGCGAAGGCGACTTCTCGCTGAACGGCCTGCTCGGCTTCGACCTGCACGGCAAGACCGTCGGCGTGATCGGCACCGGCCTGATCGGCCGCGTGTTCGCGAAGATCATGATGGGTTTCGGGATGCACGTGCTCGCGCACTCGATGCCGCCGTACGACGACGAGCTGATCGCGTTCGGCGCGCGCTACGTCGAGCTCGACGCGCTGCTGCACCACGCCGACATCGTCAGCCTGCACTGCCCGCTGCTGCCGTCGACGCACCATCTGATCAACGCGCAGACGCTCGCGCGGATGAAGCACGGCGCGATGCTGATCAATACCGGCCGCGGCGGCCTCGTCGACGCGCAGGCGCTGGTCGACGCGCTCAAGAGCGGCCAGCTCGGCCATCTGGGGCTCGATGTGTACGAGGAGGAAAGCGGCCTCTTCTTCGAGGATCACTCCGACCTGCCGCTGCAGGACGACGTGCTCGCGCGCCTGCTGACGTTCCCGAACGTGATCGTCACGTCGCACCAGGCGTTCTTCACGCGCGAGGCGCTCGCCGAGATCGCGCACACGACGCTGCTGAACATCGAGGCATGGCACGCCGGCACGCCGACCAACGTCGTCACGGCGGGGCGCTGAGCCGCGGCATCGCGCGCTCGGGGCGCGCAATCCTCAACGATTCGCCATTTTGTTTCGACTGATGTAACGCCGCACGCGCCGCGTCTGCTATCGTTGCGCCGACCTCCCCTGCTTTCTGCCGCCCATGCGTTTCGACGACTCCGCCATTGCCGCGGTCTACCGCGCCATCTTCGAACGGCGCGACATGCGCCACTTCACGCCGGCGCCCGTCGATCCGGCCACGCTCGCGCGATTGCTGCGCGCCGCGCACCACGCGCCGAGCGTCGGCTTCATGCAGCCATGGCGCTTCATCCGCATCACCGACGCCGTGCTGCGCACCGCGATCCATGCGCTGGTCGAGGCCGAACGCCGCGCGACCGCCGACGCGCTCGGCGAGCGGCAGGACGAATTCATGCGGCTGAAGGTCGAAGGCGTGCGCGAATGCGGCGAATTGCTGGTCGTCGCGCTCACCGACGATCGCGAGCGCCACGTGTTCGGCCGCCGCACGCTGCCGGAGATGGACCTCGCGTCCGCCGCGTGCGCGATCCAGAACATGTGGCTCGCCGCGCGCGCCGAAGGGCTCGGGATGGGCTGGGTGTCGCTGTTCGACGTCGACGCGCTGCGCACGCTGCTCGGCATGCCCGCCGGCGCGAAGCCGATCGCCGTGCTGTGCATCGGGCATGTCGATGCGTTCTATGCGAAGCCGATGCTCGAGGAGGAGCGCTGGGCCGCGCGGATGCCGATCGACGCGTGCCTGTTCGAAAACGGCTGGGACGCGCCGGCCACGCAGGCCGCCGATCGTGCGGCGGACTCCGACACGAGCGCCGGATCGTCGCCATCGCCCGGCGTTTCCGCCGCGGACGACCTCTCCGACTCGACACCCGCCGCGGCGCCTCCCGGCCGCTGACCGAGCGCACGACGCGTGGCACGGCCGCGACACCGGCCTCGCTCCGACCCGATAGTCAGCCACGCCGCCGCCATCGAACACACCGCTGAATCCGGCCGGACACGCATGACGCGCGGCGGCCCGGCCTCGCGCCGCGACGTTCGTTGCGCACGCAACCCCGACCGATCCTGATGGCCTTCATGGACCTTTCAAGGACCGCGGTGTAGCATCGCGCCCGATGAAAGCCATTCTCAATCGTGATTTCCTCGCGCTGATCCTGAGCGTCGCGGTGGTCGGTCTCGGCACCGGCGCCACGCTGCCGCTCACCGCACTCGCGCTGACCGAAGCCGGACACGGCACCAACGTCGTCGGCATGCTGACGGCCGCGCAAGCCCTCGGCGGCCTCGCGATCGTCCCGTTCGTCACCGCGCTCGCGCGGCGCATCGGCGCGCGCCGCGCCATCGTCGTGTCGGTCGTGCTGCTCGCCGCGGCCACCGTGCTGATGCAGTTCACGTCGAACCTGATTCTGTGGGGCGTGCTGCGCGTGCTGTGCGGCGCGGCGCTGATGCTGCTGTTCACGATCGGCGAAGCGTGGGTCAACCAGCTCGCCGACGATTCGACGCGCGGCCGCGTGGTCGCGATCTACGCGACCAATTTCACGCTGTTCCAGATGGCGGGCCCCGTGCTCGTCAGCCAGATCGCCGGCGCGACGAGCATCCGCTTCGCGCTGTGCGGTGCGCTGTTCCTGCTCGCACTGCCGACGCTCGCGACCATCCGGCACGCGCCGCTCGCCGGCGACGACGCGCATCACGAAGCGCATGACAGCTGGCTCGCCGTGCTGCCGCGCATGCCCGCGCTGATCATCGGCACCGGCTTCTTCGCGCTGTTCGATACGCTCGCGCTGTCGCTGCTGCCGCTCTACGCGATGGATCACGGCGTCGCGAGCGCGACCGCCGTGCTGCTCGCGTCGATCATGCTGTTCGGCGACACCGCGATGCAATTCCCGATCGGCTGGCTCGCGGACAAGCTCGGCCGCGAACGCGTGCACCTCGGCGCCGGCTGGATCGTGCTCGCGGGCCTGCCGCTGCTGCCGTTCGTGATCGCGAATCCGTGGCTGTGCTGGCCGCTGCTGTTCGTGCTCGGCGCGGCGGCCGGCAGCATCTACACGCTGTCGCTCGTCGCGTGCGGCGAACGCTTCCGCGGCGCGGCGCTCGTCACCGCGAGCTCGCTCGTGTCGGCGTCGTGGAGCGCCGCGAGCTTCGGCGGCCCGCTGGTTGCCGGCGCATTGATGGAGCAACTGGGCAACAACGCGTTGGTCGGCGTGCTGGTCGCCTGCGTCGCCGCGTTCGTCGCGGCCGCGCTGTGGGAACGACGCGCCGCGTTGCAGCGCGCGGTCTGACGCCGACACGGACGCGTTCGCTGTCGCGCAGCGTCCACACCGGTACATGCGAGCGCATACGCGCCGCCACCCGCCACCACAACGAAAACGGCCCGCGCGATGCGGGCCGCCCTGTCCTTGCGGATTACACAGGACGTGTCACGCGCTCCGCGCGGGCAGAATCTTGCCGGCACATGCGCCGAAGCCGACGCGATAGCCATCGCCCTGGCACCAGCCCGCGAGCGCGAGCTCGTCGCCGTCCTCGATGAACGTGCGGCTGCCGCCACCGTTCAGCGCGAGCGGCTCCTTGCCGTTCCACGTCAGTTCGAGCAGGCTGCCGAATGAATCCTTCGTCGGCCCGCTGATCGTCCCCGAACCCATCAGGTCGCCGACGCGCGTGTTGCAGCCCGCGACCGTGTGATGCGCGAGCTGCTGCGCCATCGTCCAGTACATGTACTTGAAGTTGGTGCGGCAGATCGACGTCGCTTCGGCCGCCCCTTGCGCGCGCAGCGTCACTTCGAGCGCGATGTCGAACGCATGCTTGCCCGCGTGGCGCAGATACGCGAGCGGCTGCGGCGACTGCTCGGGCTGCGCGACGCGGAACGGTTCGAGCGCGTCGAGCGTGACGATCCACGGCGAGATCGTCGTCGCGAAGCCCTTCGAATTGAACGGGCCGAGCGGCACGTATTCCCACTGCTGGATGTCGCGCGCGCTCCAGTCGTTCAGCAGCACCATCCCGAAGATGTGCGCTTCGGCGTCCTCGCACGCGATCGGTTCGCCGAGCGCATTGCCGCGGCCGACGATGAAGCCCGTCTCGAGTTCGAGGTCGAGCTTGCGGCACGCGCCGAACACCGGACGCTCGGCGTCGGGCAGCTTCAATTGCCCGCTCGGGCGCCGCACCGGCGTGCCGCTCACGACCACCGACGACGCGCGGCCGTTGTAACCGATCGGCATCTCCAACCAGTTCGGCATCAGCGCATTCTTCGGATCACGGAACATCGAGCCGACGTTGGTCGCATGCTCCTTCGACGAATAGAAATCGGTGTAGCCGGGAATGTCGACCGGCAGATGCAGCGTCGCGTCGCGCTGCGCGACGAGCACCTGCGCACGCAGCGCGGCGTCATCGCGCAGCCGCGCGTCGTCGCGCGAGAACAGCTGCGACAGTTGCACGCGTACGCTGCGCCATGCATCGCGGCCGAGCGCGATGAACGGGTTGAGCGTCGGCGCGGCGAACACGTCGGCGCCGGCCGGCAGCGTCACGAGGCCCGTACGCGCGAGCGCGGCGAGGTCGACGATCTGGTCGCCGAGCGCGACGCCCGCGCGGCGCGCCGCCTGCTTCGCATCGCTGAAGATCCCGAACGGCAGGTTCTGGATCGGGAAATCGCAGGCGGGATCGTTCGCCGTCTCGACCCAGCTCTTGCGAGCCGGATCGAGTGTCGCGCGCCAGTCTTGGGGTTCGCTCATGGTTGCTCCGGATTGAAGTGTTTCCTGATGCCTTGCCAGCATTCGAAGTAGTCGGCCTGCAGCTGCGCGGTGTCGAGCGCATAGCGCGTCGGACGGATCAGCGTGCGGGTTTCGAACATGAACGCCATCGTCGCGTCGACCTTGTGCGGCTTCGTCGTGTCGCCCGCCGACGCCTTCTCGAACGTGTCCGCGTCGGGTCCATGACCCGACATGCAGTTGTGCAGGCTCGCGCCGCCCGGCACGAAGCCCTCGGCCTTCGCGTCGTACGCGCCGTGCACGAGCCCCATGAACTCGCTCGCGACATTGCGATGGAACCACGGCGGGCGGAACGTATCCTCGGCCGCGAGCCAGCGCGGCGGGAAGATCACGAAGTCAATCGTGTCGACGCCCGGCGTGTCGCTCTGCGACTGCAGCACGAGGAAGATCGACGGATCCGGATGGTCGAAGCTGATCGAGCCGATCGTGTTGAACAGGCGCAGGTCGTATTTGTACGGCGCGTAGTTGCCGTGCCACGCGACGACGTCGAACGGCGAATGGCCGATGTCCGCGCGCCAGAGGCGCCCGTTCAGCTTCGCGACCAGCTCGAACGCGCCTTCGCGATCCTCGTATGCGGCCTGCGGCGTCAGGAAATCGCGCGGGTTCGCGAGCCCGTTCGAGCCGATCGGGCCGAGATCCGGCAGGCGCAGCAGCGCGCCGAAGTTCTCGCAGATGTAGCCGCGCGCGTCATCGTCCGGCAGCGCGACGGAAAAACGCACGCCGCGCGGGATCACCGCGATCTCGAACGGCTCGACGTCGAGCCGGCCGAATTCGGTCGCGATGAAGAGCCGCCCCTGCTGCGGCACGATCAGCAGTTCGCCGTCGGCGCTGTAGAAGAAACGGTCCTGCATCGAACGGTTCGCCGCATACAGGTGGATCGCGCAGCCGTTCATCGCGGCCGCCGAGCCGTTGCCGGCCATCGTCACGAGCCCTTCGACGAAATCGGTCGGCTCGACCGGCATCGGCAGCGGATCCCAGCGCAGCTGGTTCGGCGGCGTCGGCGGCACGTCGGCCGAATCGCCGAATTCCGACACGAGCCGCTGCGGGCCCGTGAACGGCTCGAACGGCCGGTGCACGGCCGCCGGCCGGATCCGGTACAGCCACGAGCGGCGGTTGTGGCCGCGCGGCGCGGTAAACGCGGTGCCCGACAGCTGCTCCGCATACAAGCCGTACGGCGCGCGCTGCGGCGAATTGCGGCCGTGCGGCAGCGCGCCGGGCAGCGCCTCGGTCGCGAATTCGTTCGCGAATCCGCTCAGGTAGCCGGCGGTTGCCGGTGTCGACAGGTCAAGCGTCATCGTTTCCTTTCTCCATCAATTCATGGCGGCGTTCGGCGCCTGCGCACCGCCGCGCCGCGTTACGCCGGCCAGCCCCAGCACGAACAGCGCCGAGCACAGCACGGGCACCGCGGCCGCGTGGAACAGCGCGCCGTGCGTCCAGTTGAGCGCAATCAGTTGTCCGCCGACGAGCGGCCCGAGCACCGAGCCGATCCGGCCGATGCCGAGGCTCCAGCCGATGCCGGTCGAGCGCAGCGACGTCGGGTAATACTGGCCCGCGAGCGCGTTGACGGCCGGCTGCCCGCCGACCACGCAGAATCCGCCCGCGAACACGACGATCAGCAGCCACGGCAGCGCATGCGCGACCGAGCCGATCAGGCCGACCGAGACGGCCGCGCATGCGAAGCACGCGAACAGCACGCGCACGAAGCCGTGGCGTTCGATGAACCAGCCGAGCGACAGCGTGCCGATCACGCCGCCCGTCTGCAGCACCGTGCCGACGATCACTGCCGTGCCCGGCGAATAGCCCGCGTCGCGCATGACGGTCGGCAGCCAGTTCGACAGGAAGTACAGGTCGATCAGATTCATGAAGCTGATGGCCCACAGCAGCAGCGTGACCGGCAGGCGGCCGTGACGGAACAGCTCGGCGACCGGCGCGCCGCTCGCCGCGCGCTCGCGCACGACGAGACGCGTGTTCGCGTCGATGCCGGCCTGCGGCGCGAATCGCGCGAGCCAGTCGCGTGCCTGCGCGTCGCGCCCTTTCAGCACCAGGAACTGCAGCGACTCGGGCAGCCGCGCGAGCATCGCGATCGTCAACACCAGCGGCACCGCGCCGCCGACGAAGAACACCGAGCGCCAGCCGAGCGCCGGAATCAGCGCGGCGCTGATGAAGCCGCCGATCGCGGCGCCGAGCGTGAAGCCGCACGACACGATCATCATCCGCTTCACGCGATGCGCCGCCGGGCTGAACTCGCCGACCAGCGCCATCGCGTTCGGCATGATGCAGCCGAGGCCGAGGCCCGTGACGAAGCGCAGCGCCATCAGCACCGGGATCGAGCCCGCGAACGGCGTCGCGAGCATCGTCACCGCGAAGAACAGCGTCGAGCCGATCAGCACCGGGCGCCGCCCAATCCGATCGGCGAGCACCGACAGCCCGAGCGCGCCGAGCAGCATCCCGAACAGGCTCGCGCTGAACACCGGACCGAGCGCCTGCTTCGGCACACCCCATTCGGCGATCACGCTGGGCGCGACATAGCCCATCGCCTGCGCATCGAAGCCGTCTATCACGAGGCACAGCCCGCACAGCGCGAGCAGCATCCAGTGAAAGCCCGGGCGATGGGTCTCGTCGATCACGCGCTCGACTTCGAGCACGCGCGCGTCGGCCGGCGCCGCGCTCATTGCGCGACCTCGGCGGCCGGATGCACGGGCGGTGTCACGCCCTGGCGCGCGAGCGCCATCGCTTCGCGCAGCACGTCGGCGTCGCCGATGTGGTTCGCGAGCAGCAGGATGAGCTTCGCGTTGACGAGCTGGCTGTCGGCGTCCGACAGGTCGCGATGCATGTCGATCAGCGCTTCGTAGAACGCGTCCGGATCGGCCAGGCGCGGGCGGGTGTCGAGTCGGGGCATGACGGGTGTCTCCGGTGTCGTTGTCGTGTCGATATGGTGCTCAGCGTGCGCAGGTCGCGCGCGCCAGGGCGTCGGCGATCGCCTGGCGCTCGAGCGTGCGCATCCGTGCGCAGACGTGCTGGTCGGGGCGCAGCAGGTAGAACGTGCCGGGCTGCGCGTCGTAGCGCTGCGCGGCGAAGCCGTCGACGTCCTCCACGACGTCGACGCCGGCCACCGGTTGCGCATGCCCGGCCGGCACGACCAGCACCGGCCGCACCGGCAGTGCGAGGCCGTCGAGCGCCTGCACGAGCGCGGCCGCGTCCGCCGGCAGCCCGAACAGCACGCCCGCGAAGCCATCGCCCAGATGCTGCAGCAGCCAGCCCGAAGCCCCCTGCGCGCGCACCGGCGCATCGGCCGCCGCGGCACCCGGGCGCATCGCGCACGCGAACGCGTCGCCGTTGCGGTCCGGCGTGTTCAGCGGCGAATCGGCCAGCACGGCCGGCACCGACAGCCGGCCGCTGTTCACGAGCTTGCGCGCGAATTCGCAGTCGCGTGCGAGCTTCAGCGTCGCGTCACGGAACACGCGCGACACCGCGCTCTTCGGCGTGATGAAGTCGGTCGAGCGCGTCGAATTGCGGATGTTCTCGTCGGCCGCGAACTCGCGCTCGCTCGCATAGGTGTCGAGCAGGCGATCGTCCGCGCGGCCGTCGAGCACGAGCTTCAGCTTCCACGCGAGGTTGTCCGCGTCCTGCACGCCGCTGTTCGCGCCGCGCGCGCCGAACGGCGACACGCCGTGCGCGGAATCGCCCGCGAACAGCACGCGGCCGTGCCGGAACGTATCCATCCGCTGACAGCGGAACGTATAGACGCTCACCCATTCGAGCTCGAACTCGACGTCCGCCCCGAGCAGCGCACGCACGCGCGGAATCACGCGCTCCGGCTGCTTCTCGGCGACCGGATCGGCGTCCCAGCCGAGCTGGAAGTCGATGCGCCACACGTTGTCGGGCTGGCGGTGCAGCAGCACCGACTGGTTGCGGTGAAACGGCGGATCGAACCAGAACCAGCGCTCGGTCGGGAATTCCGCCTTCATCTTCACGTCGGCGATCAGGAAGCGGTCCTTGAACGTGCGGCCGCGGCTCTCGAGGCCCATCGCCGCGCGCATCGGGCTGCGCGAGCCGTCGGCCGCGATCACGTACCGCGCGTGCAGCGTCTCGATGCCTTCCGGCGTCTCGACGCTCAGCGCGGCGTGCTCCGCCGACTGCGCGACGCCCGTCACCTTGTGCTTCCAGCGAATCTCCAGGTTCGGCAGTTCGAACGCGCGTTCGGCCAGGTAGCCTTCGACGTAGTACTGCTGCAGGTTGATGAACGCGGGGCGCGCATGCCCTTCCTCGGGCAGCAGGTCAAATGCGTACAGCTGCTCGTCCTGCAGGAACACCTTGCCGACGTGCCAGCTCACGCCCTTCTCGACGAAGCGCTCGCCGCAGCCGAGGCGGTCGAAGATCTCGAGCGTGCGCTTCGCGAAGCAGATCGCGCGCGAGCCCGTCGACAGCGTGTCGTCGTCGTCGAGCAACACGACCGGCACGCCCTGCTGCGCCAGGTCGATCGCGGCCGACAGGCCCACCGGGCCCGCGCCGACGACGATTACCGGGTGGATGACCGCGTCATCGCCGGCGGCTCGCGCCGCGCGCGGCCGGTACTCGAACTTCAGCGTCTGGTAATCGATGCTCATGGTCGCCATCCGCTCCTCAACCCTGCCGTGCGCACGCCCGCGCGTGCCGCGTCGTTCCGCCCATATCCGTTGCCCGCCGCTGCCGCGGCCCGCGCTGCTCCGCCCACTTGCTGTCAACCGCCACGTCTCGCTCCTTGCTGCCTGTTGATTCGATTCGGGAAACGGCGCCGTTCCGGACGCCCGAACGCCGCTTTTCTTGATCGGCGACAAATCCTTGGATTTACGAATAGTAAAACCAATTACGAATAGTGAAATCAACGTAAACCCTAGCCATCGTCTCGGGGACGGGATAACCATATGAGCGAAACGCCGAGCCGAGCCGGGCGCGCACTGCTAATATCAAGACATGAGGCGGCCCGTTCGGCCGCCATTTTTCCTTCCTACGCCGATGATTCCGCCCAACATTCCCGAGCTGGTCGTCCGTGCCGGGCAACTGCCGTATCTGCGGGAACACCTTGCGCTCGCCGAGGGCGGCACCGCGTGCGCGAATCTGCCGGAACGCACGCTCGCGAGCGCCTACGAACCCATCTACGACGTGACGATGCCCGGCGCACCGCAGTCGACGTCGTTCGCGGATGCGATCGAGCGCTACGGCGACGAGCTCGGCTTCCAGGCCGTCACGCTGGTCACGGGCGCCCCGCACGACCCGGTCGACTCGGCCGTCGACGACCAGGCGCTCGTCGCGATCGACCGGCTGTCGCGCGCGCTGCACGCGATCAATTTCTTCGGCGCGCAACGCCACGGGCTGCTGTTCCTGCGCGTGCACGAGCGGTTGCTCAAGAGCGTGAAGTACGACCACGGCAAGCATTTCTCGTCGGTGCTGCAGCGCTTCGGGCTACCGACCGAGCGGATCGTGATCGAGCTGCCGGCGGTCGCGGTCGCGCACAAGACCTTCCTCGGCTACCTGACGCGCAGCTATCAGCATCACGGCTTCAAGGTCGCGGACAAGCTGCCCGACCCGGGCCGGATCCTCGCGGTCGAATCGGAGATGGCGCGGCCCGACTACATCAAGATGGATGCGGGCATCGCGCTGCGCGACGGGATGGTGAAGGCGCTGGTCGCGTATGCGCAGCGCGTGCGGATTCCGCTGATTTTCGACGGCGTCGTCGACGAGACGCAGTGCGAGCTGCTGCGCCAGCACGACGTGCGGTTCATGCAGGGGCCGGTATTCGCGAAGGTCGTCACGGCCTGAACCGGGCGGGCGACGGGCCCGCGCCGGATGGCGGATCTTGATGCCGCATTGCTTCGGGAATCGGGGGGCAGCGCGCATAGTCGCTCGCTGCCTGCCGGTTTCGCGTCCGTTCAGGCGGAAAGGTTGAACGCGCTTGCTCGCGGGATGCAATGCCGGCGCATCGATGCCCATGGCCGCCTACGCCCTTCCACCGTCATCGTATTTGGGCAGATCGTCGCCGATCTCGACGCCCGGGAAACGATCCCCGTACCAGACGTGCCACGCGGGCTGCAGCCGCGACGGCTCGTCGAGCGTCGCACTATTGATTTCCACGGTCGTCGGTGCATCGGCCAGCCGGTACTCGAGCTGCGCGCCGCAGCGGCCGCAAAAGCGCCGCTCGCCCCACGCGCTCGACGCATAGACCGTCGGCTCGCCCTGCAGGTATTCGAATGCGTCGATCGGCACCGATGCCGACGCGACGACCGCCGCGCCCGTCGTGCGCTGGCAAAGCCGGCAATGGCAGAAACCGGCGTCGGCCGGAATGCCGGCGATCCGGTAGCGGATCGCACCGCACGCGCAACCGCCTTCCATCGTTTCCGGGTGTGGCATCGCGAACCTCGTCGTCGTAGGGAAGCTGGCGAACGATGATGAGCGCGGTTCGCACGCGGTGCAACCGGCGGCTGCGCGCTTCCCCGTTCCGCGGAACCCTGCAACGCGCGGGCTCGCGGCACCGCTCTCAGACCGTCTGCCCGAGCCGCTGCGCGAGCGCCTTCAGCTTCGGCCCGACCTGTGTGCGGAACACGTCCTCGTCCATCGACGATGCGGGCCCGCTGCAGCTCAGGATCAGCCAGCGGCCCTCGCGCGGCTCGCGAAACGGCACGGCCGCCGCGTTCACGTCCATGTGCCACGCGCGAAACGAATAGCAGCATCCGCCATCGGCGAACTCGGCCACCGCATGCTGTGCGGCCGCGACGAGCGCATCCGCGTCGGCCGCGCCGCCGGCCGCCCGGTGCAGCTCCGCATAAAGCGCGCGGCGCACGTCCTCCGGCTGCACGGCGAGGTACGCGCGTCCCATCGAGCTCGTCAGCATCGACAGCCGCGAGCCGGGCGCGAGCCCGAGCGTCAGCGCGGTTTCGCTGCGGATCGTCTCCAGGTAGATCATGTCGAGCCCGTCGCGGCAGCCGAGCGATACGGCCGCGCCGATTTCGCGCGCGAGCGCCTGCATGTGCGGCCGCGCGAGATCGATCGTCCCCGAGCCGGACAGCAGCGCGTAGCCGAGCGACAGCACGCCGGCGTCGAGCGCATACTTTCCGAGCGTTTCGTCGTAGCGCAGGTAGCCGAGCACGGTCAGCGTGTAGGCGAGCCGGTTCACCGTCGCCTTCGGCAGCCCGGTGCGCTCCGCGAAGTCGCGGTTGCCGAGCATCGTCTCGCCGGGCCGGAATGCGCGCAGCAGGTCGAGCCCGCGCGCGAGCGCAACGACGAACTTGCGCTCGTCGATCGCGGTTTCGTCGATGGTTGAAAGTGTCATCTGATGCTACACTGGGTTCGTTTTGCAAAACATTGTTCCGCACAGCGGAACTCTAGTCAAGCGAACTTTAGACATCGGGCAAGGCGACGAAGCGCCAACCCGGGACGACCGCAAAGCATGGAATCAGACAAGCGCTGAATCTGCCGACTCTGACCGACCGCGAAGCATGGGGCGCAGAGTTAGCGGCGAAGCGCCCCGACAGGAGATGACACGATGAGCGCTGCAACTTTTCATTGGGACGATCCGCTGCTGCTCGACCAGCAACTGACCGAAGAAGAGCGAATGGTGCGCGATGCCGCGCACGCCTACGCGCAGGACAAGCTCGCGCCGCGCGTCACCGAGGCGTTCCGGCATGAACGCACCGATGCCGAAATCTTCCGCGAAATGGGTGAAATCGGCCTGCTCGGCCCGACGATTCCGGAGGAATACGGCGGCCCGGGCCTCAATTACGTCAGCTACGGCCTGATCGCGCGCGAAGTCGAGCGCGTCGACTCCGGCTACCGCTCGATGATGTCCGTGCAGTCGTCGCTCGTGATGGTGCCGATCTTCGAATTCGGCTCGGACGCGCAGAAGCAGAAATACCTGCCGAAGCTCGCGACCGGCGAATGGATCGGCTGCTTCGGGCTGACCGAGCCGAACCACGGCTCCGACCCGGGCGGCATGGTCACGCGCGCGAAGAAGGTCCCCGGCGGCTATTCGCTGTCCGGCGCGAAGATGTGGATCACCAACTCCCCGATCGCCGACGTGTTCGTCGTGTGGGCGAAGCTGGAAGAAAACGGCAAGGACGCAATCCGCGGCTTCATCCTCGAGAAAGGCTGGAAGGGCCTGTCGGCACCGGCGATCCACGGCAAGGTCGGGCTGCGCGCGTCGATCACCGGCGAGATCGTCCTCGACGAAGTGTTCGTGCCCGAAGAGAACCTGCTGCCGAACGTGAGCGGCCTGCGCGGGCCGTTCACGTGCCTGAACTCGGCACGCTACGGGATCGCCTGGGGCGCGCTCGGCGCGGCCGAATCCTGCTGGCACACCGCGCGCCAGTACGTGCTCGATCGTCAGCAGTTCGGCCGGCCGCTCGCCGCGAACCAGCTGATCCAGAAGAAGCTCGCCGACATGCAGACCGAAATCACGCTCGGCCTGCAGGGCGTGCTGCGTCTCGGCCGGATGAAGGACGAAGGCACGGCGGCCGTCGAGATCACGTCGATCATGAAGCGCAACTCGTGCGGCAAGTCGCTCGACATCGCGCGGCTCGCGCGCGACATGCTCGGCGGCAACGGCATCTCGGACGAATTCGGCGTCGCGCGCCACCTCGTGAACCTCGAAGTGGTCAACACGTACGAAGGCACGCACGACATCCACGCGTTGATCCTCGGCCGCGCGCAGACGGGCATCCAGGCATTCTTCTGATCAATCGCGCGCCGCATGCGCTGAAATGACACGGCCCGCCCGGCATCGCTGCCGGGCGGGCCGTTTTCATCGGTGCGCGCGTTCGTCACGCGCGGCCGATGCGTCAGCCGATGCTTACTTGTTCGGCTGCGGCGTGAGGCGCAGGTACGGACGCACTGCGTTGAAGCCCTTCGGGAAGCGTTTCTTCAGTTCTTCCGGATCCTGCAGCGACGGCACGATCACGACGTCGTCGCCATCCTTCCAGTTGCCTGGCGTCGCGACTTTGTAATTATCGGTCAGTTGCAGCGAGTCGATCACCCGCAGCACTTCGTCGAAGTTGCGCCCGGTGCTGGCCGGATAGGTAATGGTGAGCCGCACCTTCTTGTTCGGGTCGATCACGAACAGCGAGCGCACCGTCAGCGTCTCGTTCGCGTTCGGGTGGATCATGTCGTACAGTTGCGAGACCTTGCGGTCCGCGTCGGCGATGATCGGGAAACCGACGACCGTCGACTGCGTTTCGTTGATGTCGTTGATCCAGCCTTTGTGCGATTCGACGCCGTCGACCGACAGCGCGATCACCTTCACGTTGCGTTTCTCGAATTCGCCCTTCAGCTTCGAGGTCAACCCGAGCTCAGTCGTGCATACCGGCGTGTAGTCGGCCGGGTGCGAGAACAGGACGCCCCAGCTGTTGCCCAGCCACTCATGAAACTTGATCGGGCCCAGGCTCGATTCCTGCTCGAAATCCGGTGCGATATCACCAAGACGCAGACTCATGATGTTCCCTCCTCGAACGATGCTGGTTGAAACCGCGCGCCGGATGGCGCGGGACAGTCCATCAGCTTACGGGAAGCAATGGGCCGTGCGAACGATTATTCCGTTTGATATTCATACTTTTTTGTCATTTTTACCCTGCGTCGGAGCAGGCCTGACGGCGGCAACAGAACTTTTTGCACGGTTGGCGGCTCTGTTAAACATTACGAGTCGTTTAACATGCGGTATTGCACCGCCGCCGTGTGTGTTCCCGGCTCGCCAGCAGGCAGGGGTTTCGCTACGATGTGAACCTGCAGCATGACAGCATGAAGGGAGTTGCAATGTCGGAAATCAACAAGGAGAAACTGATGTCGGATATCAAAACCGTTCTCGCGGACGCCGAGGATCTGCTCAAGCAAGCAGCGAGCAGCACGGGCGACCGTGCGGCCGAGTTGCGCGAGAAAGCCATGTCGCGCCTGAAGCAGGCCAAGGAAAAGGCAACCGACGTTCAGGTCGTGGTGGTCGAGAAAGGCAAGAAGGCTGCCCGCGCGACCGACGATTACGTGCATGAGCATCCGTGGACGTCGATCGGCGTCGCCGCCGGCGTCGGTGTGCTGATCGGTCTGCTGATCAACCGCAAGTAACGCGCTCAGCGTCGTTCCGACCCATGTGTCGCACGGTGCGGCGCATGGGTGCCGAAGCCAGCCGGTGGTTCGCCACCGGCCGGCTTTGACCTAGCCGCTCACTGCGCGCGCAAGCGCCTTATCCATGACGACAGACACTCACCCGCAGCCGTCCGGCCAGGGACCGCTGCGCCGCCTCGTCGGCTCAGCGATCGGCCTCCTGCAAACGCGCCTCGAACTGGTCGGCATCGAACTCGCCGAGGAGAAGGAACGCCTGATGGGCGTGCTGTTCCTCGGGCTCGCGGCCATGATGCTCGCGACGATGGCGCTGATCAGCCTGACCGTGCTCGTTGCGATCGCGTTCTGGGACACCTATCGCTGGCAGTCGCTCGCGGGCATCACCGCGCTGTACACGATCGCCGCCCTCGTGTGTGGGCTGAAAGCACGCTCGGGCCTGCGCGAAGCGCCGACCGTGTTCGAGTCCACGCTCGCCGAGCTCGAGAAAGACCGCGAAATTTTCCGCGGCAAGTTGTGAACGCAGCCGTGTTCGCCCCTCTCACCTACTTCGCCGACGCGCCATGAGCCAGAACGTCACGGGCAATTCACCCCGCCCCCATTCGTCGCGATCGCACTGGAGCGCGTCGCAGCATCGCGCGCTGCGCAAGGAATTGCTGATCCTGCGATCCGAGGTCGAGCGGCTCGAGCTTGCCGAAGCCGCCGCCGACGTGCGCCACGCCGTCACGCGCTTCAGCTGGCTCAAGGTGTTCATCCCCGGCCTGTCGGGCGGCAAGTTCAGCCAGTCCGCCAAGAACCTGAACGCAAGCCTCGGTCACCTCGTGAACCAGTATCCGATGTTGAGTTCACTCGCATCGCTCGTGCTGGCGAAACCCGTTCGCTCGCTTCTGCGCGCGAGCGCGGGCCCCGCGCTGAAGTGGGGCACCGTCGGCTTCGCCGCGTGGGAGGTCTACCGGATCTGGAAACAGTCGCGCGACGAGCGCGCAACGACCATCAACGACGACTGATACGTAACGACAGACGCGCACGGCCCCGCGCCGTTGCGCGTTTTCCGTGGGCTTTCCATCCGTTGCCGCGTGATCAACGCACGCCCCAGCATGTGTGCTGCTGCACATCGGCCTCGCCGTCATTCGATCCCGCATTGCCCTTCGTCCCGTCCGAACGCAGCGTGAACGCACCGCATGCGTCGTCGCGCATCGGGCCGGCATCGAGCGGACTCGCAACGAGTTCATAGACGACCGCTGCATCATCGCCGACCGATCGCCGCAGCGCGACGCGATAGACCGCCGGCCCGTCCGGCGGCGCCTGCGCATAGGCGTCCGGCAAGATCTGCGGCGGCGGGCCGTCGAGCATTTCGAGATATTGAGCCGCACGGTACAGCGCGGCGACCGCGGATGCGCGATGCATGCGCGCGACATGCTCGCGATACGACGGGACGCCCCACCCGGCCAGCACGGCGACGATCGCGAGCACGATCATCAGTTCAAGCAACGTGAACGCCGCCGCTCGGCGCGTCAGCGCAGGCCCTTTCATCGATGCACCGCCGCGACGCGACGCCAGCGCTGCGCAACGATGTGTCCGTCGCGCAGTGCGACCTGGCTCTGCAGCCAGACCACGCTCGACGCATGGCCGCCGACGCCACGCGCGGTGACGAGGTAGGCACGACTACGTTGCGGACCGACGCCTCGCCAGGCTTCGATCAGGCAACGCGGCGGCTGCGCCGCCATCGGCCAGGACGCGAACGGGGCGAACGCTTCGGCGGCGCCCAGCGCAGGCGTGCGTCGCCATGCATCCGGCTCGGCGGATGATGCGGGTTCATCCAGGTACGGCGCCCCGCCGCGGACCAATCGCGCGGTGCAGGCCGCCAGTGCCGCATCGGCCGCGTGGAATGCAATCAGCCGGTCCGACAACGCCCGTGTGCGGCGCGATTCCGTCAGTGCGGATTCGAACCACGTGCCGGTTAGCGCGGCGACCGCCGCACCGACCGCGATCACGGCAGGCAGCGCAAGGCCCGCGTCGCGACGCCAGCCTCGTGTGGCGGACAGAGCGCGTGCGCGCGTCGCTCCGCCGCTCAACATGAAGCCTCCGCCGCGCGCTGCATGCCGAAGGGTGCCACGGCGCACCTTCGCGCATGTCCTGCCGCGATTCGCATCGCAAGGTCGCCGATGGACCCGTTTGCGTGAATCATCGCAACGCCTCGTGGCCCGTTGCCGCGTCACGGACAGGATCGGCAAATGCGACCGCGGAATTTCGCACCGCGACGATTCGATGCAGCACCAGATGCGCGCGACCATCCGGCGCAGCGGCCGTGCGGCCATCGCAATCGACATGACGCGCGGGCTCGTGCATCGGTTCGCCACGCGCCCGCACGCACACCTGCACGGCGACGACATCGCGCCAGTCATCCGCGTTCATCGCCTGCGCGTCGACGAACCGCGCACCGTCGCGACGCAGGTAACGCACGCGCAGCTGGTCGATCCCGGACACGACGGGTTGCGGCGTGCCCGTGCGCCCGCTTCCCTCGCAGTACAGTTCGGGCTCGCCCGTCGACGGGCTGACATGCGCGTCGAAACGGTTTTCCACGAGCGGCCGCTCACCCGGGGCGCCGACACCCTGCCCGAGACAATCCGACACCTGTGCGCTGCTGGTTGGCCACGTCGACACGGCATCGCCGACATACCGGACCAGCACCGCATCCGACGCCGCGCGCACGGCTTCGCAGCGCACCTGCGCGCCATCGCCGCGCACGCGGCCCGCGGAACAGCCGAACACCGGCGGCAACGACGACGCGCCTTCGACATCGAGCGGCCGAAACCCGGCCATCTGGATCTGCTGGCCGATCAGCATCAGTGCGGTCGCGGCTGCATCGCGCATCCGGAACCCGTCTTCCGCCCGCCGCTGCGCGACGCGCTGGGCGTGATACAGCGCACCGGCCGCGGCCAGCACGAGCAGACCGACGATCATCGCGATCAGCACTTCGAGCAGCGTATGCGCGCGGCTGCGGCGATCAGCGTTCAACGGCATCGACCTCGACCTCCCGAAACGGAATCCGCACGCACGACGGCGGCTTCACCGTTGCCCCAGCGCCTTCGCATCGCGTCGACACCGCCGCGCCGGCACCGCGCCAGCCGACAATCACGTACCGGACACCGCCCGGCCCATGGTCGAGCGTCATCGCACCGCCCGGCAACGATGCGGCCACGAGCGCCGCGATGCCGTCGTCGGCGCCTGCCGCCGCGCGCCGGCGCTCGATGCGTGCATCGGCCAGCCACAGCGCGCGTTCACGCCAGATCGTCGCCCGCTGCGCGCGCGTCATCGCAAGCTGGCTGCCGGCCACGGCCAGCATTACGGCCGCGAGCAGCGCGACGGCCAGCACCGCTTCGAGCAGCGACGTGCCGCGCATCGATCGGCGCACGCGCTTCATGCCGCGTCGCAACGCCCGGCGGCGACGCGCGCCCGGCCGCCCGCCGCGATCCGGATACAACGCGACACGCGTGCGTCGTCGCCGGACAGCATGCGCTGCGGACGCAATTCGAAACGCCTGATCCCGCCGATCACCTGGCCCGCCGGCGGCGCGAACGCCAGATCATGCGCCGTGCCCGCGACGGCGATGTCGGCATCGCGCGGATAACGCCGCAGCACGCGCGACTGTCCGTCGAACTGCCCGCTGACGATCCAGCCGCACGACCATTCCGCCGGGTCGCAGCGCTCGCCGGAACGCATGCAGTCGCCGTCGGGCCCGGCGCGGCACAGCGTGACGCGCACGCCGAGACGCGTCGCCTCGGTGCGTGCGAACGACAGCGCACCGAGCAGCGCGCGTGAGCGGGCATCCACGCGTTCGCGCATGTGCCATTGATTGAATGCGGGTGCTGCGAAAAGTCCGATCGAGGCCGTCAGCGCGATCGCGACCATCAGCTCGACGAGCGTGAAGCCGCCGCAGCAGCGCATGCCTTTTTCGACGACCTGCCGGTGCAGTTCCATCGCCATCGCCCTCCGTCAACGTGATGCGACGACTGTAGCGACGCGAGCGAACGCGCGCCATTGGCCGAATGGCCGACTGGCGACATGCGATCGCGGCCGACACAATCGGCGCGAATCGAACCCACGGAGAAGACGATGAACGGACGCAGCGCGTCAGCGCTTACGCGAAGGCTTGGAGGGGGACGCGCGACGGAACTCTTCAATCACGTCGGCAAATTCGGAAACGTCCTCGAACCGGCGGTAAACCGACGCGAAACGGACATAGGCGATCGTATCGAGACCGCGCAACTCGTTCATCACGAGTTCGCCGAGCTTCTCGCTACGCACTTCCCGCTCGCCGGTCGCGAGCAGTTGATATTCGATGCGGGCGACCGCCGCGTCGATCGCGTCAGCCGCAACCGGCCGCTTGCGCAGCGCGAGTTGCATGCTGGCGACGATCTTGCGACGGTCGAATTCCGTGCGGCTGCCGTCCTTCTTCACGACAGCCGGCAGGTTCAGCTCGACCCGCTCGTACGTCGTGAAGCGCTTGTCGCAAGCCGAGCAGCGACGGCGCCGGCGAATGGCGGCGCCATCTTCGGACACGCGCGAGTCGACGACCTGCGTGTCTTCATGCCGGCAGAACGGGCAGCGCATGCGGGATCAGCGATAGACCGGGAAACGCTTGGTCAGCTCGGCCACTTGCGCGCGCACGCGCTCGATCGTCGCTGCATCTTCCGGGTGCTCGAGCACGTCGGCGATCAGGTTGCCGACCTGCTCCGCTTCCGCCGGGCCGAAGCCGCGCGTCGTCATCGCCGGCGAACCCAGGCGGATGCCGCTCGTCACGAACGGCTTTTCCGGATCGTTCGGGATCGCGTTCTTGTTCACCGTGATGTGCGCGGCACCGAGCGCTGCTTCCGCTGCCTTGCCCGTGATGTTCTTCGCGCGCAGGTCCACCAGCATCACGTGGCTTTCGGTGCGGCCCGACACGATCCGCAGGCCGCGCTTGACCAGCGTTTCAGCCAGCACGCGCGCGTTCTCGACCACCTTTTCCTGGTATGCCTTGAATTCCGGCGACAGCGCTTCCTTGAACGCCACGGCCTTCGCCGCGATCACGTGCATCAGCGGGCCACCCTGGATGCCCGGGAAGATCGCCGAGTTGATCGGCTTCTCGTATTCCGACTTCATCAGGATCACGCCACCACGCGGGCCGCGCAGGCTCTTGTGCGTCGTCGTCGTCACGAAGTCTGCATGCGGCACCGGGTTCGGATACACGCCCGCCGCGATCAGGCCCGCGTAGTGCGCCATGTCGACCATCAGGTACGCACCGACCGACTTCGCGATCTTCGCCAGACGCTCGAAGTCGATCTTCAGCGCGAACGCCGATGCGCCCGCGACGATCAGCTTCGGCTTGTGTTCCTGTGCGAGCTGCTCGGCGGCATCGTAATCGATGTCTTCCTGCTCGTTCAGCCCGTAGCTCACCACGTTGAACCACTTGCCCGACATGTTGACCGGCGAGCCGTGCGTCAGGTGACCACCGTGCGCGAGGCTCATGCCCATGATCGTGTCGCCCGGCTTGAGCATCGCGAAGAACACGCCCTGGTTCGCCTGCGAACCCGAATTCGGCTGCACGTTCGCGGCTTCCGCGCCGAACAGCTGCTTCACACGGTCGATCGCCAGTTGCTCGACCACGTCGACGTATTCACAGCCGCCGTAGTAGCGCTTGCCCGGATAACCTTCCGCGTATTTGTTCGTGAGCTGCGAGCCCTGGGCGGCCATCACGGCCGGGCTCGTGTAGTTTTCCGACGCGATCAGCTCGATGTGATCTTCCTGGCGGCGGTTTTCCTGCTCGATCGCAGCAAAGAGTTCGGGATCGACGTTCGCGATGGTGCTTTGGGCTCTGTCAAACATACGGTTTCCGTTAAGTGTGTACAGGTTGACCGGTGCGGCCGAGTACAGTGCGCTGCTGGCGGAACCAGCTCGACGTGGCGGAAGAATCCGTATGACGCGAGGCAGGACAGCCACCGGCGATGCACGCAACGGCGCACAACGGCTGCCCAGGCGAACGGCAAAAACGGCGCCCCGCGCTTCACGGTGGGATGCTCCACCTTGAACCCGAAGGGTTCTATCGCCAGTCACGCAGGGGTGATGAGCGCGTTAGTGTATTGGATGCGTCATGAATAGGCAACCGCACGCCAGCGGCCCCGAAATAATAAGGGCCGGACTCCGCGCACCCGTGCCGCCATGCGTTGGCGCCTTGCCGCGATGCGGCAATCTCAGTACGCTTGCGCGATACTATCCGCTACTTTGTTACCGACCAGGAGCAGCAATGATCGTGTTCGTCACAGGCGCGTCCGCCGGCTTCGGCGCCGCCATCGCCCGGGCCTTCGTCAAGGGCGGCCACCGCGTCGTCGCAACCGCGCGCCGCAAGGATCGTCTCGATGCGCTCGCGGCCGAACTCGGCGACGCGCTGCTGCCGTTCGAGCTCGACGTGCGCGACCGCGCAGCCGTCGAAGCCGTGCCGGCCGCGCTTCCCGCCGAATTCGCCGCGCTCGACGTGCTCGTCAACAACGCCGGTCTCGCGCTCGGCGTCGAGCCGGCGCACAAGGCGAGCCTCGACGAGTGGCAGACCATGATCGACACGAACTGCTCGGGCCTCGTGACCGTCACGCACGCGCTGCTGCCCGGAATGATCGCGCGAGGCCGCGGCCACATCTTCAATCTCGGCTCGGTGGCCGGCACCTATGCGTATCCGGGCGGGAACGTATACGGTGCGACCAAGGCTTTCGTCAGACAATTCAGCCTGAACCTGCGCGCCGACCTGATCGGCACGCCGTTGCGCGTGACGGACATCGAGCCGGGCCTCTGTGGCGGCACGGAATTCTCGAACATCCGCTTCCGTGGGGACGATGCGAAGGCGGCCAACGTCTACCAGAACGTCCAGCCGCTCACGGCCGAGGACATCGCCGACACGATCTACTGGATCGCGACGCGCCTCGCGCACGTCAACATCAACACGATCGAGATGATGCCGGTCGCCCAGGCCCCGGCCGGCCTTACGATCCATCGCGGCTGACCTGTCCGAGCGCAGCCGCGGGCACGGCTCCAGCCGGCCCGCGGCGTGCTACGACGTACTACATTCCGTTACGAATCGGTTACGAATCGGGCCCTGCCCTTCCGGTAGAATGCGCGCCATGACTCAGCCTACCCGCTCCCCGGACGCGCCCTCCGGCTTCACCTGGCCGGTACGCGTGTACTACGAGGATACCGACGCAGGCGGCATCGTCTTCTATGCCAACTACCTGAAATTCTTCGAACGCGCCCGCACCGAATGGCTGCGCGCGTGCGGCATCGACCAGCGTCGGCTGGCCGACGACACGGGCGCGATCTTCATCGTCCGTAGTACGTCGCTCGACTACCGCGCACCGGCGCGACTCGACGACGCGCTGACGGTCACGAGCCGGCCCGGCCGCATCGGCCGCGCATCGGTGGAATTCACCCAGGAAGCCTGGCGTGGCGACACGCTGCTCGTCACCGGACACATTCGCCTCGGCTGCGTGGACCGCACTGGCATCCGGCCCGCGGCGATCCCGCAGGTCGTGCTCGACGCGCTGCAACGCGGGCCCGTCACCGACGCCGGGCAAACTGTACTGTCAACGAAGCTCGCATGAGCCCCGTTTAGACAAAGCCTATGAACTTGCCTTCCTGAATCGATACTAAGCAAGGTTCGGCGCCAGGCCTGACCGACGCGCCGCGCCGCACGCATACCGTGCGCCCCTCGCCGGGCACCCCCGATGGGACGTTACTCAAACCTCTATGAACACTTCTCAAGACCTGTCGATCATTTCCCTCGTCCTCAACGCGAGCGTGCTGGCCCAGGCCGTGATGGGGCTGCTGCTGCTGCTGTCGCTGATGTCGTGGACCTTCATTTTCCGCAAGTGGTTCGCGATTCGCCGCGCGCGCGCGCAGACCGAACGCTTCGAACGGGATTTCTGGTCGGGCGGCGACCTGCAGGCGCTGTATCAGAGCGCGGCCAACAACCGCCACACGATCGGCGCGCTCGAGCGGATCTTCGAATCGGGGATGCGTGAATTCCTGAAGGCGAAGGAAAAGCGCCTCACCGATCCGGGCCTCGTGCTCGATGGCGCGCGCCGCGCGATGCGCGCGTCGTTCCAGCGCGAAATGGACGTGCTCGAAGCGAACCTCGCGTTCCTCGCGTCGGTCGGCTCGGTCAGCCCGTACATCGGTCTGTTCGGCACCGTCTGGGGGATCATGAACTCGTTCCGCGGCCTCGCGAACGTGCAGCAGGCCACGCTCGCGAACGTCGCGCCGGGCATCGCTGAGGCGCTCGTCGCCACCGCGATCGGCCTGTTCGCCGCGATTCCGGCGGTGGTCGCGTACAACCGCTACGCGCACGATATCGACCGCCTCGCGATCCGCTTCGAGACCTTCATCGAAGAGTTCTCGAACATCCTGCAGCGTCAGGCCCAGTAAGGAGCACGCCATGGCAGGAAGTCCCATTCGATCCAGCATGCGCGGCGGCCGCTCGCGCCGCGCGATGGCCGACATCAACGTCGTGCCGTACATCGACGTGATGCTGGTGCTGCTCGTGATCTTCATGGTCACGGCACCGCTCGTGGCCCCGTCGATCATCAATCTGCCGACCGTCGGCAATGCGGCGCCACAGGAACAGACACCGCCCGTCGTCGTCAACATCAAGGCCGACCGCACGATGAGCGTCAAGTACAAGGGCGACTCCGGCGCGACGCAGGAAGACACGATGACCAAGGCCGAGCTCGACAGCTTCATGTCGGCCCGGCAGGCCGATCATCCCGACCAGCCGGTCGTGATCGCGGCCGACAAGACCGTACAGTACGATGCGGTCATGACCGTGATGTCGGATCTGAAGGCGCGCGGCGTCAAGCGCGTCGGCCTCCTCGTCAAATCGCAATGAACCGGCAGCAATCCACGCGCAGCAACGCCTACCCGTCTCGGCCGCCTCGCGAGCGAGGCACCTGGCGCGCGTTCGCGCTCGCCGCGCTGATGCACGTGCTGCTCGCGCTGTTCCTCTATCACGGCGTGCAGTGGCAGAACAGCACGCCGGCCGGCGCCGAAGCCGAGCTGTGGACCGAGGTGCCCGACGTTCCCGCGCCGCGGCCCGTCGTCACGCCCACGCCGCCCGCGAAGCTCGCACCGCCCCCTCCCCCGGTCCGGGACGAGCAGGCGGACATCGCGCTGCAGCAGAAGAAACGACAGCAGGAAGCGGCCGCGCGCGAAGCGCTGCTCGAGCAGCAGCGCCGCGCACAGCAGTTGAAGGCCCAGCAGGAGGAAGCGCGGCGCGAGCAGCTCGCAGCCCAGCAGGCCGCCGCGCTCGCCGCGCAGAAGGCCGCCGAACGCGACAAGCAGAAGCAGGCGGACAAGCTCAAGCAACAACAGCTCGTGGAGCAGCAGAAGCTCGAACAGCAGAAGCTCCAGCAGCAGAAACTGCAGCAACAGAAGCAGGCGCAGCAGGAAGCCCAGGAGGCGGCGAAGGCCAAGGCCGACGCGGCCGCGAAGGCGAAGGCGGAAGCCCAGGCGAAGGCGAAGGCCGAAGCGGCCGCGCACGCGAAGGCCGATGCGGCAGCGAAGGCGAAGCTCGACCGCGAACGGAATGCGCGACTCGCGCAGATGCAGGGCCTGGCGGGCGCCGGCGAAGGCGGCGGCCAAGGGCTCGCGAAAAGCGGCACCGGCACGGGTTCCGGCGGCAATGCCGCATCGCCCGGCTATGCCGACAAGGTGCGCCGCCGCGTGAAGCCGAACATCGTCTGGGGCGGCGAGCGCGCGGGGCTCACGACGATCGTCAGGATCCGCTGTACGCCTTCGGGCGACCTGCTGAGCGTCTCGGTCTCGCGGCCGAGCGGTAATTCGGGGTGGGATCAGGCGGTCGTCAATGCGATTCAGGCGTCGGTTCCGTTACCCCCCGATACTGACGGTCATACGCCGTCCAGCATTACGATTACCTTCAAGGCGGCGGAGTGAGCGCAAATGCGCTTACACTCCGTGCGTCGCTGCCGGACGGGAACGAATCGGGTATTTTTACTGTCTCTGCGGTTGCGCAGCGATCCAAGTCACATGGGAAGCAGAAGCATGAGATTGATGACGAAACTAGGTTTCAGGGCACTCGTGGCCTCGTGTCTGATTGCGGCCGGCGGCGCCGCTAACGCGCAGGTCAACGTGCTGATCACCGGCGTCGGTTCGACCCAGTTCCCCATTGCCACCGCGAACTTCGCGAACGAGGCGGGCCTGCCGCAGCAGGTCACGTCGATCGTCCGCGCGGACCTCGCGCGCAGCGGCAAATTCACCAATATCGATGCGGGCAGCACGCCCGTGCCCGAGACCGCTTCGGTGGATCTCGGCGCATGGAAGGCCAAGGGCGCGAACGCGTTCGTCGCCGGCAGCGTGAACCGCGAGGCGAACGGCCAGTACAAGGTGAACTTCATCCTGTACGACACCGTGAAGCAGCAAAGCCTGGGCGGCCTGTCGCTGACGGCCACCGACACGACGCTGCGCACGGCCGGCCACAAGATCGCCGACTACATCTACCAGAAACTGCTCGGCGTGCGCGGCGTGTTCGCCACGCGCCTGTCGTACGTGATCAAGACGGGCAACCGCTACCAGCTGCAGATTTCGGATTCGGACGGCCAGAACGCGCGCATCGCGCTGTCGAGCACCGAGCCGATCATCTCGCCGGCGTGGTCGCCGAGCGGCACGAAGGTCGCGTACGTGTCGTTCGAGCGCAAGAAGCCGATCGTCTACATCCACGACCTGCCGACCGGCCGCCGCTACATGGTCTCCGACCAGAAGGGCAACAACAGCGCGCCGGCGTGGTCGCCGGACAGCAACACGCTCGCCGTCGCGCTGTCGCTGACGGGCAATACGCAAATCTATACGGTCAATGCGAACGGCGGCGGCCTGCGCCGTCTCACGCAGAGCAGCTCGATCGACACCGAGCCGTACTACTCGCCGGACGGCCACTGGATCTACTTCACGAGCGATCGCGGCGGTGCGCCGCAGATCTACCGGATGCCCGCACAGGGTGAAAGCGCCGGCGCGGCACAACGCGTGACCTTCACCGGCAGCTACAATACGAGCCCGCGCATCAGCCCGGACGGCAAGCTGCTCGCTTACATCTCCCGCACGGGTGGGGGCTTCAAGCTGTACGTTCAGGATCTGCAAACCGGCGCGGCGAATGCGATCACGAATACCAATCGCGACGAATCGCCGAGCTTCGCGGCAAACGGCCAGTACCTTCTCTACGCTACCCAGTCGGGTGGTCGCAACGTGCTGGCAGCTGTGCCCTCCGACGGCAGCGCGCCGCCTCAGATCCTGTCCGTCCAGGGCGGCTCCGTTCGCGAGCCGTCGTGGGGGCCCTTCATGCAATGACCACAAGGAGAGTAACCATGATGTCGAATAAAGCTCGTCTGGCCCTGGCCGTGATGATGATCAGCGCGCTCGCAGCGTGTAAGTCGGGCGTGAAGCTCGACGACAAGGCCAACGCTGGTGCGGTGAGCACGCAGCCGAGCGCCGACAACGTCGCGCAAGTGAACGTCGATCCGCTGAACGATCCGAACAGCCCGCTCGCGAAGCGCAGCATCTACTTCGACTTCGACAGCTATTCGGTGAAGGACGAGTATCAGCCGCTGATGCAGCAGCACGCTCAGTACCTGAAGAGCCACCCGCAGCGTCACGTGCTGATTCAGGGCAACACCGACGAACGCGGCACGAGCGAGTACAACCTCGCGCTGGGCCAGAAGCGTGCGGAAGCTGTCCGCCGCGCGATGGCACTGCTCGGCGTGAACGACTCGCAGATGGAAGCCGTGAGCCTCGGCAAGGAAAAGCCGCAAGCATCGGGCCACGACGAAGCATCGTGGGCGCAGAACCGTCGCGCCGACCTCGTCTACCAGCAGTAAGTAACGGAAGAGTTGCCGTATGACGCACTGTGTAACCTGGCTGCGCGTTGCCGCAGCATTCTGCGTCGTCGGCGCGGCGTGGTCGGCCGCGCCGGCGCACGCCGGCGTGTTCGACGACAACGAAGCGCGCCGCGCCGTGCTCGATCTGCGCAGCAAAACCGACAACCTGGCGAGCCAGTTGTCCGCCGCCCAGCGTACGATCCTCGATCAATCCGGCCGTCTCGACCAGCTGAACCAGCAGGTCGCGACGCTGCGCGGCGAGAACGAGGACCTGACGAACCGGCTGACGACGCTCGAGCGGCAGCAGAAGGAGTACTACCAGGATCTCGACACGCGGCTCAAGAAGTTCGAGCCGCAGCAGGCGACGATCGATGGTGTCGAAGGCACCGTGCAGCCGGGTGAAACGGATGCGCTCAATGCGGCGCAGCAGCAGTTCCGCAACGGCAACTTCAAGGCGGCCGCGGCATCGTTCCGCAGCTTCATCGCGAAGTATCCGCAGAGCCCGTACCAGCCGACCGCGCAGTACTGGCTCGGCAATGCGCAATACGCGCTGCGCGACTATCGCGGTTCGACCGCGACGTGGCAAACGGTCGTGAGCAAGTATCCGCAGCATCCGCGCGCGGCCGACGCGCTCGTCGCAATCGGTACGAACCAGCTCGAGCAAGGCCAGAAGGCGGCCGCGAAGAAGACGTTCGAGCAGGTCGTGTCGCAGTACGCCGGATCGAACGCTGCGCAGACCGCGCAGGGCAAGATCGAGAGCATCAAATAAATTAGCGTGCCAGGTTGTTGACTGACCTGAAATTC
Organism: Burkholderia sp. PvR073; assembly: GCF_054055695.1. Classification (NCBI taxonomy): domain Bacteria; kingdom Pseudomonadati; phylum Pseudomonadota; class Betaproteobacteria; order Burkholderiales; family Burkholderiaceae; genus Burkholderia; species Burkholderia sp. PvR073. Next base: position 136,257 of record NZ_JBSRXO010000006.1, read on the forward strand.
GCCGCTATAATTTTTTGCTCTTTAGGTCGTTGGGCGAGTTGTTAGCGCAACGGGCTGACAAGTTTCAAGAACGTGGGGTGGTAACTCAGTTGGTTAGAGTATCTGACTTTTAATCAGAGAGTCGAGGGTTCGAGTCCCTCCCACCCTACCAACTATCTTTGATAGTGCAATGAAAGCCTCCCTCGCGGAGGCTTTTTTGCGTCTGCTTCCCGCAGCGTCGCGCGCGGCATCTCGATGATGCTCCCGCCGATTTCGACGAAGTCGATCTCGATCGGACGGGAAGCCTGCGGTGCGCCGGTGCATGCGGGCCAGCGCGATACGGGCGCCGGGTCAGGCACCCGCTGCGTGTGCTGTCACTCCTGAACGGACGGCGCGGAATCGGCGTCGGTGAAACGCGGCTTGGCATTCTGCATGTCGCGCGTATTCTTCTGCACGGCCACCGCACCGAACAGCGCGAGCACGAACGACATCGCGTAGAAGCCCTTCTCGCTCAACTGCAGCGTCGCGTTGAAGAGGCCGACGACCAGCAGCGCGATCGCGAGCAACAGCGCAACCCAGCTCAGCCCGTAGTAGATGCCGGTGACAGGAATGCCTTCCGCGCGGTCACGCACGCTCTTCTGCAGCGAGATCGCCGCATAGAGACCGAACACGAGCACGGTGAAGTAATAGCCCTTCTCGTTGAGCTGCATGCCGGCGTTCCACAGGCCGATCAGAAATGCCGCGAAACCGGCGATCAACGCGGCCCACGACGCCGCGACGAATGCGAACGACGGCTGCTGGATGGTGGTCTGGTTCATTGCTTTTGCCCTCTCTTTCTTGTTGTTTCTTGTTCGGAATCGCTTTCGTTGGAATGCGTTTCGCGCATGGTAGCAGCTTTGCGGCGCCGCACGACGATCGCGCTTGCGGTCTCACGTGCCGCGCTGCGCGCGCCGCCAGCGCCCCGGCGTCGTGCCGAGCACCGCGCGAAACGCCTTGCCGAACGCCGCCTCCGACTGATAGCCGACCGCCTGCCCGATCTCCGCCTGCCCGCGCTGCGTGTCCTGCAGCAGCGCGCACGCATGCATCATCCGGATCTGCGCGACGAACGCGCCGACGCTCATCCCGGCCTTCTCGCGGAAATGCCGCGCATAGGTCGCGCGCGACATCGCCGACGCCGCGCCGAGCGATTCGACCGTCCACGGTTTCGCCGGCGCCTGCAGCACGGCCTGGACCGACGGGCCGAGCCGCATATCGGCCGCCAGCGCGAGCCAGCCGGCCGGCACGCGCGCATCGCGACCGTACGCGCGCAACGCATAGGCAAGCAGCGCCTGTCCGAGCGCGTTCACGATCGCACGCGCACCCGGCTGCGCATTCGATGCCTCCGCGCGCAGCACGCTCGTCAGCAGTTGCAGCGACGCAAGCCCCGACGACGCCTCTCGCAGCCCGACGTGCAGCACGCGCGGCAGCGTGCGCATCAGCAATTCACCGGCACCGCGTGCATAGACGAAGCGTCCGCAAAGCAGGTCGACGCCCGCCTCGCCCTCATCCGCGGGATCGCGGTTCGACTTGACCGGCAGCACCGCGCCGCCCGCCGCGCCCGGTTCGCGCAGCAACGCGACGGACCTGGCGCCGCCCCCGCCCCCGTCCGACAAATCGTGCGCGTCGCCCGCGGGCAGCAGCACGAAGTCGCCGTCGACGAGCCGCAGCGTGCGCCCGTCGGCAGTGCGCAACCGGCACGTTCCGGACAGCAACAGGTGAAACGCCGCCTCGCCGGGCGGCAACGGGTCGTGCGGCATCGCGAACGGGCCGTCGAGCAGGCAGCGCACGTCGAGCTCGACATGGCTGCGGCCCAGTGACAGCAGTTGACTCAACGCGTCCATGAGACGTTTGCGCTAAAAATTGACACTCTAGCGTATCGAAACCCTCAGTGCGAACGATCAGAATAAGCCCTGCATCGCCCGAGATCGCGGCAACCGCCGACCGACCCACTCTTCTCGAAAGGACGCATCATGCTGAACTGGAACGAATACCGGAAGGAACTCTCGACGCGCATCGGCGACATCGCCAAGCTGTCGCCCGACACGCTGGCCGGCTACAAGGCGCTGTCCGGCGCGGGCGCCAAGACGGGCCATCTCGACGCGAAGACGCGCGAACTGATTGCGCTCGCGGTGGCCGTCACGACGCGCTGCGACGGCTGTATCGCGGTGCATACGGCCGAAGCCGCGAAGCATGGCGCGACCAAGGAGGAAGTGGCCGAAGCGCTCGGCGTCGCAATCGCGCTGAACGCGGGTGCGGCGCTCGTCTACTCGGCCCGCGTAATGGACGCGCTCGGCGACTGACGCGCAGCGCGCATGAAGGGTGCGGCGCCCGCCGCATCCTTCATGGCCGATCGGCCAATCGACCGGCGCCGCCGGCCAGCCGGCGGGTGCGCCGCGGCCGCGTATAACGGCGCCACGAAGTCGGCTACCATGCGCGAAGACGCATCGCGAAGGAGCGCTCCATGTGCCGCTGGCTCGCCTATACGGGCAATCCGATCCATCTCGAGACCGTACTGTTTCGCGCGAAGCATTCGCTGATCGACCAGAGCCTGCATTCGGAACTGGGCGCCACGACGACCAACGGCGACGGGTTCGGCATCGGCTGGTACGGCCCCCCCGATGAACTGCCGTTTCGCTACCGCTCCGTGCATCCCGCCTGGAACGATCGCAACCTGCGCGAAGCCGCGCGTGCGATCCGCTCGCGGATGTTCGTCGCGCACATCCGCGCGGCGACCGATACACCCGTCCAGGAAACCAACTGCCATCCGTTCCGCCACGGCCGCTGGCTGTTCGCGCACAACGGGCTGATCCGCGATTTCCACAAGCTGCGCCGCGACCTGACGCTGAAGGTCGATCCGGCGCTGTTCCCGACGCTCGAAGGCTCGACCGACTCCGAGCTGATGTTTCGACTCGCGCTGACCTACGGCCTCGAACAGATGCCGCTGCCCGCGCTCGAGCGGATGGTCGGGGTGATCGAGGAAACCGCCGTGCGGTATCGCGTCACCGAGCCGCTCAACATGACGATCTGCGCGACGGACGGCGACCGGATCATCGCGGTGCGCTACTCGAGCGAACGGCAATCGCGCTCGCTGTTCCACACCACGTCGTTCAAGCACCTGCACGAACTCTATCCGCACAATCCGCGCATCGCCGAAGCGGGCGACGACGCGTTCATGGTCGTCTCGGAGCCGCTCGTCGACCTGCGCGGGGCATGGGAGGAAGTGCCCGAAAGCATGGCGATCGTCGCGCAAGGCGCCGATGTGCAGCAGCGGCCGTTCAATCCGCGGCACAAGTAGGCCGCGAAAGCGTTCGCGCCTTCAGCCGCGGCGCGTGAGCCGCATGCGTACGGAATCGAGTTCGGCGGGCAGCCGGCGCGCGCGCGCGCGGCGCCGCGTCAGCGCAGCGAAGCCGAGCCGCTCGTACAGCGCACGGGCGCGCTCGTTGCAGGTCAGCACATCGAGCACGATGTCGCGACTGCCGTCATCCGGCAGCGCGCCGGTATCGAGCGCATCGCGAAACAATGCAGTGAAGACGCCCGTGCCGCGCTGGCGCTCGTCGGTCGCACAATGCGCGACGAGGATCTGCGCACGCTTCGGCGCCGGAATCTCCGTCTCGAGCACCAGTCCGCGCAGCAACTGGCCGATCGTGCGGCGCACGCCGAAAAAGCGCGCCAGGGCCCACACGACGTGAACGTCGTCGAACCTCGTCTGGCGTCCGTCATGGATCGCCATCACGGCAAGCACGGCGCCGTCGGCGCCGACCGCGACGCGGTGCCGGCGCCACGAGAACCGGCCGTGACGCGATCGGAACGCCTGTTGCAGGAAGGCGATGCAGCGTGCGTCGCTTTCCCCGAGGAAGAAGCCGAATTCGCCGACGCCCGATGCGAACACGAGCGGCGCGCATGCCGCCGCATCGTCCGCGCACGCCGCGCGAAACGGCGTCGACGCACCGGCTTGCGGCACGCCGAACGACGACGCGAGCGCCGCGGCCGGCATCATGCCGCGCGCCCCGCCAGGCGAGCCAGCACGGCGACCGTCCGGCTGATCTGCTCCGGCTCGTGCGTCGAGCAGATGAAGAAACGCAGGCGCGCGGCCTTCTCCTCGACGGCCGGATAGAAGATCGGCTGCACGTTGATCCCTTCGTCGAACATCGCGTTCGCCCACTGCGCAGCCTTCAGCGAACTACCGGTGATCACCGGCACGACCGCATACCCGGCGCTCGTGCCCGTGTTCAACCCGGCGGCGCGCGCCTCGGTCAGGAACTGCCGCCCGCGCGCCTGCAGTTGCGCAACCCGCTGCGGCTCGGCCTGCAGGCGTTCGAGCGCGGCCAGCGACGCTTCGGCGAGCGTCGGCGCGAGTCCGACGCTATAGAGAAAGCCCGGCGCCAGATGGCGCAGCATGTCCACGAGCGGCTGACAGCCGGCGATGAAACCGCCGCAGCCGGCCAGCGTCTTGCTCATCGTGCCCATCCATATGTCGACCTGGTCGGGCGCGACCGCGCAATGTTCGCGGATGCCCTTGCCCGTCACGCCGAGCACGCCGAGCGAATGCGCTTCGTCGACCATCAGGAACGCGCCGTGACGCGTCTTCACGTCAACGAAGCGCTGCAGGTCCGGGCAGTCGCCATCCATGCTGTACAGCCCTTCGATCGCGATCAGCACGTGCCGGTATTCGCGGCGCACGCGCGACAGCAGTTTGTCGAGCGCCTGCCAGTCGTTGTGCGCGAAACTCAGCCGCTTCGCGCCGCTCAGCTGCGCACCCTGCACGATGCTGTTGTGCGCGAGCGCGTCATGGACGATCAGGTCGCCGGGGCCGAACAGCGCACCGATCACGGTCACGTTGGTCGCGTGGCCGCTCACGAACGCGACGCAATCGTCGGTCTCGTAGAACGCGGCCAGCGCGCGCTCGAGGTCGCGTTGCACCGGGCGCTCGCCCGCGACCATCCGGCTCGCGGACGCCGACGTGCCGTAGCGGTCGATCGCGGCCTTCGCACGTTCGGATACGGCCGGATCACCCGCGAGACCGAGGTAGTTGTAGTTCGCGAAGTTCAGGTATTCCCGGCCGCCGATCCGCGTGGTCGCGCCGGCCACGCCATCGTGCACGCGGAAGAACGGCGAGTCGACGCGCAGCCTTTCGCCCATCTCGCGCATGATCCTGACCTGCTGATACTGCGGCATCGATTCGAAACGGCTGCGCGCCGATGCGGCCTGCGCCGCCGGCGTATCCGGCACGCCGGGGGCCGCTGCGGCTTCCGTCGCGCGCTCCAGTTGCCGTTTCAGGGCTTTCGCCGCCAGTTGCTGGCGAAGGTGTTCTCCGAGTGCCATTCGTTCCTTCGCTTTATCTCAAAAATGGCGCGATATTACGCCGGGTATTTTTAAAAAGACGTGAATCACGCGTCGGAAAACTCGGCCCACCGCCATGCATCGGTATCGGCCAGCAACGCATCGATCAACCGGAAATTCATCTCGTGGCTCGGGCGCAATGCACTGACGCGCGCGAGCAGCGGTGCACCGGCCAGCGCGAGATCGCCGACCAGATCGAGCACGCGATGCCGGACGAACTCCTCCGGCAGCCGCATCCCGCCCAGCACGCGCTTGCCGACGATCGACGCCGTGCAGGACGGCCGTGCGCCGCGCAGGATCGGCACCCCGCGCACATACCCGGCGATGATCGCCGGCACGGCCCATTTCACGCGTCCGTATGAACGCGACGGCGCGATTTCGGTGGCAAACGTGTCCGGTGTCAGCACGCCATCCCAGTGCATGTCGCCGAAGCCGCGCAGATCGTTGCGCACGCTCAGTTCGTAGCGCGAGGCCGGCTCGATCCGCATTTCGCGTCGCTGGTCCCCGGTGCCGTCCGCGACCACGACAGGCCGAAGCACCCGAATGAAGCGCTTCGGCGTGTCGAGCGCGATACGGCCGCAGGCACGGATCGCGTCGACCCACGGCGCCGCACTGCCGTCGAGAATCGGTACTTCCTCCGCATCGAGCTCAACCACGGCATGATCGATTTCGCATGCCAGTAGCGACGCGAGCAGATGCTCGATCGTGCGGACGCCGACCCCATCGGCGTTGCGCAGCATCGTGCACAGCGGCTGGGCGCGGCGCAGGGCGGGATCGACCTCGAGCACACCGAGTTCTCGTTCGTTGTGCATTCTTCGAAACACGATCCCGTGCCGGCCGCGCGCCGGCGTCATCGGCAGGATCCGCACCTGCACGTGCCGACCGGTATGCAAACCATGTCCCGACAGTGCCAGCGGCCGCGCAAGCGTGCCCTCGCTCGCCTGCCAGCCCGGGGGCAGTTTGATTCGGGGAATCTCCGCGTCGACTGGCACGCTTTCGCTGCCTGGCTCGTTCAATTTGCACCCCGCTCGAGCTGGGCCCGCGCTTCATCACCCAGCGCATGCCGCGCGACCAGCGCTTGCGCCAGTTCGTCCGCCGCCGTGGCTTTCTCGTCGCCGCTCTGCGTATCGAGCAACTCGACGATGCGCTCGGCCAGCGTATGCACCGTCGCGCCTTCCGCGATCGCCATGATCGACAGCTTGACGCCGAACGTCTCCTCGACGGCCATGCCGAGCTCCATGCCCATCAGCGAATCCATCCCGAGATCGAGGACCGACCGGCCGGCATCGACACGCTCCGGCGACATGTGCAGAATCCGCGCGATCTGGCCGCGCAGTGCCGTCTCGACGAGCGCGACAGCGTCGGCAGGCGGCAACGCACGCACCTGCTCCAGCAACACGCGATCCTCGCTCGACGTCTCGGCCGCTCCACCCGCCTGCAACGCAGCGTAACGCCGCGCGTGCGCGGCCGGCATGCCGCGCGAGACGGCGCCCCAGTCCAGACGCACGACGGCTTCGCCGGCGCCTCCTTGCGCCAGCGCGCGTTCGAGCGCGGCCATCGCCTCGTTCGACGTGATCGACGCACCGCCGATACGCGACTGCAACGCCTCGCGCGTGCCTGCGTTGCGCGCGAGGAAACCGACGTCCTCGATCGGCCCCCACGCCATGAACATGGCCGGCTGACCGGCCGCGCGACGATGCGCGACCAGCGCCTCGAGGAAACCGTTGGCGGCGACATACGCGCCCTGCCCCGGATTGCCGAGATAGGTCGTCGCCGACGAATACACGACGAAGAAATCGAGCGCGCAACGCTGCGTCGCGCGATGCAGGTTCCATGCGCCCGCCACCTTCGGTTCGAGCACGGCCGCGAAGCGCGCGTCGTCGACGTTGCGCAGCAGCCCGTCGTCGATCCGCATCGCCGAATGCAGCACACCCTTGAGCGGCGTCCCGCGACGCTCGATCTCGTCGACGAGGCCGTCGAGGGCCGCGCCGTCGGTCACGTCGCATCGCGCGACCGACACGTCCGCGCCGAGCGTGTCGCGCCAGCGACCGGCTTCCGCCAGCATCTCGGCGCCCAGTGCGCCGCCGCGGCTCGCGAGCGTCACATGCCGCGCGCCGCGCTCGATCATCCAGCGTGCGGTCGCGAATCCCAGCCCGCCGGTGCCGCCGACGATCAGATACGCGGCATCCGGGTCGAGCCACAGCGTCGGCAATGCGACACCACGCGTCGGTACCGGCGTGCCGGACGGATAGGTGACGAGCACCTTGCCGATCTGGCGCGCCTGCTGCATGTAGCGGAACGCCTCCTCCGCACGCGCGGCCGGGAATGCGCGGTACGGCAACGGATGCAGCACGCCGGCCGAGAACAGGCCCATCACTTCCTCGAACAGCCGGGTCGTCAGCGACGGCAGCACGCCCATCAACTGATCGGCGTCGATGCCGAAATAGCTGATGTTGTTGCGGAACGGCCGCAGGCCGATCTGGCTGTTCTCGTAGAAATCGCGCTTGCCGAGTTCGAGGAAGCGGCCGAACGGGCGCAGCGTATCGATGCTGCGCACCATCGCCTCGCCGGCGAGCGAGTTGAGCACGATGTCGACGCCTTCGCCGTTCGTGCGCGCGCGGATCTCGTCGGCGAACGCGAGGCTGCGCGAATCGAACACGCGCTCGACGCCAAGCAGGCGAATGAACTCGCGCTTCTCGTCGCTGCCGGCCGTGGCGAAGACTTCCGCACCCAGATGCCGCGCGATCTGGATCGCCGCGATGCCGACCCCGCCCGCGCCGCCGTGCACCAGCACGCGCTCGCCGCGCCGCAGCCGCGCCAGTTCGCACAGCGCGTAGTACGCGGTGAAGAACGTCGTCGGGACGGTGGCGGCCTCCTCGAACGACATCGACTCGGGCTTGCGTGCGATCGCGGTTGCGCGCGTGACCACGCGCGTCGCGAACGATGCCGGCGCGAAACCCAGCACCGCGTCGCCCGGCGCAAAGCCGTCGACGTCCGGGCCGACCCGGGCGACCCGCCCCGACATTTCCATGCCGATCGTCGCGCCCGCGAAGCCCGTCTCGACGGCCTCGTCCGACAGCAGCCCCATCGCGTACATCACGTCGCGGAAATTGAGCCCCGTCGCCATCGGCTCGATCTCGACTTCTCCGGCGGCGAGATCGCGTGCCGGCATCGCGAACCATTCGAGGTTGCGCAACGAACCCGGCATGTCGAAGGCGAGCCGTGCGCCCGGATGATCCGATGCGCTCGGCTGCGCGCGCTCACGCTCGGCCGCCTGCGCGGCCGGCAGCATGCGTGGCACGTAGCGGCCCTGCGGCGCAAGCAGCACTTCTTCCTCGCCATCGTCGCCAAGCAGCGCCATCGCAAGCGGCAGCGCCGGTTGTGCGACGGCCTGATCGACGTCGATCAACCGAATCGGCAGCGTCGGATACTCGTTCGCCATCACACGGCCGAGACCCCACAACGTTCCCTGTTCGGGATGTGACGATGCACCGGTTGCGAACGGCGCACCGCCGCGCGTCACGACACACAGTCGGCCGCGCTCCGTGGCGCCGGCCGCATCGAGGTCGCGCACGAGCGATGCCAGCGCGAGCGCGCCGCCTTGCTGCGCGCGCATCACGGCCGCACCGTCGGCCGTGTCCAGCGACGCGAGCGGCGCAACGAACACGACATGCGCCGGATGCTCGGCCGGCTGGCGCGCCGACCATGCCGCGGCATCACACACCGATGCCGACTCGACGCTGCAACCCAGTCGCTCGAGTTCGCCCGCCACGGCGATGCCGAACGCATCGTCATCATCCTGCACGATCAGCCAGTGCGCGCCGTCGTTCCCGGCCATGCGATGCGCTCGATCGTCGGCTGCCATTTGCACGTCGGCAGCCGGCTTGCGCGCGACGACGAACGTCGGCACGCCTTCGAGATCGAGGCCTTGCTCGATATCGCGCACCGCCTCGACCAGCCCGGCGCGTTCGCACATCGACACGATCGCGGCGGGCGCCAGCGTGCCATACGTGCTGGCGGCAACTTCGCCGCCAGCCGCGCCGAACACGATGTCGGAGAAGCGGCTGCGGCGCGCATCGGCGATGACGACGAGCCCGCCCGGCGCGAGCCGTTCGGCGATCGCCGTCAGCGCGGCGAGCGGGTCCGGGTGATCGCCCAGCATCCGGTTGACGATCACGACGTCGAACGGCGTCGTATCGCGGCATTGCGAGAACAGCGGCGCGTCGGTCGCAAACGCCAGCGTCCGCACATGAGCGTGCGCGTCCGCGTCGAACCCGGCAAGCTGCTGCTGCGTACCCGCCAGCATGTATTCGCAGCGACCGGCCGGCACGTCCACGTCGAGCGGTTGCAGCACGTCGCCGTTCGCGGTACCGATCTCCAGTACACGCAAGCGACGTGCGTCCCGCCACGCCGCGACAGCCTCCGTCACGCAGGCGGCGAGCAGCGCGCGCGCATGCGCCCACGTCGGCGATGCATCGAAGAACTGTTCGATCAGACTGCGGCCGGTGGACGACAGCAGCGCGCCCGCGGGCGACGCGTCGCGCAGCACGCGCGGCAGCACCGCCCCGACGTGCGCCAGCAACGTCAGTTCGGCGACATGGGCCGGCGATGCCGCCAGCACGTCGCGCCACAGCGCGTCACGCTCGGGCATCGCCGCGCAGGCGTCGTCATCGCGAACCAGACGATCGCCTTCGAAGCGGGCCAGCCCATCCTCGACGACGATCTCCGCCAGTCGCGCGACCTGTTGCGAGTCGGTGTGCGCCAGGCGTGCCGGCTGGGCGAATGCGCGAAGCGCATCCAGCGCATCGAGCGCGTGCAGACCGGCAAGCACGTCGAGCAGCGGCAGCATTTCGGTCAGATGCCGTGTGCGGCGCGTGAAGTCCTCACGTGCCGCGACATGCGCATTCGCACGCTCGACGAGCACACCCGGCGGCGGCAGCGCGTCGGCCGTATAACCGGCCGGCAGCGGCCGCGCTTCGAGCACATAGGCAAAGCGCGCGGGCACGCCATGACGGCGCCCGGCGAGATCGACGCGACGGAAGCGGCACGCGCCAAGGCGCGCGACGATCTTGCCGTGCGCATCGATGAATTCGAACGACGCGACGATCGAATGCGGGCTGCGACGATGAATGCGCGCCAGCACGCGGCGAATCGATTCGCCGCTCAGGCAATCCACGCGGCCGATCTGGACCGGAACGAATGCCGCATGCGCATCATCCGGCGCGGCGCCGGCCTGCCCCAGCACGGCGAACAGCGGATGGAAGCCGCTGTCCATCAGCGCGGGATGCAGCAGATAGTCCGACCGCGCATGCGCGTCGGCAAGGACCGACGGCATCTCGAGCTCGGCCAGCGCGTCGTCGCCCGACACGCGCAGCGACCGCACCCACCGGAACGCCGGTCCGTAGCTCAGACCGATTGCCGTCGTGCCTGCATACAGCGCGTCACCGGACAGTGCCGGACGCGACTGCAGGTGCGCGATGACAGAAGCATCCGGCGTGCTGTCGGCGTCGAGCGTATTGCCGCTTTCGAGCAGGCGCCCCGTCACGTTCAGGTTCCACGGACCTTCCGTCATCCGGTCGCGCGTCTCGATCGTAAACGACGCGGTGCGCACGTCGATTACGAACCGGAACAGCTTCGCATGCTGCGGCTGGAACACGACCGGCATGCGGATCTCGACGTTCTCGATGGCCACCTCCGGTGTGCCGAAGAACGTGCACGCCGCCGCGAGCGCCATTTCGACATAACCGGCGCCCGGGAACGCAACGCCACCGTCGACCACATGATCGGCGAGCATCGGCACGCGCTGCGGATCGAGCTGGTTCTCCCAGGCGAACGCGTGCTCGTGCAGGCGATAGCCGAGCAGCGGATGATCGACGCGCCGGTTCACGAGCCCGTAGCCCTCGACGCTCGGCACCAGCCAGTAACGCTCGCGCTGCCACGGATAGGTCGGCAGCGCGGCATGCGGCGCGTCGGGAACGAAGCGGTCCAGATCGACACGCGCGCCCTGCGCGACCGCCGACAGGACCGAATGGGCGAGCATCTCCGCGCTATCGTGCTGACGCTTGAGTGTCGGCACGACGACGCCCGGCGCGTTGCGCGCGGCCAGCGTCTGCTTCACATACGTGCGCAGGATCGCGTGCGGCGCGATCTCGATGAACACGCGCACGCGATCGTCGGCCAGGCGCGCAATTGCGTCGCCGAAACGGACCGGCTCGCGAATGTTGCGCCACCAGTAACCCGCATCGAGCGCGGTACCCGGCAGCGTGTCGCCGGTCACCGTCGACACGAATCGCGTATGAGTATCGCGCGGCGCGAGATCGGCCAGCCCGTCGCGCACGACCGGCTCGATCGCGTCCATGCGGCGGCTGTGGAACGCGTAGTCGAGCTCGAGCATCTGGTAGAAATGGCCCGCGCCCGTCAATGCCGCACCGATCGCCTCGAGCGCGGCTTGCGAGCCCGCGAGCGTCACCGCGTCGGGGCTGTTGGTGCCCGCGATTTCAATGGCCGCGGCGAGATCGAGACGCGCGATCCAGTCGCGCGCCGCGGCTTCGCCGATACCGGCCGCCGCCATCCTGCCCGCGCCGCGCGTCAGGCCTTGGGCGCCGCTGCGAATCCGGATCACGCGCACGGCCTGGGCGAGCGTGAGCGCACCGGACGCCCAGGCCGCGGCGATCTCGCCGACACTATGGCCGACCGCTGCATCGAAGCGGATGCCGCGCGCGCTCAGTACACGCGTGATGCCGACCTGCATCGCGAACAACAGTGGCTGCGCGTTCTCGGTCGCGGCGAGCCATTCGGCGTCGACGCCTTCGCACATGACTTCGACGAGCGATGCGTTGCCGTCCGCACGCCAAAGCGCGTCGACTTCGTCGAGTGCCGCGCGAAACACGGCATCCTCGGCATAGAGTCGCTTGCCCATCCCGGCCCATTGACAGCCGTTGCCCGAGTAGACGAACGCGACCGGCGCGTCGCCTTCAACAGCCTCCCCCTGCACGGCACACGCCGGCAAACCGTGCTCCGACGGCTCGGCCAGTGCCGCGAGCGCCGCCAGCCCTTCCGCCCGATCGGCCGGTGCGACGACCGCGCGATGCTCGAGCCACTGGCGACGCCGCGCGGCTGCCGCCGCGAGCGCGGTCCAGTCGGCACCGGACTGCAAGCGTGCGAGATGACGTGCGGCGACAGCTGCCAGCGCGGCCGGCGAGCGTGCGGCAAGGACAAGCGGCGGCAGCGGCGCATCGATCGTCGCAACCGACTGCGCGGCCGGCGCCGGCGCCGCCGCTTCGGTGATGACGACGTGTGCATTCGTGCCACCGAAGCCGAACGAGTTGATGCCGATCGTCAGCGGTGCATCGCCGCGCTCGAGCGGCGTGAACCGATCGACCACGCGCAAGCGGCCGCCTTCGAAATCGATGCGGGGATTCGGCGTGTCGAAATGCAGCGAGCGCGGCACCGCGCGGTGCTTCAGGCACAGCACGGCCTTCAGCAGGCCCGCCATGCCCGATGCCGTTTCGAGGTGTCCGATATTGGTCTTGACCGAGCCGATCAGCAGCGGATCGGACTCGGGCCGGCCGCCCGATACCGCGTCGATCAACGCACGCGCCTCGATCGGATCGCCGACCGCGGTGCCCGTGCCATGCGCCTCGAGATAGGCGAGCGTGCGCGGGTCGACGCCCGCTCGTCGATAGACGGCGCGCAGCAGGTCGGCCTGCGTCGCCGCCGCCGGCACATTGATGCCGCCGTGCGAATGGCCATCCGAATTCACGCCCGATCCGGCGATGACCGCGTGGATCGTGTCGCCATCGGCCAGCGCCTGGTCAAGCGGCTTGAGCAGCACGAACGCGCCGCCTTCGGCGCGCACGTAGCCGTCGCCGGTCGCATCGAACGCGCGGCAACGGCCGCGCGGCGACAGCATCGACGCCTTCGAGAAACTGACGAAACCGAACGGATGCAGCAGCAGGTTGACGCCGCCGGCCAGCGCCATCGCGGTCTCGCCGGACTGCAGCGCGCGGACCGCCTGATGGAGCGCGACGAGCGAGGACGAGCATGCGGTGTCGACCGACATACTCGGGCCGCGCAAGTCGAACAGGTAGGACACGCGGTTCGACGCGATGCTGAGCGTGTTACCGGTTGCCGAATACGGATCGATCGTGTTCATGTCGTCCATATTGCGGTTGCCGTAATCCATGCCCGCCACGCCGACGAATACGCCGCAGTCGCGTCCGCGCATCGCGGCGGGACGCACGCCGGCGTCTTCGAACGCCTCCCATGCGAGTTCGAGCAACAGCCGCTGCTGCGGATCCATTTGCGCCGCCTCGCGCGGCGAGATGCCGAAGAATTCGGCATCGAATCCCGCGACGTCGTCGACGACGCCCGCCGCGAACGTATAGCTCTTTCCCGGCTCCCGTTTCGACGGGTGCTGGTAGAACGCCGTACCGAAACGGTCCGGCGGAATGGCGGTCACGGCATCGCGTTCGTCGCGCAGCAGTTGCCAGAAGTCGTCGGGACTCTCGACGCCACCGGGGAACCGACACGCCATCCCGATGATCGCTATTTGCTTGTTCATGCTCTTTCTGATTTGGCCAGCGCATTGCGATCACACGCACGCGGCTCGTTCGAATGGGTGACGGCCGACATCAGTATTCGGCCCAGTTCTTCTGCCCGGATCTCCTGTGCGCGGACGTTGGCGCTCGCATCATTCTTCCAGACGAAATAATCGCTGCGATCGGGCAGCACACCGAGCTTGTCGAACACGCGCCGCATGGCCGGCACGTGGTCTCCGTAGAAGCAGACGATCGTCTCGCGGTCGCTTTGCCTCAGATGATCGAGCAGTCGCGCGATCATCCGGTTGGCGTTATCGAGGTGACGCAGGTATGCGGTCAGATCGTGCCACGCGTCGTCTTCGCCGAGCGCATGGTAGCGAGCCGCTTCACCGGCGGCCACCGTCTCCAGATGAAGCGGCCCGTGGTTCTCCATCGTCATCGCGAAGACGAACACGGGTTGCTCGCGCGGTGCGTCCAGCACGTCGATGATCGCGTCGGCGACGGCCGCGTCCGCGACGTACGGCCCGACGCACGCACGACCGTCGAAGCTGCGAATGTCCATGAACGCGTCGAAGTGCATCAGCGGAAACACGCGATCGCGCCCGAAGAAATCCGCGTGATACGGATGCACCGCGAGCGTCCTGTAGCCGCCGCGCCTGAACCACCCGGCAAGCGACGGGCACATCTTGCGCAGAAACGCATACGGATAGAAGCGCGCGTATCCAAGTTGATCGGCGGGAATGCCCGTGAGCACCGCGAACTCCGTGCGCATCGTATTCGCGCCCCATGCGGGAACGGTCAGCTTGCCGTGCGCGACGGCTTCGCGCCGAGCTCGATCGAACGCCGACAGCAGCGACGGCGCGATCGCGGACGTCGCGCGCCGGATATCGAAGAACGACTCGCTCTGAATCACGACGACGTCAGGCGTGCGCGACGGCGAGCCGGACGAGAACCGGCTCGCACCGGCCGCGGCGGCGAACGTCTTCAGCGTTGCGGGCCGCAGACCATTGAGCAAATAGGCGACGAACACCGCGAAGAAGCCATGTCGCTGCTGGTCCACCGCCGCATCGAGCGTCAATGGCAAGCGTGCGGCCAGCCGCGCCCCGATCAGTAGACAGGCGAGTGCGACGGCCGCGGTGACCGCGCGCGCAGGTGCCGCCGCATGGTCAAGCAGGCAGCCCGCGACGAGCAGCAAAACGCCGGCCGCGATCGCGACGACCTTGCCGACGCTCAGGAACGGCAGATAGAGCCGCGGATGGGCAAACAACTGGCTGAACAGGCTGAGATCGGTGAAGACGAAGGGTTCGCGCAGCGATTCGAACTTCGCGTTGCTGATGGCGGCCAGCAGCGCCACCAGCGCCGCCGCGATGCCAGCGGAAAACACCGGCCGCGACGTAGCGATCAGCACGCAGGCGCCAACGAACGACACGGCCGCCACATGCAGCAGCACGGCACGCCAGGACCTGCGCAACGGCGCACGCGGCACCGCGACGGCATCCAGGCCGAACGACGCGGCCAATGCCATCGCGTAGACGAGTGCCAGCGTGCCGGACATGCTAGCGCCCCTCGCGCGGCAAGTACGACAGCTTGCCGAGAATCGCATCGGCGAGCAGCGCCGGCAACAGCGTCAGCAAACGCATCCCGAAGGCGAGCGCGCCCGGAAACGCGATTTCCGCGCGTCCCGCGTGCAGCCTGCGGCGGATATGCCGCGCGGCGCGATCGGCCGACCACATGAACGGCTTGTCACCCGGGAATACGTCGCTCATCGCGGTCTTCACGAATCCGGGCAGCACGATCGACATCCTGATGCCGTCGCGTGCGAGTACCGGCCGCACCGAATCGCCATAGGCCTTGATCGCCGCCTTGCTCGCGCAATAGGCGGGCGAAATCGCCATCCCGCGCAACGCGGCGAGCGAACTGACCATCGCAACGTGGCCACGACGGCGCGCGCGCATGCGGGCGATCACCGGCAGCACCGCATGCAGCGCACCGTACAGATTCGTATCGACCACCACGGCCGTGCGCTCGAGTTCCTCCCAATCGTCGGCGTGCGCCAGCGTGCTCGCCACGCCCGCGTTCGCGATCAGCAGATCGATCGGATGCGTGTCGTCGAACGCGTTCAGCCACGTGCACATCGCTTCGGCGTCGCATACGTCGACGCGACCGCATTCAACCGCCGCGCCACGCGCCCGGCAGGCAGCCGCGACGTCGTCGAGGCGCGCGGCATCGCGGCCGATCAACCCGACAACGACGCCGGGCGCGGCATAGGCGAGCGCCAGCGCACGCCCGAGTCCGGCAGTCGCGCCGGTGATCACGACATGACGCGGCTCATGCGAACGCATGATCGATCTCCACGTGGGTGGCCTCCAGTCGTCGCACGGCACCCGCCACGGCCATCTCGATGCCGGTATCCGTATAGAAGTCGCCGTTGATCTGCGTGTGATGAATCACATAATCCAGAAAGGCGTGGAACAAGCCTTCGTCGGGCCGCTCGGCATGCGCCCAGAAGCTGTCGAGCCCGCCTTGCCACGTCAGCCCCGGCATGTCGTAGATCGCCACGCCCAGTGCGATCAGCGGGCAATGGTGGTAAAGCGCCGACATCCCGGTCGTACTGTTGACCAGCACCACGCCACGCGCATGATCGAGCAGCGTCGGCAGGTGGCCGGCGTCGATGAACGACACGCGATCGGCCACCCCGAGCGCGCGCGCGAGCTGCCGGACGTGCCCGCGATAATCGAACACGCCCGTGTCCAGCGGATGGTTCTTGACCAGCAGGTCGTGTCCGTCGGGCGCGTGCTGCGCGAATGATTGCAGTACGACGTCGATCGATGCGCGCACGCTGCCGAATGGCGAATGGTGGACGATTTGCGCGTCCGCATTGACCTGGAGCGGAAACAGATAATAGGGCCGCCCGCCAAGCAGACCCTGCGTCACGCGCGCGGACTCGCGATCGAATATCGGTTGTTTCAACGCGCGTGTCGCCAGTCCCGCGTATTCGACAAAACCGTTGCGCGGACGATGGCTGCAATAATTCGGGAAACGGGACCGATACAGTGTATTGGCCGCACGATAGCGCATGTCGTGATAGGCACGCACGGCCAGTCGATATCCGGTGGCATGCCCGAGATCGCGCGGGGGCGTTACGCCGCGCTGATCCAGATACCACGCCGGATCGCGCGGCAGCAATGAGCGGCCATTCACGCCATGGCGCTCGAGTGTCAGCCAATGCGGACGCACGTATCCTTCCTCGAATACATGCACGGCGACACCGTGATCGCGGGCGACAGGATGCACGGGCCGGTGAATGGCCCGGCAGTCGCCGAACAGGATCACATCCGTCACGTCGCCGGTTCGGAGTGTTGTCGCATACCACGCGGCAAGCTCGTCCGGATGCGCGGTGTAATCGCTCGCAGCGCCGTTGCCGGAATACGCCAGGTCTCCTCCACAGAAATTAATCCTGCGAACGCGATGGCCGCGACTCCGCAACGCCTCGGCCAATCGGCTAAAGAACGGCGATGCCGTGCCCTGCAGAACCAGAAAAGAGCGTCGCATTATTAATATGATTTATCATTTTTCAATATTTTTACGCACGTAAACGAAATGAACGTCGAATGCGCCGGCAGTTTAAATCACCACCCTGCCCCGATTTTTTAGCCCCGGATTTATAGGTGAACGATTGTATCGTTTTACGAGATAACCATACAACTTTAGTCGTCTAAAAAACGCTAACGCGGATTGGCGTTATCGAACACCGTCGGCACTGCCCCATGACCGCCGGCTAAAGCTTCGCGAGCCAGCGCTGCAGCGACATGTAAAGCGTCTTGCGCGCCGAAATCCGATATTCCGAGTAAGTCGTCAACACCCACATCTTGACTTTCCCGGACTGTTGCTCAAGCCGATTTCGCTTCAGCTTGCCCTGCCCCATCGACTGTCGCTGCGCGTGCAACAATCCGATTGCGTGTTGCGCGTCGATCACGGCGCGGGATACCGGATGGACATAACGCGGATAGCGCAGCAGCGTCCCGGCAATCAGCTCGTCAAGCGTCAGCCGGCGAGTGCGACGCGACCAGACCGGATGGGTATCGGACCTGTCGCCGGCGATCGGCATGTGCTCGGCGCCTGGCGATACGCTCGCGAAGACGTCGTGCGTCAGCCCCCAGCCTGCATAGAACGGCACACCGTAGCAGACGACCCGCTTGCCGCGCAGCAGCGCCTCAAAGCCGGTCAACGACGTCATCGTATGCACTTCGTCGGCCTGCTCGACGCATGCGATCACGTCGGATTCAGGCGCCACGGCATCGGCGAGTCGGCGCGCGTCGTGCGGCGCAACCGCACCCGCGCGATTGCCGCTGACGACGTCGGGATGCGGCTTGAAGACGATGAACGCGTCGGGATGGGCGGCCCGCACCCTCGACAGCAAACCGAGATTCGTGGAGATCCACGGTGAGCCAGTCCGGATCGATGCATCGTCTTCGACCTGCCCCGGCACCAGAATCACTTTCGCCGGGCGGGGCGACGGCAGCACGACGCCACCGTTGCCGACGTTGTACTTGCCAATGCGTGCATCGACCAGCGCCGCGCGCACGGTGCGCGCCTCGGCGAGTTCCGCATCGTCGAAGCCGCCTCGCTCGAGGAGCGCCTCCAGCCGGGACGGCGTGCGCGGATCGAAATAGATGCCAAGATCGTCGATCACGAGCGAAAGTGGTGCGATCAGGTTCGAGCCCAGCCCGACGGACCGGATGAACCCGTCCTCCATGCGAAGCACGGGCAAGCCCAGTTCCTGTGCGACCGCAGCGACATCGGGACGGCGCGCACCCCATAGCACGACGCGCCGCGACGCGTCCGGCGGCAGACGCCGCAGCGCCGCCGGCGAGTCGACGAAACGCACGCGCGCGCCGCCGTGCCGTAGAAACGGTGCGACCACGCTGCGCTTCCACAGGCTCAGCCCGACGCACACGAGCTCGCCTCTCGTCACTTCGTTCAGCCGGCGCTGCTTCGCGAGATGGGCGATCACGTCGAAGATCGTGCCGCGACTGCCGGTTTGCGGATCGATGTAGCGGCAATAGCGCAGGTACGCTGCGTCGAACAGCTGGTGCAGCGTCGCGTTGCCGCGACGAGCGGCAACGATCGGTGCGTGCGCATGGCGATCGTCGGTGAGCCCCCAGCCGGCGTACCACGGCAAGCCGAATGTCACGACCGGCTTGCCGCACAGCAGCGCCTCGAAGCCCATTTGCGACGAAACGGCGTAGACCTTGCCGACCCGCTTCAACAGCGAAGGCGGACTGACATCGGCCGGCAGCAGGCGCACGCGCGGATCGTCGAATGCCGCGTCGACGAGATAACCGGCTTTCTTGCCGCACATCACGTCGGGATGGGTCTTGATCCAGACCGGCTTGCCGAGGTTTTCGGCGAGCGCGGCGGCAAGCATCGCGCGGAACGACGACGCGTCGGCGCCGCCCAGGCGGACAGCGACGTCGCCGCCGGTCTGGTCGATGACCAGGATCGCGTCGTCACGCCAGTCGTCGGGGGGAACGAAATCGGGCGCGTGGTTGTATTTCGACAGGCCGTGGCGAACGATCAGGGACATCGCGTGGTCGGCTTTGATCCGCCATTCATCGGCATGATCACCCTGCAGCGCGGCGGCGTCCTTCACGAGCATCTCGAGACGGGATGGTCGGCTGGCGTCGTAGTAGATGCCTAGATCGTCGATGACGATCGACAAGGCGGCATCGCCGAGAACGCCGAGGGAGACGGAGCGGAGGAAGCCGTCTTCGAGTCTCAACGTCGACACCCCGGCGGCACCGGCCCAGCGCTCAGCACGCGCCCCGCTTTCCCGCTTCCCCCAGCCAAGAAATCCGGTTGCCCGCCCGACCTGCCAGTGCCAGCACAGTTTCACCCGTGCATCCAGCAGGACGGATCGGCGAAGCGTCCATAGCCCGACGCTCCAGATAGGAACGCCCCACTCCCTGCACCCGCTCACTGCGCCTCCTCGTGGTCTGCATCGCGCGCAGCACCGTCCTGCGAGCTGCGATGGCAAGCCCGCCCGATATCCTCAAGCAACGGTCCGAGGCGGCGCGCCAGATCTCGTGCATAGGGCCATCGTGCGTAGTGGTGGTCGAGATCCTTACGGCGCCACGAATCCTTCACGACGCCATTCGCACCCAGCGCGGAAGGACTGGAATCGAGATACGACACGCCGATGCCGGTGCAGAACGCCATGACGCGAGCGTTGAACTGCAGAGTCAATTCCGTCCGTTGCCGCTGAGTGGCATCGACGTGCTCGCGGATCGCATTACCCCGATTTTTCCGTGCCATTTCGTCATTCAGCGTCGGCAACGGAGCACTCAGTACAACGATGCGCCCGCGCTTCGACAGGTCCCCTATATATTCACAATAGTTGTCGACCGCACGGTCGAATATTTCTGGCATTGCGTCGCCGCGCGTCTCCATGAGACGCCAAAGGGAGTATCCCGTATCGACTTCACCCAAGTTCACGATGATGAGATCACGCTCGATTTCGTCAAGCGCCGTATCGAATTTGGACCACGCGGATGTGATTGAATGGCGATTGACGATCCCGATCGCGGTCGCACCCGGCACGTATTCGACCATGAACTTCACGTTGGGCAACGCGACCTGGAACCAGGCGTGTTCAAAGACGCGAACGTGCGAGTCGCCGATCACCAGGACGTCGACGACCGGGCGCTGCATCATCCACGATGCTGTCCGTCCCCATATGAGGAGCGCTCGTGAAAGTGCGGACCTCGCTCTCATCCGGCGATCACTGCCGCGATCTCACGAAGGCGATGAGACCACGTGTGATGATTCAACACATACTCGGCGCCCGCGCGCGCGCGCTCCAGGTCGATCGACGACGGACCGCGCAGGAGGCGCGCAAAGAGATCCTCCGCCTCCGCCATATCGTGAACCTGATAGCAGTAGTCGCGAAACAGCGCATCGACCGCAGGCGAGGGATTCGTTACTGCAATCCCTCCGCAACCGAGGATCTCAACCAAGCGGCGAGAAAACATCGTCGACGAGTCTTCGATCGTATTGACGTTAAGCGACACCAGATAGTCCCGAAAGACCGACGCGGTTTCCGCATGCGACATCGCCGGAAGCACATCCAGATCGGGGAGACTCGGAAACCGGTAGTGCTGGGCCTTGCGTTGCGAGTTCCTGTCGACCACCGTCAGACCGAGACCGGACCCGCATGCGGCGCCGAACAGTATGTCCTGCCAATACCGGCGACGCTCGTGAACGTGGCGGCCATAACTTCCGACGAAGGACGCCCTGTGATACTTGAAATTGAATCCTTGGAATCCGTGTGTCCGTGGCTGGATCGCGAACATCATGGTGTTGACAGGCACCCCGCTCCCGAGCGCAGCCCGATATTTCGGCACGCTCCCGGCATCGACCGTAAACACATAATCGAAAAGCTTGGCGCTCTCGACAAATCTGTCAAAGTGCACACCGTCTTCCTTGTTCCAGAACACCGTCGGGATGCCGCGATCGCGCGCAGCCGCGACCAACTTCGCAAGCGCAAGATTGGTTCGCAACGGGTGGTCCGGATAAGAGGCAATTTTGTATTTCCATTTCGCCTTCGGGCCCTCCCAGGCGGACTCAACGAGCAAGAAGTCCGGCCGGCTCAATGGAAGGCGCCAGCGGTAGTCGAGGGGCCCGACCGGCACCACGCGCGCGTCATACACGAGGCTGGCGCTTGTCAGCAGGTCGGCGACGAGCGCCACGGTCGGTTTCGGATGCGTCATCACCCAATCGCCTGCGGCCGAATCACGCAGCGGGCGGCGATCCCGCAACGCATGTTCACGTAAAACTTCACCACGAACCAATTACTCCGAAATTCAACCGCCCGCTTTCCATCTCGAGAGAAAGTCAGTCGATTTTGTCCACCACGATCAGGGACGACCATTTGTCGTCTGCTTTACCATACTTCACCACTAGCGTCGGCACGAAGCGGCTTCCCTTGAAGATGTTCCGCACCGCTCCCTTGCTCAATGCGTCCTCGCCGGAGCGACGCTGCAGGAAATCCGCTATTCGCCCCCCGGAGTCCACCTGATCTGCCGGAATGTGGAAGATGACCTTGTTGCCCGCGTCAAGCATGGTCCCGAGTTCCTTTAATCCCTTTGTCAGCACCCGGGAAATGGCAGCAGGATCCTTGCACTCGACGACAAACCCGTTCTCACCCGATGGCACATCGTCCGGCCCGATTCCGCCGTCAGCGCTCACGGCGATCCTTGCCAGATCGCCCAGTTGCTCGGTGATCGCATGTAAAGCGTCGTCCCTGTCCACGTGAGCGGACCATGCGATTTCGACCTCCTTGATCCGCCTTCCTTCCACCCTCCTGTTTTTTTCGCCGGCAGGGGCAGGAAGCACCTCAGCCGCGTCGTCATATTCGGCAATATCAAGGTACTGCTTTACCTTTGCATCCAGATCCGGACCGACGTCGTAAACCATCACCCTTGAGCGTCGAAACCCCAAACCCGACTTGAAAACGTTGAGGCCGGTGCCTACGTTGCCCTGATACAGATAATTAATACCACGAACCCAAGGCATCGTTTCAATGATCACCCGCACGGCCTCACTCATCAGCAGATTCATGACGCCGCTACTCAGGTGGTCACGATGCCCCAATATGTGATTTATCTGAAGTATTTCTCCATAACAGAACATCGTTATGTATGCACGAATTCTGCCTTCGAAGAACACACCGAAGAAGATCTCGCGATGTCTCGGGCAAGCATGCTTCAACAGGATGGACTGCGGGCGCCTATAAAAATACTCGGGAATCTTTTTTCCTTGCCGAATCTCAGTCGAAGTCCGAATTTCGAGAATATCATCAGGATAATCGTCTGGATTGGCTGCCTTGTATTCGTAACCGTGCCGCACGGCCTTCCGGATCATGTTCCGAGAGCTGTCGCCAATGAACTTCAGGTAATCATCATGCGACTTCGGAATGGCTAGAAAAGACGGATTTCCTGTATAGGTCCTGGCGAACAGTTGCTGCCCATCAACATCGAACAGGTGATCCTCGACCCCGTAGTACCGATTCGCCTTATTAGCCTCGGCCATGTTGGAATGCCAGCGCTTGTTATGATTAGCGCATCCGGCATCCCCAACGCACGAATCGCAAACCGAAAGCAGGTTACCGTGAACCAGCGGTAATCCGTCGTCATCCGCTCGCCACGCCTCCAGGCTTCTTACCCTATAGGCCTGCGCAATCGAACGCACAGTCGAAGGCTTGTGGTTGACAGTAAGATTGTTAATGAATATAGGGTATGCCCAGCTCCACGTACGCAAACCAAATCGTCGACAGGCGAGGCCATCGAGATCGACGAAAAAATCCAAAGTATCGTTGTGAATGGACGAATCGAGATATCGATAATAACCGAAATCAGATTTGGTGATTTCCGCCCGATCGAGCGCGACCACATCCGGTTCGTTATCAAACTCGAATACTACGAGTGAAGCCCCGCGCTTTCCAGTCGGATAATTTCCAACATGAGCCTGAATGACAATATCGGCAAATTTCGCACCGGTGTCGAACCATACGATTTCAGATGTAAGCACAAGCGACTCGATCGTATACAGCGAATCTCGCCCAATCAATCGCCTAAACATCTCTTTCATCAACACCTCGCCGTCCAGGGAACAAACGTTTGCGCTGTTCCGGTATGCTTTCAAATATTGCCCATCGGACACGGGTGAACTTGCCTCAACATCCGGATAAATACCACCAACTGCAGTCCAGACAGGTTTAAAATATTTTTCCCACGCGGCTCGGTTACGAATATCTTCGAATACAAAAAATCGTGATTTATACGATTTCCTTACAAAAGACAGCACTTCGACAACCCTCGGCCCCGAATCCGGATTGGTCACGACTTGACCTTTTTCCGTCCCGATACCTCGCGAGGCCGCCAATCTCTCATTGGCCAGACGATTCGTCAAGTCTGACAATACATTCACCGCGATCCCCGCCGCGCCATCAAGCAGCGCGGCCAGACGCAACGCGGAAATGCCGTCCGATTCAATACCGCAGACATAGGTTGCGGGAACATCGACCGTCAATTTTTCGGCCGTGTCCCGCACCAGGGAGGACAATTCCGCGAACACGGTGTCGTCGGCCCATTGCAATCTTTCAAGGGCCGACACCTGGATCTGATCAATGTGTCGATTCGAATCCACGATGCACAGCAACGAGCTGCCGAGGCGCGGTTCGTCGCCTATCCCGTCCCGTGTGCCGACGATCGGTGCAACCTTGCAGAACGTTTGTGCCGAACAGAGGAGAACCAGCAATTCGCGCTTTTCACCCTGGCGAAACAGCACGTGGAAGATCCGGCCGCCGATGACATACTCGAATGCCATCGGCTGATTTGTCGACGCTGCCCGCTCTTCCTTCCCATACTTGGGAAGATTGCAACAGACTGGCCGCGAGAACGTCACAGCCGCATTTGGTCCACCCTCGCCTGCGGCCGCTTCCAGCCAATATATTCCGTCGCGTTTCGCCAGTTCGAACACAATTGCTTCGACTTCGACACTGCTTTTCGTGTCAACGATGTCACCGTTTCTGCGCAGCGTCACGCTCGCACCCAATGCGAGAGGCGAGCGCCGAAGCCTTGCCTGCAGAAGACTACCATCCTGCTCGATCTCCACGGCTTCGAACACCGCTGGTTCCCGGCTCGAGGTCTCCGACGCTACAACCAATGCGGATGAAGCGGAAAGCTCGATGGAATCGCCCGTACAACGCTCATATTGCTCTGCGTTCACGCAGGTGAAGCGATCAAACTCGTGGAGCAGCCGAATGGTTTCCCGATAGAGGGCGGGTACGTAGTGAAAAGGCGAGACGCCCCATCGATGATTGTCATCGCCGACCAGCAGTTCAGGCGAATACTCCAGGAACTGCGTCTGCGCCAGATCACGAGAGATGTAGTCATACATCCGGCCAAGCAACGCATTGTTTTCAGCGACTCCCCAACTGAACTGCCGGCCGGAGACAGTTCGCTCCGCCCAGAACACCTTGTTGATTGCAATATTACGCTTGAGCCCCATACCGCTCGCATAGGAGACAAAGCGCGTCCATCCCTCGCACCATCGATCCCAGAATTCGGTGCCGCCGGAGCGAACCACTCTGCCTCGTTTGTATTCCTGCGCAAATCCGGCACGGACGATTTCATCGGACAGCGTGCAACACCGTCCCGTCGGATCGTCGACCCACAGATCGAATCGCTCGTCGATGAGGTCGACCAGCACGATATCAGCCTTGTCGACAAGCGCATCCCGGAAAAAGCGCTTCGTCAGATCGCGCTCGACGACCCTGCGCCCGAACGAAGACGGAATGTCGGCTACGCTGCGCGGAATGTCGTCCGAAAACGGAACGGCATTGAGCGACGCAAGCGACGACCGAGCGTAGTAATCCGATAGTTCGATCGAGCCATCAGACACATACTCCAGCGCATCCCTCGATACGCATGTACCCAGAATCAGCAATTTCATCGTATTTCTCGAACTTCCGGTACATTCAGCGCCCCGCTCGTCGCGGTATTCGACGGAATCCTCAATCGATTGACATACCCTCAAATGTTGGCAATTCGCTTTAGGGTCGCCCAATGATTGGATGTCATGGCACTCCACGAGCGCGATTGCGCCAGCTCGATTCGCGCTTCGCGATGCATGTCTTCCTCGAGTTCGCTCAACGATTCGTTGATTGCCCTGATCCACTCGACCTTTCTGGCGGCTACCTTCAGCAACGGACTCTTGACCGTCACCGCGTTCATCGGCGACGAAACGACCGGCTTGCCGGCAGCGAAATATTCCCAGAGCTTCAGCGGTTCGACCGCGTGCATGGCGTCGTTGACGACGAAAGGAATGATCGCCACGTCATATCGTGCGACAGCGGCAGCGCCAACCGGTCGACTGACACGTCCCGCAAAGAACACGTTGGGGAGCGCCATCAGGCGTTCGACGTATTCCTCGACATCTTTCAATCGATGTTTTTCGACTTGTCCGTTGAACACGAAATCCAGTTCCGGCATTTCCGCACATACTTCGGACATCATTTTCCAGTCGAAGAAATCGCTCAAATTGCCGAGATATCCGATCGACTTTCGCTTGGCGGAGCTCGCTGTATCGAAACAGCGATAGCGCGCAAACACGTCATACGCAACACCGTTTCCAACCAGACTCCACGAGCCTGCATGATGCTTCTTGCGATCGGCGAGCGGCTGCGACGTGAAGAACACGTGATCGGCCTCCCTGAGCACCTCCGGCTCGAGTCGCGCCACTTCGGGATAAGTTGCCCCGGTACTGAAATCGGCGGTGTATTCGTCGTACACCTCGTACACGAACGTCGCCTTCTCGCGCAGATGTTTTCTCTGGTTCGGCTTGTAGATCCAGTGAACGACCTTGCTCCGGGCGCCATACAGGTGCGCGACCATTCGTTCGGCAATCTCGCCGAGGGCATTATTCGCTTTCAACAACGTATGAACGTCGGCTCCGGCAGGGAACCCTCCGGTGAGAAGTCGGATCCGCGCGACATTGCCGCTTTCGCGAACCGGCTTCAAATCCAATGACAACAGCAACTCGCTTTCGAGCGCCGGATTTCCCTTGAGCAGGGTCGCGTAATGATTGCCAGGTTCGACGATGAGGAAATCGCAAGCGTCTCCGGCATTCTTTGCCAGCGCCTCGAGCATTTCGCGGCGGTGGAATCCCTGCCATGCGTCAATCGCCCACACAACCACTACCGGCTTCTGCCGGATCGCTATCGCGTTGACCGGCACAGAGGATTGCTTCGGCAGCAGCACGTCAAGCCACTGGTCTCGAACGACATCGGCGCTGTACGTGTCCCCGATGAACGTCGATCCTTGCGACGCGAGCCTCGCGCCGGTATTCGATTTACGGAAGAAATCGATGTTGTCCGCCGCAGCCTGTGCCGAATCGACGAGCGGTAGCAGCGGATAGATAGTTTTCGCACCGTCCCAGTTCCATACAACCGGAATCGCACGCGAGCACATCCCCTCGGACACCGCCATATGGAAGCTTTCGAAATCCGACGGCGAGAGCAGGAATCCGATCTTCCTGAACCATTGGTGCACGTCGTCACCGGCTGGATCGAATACGACCTTGTGTCGCAGGTCACTGCGATTGATCGCCTCGAATATCTTCGTGTAGTACTCGCGTTCGGCGGTACGAGCCATCAGCCAGCGATAGTTCTGCGGGCTCTCCCCCTTGATGTGCAACGTGTAGCGCTCATCCTTCTCCAGCAACAGGCGCAACGTATCGAGCGCGAGATCGATACGCTTGCGGGATGGCACGATCCCGATCATGCCGAGATTGAACTCGCTACCTCCCATCTTTTCCTGCTGGAAGCGCTTCGAATCCAGGAAGTTGCCGATCACGCACACTTTCTCCTTCGGCATAGGAAATTTGACGACGCATTCGTCCAATATGTGCTGACCGACAAACACCACCGCATCCATCTTCCGGTAGTCAATCTCCGCGGGATACGGAGTGTTGCGTTCCTGCAGATGCAACCGCGTGACAAGGCGCTGGCCGTCACGCTTGTGCTTTGCGCAGAAAACGGCGTTCCCGAGTGCCCACTCGGCCACGACGATATCCGCCCACTCCATCATTTCGAGCGTCTGCTTCGGATCATGGTCGTTATGGCCCGACCAGTAATCCTCTTTGAATTCAAACAGGCCGGTGGCCTCGAGATGCGACTGGAGCGGATACCAGAACTTCTGGTCGTGACCACATACAAGTACTTTGCGTTTGCCGGCCTTCATTTTTTAACGATAGATATCAAACGTAGTTGAGGTCGCCTCGCATATGCTCGGGCACGTCGACTCGGGTCGGTCAGATCTGGATCGCAGAGATCTTGTTGCGCAGCACAGCCTCAGGCATTTTTGCGACGTCCGGCAAGTAGTTCGCCGAATCGGCCGAGAACGAACGCAGTGACCCTTGACCGTCCAGCACAGCACCATCGGGACCCAGCACGTCGAGCGCTCGGTTTTGACCGGACTTCACACGCAGCAGCCACGCCTCAGGATCGCGCTCCACATCGAATGCGTACCTGTCCGTGCCGTCGCGGGGCTTTCCAACGATATCCGCTTGGCTGTAAACAAATGCGTGAAGCAGATCCTGCAGGTACCACTTCCCGTAGAAGGCCTGCGGAGAAAACATGCCGACATGTGTGGCGTTGAAGGCAGTGCTCGCACGGAAGACAGATTCGCCGAGATGATTCCCGGGCGAGACGACTTCCACGTCCGGCATGTCGGGGAATTTGATCAAACCCTTGCGTACAAATAGCACCAATCGTCTCGCCGATACCGACACGGCCTGGGAGGCGAACATGTCGACAACGCGTCGCGCTTCGTTCGAGTTTTCCACTACCGCGAAGACCAGCACGCGGATATCTTCAATGACGCGCTTCTTGATGCCGACCGTATCGAGAATCTGCTGTGTCCGGTGAGCGAACGTATGCTCGGAGAACACCGCACGGATACCCTTCAGGCTTCTTCGGCGCCACTCGTCCGTCGATTCGAGCAACGAGCGCACCGCCTCGTCGGCCTCCTTCGCATCGTCTACCGTCCAGACGAGGTCCTTGCCGAACGTTTCGTCGATTCCGAGTGATCGCGTACTCACGACCGGTGTGCCACAAGCGAGCAGCTCGTAGACCCGGCGCGAGAACATCGTCCGCGAATCGATCACCGAATTCACGTTCAGGAAAACGCTATAGCGACGGTAAGCCCGGGACATTTCTTCATACGGCAGGCTTCCGCGGATGCACTCCTGGAAGCGCTCCGGAAAAGCGAAATCGCTCTTTGCGCCGGCCGCATGGTTCCGGTCGAATATGTCGAGCTTGTATTTCATCGCTGCATCGAGCAGCATGATCTGGTCGTCTCGGCGATCGGCGAACCGGTTGGCATAGTAGCTACCGGCAAAGCATAGTTTCCCGTTCCGATCGCTCGAACCGATCGGATTGTGCAGTCCGGGTTCGCACGCGAAAGGCAGCACATTCACATTCGAGGACGAGCGTGCCGCGTACTGAGGCATCGCCTCCTCCGCCGTCGTAAACACGAAATCGAACTGACTTGCCGCCTCGATGAAGTTGTTGAAGTGGACGGGATCTTCCTTGTTCCAGAATACGGTCGGAATGCCACGCTCCTTGAAGCCGTTTACTATGGCTTGCAATTCGCGTCCTGGCGGATGCGCGTAGGAGCCGACACGGTACTGCCACGACGACCTGTTTCCACGCCATGCGGATTCGATCAGCAGCAGTTCCGGCTGGTCGCGCGCCAACAGACCCTTCCAGTTGTCCGGCCGAGGCTCGACCAGATTGAGGTATGGCGCAAAGCACTCGCGGCTGAATTCGTCGAAAACCGTCATCGCCGTGACTGGCGAATGCGCCGGTGGTGCCGGCCATCCGAGAATCGACAGATCCTCGCCGGGCGGAATGTCGATCGTCGTGGGTCGCTCCGGCGCACGTGCCACAATGGGCGCCGGGGTAACGATCGCCGGGGCATCTATCCTCTTCGCTTCATTGCCCGTCATGCGACGCCTCAGCACCTTCTGCTTATAGCGCTGATTAGCCTGCCATAACCGCAACGGCAGCGTGAAGACCTGAAGGATGCTTTTCGTGCCGACAAGTGCGCTACCAAGATCCCAGGTCAGCGAATTGTTCACCCGATTGAGTTCGCTCTCGAATATCCTGACCTGCTTCTCGAGCTTCTTGTTTCGCTCGATCTCGTATTGAAGCTTCGCGTAGTGTCCGGCTCTCTTCTGCTGGGCAACATCCAGTTCGGCGCGCAGGCTCGCGATTTGCTTGCGCGCGTCCGCAAGCTCCTCGTTGACCCGCTGAAACTCCGGAACATCCAGCCAAGTTTGATCGAGCGCGTTCTTCAGTCGCGAAACCTCGTTCGCCAGCTTTGCGTTTCGCTCGATTTCTAAGGTGAGCTTCTTGTAGTGACCACCACGCTTGGACTGTGCGATTTCGAGCTCGCGCTGCAGCAAGTCGATCATGCTTGCAAGCGCGGCGGGATCACGTTCGGAAGACGCCGTGGTCGTCATTGCCTTGTGTGTCGCTGGTGTCTGCTTGTTCATTGCGTACTGGCGTAACGGTTTGGAGGAGTACCGGTCCGAACGGCCTGGAAGATTGGCCTTTCGCTCGGCCGACACGCCCGCCTGTCTGTATTAGGCTCGATCAACGCCAGATACCCTTGGTATCGACAAGTCGTTGCCAGTCTTGCAGTTCCGGCTGCACCTTGAAGTTCGTGTGATCGACCAGCATGACCAGCACGTCCGCGCTGCCAATAGCTTCGTCGAGCGTCGCTAGGCGAACACCTGCTTGCGCCAGATTTTTCGGCAGATCTTCGATATACGGCTCGACCGCGACAACGCGCTCCGAATAAATCTTGGCGAGATTGAGAACAATGTCGACCGACGGGCTTTCACGCAGATCGTCGATATTTGGCTTGAATGCTAGGCCAAGGCACGCGATTCGAATATCGCCCGCGTTCTTACCCTGAGAAACAACTGCCTCGACCGCGTCTTTTACCTTGGAGATTACCCATTCCGGCTTGCTGTCGTTCACCTCGCGGGCAACCCGGATCAGCCTTGCCTCTTCAGGCGTCTTGTTCACAATGAACCATGGATCGACTGCGATGCAGTGGCCGCCTACTCCAGGGCCCGGCTGCAGGATGTTGACGCGTGGATGATGGTTGGCAATCTGGATGAGCTCCCATACGTCAATGTTCAGCTTGTCGCAGATCAACGATAGTTCGTTGGCGAACGCAATGTTGACGTCGCGGAATGCGTTTTCGGTGAGCTTGGACATCTCCGCCGTACGCGCATCGGTAATCAGCAGTTGGCCCTCCACAAAGATGCGATAGACGTCCTGCGCACGCACCGCCGATGCCGGGTTGATCCCGCCGATCACGCGATCATTCTCAACGAGTTCGCGAATCACGTGACCCGGCAGGACTCGCTCGGGACAATACGCGACATGGACGTCGCACTCTTGCGCGGCATCGCTTGCGAACACGAGATCCTTGCGCATTTGCGAAAGCCATTTCGCCATCTGCTCCGTGGTTCCAACTGGGGACGTCGACTCGAGAATCACGACATTCCCTTTCCGGAGAACCGGCGCGATGGATTCGGTGGCGGCCTTCACGTACGAGAGATCCGGCTCGTATCCATCACGGAACGGCGTCGGCACCGCAATCATGAATGCATCAGCGGGCTCGGCGACCATCGATGCCCGCAGCCATCCTTCCCGAACCGCATCTCGAACAACACTGTCCAGTTCCGGTTCAACGATATGTACTTTGCCCGCATTGATCGTGTCGACGGCATTCCTGTCGATGTCCACACCGATCACGCTAACCTTGCGTGAAGCAAGAACGGCGGCGGTCGGCAAGCCAATGTATCCGAGGCCGATGACGGAAACGGTATTAATAGATTGCGTCACAATACATCCTTGATTGCTTGTAGATTCTTCGCGAGTCGCTCGCGCATGCGGGCTACTCGAGCGCGATGTCCCGCTCGATTCGGTTCAGTTGATGGATGCTTGCCTTTCAGTCCGCGAGCAATACGGCCGCTGTCCGGCCTTGAGCCGAAACACCGCCGGTGAGAAACGAAACGATCCGTTCGCATGCGAGGCCGTCGCCATATGGATTGTGGGCGCGCGCCATTTCCTCGTAACGAACTGGGTCATCGAGCAACTCACTGCATGCGGCAACGATTCGTTGGCTGTCCGAACCAACGAGACGCACTGTGCCCGCGGCGACCGCCTCCGGCCGCTCGGTCGTGTCACGCATCACGAGGACCGGCTTGCCAAGCGAAGGCGCCTCCTCCTGAATTCCGCCCGAGTCAGTCAGAATCACCGTGGAACGCGACATCAGGTATATGAACGGCAGATAGTCTTGGGGGTTCAGGAGGTGCACGTTCGTGATACCGGAAAGAATCTCTTCGGCAGGCAGCTTGACTTGCGGATTCAGATGGATCGGATAAACGAAATCGACATCTTCGTAGCGGCTCGCCAGTTGCCTGATGGCATGGCAGATATTCCTGATACCGTCGCCGAAATTCTCGCGGCGATGCGCTGTAACCAGTACCATGCGGCGCGCCGGGTCAAGCATCGGGAATGCTTCGCGCATTTGGCGCTGTAACGCGCCGTCCTGTTCGAGACGTCGTGTCACAGCCAACAACGCATCGATAACCGTGTTGCCGGTGACGACGATGTCTTCGTCACGCACGCGCTCCGCAATGAGATTCTCGCGCGAGGCTTCAGTCGGTGCGAAGTGAAGATCGGCAAGCTGACCGGTCAACTTACGATTCCCCTCTTCGGGCCACGGGGAATACATGTCTCCACTGCGCAATCCTGCCTCAATATGTCCGACCTTGATTTTCAGGTAGAACGAGGCGAGTGCGCTCGCAAACGTCGTCGTCGTGTCACCGTGCACGAGTACGTAGTCCGGACGGAATGATTCCAGAACCGGTGTGATCTCGTTCACGATATCGCACGTGATCGACTGCAGCGTCTGCCCCGCCTTCATCAAGTTCAGATCGTAATCCGGCTTGATTTCGAAGAGATCAAGCACCTGGTCGAGCATTTGCCGGTGTTGTGCGGTAACGCAGACACGACAATCCACACCCGGCTTCCCCCTAAGCGCATGCACCAGCGGCGCCATCTTGATCGCCTCCGGCCGCGTGCCAAACACGGTCAGAATTTTCATATTGTCTTTTTTGCTTTTGTATAAGCCCGCTTCCGGGCAAACCGCCGAAATGCGCGCGTCCTAGTTCGCGCTGCGGCCCTCTTGTCCGTTACGTAACGCGACCGCGTTACGTAACGTCCCATTTGCCTACCACCAGAAGATAACCTTCGCCGCAACGGCCAGTTGATACAAAATTTGCGTAATTCCCCGAGTGATCTCGATATTCTTCGATTTCACCTTTGGCAAGACCATCAACTCGTCACCCGAAGCAATCTTCGTACCACTCTCCGCAAGCTCGGCCTTGCCGTTCTGATGAATCACGACGATCTTGCTGTTATCGGCTTTCTGCGTATATCCGCCGACATGCGAGATGTAGTCGTCCGCCGTCATGCCCGATTGCCACTCCACGGCATTCGGGAAGAGCACCTCTCCATGCACCATGACAACGCTCGTGCGCTCGGGAATATTGATGACATCCCCGTCTTCAAGAATCACGTCGCTCATCGTCTTTTCGTTGAGAACGACTTGCCCCTTGAACTCGGTTTTGCTTGCCAACGCCGCGAATTTGGTAATGCTCTCAGCTTCCTTCGCGCGCAAATTCGCTTCCTCGCTCGTCGCGGAAGGAGCCGACAGAGCCGCCTCCTGCAGCTTCTGGAGTTCGACGGCCAGCATTTCCTTCTGCCGATCGGCAACCGACTTGCGGAATAGCTGGACCTCGTCGACACGCGACAACGGATTGGTCCGGATTTGGCCCAGAACCTGCGCCATCGTCGCGCCGTAAGGCAATACCAGCGCGTGCTCGCCGGAATGTGCCCCCTCGATGCGAACCTGAATCGTGCCAGCGTAGCGATCGGCGGTAACGATTAGTTGATCGCCATCGTTCAGCTTCACATTCGTTGCGTCTGCAATCGGGTAGTACTCGCTCGTCTTTTTGCTACCTTGGCGACGCACGATGCTCACGTGCGTCGCTCCAGGTTTCGGGCGCGCGATAGCGAGCGCCTGCTGCAGCGAAATGACAGGTGCGCCGAATTCAAAATCGTATGCGTTGTATACCTCGCCGCGCACCGTGAAAACGTGCTCGCGCGGCCCAACAACGATGACGTCGCCATCCGCAAGCTGGAGCTGGTCGATGACGCCGTTTAGCAGAAAATCGTAGAGGTTGAAATGCTTGCGTACGGCGCCACCTCGCTTGACGGTAACGTCAACGTAGCTGCCGCGTTCGACGTCGACGCCACCTGCCTTGTCGATATAGGACAATATGCTTTCTGACGCAATGCCGCCGTACATGCCCGGCTGCTTCACGTAACCCGTGACATAAACCTTGACCGGCTGCGCAACGTCGAGGCTCGCATAAACGTTGACGTTCGCCTTGTAGACTTTTCGCACCTCAGAAAGCACGCGCCCGTTTAGATCCGCATTACGCACGCCGGCAACGGTAACCGGACCCACGTTTGGCACGAAGATATTGCCCTGCGGATCGACGATCAATTGCCCGTCGAAGGCGAATGCGCCCCACATGCGCAGCGTGACCGTATCACCGATGCTGACCTGATACCCCGGATTGAAACCGGAACCTCGACTGTTGTGGAACGTACCACCGAACAACTGTGAACCGAACATGTTGTTCGGCGCCTGCGGCATGACCGATACATCGCCCGTGCCAGATGCCATTGCACCGGGCCCCGCATTCTGACGTGCAAGCTTCGCGTTCTGCATGGCCACCGCGGCGGCGGCCAGCGAGGCGTCGTCCGGGCTATAGCCGAATTGCTGAACATTTCCCGACGCCGCCCGAGACGACGTCGAGCCGCTGTCAGTTGCGCCCGTCGAAATCCCGAACAGCGAGTCTGTCATTGCCGCCGACGCACCCGCACTCGCGATGCTCAAGATGAGCATCGCCGATGCGATCCGGCTTCTTGATAAATTGGTCATGTCGATTTAATTGCACACGTCGACGATCGGAAGATTCCATAACCCCGAAAACGATCGCGACATATACCCCCGCCAGTTTTGATTCAATGGGATGCCGTGCGATTCGATATTCGCAACACGGCACCTATGGACAGCTGCGTCAGGTTCGGTGATCTTCGATAATCGCCTGCGTCAATCTGACAACGCCGTACAGCAGCAACAGCCCGACCGCGAGTGACGACAGGATGTGAAGTCTGCGTGGATATTCCGCCTCTTCCGGCAAGTTCGGCATCACGATCACCGAAAGGCTCTTGGCCTTGTGAGCCGATTCGACCCGCGCTTTCTCGAAGGTCGACAATGAAACCTTGTACAAATCGGTCGCGAACTGCAATCGCGCCTTCAGTTCCGCATACTGCGCGGCAGTGCGGTTCATCTTGCCGTCACCTGGTGCACTAAGCTTTGTCTTTTCGAGTGCAATTTGCGCGGTAAGCGACGAAAGTGCGTTGCGCTTGGCGACCACGGGCGGCGCGTCTTCATTCATATAGGTGAGCAGGTTACGCAACTCGGCCTCAAGCTCAGCTTGCTTGACCTGCATTTCGGCCACCATGCGCCCGCCGGCCTCTGCGCTCGCAGCCGGATCCAGCATTCCCGTCTTGTTTTCAAATGTGATGACCGAATCGCGCGCGCTCTTCACTTCGTCGTACGAGCGATCGATTTCGTCCCGCGCAAACTGCATGTCGTTCCGCGCCACGCGATGTGACATCTCGTTCAGAAACGATTCACTCTCAGCCAACAGTAATCGGTTGAACTGCTGCGCGAACTCGGGCGACATTCCCTGAGTGCGAATCGTCAGAATGCCGGCCTTTTCATCGACATTCACGCTGAGGCGGCGCAGATAGAACTTGAGCATTTGCTCGCGTGTCGCAGTCGGCGACAGGCGGTTCAGCCAGTCCAGACCGACACTGCTGAACGCCTGCTTCAGCCTGAGCCGCGCATCGACTTTCGCGAGCATGTCGGGCGATTCGATGTACTGTTTGAGCACGATCGCGTCATCCCGCGCGGTTGCTTCTCCCGCCCCGCCCAGCAACGCCTGGATGTTCAACCCCGAGGTCACCGACCTCCCGGCGTCCTTCACCAGCACCTGCGACTCGCTGACGTAACGGCTGCGCGAGATCAAGCCGAGGTACAGGCCGCACACCACCAACGGTATCGCAATGAGTATCACGGGCAGGCGATGTTCGCGCAGCCGCCCCAACAAATCAGACATTGTTTGCTTGCTTATAAACTTCGATTGCCTCATTGACGTCGGGGTAGTACGTTACTTTCCCGTCACCAATAAGCAATCCGACATCGCAGACTCGCCGAACCTCATCGAGGCCGTGCGAGACGAAAATAAACTGACTGACCGCCCGCCGGGCCTCCATCAGCGCTTCGCTCTTCTTGCGGAACACGGCATCCCCGACCGCGGTCACCTCATCAATCACGTAGTAGTCAAAATCGAACGCCATGGACAACCCGAACCCGAGACGCGCCCGCATACCGGTCGAATAGCTGCGAATCGGCATGTCGAAGAATCGGCCAAGCTCGCAGAAATCCGCGACGAACTTCACCTTCTCGTTGAGCTCATGCTTGGCTGCATACAGCCGGGCAACGAACTTCACGTTCTCGCGCCCGGTCATGCTGCTCTGGAAGCCATTCGAAAGTCCGACCGGCCACGAAATGCGCTTGTTGGTAATTACGCGGCCGTAATCGGGTCGATCGATGCCACCGATGATGCTCAGCAAGGTACTCTTGCCCGCCCCGTTGCGGCCAATGAGTCCGACGCTCTTCCCGGACGGAATTTCCACCGTTACGTCCTTGAGCACGTAATGTCGACCGGAAGGCGTCCTGTACGATTTCGTGAGATTTTCAATACGAATCATGATCGCAACAGAGACGGTTCGCGTGCCTTGTACAGGGCCAATCCGAAAAAGAAGATGAGGAATGCACTGAATGTCAAATACGTCAGACTGACCTGCTCGATGTTGTATTCGGAC
This sequence comes from Burkholderia sp. PvR073, assembly GCF_054055695.1. Lineage (NCBI taxonomy): Bacteria > Pseudomonadati > Pseudomonadota > Betaproteobacteria > Burkholderiales > Burkholderiaceae > Burkholderia > Burkholderia sp. PvR073. The sequence goes on from NZ_JBSRXO010000006.1 coordinate 172,830, forward strand.
ACGACAGCGTGTCGCATCAACTCGAAAGCATGAACGAGAGGATTCCAGAGCAACAATCCACGATACTGCACCGGAATCGATGTCAACGGATACATAACCGAGCTGACAAAATAAAGCGGCCGCATCAGCAACGGAATGACTTTCTCGCTGATCGGAAATTCATGGCCGATTACCATGAAAATGATGCCGACCCCCAGCCCGAGAATTGTTAGCAAAATCCAGATCGCGGCCAGCTCCGGGATATCGTTCAGTTCTACCGATTGCCCACCCAGGACAAGAATCAGCAACAGCACTGCAAAAACGATGATGCTGATAACCAGCTCTAGGGCGGCTCGCGCGATCAGCGTATCAATTGGATGAACGGGACGATAACTCAGCAACCCGAGATTCGCCTCGAGCGCATTCAGCGACCGAAGCGTGATATTGAGAAACATGAAATACGGCACAAGCCCGCATATCAGGAACACCGGGAAAGAAATGACCGGCATCGCATGTTTCGCGATCAAGCCGAGAATTGCGAAGAGCACCAGCATATGAACGACAGGCTCGAGAAACGCCCAGAAGTAGCCGAGCCGCTGCTTGCCGAATCGTGTTTTCAGTTCGCGCAGGAATAGCGCATAGACAACTCTGCGCTGAATGGAAAACGCCCTGCCCAGCGCACTGCCCCCTGTCGGCAGGCCGTCCATAATAACCCCGGTAATATTTTCTCGATTTGCATCGCGACGCGCACTGCTCAATGATTCGTGGCGCCTCCATAATGCCTCCGCGTATCCACGATCGCGGCGCCGCATTCTACCGCGGATTGCTCTGTTCACCCGTAAATTTTTACGATTTTTAAGCATCTTTACGACAGAGGGCAGCCGGCACGAACCGCCATACTATCCGCCCGGCTTGATCAAAATCGAGCAATTCCGATAGTCATCAGGTGCCACGAACCGATTGACACGGCGGTCAATTAACCACTGCTTCACCCCGAAGGCAACAAGAAAGCACGCGAACGCGGCTGCATGCCCCTACGAAAACGTTGTCGTACGCACGCGCCTGGAAATGTCCGTGCGCATAACGGATGCGATCGAACCGCACTTCCACTACTCGGGCCGACTGATTCGATTCTTCGGCCGTAATATTTGGTAATCGATTCGAGGTGGAGCCGCCTAATGCGATGTCGGGTATTTTGTGGAACGTTGTTTTAAATCATCTCCTCGAACGCCCTCAGCTTGACACCCATTCACTCGGATGTTTTCGGATGTGCAGTATTCACTGCGTGCCTTGCCCCTCTTTCCGCTAATCATGGCCCTCGGCCTCCCGGTTCCGAGAAACTGGCGCTCCCCCGCGCAAACTGATCGGCCCGGGGCTTGACAGGATGGAACCGTCGCTCCGCAACAATTCGGCATCCATTGTCGTCATGTTCGGCTGCGCCACGTTGCGCACTCTCAGCGTCGCACTCGAACTGACGAGAGAACAGTGGTTCAGATAGGACGGCCTATCGTAATTCGGGAAATTCCACGACAGGATCGTTGCCGGCGTCAACCGGCCGGTGGTGTCGGTCAAAATCAGCTCCAGATCGCCAATTTCGCATGCCCCGCGTCCGCTGGTCTGACGAAACAGTTCGGTCGTCGATCCTGGGCCATACAAAAGCTCAAGCTTGATGCGGCCGACCTTCAGGGCTGAGATGTTTCCGTCGTAAAACTGAAAAACACCTCCACCATTCGAGGCGGCAGTCAGCATGTACGCCCCCGTGACATTGCCAATCTCGATCCGGCACGTTGTCGCCTTTTCACGCGCCACGACCACTTGATGGGCTTTTTTGGATGAACGATTCTCAATCGAATAATCCCCGATCGTCAGGTTTCCTCCTCTGTCGACCGCAGCATAGCCCCATACATCGCGCACGATCAGCGATCCAATGGACACTTCGCTTTCGCTCACAACTGTCTGCAGATTCAGTCCCAGATCATCTTCGAATATCGCAGTCCTGACCTTGATCTTGCCGCCGGCGGAAATATCGTAGATACCGTTGTTTCCGCATTTGTACGCACGCAGAAAATTCACAGTGACTTCACCAGCCTGATTAATCCACAACGCGGTCACGTTATTCCCCGTGACGCTCCCAAATACACATCCGGTAACGGCCCCGGTGCTCAGGACACGCGGCACCGACGGATTGGTGGCACGCGCCGCCAAGAGATTTTCGCCGTGAACATCAATTCGACAATTGTTCCCGGTAACGAAAAGCACGCTTTGCATTCCACCGCCCACCTTGGCGTCGCTACCGTAGATATTTTCTCCGCGCACCCTGCCACGTACACCGCTCCCCGAAACCTTCACACCGACCAGCGAGCGTGTGTTGCCATCCACATCAATGTCTATGACAGATTGATCTGCGCCGACCACAAGCATGTTGCCGCCTTGCGGAAATGCGGCAGCCGCCTTTAATCGGATCTTGAGGTCGACCCGCCGGGAAAATGTGATCGCCTGCGATACGACATACGTCCGTCCCCGGCCATCTATTCGTAGTGCAGTAGGTAACGCGGCAAGCCTAAGCAATGCTTGCGTGTCGTCGGTCTCGCCGTCGCCTTTTGCACCAAAATCGGACGGATTTAGTGCTCGGTCGGAAGAAGAGGCGGCCATGTCTCGCGGCGAGGCATTTGCAGGGCGAGCAAATGCCGCTAGCTTCGCGCTGCCACCAGCCAGAGTATTCGCCAACGCCACAAGCACTTTTCTTCGCGTGTTGCTCATTCAATCCCCATTCTGGTTGAACGCCACATCGTTCGAGATCGCAATCGGCTGTTCCGGAAGCCGCCCACCAGCGACGCCAGCCGGTAATTAATCGCTACCAGCGGTATTGGAACTTTCCGCCGGTCACACAATTACAGAGTACAACACGAATAAAGACGGACCATGCATGGCGCACGCACGGAGATGCCGAATGAATCGTGCTCAATCGAACAGAGAATGGAGACGGCAGGCGCACCAGATGTTCGGCGAAGTTGCCAGAGCAGACCGGCTCGGCTATAAACGGTGCGACGTTTTCCAAGACGAGTATCCCGTCACCCCTCACCGCGGAGCCCCCATGCCGAACCTAGAAACCGCCCAGCAATTCCTGATGACCCGCGGCCTCGACCTCGGCCTGAACCTCCTCGCCGCGATCGTCTTATGGTTCATCGGCCGCTGGGCGATCCGCATCGGCACCCGCCTGCTCGGCAAGGTCGTGCGCCGCAGCGGCAAGGTCGACCCGACGCTCACCGACTACCTGACCTCGGTGGTCGGCGTGCTGCTGACGATCCTGCTGATCCTCGCGATCCTGCAGATCTTCGGCGTTCAGACCACGTCGTTCGCCGCACTGCTCGCCGGCCTCGGCCTCGCGATCGGCACCGCCTGGGGCGGCCTGCTCGCCCACTTCGCCGCCGGCGTGTTCATGCAGGTGCTGCGTCCGTTCAAGATCGGCGACGTGATCAGCGCGGGCGGCGTCACGGGCACGGTGAAGGAACTCGGCCTGTTCGGCACGACGATCATCACCGCCGACAACATCGTGACGATCGTCGGCAACAACAAGATCTTCTCGGACAACATCGCGAACTACAGCGCGACGCCGCATCGCCGCGTCGACCTGACCGCGAAGATCGCGAACGGCGTCGATGCCGTCGACGCGATCAACCGCCTGAAGACGCAGATCCAGGTGATCCCGAACGTGCTGAAGGTGCCGGCGCCGGACGTCGGCGTGCTGCAGTTCACGCCGGAAGGCCCGCTGCTGTTCGTGCGCCCGTCGACGCAGCCGGAGAACTACTGGCAGGTGTACTGCGATACCAACCGCGTGATCCTCGAGACGTTCCGCGACGCGCAATACCCGACGCCCGAAACGCCGCTCTCGCATCGCAATACCTGAACCGCACGGACGAAAAAAAAGCGTGGCAACCGCCACGCTTTTTACTGCGCCGAAGAGAAACGTGCCGGCTCAGTGCCCGCCCGTCTTCCGCGCATCGCCCGAGTGCCGCCCGCGCACCAGCTTCCACAACGCGCCAAGCGCGATCGGCACGATCGCCGCGCCGATCCCCACCAGCACGATCACGTTCAGATACTGGCGGATGAACGGGATATTGCCGAAGAAGTAACCGAGCAGCACCAGCAGCAGCACCCAGACCAGCGCGCCGATCACGTTGAACAGCTGGAAGCGTGCGAAGCTCATCGACGACGCCCCGGCAACGAACGGCGCGAACGTGCGCACGACCGGGATGAAACGCGCGAGCACGATCGTCTTGCCGCCGTGCTTGTCGTAGAACGCGTGGGTCTTCTGCAGCGCCGCGCGATCGAGGAAGCGCTCGAGCACCGGGATATGAGTATTGAACACCTTCGGCCCGACCCAGCGGCCGATCACGTAGTTCAAGGTATTGCCGGCAATCGCCGCGACCAGCAGCAGCACGATCAGCACGACGACGTTCATGTCGCCCGTCGCCCCGAACGCACCGCCGATGAACAGCAGCGAATCGCCGGGCAGGAACGGCAACACGACGAGCCCCGTCTCGCAGAACACGATCAGGAACAGCACCAGATATACCCATGCACCGTACTGCCGGATGAAGTCGCCGAGGAACGCGTCGATATGCAGGACCAGGTTGACGAAATGAAGCAGCGTATCCAAATGCGATTCCTCGAAGGCGAAAAGGCCGCAGCGGCCGGAAAAAGCGGAAGCGCCCGCCGGACAAGGCGGCGCGCGGAACGGAGCCATCATACCGAAACTACCTTAAGGCTCCGTGAAAAAACGTAACCACCCGCGGCCCCGGCATGCCTCCGCCGCCTCGCTATAATTCCGCCATGTCCGATATCACCGAAACGGCCGCGGGCGCCGCGCCCGCCCCCGCTGCGCGCCCGCTGCGCGCGATCCAGCCCCTGCCCGACCAGCTGATCAGCCAGATCGCCGCCGGCGAGGTCGTCGAACGCCCGGCGTCGGTCGTCAAGGAGCTGCTCGAGAACGCGATGGACGCCGGCGCGAGCACGCTGCGCATCGTGCTCGAGGAAGGCGGCGTCAAGCGCATCTCGATCACCGACGACGGCTGCGGGATTCCGCCCGGCGAACTGCCGCTCGCGCTGATGCGCCACGCGACGAGCAAGATCCGCTCGCTCGAGGAGCTCGAGGCGGTCGCGACGCTGGGTTTTCGCGGCGAAGCGCTCGCGTCGATCGCGTCGGTCGCCGAGATGTCGATCACGAGCCGCACGGCCGACGTCGCCCATGCGACGAAGATCGACGCGACCACGGGCGCGCTGTCGCCGGCCGCCGGTGCGGTCGGCACGACGATCGAGGTGCGCGAGCTGTACTTCAACACGCCCGCGCGCCGCAAGTTCCTGAAAAGCGAGCAGACCGAGTTCGGCCACTGCCTCGAAATGATCCGCCGCGCGGCGCTCGCGCGGCCGGACGTCGCGATCTCGGTGCTGCACAACGGCAAGGCCGTCGAGCACTGGAACGCGACCGAACCCGCGCAACGCGTCGCGAAAATCCTCGGCGACGGCTTCGCCACCGCGCACCTGCCGCTCGACGAGCAGGCCGGACCGCTCGCCGTCTACGGCTGCGCGGGCCTGCCGACCGCGAGCCGCGGCCGCGCCGACCAGCAATACTTCTTCGTCAACGGCCGCTTCGTGCGCGACAAGTTGCTCACGCACGCGGTGCGCGCGGCGTACGAGGACGTCCTCCACGGCGACCGCTACCCGTCGTACGTGCTGTTCCTCGACCTGCCGCCCGAAGCAGTCGACGTGAACGTGCACCCGTCGAAGATCGAAGTGCGGTTCCGCGATTCGCGCTCGATCCACCAGTACGTCTTCCACGCGGTCCAGCGCGCGCTCGCCCGCCATGCGGGCGCGTCGCCGGAAACCACCGCGGGCGGCCACGCCGCGCAACTCTCGCCGGCGCCGGGCGGCCCCGCGTCGTTCCTGAATACGCCGCTCGGCCTGGGCGCGGCCACCGGCACGGGCGGCAGCGGCTTCTCGTCGCCGTCATCCTCATCGTCGTCCGGCAACACGTGGATGCGCCAGGCGCGCATGACGCAGGGCACGCTGCCGGTCGCGCAGCCGCTCGCGCTCTACGACGCGCTGTTCGGCCGCAAGGACACGGGCGCCGGCACGCCGGACGGCACGACCGTCATCGCGCACGATTCGGCGAGCGCGCCGAACACGACGCCGGGCTTCGTCGCGTCGCCGCTCGCGGCCACCGCACACGACGAGCAGCCGCTGGGCTTCGCGCTCGGCCAGATCCACGGCATCTACGTGCTCGCGCAGAACGCGCACGGCCTCGTGATCGTCGACATGCATGCGGCGCACGAGCGGATCCTGTACGAACAGTTCAAGAACGCGCTCGCCGACCGCACGGTCGCCGTGCAGTCGCTGCTGCTGCCGATATCGATGACGGCGACGCCGGTCGAGATCGGCACGGTCGAGGAAGAGCGCGACACGCTCGAATCACTCGGCTTCGACCTCGCGGTGCTGTCGCCGACGACGCTCGCGATCCGCGCGGTGCCCGCGCTGCTGAAGGATGCGGACCTGCAGTCGCTCGCGCGCGCGGTGCTCGCCGACCTGCACGCGTTCGGCGGCTCGCGCGTGCTCACCGAGCGCCAGCACGAGTTGCTCGGCACGCTCGCATGCCACCACGCGGTGCGCGCGAACCGGCGCCTGACGCTCGACGAGATGAACGCGCTGCTGCGCCAAATGGAAGCGACCGAACGCGCGGACCAGTGCAATCACGGCCGACCGACGTGGTATCAGCTCACGCTGAACGATCTCGACCGCCTCTTCATGCGCGGCCAATGAGCGCTTCACCGCAGTCCCGCCCGACAACGATCGCCTGCCTGCTCGGCCCCACCGCGTCGGGCAAGACGGCCGCCGCGCTGGCGCTCGCCGCGCGCCGCCCGATCGAGATCGTCAGCGTCGATTCGGCGCTCGTCTACCGCGACATGGATATCGGCACCGCGAAGCCGACACGCGACGAACGCGCGAGCGTGCCGCACCATCTGATCGACATCATCGATCCGGCCGATGCGTATTCGGCGGCCGAATTCCGCGCCGACGCGCTGCGCCTGATCGGCGAGGTCGCCGCGCGCGGCCGCACGCCGCTGCTCGCGGGCGGCACGATGCTGTACTACAAGGCGCTGACACAGGGCCTCAACGACCTGCCGACCGCCGATCCGGCCGTACGCGCGGAGCTCGACGCCGATGCCGCGCGCGACGGCTGGCCCGCGCTGCATGCGCGGCTCGCGCAGGTCGACCCCGCGACGGCCGCGCGGCTCGCGCCGAACGATTCGCAGCGGATCCAGCGCGCGCTCGAAGTGTTCCTGCTGAGCGGGCAGCCGATGTCGGTGCTGCTCGCCGCGCCGCGGCGCGCGGACGACGAGGCCGCCGCGTACCGCTTCGTGCCGGTCGCGCTCGAACCGTCGGACCGCGCGGTGCTGCACGCGCGCATCGCGCAACGCTTCGACGCGATGCTCGACGCGGGCTTCATCGACGAGGTCGAACGGCTGCGCCGTCGCGAGGATCTGCATCTCGGCCTGCCGTCGATGCGCTGCGTCGGCTACCGGCAGGCCTGGGAATTCCTCGACGGCGACACCGACTACCGGACCATGCGCGACAAGGGCATCTTCGCGACGCGCCAGCTGTGCAAACGGCAGATCACGTGGCTGCGCGCGATGCCCGAACGGATCGTCGTCGACTGTGTCGCGCCGGATGCGACCGCGCACGCGCTCGACACGCTCGAACGCGTGCTGGACGACCGCCTGCCGGCCTGATCCGGGCGCGGGCACGGGGTCAATCGCCGCGCAGGCGAGCCGCCAGACGCGCGCGCGCGCCATCGACGATCAACGCCACGCCGCGCTCGAACGCTTCGTCGCCGCCACGCTCGCGCAGCGCAGCCCAGCCCTGCGCGAGGAGCGGATGCTCGGCCGTGTCAGGCAGCGTCGTGTCGGTTTCGCGTTCCGCTTCCGCCTGCTCTTCCAGCACCCAACCGACCACGAAGCGGCCGAGCGCGTACATCACGTCGACCGCTTCGTCCGGCGCAAAGCCCGCCCCGGCCAGCAGCGCCACCTTCCGTTCGATCGAACCGAAATGCAGCGTGCGCGGCCGCGTACCGGCATGCAGGCGCGCGCCGTCGCGATAGGCCAGCAGCGCGCGACGGAAACTGCACGCATTCTCGATAAGCCACGCATCCCAGGCGTCGCCCGGCCGCGGCAGCGACGCGCCGTGGCGCTCGAGCATGATCGCCTCGGCCATCGCGTCGAGCAGCTCGGCCTTGTTCCGGAAGTGCCAGTACAGCGTCGGCGACTGCACGCCGAGCCGCTCCGCGAGCCGCCGCGTCGACAGTCCGTCGATACCGACCTCGTTGAGCAGATCGAGCGCCGCGCGCATCACCGTGTCGCGCGTCAGCCGCGCACCCGTGTCCTTCATCTCTATCACCGATAGGGAAACTATGGAATAATCGCCACTCTATCATCGATAGAGTAGTCGCCTTGAATCCGTCCCTGATTGCCATCCTCGCCACGGTCTTGCTCGACGCGATCGGCGTCGGGATCGTGATGCCGATCCTGCCCGGCCTGCTGCGCACGCTCGCCGGCGCCGGCAGCACCGACACCCACTATGGGATCCTGCTCGCGCTGTACGCGTTCGCCCAATTCCTGTGCGCCCCGCTGCTCGGCACGCTGAGCGACCGCTTCGGCCGCCGGCCCGTGCTGCTCGCGTCGCTTGCGGGCGCCGCGCTCGACTACTTGCTGATGGCGCTCGCGCCGACGCTGGCCTGGCTTTACGTCGGGCGGCTGATCGCCGGCATCACTGGCGCGAACGTCGCGGTCGCGACCGCGTACGTGACCGACGTCACGGCCGAACCCGACCGCGCACGGCGCTTCGGCCAGCTCGGCGCGATGATGGGCGTCGGCTTCATAGCAGGCCCGCTGATCGGCGGGCTGTTCGGCGCGCTGCACCTGCGCGCGCCGTTCGTCGCGGCCGCGCTGCTCAATGCGCTGAACCTCGCGCTCGTGTGGCGCGCGCTGCCGGAATCACGTCCGCGCGCGGCCCGGGCAAGTCGCGCGGTCGCCACGCTCAACCCGTTCGCCGGCCTGCGCCGGCTGAGCGGCGCGCCCGCGCTCGTGCCGCTGATCGGCATCTACGTGATCGTCGCGCTGGTGTCGCAGGCGCCCGCGACGCTGTGGATTCTGTACGGCCAGGAGCATTTCGGCTGGTCCACGCCCGTCGCGGGGCTGTCGCTCGCCGGCTACGGTGCGTGCCACGCGCTCGCGCAGGCCTTCGCGATCGGGCCGCTGATCGCACGGCTCGGCGAGCGCCGCGCACTCGCCCTGGGCCTCGCGGGCGACGCGCTCGGGCTGGTAATGATCGCGTTCGCGACGGCCGCATGGGTGCCGTTCGCACTGCTGCCGCTGTTCGCGGCGGGTGGCATGACGCTGCCGGCGTTGCAGGCGATGCTCGCGCGTCAGGTCGACGATGCGCGCCAGGGCGAACTGCAGGGCACGCTCGCGAGCGTGGCGAGCCTGATCGGCGTCGCCGGGCCGCTCGTCGTCACGACGACCTACGCGGCCACCCGCGGCACGTGGCCGGGGCTCGTATGGGCCGCGGCCGCGCTGCTCTATCTGCTGGTGCCGCCGTTGCTGGCGGGCGCGCGCCCGACGAGCGCACCGCGGCCGTCCGCGTGAACGGCGGCCAGCTGCCCGGCAGCGCTCACGCCACCTCGCTCAGTGCGCGAGCGTCACGAGATTCGCATCGCGCGTGAGCTGCCAGCGGCCATCCGACTTGCGGAAGATCGTCAGCGTATGGCCCGAGCGGCGCACGGTGTCGCCGCCCGGCGGCGTCACGTCGATTTCGAGGAAATTGCGCAGGTACGCCCAGTCGCCCATCACGCGCAGTTCGTCGATCCGGTAGCGGCCATCGACCTTCGGCCCGTTGCCGGCCGCCGCATTCGCGTCGCGCGAGGCGGCCGCGAACGCCGCCTTGTCGAACGGCGGCTTGCCGGCCACCATGAAAATCGCGTCGTCGGCGATCAGGTCGAGCACGGTCGCCAGATCGCCGCGCCGGCTCGACACGAACCAGGTTTCCACCAGCTCGCGAATCGCGCGTTCGTCTTCGGTCATCGTCGTTCCTCCTTCGGGGGCGCGTCGAGATGCCTGCCCGCGCCAGAAAAAAAGCCGCCCGGATCGACTCCGGGCGGCTTTCCTTGCTGCATCCTGCGTGCGCTGCGTCAGACCACGACCGTCTGCGCCTCGCCTTCGCGGCTCGCACGCACGGTGCCGATCTTCCACACCTGTTCGCCGGCGGCCGTCAGGTCGGCGATCGCCGCGTCGGCGTCCGCCGCCGACACGATCACTGCCATGCCGATCCCGCAGTTGAACACGCGGTGCATTTCCGCGTCGGCGACGCCGCCGTGCTCCTGCAGCCACTTGAACAGCGGCGGCAGCGGCCATGCGTTCTGGTCGAGCTCGGCGGTGAGGCCTTCGCGCAGCACGCGCGGAATGTTCTCGACGAGGCCGCCACCAGTGATGTGGGCCATACCCTTCACCGGCAGCTTCTGCATCAGCGCGAGCAGCGGCTTCACGTAGATGCGCGTCGGCGCCATCAGCGTGTCGGCCAGCGAGCGGCCGTGGAAATCGGCCGACAGGTCGGGGTTCGCGCGCTCGATGATCTTGCGCACGAGCGAGAAGCCGTTCGAGTGGATGCCGCTCGATGCGAGGCCGAGCACCACGTCGCCTTCGGCGATCGTGCTGCCGTCGATGATCTTGCTCTTCTCGACCGCGCCGACCGCGAAACCGGCCAGGTCGTATTCGCCGTCCGGGTACATGCCCGGCATTTCGGCCGTCTCACCGCCGATCAGCGCGCAGCCCGACAGTTCGCAGCCGTGCGCGATGCCCTTGACGACCGTGGCGGCCGTGTCGACGTCGAGCTTGCCGCACGCGAAGTAGTCGAGGAAGAACAGCGGCTCGGCACCCTGCACGAGGATGTCGTTCACGCTCATCGCGACGAGATCCTGGCCGACGGTGTCGTGTTTGTTCAGATGAAAGGCCAGCTTGAGCTTGGTGCCCACGCCGTCGGTGCCCGACACGAGCACGGGCTCCTTGTACTTCTTCGGCACTTCGAACAGCGCGCCGAACCCGCCGATGCCGCCGAGCACGCCGTCGCGCAGGGTTTTCTTCGCAAAAGGCTTGATCTTGTCGATGAGCGCGTCGCCTGCGTCGATGTCGACGCCTGCGTCGCGGTAGGACAGACCCTGAGCGTCGGGAGCGGATTTCGGAGGATTCATGGGGGAATGCGAGAAGGTCGGTAAAATGCGATTTTACCCGAAGCCGGCCCGTTGGCCGGAATTCCCAGCACCGAATCGTCAGGGATTGCATCTTGGTCGACACGTCCCCGTTTTCATCGCTCCGCGAGCCGCGCCGAAACCCGCGCGCCGCCGTGCGTGCGGCCGCGTGTGCAGACACCGGAGCAGCCCCCCGCGCGTGCCCGGCGTACGCCACGCGTTTCATCAACCGACCCGCATTGTGACTGTTGTGTCCCGTCAACTGACGCTCGATCTCGGCACGCCGCCGCCCGCCACGTTCGACAACTTCATCATGAATGAGGAGAACGACGAGCTCATCTCGCGGCTTCAGAAGCTCGACCTCGCGCTCGCGGCGGGGCCCGTGCCGGACCGGTCGTTCTACATCTGGGGCGAGCCCGGCAGCGGCCGCACCCACTTGCTGCAGGCGCTCGTGAGCGACGCGTCGTACGGCTACGCGCGCTACCTCACACCGCAGAGCCCGCTCGGCGCGTTCACGTTCGACCCGCGCATCGGCATCTACGCGATCGACGACTGCGACCGGATGAGCGACACGCAGCAGGTCGCGCTGTTCAACCTGTTCAACGAGGTTCGCGCGCACCCGTCGAGCGCGTTCGTCGCGGCAGGCCCCGCGGCGCCGCTCGCGCTCGACGTGCGCGAGGATCTGCGCACGCGCCTCGGCTGGGGGCTCGTGTTCCACCTGTCGCCGCCGTCCGACGCCGGCAAGATCGCCGTGCTGAAGCTCGCGGCCAAGGAGCGCGGGATCGCGCTCACCGACGATATCGCCGCCTACCTGCTGACCCATTTCCGCCGCGACATGCCGAGCCTGATGGCGCTGCTCGACGCGCTCGACCGCTTCTCGCTCGAGCAGAAACGCGCCGTCACGCTGCCCTTGCTGCGCCGGATGCTGGCGCGCCCCGGCGACGACATCGCACCGCCGGGCACAGGCCCCAACCGCTTCGAGTAAAATGCGCATCCATGACTAATCTGGCACTCTTTGACCTCGATCACACGCTGATCCCGACCGATAGCGACCACGAATGGGGTCGCTTCATGGTGAAGCTCGGCATCGTCGACGCGGAAAGCTTCTCGCGTCAGAACGATCAGTTCTTCGCCGACTACAAGGCCGGCAAGCTCGACATCCATGCGTATCTGTGCGCGATGCTCACGCCGCTCGCGAAGTACTCGCGCGCGCAGCTCGCCGAATGGCACGAGCAGTACATGCACGAGGTGATCCGCCCCGCGATGACGCCCGCCGCGCTCGAACTCGTGCGCAAGCACCTCGATGCCGGCGATCTGTGCTGCGTCGTGACGGCGACCAACGAATTCATCACGCGTCCGATCGCGACCGCGTTCGGCGTCGACACGCTGATCGCGTGCGAGGTCGAAACGACCGACGGGCACCCCGACTCGCCGTACACGGGCCGGCCGACCGGCACGCCGAGCTATCGCGAAGGCAAGATCGTGCGCACCGAAGCATGGCTCGCGTCGCTCGGCAAGCACTGGGACGACTTCGAACACAGCTACTTCTACAGCGACTCGCACAACGACATCCCGTTGCTCGAGAAAGTCACCGACCCGATCGCGACCAACCCCGACGACACGCTGCGCGCGCATGCAAGCAACCGCGGCTGGCGCATCCTCGATCTTTTCTGAACGTCGTGATCAAAAAATTCATTCGCAAGCTGCTCGGCCAGGACGACGCCGAACAAACGTCGCCCGTCGAGGCGCCCGCCGTCGAAACGGCCCCCGCTCCGCGCCCCGCGAAGGGTAGCCGCGGCAGCGGCGCGGCCAAAAAACCGCGCGGCAATCACGAACCGACCGTCGTGCCGGCCAGCGTGCACCAGATCGATCCATCGCTGATCTCGCGGAACGCGGTGCGCGTGACCGACACGCTGCAGCAGGCGGGTTTTCGCGCGTTCATCGTCGGCGGCGCGGTGCGCGACCTGCTGCTCGGCATCGCGCCGAAGGACTTCGACGTCGCGACCGACGCAACGCCGACCGAGGTGCAGCGCCTGTTCCGCCGTGCGCGCCTGATCGGCCGCCGCTTCCAGATCGTCCACGTGCAGTTCGGCCAGGAACTGATCGAGGTGTCGACGTTCCGCGCCCTGGTCGACGCACCGCCCGAAGCCGCCGCGGCCGAGCCGCCGAAGCGCCTGAAGCGCGACGAGCTCGATCGCCGCACGCATGCGGTGGATGCAAGCGGCCGCGTGCTGCGCGACAACGTCTGGGGCGAGCAGCACGAAGACGCCGCGCGCCGCGACTTCACGATCAACGCGATGTACTACGATCCGTCGACGCAGACGGTGCTCGACTACCACGACGGGATGGCCGACATACGCGCCCGCCTGCTGCGGATGATCGGCGATCCGGCCACGCGCTATCGCGAGGATCCGGTGCGGATGCTGCGCGTCGTGCGCTTCGCGGCGAAGCTCGGCTTCGAGATCGAGACGCACACGCGTGAACCGATCAACGCGTTGGCCGACTTGGTCAACAACGTGCCGGCCGCGCGCCTGTTCGACGAAATGCTGAAGCTGCTGCTGTCGGGCCAGGCGCTCGCGTGCCTGCAGCGGCTGCGCAAGGAAGGCCTGCACCACGGGCTGCTGCCGCTCCTCGACGTCGTGCTCGAACAGCCGCAGGGCGAGAAGTTCATCACGCTCGCGCTGAACAACACCGACGCGCGCGTGCGCGCCGGCAAGACGGTGTCGCCGGGCTTCCTGTTCGCGACGCTGCTGTGGCACGACATGCGCCAGCGCTTCGAACAATACACGGCCGAAGGCGAAATCCCGGTACCGGCGCTCCATCGCGCGATGGACGACGTGATCGACATGCAGACCGAGAAGCTCGCGATCCACAAGCGCTACTCGGCCGACATGCGCGAAATCTGGGGCCTGCAGTTGCGCCTGGAAAAACGCTCGGGCCGCAGCGCGATGCGGCTGCTGGAACACCAAAGGTTTAGAGCGGGGTATGATTTCCTCCTGTTACGCTGCGAATCCGGCGAGCTGGAAGCAGCTGTCGGCCAGTGGTGGACGGATTTCATCGAAGGCGACGCAGCCGCTCGTGAGGCACTCCTCACGCAGGGCGGCTCGAAGGAAAAATCGCCCCGCAAGCGGCGCCGCCGCGGCGGTGTGCGAAACCGCAAGCCGGACGAAGGCGCAGCCGAGCAGGCGCCGGACACCGCAGGCGGTTCCGACGACTGACGCGCTCGCCGGCGAACGACGTAGGAAGTGATGCCATGACGGTTGCATATATCGGACTGGGAGCGAATCTCGGCGATGCACGCCAGACCCTGAAGGACGCGGTGGTGTGCCTTGCGCAGCAGCGCACCATCTCGATCCTCGGCAAGTCGAGCCTGTATCGCACGGCGCCCTTCGAGGCGGGCGGCGACGATTACTACAACTGCGTCGTCAAGCTCGACACGACGCTGTCGGCCCGGGAGCTGCTCGCGCTCTGCCAGAAGATCGAACATCACTTCGGGCGCGAGCGCCCGTATCGCAACGCGCCGCGCACGCTCGACCTCGACATCCTGCTGTTCGGCACCGACTCGATCGACGAACCCGACCTGATCGTCCCGCATCCGCGCCTCACCGATCGCGCCTTCGCGCTCGTGCCGCTCGTCGAAATCGAGCCGGCGCTCGATATCCCGGCGCGCGGCCGCGCCGATGCGTTCCTCGCCGCCGTCGCCGACCAGCGCGTCGAGAAGGTGCAGACCTGTCAATGCCTGATGCAGAAGGCCCTGGCCGCCGGCGCCGACGCCGACAAGAACCGCTGCCCATGAACACCACTCCGCTGACCGTCACCGCACCCGACCTGCGCGCCCCCCATCGCTATCTCGTGATCGAAGGCCCGATCGGCGTCGGCAAGACGACGCTCGCGCGTCTGCTCGGCGAGCGCTGGTCGATGCAGGCGCTGCTCGAACGCCCGCAGGACAACCCGTTCCTCGAACGCTTCTATCGCGACACCGCGCGCTACGCGCTGCCCGCGCAGCTGTCGTTCGCGCTGCAGCGCGCGCAGCAGGCGCGCGAACTGATCGGCGCGCTCGACACGGGCCGGCCCGTCGTGGCCGACTACATGCCGCAGAAGAACGACATCTTCGCGCGGCTGAACCTGCCGGAAGACGAATGGCAGCTGTATCGGTCGATCGCGACGCACCTCGATGTGCCGCAGGCGCCTGCGCCCGATCTCGTCGTCTACCTGCAGGCGAGCCCCGAGGTGCTGTTCTCGCGCATCCAGAAGCGCGGGCTGCCGATGGAACTGCAGATCAGCGACGCATACCTGCGCTCGCTCGTCGACGCGTACAACGAATTCTTCTATCACTACGACCGCACGCCGGTACTGACGGTCGCAGCCGAACACCTGAACCCGCAGGATTCCCCCGAAGACCTCGCGCTGCTGATCGAGCGCATCGAGACGATGCGCGGCCGCAAGGAATTCTTCGTCAAGGGCGAGACGACACGCTGACGCGTCCTCGCCTGTCGTTTTCACCATCGAACCGGATTTCCCATGACCTATCTCCAGGAATCGAGCCGGCCTGCCGTCACGGTGCCGAAGCTGCAGGCAATGCGCGATGCCGGCGAGAAGATCGCGATGCTCACCTGCTACGACGCGAGCTTTGCCGCGCTGCTCGACCGCTCGGGCGTCGACGTGCTGCTGATCGGCGATTCGCTCGGCAACGTACTGCAGGGCCACACGACCACGCTGCCCGTGTCGCTCGACGACATCGCGTACCACACCGCCTGTGTCGCGCGTGCGCAGCCGCGCGCGCTGATCATCGCCGACCTGCCGTTCGGCACCTACGGCACGCCGGCCGAGGCATTCGCGAGCGCCGTGAAGCTGATGCGCGCCGGTGCGCAGATGATCAAGCTCGAAGGCGGCGAGTGGCTCGCCGAAACGATCCGTTTCCTCGTCGAGCGTGCGGTGCCCGTGTGTGCGCACGTCGGCCTCACGCCGCAGTCGGTGCACGCGTTCGGCGGCTTCAAGGTACAGGGCAAGACCGAGGCCGGCGCCGCGCAACTGCTGCGCGACGCGCGCGCGGTCGAGGATGCCGGTGCGCAACTCGTCGTGCTCGAAGCGGTGCCGACGCTCGTCGCATCCGAAGTCACGCACATGCTCAAGATTCCGACGATCGGCATCGGTGCAGGCACCGACTGCTCGGGCCAGGTGCTCGTGCTGCACGACATGCTGGGCATTTTCCCCGGCAAGCGTCCGCGCTTCGTGAAGGACTTCATGCAGGGCCAGCCGACCATCCAGGCGGCCGTCGAAGCCTATGTGCGCGCGGTGAAGGACAGTTCGTTCCCCGGCCCGGAACACTCGTTCTGACGCGCGGCCGGCGGCGCGTTCGCCGGCGTCGTCTCGATACAAAAAAGCGCGGCACCCTTTGCGGGGTGCCGCGCTTTTTTGTCCGGACGCCCGGTTGCCGAAGACGTGCGGCACCGGTCCTTCGGGCACGCGGCCCGAACCCTCATTGCGTCATGTCAATACCGCGTCGAGCGCGCCGCGCAGCGCGTTGGTCAGCAGCAGCGCTTGCGCGCGCGCAAGGTCGTCACGCGTGACGATACGCTCCACCGCCCCGAACGCGCGGTCGTCGAGCAGCACGGCGCGCATCACGCCCGGCAGCACGCCACTCGCCAGCGGCGGCGTCACCCACTGGCCGTCGAGCTTCACGAACAGGTTCGAGCGCCCGCCTTCCGTCACCTCGCCGCGCTCGTTGACGAACAGCATGTCGAAGCCGCCGAGCGCTTCCGCCGCCTGCCATGCACGGTCGTATTCGGCGCGACGCGTGGTCTTGTGCAGCAGCAGCGCGTCGTCGGTGCGGGTCGGCGCGAAGCCGTGCGCGGACGCGAGCATCACGCGGACCGGCCCCGCGGGCAGCGGCTTCAGCGCCGCGGCCGTGATGTCGAGCGTGCCGTCCTTCGCGAGCGCCAGCTTCATCCGGTACGGGCCATCGCCGTCGAGCGCCGCGCAGCGCGCATCGACCTCGCGACGCAATGCGTCGGCATCGAGGCGGAAGCCGAACGCGTCCGCGCTGCCCTGCAGCCGCGCGAGATGGCGCTCGAGATACCGGATGCCGTCCGCACGCGTCGCCGCGGTGGTTTCGAACAACTGGAAGCCGGGATCGGCGTCGGTCAGGAATCGTGCTTTCAATTCACACTCCGCATATTCGTCGGCGGCAACGCTGTCGAGCACGATACCCGCGCCGACCCCCATCGTGCCGCGCCGCCGGCCGGCCCCACGAGCCGCCGCCTCGCGCGCGTCGACCGTTGCGACAGCATCGATACCGACCGCTTCGAGCGTGAGCGTCCGGATCGCGACCGACAGGCAGAAATCACCGCAGCCGGCCACGCCGTCGGGCGCCGCATCGCCTGTCGACTGGTCTTCCCTCGGCGCATCGAGCCAGCCGATCGCGCCCGTATAGAGCCCGCGCGGCGTCGACTCGATCGCGTCGATCAGTTCCATCGTCTTGTGCTTCGGCGCACCGGTGATCGATCCGCATGGAAACAGCGCGCGCAGCATCTGCGCGAACGTCGTCCCGTCGCGCCAGCCGGCCTCGACCGTCGACGTCATCTGCCACACCGACGCATACGGCTCGACCGAGAACAGCGCCGGCACCTTGACCGTGCCCGTGCGCGCGATCCGCGACACGTCGTTGCGCAGCAGGTCGACGATCATCACGTTTTCCGCGCGGTTCTTCGGATCGTTCGCGAGGAACGCGGCCGCCGCCGCATCTTCACGCGGATCGGCCGAGCGCGGCGCAGTGCCCTTCATCGGCCGCGCGCGCAGCACGTCGCCGCGCTTCTCGACGAACAGCTCCGGCGAGCACGACACGACCCACGCGCCGCAGGGCAGCGCGATCAGCGCGCCGTAACGCACGGGCTGACGCGCGCGCAGCCGCCGGTACAGCGCGGGCGGCGTGCCGAACATGTCGAAATTCAGCCGGTACGTGTAGTTGATCTGGTACGAGTCGCCCGTGCGCAGTGCATCGTGCACGGCGGCGATCGCCGCATCGAACGCGTCGCGCGACACGCTCTTCGCGACGTGCGCGACGCCCGCGATCGACGGCGGGCCGCCGCCATCCTGCTGCGCGAGCCACGCGTCGACTTCGTCGCGCGACAGGCGCTCGCAGCGCGCAAACAGCAAAAAGCGCAGCGGGGCATGGCCCGGCTGCGCTCTTTCCAGATTGCGTCCGAATTCGTAATCGCCGACGACCACCGCATGCAGCCCGTCGCGCAAGTCCTGCGCCACCGCCGCATCGACGTCGTCGAGCCGCGCCGGATCCGTGCATACGCGTTCGCGCACGAAACCGGAATACAAACGACTCGACCGCGCAACCGCGGTCGAGTCGCAATCGTCCAAGAGCGCGAATGACGCGCTCTCGTTGCCTTCAGTCATGCCGTTACTCGAAGAAGCTCTTCACCCGGTCGAACCAGCTCTTGCTCTGCGGGCTGTGACGCGCACCGCCCTCGGCCAGCGACTTCTCGAACTGCTTGAGCAGGTCGCGCTGCTGGTCGGTCAGCTTCACGGGCGTCTCGACCTGCACGTGTACGTACAGATCACCCGCGATGCTCGAACGCAGACCCTTGATGCCCTTGCCGCGCAGGCGGAACGTCTTGCCCGACTGCGTGCCTTCCGGCACCGGGAACGAGGCGCGGCCGGCCAGCGTCGGCACCTCGATCTCGCCGCCGAGTGCGGCGGTCGTGAACGGGATCGGCATCTGGCAGTGCAGATCGTCGCCGTCGCGCTCAAACACCGAATGCGGCTTGATGTGGATCTCGACGTACAGATCGCCCGGCGGCCCGCCGTTGATGCCGGGCTCGCCGTTGCCGGCCGAGCGGATCCGCATCCCGTCGTCGATCCCGGCCGGGATCTTCACTTCGAGCGTCTTGGTTTCCTTCACCTTGCCCGAGCCGTGGCAGTGCACGCACGGTTCCGGGATGTAGGTGCCGGTGCCGTGGCACTTCGGACAGGTCTGCTGGATGCTGAAGAAGCCCTGCGACATGCGCACCGTGCCCTGGCCGTGACAGGTCGGGCAGGTTTCCGGCTTCGTGCCGGGCTTCGCGCCCGAGCCGTGACAGACTTCGCACGACACCCAGCTCGGCACGCGGATCTGCGTGTCGTAGCCGTGCGCGGCCTGCTCGAGCGTGATTTCCATGCTGTAGCGCAGGTCGGCGCCGCGATACACCTGCGGGCCGCCGCGGCCGCCGCGCGCGGCGCCGCCCGCGGCCTGGCCGAAGATGTCGCCGAAGATATCGCCGAACGCATCCGCGAAACCGCCGAAACCCTGGCCGCCCGCACCGCCCATGTTCGGATCGACGCCCGCGTGGCCGTACTGATCGTACGCCGCACGCTTCTGGCCGTCCGACAGCATTTCATAGGCTTCCTTCACTTCCTTGAAATGCTCTTCCGAATCCTTGCTGTCCGGATTGCGGTCAGGGTGGTACTTCATCGCAAGCTTGCGATACGCCTTCTTGATTTCGTCGTCGCTCGCATTCTTCGCGACGCCCAGAACCTCGTAGTAATCCCGTTTCGCCATATCGATTCACTGTGCCGGCGCGCGTCGCACGCGCGGCGGCTCCTTTCGCCCGCAGTAAAGTCTCTCGACTCGTCTGGCGCTGCGCCGTCCGCGGACGGCTCGCGCAGCACCCGCCAAAAAACAAATGTGCCCGGAGGGCCGCGAAGCCCGCCAGGCGTGGAGTCGATCCGGCCATCCGGAAGGGAAAGACAGACCGCTGTTCAGCCGCGCCGCGCGCGTCTCGCGCGCGGCGTGCGGTGCCATGGCAACCCGGCTTAGTCCTTCTTCACTTCCTTGAACTCGGCGTCGACGACGTCGTCGGCGGCCTGCTGCGCACCACCCGTGTGGGCCGCGCCTTCCGCTGCACCCGCCGCGCCAGCCGCACCGGCCTGCTGCGCCTGCATGTCGGCGTACATCTTTTCGCCGAGCTTCTGCGAAACCTGACCGAGTTCCTCGACCTTCGCGTCGATCGCCGCCTTGTCGGCCGACGTATCCTTCAGCGCGTCCTCGAGCGACTTCAGCGCCGCTTCGATCTTTTCCTTCTCGCCCGCGTCCAGCTTGTCGCCGTACTCGGTGAGCGCCTTCTTCGTGCTGTGGACCAGCGCGTCGCCCTGGTTGCGCGAATCAGCCAGCTCGCGCAGCTTGTGGTCTTCCGCTGCGTTCGCTTCCGCGTCCTTGATCATCTGGTCGATTTCAGCGTCGGACAGGCCCGAGTTCGCCTTGATCGTGATCTTGTTTTCCTTGCCGGTCGCCTTGTCCTTCGCGCCGACGTGCAGGATGCCGTTCGCGTCGATGTCGAAGGTCACTTCGATCTGCGGCACGCCGCGCGGCGACGGCGGGATGCCTTCGAGGTTGAACTCGCCGAGCAGCTTGTTGCCTGCCGCCATCTCGCGTTCGCCCTGGAACACCTTGATCGTCACGGCCGACTGGTTGTCGTCCGCCGTCGAATACACCTGTGCGTGCTTCGTCGGGATCGTCGTGTTCTTGCTGATCATCTTCGTCATCACGCCGCCGAGCGTCTCGATACCGAGCGACAGCGGGGTCACGTCGAGCAGCAGCACGTCCTTGCGGTCGCCCGACAGCACCTGGCCCTGGATCGCCGCGCCAACCGCGACGGCTTCGTCCGGGTTCACGTCACGGCGCGGATCCTTGCCGAAGAACTCCTTCACCTTCTCCTGCACCTTCGGCATGCGGGTCTGGCCGCCGACCAGGATCACGTCGTCGATGTCCGACACCTTGACGCCGGCGTCCTTGATCGCGATGCGGCACGGTTCGATCGTGCGCTCGACGAGGTCCTCGACCAGCGCTTCCAGCTTCGCGCGGGTGATCTTCAGGTTCAAGTGCTTCGGACCCGATGCGTCGGCCGTGATGTACGGCAGGTTAATTTCGGTCTGCTGGCTCGACGACAGCTCGATCTTCGCCTTTTCGGCCGCTTCCTTCAGGCGCTGCAGCGCGAGCACGTCCTTCGACAGGTCGACGCCCTGCTCCTTCTTGAACTCGCCGATGATGTAATCGATGATGCGCTGGTCGAAGTCCTCGCCGCCGAGGAACGTATCGCCGTTGGTCGACAGCACTTCGAACTGCATTTCGCCGTCGACGTCCGCGATCTCGATGATCGACACGTCGAACGTGCCGCCGCCGAGGTCATACACGGCGATCTTGCGGTCGCCCTTCTCGGCCTTGTCGAGGCCGAATGCGAGCGCGGCCGCGGTCGGCTCGTTGATGATCCGCTTGACTTCGAGGCCCGCGATGCGGCCGGCGTCCTTGGTTGCCTGGCGCTGGCTGTCGTTGAAGTACGCCGGCACCGTGATCACGGCTTCCGTGACCGGCTCGCCGAGGTAGTCTTCGGCCGTCTTCTTCATCTTGCGCAGCACTTCCGCCGAAACCTGCGGCGGCGCGAGCTTCTCGCCGTGCGCTTCGACCCATGCGTCGCCGTTGTCGGCCTTGATGATCGCGTACGGCATCAGGCCGATGTCCTTCTGGACTTCCTTCTCTTCGAAGCGGCGGCCGATCAGGCGCTTCACGGCGAACAGCGTGTTCCGCGGGTTGGTCACGGACTGACGCTTGGCCGGCGCGCCGACGAGCACTTCGTTATCGTCCATGTAGGCGATGATCGACGGCGTCGTACGCGTGCCTTCCGAGTTCTCGATGACCTTGACCTGGTTGCCTTCCATGATGGCGACGCACGAGTTCGTGGTGCCGAGGTCAATACCAATGATCTTTCCCATTTTCCTAATCTCCAGAAATGCTTGTTTGCTGCGCGAAATCCTGCGTTTTTGGGCGGTTTCGCGCGCCTGAATTCAACTCTGTTCCCGAAATGCGTCCGGCCGGCCCGTTTTCAAGACCCGCCCAGCGATGCGGATATTAAATTTTTTCAATCGCCGCCGGTAGCTGGATCGTGCAGGCCGCCGTCGCGCTCGCCCGGCTGCGCGCCAGCCGCCGCGGCGATCTTCGCGCGCGCCGCCGACACCGCCGCCTGGAACTGCGCGAGGCCATGCCAGCCGGTCGCGCGGCCGAGCCGCTTGCCGCGGTGGAAGAAGAACCACGTCGGCACGCCGTGCAGGCCGAAGCGGCGCCCCACCTCATGGTGTTCGTACACGTTGCAGTGGAACCACTTCAGGCCCAGCGCGCGGATCGCGTCCGGCTGGGCGAGCATCGCCTTCTTCGCGATCTCGCAGTTGAAGCAGTCGACGCCCCAGAAGAACACCACGACGAGCGCATCCCCCAAGGGGACTTCCTGCGGGGCGTCGCCGGCGCCGGCGACACCGGCGTCGAACGTGTCGGCCGCCAGCGCCTGCATGTCGAACGCGTTGAACGCGGCCGGATCGACGCCGGCGGGAACCATCGCGGCAGCCTTACTTCGGCTGGGCGACCGTGACGAGTGCCGGGCGCAGCACGCGGTCGGCGATCGTGTAGCCCTTTTGCAGGACGGTCACGACGGTATTCGGCTCCTGCTCGGCCGGCACCATCGAAATCGCCTGGTGCTGATGCGGATCGAACTTCTCGCCGACCGGATTGATCGCGACGACACGGCCCTTCTCGAGCGCGCTCGTCAACTGGCGCAGTGTCAGCTCGACGCCTTCGCGCACCTTCGTGATGTCGCCGGACGTGTCGCCGACGGCGGCCTCGAGGCTGTCCAGCACCGGCAGCAGGTGCTCGGCAAAGCTCTCGATCGCAAACTTGTGCGCCTTCGAGACGTCGTCCTGCGCGCGGCGGCGGACGTTCTCCGTCTCGGCCTTCGCCCGGAGGTAGCTCTCCTGCAGCTCGGCGACCTTGGCTTGAGCCTCCGCGAGCGCCGCGTCGGCTGCTTCGGCGGCGGGGGCAGCGCCTTGCGCCGCCTGCTTCTCGCTGCCGATGTCGTCGGCCGAAGGGGTAGCCGGGTTCTCTTGCGTGTTTTCCATGTCGCTGAAAGTCGATTAGAGGTTGAAGCCAAATCGGCAACCGCCAGACCGTATACCCGGCGGCACCGCACATTCATGGTGCAAATAAGGGCGAAAACTGCGACTTCAAGTGGGTTATTCGCCAGCATTCGCCAATGCCGCGAAACAACCGCGCGGCGCGCCGCCCCATTGCGCGCATTTGCCGCCAAACCGGACGAAACGCCCGGTAACAACGCTTACCTGACTAGTACTAGCCCGGTTCGAGGGGCTGCACTACACTCCAACTCAAGCGTCGGAAAGCGTGTTTACCCCTAGCTGACCGCCGCCTGACATTCACCTGGCGCCGCATTCAACCGTCCCATGAGGCGAGTACCGTGAAACTGACCTTTGCCATATCGGTGGTCGCGCTGGTACTGATTGCCGGCACCACCACCATCTGCCTGTCCGGAGCCGTCACCGACCGCACGACCGAATACGGAAGCGCGCGGGCGACGTTCGACCAGATGTTCAGCTTCCACCCGAAAATCTGTCGATGATGCGCCGGTCGCGCTTGGTCGGCCGGCCGTGCAGTTCCGCCGCCGGCTCCCGATACGTGCGGCGCCGTTCCAGTTCGGCGAGCCGCGCGACGCGCCCGGCTTCCGTTTCCGCGTAGAGCGTCTGCGCGATACTCGCGGGCCCGCGCACGTCGCAAATTCCCAGCACGGCAATGTGCCAGACGACACCGTCGATCGCAATCTCGACCTCGTCGCCGATCCGCACGTCCTTCGCCGGCTTGACCGCCGCGCCGCCGATCTTCACGTGACCCTTGTCGACCGCGTCGGACGCGAGCGAGCGCGTCTTGAAGAAGCGGGCTGCCCACAGCCATTTGTCGATGCGCAGCCTCGCGCCGGGTTCCGTCGAAATCTTGTAGTTCATGCCAGCCTCCGCCGTGCCGCCCCATCGCGGCTGACCGTCCGCTCGAACGGCGAACGCAGTGTGCGCGGGGGGCGTCCCGTCATTTCAGTTCACCATTTCAGGCTGCGCGGCCTTCACCGGCCAGCCCTGCAGATTCTCGGCGATGATCTCGCCCACCGCGCCGATCCATGCGGGCGCGCCGTTCAGGCACGGAATCCGGTGGAAGGCCTGGCCGCCGCCCGCGATGAACTCGTCGCGCACCTCCATCCCGATCTCCTCGATCGTCTCCAGACAATCGGCCGTAAAACCGGGACAGAACACATCGGCTCGCCGCACGCCGGCCGCGCCGAGCTCACGCAGCGTCGGCGCCGTGTACGGCTGCAGCCATTCGGCCTTGCCGAAGCGTGACTGGAAGGTCACGCGGCATTCGAGCGTCGACAGCCCGAGCGCGGCCATCAGCAGCGCGCCCGTCTGCTGGCACTGGTCGGGATAGGGGTCGCCCAGGTCGAGCGTCCGTTTCGGCACGCCGTGAAAGCTCAGCACGAGCTTGTCGCCGGCGGCGAAGTCGGGCCGGCCGTGCTGCGCCCAATACTGGCGCACCTGCTCGGCGAGCGCGTGGATGTAGGCCGGATGGTCGGCGTACTGCCGCACCGTGCGCACTTCCGGCTGGTTGCGCATCCGCGCGAGCGCCGCGAACGCGGCATCGAATGCCGTCGCGGTGGTGGACGCCGAGTATTGCGGATACATCGGCATCAACAGCACGCGCTCGACGCCCGCCCGCTTGAACTGCGCGAGCGCCTGCGCAATGTTCGGGCTGCCGTAGCGCATCGCGTAATCAACCGTCACCTGATAGGCGTTCGATGCGAGCAGGTGGCGCACGCCCTCGGTCTGGCGCTCGGTGTAGACGCGCAGCGGCGAACCCTCGGGCATCCAGACGGCCGCGTATTTCTTCGCGGACGCGCGGCCGCGCAGCGGCAGGATCAGCGTGCGCAGCAGTACCTGCCAGATGACCTGCGGGATTTCGACGACGCGCGGGTCCGACAGGAATTCGGCCAGATAGCGCCGCACCGCGCGCGGCGTCGGGGCGTCGGGCGTGCCGAGATTGATCAGCAGCACGCCGATGCGATGGGCGGCCGCGACGCTCGAAGGCGGCTCAAGATCGAAACGCATGGGCAGGAACGTGCTCGGGGCACGCAGTCGGACGGCCCTCAATTATAGCGGGCCGCCCCGCTCGGGTCGGCTGGCCGTTCGGCCGAATGGCGGCGCTCGCGGCGCCGCGGCACGATGGCGGGACGGTGCCGGTCAGGTTATTGCTGGCTCAGCGTGAGCGACAGCAGGCGCGCGGTGATGTCGACGATCGGGATCACGCGGTTGTAAGCCATGCGGGTCGGGCCGATCACGCCGAGCGTGCCGACGATCTGGCCGTTCACCTCGTAGGGTGCGGTGACGACGCTCATCTCCTCGATCGGCACGAGCGTCGATTCGCCACCGATGAAGATCTGCACGCCCTGGGCGTGGCTCGACACGTCGAGCAGTTGCAGGAGGCCCGTCTTTTGGTCGAACACGTCGAACAGCTTGCGCAGCCGCGCCATGTCGGACGACAGATCCGCCACTTCGAGCAGGTTGCGCTCGCCGGAAATGAGCACGGTGTCCTCGGTATCGGGCACCTCGGTACTGGCCGTCACGGCCGCATGCATCAGCGTGGTCATGTCGCCGCGCAACTGGTCGATCTCGTCGCGCAGGCGGCGGCGCACCTCGTCGAACGACAGCCCGGCGAAATGCGCGTTGATGTAGTTGGACGCCTCGGTCAGCTGCGACGGCGAATAGTCGCGCGGTGTCGCGAGCATCCGGTTCTGCACGTCGCCCTCGGGCGTGACGATGATCAGCAGGATCCGCTTGTCCGACAGGCGCATGAACTCGATCTGCTTGAACACGTGGCTGCGGCGCGGCGTCAGCACGACGCCCGCGAACTGCGACAGGTTCGACAGCACGCTCGCCGCGGCCGCCACGACCCGCTGCTGGGGTTCGCCGGCCTGCAGCGTGTGCTGCACCTGCCGCGCGACGGCCTCGGCGTCGATCGGCGCCTCGACCGTCAGCATCGTGTCGACGAACAGGCGATAGCCGCGCGGCGTCGGCACGCGGCCGGCCGACGTATGGGGGCTCGACACGAGGCCGAGCTCCTCCAGGTCGGACATCACGTTGCGGATCGTTGCCGGGCTCAGCTCGAGCCCGGAGTAACGGGACAACGTGCGCGATCCGACCGGCTGACCGTCGGCGATATACCGTTCGATCAGGGTTTTCAGGAGGGTTCGTGCGCGAGGATCTAGCATGGTGGAAAATTTTAGCGCAACCGCGCCAGCACGGCGAGTGCCCGCGGCCACAGTCGTGCGGGCCGACCGATCCGGCCCCGTCTGCGCACAGCCGGTTCTTTTCGTCAACGAGCTATGGTGTAATGCCGGCATGAAAACCGGTAATCAGTTCAACACTGTCGCGCTCGTGGGCCGGAGCAACACGCCCGGCATCGCCGAGCCGCTCACCACGCTGGCCGGCTGCATCGCGAAGCTCGGCTTCGAGGTCGTGTTCGAAGTCGACACCGCTCGAGAGATCGGCATCTCCGGCTACCCGGCGCTCACTCCGGCCGAAATCGGGGCGCGCGCGGACGTGGCGGTCGTGCTCGGGGGCGACGGCACGATGCTCGGCATCGGCCGCCAGCTCGCGCCGTACAAGACACCGCTGATCGGGATCAACCACGGGCGGCTCGGCTTCATCACCGACATCGCGGCTGCCGACATGCAGGCGCGCGTCCCGGTGATCCTGTCGGGCAAGTTCGAGCGCGAGGAGCGCTCGTTGCTCGAGGCGCGGATCGTGCGCGACGGCGAACCGATCTACCACGCGCTCGCGTTCAACGACGTCGTCGTGAACCGCAGCGGCTTTTCCGGGATGGTCGAGCTGCGCGCGTCGGTCGACGGCCGGTTCATGTACAACCAGCGTTCGGACGGCCTGATCGTCGCCACGCCGACCGGCTCGACCGCGTACGCGCTGTCGTCGGCCGGCCCGATCCTGCACCCGCAACTCCAGGGCATCGTGCTCGTGCCGATCGCGCCGCATGCGCTGTCGAACCGGCCGATCGTGCTGCCGGACGATTCGAAGATCGCGATCCAGATCGTCGGCGGTCGCGACGTCAACGTGAACTTCGACATGCAGTCGTTCACCGCGCTCGAACTGAACGACACGATCGAGGTGCGCCGCTCGAAGCACACGGTGCCGTTCCTGCATCCGGTCGGCTACAGCTACTACGCGACGCTGCGCAAGAAGCTGCACTGGAACGAACACGCATCGAACGAAGACGACACGGCGTCCTGACGCACCACAGCCCGACACCATGCTCCGCCACCTCTCGATTCGCGACTTCGTCATCGTCGCCGCGCTCGATCTCGAATTCGACAGCGGCTTTACCGTCTTTTCCGGCGAAACCGGCGCCGGCAAATCGATCCTGATCGACGCCCTTGCCCTCGCACTCGGCGAACGCGCCGACGCGAGCGTCGTGCGCGCCGGCTGCGGCCGCGCCGACATCACCGCCGAATTCACGCCGCACGACCGCGTGGCGCGCTGGCTCGACGAGCACGCGTTCGACGCCGAGGACACCGTGATGCTGCGCCGCGTGATCGACGCGAACGGCCGCTCGCGCGCGTTCATCAACGGCACCAGCGCGACGCTCGCGCAGTTGCGCGAGCTGGGCGAGATGCTGGTCGACATCCACGGCCAGCACGCGCACCAGTTGCTGATGCGGCCCGACGCGCAGCGCGAGCTGTTCGACACGCACGCGGGGCTCGTCGCCGATGCCGCGAACGTCGCCCGCGCGTGGCGCGTATGGCGCGACGCGACGCAGGCGATCGACGCCGCGAAGGCGCACGAGCGCGAACTGCAGCTCGAGCGCGAAAAGCTCGCGTGGCAGCTCGCCGAACTCGACAAGCTCGCACCGCAACCGGGCGAATGGGACGAAGTCGGCAGCGAGCACAAGCGGCTGTCGCACTCGGCGAACCTGATCGCCGGCGTGCAGGGCGCGCTCAACGCGCTGTCCGAGGCCGACGACGCGATGCTCCCGCAGCTCGGCGCGATCGTGTCGAAGCTGCGCAATCTGGCCGACTACGACACGGCGCTCGGCGATGCCCTCGCGTCGCTCGAACCGGCCGAGATCCAGCTGCAGGAAGCCGTCTATTCACTGTCGCACTACGCGCAGCGCCTCGATCTCGACCCGGCCCGGCTCGCGCAGGTCGAAACGCGCCTCGACGCGCTGCACACGACCGCCCGCAAGTTCCGGCTGCCGCCCGGCACCCTGCACGAGGAACATGCGGCACGCCGCGCGCAGCTCGCCGCGCTCGACGCGGCCGCCGATCTCGGCGCGCTCGAAGCCGCGCAGGCGAAGGCATGGGAAACCTATCTCGCCGACGCGAAACACCTGTCGAAGGCTCGCACGCAGGCAGCGAAGGCGCTCGGCACGGCCGTCACGGCCGGCATGCAGGAACTGTCGATGGCGGGCGGCAGCTTCGAAGTCGCGCTCGTACCGCTCGCCGACGGCGGCCCGCACGGGCTCGAGCAGGTCGAATTCCGGGTCGCCGGGCATCCCGGCGTGCCGCTGCGGCCGCTCGCGAAAGTCGCGTCGGGCGGCGAACTCGCGCGGATCAGCCTCGCGCTCGCGGTGATCGCGAGCGCGGCAAGCCCGACGCCGACGCTGATTTTCGACGAAGTCGACACGGGAATCGGCGGCGGCGTCGCCGAAGTGGTCGGCCGCCTGCTGCACCAGCTGGGGCGTGACCGCCAGGTGCTGTGCGTGACACACCTGCCGCAGGTGGCCGCGCGCGGCGACCATCACTACCAGGTCGCGAAAGGCGCCGACGACCGCGGCGGCACCGTCTCGTCGGTCATCCCGCTCGACAAGACGAGCCGGGTCGAGGAAGTCGCACGGATGCTCGGCGGGCTCGAGATCACCGCGACGACGCGCAAGCACGCGAAGGAAATGCTGGCGGCCTGACGCTGGCAGCCGTTGGCCGAATGCAAAAAGACCGGCGCATGCCGGTCTTTTTTTGGGCGGGCAAACGCTCGATCACGCCCGCCCAGTGCCGCGGGCCGCGGATTCGAACGTCCGACTCAAACGCCCGTTTCGACGGCCCCGAACACGCGCGTCCACAGCGCCGTCACGGCCGCCCGCTCGTCGGCCACCAGGGCCGGATCGACCCGCGCCTTCTCCATCCCGTCGAGCCGCAGCTTGTGCTGCAGCTTCCGGTACTTGCGGTATGCCGCGCCGACACGCTCGGCCTCGTCCTCGCTCATCAGCCCGAAGCGCGCGACCTCGCGCAGCAGCGCGATATTGCCGGTGTTGCGGATCAGCTCGGCGTCGCTCGA
The DNA here is from genome assembly GCF_054055695.1 of Burkholderia sp. PvR073. NCBI lineage: Bacteria > Pseudomonadati > Pseudomonadota > Betaproteobacteria > Burkholderiales > Burkholderiaceae > Burkholderia > Burkholderia sp. PvR073. The sequence goes on from NZ_JBSRXO010000006.1 coordinate 202,306, forward strand.
CGCATGCAGCAGCACCCAGTACTGGACGATGAACTCGATGTCGACCATCCCGCCGCGATCGTGCTTCAGGTCGAACAGCTCGGTCTGGTTCGGATGGCCCGCGAACACCTTGCCGCGCATGTCGACGATTTCCTTCGCGAGCACGTCGCCGTCGCGCGGTGTCGTTAGCACCTGCTGACGGATCGCCTCGAAGTCCATGCCGATCTGCGTGTCGCCCGCGCTGTAGCGGGCGCGCGTGAGCGCCTGGTGCTCCCACACCCACGCGGTGTTCGCCGCATCGCCCTCGCGCAGCTGGTAGCGGCGGAATGCATCGAGATCGGTCACGAGCAACCCGGCCTCGCCGTTCGGCCGCAGCCGCAGGTCGATGTCGAACAGCGCGCCCGCGCCGGTCGCGGTCGTGAGCCAGGTGATCAGCCGTCGCGTAAATGTCGTGTAGACGTCCGCCGAGCGCTCGTCGGGATCGTCGTACAGGAAGATCAGGTCGAGATCCGATGCGTAGCCGAGCTCCTTGCCGCCGAGCTTGCCGTACGCGATCACCGCGAACTTCGGCACGTCGCGATGGCGCTTCGCGAGCTGCGACCAGACCACTTCGATCGTCACGTCGAGCACCGCGTCGGCGAGCTCGGACAGGCGATCGCTCACGTGCTCGACCGACAGCTGGCCCGCCAGGTCGATCAGCAGGATGCGGAACACCTCCGCGTGCTGCGCATGCCGCAACAGGTCCATCTGCTGCTCGGGGCCGTCGGCCGCCGCGAGACGCGCACGCAGCGCATCCTTGAACGCGGGCCAGTCGAACGGGCTCGCGATCGCTTCGTCGTCGAGCAGTTCGTCGAGCAGCTGGGGATGGCGGATCAGGTAGCCGCCGCCCCAGCGCGTCGCGCCGAGCACGGACAGCACGCGGTCGAGCGCGGCCGGGTACTCGGTCAGGAGCGCGAGATAGACGCCGCGCCGGCTGACCGTCTCGAGCAGGTCGAACAGCCGCACGACCGTTTCGTCGCGGCGCGCGGCGTCGATCCGCGGCGCGGCCTCGAGCGCGCGCTGCGCGACGCTGTCGAAGCGCTGCCGGCTCTTTTCCGGCAGGCCCGCGTAGCGCGACGACTGCCAGATCGCGCGCAGCCGCGCGAGCACGGCCGCCGGATCGGCGAAGCCCAGGCCGTCGAGGCGCGCGAGCAGCGCGTGGTCTTCGCCGTCGTCGGCGAGCGCGCCGCTCCAGATCCATGCGGCCGCCGTGTCCTCGCCCGCCGCGCAGGGGCCGCCGCTCACCTTGTCCGCGAAAATCTGGTCGAACTGCGCCTCGACGAAGGTGCGGTAGCCATCGAGCACCGTCATCAGCGCCGCGTAGTCCGCAAAGCCGAGCGAGGCGGCCAGCGCCGCGCGCTCGTCCGGATCGACCGGCATCGCATGCGTCTGCGCGTCGTCGCGGTACTGCAGCCGGTGCTCGAGCGTGCGCAGGAAGTTGTACGCGTCGGTCAGCCGCTCGCGCACGTCCTCGCCGATCAGCCCGCGCGCCTGCGCATGGCGCAGCACCGCGAGCGTCGGCCGCACGCGGAACCCCGCATCCTGGCCGCCGCGGATCAGCTGGAACACCTGCGCGCTGAACTCGATCTCGCGGATCCCGCCGCGCCCGAGCTTGATGTCGTCGGCCTTGTCGGGCCGCATCGACGCGCGGCGCGCGGCTTCGTGGCGAATCTGCTGGTGCAGCGAACGGATCGCGCCGATCACGCCGAAGTCGAGATAGCGGCGGTAGACGAACGGCTTGACGATCGATTCGAGCTGCGACTCGAGCCGCCGCGCCGCCTCGCTGTCGCCTTCCGACACGAGCCGCCCCTTGATCCACGCGTAGCGCTCCCATTCGCGCCCCTGCACGTAGAAATACTCCTCGAGCATCCCGAGGCTGCAGACGAGCGGTCCCGAATCGCCGTTCGGGCGCAGCCGCATGTCGACGCGAAACACGTAGCCGTCGGCCGTGACCTCGGACAGCACGCCGATCAGGCGCCGGCCGAGCCGCGTGAAGTATTCCTGGGTGGACAGCGGCGAGCGCGTGCCGCCGGCCGTCTCGCCGTCGTCCTCGTAGACGAAGATCAGGTCGATGTCCGACGACACGTTCAGCTCGCGGCCGCCCAGCTTGCCCATCCCGACGACGCCGAGCACGACGCGCTGGCCGTCGGCGCCGCGCGGCTCGCCGTACATCGTCTCGAGCTCGGCGGACAGCAGCGCGAGCGAGCGCTGCACGGCCACTTCGGCGAGATCGGTCATCGCGCCCGTCACCTCGGCGACGTCCGCGAGGCCGCGCAGGTCGCGCTCCGCGACCGCGCCGAACACTTCGACACGCAACTGCCGCAGCGCGCGCTTCAACTGCTCGTCGCTCGGCGCGGCCGTGCCGGCCGGCAGCGCGAGCAGCTCGCTCAGGCGCGCGTCGAGCTGCGCGCGGGACAGCGGCGCGGCCGCCCACGCGGCGATCCGGTCGGACAGCGCGGGACGCGCGGCGGCCGCGCGGGCGAGGTAGCGGGAGTAGGACGGGCTGGTCAGTGCGGAAGCGTCGGTCATCGAAAAACGGGCCTGGCGGTAAGGCCCGCCGCTGCGGGGCGACGCATGCGCGCCCCGCTGCCGACAGGCTCCTTGGACTCGGCGCGGTATCGCGGCGCGGGTGCGCCGCCGCGAAAACCGCGCGCCGGAAAGCCCGTGCCGTGCTGCCTCAACGGCCGCCGGCACGAACCCCTGTGATACATTTCAACGTCAGTCTGCAAAACTACCATATCGCCGCCCTTCCGCCGCATGTCCGACCGTCAGGAATCCGCCGTACCTGCGCCCGAAGCGGGACCTCCGAAGCACGATCATCCTGTCCTGCGTCGCGTGTTCAGGGTGACGCTGGCAGTCGGTATCGGCACCTACTTCGTCGCGTCCGCCTCGTTCCTCGGGCTGCGCTACGTGCTGCTGCCGCGCATCGACGAATTCCGCCCGCGCATCGAGCGCGCGGTGTCCGACAAGCTCCACGCGCAGCTTTCGATCGGCAAACTGTCTCCCCACTGGTCCGGCATGCAGCCGGGCGTCGAAGTCGCCAACCTCACGATTCGCGGCCGTGACGGCCGGATCGCGCTGTCGGTCCCGCACGCGACGGCCGCGCTGTCGTGGATGTCGCTGCTGCGGCTGTCGCCCGCGCTGTCGAGCCTGATCGTCGACCACCCCGACCTCGTCGTCGCGCGGGCGGCCGACGGCTCGCTGAGCGTCGCGGGCGTCGGTGTCGCGACCACCCACGGCGGCAACGACACGTTCGGCACGTGGCTGCTGAAGCAGGAAGCGATCGTGCTGCGCAACGGCACGCTGCGCTGGCGCGACGCGCAGCACGACGCACCGGAGCTCGCGCTGTCGGGCATCCGCCTCGCGGTGCTCAACCACGGCCGCGTGCACAAGGCCGCGCTGCAGGCGCCCGCGAACGGCACGCTGCTGCTCGGCCCGCTCGATTTCCGCGCGCGCTTCCGGCACAAGCCGCTCGCGCCGATCGGCAAGCCGACGAACTGGACCGGCGACGCGTACCTGTCGACCGGCCCGGTCGACCTGCAGACCCTCGGCCGCTATCTCGACATCCCGCTCACGATCCATGCGGGCCGGATCGACAACGCGATCTGGGCGACCTTCCAGGACGGCCACCTGCGCTCCGCGGGCGGCGACCTGCAAGGCGCCGACGTCGTGCTGCGCGTGCGGCCGACCCAGCCGCGCCTCGACGTGCCGACGGTCGGGTTCGGCTGGGACATGGCGCTGAACGCCGGCCGCGACTACACGCTGCACCTGACGCGCTTCAACGCGGAGCTCGGGCAGCCGCCGCTGCCGGACGGCACGCCGCTCGCCCGCTCGCTCGCGCTGTCGACGCTGACCGCCCGCTACCGCGTACCGGCCGCCGACCAGGGCCAATTGCTGAGCGTCGTCGGCGACCGCGTCGATCTCGGCATCCTCAGCGAGTTCATCCGCGGGCTGCCTCTGCCGGCACGCCTGCGCAACGAGCTGATCAAGCTCGACCCGCGCGGGATGGTGTCGAACTACCACATCGAGGTCGAACGCGCGAAGCCGGCGCGGCCCGACCTTGCCGACGAAGAGCGGCGCATGGGCGCCGCGCCGATCGTGCGCTACCGCTTCCTCGGCGATCTGCAGGGCATCAGCGTCGCCGCGCAGGAGCCGCCGCCGGGCCTGTCCCCGCGCGGTCACCCGCGCGCCGGCTGGCCGGGCGTCGAGAATTTGTGGGGCCGCATCGATGCGAAGGAAACCGGCGGCAGCGCGCACTTCGACACGGTCAACGCCGCGGTCACAGTGCCCGGCGAATTCGACCAGCCGCGCCTGACCTTCGACCGGCTGCGCGGCAACGCGAAATGGGTGATCACGCCGGCGCCGGGCGACAAGCACGCGCGCGTCGACGTCACGTTGCCCGACCTGTTCGTCTCGAACCCCGATGCCGAGATCGCGGTGTCGGGCTCGTACACGAACCCCGGCCACGGCCGCGGCTCGCTCGACCTGCGCGCGGATTTCGCGCGCGCGTCGGTGGCGCGCATTCCGCGCTACCTGCCGACCGGGATGTCCGAACGCCTGCGCGAGTATCTCGGCCATGCGCTGCAGGACGGCCAGGTGACCAAGGGCGCGTCGATCGTCGCGCGCGGCCCGCTCGAGAAATTCCCGTTCGAACACGAGCCGGATGCCGGCGTGTTCCATATCGTCGCGCCGTTCACCGGCGGGCGCTTCGAGCCGACGCCGTACCCGCCGCGCAAGCTCGCGAACGGCACGCCGAGCGTCTGGCCGGCACTCGACGGGATCGACGGCGTGTTCGAGCTCGCGCAGAACAAGCTGCGCTTCGACATCGCCCGCGCGCGCTACAAGCGCGTCGCGCTGACCCAGGTGGCCGGCCGGATCGACGATCTCGGCAACCCGTCGAAGTCGCCGCTCATCATCGACGGCCATGCGCAAGGCCCGCTCGCGGACCTGATCGACTACGCGGACAACAGCTCGCTCGGCACGATGAGCGGGCACATCGGCCAGCGGATCGACGCGCAGGGGCCTGCGTCGCTCGCGCTGAAGATCACGATTCCGCAGCACGTGCCGCATCCGCATACGCACGTCGAAGGCGCCCTCGCGTTCGGCGGCAACACGCTGTCGACCGACGGCGTGCCGCCGCTGTCCGCACTGCGCGGCAGCGTGCGGTTCAGCGAGGCCGGCGCGTCGCTGCACAATCTCTCGGGGCGCTTCCTCGGCGGCCCGGTGCGCGCGAACGGCAACTTCCAGTCGCATGGCCCGTACGCGGTGGACGTCGACGGCAAGCTCGCGCTCGACGCCGCGCGCGGCCTGAACCTGCGCGGCACGGCCGCGGCGCTGCTCGAGCATGTGGTCGGCGACGCGCCGTACCAGGTCGCCGTGCGTGGCGCGCCGGGCCGCCTGCCGGAGGTCAGCGCGCGTTCCGACCTGACGGGCGTCGCGCTGAACTTCCCCGCGCCGTTCGCGAAACCGGCCGGCACGCCGATGCCGTTCCGCTTCACGCTGCAGCCGGCCGCCGAGGTGGACGGCAAGCGCCTCGAACATGCCGACCTGACGCTCGGCCCCGTGTCCGCGACCTATCTGCTCGACGCGACGCACGGCCAGCCGCTGCGCGCGGTGCGCGGCGCGATGGGCATCCACCGGATGCCCGACCTGCCGCAGGACGGCGTGAGCGCCGCCGTCGACGTCGACGAACTGGACGCCGACGCATGGCTCGCACTGGCCCGCACGCTGCCGCACGACACGCCGCGCGCACCGGAACAGGCCGCACCGCGCATCGACGTCGCGAGCTTCACGCCGAAGCGCTTCGCGCTTCACTTCGGCACGCTGAAGCTGCTCAAGCGCAACTGGGAAAACGTGATCATCGGCGCGTCGCACGTCGACGAGCTGTGGCAGGCGAACATCGCGTCGAACCAGGTCTCGGGCTACCTGTCGTGGGCGCAGGGCGGCGGCCACAACGGCGCGGGCGTGCTGAACGCGCGGCTTGCGAAGCTGGTGATTCCGCAAAGCGCGCAGCACGACCTCGTCGGCCGCGCGATGAACCTGCCGACGCCGACCGACCGGCCGATGCCGTCGGTCGACCTGATCGTCGACCAGGTCGTCGCGCGCGATCACGACATCGGCCGGCTCGTCGTCAATGCGCGCAACATCGACGAGGACGGCGCGCCGGTGTGGCAGCTCGACAAGCTCGAGCTGGCGAACCCGGCGGCGAAGCTGACGGCGACCGGCAACTGGCGCACGTCGCGCCGCGCGCTCGCCAGCGGCGTCGACGAAAACGACGCGCCGCGTCGCAGCGTGTTCGACTTCAAGCTCGACATCGGCAACGCGGGCGCGCTGCTCGATCTCGTCGGCCTGCCGCGCACGGTCGCGAACGGCCACGGCACGGTGACCGGCAAGGTCGGCTGGCGCGGCGGCCCCACCGCGGTCGATCTGCCGTCGCTCGGCGGCCAGGTCGCGGTCGATCTCGAGCACGGCCAGATCCTGAAGGTCGATCCGGGTGCCGCGAAACTGCTCGGCGTGCTGAGCCTGCAGAGTCTCGCGCGCTTCCTGACACTGAATTTCCGCGACGTGGTCGGCAAGGGGCTGCCGTTCGACAAGATCACGGGCACCAGCCGGATCTCGAACGGGATCGCGCGCACCGACGACTTCTCGATGACGACGGCGCCGGCGAACGTGACGGTGCGCGGCGCGGTCGACCTCGGCGCCGAGACGCAGGACCTGCACGCGCACGTCGCGCCGAAGATCGGCGCCGGCACGGCGGCGATCGCGGCCGCGATCATCAATCCGCTGCTCGGCGTCGGCGTGCTGGCCGCGAACTACGCGCTGTCTCAGACGCTGTCGCACGCGTTCGCGCTCGACTACGCGATCACGGGCTCGTGGGCGCATCCGCACATCGAGCGGGTGCGGGGCGATCAGGGTAAGATGAATCACGGTCCGGCCGATGCGGCGAGCCATTGACGCGCGCAGGGTGCCGGGCCGCACCCTATTTATGACGCAATCGATCCAGCGATGACCGATCACACCCGTTCCGCCACGCCCTTTCGGGTCGCCGCGCTGCAGATGGTGAGCACGCCGGACGTCACGCGCAATCTCGCCGAAGCCGGCCGCCTGATCGCGGAAGCGGCCGGCGACGGCGCCCAGCTCGTGCTGCTGCCCGAGTATTTCTGCTTCATGGGCCATCGCGACACCGACAAGCTCGCGCTCGCCGAACCCTACCGCGACGGTCCGATCCAGCAGTTTCTCGCGCAGGCCGCGCAGCGTCACGGCATCTGGGTAATCGGCGGCACGCTGCCGCTGAAGGCGCCGGAACCCGATCGCGTGCTGAACACGACGCTCGTGTTCGATCCGAGCGGCCAGGAGGCGGCCCGCTACGACAAGATCCACCTCTTCAACTTCGAGAAAGGCGACGAATCGTTCGACGAGGCGCGCACGATCCGCGCGGGCGAGACGGTCGTCACGTTCGACGCGCCGTTCGGGCGGGTCGGCCTGTCGGTCTGTTACGATCTGCGCTTTCCGGAGCTGTATCGCAGGATGGGCGACTGCGCACTGATCGTCGTGCCGTCGGCGTTTACCTATACGACGGGTCGCGCGCACTGGGAAATGCTGCTGCGCGCGCGGGCCGTCGAGAACCAATGCTACGTGCTCGCGGCCGCCCAGGGCGGCAAGCACGAGAACGGCCGGCGCACCTGGGGCCACAGCATGCTGATCGACCCGTGGGGCGAGATCGTCGCGGTCCGCGACGAAGGCGCGAGCGTCGTGACCGGCGCGCTCGATCCGCAGCGTATCGCCGACGTGCGCCAGAGCCTGCCCGCGTGGCGGCATCGCGTGCTGGCCTGACCCGCTGAACCGCCCCGGCGCTTGAAACGCCGCCCGGCCAACCCATCTGCCCAGAACGCACCCGACAACTTTTTGAGAACCCTCGATACCCGCATGAACATCATCGAACCCGGCATCCGCAATCTTGCGCTGGCGAAGGACATCCTCCTCACGCCGTACGGCCTCGACGAGAGCCTGCTCACGCGCACGATCGCCGACATCTTCACGCATCGCGTCGACTACGCGGACCTGTACTTCCAGGCGACCCGCAGCGAAGCGTGGAGCCTCGAGGAAGGCATCGTGAAGTCGGGCAGCTTCAGCATCGACCAGGGCGTCGGTGTGCGCGCGGTCGCGGGCGACCGCACCGCGTTCGCTTACTCGGACGACCTGTCGCCGGAAGCCATCGCGCAGGCGGCCGCGGCCACCAAGGCGATCGCGGCGGCCGGCGGCGGCCGCCAGAAGATCAAGGCCGCGACGTCGCTGACGGGCATCTCGGGCCGCGACCTGTACCTGCCGTCCGATCCGCTCGCGTCGCTCGACGCGACCGCCAAGGTCAAGCTGCTCGAGCGCATCGAGCAGATGGCGCGCGGGCGCGACCCGCGCGTCACGCAGGTGATGGCGGGCCTCGCCGGCGAATACGATGTCGTGCTGGTCGCGCGCAGCGACGGCGCGCTCGCGGCCGACATCCGCCCGCTCGTGCGCGTGTCGGTCACGGTGATCGCCGAGCAGAACGGCCGCCGCGAGATCGGCTCCGGCGGCGGCGGCGGGCGCTTCGACTACGCTTACTTCACCGACGACGTGCTGTCGCGCTACGTCGACGACGCCGTGCACGCCGCGCTCGTGAACCTCGATGCCCGCCCCGCGCCGGCCGGCGCGATGACGGTCGTGCTCGGGCCGGGCTGGCCGGGCGTGCTGCTGCACGAGGCGATCGGCCACGGTCTCGAGGGCGACTTCAACCGCAAGGGTTCGTCGGCGTTCGCCGGCCGCATCGGCGAGCAGGTCGCCGCGAAGGGCGTGACGGTGGTCGACGACGGCACGCTGCCGAACCGCCGCGGCTCGCTGAACATCGACGACGAAGGCAATCCGACGCAATGCACGACGCTGATCGAGGACGGCATCCTGAAGGGCTACATCCAGGACACGCTGAACGCGCGCCTGATGAAGATGCCCGTCACCGGCAACGCGCGGCGCGAATCGTACGCGGCGCTGCCGATGCCGCGCATGACCAACACGTACATGCTCAACGGCGACAAGGATCCGCAGGAAATCATCGCGTCGGTGAAGAACGGCCTGTACGCGGTGAACTTCGGCGGCGGCCAGGTCGACATCACGAACGGCAAGTTCGTGTTCTCGGCGTCCGAGGCGTACATGATCGAAAACGGCAAGGTCACCTACCCGGTGAAGGGCGCGACGCTGATCGGCAGCGGCCCGGAATCGCTGAAGTACGTGAGCATGATCGGCAACGACATGTCGCTCGACTCGGGCGTCGGCGTGTGCGGCAAGGAAGGCCAGAGCGTGCCGGTCGGCGTCGGCCAACCGACCCTGCGGATCGACAAGATGACGGTCGGCGGTACGGCATAACCGCATCACGACGCAGACAATCCGCGCATTTTGAATAAAACGCGCGGATTGTCCGCATTTTTTGACATCCCCGGTTGCCAGCTGCACGGCGACGGGGTATAAATTCCGAATCAACTTTTTTGACGAACCGAATCTCCGTCATGTCCGCCAAGTTTTATTTTTACTTTTTTTGGCATCTCAGACCGCTGGCGGATCGAGAGGGTTGATGGCGCGTAAAGCGCAACCGAAATTCCCGAAAAACCGCCGGCGAACCCGGCGGTTTTTTTTCGCCCTTCGCCAGCCGGTCGCCGCCGCAGCAGTCCCGCGGCCCCGGCCGACACCCCTGAATTGCCCGAATCGATGAATTTGCCGCACGCGTAGTACTTGGTCGGCGCCCTCAACAGCTTTGCATGGGATCGGAGTAAGTACGCCGGTCGACACAGGAGAAAACAGCATGCCCCCGCACAACACCGACGACGTCCGCATTCGCGAACTCAAGGAACTGACGCCGCCCGCCCACCTGATCCGCGAATTCGCGTGCTCCGAGGCCGCGTCCGAGCTGATCTACCACTCGCGCGAGTCGATGCACCGCATCCTGCACGGGATGGACGACCGGCTGATCGTCGTGATCGGGCCGTGCTCGATCCACGATACGAAGGCGGCGATCGAGTACGCGGGGCGGCTCGTGAAGGAGCGCGAGCGCTTCAAGGGCGAGCTGGAAATCGTGATGCGCGTGTACTTCGAGAAGCCGCGCACGACGGTCGGCTGGAAGGGGCTCATCAATGATCCGCACCTGGACAACAGCTTCAAGATCAACGAAGGGCTGCGCACCGCGCGTGAACTGCTGCTGCAGATCAACGAGATGGGGCTGCCGGCCGCGACCGAATACCTCGACATGATCAGCCCGCAGTACATCGCCGACCTGATCTCGTGGGGCGCGATCGGCGCGCGCACGACCGAGTCGCAGGTGCACCGCGAGCTGGCGTCGGGGCTGTCGTGCCCGGTCGGCTTCAAGAACGGCACCGACGGCAACGTGAAGATCGCGGTCGACGCGATCAAGGCCGCGTCGCAGCCGCACCATTTCCTGTCGGTGACCAAGGGCGGCCACTCGGCGATCGTGTCGACGGCCGGCAACGAGGACTGCCACGTGATCCTGCGCGGCGGCAAGACGCCGAACTACGACGCGGACAGCGTGAACGCCGCGTGCGTGGACATCGGCAAGGCCGGCCTCGCCGCGCGCCTGATGATCGACGCGAGCCACGCGAACAGCTCGAAGAAGCACGAGAACCAGATTCCCGTGTGCGCGGACATCGGCCGCCAGATCGCGGCCGGCGACGAGCGCATCGTCGGCGTGATGATCGAGTCGCACCTCGTCGAGGGGCGCCAGGACCTGAAGGAAGGCTGCCCGCTGACCTATGGCCAGAGCATCACCGACGCGTGCATCGCGTGGGACGACAGCGTGAAGGTGCTCGAAGGCCTCGCGGAATCGGTGAAGGCACGCCGCGTCGCACGCGGCAGCGGGAACTGAGCGCCTCCAGGCCCCGGCGCGGCGCGTACCGCCCGCGGCCTGCAGCCTGCACCCCAATGAAAAAACCCGGCTCGCGCCGGTTTTTTTCATTGTCTTGGCCGGAACCGGCCGTCAGATTCCTCACTCGAGCGCGCCCGAGCCGAAGATCTCGGTGTTCACACGCTCCGGCGCGACGCCCAGGGCGACGAGCGCATCACGTTGCGCCTTCATGAACGCGATCGGGCCGCAGATGTAGTAGTCGGCATCCGGCACCAGCGCATGCTGCTTCACGCGCTCCGGCGTCAGGCGCCCTTCGAGGTCGTGATCGACACCGGCACGGTCGTTCGGGCCGACCAGCTCGTACAGCACCGTGCGCTTCACGTTCGCGTGCTCGCGCGCCGCATCGTTCAGCCAGTCGCGGAACGCGTGTACCGCGCCCGAACGGCATGCGTGGACGAACCGCACTTCGCGCTTGCTGCCTTCGGCGATCAGCGTCGACGCCATCGACATCATCGGCGTGATGCCGACACCGCCCGAGATCAGCACGACCGGCGTCTCGGCGTCGCGCTTCAGCGAGAAGTCGCCCATCGGCGCGGTCACTTCGACGATCGCGCCCTCTTCCACGCCGTCGTGCATCAGCGTCGACACCTTGCCGGCCGGGATCGCTTCCGGCCGGCCGGCCTCCCGCTTCACCGAAATGCGCAGCCACTTGCCGTGCGGCGCGTCGGACAGGCTGTACTGGCGCGGCTGGTCGACCCCCAGGTCGCCGACGAAGCGCTTCACCGAGATGTACTGGCCCGGCTCGAACTTCGGCGCGTCGCCGCCGTCAGCGGGGGTCAGGTAGAACGACGTGATCTCGTCGCTTTCGCGCACCTTGCGGGCAACCTTGAACGGGCGGAAGCCGCTCCATGCGGCGTTCGCGTACAGGTCGGCCTCGGCGCCGATCATGATCTGCGCGAGCTGGCCGTATGCGACGCGCCAGGCTTCGAGCGTTTCCGCGTCGACCGCGTCGCCGAGCACTTCGACGATCGACGCGAGCAGGTTCTCGCCGACGATCGGGTAATGCTCCGGCCGGATATTGAGGCTCGCGTGCTTGTGCGAGATGCGCGACACCGCGCCGCCCAGCGCACCGAGGTTGTCGATGTTCGCGGCATACGCGTAGACAGCCTTCGCGAGCGTTTCCGGCTGGCTGCCGGTCTTCTGGTGCGTCTGGTTGAACAGGTTCTTCAGTTCCGGATGACGCGCGAACATGCGCTGATAGAAATGCTTCGTGATCGTCGCGCCGTGCTCGGCAAGGACGGGGGCGGTGGCCTTCACACGGGCCATCTGGTCAGCGGTGATGTGGGTCATGTTCGTTCTCCGTTAAACATGCTCACACAATACATCTTTAAAAAACCAGCGCCCCTCGGGCAAATTGTCGCAGTGCGGAAAACGCTGCCGGGCGTCAGCGCACGCGCCCGCGCTCCCACAGCACGTCCGAGCCGCCGTCCGCGCGGTTCAGCACGCGCGCCAGCACGAACAGCAGATCCGACAGGCGGTTCACGTAACGCCGCGGCGCATCATTGAGCGTGTCGGTGCGCCCGAGCGCGACGATCGAGCGCTCGGCACGGCGGCACACCGTCCGGCACACGTGCGCAAGCGACGCCGCGCGCGAGCCGGCCGGCAGGATGAATTCCTTCAGCGGCGGCAGCGTCGCGTTGTAGTCGGCCAGCCACCGGTCGAGGCGCGCGAGGTGCGTGTCGTCGAGCACTCCATGGCCGGGGATGCACAGCTCGCCGCCCAGATCGAACAGGTCGTGCTGGATCGTGACGAGCGCGGTGCGGACGTCGTCCGGAAGCGGCTCGGCAAGCAACACGCCGAGCGTCGAGTTCAGTTCGTCGACGTCGCCGATCGCGGCGATCCGCGTGTCGTCCTTGCCGATGCGGCGGCCGTCGCCGAGGCCGGTGGTGCCGTCGTCACCCGTGCGCGTGGCGATCTTGCTCAAGCGGTGGCCCATGCGAATGTCCTCTCGTGCGCGGCCGCGACGCGGCCCGGTTGGGTTGGTACGCGATTATCGCAGCCCGCGGCGGGGGCCGCAGCGGACGTTGCAGCGTAGAATGAACTGAAAGTTTGACAAGCAGCCGTCAGGAGACACGAGTGAATCACCCCGACACGCCGGCCGCCACGCGCCGCCCCCTCCCGCCCGCGATGCTCGATGCGCTGCGCGCCGCCTTCGGCGAGCGCGTGTCGACCGCCGACGCCGTCCGCACCCATCACGGCCGCGACGAATCGCCATTCGATCCGCAACTCCCCGACGTCGTCGTGTTCGCCCGCAGCGCGGATGAAGTCCGCGAAGTCGTGTCGCTGTGCGCGCTCTACAGTGTGCCGCTGATTCCGTACGGCGCCGGCTCGTCGCTCGAAGGCCACCTGCTCGCCGTGCGCGGCGGCGTATCGCTCGACCTGTCGGAAATGAACCGCGTGCTGTCGATCAACGCGGAAGACCTGACGGTCACGGTCGAACCGGGCATCACGCGCAAGGCGCTCAACGAAGCGCTGCGCGACACCGGCCTGTTCTTCCCGATCGATCCGGGCGCCGACGCCAGCATCGGCGGGATGACCGCGACCCGCGCGTCGGGCACCAACGCCGTGCGCTACGGGACGATGCGCGAGAACGTGCTCGGCCTGAGCGCCGTGCTCGCCGACGGCCGCGTCGTGAAGACAGGCTCGCGCGCGCGCAAGTCGTCCGCCGGCTACGACCTCACCCGCCTGTTCGTCGGCTCCGAAGGCACGCTCGGCGTGATCACCGAGATCACGCTGCGCCTGCATCCGCTGCCCGAAGCCGTGTCGGCCGCGATCTGCACGTTCCCGACAATGGGCGACGCGGTGCGCACCGTGATCGAGACGATCCAGATCGGCGTGCCGATCGCGCGCGTCGAATTCGTCGATTCGCTCGCGGTGCGCTCGATCAACCGCCACTCGAACCTGACGCTCGCCGAGGCGCCGACGCTGTTCTTCGAATTCCACGGCACCGAAGCCGGCGTGAAGGAACAAGCCGAGCTCGTGCAGGCGCTCGCGGGCCAGAACAACGGCCAGGGCTTCGAATGGGCGACCCGCCCCGAGGATCGCACGCGGCTCTGGGCCGCGCGCCACAATGCGTACTTCGCGATGCTGCAGTTGAAACCCGGCTGCCGCGCGGTGACGACCGACGTGTGCGTGCCGATCTCGCAGCTCGCCGCGTGCGTCGAGGAGACCGAAGTCGACCTGCGCGCGTCGTCGCTGCCCTGCCCGATCGTCGGCCACGTCGGCGACGGCAATTTCCACGTCGCGATCCTGATCGATCCCGACAAGCCCGAGGAAATCGACGAAGCCGAACGCATCAACGACCGGATCGTCGAACGCGCGCTGCGCCTCGGCGGCACCTGCACCGGCGAACACGGCGTCGGGCTGCACAAGATGCGCTTCCTGCCGAAGGAGCACGGCGACAACGCGATCGACGCGATGCGCGCGATCAAGCTCGCGCTCGATCCACGCAACCTGATGAATCCCGGCAAGATCTTCACGTGCTGACACGGCGGCGCGCCGCCGCGCCGCCGCAGGAGACCCAATGAACGCTTCCGTCGAACTGTCGAGCGCGACCCGCGCGCAGCGCCAGCGCGAAGTCGTGCAGGCGCTGATGGCCGTGCTGCCGACGCATTGCCTGCTGTTCCGCGACGAAGACACCGCGCCGTACGAATGCGACGGCCTGTCCGCGTACCGGCGGCTGCCCCTCGCGGTCGCGCTGCCCGAAACCGAATCGCAGGTGCAGCGGATCGTGCAGATCTGCCGCCGCATGGAAGTGCCGATCGTGCCGCGCGGCGCGGGCACGAGCCTGTCGGGCGGCGCGCTGCCGATCGGCAACGGCGTCGTGCTGTCGCTCGCGCGCTTTACGCGCATCGTCGAGGTCGATCCGTACGCGCGCACGGCCACCGTGCAGCCCGGCGTGCGCAACCTCGCGATTTCGGAAGCCGCCGCGCCTTACGGGCTGTACTACGCACCCGATCCTTCGTCGCAGATCGCCTGCACGATCGGCGGCAACGTCGCGGAAAATTCCGGCGGCGTCCACTGCCTGAAATACGGGCTGACCGTGCACAACGTCATGCGGGTGCGCGCGGTCACGATCGACGGCGAGATCGTCGAATTCGGCTCGCTCGGCCTCGACACGCCGGGCCTCGACCTGCTCGCGGTGATGATCGGCAGCGAAGGGATGTTCGCGATCGTCACCGAGGTCACGTTGAAACTGATCCCGAAACCGCAGACCGCGCAGCTCGTGATGGCGAGCTTCGACGATGTCGTGAAGGGCGGCGAGGCGGTCGCCGCGATCATCGCGTCGGGCATCATCCCGGCCGGGCTCGAGATGATGGACAAGCCGGCCACCCAGGCCGTCGAGGCGTTCACGCACGCGGGCTACGACCTCGACGCGAAGGCGATCCTGCTGTGCGAATCGGACGGCACGCCGGAGGAAGTCGCGGAGGAAGTCGTGCGCATGACGGCCGTGCTGCGCGAGCATGGCGCGACGCGCATCCAGGTCTCGCGCAACGAAAGCGAGCGGCTGCGCTACTGGTCGGGCCGCAAGAACGCATTTCCGGCCGCCGGGCGCATTTCCCCCGATTATTACTGCATGGACGGCACCGTGCCGCGCCGCGCGATCGGCCCGCTGCTCGCGCGCATCGAGCAGCTCGAGACGCAATACGGATTGCGCTGCATCAACGTGTTCCATGCCGGCGACGGCAACATGCATCCGCTGATCCTCTACAACGCGAACGATCCGGACGAGCTGCACCGTGCCGAGCAGTTCGGCGCGGAAATCCTCGAATGCTGCGTGGAATTCGGCGGCAGCGTGACGGGCGAGCACGGCGTCGGTATCGAAAAGCTCAATTCGATGTGCGTACAGTTCTCCCCGCAGGAGCGCGATGCGTTCTTCGCGGTCAAGCGCGCGTTCGATCCGGCCGGGCTGCTCAATCCCGACAAGGGCATTCCGACCCGTGCGCGCTGCGCGGAATACGGTCGCCAGCACGTGCGCGGGGGGTTGCTGCCGCACCCCGACCTGCCGCGCTTCTGAGCACCGCGCGGCGGCGCGCCCCGTGCCGACGCGCGGGCCGCGACGTACCGCCCTGCCCGCGCGCCGGCCATCCGCGCGACGGCGCCTGCATGCTTTCGTGATACGGGGCTTAGGGATAGTCGCGATGTGGATTCGCGCCACCCCGGTACAATCGACCGGACAACAAGACGAGATAGCAACGGAACATGGAAGAGGACGACATCGTCGCCGGATGGGCCGAGCGCATCCGCACCGCCAGTGCCGACGGCCGGCCGCTGCGGATTCGCGGCGGCGGCACCAAGGACTGGTACGGCCAGGCGCTGGACGGCGAAATACTCGACACGCGCGCGTTGCAGGGCATCGTGTCATACGACCCGGCCGAACTCGTCGTCACGGTCCGCGCGGGCACGCCGCTCGCGCAGCTTGAAACCGCCCTCACCGAGTGCGGCCAGATGCTGCCGTTCGAGCCGCCGCACTTCGGCCGCACGGCTACCGTCGGCGGTTGTATCGCGGCCGGCCTCGCGGGCCCGCGCCGCGCGACCTGCGGCGCCCCGCGCGATTTCGTGCTCGGCGTCACGCTGATGAACGGGCGCGGCGAGCTGCTGCGCTTCGGCGGCCAGGTCGTGAAGAACGTCGCCGGCTACGACGTGTCGCGGCTGATGGCCGGCTCGCTCGGCACGCTCGGGCTGATGCTCGAGCTGTCGATCAAGGTGCTGCCGGTGCCGGTCGCCGAAGTCACGCTGAAGTTCGAGATGACCGCGACCGACGCGGTGCGCAAGCTCAACGAATGGGGCGGCCATCCGCTGCCCGTCAGCGCGAGCGCGTGGCGCAACGGCACGCTGGTGCTGCGGCTGTCGGGCGCCGAGGCCGCCGTGAAATCGGCGAAGACGCTGCTCGGCGGCGAAGTCGTCGACGCGGTCGAGGCCGAGCGCTTCTGGGCCGGCCTGCGCGAGCATGCCGATCCGTTCTTCAACGGCGTCCCGCCCGGCTATGCGCTGTGGCGCCTCGCGCTGCCGTCGATCACCGAACCGATGCACCTGCCCGGCACCCAGCTGATGGAATGGGGCGGCGCGCAGCGCTGGTGGATCACCGACGCCGATGCGCAGACGGTGCGCATGAGCGCGAAGCAGGCTGGCGGCCATGCGACGCTGTTCCGCGCGGGTGACACCTACGACCGCAGCGCGGGCGTGTTCACGCCGCTGCCCGCGCCGCTGATGAAGATTCACCGCGGGCTGAAGGCTGCGTTCGATCCCGCACGCATCTTCAACCGCGGCCGGCTCTACCCCGATCTTTAGGGTGCTGACATATGGAACGCACATGCGAATGCCCTGAATCGCTGGTCCCCCAAAGGGATGAGCGACGACGCCATCCGGGCGATCTCGGGCATTCCCGTGACATGAATTGTTTAATTCGTGGCAACGCATGCGCGTTGCCTGTGTAAACAAACCCTGATCTCGATGCAAACCAACCTCGCCGATTTCATCCGCAATACGCCCGACGGCGACGAGGCCGACGCGATCCTGCGCAAGTGCGTGCATTGCGGCTTCTGTACCGCGACGTGCCCGACCTATCAGTTGCTCGGCGACGAACTCGACGGCCCGCGCGGGCGCATCTACCTGATCAAGCAGATGGTCGAAGGCGCGCCCGTCACGCGCAGCACGCAGCAGCACCTCGATCGCTGCCTCACCTGCCGCAGCTGCGAGACGACCTGCCCGTCGGGTGTCCAGTACGGGCGGCTCGTCGAGATCGGCCGCAAGCACGTCGAGGCACAGGTGCAGCGCCCGGTACAGCAGCGGCTCCTGCGCCGCGTGCTCGCGAGCCTCGTGCCGAACGCGGCGCTGTTCTCGCCGGTCATGCGGCTCGGCCAGCACGTGCGGCCGCTGTTGCCGAAACGGCTGCGCGACAAGGTACCGCCACGCCAGCGGCTGCTCGAATGGCCGCAGCGCACGCATCCGCGCAAGATGCTGATGCTCGGCGGCTGCGTGCAGCCGTCGATGCTCCCGAACATCAACATCGCGACCGCGCGCGTGCTCGACGCACTCGGCGTCGAGACGATCGTCGCGCCCGATGCGGGCTGCTGCGGCGCGATCCGCCTGCACCTGAACTATCACGACGAAGCGCTCGACGACGCACGCCGCAACATCGACGCGTGGTGGCCGTATATCGAGCAAGGTGCCGAAGCGATCGTCATGAACGCATCGGGCTGCGGCGCGACGGTGCTCGAATATGCGCACCTGCTGCGTGACGATCCGGCCTATGCGGAAAAGGCGCAGCGCATCGTTGCGCTGACGCGCGACATCTCCGACGTGCTGCTCGCGTTCGAGGCCGAGATCGCGACGCTCGCGCGGCGCCGCGCGATCCATACCGTCGCGTACCACCCGCCGTGCACGCTGCAGCACGGCCAGCAGTCGCGCGGCAAGGTCGAGCGCCTGCTCGAGACGCTCGGCATCGAGGTGCGGCTGCCGGCCGACAGCCACCTGTGCTGCGGGTCGGCCGGCACCTATTCGCT
This sequence comes from Burkholderia sp. PvR073, assembly GCF_054055695.1. Lineage (NCBI taxonomy): Bacteria > Pseudomonadati > Pseudomonadota > Betaproteobacteria > Burkholderiales > Burkholderiaceae > Burkholderia > Burkholderia sp. PvR073. The sequence goes on from NZ_JBSRXO010000006.1 coordinate 220,768, forward strand.
GACGCAGCCATCGCTGTCGTACCGGCTGCGCAAGCAGAAGCTGCTGAAGCTGCAGGCACTCGAGCCGCAGATGATCGTGTCCGGCAACGTCGGCTGCATCGCGCACCTGCAGAGCGGCACGCAGATTCCGGTCGCGCACTGGATCCAGCTCGTCGAGCATCTGCTGTACGGCTAGCGGGGCGCCGGTTCGGCCGGTCGCGCATGGCATCCCGTCCGTATAATGGGCGAATCGATGCGACGCGTGCCGTGCCGCATCCGCTGCCGTATCCGCCGTGGTATCCGCTTCTCGTGCCTGCTTCCGTGCCCGTCATGTCCGATTTCGCCGCCCGTCTCGACTCCGTTCACCGCCGCATCGCCGACGCCGCCCGCGCGGCCGGCCGCGATCCCGCCACCGTCTCGCTGCTCGCCGTGTCGAAGACGTTTCCCGCCGACGACGTGCGCGCCGCGCATGCGGCCGGACAACGCGCGTTCGGCGAAAACTACGTGCAGGAATCGATCGACAAGATCGACGCGCTCGCGGATCTGCGCACCGGGCTCGAATGGCATTTCATCGGGCCGCTGCAATCGAACAAGACGCGCCCGGTGGCCGAACGGTTCGACTGGGTCCATTCGGTCGACCGGCTGAAGATCGCGCAGCGCCTCGCCGAACAGCGCCCCGCGCACCTGCCGCCACTCAACGTGTGCGTGCAGGTGAACATCAGCGGCGAGGCGTCCAAGAGCGGCGTCGCGCCGGCCGACGTGGCCGAAGTCGCGCGCGCGGTCGCCGCGCTGCCGACGCTGCGCCTGCGCGGCCTGATGGCGATTCCCGAACCGGCCGGCGACACCGACGCGCAGCGCGCGCCGCATCGTGCGCTGCGTGCGCTGTTCGATACGCTGCGCGCCGACGGCCTGCCGCTCGACACGTTGTCGATGGGCATGTCCGCCGATCTCGAGGCCGCGGTGCTCGAAGGCGCGACGATCGTGCGCGTCGGCACCGCGCTCTTCGGCGCACGCGACTATTCGCACTGAGCGCCCCCCGGTTCCGCCTTTCCGTTCACTCTCCTGCTCAATTCGACACCATGAAAATCGCATTCATTGGCGGCGGCAACATGGCCGCGGCCCTGATCGGCGGCCTGATCAAGCGCGGCGTCGCCGCTGACGGCCTGTATGCCATCGACGTCAACGAGGACGTCCGCGCGCGCGCCGCGCAGCAATTCGGTATCCGCACCGGCGCGGCCATCGACGCGGCGCTCGCAGGCTACGACGCGATCGTGCTCGCGGTGAAACCGCAGGTACTGAAGGACGTCGCGCAGGCGCTCGCCCCGCATCTGAAGTCGCAGCTCGTGATCAGCATCGCGGCCGGCATCCGCGGCACCGACCTCGCCCGCTGGCTCGGCGACTACGCGCGCGTCGTGCGCACGATGCCGAACACGCCCGCGCTGGTCGGCATGGGCGTGACGGGCCTCGCCGCGCTGCCGGGCGTCGACGCGGCCGGTCGCGAGCTCGCGTCGAACGTGCTCGGCGCGGTCGGCGAGATCGTCTGGTTCGACGACGAAGCGCAGCTCGATGCCGTCACCGCGATCTCGGGCAGCGGCCCGGCCTACGTGTTCTATTTCATCGAAGCGCTGCAGGAAGCCGCGCGCCGCCTCGGCATGAACGACGAGCAGGGCCGCGCGCTCGCGGTCGCGACGTTCGCGGGTGCCGCGCAGCTCGCCGCGCAATCGGGCGAACCGGCGAGCGTGCTGCGCGAGCGCGTGACGTCGAAGGGCGGCACGACGGCCGCCGCGCTCGCGTCGTTCGACGCTCAGGGCGTGAAGGAAGCGATCGTGCGCGGCGCGCTGGCCGCCGAGGCACGCGCGAAGGAAATGGGTGACGAGCTCGGCCGCGCGTAAGCGCGGCGCGCTGCGCCGGGCTTCCGGCACCGGCAACAAAAAAGCGGCCTCGGCCGCTTTTTTGTTGGCATCGCGCGCCGGCGCGCGGCCGCTTCAGTTGCCTGCCGTGCCCGCCAGCAGGTAGTGCGCGGCGATCCCCGCGAACAGCACGCCGCCGAGCCAGTTGTTGTGCCGGAACGCCGCGAAGCACGGCATCCGCTCACGGTCCTTGATCAGCGTGTAGTGATACAGCGCGCAGCCGGCCGCCGCGGCCCAGCCGGCCCAGTACGCGAGGCCGAAGCCGAGCGTCACGCCGATCCACACATAGATGCCGAGCGTCGCCGCATAGCAGAGCATGACGGCCGCGACGTCGAAGCGGCCGAACGTCAGCGCGGACGTGCGAATGCCGATCTTGATGTCGTCGTCGCGGTCGACCATCGCGTATTCGGTGTCGTACGCGACCGACCAGAAGATGTTCGCGATCAGCATCACCCACGCGAGCATCGGCACCGTGTCCTGCACGGCCGCGAACGCCATCGGGATGCCGAAGCCGAACGCGATGCCGAGATACGCCTGCGGAATCGCGAAGAAACGCTTCATGAACGGATACGAGCCCGCGACGAACAGCGCGACGACCGACAGCTCTTTCGTCAGCGTATTGAGCGGCTGAATCAGCAGGAACGAGATGAAGGCCAGCACCACCGCGATCGCGACGGCTTCCCATGCGCGGATCTTGCCGGACGTCAGCGGCCGGTCGGCCGTGCGCTTCACGTGACGGTCGAAATCGCGGTCGGCATAGTCGTTCATCGCGCAGCCGGCCGAGCGCATCAGCAGCGTGCCGAGCACGAAGATCGCGAGCAGCGGCCAGCGCGGATGGCCGTCCGACGCGATCCACAGTGCGTTGAGCGTCGGCCAGAGCAGCAGCAGGCTGCCGATCGGCTTGTCCATCCGGACGAGCCGCAGATACAGGGGAAAGCGGGCAAGCATGGCGAAGCACCGGGAAGATAACCCCGGCATTTTAGAGCCGAGCGGCGGTTCACGTCATGTCGGGCAGGCCCGCGACCGGCTGCCGCGACCCGCGCGCCGGCCGCGCGGGCCCGCTCCAGGCGGGCCGCGCAGTCCGCGCGTCAATCAAGGGACAGATGCGTGGCAAGCGTGTACCGCGCGCGCGCCGGAATTCGATCCGAGGCGGGCAACCCGGCCCCGGATCGGCGCCGGACACCCGCTCACGCCGGCCGCGCGGCGCGCGACCGGCCGCACCGGCCTTATGCGAGCAGCGACCGCAGCATCCACGCGGTCTTTTCATGCGTCTGCAGACGCTGCGTCAGCAGGTCGGCGGTCGGTTCGTCGCTCGCCGCATCGGCGATCGGGAAGATTTCGCGCGCGGTGCGCACGACGGTCTCGTGGCCTTCGACGAGCTGGCGGATCATCTCCTCGGCCGCCGGCACGCCGTTGGCCTCCGGCACCGACGACAGCTTCGCGAAATCCCCGAACGTGCCCGGCGCGACGACGCCGAGCGTGCGAATGCGCTCGGCGACCAGGTCGACCGCGAGCCACAGTTCGTTGTACTGCTCTTCGAACATCAGGTGCAGCGTGTTGAACATCGGACCCGTGACGTTCCAGTGGAAGTTGTGGGTCTTCAGGTACAGCGAAAACGTATCGGCCAACAGCCGCGACAGGCCATCCGCGATTTTCTTGCGGTCCTTGTCGCTGATGCCGATGTTGATCTGCGTGGCGTTACCTTTCTTGGCCATCTTCGGGACTCCTCATTCGAAATGTTGAACCGGCGAAAATGCGTCGAGCAATCGGCATGCCGCACCGCGCGGCATCCGTTCGCCACGTGCCAGTCTAGCGCGGCGAGCGAATCGCTGCGCTCAGCCGCCGGCACTCGAGACGATCGGCGCGAGCGCGTGCAGCGCCTGCGCGACCAGCTCGGCCGCACCGCCGACGACGATCGCGAAACCGACGATGCGCCGCGCCAGCTCGGCCGGCGTGCGCATCTCGGGCGCCGCGAACGCGGCGCGCATGTTCAGCATGATTTGCGTCATGGTCGTCACTCCTTCGACAAGACCTTGAATCGGAAGAAAAAACGGCCGGTCGCGCGACCGGCCGTTGCACGTTGCAACGTGACTGCGCTAGCGCGTCACGACATTCACGCGAGGTCGAAGCGGTCGAGGTTCATCACCTTGTTCCAGGCGGCGACGAAATCGCGCACGAACTTCTCGTTCGCGTCCGCGCTGCCGTACACCTCGGCCAGCGCGCGCAACTGCGAGTGCGAACCGAAGATCAGGTCGACGCGCGTGCCGGTCCACTTGACCTGGCCCGTCGCACGATCGCGCCCTTCGAACACGTCGTTCGCGGCCGACACCGGCTTCCACTCCGTGCCCATGTCGAGCAGGTTCACGAAGAAGTCGTTCGACAGCGTGCCCGGACGGTCGGTGAACACGCCGTGCTTCGCGTCGCCGACGTTCGCGCCGAGCACCCGCAGGCCGCCGACGAGCACCGTCAGCTCCGGCCCGTTCAGCGTCAGCAGCTGGGCCTTGTCGACCAGCAGCGCCTCTGCCGGCGTCTTGTACGCCCCCTTCACGTAGTTGCGGAAACCGTCCGCGACCGGCTCGAGCACGGCCATCGCGTCGACGTCCGTCTGCTCCTGCGACGCGTCCATCCGGCCCGGTGCGAACGGCACCGTCACCGCGACACCGGCGCTCTTCGCGGCCTGTTCGACGCCGGCCGCACCGGCCAGCACGATCAGATCGGCGAGCGACACCTTCTTGCCGCCCGTCTGCGCATCGTTGAACGCCTTGCGCACGCTTTCGAGCGTCTCGAGCACCGTCGCGAGGGCGACCGGCTGGTTCACTTCCCAGTCCTTCTGCGGCGCCAGGCGGATGCGCGCACCGTTCGCGCCGCCGCGCTTGTCGGAACCCCGGAACGTCGAGGCCGACGCCCACGCGGTCGACACGAGCTGCGCGACCGACAGGCCCGACGCGAGCACCTTCGCCTTCAGCGCCGCGACGTCCGCGTCATCGATCAGCAGGTGGTCGACGGCCGGGATCGGGTCCTGCCACAGCAGTTCCTCGGCCGGCACTTCCGGGCCGAGATAGCGCGCACGCGGACCCATGTCGCGATGGGTGAGCTTGAACCAGGCGCGCGCGAACGCGTCGGCAAACTCGGCCGGGTTCTCGTAGAAGCGGCGCGAGATCTTCTCGTAGGCCGGATCGAAACGCAGCGACAGGTCGGTCGTCAGCATCGTCGGGCGATGCTTCTTCGACGCGTCGAACGCATCCGGAATTACTTCGTCGGCCCCCTTCGCGACCCACTGGTGCGCGCCGGCCGGGCTCTTCGTCAGTTCCCATTCGTAGCTGAACAGGTGCTTGAAGAAGTCGTTGCTCCACTTCGTCGGCGTCGACGTCCACGTGACTTCGAGGCCGCTGGTGATCGCATCGTGGCCCTTGCCCGATGCATACGCGCTCTTCCAGCCGAGACCCTGATGCTCGATGCCGGCCGCTTCCGGCTCCGCACCGACGTCCGTCGCGGGGCCCGCGCCGTGCGTCTTGCCGAACGTGTGGCCGCCGGCGATCAGCGCGACCGTCTCTTCGTCGTTCATCGCCATCCGTGCGAACGTGTCGCGGATGTCGCGCGCCGCCGCGACCGGGTCGGGGTTGCCGTCCGGGCCTTCCGGGTTCACGTAGATGAGGCCCATCTGCACGGCCGCGAGCGGGTTCTCGAGATCACGGTCGCCCGAGTAACGGCTGTTCGGGCCGCCGCTCAGTTCCAGCCAGATCTTTTCCGAACCCCAGTAGACGTCGTCCGGTTCCCACGTGTCGGCCCGGCCGCCCGCGTAACCGAAGGTCTTGAAGCCCATCGATTCGAGCGCGACGTTGCCGGTCAGGATCAGCAGGTCGGCCCACGAGATGTTGCGGCCGTACTTCTGCTTGATCGGCCACAGCAGCCGGCGCGCCTTGTCGAGGTTCGCGTTGTCCGGCCAGCTGTTCAGCGGGGCGAAGCGCTGCTGCCCGCCGCCCGCGCCGCCGCGGCCGTCGGCAGTCCGGTACGTGCCGGCGCTGTGCCAGGCCATCCGGATGAACAGGCCGCCGTAGTGGCCGAAGTCGGCCGGCCACCAGTCCTGCGACGTCGTCATCAGCGCCTGCAGGTCGCGCTTCACCGCCGCGAGGTCCAGCTTCTTGAATGCTTGTGCGTAGTCGAAATCCTTGTCCATCGGATCGGACAGCGCCGAGTGCCGGTGCAGGATGTTCAGGTTCAGCTGGTTCGGCCACCAGTCCTTGTTCGACGTGCCGCCGGCCGCCGTATGGTTGAACGGACATTTCGATTCGGTCGACATGCTTTTTCTCCTTTACTTGCTCGTAGGCCCCCACTTGCCGGGCGCGGTTCGTGGAGCATTGCGGGGGGGATAAAACGGAACAGGGTCGCCCTGTCGTGCTACGGGGTGTCAGGCGTGGCTTTCGATGCGGGTTTCGGGACTTCGGACATGCAATGCCCCCTCATGACTGGACGGCGATGAATCGGGGGAACCCAGGAGCGGCGCGCGGCGGCACTCATCCGCCGTACACACGGTCCGCCAGGTATGCGAACGCAATCGGGCGCAGGCTGCGGGCCGCCGCCCTGGCACGAGTCAGGACTTCATCGCGCGACGGCATGTTCCGCTGCGCGTGCTGCAATACCGATCGCATCATGACATCCTCCTTTGACGCTTGCATCCAGCGTGCGGATCGGGCTGTCGATCCGACGCCGATCCATGCAGAACATTCTAATTATATCTATCGAATATAGTAATTTGATAAAAATTATCTATTCGATAGGGAAAAATAAACGGGGTCGCAAGACCCCGTTCATCATGCCGTCACGCATGCCGCAGCGCGCTCAGTTCATCGTCGCCGGCATGTCGAGCTTCGCGACACCCGGCAGCTCGCACGCGGCGATCGCGTCGCTGATCGCGTCGATCGCGGGCATCCGCGTGAAGCTCTTGCGCCACACGAGCACGACGCGGCGATCGGGCACCGGTTCGTTGAACGGCACGTACGACAGCAGTTCGGCGTCGGGGCCGTTCGCGCGCGGGCCGATCTCGGCGACCGACATCCGTGGCAGCACCGTGATGCCGACCCCACTCGCGACCATATGGCGAATCGTTTCGAGCGACGAGCCCTCGAAGGTCTTCTGGATGCCGTCGGCTGTTTGCGAGAAGCGCATCAGTTCCGGGCACACGCCGAGCACGTGATCGCGGAAGCAGTGGCCGTTGCCGAGCAGCAGCATGGTTTCCTGCTTGAGATCCTCGGCGTCGATCTCGGCGCGCTTCTCCCACGGATGGCCGGCCGGCAGCGCGACGACGAACGGCTCGTCGTACAGCGGCCGCACCATCAGGCCGGTTTCGGGAAACGGCAGCGCCATGATCGCGGCGTCGATCTCGCCCTGCTTCAGCAGTTCGAGCAGCTTCAGCGTGTAGTTCTCCTGCAGCATCAGCGGCATCTGCGGCACACGCTGGATCATCTGCTTGACGAGCGTCGGCAGCAGGTACGGCCCGATCGTGTAGATCACGCCAAGACGGAACGGGCCGACGAGCGGGTCCTTGCCCTGCTTCGCGATCTCCTTGATCGCGAAGGTCTGCTCGAGCACGCGCTGCGCCTGCGTGACGATCTGGTCGCCGATCGGGGTCACGCTCACTTCGCTCGCGCCGCGCTCGAAAATCTGCACGTTCAGCTCGTCTTCCAGCTTCTTGATCGCCACCGATAGGGTCGGCTGGCTCACGAAGCAGGCTTCGGCCGCGCGACCGAAATGCCGCTCGCGCGCGACCGCGACGATGTATTTCAGTTCAGTCAGGGTCATTGTGGGTCAATCAGATATATACAGGCGATAGGTTTAATTTATACACCCACTCGGACCGATTCGCCAAGTTTCTCAGTATTGCAATGCGCCGGACGGCGGCGAATTTCGATTTCAAATCCGGCCCTGAATGCGTCGATCACGCGTCGATCACGCCTTCAGATACTGCTCCCGCGCGCCGAGCCAGCGGGCGAGATGCTGCGTGACCACGTCGGGATACGCGGCGATCAGTCGTGCCGCCGCGTCGCGGGCCGGGTCGATCAGCCAGCCGTCGGTCTCGAGGTTCGCGAAGCGCAGCATCGCCGCGCCCGACTGGCGCGCGCCGAGGAATTCGCCGGGGCCGCGGATCTCGAGGTCGCGCCGCGCGATCTCGAAGCCGTCGGTCGTCTCGCGCATCGTCTTCAGCCGCTCGCGGCCGGTGAGCGACAGCGGGCCCGTGTACAGCAGCACGCACACCGATGCCGCGGTGCCGCGCCCGACCCGGCCGCGCAACTGGTGCAGTTGCGCGAGGCCGAAGCGCTCCGCGTGCTCGATCACCATCAGCGACGCGTTCGGCACGTCGACGCCGACCTCGATCACGGTCGTCGCGACGAGCAGCTGCACGTCGTTGCGCGTGAAGGCTTCCATCACGGCCGCCTTGTCGGCCGGCGACAGCCTGCCGTGCACGAGCCCGACCTTCAACTCGGGCAGGGCCGTGGCCAGCGTCTCGTAGGTCTCGACGGCCGTCTGCAACTGCAGCGTCTCGCTCTCCTCGATCAGCGGACACACCCAGTACACCTGGCGGCCGGTCAGCGCGGCCTCGCGCACGCGCGCGATCACCTCCTCGCGCCGCGCGTCGCCGACGAGGCGCGTCAGCACCGGCGTGCGGCCCGGCGGCAGCTCGTCGATCGTCGACACCTCGAGATCCGCGTAATACGTCATCGCGAGCGTGCGCGGAATCGGCGTGGCCGACATCATCAGCTGGTGCGGCTGGAAATCGCGCGCGCCGTTGGCCGCGTTCGCGGCCTTCGCACGCAGCGCGAGACGCTGCTCGACGCCGAAGCGGTGCTGCTCGTCGACGATTACGAGGCCGAGCCGCGCGAATTCGACCGTGTCCTGGATGATCGCGTGCGTGCCGATCACGAGCTGCGCGGTGCCGAGCGCCGCGGCCTCGATCGCCGCGCGCTTCTCCTTCGCCTTCAGGCTGCCCGCGAGCCACGCGACCGACACGCCGAGCGGCTCGAGCCACGCGCGCAGCTTGCGTGCATGCTGTTCCGCGAGGATTTCGGTCGGCGCCATCAGCGCGGCCTGGTAGCCGGCATCGATCGCTTGCGTCGCGGCCAGCGCGGCGACGACCGTCTTGCCGCTGCCGACGTCACCTTGCAACAGCCGCTGCATCGGGTGCGCGAGCGTGAGGTCGTGCGCGATCTCGTCGACGACGCGCGCCTGCGCGCCCGTCAGCGTGAACGGCAGCGCCGCGTAGAGGCGCGTCGTCAGCGCGTCGGCATCGGTCGCGGTGCGGCGCGGCATCGCGGGCGCCGCGCGCGTGCGGCGCTCCTCGTGCGCGCGCTTGAGCGACAGCTGCTGCGCGAGCAACTCCTCGAACTTGATGCGTGTCCATGCCGGATGCGAGCCGTCCATCAGCGCGTCTTCGTCGGAATCGACGCCCGGGTGATGCAGGATGCGCACGGCCTGCGCGAGGGTCGGCACGCCGAGCGGCTTCAGGTAGTCGCGCTCGATCTCGGGCGGCAGCAGCTCGGGCAGCGGCGTGCGCTCGACCGCGTTCTCGATCGCCTTGCGCAGATACGCCTGCGACACGCCGGCCGTGCTCGGATAGACGGGCGTGAGCACCTGCGGCAGCGGCGCATCGGCTTCGACCACGCGCACGGCCGGATGCACCATCTCCATCCCGAAGAAGCCGCCGCGCACATCGCCGCGCACGCGCAGCCGCTGGCCGACGGCCATCTGCTTGACCTGCGAGCCGTAGAAATTCAGGAAGCGCAGCACGAGCTGCTCGCCGTCGTCGTCCTGGATCTTCACGACGAGCTGGCGGCGCGGCCGGTACGCGACCTCGTTGTCGAACACGACGCCTTCGGTCTGCGCGATGCCGCCCGGCAGCAGTTCGCCGATCGGCGTGAGCGTGGTTTCGTCCTCGTAGCGCATCGGCAGATGCAGCACGAGATCGATCGAGCGCGTGAGGCCGAGCTTCGCGAGCTTGTCGACGGTCTTCACGGGTTTGTCGGCGGCCGGCTTCTTCTTGCGCTTCGCGCCGGGTGCATCGGATGCGCCCGATGCCGCCGCACCCGCTTCGTCGCTACCGGCGCCCGGTTCGACGTCGGGCGCGGCAGCGGCGGGCTGCGCGAGACGCCCGTCGGCGCCGCGCTTCGGCCCCGCGCGCTTCGGCGCCGCGCGCGCGTCGGAACCGCGCTCCCCCGCGCTTCGCGCGGGTAACGCGGCATCGTCCGCGTCGAACGGATCGGCGGAATCGGCAACGGCAGCGGAGGAACGGCGTGGTGACACAGGCATCGGATCGTCTGGGTGCTTCGCAAGGCAAGTACAATAGCGGCTTTCACGTCGCCGAACGAACGACGCCGGCCAGGCCGCGCATCCCGCCATCATAGCGGCTCGCGCGCCCCATTTATGCGTTTCCGCCCTGTCGGCGGCGCCCGCCGGCCGTTTCGAACCAGCCCGCATGTTCACGCTTTCCGATTTCGATTTCAATCTGCCGCCCGAGCTGATTGCTCAAACCGCGCTGCCCGAGCGCACCGCGAGCCGCCTGCTCGAGGTCGACCACACCGTCGAGCCCGCGCGCCTCGTCCACCGCAACTTCGCCGAGCTGCCGTCGTGCATCGCGCCCGGCGACCTGCTCGTGTTCAACGATACCAGGGTGCTGAAGGCGCGTTTCTTCGGCCAGAAGGCCAGCGGCGGCAAGATCGAGGTGCTGATCGAGCGCGTGACCGGCACGCATACGGCGCTCGCGCAGATCCGCGCGAGCAAGTCGCCGGGCGCCGGCACGACGCTGCGCCTCGCCGACGCGTTCGACGTGACGGTCGGCGAACGCGTCGAACCGTTCTTCACGCTGCACTTCCCGCAGCCGTGCCTCACGCTGATCGAGCAGCACGGTCGCCTGCCGCTGCCGCCGTACATCGAGCACGACGCCGACGCGAACGACGAGACGCGCTACCAGACCGTCTACGCGAGCAACCCGGGCGCGGTCGCCGCGCCGACGGCCGGGCTCCATTTCGACCTGCCGCTGCTCGAGAAGCTCGACGCGATGGGCGTCGAGCGCGCCACGCTGACGCTGCACGTGGGCGCCGGCACGTTCCAGCCGGTGCGCGTCGAGAACATCGCCGAGCACCGGATGCACAGCGAGTGGTACGACCTGCCGCAGTCGCTCGTCGACAAGATCGCCGCGACCCGCGCGCGCGGCGGCAACGTGATCGCGGTCGGCACGACGTCGATGCGCGCGCTCGAAGCCGCGGCGCGCAGCGCCGACGAAGCGGGCCGCCCGCTCGCGGCGACGCAGGCCGAGACCGACATCTTCATCACGCCCGGCTACCGCTTCCGGGTCGTCGATCGGCTCGTCACGAACTTCCACCTGCCGAAGTCGACGCTGCTGATGCTGGTGTCCGCGTTCGCGGGCGTCGAGACGATCCGCGCCGCCTACCGGCACGCGATCGACGAACGCTACCGCTTCTTCAGCTACGGCGACGCGATGCTGCTCACGCGGCGCGACACGCCGGAGGCACCGCGCGCGTAAGCGCGGCAGGTGCGAAGACGCACCTGCCCGCGACCGCGCAGCCGCCGTTGCACCCGTTTTCCCGCTGCGCGCGCCGATGACGCGCGCCCGCTTTTCCCCGCCGCCGGCTCGCCGGCAGCGTTTCCAACATGCGCCGGACTGTTTTCCGGTGGCAAGGAGAATGACGCGATGACCGAAGGTTCATCCCACGATACGCACGCGCCCGTGCAGGCGCGCCCGGCCAACGGGCTCGAATTCGAACTGCTGACGACCGACGGCCATGCACGCCGCGGCCGCGTGAAGCTCAACCACGGCGTGGTCGAGACGCCGATCTTCATGCCGGTCGGCACGTACGGCACCGTGAAGGCGATCCAGCCGCGCGAGCTGCACGAGATCAAGGCCCAGATCATCCTCGGCAACACGTTCCACCTGTGGCTGCGCCCGGGCCTCGACACGATCGATGCGCACGGCGGCCTGCACGGCTTCATGGGCTGGAACAAGCCGATCCTGACCGACTCGGGCGGCTTCCAGGTGTTCTCGCTCGGCGACCTGCGCAAGATCACCGAGGACGGCGTCACGTTCGCGTCGCCGATCAACGGCGACAAGCTGTTCCTGTCGCCAGAAGTGTCGATGCAGATCCAGAAGGTGCTGAACTCCGACATCGTGATGCAGTTCGACGAATGCACGCCGTACGCGACCAACGGCGTGCCGACGACGCACAAGGAAGCGGCCGACTCGATGCGCATGTCGCTGCGCTGGGCGAAGCGCTCGCTCGACGAGTTCGACCGGCTCGGCAACCCGAACGCCCTCTTCGGGATCGTCCAGGGCGGGATGTTCGAAGACCTGCGCGACGAATCGCTCGCGGGGCTGTCCGAGCTCGGCTTCCACGGCCTCGCGATCGGCGGGCTGTCGGTCGGCGAGCCGAAGGAAGACATGATGCGCGTGCTGCGGCACGTCGGCCCGAAGCTGCCGGCCCACAAGCCGCACTACCTGATGGGCGTCGGCACGCCGGAAGACCTGGTCGAGGGTGTCGCGAACGGCATCGACATGTTCGACTGCGTGATGCCGACCCGCAACGCGCGCAATGGCTGGCTCTTTACGCGCTTCGGCGACGTGAAGATCCGCAACGCGACGCACAAGAACTCGCTGAAGCCGCTCGATGCGAGCTGCGCCTGCTACACGTGCCAGAACTTCTCGCGCGGCTACCTGCATCACCTGCACCGTGTCGGCGAAATCCTCGGCGCGCAGCTCAACACGATCCACAACCTGCACTACTACCTGCAGCTGATGGGCGAGATCCGCGACGCGATCGAAACCCATACGTTCGACGCGTTCCGCCAGCGCTTCGCGGAGGATCGTGCGAGAGGGGTCGACTGACGGGCCGGCTGCCCGCGCCGCTGCCCGCACCACGGCCTGCCACATCAGACGCGTACTAAATATCGCGTTCCAAGTGCCGGTCGTGACCGCCAAACATTACAATTGCCTTTCCAAACAAGTCGCAACGGTGCCGGTTCATGCTTTAACAGCTTGATCCGACAGCGCATTTGCTGCGCCGTTTGCGCATGGGGCCGGTGGTAGAATAACCGGCTTATTTTTCGATCTTCCCCTACGGAGAGACCAACGTGCCGTTCATTTCCAATGCCTTCGCGCAAGGCGCCGGTGGCGCCGAATCGAGCCTGATGAGCTTCCTGCCGCTCATCCTGATGTTCGCGGTGCTGTACTTCATCATGATCCGTCCGCAGATGAAGCGTCAGAAGGAACACCGCAACATGCTCGCGGCCATGGCGAAGGGCGACGAAGTCGTCACGAGCGGCGGCCTCGTCGGCAAGGTGACGAAGGTCACCGAAGGCTACATCGGCGTCGAAATCGCCGAAGGCACCGAAATCACCGTGCAGAAGGCCGCCGTCACGACCATTCTGCCGAAGGGCACGATCAAGTCGCTGTAAGGCTTTTACCGAGCGTCCGGCTCCCCGCGCCGTGCCCGCCTGAGAGAGCGGGCCGCCGCGGCGCCGGACGCGACGCTTTCACGCCAACCACCCGTTCGGCCCCCTCATGAATCGTTATCCACTCTGGAAATATGTCGTGATGGTCGTGGCGCTCGCCATCGGCTTTCTGTACACATTGCCCAACTTCTTCGGCGAAGCGCCGGCGGTGCAGGTGTCGAGCGGCAAGGCCACGGTCAAGCTCGACTCGAACACGCTGACCCAGGTCGAATCCGCGCTCGCGTCCGCGCAGATCAAGCCGGACGACATCACCTTCGAGAACACGGCGTCCAACGCGAACATCCGCGTGCGCCTGAAGGACACCGATACGCAGCTGCGCGTCAAGGACCTGCTGCAGAAATCGCTGAACGCCGACCCGAACGATCCGCAGTACGTCGTCGCACTGAACCTGCAGAGCGCGTCGCCGCGCTGGCTGACCGCATTGCACGCACTGCCGATGTATCTCGGCCTCGACCTGCGCGGCGGTGTCCACTTCCTGCTCCAGGTCGACATGACGGGCGCGCTGACGAAGAAGCTCGACTCCGACGCATCCGACGCGCGCGCGCTGCTGCGCGACAGGAACATCCGCGACGGCGGCGTGAGCCGCGTCGACCAGTCCGTCGTCGTCAACTTCAGCGATGCGCAAACGGCCGAAGACGCCCGCAAGGTGCTCGCCGCGTCGGTCACCGAACTGCAATGGGCGACCCAGCCCGGCGGCGGCGGCACGCAGGTCGTCGGCACGTTCACGCCGGCCGTGCAGAAGTCCGTCGAGGACGCCGCGCTCAAGCAGAACCTGACGACGCTCCACAACCGCGTGAACGAACTCGGCGTGTCCGAGCCGATCCTGCAGCAGCAGGGCAGCGACCGTATCGTCGTCGAACTGCCGGGCGTGCAGGACACCGCGAAGGCGAAGGACATCATCGGCCGCACCGCGACGCTCGAGGCGCGCCTCGCCGATCCGATCAACACGCACCCGAACCCGAACGACCCCGTGCCGCCGGGCGAGGAGCTGTTCACGCAGGGCAACCAGGCGCCCGTGCTGCTGAAGAAGGAAGTGATCTTCACCGGCGACCGCATCATCGATGCGTCGGCCGGCTTCGACGAACACCAGCGTCCGTCGGTCAACATCCGCCTCGACTCCGCGGGCGGCCGCTCGGTGCGCGCGGTGTCGCGCGACAACATCGGCAAGCCGATGGCGATGGTGCTGTTCGAGAAGGGCAAGGGCGAGGTGCTGACGGTCGCGACGATCCAGTCCGAACTCGGCGACCGCTTCCAGATCACGGGCCAGCCGACGCCGCAGGCAGCGGCCGACCTCGCGCTGCTGCTGCGCGCCGGTTCGCTCGCCGCACCGATGGACATCATCGAGGAACGCACGATCGGCCCGAGCCTCGGCGCGGACAACATCAAGATGGGCGTCCACTCGGTGATCTGGGGCTTCTGCGCGATCGCCGTGTTCATGGTCGCGTACTACATGCTGTTCGGCGTGATCTCGGTGATCGGCCTGTCGGTGAACCTGCTGCTGCTCGTCGCGGTGCTGTCGCTGATGCAGGCGACGCTGACGCTGCCCGGTATCGCGGCAATCGCGCTCGCGCTCGGCATGGCGATCGACTCGAACGTGCTGATCAACGAGCGCGTGCGTGAAGAACTGCGCGCCGGCCAGCCGCCGCAGCTCGCGATCCAGTCCGGCTACGCGCATGCGTGGGCGACGATTCTCGACTCGAACGTCACGACGCTGATCGCCGGCCTCGCGCTGCTCGCGTTCGGCTCGGGCCCGGTTCGCGCGTTCGCGATCGTGCACTGCCTCGGCATCCTGACGTCGATGTTCTCCGCGGTGTTCTTCTCGCGCGGGCTCGTCAACCTCTGGTACGGCGGCCGCAAGAAACTGAAGTCGCTCGCGATCGGCCAGGTGTGGAGGCCGGAAGGCGCCACGGCCGGCGCATCGTTCACCGCGGCCGACGAATCGACCGACACCGCGCGCGCCGCGAAGCTCGCCGCCCCCGCGAAGGGCAACGCCCCGCGCGCCGGCAAGCCGCAGCTGCGCAACCGCGCGCAGCAAGGCGTGTCGCCGAAGAAACCGGGCTCGACCCAATAAGGCCCCGGAGACGAAGCCATGGAATTTTTCCGCATCCGTAAAGACATTCCGTTCATGCGGCACGCGCTGGTGTTCAACGTGATCTCGCTGGTCACGTTCCTCGCCGCCGTGTTCTTCCTGTTCCACCGCGGGCTGCACCTGTCCGTCGAATTCACCGGCGGTACGGTGATCGAGGTCCAGTACCAGCAGGCCGCGCAGCTCGAGCCCGTGCGCGCCACGCTCGGCAAGCTCGGCTACGCCGATGCACAGGTGCAGAACTTCGGCACGTCGCGCAACGTGCTGATCCGCCTGCAGCTGAAGGAAGGCCTCACGTCGGCGCAGCAGAGCGATCAGGTGATGACCGCACTGAAGGCGCAGAGCCCCGACGTGTCGCTGCAGCGCGTCGAGTTCGTCGGCCCGCAGGTCGGCCGCGAGCTCGCGACCGACGGTCTCCTCGCGCTCGCGTGCGTCGTGATCGGCATCGTGATCTACCTGTCGATCCGCTTCGAATGGAAGTACGCGGTCGCCGGCATCATCGCGAACCTGCACGACGTCGTGATCATTCTCGGCTTCTTCGCGTTCTTCCAGTGGGAGTTCTCGCTGGCGGTGCTCGCGGCGATCCTCGCGGTGCTCGGCTACTCGGTCAACGAGTCGGTCGTCATCTTCGACCGGATCCGCGAAACGTTCCGCCGCGAACGCAGGATGAGCGTGTCGGAAGTGATCAACCACGCGATCACGACGACGATGTCGCGCACGATCATCACGCACACGTCGACGGAAATGATGGTGCTGTCGATGTTCTTCTTCGGCGGCCCGACGCTGCACTACTTCGCGCTCGCGCTGACGGTCGGCATCATGTTCGGCATCTACTCGTCGGTGTTCGTCGCGGGCTCGCTCGCGATGTGGCTCGGCATCAAGCGCGAAGACCTGATCAAGGAAAAGAAGGGCGCACACGATCCGGACGATCCGAACGCAGGCGCGCAGGTTTGAGCCCGCGCCGTTTCGGCTGAAACCAGAAGGCCGGTCCCTCGTGGACCGGCCTTTTTTCATGCGCGCCGCCGCCCTCTTGCGCCGACGCGACGGCACGGGGCGTCGGCTACAATCGCGTCACCATCCCGCCCCGCCCCCGTCGAAGCCGCGGTCCTCATGATGCCTGCCACGCGTGTCGTTCGTCGCCTCGTCGCCTGGAGTACCGGTGCAGCCGCCGCGGCCGCGTTGGTTGCATGCGCATCGGCCGCCCGCGCGCAATCCGTGTCCGCGTCCGCGCCGACCGCGTCCGCCACCGCGCCTGCCGCCGCGTCGCAACCGTCACCCTGCCCGCCCGACTGGGAACCGCAACTGTGCGAACTGAAGGCCGCCGTCGACGTGCTGAAGAAACAGCACCTGACCGACGTCGACATCGGCGCGCTGCTCGACGCCACCGTGCACGACGGGATCAAGACGCTGCCGTACGCGCGCTTCTTCAACGCGAAGGAGCGCCAGCAGCAGCTCGACGACGAGCGCCGCGCGCGGGACGGCACGCCGGGCATCGGCATCGTGTTCGAGACGCGGCCCGACGGGCTGCACATCATCGACGTGATTCCCGACGCACCCGCCGAGCAGGCCGGCGTGCGGCCCGACGATCTCGTCGTCGCGATGAACGACACGAGCGTCGTTGGCCTCGACAGCAGCGAGGTCGTGAAACTCGCGAAAGGCGACACGGGCGTGCCGCTGAAACTCACGGTCCGGCGCGGTCCGAATCATGCGACGCTGACCTTCGCGCCCGTGCGCGCGATCGTCCGGCCGCATCCGGCGACCGCGAAGCGGCTCCCCGGCGACATCCTGTACACGCGCCTGTCGAGCTTCCCGGAGCCCGCGGTCGGCAACTACATCGACGCGGTGCAGGCCGCGCGCCGCGCGGGGCCGCCCGTGCAAGGCGTGATCCTCGACCTGCGCATCAACGGCGGCGGCGCGCTCAATGCGGCGATCGGGATCGTCGCGCTGTTCGCCGGGCGCGACCGCACCGCGATGGTCACGCTCGAGCGCGACGGCACGAAGCGCCGCCGCTTCACGACCAACTGGCCCGACTACGAACTGCCGGTCATGCACGGCCAGGATCCGCTCGCGCCGCTGCAGGCCGACGACTGGTGGCGCACCGTGCCGCTCGTCGTGCTCGTCGACGGACAGAGCGCGTCGGCCGCCGAAGCGAGCGCGGCAGCACTCAAGGATCTCGGCCGCGCGCGGCTGCTCGGGATGCCGACCTACGGGAAAGGGCTCGCGCAGACCGGCGTCGACCTGATCGACGGCACGCGGCTCAACTTCACGTTCGCGCGCAATCTGCGGCCGAACGGCTGCCCGATGGACGGCTACGGCGTGGTGCCGGACTGGCTCGTGGCGCCGCGCCGCGACTCGGACGTCGACGGCGTGCTGCTGTGGTATCGCGAAGTCGATCTCCCCCGCGCGCCCTATGCGGACCGGCTGGCGCCCGATCCGTTCGCGCAGGTGCGCAAGGCGCGGCAGACACTGCGCGAGCAGCGCGTGCGCGCGAAGGTCGATATGTCGAAGAGCGCGGCGCTGCCGCAGCGCGAATTCGACACGGCTGCCGACTGGCAGCTCCGGCAGGCGCTCAATGCGCTCGCCGAGCGCGCGATTGCGACGGTTGAGGCGAAACCATGGTTGATGCCCGCGAAGCCGGTGTGCAAACCCGAAGACTAACTGTCAGTACGACTCCAACTCAATCCGTCTTGGTCATCAAGCACGACAATACTTGCCTTTCTGGTAATGGCGAATTGTCCCATTCCGGCAAATCCCTTTTCTGAAATCCCTCCAAAGATTGGTAGCCGGTCACATTCCAGCTGTAGCCACTTGCGTGCTCAACTTCGACAACGGAATAACGACATCGATTGCCGCGTTTTTCCAAAAAAAAGACAATTCGTTCTCGGTCAAGCTTTTTTTCCAGGATTTCGTAGTGCGTCGCCTTGCAGACACTGTAGGCCGAATCCCATTCGATTGTCTTGGCACGTACATGGAGTGCGCCGGAACAGGCCCGGCCTGTTCCCTGGAATGTGCCTGTGAAAGCCTGATCAGAAGCGAGCGCCACACTCGACATGCTTCCGACAGACATGGACAACACCCAGGCCATCAGTACGCGCATATCGCCCGTTCTCCTTTCCGGATCAATGCCAGAGCATGGTCGAGCTTCCTAGCATACATTGGATCACCAACGTTATAGCACGCTGCAATGTTCGATGTCGTGATCAACTTCCAGCCAACGATGACCTTCCTCAACGATGCCTTCCGATACTTCAATACCTGGCCTGGCCTCAATATATGTCCCGTCGGGTTGAGTTTTTGAATGGTTTCCACAGTGCTGCCTTTGGTTCTGGCAATTTTGGCGATGCTGTCCCCGGCCTGCACGTTCACTTCATAGACCGTGTCATCGGAATCCGGAACGCTCTTGATCGCATAATTCGCCATACGCATCAACAGGTAGCCGATTCCGGCACGGATGTTATATGCGGGAATGGTCGTTGCAGCACCTATGGTCAATCGCTCCTTCCATGCGACAGGAATAATCAAATCCCCTCCCTCGTTCCCCGCTAGCAAAGACCTCAATCCGGGATCTCCCGGGTTTCCTATCTGGATCGGATTCGATCTCCACTTCTTGCTTTCTGCCCCGGTCTCCACCCATATCATCGCCTTGATAAGCAGCCAATCCAATGGCCGGTACCCGGACGTGCCCGAGAGATGACGGTTGTACTCATCCACTGCCATTCGGATTTCACAATCCCAGGCATTCCATTTGGTATCGCCAACGGCTCTATTGATGCCGTCCTGCCATTTCTCGAAACCTGTGTTCGGTTGTGCGAGGCGCACCATATCAGTCCTTTCCAGCCCAATCGCCGGGGTATTTTGGGAAATACCCACGAGACTCTACAAAGCGAGGGACGAAATCGCCATAAGACGTGACTGAATTTGGCGAGGCTCATATAGAGCCAGAGCCGGAGGCAATCGCTGATATATCCCGAACCGCGAGCGAGCAGCTACATGACAGCATGCTTGCCACCACGAGAATCGCCGCGCCCCCACGCGGCGGTCCACGCTCCGCCCGCGGCACCGCGACTTCACCGGAACCCGAACCGCCGCCGTAGCACGAACAGCGCCACGAGGCTCAGCACGGCCGCGAACATCAGGTAGAAGCTCGGCGCGGTCTTCATCCCGGTCGCGCGGATCAGCCACGCGATGATGAACGGCCCGAAGCCGCCGAAGATCGTCACCGCGACGTTATACGCGAGCGACATCCCGGTCGTGCGCGTCTGCACCGGAAACACTTCCGACAGCAGGCCCGGCAGCGCCGCGAAATAGCCGGTCATCAGGAACGCGAGCAGCACCTGCAGCGCGATCAGCGTGCCGAAGCCCGGATGCGCGACCAGGTACGCGAACGCCGGATAGATCAGCACGAGAATGCCGAGCGCCGGCGCGATCATCACGCGCACGCGGCCGTAGCGATCCGACCAGTGGCCGACGAGCGGCGCGAACGCCATCTGGATCACGCCGACGACGAGGATCGCCGCGAACGCGGCCGACGGCGCGAGGCCGAGCTGCTTCACGCCGTAGGTCGGCATGAACAGCACGAGATAGGTCGCGACGGTGCCGAGCACGACCACGCCCATCGCGGCGACGAGCCGCGCCTTGTGCGACGCGAACGTGTCGCGCAACGGGCTCGCGGTGCTTTCGGCCGCGAGGAATTCGGGCGTCTCGTCGACCTTGGAGCGGATGTAGTACGCGACGGGCCCGAGCAGCAGCCCGAAGAAGAATGGAATGCGCCAGCCCCACGCGGCCATCTGGTCGGCCGTGAGCTGCGCGTTCAGCACGGTGCCGAAACCGGCGGCAAGCAGGGTCGTGAGGCCCTGGCTCGCGACCTGCCAGCTCGCGAAGAAGCCGCGCCGGCCCGGCACGTGCTCGGCCAGGAACGCGGTCGCGCTGCCGAATTCGCCGCCCGCCGAGAAACCCTGCATCAGCCGTGCGGCGACGAGGATCAGCGGCGCCGCGACGCCGATCGTCCGGTAGGTCGGCAGCACCGCGATGACGAGCGTGCCGGCCATCATCAGCAGGATCGACAGCGTGAGTGCGGCCTTGCGGCCCGCGCGGTCGGCGTACGCGCCGAGCACGATCGCGCCGAGCGGACGCATGAAGAACGACACGCCGAACGTGCCGAGCGTGAGCAGCAGCGACACGGTGTCGTTGCCGGCCGGAAAGAACAGCTTCGAGATCGTCACCGCGAAGAAGCCGTAGACGACGAGGTCGAACCACTCGAGCGCGTTGCCGATCGACGCGGCGACCACCGCGCGCCACACGCGCGGCGACGAGGCAATGGAGCGGGACTGCGTGACGGCGTGCATCGGCGATCTCCTTGTCGTTGTACGTTCTGTCGGACGCGTCCGTTCTCGCGCCGCGAGCTGTGCCGACGATTATAGGCGCGCAAAAAAAACCGCCGCGACCCCGGAAGCGGGGGCGCGGCGGCGGGCACGCGGCGGCCAGTGCGGCCGGGCGCGTTACTGCTGCTTGACGGCTTCGGCCGTGATCAGCAGCTTCGTCTTCATCTTGAAGCCGTATTGCTTGCCGTAGTCGAGGCCGAAATCGTCGCGGCTGAATTCGCCGACCGCGTCGACACCGCACACTTCACGCTTGAGCATCGGGTGCGGCATGCACTTGAACGAGTCGATCTTCAGCGTGACCGGCTTCGTGACGCCATGCAGCGTCAGGTTGCCGACCACCGACACGGGCTTGTCGCCGTCGAACTTGATCGTGCCCTTGTAGTTCGCCTGCGGGAACTTGGAAGCGTCGAAGAATTCGCCCGTCTGCAGGTGCTCGTCGAGCTTCGTGCTGCCCGTGTGGATCGACGCGATGTCGGTCGTCACGTCGACCGTACCCGTCTTCGCCGCGCGGTCGAGCGTCACGGTGCCGCTCGACTTGTCGAACTTGCCGCGCCAGACCGACAGGCCGCCGAAGTGGTCGGCCTCGAAGCTCGGGTACGTGTGGCTCGGGTCGAACTGGTACGTCGCGGTGTCGGCGAATGCCGAGAACGACAGCGAAGCGGCCAGCGCGCCGGCGGCGATGATCAGATGCTTTTTCAAACTCATTCTCCTTTGAACAGCGCCGCGCCCTCGCGCGGCATTCGGGTAATGCAACAGCGCGCCGCTTACTTCGTGGCGACGAGATGGAACTTGATCTGCACTTCGTCGGCGACGATCGACGTGTCCTTCCACTCGCCGGTGCCGACGTTGAACGCCGAACGCTTGATCGGCAGCACGCCGTCGAAGGTCTGCGTCGCGCCGCTCTGCGTGACCGTGACGGGCACCGTGACGGTCTCGGACTTGCCCTTGATCGTCAGCTTGCCGGTCACGTTGTACTTGTTGCCGCCCGCCGGCGCGATCGCCGACGACGCGAAGGTCGCCTGCGGATACGTCTTCGCGTCGAACCAGTCCTTGCCCGCGACCTGGTCGTTGTACATCTTGTCGCCCAGGTCGAAGCTCGCGATGTCGATCGACATCTGCGCGCTGCCCTGCGCGGCCTTCGCCGGGTCGAACTTCACCTGCGCGGAAAACTTCTTGAATGCGCCTTCGGTCGGCACGTTCATCTGCTTGGACACGGCGGACACCTTGCTCTTCGCGAGATCGACGTCGGCGTGCGCCGCGGCCGACGCGACAAGTGCCACCGCGGCGAACGCGGTCAGCATGGAGCGGGAGAAAGACACTTTCATGGGATCCTTCATTTGGCAAAGGGAAGCATCCGCGACAGCAGGCCGTCGCGGTCCAACAGCTGGTGCTTGAGCGCCGCGAGCACGTGCAGCGAAACGAGCGCAAGCAAAATGTAATTCAAAGACACGTGAAGCGTCTTGAACGTTTCCTTCAGCACCGGATCGGGATCGATCAGGCGCGGCAACGGCACGATGCCGAGGTAGACGACCGGGATGTTCGACGCCGAGCTGTACAGGTAGCCGGTTACCGGGATCACCAGCATCAGCACGTACAGCAGGATGTGCACGCCGTGCGACGCCGCCCGCTGCCATGCCGGCGTATTGCCCGGCAATGCCGGCGACGCGTGGGTCGCACGCCACAGCACGCGCACGACGGCCAGCGCGAACGCCGTCACGCCGATCCACTTGTGCCACGAGAAGTACTTCAGCTTGGTCGGCGTGAAACCGGGGATGTCCGTCATCACCCAGCCGAGCGCGAAGCCGCAGATGATCAGCAGCGCGATCAACCAGTGCAGCGCGATCGCGGTCTGCGTGTAACGTACCGGCCGGGCCGGCAGCGATTTCGATGCCATCTTGGTTTCCTCAGTTGAGCGAACGGCCGCGCCGGTAAATCCGTCCGACGCTTGCCACGGGCGCCATGCTACCGCAACCTTTTGTCCTGCGCGGACTCTGAGGACAGGCGCGCCAGCCGGCCGCCATGTCTACGCCATGTTACCGATCGGTCACCAGAAAGCGGAACGTTGACGCGCCGAAAAGGCCGTTTTGGTAAGATTGGCGCGGGTTCCGGCCCCGTCGGCGCACGTCTCTGCCGTCACGCAACCGCCTCCTCCATGCAACGATACGACCTGATTGCCTGCCACGAATGCGACGCACTGTTGCATAAACCGCGCCTGAGCGGTCGCGAAATCGCGCGCTGCCCGCGCTGCGACGCGCTGCTCTACCGCAACAGCACCAAGCAGATCGAGCGCATCAGCGCGCTCGCGGTCGCGGCGCTGGTGACGTTCGTCATCGCGCAGACCTTCCCGATCCTGGAAATGGACCTGAACGGCACCCGAGTGCAGACGACGTTGATCGGCGCGATCGATTCGCTGTGGCACCAGGGCATGGAAGTCGTGGGTGTCATGGTGTTCTGCTCGACCGTGCTGTTCCCGCTCGTCGAGATGGCCGCGCTGCTTTACGTGCTGCTGCCGATCCGCCGCGGCGTCGTGCCGCCGGGCCTCAACCTGGTGCTGCGCACGATCCAGCTCGTGCGGCCGTGGGGAATGATCGAGGTGTTCATGCTCGGCATCGTCGTGACGATCGTGAAGATGGTGAGCCTCGCGCGCGTCGTGCCCGACGCCGCGCTGTTCGCGTTCGGCGCGCTCACGCTGATGACTGCCGTCGTGTTGATGTTCGATCCGCGCACGCTGTGGGACATCGCCGACGACCTGCGCGCCGGCCGTCCGCCCGGTCGGCCCGACGGCGCCGCACCGCTGCCGCAAGGCCCCCGCCGATGACGACGCCGACCGCGGCCCGCGAGGGCTACGCCAGCTGCCACGCATGCGGGCTGGTGCAGACGATCGATCATCCGCATGCGCGTTGCGCGCGCTGCGGCAGCACGCTCCATTTCCGTACGCCGAACAGCATCATGCGCACCTGGGCGCTGCTGCTCGCCGCCGCGATCCTCTATATCCCGGCGAACCTGCTGCCGATCATGCGCACCTCGTCGATCGTCGGCTCGCAGGAAGACACGATCATGAGCGGCGTCATCTATTTCTGGACGTCGGGCGACTGGCCGCTCGCCCTCGTCGTGTTCGTCGCCAGTATCCTCGTGCCGATGCTCAAGCTCGGCGTGCTGCTGATCCTCGTGATCAGTTCGCAGCGCCGCACCACGTGGCGGCCGCTTCAGCGCACGCGGCTGTACCGGATCGTCGAGCGCATCGGCCGCTGGTCGATGCTCGACATCTTCGTCGTGACGCTCACTGTCGCGCTCGTCCATTTCCGTTCGCTCGCCGTCATCACGGCCGGCCCCGGCGCACTCGCGTTCGGCTCGGTCGTGATCCTGACGATGCTCGCGTCGATGCAGTTCGATCCCCGCCTGATCTGGGATCCAGTCGAAACCTCAGGGAAACACCATGAATAGTCCGCAAGGCCCGCAGCACGACGCGTCCCGGCCGCCCGACCCGTCGATCTCGACGAAAAGCGGCTGGCTGCCGTCGCTCGTCTGGCTCGTGCCGCTGATCGCCGCGCTGATCGGCATCGGCCTCGTGATCAAGTCCGTGCGCGAGCGCGGCCCGGAAATCTCGATCAGCTTCCACAGCGCGGAAGGCCTCGAGCCGGGCAAGACGCAGGTCAAGTACAAGGACGTCGAGATCGGCATGGTCAAGACGATCAAGCTGTCGAAAGACCTGTCGCGCGTGCTCGTCCAGGTGCAATTGAAGAAGGAAGCCGAGGACTTCGCGGTCAAGGGCTCGCGCTTCTGGATCGTGCGTCCGCGCGTCGGCGCGACCGGCGTGTCGGGGCTCGGCACGCTGCTGTCGGGCGCGTATATCGGCGTCGACGGCGGCCACGGGCAGGACACGCAGACCGACTTCACCGGGCTCGAATCCCCGCCGGCCGTGACCGGCGACCAGAAGGGCACGCAGTACGTGCTGCGCGGCGATTCGCTCGGCTCCGTCGACATCGGCTCGCCCGTCTACTACCGCCGCGTGCAGGTCGGGCAAGTGGTCGGCTTCTCCCTCGACAAGGACGGCACGGGCGTCACCTTCAACGTGTTCGTCAATGCACCGTACGACCAGTACGTCGGCGTGAACTCGCGCTGGTGGCAGGCGAGCGGCGTCGACTTGCGGCTCGATTCGAGCGGCCTGAAGCTGAACACGCAGTCGCTCGCGACGGTGATCCTCGGCGGCATTGCGTTCCAGACGCCGCCGAACCAGGGCACCGGTGCGAGCGCGCCGAACAACACGACCTTCCGCTTGGGCTCCGACGAGGCCGACGCGATGCGCGATCCGGACGGCCAGCCGCTGCAGGTCGTGATGAACTTCAACCAGTCGCTGCGCGGGCTCGGCGTGGGCGCGCCGGTCGACTTCCGCGGCATCGTGCTCGGCGAAGTGACGAACATCGGCATCGACTACGATCCGAAGACCAAGAACTTCCTGATGCCGGTCACGATGAACGTGTATCCGGAGCGGCTCGGCCGGCGGTTCCGCGAAACGATCGAGAGCCAGGGCGAACCGGCCCGCCGCGACATCGTCGAGCGCCTCGTCAAGCACGGGCTGCGCGGCCAGCTGCGCACCGGCAACCTGCTGACGAGCCAGCTGTACGTCGCGCTCGACTTCTTCCCGAAGGCGCCGCCCGCGAAGATCGACACCACCCGCCAGCCGCTCGAGCTGCCGACGGTGCCGAACACGCTCGACGAGCTGCAGCTGCAGGTCGCCGACATCGCGAAGAAGCTCGACAAGGTGCCGTTCGACCAGATCGGCGCGAACCTGAACAGCGCGCTGTCGAACGCCGACAAGCTGTTCAAGCAGCTCGACACGCAGATCGCGCCGCAAGCGCGCGACACGCTGTCGGCCGCGCAGCAGACCTTCTCCACCGCCGAGGCGACGCTGCAGCAGGATTCGCCGCTGCAGTCCGACGTGCGCGGCGCGCTGAAGGAGCTCACGCGCACGCTGCAATCCCTGAACGCGCTCGCCGACTATCTGGAGCGCCACCCCGAATCGCTGCTCAAGGGCAAGCCAGGAGATCAACAATGACGACACGCGTGAACGGTTTCGCGAGCGGCGCGGCGGCGGCTTTCGCCGTGCTCGCGCTCGCCGCGTGCAGCTCGCCGCCCGCGCGGTTCTACACGCTCAGCCCGGCCGGCGCCACGGCAACCATGCGCACCGCGCCGGCCAACCCGCCATTCCTGATCGAGGTGCCGTCCGTCGGCGTGCCCGAACAGGTCGCGAAGAACCAGCTCGTCGTGCAGAAGAACGCCGCGCAGGTCGACGTGCTCGAACAGGAGCGCTGGGCCGCGCCGCCCGCCGACGAGATTCGCCGCGCGCTGTCCGACGATCTCGCCGCGCAGCTCGATACGATCGACGTCGCGAATTCCGCGTACCCGGTCGGCGTGCCCGTCTATCGGATCAGCGTGAACCTGCAGCGCTTCGATTCGTGGCCCGGCAAGCGTGCGGCGATCGATGCGGTGTGGAGCGTGCGCGCGCTCGGCACGCAGGCGGTGATGACGTGCCGCACGAGCGTCGCGGAACCGGTCGGGGATGGCTACGACGCGCTCGTCGCCGGCCACCGGCGCGCGCTCGACGTGATTGCGTCGCAGGCGGCGTCCGGCGTGCGCGCGATGGCCGCGCAGCGCAATGCGACGGCGACGCGGACCACGTCCGGCAAGGCAACGGCCACCGCGCCCGTGCTGCCCTGCCCGGCCAATCCGACGCCCGGCGACGACGCGGGCGCGAGCGGCAAGTCCGGCGCGTAAGCGTGCGGCGCGCGGGCCGGCGTCCGGTGTATTCGCACCTGCCACCGCATTCGGCACGCGCCGCCCGATAGCGATCATCGGCGGCGATCCGCGTGCGCGCCGCCGCGCACGCGGACCCGCAGCCATCGCCGCCATCGCCGATGCAGCCGACACCGCGCGCCATCCATCGGCCGGACGGCCGCTTTGCACTGTTTGTCAAAATCCGCCGGAACCGGCGCCACGCAACACGGTCCGCTTGCGTTTTCGCGCCCGATTGACGATCCTACGCACTTTCCGGCTCGCGCCGCCTGTCGTGCGCGCCAGCCGGCGGCGATCCGTCCGTGTCCGGTCCGATCGCCGCGTCTCCCTAGCGCCCGCACGCGATCCGCGTGCACCGCATCGGGACAGCCGCATCGCGGGTCGCCGCGTATTTTCCGGCCACCTGACCAGCCTTACCGTTCCCCCGGCGCCGTGCCGTGTTCCCGACCGGCACCCCGAACCCGCCCGTCCAGGGCTTTCGCTATTCCGTTTATGTTTCGTTCCCTGACGACCCTGATCAAGAAGTGGCGCGCGTCGCGCAGTACGGGCCACCAGCTCGACGCGCTGCTCGCGCACGCCGACGCGGACGCGTCGTACGCCGAGCGCAGCGAATGGCTGATCGAGCTCGCGCACTGGCTGCGCCGCAGCGGCACGGTGCAGCCCGCGCCGGACGCGACGGCCGCGCACGACGCCGGCACGCGCACGTATCCGGCACACGCGCGGCTGCGCTACCTGTTCCACGTGCTCGACCGCAATCCCGTGTGGAAATCGCACGCGGCGCGCATCCTGCGCGGGATCCTGCGCGAATGCGACGGCATCTCGCTGCTGTGCGACGCGGGGATGCCGGTGCATTCCGGCTTCTTCGGCGCGCTGTTCGAGCGGATCGACTCGTCGCTGATCCCGCCCGCGCCGAACCGCCGCGAGCTGACCGCACTGTTCACGCTGATGTTCCCGGCGCCGGAAGACGCGCAATGGATCGACGCGCTGCCCGACGACCTGCTCGCCCGCCTCGCCGACCTGAATGCGTACGACGTCACCGACGAAGAACGCCACGAGCCCGGCTCGTTCTCGCGCGACCTGCTGGCCGCGCTGCACAACCTGACCTGCCAGATCAGCTCGACCGGCCTGTCGCAGACGGTGCGCAGCCGCCTGTCCGACGACGACGCGCGCAAGCCGCTCGAAACGCAGCCGTTCTACCGCCTCACGCGCGCGATGCTCGCGGTCGAGACGGCGCACGCGGCCGTCGAGGACGGCGGCGATCCGAGCAAGCTGCTGCACGAAGTGAACTACCTGCGCGTGCTGCTCGACGAATGCCGGACCGCGGTCGACGACGTGTTCACGCACCTGTACCGCAACGGCGTGTCGGTCGACATCGTGTTCCAGGTCGAACGGATGCGCATGCGCATACTGCGCGCCGAAACGCTGCTCAACGCCTGGATGGCGCGCGACGACCTGCGCGGCATGGCGCGCCTGACGGCCGAGCTCGTCGACGCGAACCAGAACAGCCAGAGCGTGTCGCACCTCGTGCGCAGCAACTTCTCGCTGTTCGCGCGCAAGCTGGTCGAGACCAACGCGGACACCGGCGAGCACTACATCTCGCGCGGCCGCGCCGAATACCTGAAGATGCTGCGGATGGCCGCGGGCGGCGGCCTCGTCACCGTCGCGACCGTATGCGTGAAGTTCGCGATCACCGGCGCGCACCTGCAGTCGATGCTCGAAGGGCTGCTCGCGGGCATCAACTACGCGGCGAGCTTCATGCTGATGCACTTCCTGCACTTCACGCTCGCGACCAAGCAGCCCGCGATGACCGCGCCGACGCTCGCGCGCGAGCTCGACGAAACCGGTCACGACGAAGGCGTGAAGGCGTTCGTCGCGTCGGTGATCGCGCTGATCCGCACGCAGGCGGCGGCGATCTCCGGCAACGTGCTCGTCGTGCTGCCCGTGTGCCTGCTCGTGCAGCTGTTCGCGAGCCACCTGCTGCACGGGAACCTGATCTCACCGGAAAAAGCGCACGCCACGCTGCATTCGTTCTCGCTGCTGGGCCCGACGCCGTTCTATGCCGCGCTCACGGGCGTGCTGCTGTGGTCGTCGAGCCTGCTCGCGGGCTGGGCCGACAACTGGTTCGTGCTGCACCGGGTCGGCGACGCGCTCACGTACAACCGCCGGCTGCGACTCACGCTCGGCGCATCGGGCGCCGCGAAGCTCGCGCATTTCTGCCGCTCGAACGTCGCGGGCGTGGTCGCGAACGTCGGCCTCGGCCTGATGCTCGGCCTGGTCCCGGCGATCGTCACCGTGTTCCTGTTCCCGTTCGAGGTGCGGCACGTGACGCTGTCGGCCGGCTCGATCGGGATCGCGCTCGGCGTGCTCGGCAAGGACGCGCTGAGTACGCCGGAGCTGTGGTGGGCCTGCGCCGGCGTGCTGAGCATGGCGATCCTCAACGTGCTCGTGAGCTTCGCGCTCGCGTTCACGATGGCCGTGCGCTCGCGCAGCCTGCGCCGCGCCAAGGTGCGCGCGCTGGTCGGCGCGATCGTCCGCACGGTGCTGTCGAAGCCGTCCGCGCTGTTCTGGCCTGCCGGCGCGCCGGCCGCGCGGGCCGGCCAGCCGGACTCGCACTGACCGCGCGACGGTAGCGCGGCGGCCGCCAGGGCGCCGCCGCGCGGACTGCCCGGCCCGCGGGCGCGGCTGGCGCACGCGCGCCGGTGCCCCGAATCGGACGCAACACCGGCCGCGGCCGCCCGCGCCGCGTACAATGGTGGACTTTTGCACGCCCTCACCCGCCTTATGTCCTCGCCCACCCTGTACGAATTCTTCGCTCCCTGCCCGCGCGGCCTCGAAGCGGTGCTTGCCGCCGAGCTGGCCGAAATCGCCGGCCGCCATCTGGACGGCGCGCCGTTCACCGCGGGCGCGCAGGTGCCGGGCGGCGTTCATTTCCGCGGCGGCTGGGCCGCCGGCATGGCCGCGAACCTCCATTCGCGAATTGCGAGCCGGATCCTGCTGAAGATCGCGCACCGCCCGTACCGCAACGAACAGGACGTCTACGCACTCGCGCTCGAGCAGCCGTGGGAACGCTGGTTCGCAGCGACGCAGACGCTGCGCGTCGACATCACCGCGATCAAGTCGCCGCTGAAGAGCCTCGAATTCGCGACGCTGCGCGTGAAGGACGCGATCTGCGACCGGATGCGCGAGAAGACCGGCGCGCGGCCGAGCATCGACACCGGCGCGCCGGACGTGCGCGTGTTCGCGTTCCTGACGGCCACCGAGTGCACGCTGTACCTCGATACGTCGGGCGAGCCGCTGTTCAAGCGCGGCTGGCGCCTCGACAAGGGCGCGGCGCCGCTGCGCGAGAACCTCGCGGCCGGCATCCTGCGCCTGACGGGCTGGACGCCCGGCACCGCGCTGTACGACCCGATGTGCGGCAGCGGCACGTTCCTGGCGGAAGCCGCGCAGATCGCGCTCGGCGTCGCGCCGGGCGTCGAGCGCCGCTTCGGCTTCGAAAAGCTCAAGCAGTACGACATCACCGCATGGCAGGGCCTGAAGGTCCCGGCGCTCGACGCAAAGCGCGCGGCGCGCGGCAAGCGCGATGCGCTCGGCGTGTACGGCAGCGACATCTCCGGCGACATGCTCGAGAAGGCGCGCGCGAACCTCGAGCGCGCGGGCGTACCGTCGGTGTGGCTCAAGCAGGTCGACGCGCGCGGCATGACGCCGCCGTGCGACGGCCCGGGCATCATCCTCGCGAACCCGCCGTACGGCGAGCGGATCGAGGTGCGCGGCCGCAGTGCGCGCGGCGAGGTACGCGAGACGGGCCGCAACCGCGACAACGACGATGCGTTCCGCCGCACCCACACCGACGCGCCGGACAGCGAGTTCTTCAACGCGCTCGGCGATGCGCTCAAGCAGCGCTTCACGGGCTGGCAGGCGTTCCTGCTGACGTCGGACCGGTCGCTGCCGGGCATGCTGCGGCTGCGCGAATCGGCGAAGACGCCGCTGTTCAATGGCGCGCTCGAATGCCGGCTGTTCCGCTTCGACCTGATCGCCGGCAGCGTGAAGGCACGCCCGGCCGCGCCGGAAGGCGACGCCTGACACGCGAAGCGGCCGCTGCGGCCGCCTGCTGACACCCTGACGACGCCCGGCATCCGCCGGGCGTTTTTCGTTGCGGGGCGCCGAGGCATGCGGGGCCGCGGCCGCCGCGCCCACCGCGCTTCGATCCGCCCGTCCCATACGGTGCCGCCCGGCCGGGACGCCGGCGAAGCGACCTTTCGTCAGCCCCGCCATGACTACTGACAGCACGCTGTCAGCAGCCCCCGCTCACACTGCAATCCCGGCGCAATGCAAGGCTGGTTTCCATCAACAACCCGAACAAGACAAGGAACTCGTCATGACGTCCGCAACTGCAACCGCAACCCTCGAACGTGCGATCGCGTGGTTCGACATCCCGTCCCTCGATTTCGACCGGGCGATCCGTTTCTACGAAACCGTGCTGCAAACGACGCTGCAGCGCGAAGTCATCGGCGGCGTGCCGATGGCCATATTCGATCATGAAGCGTCGAGCACGGGCGGCAGCATCGTGTTCGATCCGCAGCAGATGAAGCCGAGCGCGAACGGCGTGCTCGTGTATCTGAACGCCGGAGAGTCGGTCGTCGCGGCGCTCGAACGCGCGAAACGCGCGGGCGGCGTCGTGCAGGGCTCGGTCATCGAGCTGCCGAACAACTACGGCTACATCGGCTACCTGATCGATACCGAAGGCAACCGCGTCGGCCTGCACGCCCCGAAATGCCACTGAGCGCGTCCACGATCCTGTCGGCGCGGCGCTATCATCGCGAAGTTCCCGTTGCCGTTGGAGTCGAGGTGCAGCCATGACGCGCCGTGCCGACCGCCTGTTCCAGATCGCCGAGCTGCTGCGCGGGCGGCGTCTCACGACCGCGCAGCAGCTCGCCGACTGGCTGTCGGTGTCGCCGCGCACGGTCTATCGCGACGTGCGCGACCTGCAACTGTCAGGGGTACCGATCGAAGGCGAAGCCGGCATCGGCTACCGGCTGAACCGCAACGCGAGCCTGCCGCCGCTCACGTTCACGGCCGAGGAACTCGCGGCGCTCGCGGTCGGCGCGCGGATGCTCGAGACCTGGGGCGGCGCCCGCTTCGCGGGTGGCGCACGCTCGGCGCTCGCGAAGATCGCGTCGGCGATGCCGGCCGACAAGCGCACGGCGCTCGACCGCCTGCCGGTGTTCGCGCCGTCGTTCCA
Source organism: Burkholderia sp. PvR073 (assembly GCF_054055695.1). Classification (NCBI taxonomy): domain Bacteria; kingdom Pseudomonadati; phylum Pseudomonadota; class Betaproteobacteria; order Burkholderiales; family Burkholderiaceae; genus Burkholderia; species Burkholderia sp. PvR073. The sequence continues at coordinate 252,673 of NZ_JBSRXO010000006.1, forward strand.
CATCGACGAGACGTTCTGCGCGAAGGTCGACGCGATCCACCAGGCGGTCGACACGCACCACATCGTCAGCTTCGACTACCGCGACCGGCTCGGCGCGCACACGCAGCGCCGCGTGTGGCCGCTCGGGCTCGTCTACTGGGGCGGACGCTGGACGATCGGCGCGTGGTGCGAACTGCGCGGCGACTTCCGCACCTTCGACATCGCGCGGATGGGCGACATCACCGTGCACGAGCAGTTTCCGGACATGGAAGGCAGGCGGATCGCCGACTACATGCGGATCGCGGAAGCGCCGATGCGCTGACGCGCGCGGCAGCAGCAGGCCGGAGCCGCCCCGCCGGCCCCGCCGCCCTTCGAGCGCCGGGACGTCGGCGCCCCGGCAACGCCTGTCAGCCCTCGAACACCACCGGCCGCTTCGACCGCTCGTCGACGTGCAGCGAAAACACGTCGGCGCGCGCATAGTGCCCGACCACGTCGAAGTCGTAACGCGCACGCACGAGCTCGTCGGTATCGATGCGCGCGGTCACGAGCCCGGCCTCGCCGATCAGCGGCTCCGTCAGCAGGTCGCCGAGCGGCCCGACGATCACGCTGCCGCCGCGGATCAGCGGCCGCTCGGGATCCCAGCCCGGCACGTCGATGCCGAGCGCGCGCGGCGACGGCTGCACCTGGCAGGCGCTCACGACGAAGCAGCGCCCCTCGTGCGCGATGTGCCGCATCGAGCTTTGCCACAGGTCGCGCTCGTCGACGGTCGGCGCACACCAGATCTGCACGCCTTTCGCATACATCGCGCAGCGCAGCAGCGGCATGTGGTTCTCCCAGCAGATCGCGGCCCCCGCGCGGCCCGCGGCCGTGTCGACCACCGGGAGCGTCGAGCCGTCGCCCTGCCCCCAGATCAGCCGCTCGGTGCCGGTCGGCATCAGCTTGCGGTGCTTCGCGACGAGCCCGTCGCGCGGGTCGAAGAACAGCGCCGTGCAGTACAGCGTGCTGCCGCCGCGCTCGATCACGCCGACCACGAGGCTCGCCCCCGTGCGCTGCGACAGTGCGGCCAGTTCGTCGGTTTCGGGCCCGGGCACGTCGATCGCCTGCGCGGCGTAGCGCGCATACGCGTCCCGGCCCTCGGGCAACCGGTAGCCGAGCCGCGTGCCGAAGCTCTCGCCTTTCGGATAGCCGCCGAGCACGGCCTCGGGCAGCACGACGAGCGACGCGCCGCTGTCGCGGATCGCGGTTTCGTAGCCGAGGATCGTGTCGAGCGTGGCGCGCGTGCCGGCGGGCGATGCGCCGATCTGCAGCGCGGCGATGACTGAGGTGGACATGAAGGCGTCTCCGGGTGAGTGGGGTGACGCCATCTTTATCGATATCATTTCATCGATCAAATCGATACAACGATAACTGACATGAATGCCGATGATATCGCCGGACTCGACCTGAACCTGTTGAAGGTGTTCGAGGCGCTGTACGAGGAAGGTGGCGCGAGCCGCGCGGCACTGCGGCTCGGCCTCACGCAGTCGGCGGTCAGCGCGGCGCTTGCGCGGCTGCGCGTGATCTACGCCGATCCGCTGTTCGTGCGCACCGGCCGCGGGCTCGCGCCGACGCCGCGCGCGGACGAACTCAAGCCGATCCTGTCCGATGCGCTCGACCGCTGCCGCGAAAGCCTCGCGATCGCGGCCGACGGCGGCGAGCGGGTCGGCCGCACGATCTCGATCGGCTTGTCGGACGACTTCGAGATCGCGCTCGGCCGCGCGCTGATCGACGCGGTCGCGCGGGAAGCCGCGGGCATCCGGCTGATCTTCCGGCAGACGCACAGTGGCATCGCGGGCGACGCGCTGCTGCGGCATGGCGTCGATCTCGCGATCGCGTCGGGCGGGTTCTCGGCCAACGGCCTCAGCCGGCGCGCGGTCGCGACGGGCGGCTACGCGTGCCTGATCGATCCGGCCGGCCGCGCGCGAGCGCCGCGCACGCTCGCGCTCGCCGAGTTCCTGCAGCGCGATCACCTGCTCGTGTCGTCGGGCGGCGTGATCGGGATCGTCGACGAGGCGCTGGCCGCGCTCGGCCACAAGCGGCGCGTCGTGGCCTCGACCACGCACTTCGCGGCGCTGCCGTACCTGCTCGCCGGTTCCGCCGCGGTGGCGACGATTCCCGCGCATGCGGCACGCGCGATCGCGCAGTCGACGTCGCTGCGCGCCCTCGCGTGCCCGGTCGAGCTGCCGCGCTACCCGGTGGAGATCGGCTGGCGCACCAGCACGCAGCGCGACCCGGCGATCGTGCGCGTGCGGGACACGATCGCCGCCTGCGTCGCGACGATCGTCGCGCCGTGAAAAATGGGGGCGCGATTCAGCGTCTCCGGTCCGCTCTGCCGCCCGGGCCGTTCGCCGATCGCGGCCGCGCCGCGCCACCGATACGCGCCACGGCAAATCGGGCGCGCGGCGCCGCGGTGCGGATGACCAGGGTCGGATTCGTCTAACGAAGGGGCCGGCAGCGTCCGGGCGCAACCGGTAAAATGCCGAACCATGAAACCCGAAATCTGGACCCCGCATGTGACCGTTGCAGCGCTCGTCGAGCGCGCCGGTCGCTTTCTCGTGATCGAGGAAGAAACCTCCACGGGCCTGCGCATCAACCAGCCGGCCGGCCATCTCGAAGCCGGCGAGACGCTCGCCGACGCCGTGATCCGCGAGACGCTCGAGGAAACCGCGCATCCGTTCGTCCCCGACGCGCTCGTCGGCGTCTATCTCGCGCACTACGACCGCCCCGGCACCGCCGGCGCGACCTACCTGCGCTTCACATTCTGCGGCACGGCCGGCGAGCCGCTGCCGGGCCACGTGCTCGACGACGGCATCGTCCGCACGCTGTGGATGAGCGCCGACGAACTGCGCGCGTGCAGCGAGCGCCACCGCTCGCCCGCGGTGATGCGCTGTGTCGACGACTATCTCGCCGGGCGGCGCATTCCGCTCGATTTCGTGCATACGCATTCGGTCGCGCCGCGCCCGGACGCATTCGACCGCCAGGCGGTAAGCAAATGACCAAGCGCCGTGTAGTAGTGGGCATGTCGGGCGGCGTCGATTCGTCGGTGACCGCATGGCTGCTGAAGGAACAAGGGTACGACGTGGTCGGCCTGTTCATGAAGAACTGGGAAGACGACGACGACGGCGAATACTGCTCGACGCGCCAGGACTGGATCGACGTCGTGTCGGTCGCCGACCTGATCGGCATCGACGTGGAAGCGGTGAACTTCGCGGCCGAGTACAAGGACCGCGTGTTCGCCGAATTCCTGCGCGAATACTCGGCCGGCCGCACGCCGAACCCGGACGTGCTGTGCAACGCCGAGATCAAGTTCAAGGCGTTCCTCGATCACGCGATGTCGCTCGACGCGGAAATGATCGCGACCGGCCACTACGCGCGCGTGCGCGAACGCGACGGTCGCTTCGAACTGCTGAAGGCGTTCGATCATACGAAAGACCAGTCGTACTTCCTGCATCGGCTGAACCAGGCGCAACTGTCGAAGACGATGTTCCCGCTCGGCGAGATCCCGAAGACGAAGGTGCGCGAGATCGCCGCGCAGATCGGCCTGCCGAACGCGAAGAAGAAGGACTCGACGGGCATCTGCTTCATCGGCGAACGGCCGTTCCGCGACTTCCTGAACCGCTATCTTCCGACGAAACCGGGCCCGATGAAGACGCCGGACGGCAAGGTGATCGGCGAGCACATCGGGCTCGCGTTCTACACGTTCGGCCAGCGCAAGGGCATCGGCCTCGGCGGCAGCAAGGACGGCAGCGGCGAACCGTGGTTCGTCGCCGCGAAGGACATCGCGTCGAACACGCTGTACGTCGTGCAGGGCCACGACCATCCGTGGCTGCTGTCGCGCCAGCTCGTCGCCGGCAACGTGAGTTGGGTCGCGGGCGAGCCGCCGGCCGAAGGCTTCTCGTGCGGCGCGAAGACGCGCTACCGGCAGGCCGACGCCGCATGCTCGTTCGGGCGGGCCGACGGCGAGCGCTTCTCGCTCGCATTCGACGACGCGCAATGGGCGGTGACGCCCGGCCAGTCGGCCGTGCTGTACGACGGCGAGATCTGCCTGGGCGGCGGCATCATCGAGTTCGCGGCCACCGGCCAGCCCGGCCAGACGGCGCCGGCACCGGCGGCAGGCCACGCCGGCGCGCTGGCCGAAGCACGCTGACATCCATTCGGTTTAGACTTGCGGCACGCCGCGCCCGGCGGAACACGATTCCGCCGCGGCCGGTGCGCCGCCGCGCAGCGTACGCATGGCGGCATTTCAAGATTCTTACGGAGTCCCCATGCTTTCCAGACGCTACCTCGCGATGTGGTGCGCCGTCCTGCTGCTCGTTGCCGCGGCCGCACTCGCGTCGATCCACGTGCTTTCCTGGCTGTGGATCATCATCCCCGTCGCCCTCGTCGCACTCGGCCTGTACGACCTGAAACAGGACCGTCACGCGATCCTGCGGAATTACCCGCTCTGGGGTCATTTCCGCTTCCTGTTCGAATTCATCCGCCCCGAGATCCGCCAGTATTTCGTCGAGGACGACACCGACGAGAAACCGTTCTCGCGCGCGCAGCGCAGCCTCGTCTACCAGCGCGCGAAGAACGTCGCCGACAACCGCCCGTACGGCACCGAACTGAACGTGAAGGCCGTCGCGCACGAATGGATCAGCCACTCGCTCGCGCCGACGAAGCTGCCGAACCACGACTTCCGCATCCGGGTCGGCGCAAACCGCGCGCAGCCCTACGACATCTCGATCTTCAACATCTCGGCGATGAGCTTCGGCTCGCTGTCCGCGAACGCGATCCGCTCGCTGAACCTCGGCGCGAAGAAAGGCGGTTTCGCGCACGACACCGGTGAAGGCTCGCTGTCGAAGTACCACCGCGAGAACGGCGGCGACATCATCTGGGAAATCGCGTCCGGCTACTTCGGCTGCCGCAGCGAAGACGGCACGTTCAACCCGGACAAGTTCGCGAAGCAGGCCGCCGATCCACAGGTCAAGATGATCGAGATCAAGTTGTCGCAAGGCGCGAAGCCCGGCCACGGCGGTGTGCTGCCGGCCGCGAAGATCACGCCCGAGATCGCCGAGACGCGCGGCGTGCCGATGGGCAAGGACTGCATCTCGCCCGCGACGCACTCGGAATTCTCGACGCCGCGCGGGCTGCTCGAATTCGTCGAGCGGCTGCGCACGCTGTCGGGCGGCAAGCCGACCGGCTTCAAGCTGTGCATCGGCCATCCGTGGGAGTTCTTCGGGATCGCGAAGGCGATGATCGAGACGGGCATCGTGCCCGACTTCATCGTCGTCGACGGCGCGGAAGGCGGCACCGGCGCCGCGCCGCTCGAATTCACCGACCATGTCGGCGTGCCGCTGCAGGAAGGGCTGCTGCTGGTGCACAACACGCTCGTCGGGATCGGCGTGCGCGACCGCGTGAAGATCGGCGCGAGCGGCAAGATCATCACCGCGTTCGACATCGCGCGCACGCTCGCGATCGGCGCGGACTGGGTGAACTCGGCACGCGGCTTCATGTTCGCGGTCGGCTGCATCCAGGCGCAGCATTGCCACACCGACCGCTGCCCGACCGGCGTCGCCACGCAGGACCCGGTGCGCCAGCGCGCCCTTGTCGTGCCGGACAAGGCCGAGCGCGTGTACAACTTCCACCGCAATACGCTGCATGCGCTGCAGGAGCTCGTGCAGGCGGCCGGCCTCGGCCATCCGTCCGAGCTGCGCGCGCATCACATCGTGCAGCGCGTCGCGCCGCACGAGGTCCGGCTGATGTCGCAGTTGCTGAAGTACCTGAAGCCCGGCGCGCTGCTCGACGGCCAGACCTGCGGCTATACGCTGTACGACAAGTGGTGGCCGATCGCGCGCAGCGATTCGTTCGTGCTCGGCGAGACCGTTTACGCGTCGATCGAGTAACGCGTCGGACGTGCGATCGCCCGTCGTCCGGGCGATCCGCCAAAAAGAAAAGCGCCCCGCGGGGCGCTTTTCTTTTGTCTGCTCAATCCGCCGCCGGCAGCGGGTCAGGCTGGCGGCAGCGTGTCGGCGAACGTCTGCCGCTGCGACAGCTTCGCGAAATACTTGTCGAGGTTCGGATGGCGCTCGCGCCAGTTGAGCTCGGGCATCCGGAAGTCGAGGTAGCCAAGCGCGCAGCCGAGTGCGATGTCGGCGAGCGTGTAATGATTACCGACGCACCACGTCTTGCCGCCGAGGCCCTGCGACATCGCGACGAGGCCGTCGTCGATCTTGCGCTGCTGGCGCGCGATCCAGCTCGCGCTGCGCTGTGCTTCGTCACGCAGCGTGTGCTCGAGACGGATGGCAACGGCCGCGTCGAGCACGCCGTCACCCAGCGCTTCCCAGCAACGCACTTCGACACGCTCGCGCCCCGACGGCGGAATCAGCTTGCCGACCGGCGACAGCGTATCGACGTATTCGCAGATCACGCGGGAATCGAACACCGCGGCACCATCTTCCATCACGAGACACGGGACCTTGCCGAGCGGATTCGATGCATGAATGTTCGTCTCCGGCGCCCACACGTTCTCGAGCTCCAGCTTGTAGTCGATCTTCTTTTCAGCAAGCACGATCCGCGCCTTGCGGACGTACGGGCTGCTGAGCGAACCGATTAATTTCATCATCTGCCTTTTTAAGGGAACCGCCGAGAGTATACGTTGTCGTCGATCATAACCGGGCGGCGTGGCCGGGTAGAAAATCGCCCGACCGGCCTGTGGATGGTTTGCAACAGCCGTCGCCGAGCCCCGTCCGGCGTGGCTTGCGGCCACCGCTCTCACGCGCCGCGTCCGGCGGCGCTACAATCGCACGAATGAATGCGCCCCTCGATACCGCCATCGCCGTCGACGTCTACCGCCAACGCCGTGAACGCGTGCTTGCCGCACTGCGCGCCGCGGGCGGCGGCGTCGCCATCGTCCCCACCGCGCCGGAAATGCTGCGCAACCGCGATACGGCCTTTCCGTACCGGCATGACAGCTACTTCCATTACCTGACAGGCTTCACCGAGCCGGACGCCGTGCTCGTGCTGAACGCGGCCGGGCACGGCACGCCGGAATCGATCCTGTTCTGCCGCGCGAAGAACGCCGACCGCGAGATCTGGGAAGGTTTCCATTACGGGCCCGAGGCCGCGCGCGATGTATTCGGTTTCGACACGGCCTACGCGGTCGACGTGATCGACACCGAAATGCCGCGGCTGCTCGCTGATGCGGGCACCGTGCACTACCGGTTCGGCGCATCGGCCGAGTTCGACCGCCAGCTCGCCGGCTGGATCGACGCGGTGCGCGCGCAGGCGCGCGCGGGTGTCGCCGCGCCGGACGCGATGCTCGACCTCACGCCGCTGCTCGACGACATGCGGCTCGTGAAGGACGAACACGAGCTCGCAATCATGATGCGCGCCGCGCACATCTCCGCGCTCGCGCATCGCCGCGCGATGCAGGCGTGCCGCCCGGGGATCCGCGAATACGAACTCGAGGCCGAACTGCTCTATACGTTCCGCAAGCACGGCGCGCAGGCGCCCGCGTACGGCTCGATCGTCGCGGCCGGCGCGAATGCGTGCGTGCTGCACTACCCGGCCGGCAACGCGGCCGCGCAGGACGGCGACCTGATCCTGATCGATGCCGCGTGCGAACTCGACGGCTACGCGTCGGACATCACGCGCACGTTCCCGGCCAACGGGCGCTTCTCGCCCGCGCAGCGCACGCTGTACGACATCGTGCTCGCCGCGCAGCAGGCCGCGATCGACGCGACGCGCGCGGGCGTGCCGTTCGAGGCGCCGCACGACGCAGCCGTGCGCGTGCTCGCGCAGGGGCTGCTCGATACCGGCATCATCCCGAAGACACGCTTCTCGAGCGTCGACGACGTGATCGCCGAGCGCGCGTACGCACGCTTCTACATGCACCGCACCGGCCACTGGCTCGGCATGGACGTGCACGATTGCGGCGACTACCGCGAGCGGCTCGCCGAGCGCGACGCCAACGGCGCGCTGCCGTGGCGCACGTTGAAACCCGGCATGACGCTCACCGTCGAGCCGGGCCTGTACGTGCGGGCAGCCGACGACGTGCCGTCCGAATACTGGAACATCGGCATCCGCATCGAAGACGACGCGATCGTGCGCGAGCACGGTTGCGAGCTGATCACGCGCGGCGTGCCGGTGGCGGCCGCCGAGATCGAGGCGCTGATGCGCGCGGGCGCGGCGCACGCCGCCTGAGCGCGCCGCAGGCTGCCATCGATCTCTGCCGATCCGCCGTTGACCGTTACCCCGTTTCACGAACACTGATGACGACCGCTTCCCCCCCGGCCACGCCGGACTACGACCTTGCCATCGTCGGCGCGGGCCCCGTCGGGCTCGCGCTCGCCGGCTGGCTCGCACGACGCAGCGCGACGCAGCACGCGTCGATCGCGCTGATCGACGCGCGCGAGCCGGCCGCGAGCGCGAACGATCCGCGCGCGATCGCCGTGTCGCACGGCAGCCGCGTGCTGCTCGACACGCTCGCGTGGCCGGGCGACGCGACGCCGATCGAACACATCCACGTGTCGCAGCGCGGCCATTTCGGCCGCACGCTGATCGACCGGGACGAGCACGACCTCGCCGCGCTCGGCTACGTGGTGCGCTACGGCTCGATCGTGCAGGCGCTCGCGCAGGCGGTGCGCGGCACGCGCGTCGACTGGCTCACGTCGACCACCGCCCGCGCGCCGCAACAGGACGCCGACGGCGTCACGCTGACGCTCGACGGCCCGCAAGGCGAGCGCACGCTGCGCGCGCGCCTCGTCATCAACGCGGAAGGCGGGCTGTTCCACGAACAGCAGGCCGAGACCGGCAAGCATCGCCGGGACTACGGTCAGACCGCGATCGTCGGCACGGTCACGGTCTCGGCGCCGCGCCCGAACGTCGCGTGGGAACGCTTCACGCACGAAGGCCCGCTCGCGCTGCTGCCGCTTGGCGGCGCCGACTATTCGCTCGTGTGGTGCTGCATGCCCGACGAAGCAGCCCGCCGCGCCGCCCTCCCCGACGCCGAGTTCCTGCGCGAACTCGGCGCCGCGTTCGGCGAACGCATGGGTCAGTTCGTCGCGATCGCCGGGCGCGCATCGTTCCCGCTCGGGCTGAACGCGGCGCAGACGCTCGTCAACGGACGCATCGCGATCGTCGGCAATGCCGCGCAAACGCTGCATCCGGTCGCCGGCCAGGGCCTCAACCTCGGGCTGCGCGATGCGCACACGCTCGTCGACTCGCTGTCCACGCAAGGCTTCGACGCAACCGCGCTCGCGACCTTCAACGCGCGGCGCGCGCTCGACCGGCGCTTCACGATCGGCGCGACCGACACGCTCGCGCGCCTGTTCACGGTCGATGCCGGCCCCCTTCCGCTGCTGCGCGGCGCGGCGCTCACCGCGCTCGAATTCGTGCCGCCGCTCAAGAAGGCGATCGCGCGCCAGATGATGTTCGGCCAGCGCAACTGACGCGCGGCGCATCGCGCGTCAGTCGCGCGCAGCCGGATCACGCAAACCGGGTCAAATCGGCGGGCCATGGGAATACGGTAAAATGCGCGTTTTCCCTCCGCCTTTTTTGCCCGCGACGCCCGGCGCTCGCGGGCGGTGCTATTGCGATGCCCGTTATCGGCTCTCACGTTTTGCGTAACAACCTGTTCGTCGCGCCGATGGCCGGCGTGACGGATCGTCCGTTCCGCCAGCTGTGCAAGCGGCTGGGGGCCGGATACGCCGTGTCCGAGATGGTCGCGTCCAATGCGCAGCTGTGGAAAAGCGCGAAGACGATGCGGCGGGCGAACCACGAAGGCGAAGTCGAGCCGATCGCGGTGCAGATCGCCGGCGCCGATCCCGCGATGATGGCCGAGGCGGCCCGCTACAACGTCGACAACGGCGCGCAGATCATCGACATCAACATGGGCTGCCCGGCGAAGAAGGTCTGCAACGTCGCGGCCGGCTCCGCGCTGCTGCAAAACGAGCCGCTCGTGCAGCGGATCGTCGAGGCCGTGGTCGCGGCGGTCGGCACGGGGCCGGATGCGGTGCCCGTCACGCTGAAGATCCGCACCGGCTGGGATCGCGAGCACAAGAACGCGATCACGGTCGCGCGCCTCGCCGAAGCGGCCGGCATCTCGATGCTGACCGTGCACGGCCGCACGCGCGCCGACCTCTACCGCGGCGACGCGGAATACGACACCATCGCGGCCGTGAAGGCGGCCGTGCGCATCCCGGTCGTCGCGAACGGCGACATCACGTCGCCGGCGAAAGCGAAGGCCGTGCTCGACGCAACCGGCGCCGACGCACTGATGATCGGTCGCGCCGCGCAAGGCCGGCCGTGGCTGTTCCGTGAAATCGATCATTTCCTGCAAACCGGCGAGCTGCTGCCCCCGCCGCGGATCGACGAGATCCAGCACGTGATGAACGAACACCTGGAAGACCACTACGCGTTCTACGGTGAATTCACGGGAGTCCGTACTGCGCGCAAGCACATCGGCTGGTACACTCGCGGCCTTTCCGGTGCCAACGGGTTCCGGCACAGGATGAACACGCTCGATTCCACCCGCGAGCAGCTCGCCGCCGTCAATGCATTCTTCGAGGCGCAAAAAGCGCTGTCGGACCACCTCGTCTACGTCGATGACGAAGAGGAAAACGGCCAGGGCGAGTCGGACGACCATAACCAGTTAGCAGCATGAGCAAGCACAACATCGAACAATGTGTCCGCGAGAGCCTGGACGTGTATTTCCGGGATCTAGACGGCTCCAATCCGCACGACGTCTATGAAATGGTGATGTCCTGCGTCGAAAAGCCGATGCTCGAGGTCGTGCTCGTACAGGCCGGCGGCAACCAGTCGCTCGCCGCGGAGTACCTCGGCATCAATCGCAATACGCTGCGCAAGAAGCTGCAGCAGCACGGCCTGCTGTAGGCCGGCCGTCCCGTCCCCGTTTCCCTGGCTATTGGTGGTTCCATCATGATCAAGCAAGCGCTCATTTCCGTTTCCGACAAGACCGGCATCGTCGACTTCGCGAAGTCGCTGTCCGACCTCGGCGTCAAGCTGCTGTCGACCGGCGGCACCGCGAAACTCCTCGCCGACGCGGGCCTGCCCGTTACCGAAGTGGCTGATTACACGGGCTTTCCGGAAATGCTCGATGGGCGCGTGAAAACGCTCCACCCGAAGGTGCACGGCGGCATCCTCGCCCGCCGCGACCTGCCCGAGCACATGCAGGCGCTGGAGCAGCACGGCATCCCGACGATCGACCTGCTGGTCGTGAACCTGTATCCGTTCGTCGCGACGATCGCGAAGGACGACTGCACGCTCGCCGACGCGATCGAGAACATCGACATCGGCGGCCCGACGATGCTGCGCTCGGCCGCGAAGAACCACCGCGACGTGACGGTCGTCGTCGATCCGGCCGACTATGCGGTCGTGCTCGACGAAATGAAGGCGAACGGCAACGCGATCGGCTACGCGACCAACTTCCGCCTCGCGACGAAGGTGTTCGCGCACACCGCGCAGTACGACGGCGCGATCACGAACTACCTGACGAGCCTGACCGACGAGCTGCAGCACGCGTCGCGCAGCGCGTACCCGGCGACGCTGAACATGGCGTTCGACAAGGTGCAGGACCTGCGCTACGGCGAGAACCCGCACCAGAGCGCCGCGTTCTACCGCGACCTCGCGGCGCCGGCCGGCGCACTGGCGAACTACCGCCAACTGCAGGGCAAGGAGCTGTCGTACAACAACATCGCGGATTCGGACGCGGCGTGGGAATGCGTGAAGACGTTCGACGTGCCGGCCTGCGTGATCATCAAGCATGCGAACCCGTGCGGCGTCGCGGTCGGCAACGACTCGGCCGACGCGTACGCGAAGGCATTCCAGACCGACCCGACGTCGGCGTTCGGCGGCATCATCGCGTTCAACCGCGAAGTCGACGAGGCGGCCGCGCAGGCGGTGGCGAAGCAGTTCGTCGAAGTGCTGATCGCGCCGTCGTTCTCGGACGCCGCGAAGCAGGTGTTCGCCGCGAAGCAGAACGTGCGTCTGCTCGAGATCGCGTTGGGCGACGGTCATAACGCATTCGACCTGAAGCGCGTGGGCGGCGGGCTGCTCGTGCAGTCGCTCGATTCGAAGAACGTGCAGCCGAGCGAGTTGCGCGTCGTCACGAAGCGCCAGCCGAGCGCGAAGGAAATGAACGACCTGCTGTTCGCATGGCGCGTCGCGAAATACGTGAAGTCGAACGCGATCGTGTTCTGCGGCAACGGCATGACGCTCGGCGTCGGCGCAGGCCAGATGAGCCGCGTCGATTCCGCGCGCATCGCGAGCATCAAGGCGCAGAACGCAGGCCTGACGCTGGCCGGCTCGGCCGTCGCGTCGGATGCGTTCTTCCCGTTCCGCGACGGTCTCGACGTCGTCGTGGCGGCAGGCGCGACCTGCGTGATCCAGCCGGGCGGCTCGATGCGCGACGACGAAGTGATCGCGGCAGCCGACGAGCACGGCATCGCGATGATCCTGACGGGCGTGCGTCACTTCCGTCACTGATCGCACGCGGCCCGCGCGGCCGCCGCACGCAAACCCGGCGGCATCGCACCCGCCGGGTTTTTTATTGCGCGCCGCCGGCGCACGCGACAGTACGGCCGGCGCCGTGCACCATTCGTTGTAGTATCGCTGCATCAGGTTTTTCTCCTCACTCATGCGAATTCTCGGCATCGACCCCGGCCTGCGCGTCACCGGCTTCGGCGTCATCGACGTCAGCGGCCACCGGCTCGCCTATGTCGCAAGCGGCGTGATCCGCACGCCGACGGCCGACCTGGCCACGCGGCTCGGCACGATCTTCCAGGGCGTATCGACGCTCGTGCGCGAACACGCGCCCGACCAGGCCGCGATCGAACAGGTGTTCGTCAACGTGAACCCGCAATCGACGCTGCTGCTCGGCCAGGCGCGCGGCGCCGCGATCTGCGGACTCGTCTCCGGCGGCCTGCCGGTCGCCGAATACACCGCGCTGCAACTGAAGCAGGCCGTCGTCGGCTACGGGCGCGCGACCAAGTCGCAGATGCAGGAGATGGTCACGCGGCTGCTCAACCTCACCGGCCAGCCCGGCAGCGACGCGGCCGACGCGCTCGGGATGGCGATCTGCCATGCGCACAGCGGCAGCACGCTCGGCGCGATCGGCGGCCTCGCGCCGGCGCTCGCGAAAAAGGGGCTGCGCGTGCGGCGCGGACGGCTCGTCGGCTGACGCGACGGCACGCAATCGCCCGATGCGGCGCGCGGCCACGCGCGTCGCGCACGCGCGGTGCATCGCCCCGACCTGACGGCCAACCCATCGGCATCGCGCCGCACCTGCGCTACACTCGCGCTTTCCTCCTCGCATCCCGCCATCCATGATCGGTCGCATCGCCGGCATCCTGCTCGAAAAGAACCCGCCTCACCTGCTCGTCGACTGCAACGGCGTCGGCTATGAAATCGACGTGCCGATGAGCACCTTCTACAACCTGCCGCAAACGGGCGAGCGCGTCGTGCTGCTCACGCAGCAGATCGTGCGCGAGGACGCGCACCTGCTGTACGGCTTCCTGACGCCGCAGGAGCGCACGACCTTCCGCGAATTGCTGAAGATCACGGGCATCGGCGCGCGCATGGCGCTCGCCGTGCTCTCGGGCATGAGCGTGCAGGAGCTCGCGCAGGCGGTGACGATGCAGGACGCCGCGCGCCTCACGCGCCTGCCCGGCATCGGCAAGAAGACCGCCGAGCGCCTGCTGCTCGAGCTGAAGGGCAAGCTCGGCGCGGACCTCGGGGCGCTCGCCGGCGCCGCATCGCAGTCCGATCACGCGGCCGACATCCTCAACGCGCTCGTCGCGCTCGGCTATTCCGAAAAGGAAGGCCTCGCCGCGATCAAGAACGTGCCGGCCGGCACCGGCGTGTCCGAGGGCATCAAGCTCGCGCTCAAGGCCCTGTCGAAGGTGTAACGGCGGCCCGGGCAGGCGCCCGACCCGGCTGTCGGAGCCAGTGTCGCGCCGCCGTGCGGCGCGCGCCAGTCGGCCGTTCGGCCAGTTCGGCCGCGTGACGGTGCGCGGTACAATGGCCGCATGATTGAAACCGACAAACTCGCCGCCGAGCGGATCATCGCCGCCACGCCATCCTCGTCGCACGAGGAGGTGTTCGAACGCGCGCTGCGGCCGCGCCAGCTCGACGACTACGTCGGCCAGGAAAAGGTGCGCGGCCAACTCGAGATCTTCATCGAGGCCGCGAAGCGCCGCTCCGAGCCGCTCGACCACGTGCTGCTGTTCGGGCCGCCGGGCCTCGGCAAGACCACCCTCGCGCACATCATCGCGCGCGAGATGGGCGTGAACCTGCGCCAGACGTCGGGCCCCGTGCTCGAACGCGCGGGCGACCTCGCCGCGCTGCTGACCAACCTTGAAGCGAACGACGTGCTGTTCATCGACGAAATCCACCGGCTGTCGCCGGTCGTCGAGGAAATCCTGTATCCGGCGCTGGAGGACTACCAGATCGACATCATGATCGGCGAAGGGCCGGCCGCGCGCAGCGTGAAGCTCGACCTGCAGCCGTTCACGCTGGTCGGCGCGACCACGCGCGCGGGGATGCTGACCAACCCGTTGCGCGATCGCTTCGGGATCGTCGCGCGCCTCGAGTTCTACGATGCCGACCAACTGGCGCGCATCGTGCGGCGCTCGGCGTCGCTGCTGAACGCGCACATCGATCCGAACGGCGCGCTGGAGATCGCGAAGCGCTCGCGCGGCACGCCGCGGATCGCGAACCGGCTGCTGCGCCGCGTGCGCGACTTTGCGGAAGTGAAAGCTGACGGCCAGATCACCGCGGCCGTCGCCGACGCCGCGCTCGCGATGCTCGACGTCGACCCGGTCGGCTTCGACCTGATGGACCGCAAGCTGCTCGAGGCGATCCTGTACAAGTTCGACGGCGGCCCGGTCGGCATCGACAACCTCGCGGCGGCGATCGGCGAGGAACGCGACACGATCGAGGACGTGCTCGAGCCGTACCTGATCCAGCAGGGCTTCCTGCAGCGCACGCCGCGCGGGCGCGTCGCGACGCTGCTCACGTATCGCCATTTCGGACTCTCCGCGCCCGATGCCGGCAACGCCGAACGCGGGATGTGGGACACCCCCGCCGGAAAGTAGCCCGCCGCCAGCGCCAAGCCAGCCATGACCACGCCGCCCAGCCCTCACCCCGCACCCAGCCCGCGCTGGGCCGAGCCGATCCGCAAGCGGCTCGTGGCCGGCGTCACCCACCTGACGGCAGGCGGCGGCGGTCCGTCGCTCGATCTCTCGTCGCCGCCCGGGGACCCTGGGCTGTTCGGCCCCGACGCCATCTGCTGGCGCGTGCATGCCGATTTCACGTCGATGATGACGGGCGGCATCGCCGCGCTGCTGCTGCAGGCGCTTCACCCGCTCGCGCTTGCGGGCGTCTGGGATCACTCGTCGTTTCGCACCGACATCCTCGGCCGCTTGCGGCGCACCGCCACGTTCATCACGGGCACGACGTTCGGCAGCCGCGCGGACGCACTCGCGCTGATCGAGCGCGTGAAAGCGATCCACGCGCGCATATCGGGCAGCGCGCCCGACGGCCGGCCGTACCGGGCCGACGATCCGGCGTTGCTGACCTGGGTGCATGTCGCGGAAGTATCGAGCTTCCTCGCCGCGCATCTGCGCTATGTGAATCCGTCTCTGCCGGGCGAGTTGCAGGACGGCTACTACGCTGAAACGGCATTGATCGCCGAGCTGCTCGGCGCCCGCGACGTTCCCCGTTCACGGGTCGAGGTGGCGGCCTATCTCGCGCGCATGCAGCCCGAACTCGCGGCCGGGCCGCGCACCTTCGAAGTGATGGACATCCTGCTGAATGTGCCGGTCGCGACGCCCGCGCTGCGGCCGGCCGCGTCGCTGATCATGCATGCGGGAATCGACCTGCTGCCGCCGTGGGCGCAGCGCATGCTCGGTGTCTCGACGTTCGCACCGCTACGACGTGCGGTGGTCCGGCCCGGGGTCCGGGCGGTCGCCCCCGTGCTGCGCTGGGCGCTCGTCAACGGCGCATCGAAACGCGCACGCCGCCGCGCTGCCGCGCCTCCGCCCGACGGCAACCCGCCCGCCTGACGATCCTTCCGATCATTTCAATTTGCTGTCAAATACGGGTGACAAGCCGACGAGCTTGCCGCCGCGCACGCTCGTACGAAGCGACCCCGACCCATCGCGCCCGGCCGAGCCGATACGATCGGATCAGAGTACCTTGCGATACCCGTCGTCGTCGCTCGCGGCGTCCAGATGCGACACGTCGGCCCATTGCACGACCTGCGCGCGGCCATCGACGTAATCGACGACGTTGATGCTCGTGTTGAGCAATTGATAGCTGCGTGGTGCCGACAGGTCGAGACCGTTTGCAAAGCGGTACACGCAGTCGAGTACGCCGCCGTGCGCGACGCAGGCGATCCGGCCGCCCGGATGCGCCGCGACGATCGGCTCGAGCGCATGCAGCACACGGTGATAGAACTCCCGCTGCGACTCGCCGCCATCGGGCGCGAAGCCCGGGTCGCGGGTCTGCCATGCGGCGTAGGCGTCCGGAAACAGCATCTCGATCTCGGTGCTGTCATGCCCCTGGAACACGCCGTACGCGCGTTCGCGCAGCCCTTCGCGCAACTGCAGCGGCAGCCCGAGCGCATCGGCAAAGGGTTGCGCGGTCTGCTGCGCGCGCATCAGGTCGCTCGAATAGATCGCGTCGATCCGCTGCCCTTCGCGCGCTTCCCGCGCGAGCCGGACGCCCAACCGCTGCGCCTGCGCGAGCCCCGTTTCGGCCAGCGGAATGTCGATATGGCCCTGGATGCGCTTGATGCGGTTCCAGGCCGTTTCGCCATGGCGAATGAACAGAATCTGCGTGGTGGCCATCGCGGCGCGTCTCCGGGAAAGTGTCAGGGCCGCACTTGCAGCCAGAACGTCACGGGGCCGTCGTTGACGAGCGACACCTGCATGTCGGCGCCGAACTCACCCGTCTCGACGACCGGATGGCGCTCGCGCGCGGCCGCGACGAAATAGTCGAACAGGCGCGCGCCTTCGTCGGGCGGCGCGGCCGGCGTGAAGCTCGGCCGCAGCCCGCTGTTGGTATCGGCCGCGAGCGTGAACTGCGACACGAGCAGCAGGCCGCCTGCGCCGCCCGCGCCGTCGATGTTCGACACCGGCAGGTTCATCTTGCCGGCCGCGTCGCTGAACACGCGATAGCCGAGCAGCTTCGCGAGGAGCTTGTCGGCCGCGGCCTCGGTGTCGCCGCGCTCCGCGCAGACGAGCGCGAGCAGGCCCGCGCCGATCTCGCCCGTCGTGCGGTCGCCGACGCGCACGTCGGCACGCTTCACGCGCTGGATCAGCGCGATCATGCGCTCAGCGTGACGCGCGCGAAGCGGCGCTTGCCGACCTGGACGACGAACTCGCCGGCCTCGACCTTCAGGCCCTTGTCGGACACGGTCGCACCGTCGATCTTCACGCCGCCCTGCTCGATGTTGCGCAGCGCTTCGCTCGTCGACGGCACGAGGCCGGCCTGCTTCAGCAACTGGCCGATCGCGAGCGGTGCGCCCGCGAGCGTGACCGACGGGATGTCGTCCGGCACGCCGCCCTTCGCACGGTGATTGAAGTCCTCGAGCGCACGCTCGGCGTCGGCCTGCGAGTGGAAGCGCGCGACGATTTCCTGCGCGAGCAGCACCTTGAAGTCGCGCGGGTTGCGGCCGCCTTCGGCGTCGCGCTTGAAGCCGGCGATCTCGTCGAGGCTGCGGAACGACAGCAGTTCGAAGTAACGCCACATCAGCGTGTCCGAGATGCTCATCAGCTTGCCGAACATGTCGGTCGGCTTCTCGCTGATACCAACGTAGTTGCCCTTCGACTTCGACATCTTCTCGACGCCGTCGAGGCCTTCGAGCAGCGGCATCGTCAGGATGCACTGCTGTTCCTGGCCGTACTGCTTCTGCAGTTCGCGGCCGACCAGCAGGTTGAACTTCTGGTCGGTGCCGCCGAGCTCGAGATCGGCGTTCAGCGCGACCGAGTCATAGCCCTGCATCAGCGGGTACAGGAATTCGTGGATCGAGATCGGCACGCCGCCCTGGAAGCGCTTCGTGAAGTCCTCGCGCTCGAGGATCCGCGCGACCGTGTAGCGCGACGCGAGCTTGATCATCCCGTCCGCGCCGAGCGGCATCGACCATTCGCTGTTGTAGCGGATCTCGGTTTTTTCGCGGTCGAGTACGAGCGCGGCCTGTTCGAAGTAGGTCTTCGCGTTCGATTCGATCTGTTCGCGCGTGAGCGGCGGACGCGTCGCGTTGCGGCCCGACGGATCGCCGATCAGCGACGTGAAATCGCCGATCAGGAAGATCACGGTATGACCGAGATCCTGCAGCTGACGCATCTTGTTCAGCACGACCGTATGGCCGATGTGGATGTCGGGCGCGGTCGGGTCGAGGCCGAGCTTGATGCGCAGCGGTGTGCCGGTGGCCGCGCTGCGCGCGAGCTTCTGCGCGAACTCTTCCTCGATCAGCAGTTCGTCGACGCCGCGCTTCGTGACGGCGAGCGCATGGCGGACTTCGTCGGTGATCGGGAAAACAGGCTTGGAACTGGGTTCGGTGCTCATCGGTGCCGGGAAGAATGTCGCAAAGACAGGGATTTTCCCATAACTTGCGCGTGCATCGCTTAACGATGCGCCAGGTTGCGCGGATAATCGGGCGCAAGGCGCGTGGCACCGGCCCGCGCCGCTCGATCCAGGAGAACCCAACGTGCCGCAACGACATCCGCAACCCGCCCATCCGGCCGACGGCATCTACTTCGGGCTGATGTCGGGAACCAGCATGGACGGCGTCGACGGCGTCGCCGTGCGTTTCGAGACCGGCAAGGCGCCGGTCGTGCTCGCGGAAGCGTTCGTCGGCTTCGCGCAATCGCTGCGCGACGCGCTATTCGCGCTGCAGCAGCCGGGTGACGACGAAATCGACCGGGAATCGCTCGCGGCGAATGCGCTCGTCGCGCGCTACGCGGTGTGCTGCCATGAATTGCAGCGCACCGCCGGGCTGTCGCGCGACGAGATTCACGCGATCGGCGTGCACGGCCAGACGGTGCGTCATCGCCCCGAGCGCGGTTATACGCGGCAGCTCAACAACCCGGCGCTGCTCGCCGAGTTGACCCAGGTGGACGTGATCGCCGATTTCCGCAGCCGCGATGTGGCCGCCGGCGGCCACGGCGCGCCGCTCGCGCCGGCGTTCCATGCGACGGTGTTCGGCGCACCCGGCGAGACGCGTGTCGTCTGCAATCTCGGCGGGATCAGCAACATCACGATCCTGCCCGGCGAAGGCGGCGACGTGCGCGGCTTCGACTGTGGCCCCGCGAATGCGCTGCTCGACGAATGGGCGACCCGCCATCTCGGCAAGCCGTACGACGACGGCGGCAAGTTCGCCGCGCGCGGCACCGTGCACGCGCCGCTGCTCGATGCACTGCTCGACGAGCCGTATTTCGCCGCGCCGCCGCCGAAAAGCACCGGCCGCGACCTGTTCAATCCCGCTTGGCTCGACGCGAAGCTCGCCGCGTTCGCGCAGGTTGCGCCGCAGGACGTGCAGGCGACCCTCACGGCGCTCACTGCCGTGTCGGTCGCACGCGAGATCGCAAGACACGCATCGGGCTGCAAGGCCCTCTTCGTATGCGGCGGCGGCGCACGCAACCCGGTGCTGCTCGACGCGCTCAGACACGCGCTGCGCGAGGCCGGCGTGCCGGCCTCGGTCGATACGACCGCGGCGCTCGGCGTGCCGCCGCAACAGGTCGAGGCGCTCGCCTTCGCGTGGCTCGCGTACCGCTTCACCGCGCGCCAGCCCGGCAATCTTGCAACGGTTACCGGCGCGGCCGGCAACCGTGTGCTCGGCGCACTTTATCCGCGCTGACGCGATGCCCGCCGCGCGGCGGGCGCTGCATGGCAGACGGGAATGAAAAAACGGGGCATGAAGCCCCGTTTTTCATATCGGCGAACCGGCGCGGATCTGCCGGATGCTCAGACCGAGAACGACGAGCCGCACCCGCAGGTGGTCGTTGCGTTCGGGTTCTTGATCACGAACTGGGCGCCGTTGAGGTCGTCCTTGTAGTCGATCTCGGCGCCGACCAGGTACTGGTAGCTCATCGAGTCGATCAGGAGCTGGACGCCGTTCTTGTTCATCACGGTGTCGTCCTCGTTGACTTCCTCGTCGAACGTGAAGCCATACTGGAAGCCCGAGCAGCCGCCGCCCTGCACGAACACGCGCAGCTTCAGGTCGGGATTGCCCTCTTCGTCGATCAGTTGCTTGACCTTGTCGGCCGCGGCGTCGGTGAAGACGAACGGTACCGGCATTTCGGCCGTCGTTGCTGCGGATTCGGTAACAGCGTTCATGCGAACTCTCCAAAAAGCTTTAGCCGCTATTGTAGGGCCGATCAGAAGATCGTGCTGATGTCCATGAAATCAATAGGTTCTTGTTGATTTCAATGCGCCCGGCCACGCGGGTGGCCGTCGCGCGGGCATAAAAAAACCGCCAGCGCGAAAGCTGGCGGTTTTTTTGGCGGACGCCGCCCGAAAGCGGCGCGGCCATGAAGCAGAATTAACGCTTCGAGAACTGCTTTGCGCGACGTGCCTTGCGCAGACCAACCTTCTTACGCTCGACTTCACGTGCATCGCGCGTGACGAAGCCTGCGGTCGACAGCGACGGCTTCAGCGTTGCATCGTAGTCGATCAGTGCACGGGTGATGCCGTGGCGCACTGCGCCTGCCTGACCCGTTTCACCGCCGCCCGTCACGTTCACCTTGATGTCGAACGTCTGGCCGTGGTTCGTGAGTTCCAGCGGTTGACGCACGATCATCAGCGACGTTTCGCGCGAGAAGTAGTCAGCGATGGGCTTGCCATTGACGATGATATCGCCCTTGCCAGCCTTGATGAAGACACGTGCGACTGCGCTCTTGCGGCGGCCCGTACCGTAGTTCCAGTTACCGATCATGTGGGCTCCCCTTAGATCTCGAGCGCCTTCGGCTGTTGCGCCGAATGCGGATGCGTGGCTTCAGCGTAGACCTTCAGCTTCTTGATCATTGCGTAGCCGAGCGGGCCCTTCGGCAGCATGCCCTTGACCGCTTTCTCGAGCGCGCGGCCCGGGAAGCGTTCTTGCATCTTGCCGAACGTCGTTTCATAGATACCGCCCGGGTAGCCCGAGTGACGGTAGTACTTCTTGTCCAGAGTCTTGTTGCCCGTGACCTTCAACTTGCTAGCGTTGATGATGATGATGAAATCACCAGTGTCGACGTGCGGGGTGAACTCAGGCTTGTGCTTGCCGCGCAGACGGCGTGCCACTTCGCTGGCAACACGGCCGAGAACCTTATCCGTCGCGTCAATCACGTACCATTCGCGCGTCACCTCATGGGCTTTTGCGGAAAACGTCTTCATGATCGATCCAAAAAAAATGCTTTGCCCGATGTGTTCTTCCTGCTTGTCTGTGTGCGCTTCGAGGCGCGGTGCAGGCTCTCCCTGTTTCTTTTTCCGTGGGCATGAATGCGGAAAAGCCCTGAATTATAAAGGAAATACGGCAACGCGGTCAAAGGGAATCCACGTCCCGCGCCGGCGGCGCCCGAAATGGGCCAGAATCCGGTCGTGCCCCAACACACCAGGCGAACCGAGCGCCTGGGGAGGCACCCATCGAAGCGCGGCACCAGACCTTGCCGCGCCAGACCGGCCGACAACGGAAAAACAACAAACAAGCATGATGAAACAACGACTTACGCCCTTTCTCGCGGCCGCATTGCTGGCCGCCGCCGCGCCCGCCGTCGCCGACCGGGCCGACTGCGAGGCCAAGCTCGACGCACTCGACACCCGCATCGCGGAGGCCCGCGGCGCCCATGCCGAAGATCGCATCGCCCGCCTGCGCGCGGTACGCGCACGCGTGCGCCACTTCTGCGCGCGCGGTCACGGCCACGCCTCGGCCACACCCGCGCCGGCGCCTGCCGCCCGTTCCGCGGATACGGCGCCCGGCGCGGCGTCGCGCCCGGCCGCACGGCAGCCCGCGTAATCACCACCAGTAACGGGAGCCGGAGCGCGCAAACTGCGCGCCGCTGATTGCATGGGACGAAAAAAAGCCCGAACGGTTGGTTCGGGCTTAATCCACCTCAGGAGGAGTGTGGAGGAGACATGCGGAGATTGTCGCACCGCGACAACCAATGAGGCTCATTATACGAATGCGGCGTCGACTTCACAAGAAAATTCGCATTAAGAAATCTAAAACCACAATGTGGGATATGCACTATCTTGCGATGCCAACCGAGTTTTTCTCTTTAAAATCAATGGATTGTTTGGCGAGCACAGGATCGGAAGCCCGCCGCACCTAGAGTAAAACCCCTAAAGACCTCAGGGAAATCGGCGTGCGGCGCCTCGCCGGGCATCGCACGCGCTGGCGCGCCGGTTCGCGTCGTGCAGCGCATCAGCCGAGCGTTGCCCAGCGGGCTACAATGCCGGATCGAATCCGAATCAGGCAACGCTGGAGTGCAAGCATGGAATGCAAAGTAAGCTGGATGGGTCAGGACGGCATGGCGTTTTCCGCCCAGACCGGAAGCGGGCATCTCGTCGCGATGGACGGCGCGCCGGAAGGCGGCGGCCATAACCTCGCGCCGCGCCCGATGGAAATGGTGCTGGTCGGCACCGGCGGCTGCACCGCGTACGACGTCGTGCTGATCCTGAAGAAGAGCCGCCAGGAAGTCACCGGCTGCTCGGTCACGCTGAAGGCCGAGCGCGCGAGCGAAGATCCGAAGGTGTTCACGAAGGTCCACTTCCACTTCACCGTCACGGGCCGCAACCTGAACCCGGCCACGGTCGAGCGCGCGATCAACCTGTCGCATGACAAGTACTGCTCCGCGTCGATCATGATCGCGAAGACGGCCGAACTCACGCATTCGTTCGACATCGTCGCGGACTGAACGCACGGCAGCCACGCATGAAAAAAAGGGCCGGCGCTCCTGGTGGAGCGCCGGCCCTTTCGCATTCGAACGGCAAAGCAGGCCGATAAGCCGGATTCTGTGCACGCTGCACGCCGAAGCGCACAGCGCGTGGCAGCCATTCCTCTAGGCGCGCCATTGCTGACGCGCTCAAGCTTCCTACCCGCAGACGAGACGGGGGCCCCATCCTGCATCCGAAAATGCGCGCCTGCCTACTTGGAATTGCTCCGGGTGGAGGTTACCGTGCCGGCGAACGTCGCCGTCGCCGCGGTGCGCTCTTACCGCACCGTTTCACCCTTACCTGATCCCGGCTTGCGCCGGGCCATCGGCGGTTTGCTTTCTGTTGCCCTGTTCCGCGTGTCGCCACGGATGGCCGTTAGCCATCACCCTGCCCTGTGGAGTCCGGACTTTCCTCGCCCCCGCCTGCCCGAAGGCGGCGAGGCCGCGACTGCCTAGCCTGCTTTGCGACGCGCATTCTAGCACTGCGCGCCGCCGGCCGTCTGGCCGGCGTCACGCGGCGGCGCGTCGGTCACGCGAACTTCCAGCCGATCGCTTCGCCGGCGCGCAGCGGCACGACCGGTGTATCGCCCGCGAAAACCTCGCGCGGCAATTCCCAGGTCTCGCGACGCAGCGTGATGGTTTCGGTGCTGTGCGGCAGCCCGTAGAAATCCGCGCCGAAGCGGCTCGCGAAATTTTCCAGCTTGTCGAGCGCGCCGGCCTGGTCGAACGCTTCCGCATACAGCTCGAGCGCGTGCAGCGCCGTGTAGCAGCCCGCGCAGCCGCACGCGGTTTCCTTCGCGCCGCGTGCGTGCGGCGCGCTGTCGGTACCGAGGAAGAAGCGCGGGTTGCCCGACGTCGCGGCCTCGACGAGCGCGACGCGATGGGTTTCGCGCTTCAGCACCGGCAGGCAGTAGTAATGCGGGCGAATCCCGCCGACGAACAGCGCGTTGCGGCTGTACAGCAAGTGCTGCGGGGTGATCGTCGCGCCGAGCAGGCCCGGCGCCGCGTCGGCGTCGCGCACGTAGTCGGCCGCGTCCTTCGTCGTGATGTGTTCGAACACGACCTTCAGGCCCGGGAAATCGCGGCGCAGCGGCGTCATCACGCGATCGATGAACACCTTCTCGCGATCGAACATGTCGACCGACGGATCGGTCACCTCGCCGTGCACGAGCAGCGGCATGCCGGTTTCCTGCATGACATCGAGCGCCTTCGCGCACTTCGCGAGATCGCTGACGCCGTGGTCCGAGTTCGTCGTCGCGCCGGCCGGGTACAGCTTCACGCCGTGCACGAAGCCGCTGTCGCGCGCGCGGCGGATTTCGTCGGGCGCCGTGTTGTCGGTCAGGTACAGCGTCATCAGCGGCTCGAACGTCATCCCGGCCGGCAGCGCGGCCAGGATCCGCTCGCGATAGGCCTGCGCGTGCGCGGTGGTCGTGACGGGCGGCTTCAGGTTCGGCATGACGATCGCGCGGGCGAACTGGCGCGCGGTATGCGGCAGCACCGCGGCCAGCATCTCGCCGTCGCGCAGGTGCAGGTGCAGGTCGTCGGGACGGGCGAGCGTGAGCGTCGCCGGAGAGGAAGCGTTCGAGGCAGTCATAGGAGGCGTCGTGAGGAACGGGCTGGCCATCTGCGGGGCCGGAACGCGCGTGCGCGGGCCGACTGACGGCAAACCGCAACACGAGGCCTTCGGCCGGCGGAATCCGCTTTTTACCGCTCAAGGCTCGGTGATATGCTAGAAACCACATTGTACCGGGGTTCCCCCGGTTGGTTACCCTGCTTCCGCCCCCCCGCCCCCAAGTAAAATGTGCCAACTCCTAGGAATGAACTGCGCCGCGCCGACGGACGTCACATTCTCCTTCACAGGTTTCGCGGCCCGGGGCGGCCTCACCGATCACCATGCCGACGGCTGGGGAATCGCGTTCTTCGAGGACAAGGCCTGTCGCCTCTTCATCGACCAGCAGGCCTCGGCCACGTCGCCGCTCGCCGAAATGGTGAAGCGCTACCCGATCAAGTCCAAGAACACGATCGCGCACATCCGCAAGGCCACGCAGGGTCACATCCTGCTCGAGAACAGCCACCCGTTCATGCGCGAGCTGTGGGGGCGGCACTGGATCTTCGCGCATAACGGCGATCTGCAGGACTACGAACCCGACCTCGACGGCAGCGTCTACCATCCGGTCGGCACGACCGACAGCGAGAAGGCGTTCTGCGTGCTGATGCAGGGGCTGCGCGAAGCGTTCCCTGGCGCGCAACCGCCGCTGCCGGAGCTGTTCGAGCGCGTCGGCGAGCTGACGCGCGGCATTACCGATCACGGCGTGTTCAACTTCCTGATGTCGAACGGCCAGGCGCTCTTCGCGCACTGCTCGACGCGGCTGCACTACCTCGTGCGGCGCTGGCCGTTCTCGACCGCGCACCTGGTCGACGAAGACCTGTCGATCGACTTCGCGAAATACACGACGCCCGAGGATCGCGTCGCGGTGATCGCCACGCAGCCGCTGACCGACAACGAAATCTGGACCTCGTTCGAACCGGGCGAGCTGATCATGTTCCAGTGCGGCGACGTCGCCGCGCGGATGCAGATTCCGGTGCCCGAGCGCGTGCTCGAGAAGCTGCGCAACCCGGCGCTCGACGCATCGGCGTCCGCGCCATGCGGCGGTGTGATTCGTGAGGCGCTGGCAGCCGGCGCCGCGGACGACGGCGACGACCCGATCGATTTCTGAGCCGCGCGCTCTCGCGCACCTGCTTCCATTGCCGTCGCCACGCGACGGCGTGATCGCCGGTCACGCCGGTCTGGCATGCCCGATTATCCGCGCCGGCATCCGGGCCGTCCGCCCTCACGGAAAATCGCGCCGCTTTTCACCCACGCTCTGGTTTTCGTTTCATCCGAACCACAATTCCGCGTATCGAACCGCCCTCGCGCAACATTCACTTGATTTTATTAATGTCCAAGCGAAAATAATACATGCGCAAAACAAGTAAATAGCCGGAATCACAATAACATAATCCGGAAACCACATTTTATCGCGGCAATTTTCCGCGAACAGTGCGCCAGACCACCCATACACGACTTAACAACCTACCCTATAAAAATACACGAAACCCTTTCGCCATAAGGCTTTCAGTTCGATTAACCACACAATCAAAAAATACCGACTGAAATCGGCATTATCGCCACATTCGTTATTTTTTTGACAATCGACCGCCAACTCCATTAGTAGACTCGCCTCATCCCCGGTGTAACGGATCACGATTGGCGCGACATCCGCAATGCGGCAACGGCCGCCGCACGCCCATTCGAGCCATTTTCCCGCCGTGGAATGCGCTTTCACCGCATCGCGGTGGACACCACTTCAAAAAAGAGAGAGGGGCTTGTCGTGAATCACTCATTTCGATCGATATGGAGCGAAGCCGCCGGCTGCTGGGTGGCGGTCGCGGAAACGGCCCGGGCGCGCGGCAAGCGTTCGGGCGGCGAATCGGGCGCAAGCCGCCCTGCCGGCCGCATGGCGGCCCGCTGCTCGCCGCTGCGGGTCGCCGCGCTCGGCGCCGCGCTGGCCGCGCTGTCGGCCGGCTCCGCGTACGCATCGACGTGCGGCGACGGCTCCGCGGTCGCAAGCGGCGGCGCTTGCGCGCTCGGCAGCTACAGCCCGACCGTGAACGACAACCTGGCCGGCGCCACGACCGTGTCGGGCGGCGACACGGTCGGCGTGACGGGTGCATGGACGGGCGCCGCCGCCGACCCCGGCTATACGCTCACGCCGATCGGCAATACGTCGATCGTGTCGGGCAACCCGAACCAGCCGCTGCTGTCGCTCGGCGGCAAGACGCAGAGTGTCAGCACGCCCGACACGATCACGGGCACCCATGCATCGATCGCCACGTACGACTCGTCCGCGTTTGCCGCGTCGACGGCGGGCGCGACCAACGTGCCCGTCTACCAGGACGTGAATGGCAACCAGTACGTGAACCTTCGGCTCGGCACCGTCGACAACACCGGCGGCACGCTGAACGTGTCGATCGGCAATCCGGCGAACGCGCCCGCCGCGGCCGGCAACGCGATCTCGATCGCGCCGAAGCAGACCGACCTGACCTTCGCGGACGGCACCGGCTCGGCAAAGAGCGTCGTCAACTGGAATTCGCGCAACCAGATCTGGCTCGGCACCGGCGACTATCTCGCGAGCGGCGGCGCCGTCGGCCAGGTCCAGCTCGACGTGCCGACCTATGCGGGCACCTTCACCGCGTTCGACGGCAGCACGTGGACCGTGAGTGACGCCGCATCGCTCGCCGCGTACAACGACTTCCTCGCGCGCGCGGTCCGCAGCGGCGCGCTCGGCTCGCAAGCGGCGTACGACACCGCGTTCGGCCAGGCCGTCACCTTCACGCAGGAAACCTTCCAGTACGCGAACAACGTGTCGGCCGGCGACAAGAACACGCTGCCGATCGACCATCTGTCGGTGATGCACGGCACGGGCGCGAACGCGACGCTGCAGATCGGCAAGGACGGCCAGATCGACTTCCGCGGCACCAACACGATCGAATCGAGTTCGGCCGTCCTCGCGGAAAACGGCGCGCACTTCGTCAACGACGGCCGCCTGTCCGGCGACTTCACGCTGGTGCGCCTGCTCACCGGCGCGAGCGGGGTCAACAACGGCGTGATCTCGTCCGGCTACGCGTCCGGCGACAATGTCGACACGAGCAGCAGCACGCCGCCCGACAACTTCGGATTCCACGCGTACACCGAGGGCAACGGCGTGTACGCAAGCGGCACGGGCACGACGTTCGTGAACAACGGCGTGATGAACGTCGGCGCCTGGACGCTCGACGGCAACCGCCCCGACCTGCAGAACTACGCGGTGGCCGTGACGGGCGGCGCGAACGCGTCCAACGCCGGCACGATCAACGTCGGCGTCAACGCGACGACGCTCGACAGCCAGGTGATCGGCGGCTTCGCGGCCGGCGGCACCTTCACCAACGAGGCCGGCGGCACGATCCAGCTCGGCCGCGCGGCCCAGTACGCGCCCGGGGCAGCGGCGAACGACGTCGCGCTGTCCGCGCGCGCGTACGGGATCCTGCTCGGCGCCTCGGGCACGGCCAGCAACCTCGGCTCGATCGTGATCGGCTCGCAGACGCAGAACGGTGCGGGGATGGCGAGCCTCGGCTCGTCGTCCGGCACGCTGCGCAACGCGGGCTCGATCGTCGTGAACGGCGCGGCGCCCGGCACGCCGCTCGCGAACGTCGGCATGCTCGCGGCCAACACGGCCGCGACCGTCACCAACACGGGCACGATCACGCTGAACGGCGTGAACGGGATCGGCATCATGGTGGTCGGCACCGGGTCGACCGCGACGGCGGCGACGTCGACCGGCACGATCAACGTGGCCGGCGGGCTCGACCCGGCATCGGACACGCGCAACTACGGCGTGTGGGCCGAAGGGTCGCGCGCGAAGGCCACGGTCGACGGCGCGCTCAACCTGACGGGCAACGGCGCGATCGGCGTCCATGCGCGCTCGGGCGCGACCATCGACGTCGGCGCGAACGCGGTGCCCGACTTCATGTCGGGCACGAACCAGATCGGCTTCTATGCGTATGGCGCGGGCTCGAGGATCAACGTCGCCGCGCAGCACCTGAGCGTCGATACCGACGATTCGACACTGTTCCGGATCGCGGGCGGCGCGGCCTATACGGGCGCGTCGGCCGCCGGCACGCTGACGACGGACGTGACCGGCCAGGGTGCGCGCGGCGTGCTCGCGACCGGCGCCGGCACGACGCTGTCGACCGGCAACGCCACCTACAACGTCAACGGCACGAACGGCATCGCGGTGGCGGTCGAAGGTGGTGCGCAAGGCTCGATCGACGCCGGCGCGACGATCAACCTGAATGCGGCCGGCGCGATGGCGGGTGTCGTCGACGGCCAGGCGCACGACCTCGCCGGCGCGAATGCCGGCGCGCCGGTCGCGACGACGCTGGCCAACGCTGCCGCGGTCACCTCGTCGAGCGCGGGCGTGACGGGTTTCGTCGCGCGTAACCTCGGCACGCTCGAGAACCGCGGCTCGGTGCTGCTGACCGGTGCCGGCTCGACGGGCGTCGTGATCGGCCCGCTCGGCACGGTGAACAACGCGTCGGCGATCCGCGTGTCGAACGGCACCGGCGCGCTCGTGCAGGGCGCGTCGGCGACGCTCGCCAACGCGGGCACGATCGAGGCCGACGACGGCGTCGCGGGCGTGCACCTGACCGGCGCGGGCGCCTCGGTCGCGCTGTCGGGCGCGGGCACGGTCATCGCCAACGGCAGCGCCGACGGCGTGCTGGTCGATTCGAGCGTCGCGGACGGCGGGATCGCGGCCGGCGCGACGTCGATCGCGGTGGGCGGCGCCGGCAAGGGCATCGACAACCTCGGTACGAACACGACGATCGCGCTGTCGGGCACGCAGATCGGCACGACCGGCAACGGCGCCGACGGGCTGTCGTCGACAGGCGCCGGCGCCCGCATTGCGACCGATGCGGCGACCGTCGTGCACACCGCCGGCGACAACGCACGCGGCCTCGTGGTGGCGGGCGCGGATTCGACGCTCGCGGCCAACGGCACGACGGTCGCGACGACGGGCGCCGGCGCGCACGCGATCGTCGCGGGCAGCGGCGCGAGCGCGTGGCTGTCGGGCGCGAAGGTCTCCACGGCGGGTGCGGCGGCCGACGGCCTCGTCGCGCAGAACGGCGGCCGCATCGGCGACACGGGTTCGTCGATCGCGAGCGCGGCCGGCAGCGGCGCGAACGTCGACAGCGGCGGCGTGCTCGCGCTGACCGGCACGACGCTCAAGGGCGCGACCGCCGGCGTGCTGAGCACCGACACGCTCGCGACCGGCGCGACGAGCGCGGTGCTGGTCGACGGCGGCAGCGTCGCGTCCGTCGCCGGGCCGGCGTTCGCTGCACGCGGCGGTACGGTCGACATCGCGGTGCGCAACGGCACCGTCGTGACGGCCGGCAACGGCACGCTGCTGGACCTCGCGAACGGCAGCACCGCGACCTTCAACGCATCGGCGGTCAACCTGAGCGGCGACATCCTCTCCGACGCGTCGAGCACCGGCAACGTGCTCCTGGCGAACGGCACGACGCTCACCGGCAAGATCGACCCGGTCGCGCTAACCGTCGACGGCACGAGCACGTGGCGCATGACCGGCAGCTCCGCGCTGAGCAGCCTGAACAATGCGGGCCTCGTCGCATTCGCTGCACCGTCCGGCGCGCCGACGGCGGCAGGCAGCTACCGGACGCTGACGACCGGCAGCTACGTCGGCTACGGCGGCACCCTCGCGCTGAACACCTACCTCGGCGCGGATGCGTCGCCGACCGACCGGCTGATCGTGAACGGCGGCACCGCGAGCGGCACGACGGGGCTGAAGATCGCGAACACGGCCGGCACCGGCGCTCAGACGACCGGCGACGGGATTCCGGTGGTCGTCACGGCCAACGGCGGCACGACCGCCGCATCGGCGTTCCATCTCGCGGGGCCGGTGCAGGCCGGCGCATACGAATACCGGCTCTATCGCGGCGGACAGAGCGACGCGAACGGCTGGTACCTGCGCTCGCAACTCGACCCGACGGATCCTGACGATTCGATTCATCCGTCCGGCAACGCCAATGGCAACGGCAACGGCAACGGCAACGGAGGCAATCTCGCGTATCGCCCGGGCGTCGCGGGCTATGCGATGACGCCGCTGCTGAACGCCGACTACGGCTTCTCGACGCTCGGCAAGCTGCACGAACGCGTCGGCGATATCTACAACCTCGAGAAGCAGGCGCCGGGCAACCGCGACGGCGTGTGGGGCCGCATCGGCGGACAGAGCCTCGACGCGAACGCAGGCCGCTTCGCGGCCGACGAGCGCACGTTCTTCGCGCAGTTCGGCAAGGACTGGACGCTCGACCAGGCCGCGGCCGGCGGCAGCACGCACGCGGGCGTGACGGCGAGCATCGGTGTCGCGAACGCGAGCTTCGACGACATGGCGCGTGCCGATACGCCGGGCCTGTCGACGTCGACGGGCTCGGTCGAGATGCACGCGCAGAGCGTCGGCGGCTACTGGACGCGCTACCTCGCCGACGGCACCTACTTCGACAGCGTCGGTCAGATCACGCACTACGGCAACCGCTATCGCGACAGCTACGGCAACGAGGCGTCGCAGAACGGCTTCGGCATCGCGCTGTCGCAGGAAGTCGGCAAGCCGTTCGGGATCAGCGGCACGCCGATCGCGGTCGAGCCGCAGGCGCAGCTGATGTATCAGTATCTGAAACTGAACGGGTTCAACGACAACGTGTCGGCCGTATCGGGCACGACGACCCACGCGTTACGCGGGCGCGTCGGCGTGCGGATCTTCCGGCCGAACCTCGACGCGAACGCGGGCGGCGGCGCCGCGACGCCGTACTTCACGGCCGACGTGCTGCACGACTTCCTGTCGCCGGGCCAGACGGTCGTCGGCGGCACGCCGTTCGCGACGCACCTCGGCCGCACCTGGTACGAGCTGGGCCTGGGCGTGACCGCGGGCTTCGGCAAGTCGGGCGAGCTGTACGCGAACGTGAAATATGCGCGCAACCTCGGTGGCGATTACCGGCGCGGCGTCACCGGGCAGGTCGGTTACCGCTACAGCTGGTAACGCGCGACGCGAACCCGTCCGGCGGCCGCAGGCGACGGACGGGCGACGGGCGGCCGGCGAAAAAAAACCGCCCGGCGTTCGGCCGGGCGGTTTCCGCATTCGCGCACACGAAGCGCGCGATGCACGAACGCTCAGTGCAGGATTTTCGCGAGGAAGTCCTTCGCGCGATCCGACCTCGGATTCGAGAAGAAATCGTCCTTGCGGTCGTCCTCGACGATCGCGCCCTTGTCCATGAAGATCACGCGATGGGCGACCTTCTTCGCGAAGCCCATTTCGTGCGTGACGACCATCATCGTCATCCCTTCCTGCGCGAGCTCGACCATCACGTCGAGCACTTCGTTGATCATCTCCGGATCGAGCGCGGACGTCGGCTCGTCGAACAGCATCGCGATCGGGTCCATCGACAGCGCACGCGCGATCGCGACCCGCTGCTGCTGGCCGCCCGACAGTTGCCCCGGAAACTTGTGCGCATGCGCCTTCAGGCCGACGCGATCGAGCAGCTTCATGCCCTTCTCGTTCGCTTCGTCCTTGCCGCGGCCGAGCACCTTGATCTGCGCGAGCGTCAGGTTCTCGGTGATCGACAGGTGCGGGAACAGCTCGAAATGCTGGAACACCATCCCGACCTTCGAGCGCAGCTTCGACAGGTTCGTCTTCCGGTCGCCGACCGACTGGCCGTTCACGAGGATCTCGCCCTGCTGAAACGGCTCGAGGCCGTTGACGGTCTTGATCAGCGTCGACTTGCCCGAGCCCGACGGACCGCACACGACGACCACCTCGCCTTTCTTCACCTCGGTCGTGCAATCGGTGAGGACCTGAAACTGGCCGTACCACTTCGAAACGTTCTTGATGGAAATCATCTTGTGACCTTTTTCTGGAGACCTTTGACGAGGGCAGACGCCACCGAGCAAATCACGAAATAGCATGCACCCGCGAACAGGACCATCTCGACGGTCGTGCCGTCGCGATCGCCGATGTTGGCGGCCGTGCGGAAGAAGTCCGCAAGACTGATCACGTACACGAGCGACGTATCCTGGAACAGGACGATCGCCTGCGTGAGCAGCAGCGGCACCATCGCGCGGAACGCCTGCGGCAGGATCACGAGGCGCATGGCGTGCGCGTAGTTCATGCCGAGCGCGAACGCGGCGTTCATCTGCCCGCGCGGCACCGCCTGGATGCCGGCACGGATGATCTCGGAATAATACGCGGCTTCGAACAGCGAGAACGCGACCATCGCCGACGCAAGCCGGATGTCGATCGTCGGCGACAGCCCGAGCACGCCCTGCAGCACCTGCGGCACGATCAGGAAGAACCACAGCAGCACCATCACGAGCGGAATCGAGCGGAACACCGTCACGTACGCTTTCGCGAACCACGCGAGCGGCTTCACGCCTGACAGCCGCATCAGCGCCAGCAGCGTGCCCCAGACGATGCCGACGACGATCGCGATCAGCGTGATCTTGAACGTGACGATCGCGCCGGACCACAGCGTCGGCATCGCGCCGGGAATACTACTCCAGTCGAACTGATGCATCACTTGCCTCCGATGTAGCCGGGCAGCCGCGTGCGGCCTTCGATCCAGCGCATGAACGACATCACGACGAGGTTGATGACCACGTACGCGAGCGTCACCGCGATGAACGACTCGTAGGTCTGCGCGGTGTAGTCGACGAGCTGGCGCGCCTGCGCGGACAGATCGAGCAGGCCGATCGTCGACGCGACGGCGGAGTTCTTGAAGATGTTCAGGAACTCGGACGTGAGCGGCGGCACGATGATCCGGTAGGCCACCGGCAGCAGCACGTAGCGGTACGTCTGCCATTGCGTGAAGCCCATCGCGAGGCCGGCGGCGCGCTGGCCCGTCGGCAGCGCGTTGATCCCCGAGCGCACCTGTTCGCACACGCGCGCACCGGTGAACAGGCCAAGACAGACGATCGACGCGGTGAAGAACTGCGTGGTCGGCGGCAGTTGCTTGATCCAGGTGCCGACCGACGCGGGCAGCAGTTCGGGCACGACGAGGTACCAGACGAAGAACTGCACGATCAGCGGGATGTTCCGGAAGATCGACACATAGACGGTGCCGATCGCGGACAGCCATTTGTTCGGCACCGTGCGCAGCACGCCGAACATCGAACCGACGATCAGCGCGATGACCCAGGCGACGAGCGACACTTCGATCGTCACCCAGAAGCCGGACATCAGCCATCCGAAATAAGTCGTCGGCTCGCCGGTCGATACGGGGCTCAGGAAGATGCCCCAGTTCCAGTGGTAAGACATGGGCAAGACTCCAGCAAAAAGAAACGGAAGAAGCGTGGCCTCTTCCGTTTCAGTAGCGTCATTACTGCGTCAACGTCCGTGTGGTCAGTCGAGCGCCTTGTCGTTCGGGTTCGCGTACAGCTTCTTCATCGAATCGGACAGCGGGAAGTTCAGGTTCAGCCCCTTCGGCGGAATCGGGCTCTCGAACCACTTCGCGTAGATCTTCGCGGCTTCGCCCGACTTCTCGACTTGCGAGATCGCGTCGTCGACAACCTTCTTGAAGTCCGTATCGCCCTTGCGCATCATGCAGCCGTAAGCCTCTTCCGATTGCGGCGTGCCGACGATCACCCACTCGCCCGGCTGCTTCGCCTTCGCGCGCTCGCCCGCGAGCAGTGCGTCGTCCATCATGAACGCGACCGCGCGGCCCGACTCGAGCGTGTTGAACGAGTCGCCGTGGTCCTTCGCGCTGATGATGTTCATGCCCAGCTGCTTGTCGTTGTTCATCTTGCGCAGCAGGCGCTCGGACGTCGTGCCGGCGGTGGTCACGACCGTCTTGCCCTTCAGGTCGGCGAAGTCCTTGACGCCCGAATCCTTCTTCGTCATCAGGCGCGTGCCGATCACGAAGATCGTGTCGGAGAACGCGGCTTGCTGCTGACGCTCGGTGTTGTTGGTCGTCGAGCCGCACTCGATGTCGACCGTGCCGTTCTGCACGAGCGGGATGCGGTTCTGCGACGTGACCGGGATGTTCTTGACCTGCAGGTTCGCCAGGCTCAGCTTCTTCTTCACCGCGTCCACGACCTTCATCTGGAATTCGCGCGAATAGCCGACGACCTGCTGGTTCTGGTCATAGTAGGAGAACGGGATCGACGATTCGCGGTGCCCCAGCGCGATCACGCCCGTGTCCTTGATCTTCTTCAGCGTGCCGGTCTCCTGTGCATGCGCGCCGCTCGCGAACGCGCAGAGCGCCGCGACCATCAGGACTGCCTTCTGGTATTTCATTTTGGTCATCTCCTTTGCTAAAACCCGCGCCAGTGTATCAAAGTAATATTTTTGAAAGAACTGGTTGTTTACCGCACTACGAATCGCCCTGTATGAAGCCTTCCTCCCGGCTTCGGGCGCGCTTGTGACGCATGAATGCACGCGCGGGCGGTGCCGGATTCGGCACCGCCCGCGAGGGATCATGCACGCAACCGGTGGATTGCGTCATGCTTTGATCGTAGTCAACCGAGCGCCGATCGGCAATGACCGATCGGCGACACCCGATCAGGGGTACAGGCCGCGCATTTCGCGCGCCATCAGGATGCGCTTGCACGCGACGATGAACGCCGCCGTACGCACCGACACCTTGTGCTCTTCCGAAACCGCCCACACGCCGGCGAACGCTTCGCGCATCACGCGCTCGAGACGGTGGTTGATCTCGTCTTCCGTCCAGAAGAAGCTCGAGAAGTCCTGCACCCACTCGAAGTACGACACGGTCACGCCGCCCGCGTTCGCGATCACGTCCGGGATCACGAGCACGCCGTTCGCGCTCAGGATGTCGTCGGCCGCCGTCGTCGTCGGGCCGTTCGCGCCTTCGACGATGATCTTCGTGCGGATCTTCGATGCGTTCTTCTCGGTGATCTGGTTTTCCAGTGCCGCCGGGATCAGGATGTCGGTCTCGACCGTCCAGAACTCGTCGTTCGGCATCGGCTCGGCGCCTTCGAAGCCCGCGACGCCGCCCGTGCGTGCCACGTGGTCGAGCAGCTTGTTCGAATCGAGGCCGGCCGGTCGGTAGATCGTGCCCGTGTGATCCTGCACCACGATCACCTTCGCACCCGCTTCCTGGAACAGCTTCGCCGCGATGCCGCCGACGTTGCCGAAGCCCTGCACCGCGATGCGCGCGCCTTCGATTTCCAGGCCCTTCTTCTTCGCCGCTTCGCAGCCGACGACGAACACGCCGCGGCCCGTCGCTTCCTTGCGGCCGAGCGAACCGCCAAGCGCGATCGGCTTGCCGGTCACGACGCCGGTCGACGTCTGGCCCTGGTTCATCGAGTACGTGTCCATCATCCACGCCATCACCTGTTCGTTGGTGTTGACGTCCGGCGCCGGAATGTCGGTGTTCGGTCCGATGATGATGCCGATTTCGCTGGTGTAGCGACGCGTCACGCGCTCGAGCTCACCGCGCGAGAGCTTGCGCGGGTCGACGCGGATGCCGCCCTTCGCGCCGCCGTACGGCACGTTCACGGCCGCGTTCTTCACCGACATCCATGCGGACAGCGCCATCACTTCCGACAGCGTCACGTCCTGGTGGTAACGCACGCCGCCCTTGCCCGGACCGCGCGACACGTTGTGCTGCACGCGATAGCCTTCGAAGTGCGCGACGGTGCCGTTGTCGAGCTCGATGGGGCAGTCGACGATCAGGATGCGCTTCGGACGCTTCAGCGTTTCAAGCCAGCGCGACAGCGAACCGAGGTACGGTGCGACGCGATCGACCTGCTGAAGGTAGTTGCCCCACGGGCCGAGATCGTCGGCGTGCAGGTAGGACGGGATGGACTGCAGTTGCGAAGACATGGATGCTCCAACGTTCAACGGATTGCGCACATTGTCGAAAAACCCATTTTTTTTATCCAATGCCGTTTGCTTATTCGATTATGCGTTTCTTGCATGATCGGGATTTTTCGCAAATCCGCGGTCGATTTGCGCAAGAACGTCCGCGATCGGTCGTGCATCGCGTTGCGCGAAAATCGTTGGTGAATACGCCGGATGCGCGCCGGACAGCCGTCCGACAGGCGCGGCAGGCTTGTCGTCAGCCGCGCACAGCCGTGCTCGGCCCCATCATTCGGCCGTGTCGCGCAATTCGTCGCGCACGACTTCCCATAACGCGCGCACGAGTTTCTGGCGCGGATCGTCGCCCTGCAGCGCGAGCTTGTCGCAGTACAGGCGAATCTCCATCGTCAGCGTGAACGGATGCGTGCCGCCGCGCGCGGAACGGTCGAGCCGGATCAGGCGGCCGCCGGCCACCGCGTCCTCGACCGCGCTGTGCGGCAGGAACGCGACGCCGTGGCCCGCGAGCGCCATCGCCTTCAGCCCTTCGGCCATGTCGGTTTCGTAGACGCGATCGAGGAACAGCCGCGTCGGTGCGTTCGCAACGATGACTTCGGTCATCCGGCCGAGATACGCGTTCGGCGTATACGACAGGTACGGCACGCGCGCCTCGGCCGTGCCCGGCAGCGTGTAGCGCGGCCGGCCGGCGCGACCCGGCGCCGAGAACGGGCTGATCGGCTCGCTGCCGAGGACCAGCATGTCGTAGCGCGCCGGGTCGAGCGCGACCGGGTGGCTCGGGTGGTGGTAGCCCATCACGAGATCGCAGCCGCCCTCGACGAGCGACAGCACGGCATCGTGCACGTTCAGCGCGCGCAGCCGCGTGTGGACTTGCCCCATCTTCGCCTCGATCCGCTGCAGCCAGCGCGGGAAATACGTGAGCGACAGCGTGTGCGGCACCGCGAACTCGATCGTCGGCACCGGCGCGCCGACGTGGCCGCGCAGCAGCGTGCGCGCCTCGTGCGCCTGCGACAGCATCGTCAGCGCCTGCTCGTAGAAGATCTGGCCGGCCTGCGTGAGCCGCGTCGGATAGACCGAACGATCGATCAGTTCGGTCGAGACCCATGCTTCCAGCGCCTGGATGCGCCGCGAGAACGCGGGCTGCGACACGTGCCGCAGTTCGGCGGACCGGCTAAAGCTGCGCGTTTCCGCGAGCGAGACGAAGTCTTCGAGCCATTTCAGTTCCATGCAGGCGGGGCGCGGCGGGCGGCGGTCGGGAAGAAGCCTGCATTCTACCGGCGGGCGGGTCCGGCCGGCGGTGCGGCGGGCGGCCCGGCGAGCCGGCGCGGGCGCCCGCCGGCAGGCCGCGGCGCGTCGCCCGGGCGCCGGGTGCGCGCCGATCGCCCGTGGCAGGGGCGGCCGGACCGGTTCGGCCGGGATCGACCCGCGCCAATGGTAAAATGGCGGATTCTCCTCCCCCTCGTTCGCCCCGGCTCCAAGGCCCGCCCGATCATGTCCGACACTCGTCCCGATACGCTTTTCGCCCTCACCGCGCTCTCGCCCATCGACGGCCGCTACGCCAGCAAGACCGAAGCGCTGCGCGACTGGCTCTCCGAAGCCGCCTTCATGCGCCACCGCGTCACCGTCGAGGTGCACTGGCTGATCGCGCTGTCGCGCGCCGGCTTCGCGGAAGTCCCGCGCTTCTCCGACGCCTCCGAACAATTCCTGCTGCAGCTCGCCGAGCGCTTCACCGCGCACGACGCCGCGCGCATCAAGGAAATCGAGCGCGTGACGAACCACGACGTGAAAGCCGTCGAATACTGGCTGAAGGAATCGGTCAAGGGCCAGGCCGAGCTCGAAAAGGCCAGCGAATTCATCCACTTCGCGTGCACGTCCGAAGACATCAACAACACGTCGCACGGGATGATGCTCGCCGGCGCACGCGAGCACGTGATCCTGCCGGCGCTGCGCACGGTCCACCAGCGCCTCGTCGCGCTGTCGCACGCCCACGCCGAGCAGCCGATGCTGTCGCGCACGCACGGCCAGCCGGCCAGCCCGACGACGCTCGGCAAGGAACTCGCGAACGTCGCCGCGCGCCTCGCCCGCGCGATCACGCGCATCGAGAAGGTCGAAATTCTCGGCAAGATGAACGGCGCGGTCGGCAACTTCAACGCGCACCTGTCCGCGTATCCGGAATTCGACTGGGAAGCGTTCTCGCGCGACGTGATCGAGAACCGCCTGAAGCTGACGTTCAACCCGTACACGATCCAGATCGAGCCGCACGACTACATGGCCGAGCTGTTCGACGCGGTCGCTCGCGCGAACACGATCCTGCTCGACCTCGACCGCGACGTGTGGGGCTACATCTCGGTCGGCTACTTCAAGCAGAAGACGAAGGCCGGCGAGATCGGCTCGTCGACGATGCCGCACAAGGTCAACCCGATCGATTTCGAGAACTCGGAAGGCAACCTCGGCCTCGCGAACGCGACGCTGCGCCACCTCGCCGACAAGCTGCCGGTGTCGCGCTGGCAGCGTGACCTGACCGACTCGACGGTGCTGCGCAACATGGGCGTCGCGCTCGGCTACTCGCTGCTCGCGTACGACTCGCTGATCCGCGGCCTCGACAAGCTCGAAGTGAACCCGCAGCGCCTGAACGAAGACCTCGACAACTGCTGGGAAGTGCTCGCGGAGCCGGTGCAGACGGTGATGCGCCGCTACGGCATCGAGAACCCGTACGAGCAGCTGAAGGAACTGACGCGCGGCAAGGGCATCACGCGCGAAGCGCTGCAGGAATTCGTCGGCACGCTGGCGATCCCGCAGGACGCGAAGGATCGCCTGCTCGCGATGACGCCTGCGTCGTACATCGGCAAGGCCGTCGACCTCGCGAAGCGGATCGCGTAAGCGCCGCCGTCGCCGGACGGAAAAAAAGCCCGATGCGAGCAAGTTCGCATCGGGCTTTTTTCTTGGCGGCCGGCGCGCGGCCAGGCGTCGGAAAATCGGAACCTCAGAACGAGATCATCCGCCCCGGATTCAGCGCGCTCATCACGCTCATCGCCGCCTTCGCGGCTGGAATCGCGATCGGCGACAGCTGCCGGCCGAGCGGAATCTCGCGATGGTCGATGCCGGTCAGCATCGAGAAATCGTCATTGCGGCCGACGAAATCGTCGCAAATCGCCTTGCCGATCCGCACCGTCTGCGCGACGCCGTGCCCGCTCCAGCCCTGCACCATGTACATCGGCACGCGGCCGTCGGTCTTGCGGCTGTCGGTCGCGCCGTTCAGCGTGAAGTCGCTGACGCCGCTCCAGCAGTAGTCGAGCGCGAAGCGGCCGTCGTGCTGCGGGAACACCGTGTTCAGTCGCGTCAGCAGATACGCGTTGACGTCCTGCTGCGCCCAGCACGTGCCGGTGCCCTGCCCGCCGAACAGCAAGCGGTTACCGCGCACCGGCCGGTAGTAGTCGATCTGGAACTGCGTGTCGTACACCGGCATGCCGGCCGGCATCAGCGTCGCGACATCGACGTCGAGCGGCGCCGTCACGCTGACGTACGTGAAGAACGGCACGGTGGTCGCGCCGCCGTCATCCAGCAGCCGGAACGTCGTGTTGTGCAGCGCGAGCACGACGCCGCGACGCGCGGTGATCGTGCCGCCCGGCGTCGTCGCGACGACGCCCGCGGGCGTTTCGTCGAGCTCGAGCACCTCGGTGCCCTCGTACAGCGCACCGCCGTTCAACTGGAAGCCATGCACGAGGCCGCGCACCAGCGCGAGCGGATGAAGCTGGCCGCCGAGCGCGTCGATCGCCGCGCCGTGATACAGGCCCGAGCGCACGTATTCGTCGTGCAGCTGATGGCGGCCGACGAGCGTCACGCCGGCGTCGCCGAGATGGCGGCGGGCGTCCGCGCCGTCGAGCAGCGCGCTCATGTGGCCCGGGTGGACCGCCGCCGTCACGTGGCCGTTCTTGCGATCGAGGTCGAGCGCGTAACGCGCGCCGATTTCATCGATCAGGTCCATCGATTCGGTCGACGCGAAGCGCCACAGCCGCTTCGCATCGTCGTGCGACAGGTAGTCGATCATGTCGGCGGCTTCCCAGCGCGCGAGGCCCGGCGTGAGCTGGCCGCCGTTGCGGCCCGACGCCGCGGAGCCGACGTGATGCTTGTCGACGAGGATCGTGTCGACCCCCGCTTCCGCGAGATGCAGCGCGGCCGACGCGCCGAGCAGCCCCGAGCCGATCACCAGCACGTCGCACACGGCGTCGTGCGCGAGCGGCGCGCCGCTTTCACGGCGCGACAACGACGCCTCGTACCAGTTGGCCGGACGCTCGCCGTCGTAGCGGGACGGCTCGCACCAGTTCCAGTTGTCCTTTTCGACGTTCAGTTGCGTCTGGTCGAAACGCGATTCGCCCTGGATCAGGGGTTTGTTGTAGGTAGTCATGATTGCACTTGCATGGTCTTGGGCCGCCAGTCGAAGGGCCGTGAGGCTTCGCGGGTGGGGCAGCCGGTTCCACTTGGGTGTCAACGAGAGAAAGGGCGCGATGGCCCGTGTTGACGGCAGGCACGCATGTGTCTGCCTGGATCCCGGACTGTGCGAAAGCACGCATTGAAAGGTGCCGGGACACCCAATTTCTACACCGCAGAAATAATTCTACAGCGTAGAATATACTTTCGTCAAGTTGACAGCCGGACGCCCCAACCGCCCCCCATGAAAGACAAACCCGCCCAAGGCCCGCGCGGCCTCGACAAGGACGCGATCGTCGCGGCCGCGCTCGCGCTGCTCGAAGAGGTCGGCGAAGCCGCATTCAGCGTGCGCAAGCTCGCGCAGTCGGTCGGCTGCGACCCGATGAGCGTGCTGTATCACTTCAAGTCGAAGGACGGCCTGACCCGCGCGATCGCGAATGCGCTGTCGCGCTCGCTCGTGCCGGTCGACGACACGCTGCCGTGGCGCGAGCGGCTGCGCGATCTCGCGCGCCAGTACCGCGCGCTCGCGCTGCGTTACCCCGCCGCGTTCGCGCTGCTGCAGCGGCACATGAGCACGGGGCCGGCCGATCTTGCGCACATCGAGGCCGTGCATCGCGCGCTGGCCGACGCCGGCATCGCGCGCACCGCATTGCCGGCCATGTGCGTCGGCTGGTATGCGAGCGTGATCGGGCTCGCCGCCGCCGAGGCCGGCGGCCTCACGCGGCCCGCGAACGACGTCGAGCTCGCGGAAATGAATGCGCTGCCCGATACCGCGCATCCGCTCGTCAAATCGGCCGCCCCGCTCTATGCGCGGCTCGATCCGGCCGTGGTGCATGACACGATGCTCGACGTGCTGCTCGACGGCATCGCGCGGCACGCGCACGCAGCCTGACCGGCGCGCGCGCCGCCAACGAAAAAGGCGCCCGAAGGCGCCTTTTTCATGAAGATTGCGGCAAACCGCGCTCAGTGCTGCTGCGCGAAGCCGATCTTCACCATCACTTCATTGACGATCTGTTCGGGCGTCAACTCGATGCTGACCTCGATCGCTTCGTCCGGGCCCGGCTCCTCGAGCGTGTCCAGCTGGCTCTTCAGCAGCGACGGATCGAAGAAATGGCCGGTGCGGCTCTTCAGGCGCTCGTGCAATACCTCGAACGAACCCTTCAGATACACGAACCGCACGTCGGTGTCGGTGCCACGCAGCACGTCGCGGTACGACCGCTTCAGCGACGAGCACGTGAACACGGCCGTCTCGCCGGCGCGCTGCTTTTCCTCGATGGCCGCGCGGATCGTGCGCAGCCACGGCCAGCGGTCGTCGTCGGTCAGCGGAATGCCGTGATGCATCTTTTCCTTGTTCGCCGCGCTGTGAAACGCGTCGCCATCGGTATAGCTGCACGACAGGCGTTCCGCCAGCATTTCGCCGATTCGCGACTTGCCCGCGCCCGACACGCCCATTGCGATCAGAATCATTGACTACCCCTTGTTACAGAACCAAGCTCAGCAGCAGCGTGAAGCTAAGACCGAGCACCGAGATGATGGTTTCAAGCAGCGACCAGGTCTTGAACGTCTGACCAACCGTCATCCCGAAGTATTCCTTGATCAGCCAGAAGCCGCCGTCGTTCACGTGCGAGAAGATCAGCGAGCCCGAGCCCGTCGCGAGCACCAGCAGCTCCGGGCTGACCGCCGCGCCGGACGCCGCCGCGATCGGCGCGACGATGCCGCAGGCCGTCGTCATCGCGACCGTCGCCGAACCCGTCGCGAGACGCATCAGCGCCGCGACGAACCAGCCGAGCAGCAGCGGCGACAGATGCGCGTGCTTCGCGGTCTCGACGATCTGCTGCGAGATCCCGCTGTCGCGCAGGACGCCGCCGAAGCCGCCGCCCGCACCGACGATCAGCGTGATGCCGGCGATCGGCGCCAGACACTCGCCGCAGAACTTCTGGATCTGGTCGCGGTTGAAGCCCTGCAGCTTGCCGAACGTGAAGAAGCTCACCAGCACGGCGATCAGCAGCGCGACGTCGGAGTTGCCGGCAAAGCGCAGCAGGTTGTTCGGCAGCGACTTCGGCGCGAACACCAGGTCGGCCCAGCTGCCGACCAGCATCAGCACGACGGGCAGCAGGATCGTGAACAGCGTGATGCCGAAGCTCGGCAGTTCGCGCTTGCGACCCTCCGTGTGCGTATCGACGAACTGCGCCGCGAGCGGATTGTTTTCCGGCAGCTTCACGAACTTCGAGATCGTCAGCGCGAACAGCGGACCGGCGATGATGGCGGTCGGCACGCCGACGATCAGGCCGAATGCGATCGTCTTGCCGATATCGGCGCCATATTGCTGAACGGCCAGCAGCGCGGCCGGGTGCGGCGGGATCAGCCCGTGCACGACGGACAGGCCGGCCACCATCGGCAGGCCGACGACGAGCAGCGACTTGCCGGTGCGCTTCGCGACGTTGAACGCGATCGGGATCAGCAGCACGAAGCCGACTTCGAAGAACACCGGCAGGCCGACGATGATCGCGACGAACATCATCGCCCAGTGGATGTTCTTTTCACCGAACCAGTCGATCAGCGTGGTCGCGATCCGTTCGGCGCCGCCCGATTCGGCCATCATCTTGCCGAGCATCGTGCCGAGGCCGACGACGATGGCAATGTGGCCGAGCGTGCCGCCGGTGCCCGTTTCGAACGACTTGACGATCTTGTCCATCGGCATGCCGACGACGAGACCGAGGCCCAGCGAAACGATGATCA
Source organism: Burkholderia sp. PvR073 (assembly GCF_054055695.1). Lineage (NCBI taxonomy): Bacteria > Pseudomonadati > Pseudomonadota > Betaproteobacteria > Burkholderiales > Burkholderiaceae > Burkholderia > Burkholderia sp. PvR073. The sequence goes on from NZ_JBSRXO010000006.1 coordinate 296,195, forward strand.
GCACCAGGAACGGGTAGATCTTGTAGCGCGCGATCATCAGGATCAGCGCGGCGATCGCGATCAGCGTGAATACGAGCAGCATGCTGCCTTGGACAGCCCCCATGTGGCACTCCTCCTAGAATTTGTTCGAACCGGGCGAGGTGTTGCGAGTATGCCCGGCTATGCAGGTCTCCGAAACACGGGGGGTACCCACCCCGTGAGGACGCTGAATTTTACTTATCTTTGCGGCCCGCGGATAGAACCGGTTCCATCAGCAAAAACCCTCGGTAAAACAAGCACTAAGCGCTCGTTTACCGAGGGTCGAACGATCATTTCATACAAGTATTAACGGGGGAGCTGGCTCGCGGCTTGCGCGAGGCGCGTGACCTCGGCCCAATCCTGCGCGGCGAGCGCGGCTTTCGGCGTGAGCCACGAGCCGCCGACGCACACGACGTTCGGCAGCTTCAGGAAATTCGGCGCGCTTTCGGCCGTGATGCCGCCCGTCGGGCAGAACTTCAGCGCCGGGAACGGGCCGTGGAACGCCTGCAGCATCGGCACGCCGCCGGCCTGCTGCGCAGGGAAGAACTTGACGATCTCGTAGCCGAATTCGAGCGCCTGGATGATGTCGCTCGGTGTCATCACGCCCGGCAGCAGCGGCAGGTCCGCGTCGAGCGACGCGAGGTGCAGGTCCTTCGTCAGGCCCGGCGACACGCCGAACTTCGCGCCCGCGCGCTTCGCCTGCGCGCAGTGCTCGGGCTTCGTGATCGTGCCGACGCCGACGACGATGTCGTCCGCGAGCTGGCTCGCGCGCTGGATCGCCTCCAGGCCCGCCGGCGTGCGCAGCGTGATCTCGAGCACCTTGACGCCGCCCGCGTGCAACGCGCGCGACACGTGTTCACCCTGCTCGACCGAGTCGAATGCGAGCACCGGAATCACCGGGCCCAGCTTCACGATTTCGCCAATCGTCTTCATTGATGACACTCCTTGAAATTCATGCAGCGACGCCGACGGCCGTTTCGCCGACCAGCGTCCCGAAAACCGATGCGCCCTGCTCGGCCGGCGCGGCCGCCGCGCGGAACACGCCGAACAGTTCGCGCCCGAAACCCGTCTCGTTGTCGGCCTGATGCAGCGGCTGCGCGACCGCGCGCGCTTGCCACTCGGCGTCGTCGACCTCGATGTCGAGGATGCCGGCTTCCGCGTCGATCACGAGCGTGTCGCCCGTCTGCACCTTGCCGAGCGGGCCGGCCAGCAGCGCTTCCGGCGACACGTGGATCACCGCCGGCACCTTGCCCGATGCGCCGGACATGCGGCCGTCGGTGACGAGCGCGACGTGGAAGCCCTGATCCTGCAGCACGCCGAGCAGCGGCGTCAAACGGTGCAGCTCGGGCATCCCGTTCGCGCGGGCGCCCTGGAAGCGCACGACCGCGACGAAATCGCGCTTCAGCTCGCCGCGATCGAATGCCGCCTGCACGGCTTCCTGCGAATCGAACACGATCGCGGGTGCCGTCACCTTGCGGTGCTCGGGCGCGACCGCCGAAATCTTGATCACGCCGCGGCCGAGCCGGCCCTGCATCAGGCGCAGGCCGCCGTCCGGCTGGAACGGCTCGCGAATGCCGCGCAGCACCTTCGTGTCGTGGCTCTCGGCCGTGCCGTCGACCCACGTCAGCTTGCCGTCGATCAGCTTCGGCTCCTTCGTGTAGTGCGACAGGCCCTTGCCCGCGACCGTCGTCACGTCTTCGTGCAGCAGCCCGCCTTCGAGCAGGTTGCGCACCAGGAACGCAACGCCGCCCGCCGCGTGGAAATGGTTCACGTCCGCCTTGCCGTTCGGGTAGATCTTCGCGAGCAGCGGCACGACGGCCGACAGCTCGTCGAAATCGTTCCAGTCGATCAGCACGCCGGCCGCGCGCGCGATCGCGACGAGGTGCAGCGTGTGGTTGGTCGAGCCGCCCGTCGCGAGCAGCGCGACGATCCCGTTGACGATCGCCTTCTCGTCGATCACATGGCCGATCGGCGTGTACTGGCCGCGCTCGACCGTCAGGTCGAGCACGCGGCGCGCGGCTTCGGCCGTCAGCGCGGTACGCAGCGGCGTGTGCGGATGGACGAACGCCGAGCCCGGCAGGTGCAGGCCCATCAGCTCCATCAGCATCTGGTTGCTGTTCGCGGTGCCGTAGAACGTGCAGGTGCCGTGGCCGTGATACGCGGCCGATTCGGCTTCGAGCAGCGCGTCGCGGCCGACCTGGCCGGTCGCGAACTGCTGGCGGATCTTCGCCTTGTCGTCGTTCGACAGGCCGCTCGTCATCGGGCCGGCCGGCACGAAGATGGTCGGCAGGTGGCCGAACTGCAGCGCGCCGATCAGGAGGCCCGGCACGATCTTGTCGCAGATGCCGAGGCAGAGCGCCGCGTCGAACATGTTGTGCGTGAGCGCGATCGCCGTGCCCATCGCGATCGCCTCGCGCGAGAACAGCGACAGCTCCATCCCGGGGTTGCCCTGCGTGACGCCGTCGCACATCGCCGGCACGCCGCCCGCGAACTGCGCGACGCCGCCGTTCTCGCGCGCGGCGGCCTTGATGATGTCGGGGAAATCCTTGTACGGTGCGTGCGCGGACAGCATCTCGTTGTACGAGGACACGATGCCGATGTTCGGCTCGCGGATTGCCTTGATCTGGAACTTGTCGCTGCCTTCGAGACCCGCGAAGCCGTGCGCGAGGTTCGCGCACGACAGCGCGCCGCGTGCCGGGAACTTGCCTTGCGCGCCGTCGAGGCGCTGCAGATAGGCGGAACGGGTCGATTGGCTGCGGGCGATCACGCGTTCGGTGACTTTCGCCAGAGTGGGGTGCAGCGACGTCATGCTGGGCGCTCCTGTATGCCGGACGACACCGGCGGTTGGAATCGTGGGGACGGTCGAGTGCGTCGAACGAACGAAGCCAGTCTAGTAGAAAAACTACATGCGCGCAATGCAGATCAACCGACACGCAACCCACATTCCCGCCACCAGTAAGGCTTTACCTAGTGAAAACCCTAATTCACCACCCCAACCGAAGCAGAAATTACCGGCAATGCAGCTAGCATTTTCATGTAGATTTTCTACAATTCGATTGCGATACACTCGCTCACCCGAACCCCATTTCCATCCACCGCCCCATGCTGCCTCGCATTGAAGCGATCCGCGCCGACCTGCGCCCGTCCGAGCGCAAGCTCGCCGACTACATCCTCGCCGCGCCGCGCGAGGTGCTCGACCTCGCGATGACCGAGCTGTCGACCCGCGCGGGCGTCAGCCAGCCGACCATCGCGCGCTTCTGCCAGGCGCTCGGCTGCAGCGGCTTTCGCGAATTCAAGATCCGGCTCGCGCAGAGCGTCGCACCGGGCGTGTCGTCGGTGTATCGCGACGTCGAGCCCAACGAACCCGCGCCCGGCATCATCGGCAAGGTATTCGACCGCACGATCGGGGCGTTGATCGAGGTGCGCAACAGCCTGTCGGCCGGCAGCGTCGCCGACGCGATCGCGCTGCTGTCGAACGCGTCGCGCATCGAGTTCTACGGCGCCGGCGGCTCGGGCATCGCCGCGCAGGACATCCAGCACAAGTTCTTCCGGCTCGGCGTGCCGAGCGTCGCGTATTCGGACCCGCACACGTTCTCGATGTCGTCGGCGCTGCTCGGGCCGCACGACGTCGTCGTCGCGATCTCGAACACTGGCCGCACGCGCGACATCGTGGATGCCGCGCGCTCCGCGCTCGCGTGCGGCGCGAAGGTGGTCGCGATCACGCAGAGCCATTCGCCGCTCGCGAAACTCGCGACGGTGAGCCTCGCGTCGAACGTGGCCGAGGAAACCGACGTGTTCTCGCCGATGACGTCGCGGATGTCGCACCTCGCGATCGGCGACATCCTCGCGGTCGGCGTCGCGCTGTCGCGCGGGCCCGCACTGATGGAGCGCGTCGGCCGCGCGAAGGAGGCGATCACCCGCCGCCGGATCGACGACCCGACGAAGGATTGACGCGCGCGACGCGCACGTGAAAACGGCGCCCCGAGGGGCGCCGTGTTTTCATGTGTGCATCGATCGACCGCCCGCATGCTCGTCGAAAGAGCCGCCGAAAGGGCTCAGAACGGCTTGATCACGGCCAGCGCGACCGCGGCGAGCATGCCGAGCACCGGCAGCTCGTTGAACACGCGATACCACTTGTCGGTGCGGCGGTTCTCGCCGCGCTCGAACACGCGCAGCAGGTGCCCGCAATACGCGTGGTAGATGACGAGCAGCAGCACCACCGTCACCTTCGCGTGGATCCAGCCCTCCCCCTGGCCGATGCCGATCACGAGCCACAGCCACAGCCCGCATGCCAGCGCCGGCACCGCGATCATCGTCATGAAGCGGAACAGCTTGCGTGCCATCAGCAGCAGGCGCCGCACCGCGGCCGGATCGGTCTCCATGGCCAGGTTCACGTAGATGCGCGGCAGGTAGAACAGCCCCGCGAACCACGCGGCGATCAGAACGATATGGAACGTCTTGACCCAGAGCATTGCCATCGGTTGTGCGCCTCGCTTTACTGACGGCCTTCGCCGTGCCCGAGCACGACGTACTTCAGCGACGTGAGCCCTTCCAGACCGACGGGGCCGCGTGCGTGGAGCTTGTCGTTCGAGATGCCGATTTCCGCGCCGAGGCCGAATTCGAAGCCGTCCGCGAAGCGCGTCGACGCATTGACCATCACGCTGGCCGAATCGACTTCGCGCAGGAAGCGCATCGCGCGGTCGTGATCCTCGGTGACGATCGCATCGGTGTGATGCGAGCCGTAGTGGTTGATGTGCTCGATCGCCGCGTCGAGGCCGTCGACGACCTTGATCGCGAGCACCGGCGCGAGATATTCGGTGTGCCAGTCTTCGTCGGTCGCGTCGACGAGCGGGCCGACGCCCGCCTCGGCGAGCACCGCGCGCGCGGCCGCATCGACGCGCAGCTCGACCTGCTTGTCGCGATACAGCTTGCCAAGAGGCGGCAGCAGCGTCGCCGCGATGCCGCTCGCCACGAGCAGCGTTTCCATCGTGTTGCAGGTGCCGTAGCGGTGCGTCTTCGCGTTGTCGCACACGGTCAGCGCCTTCGCGAGATCGGCGCGATCGTCGACATACACGTGGCAGATGCCGTCGAGGTGCTTGATCATCGGCACGCGTGCCTCGTTGATCAGGCGCTCGATCAGGCTCTTGCCGCCGCGCGGCACGATCACGTCGACGGATTCGGTCATCGTGATCAGCTTGCCGACCGCGGCGCGATCGGCGGTCGCGACGACCTGCACCGCATCCTGCGGCAGGCCGGCCGCCTCGAGCCCTTCGCCGATCAGCTTCGCGAGCGCCGCGTTCGATTCGAGCGCCTCGGAGCCGCCGCGCAGGATCGTCGCGTTGCCCGACTTCAGGCACAGCGCGGCCGCGTCGATCGTCACGTTCGGGCGCGACTCGTAGATGATGCCGATCACGCCGAGCGGCACTCGCATCTGGCCGACCTGGATTCCGCTCGGGCGGTACTTGAGGTTGCCGATCTCGCCGATCGGATCGGCCAGCGACGCGACCTGGCGCAGACCTTCGACCATCGTCTTCAGCGCATTGTCGGACAACGTCAGGCGATCGATGAACGCCGCGTCGAGACCCTTTTCGCGGGCACGGGCGACGTCGCGTGCATTCGCATCCTTCAGCGCCTGCGCGTCGCGCTCGATCGCGCGGGCCACGGCGTCGAGCGCCGCGTTCTTCGCGGCCGTGCTGGCGCGCGCCATCGCGCGGGAAGCGTGCCGGGCACGGCGGCCCAGGTCCGTCATGTACTGGTCGATATCCATCGTGTGACTCGAGAAGCGAGCCGCTTGGCGCGGCGTGAATTCGTGGGGCAGCATGAGGCGCGGCGGCAGGCCGGCCGCGCCGGCTTACCGAAACATTGTAAGCGGGTTGCGATGCGTGCGCTGAAGGCCCCTTAACGCCGCACGCGACCCGCGGGCGGCGGTCGCTCGCCGCGGGCGCCCGCCACCGTCATCGCGAGCTGGAACAGGCCGTCCCACGGGTCGGGCGGCGGATCGTCCTGCGTGCGGCGGCCCGGCGTGATCGCCGACAGCCCCTTCACCTGCCGGTCGAGCTTCGCGGCGAACGCGAGCGCCTTCTCGAGCACGGCTTCGGACACGCGGTTCAGCGCGGGGCCGATCAGCCGCTCGCGCGGGCCCCACACGCGGTTCTCGCGCAGCAGCGTGGCCAGCGGCTTGCCGGCCGTCGTGCCGCGCTTGATCCGCAGCAGCGTGCGCAATTCCTCGACGACGGCCCACATCACGAGCACGATCGCCTCACCCTCACCCTTCAGCCCGTCGATCATCCGCGCGAGCCGGGCGGCGTCGCCCGCGAGCATCGCCTCGTTCAGCTTGAACACGTCGTAGCGCGCGACGTTCAGCACCGCGTCGTGCACCTGCTCGAACGACAGCACGCCCTGCGGATAGAGCAGCCCGAGCTTCTGGATTTCCTGATGCGCGGCGAGCAGGTTGCCCTCGACGCGCTCCGCGATGAACTGCAGCGCGCGCCGCCCGTCGTCGCCGGGCGCGACGCGCTGGCCCTGCATCGACAGACGCTGGCCGATCCAGTTCGGCAGCGCCGCGCGCTCGACCGGATCGATCTTCAGCGCGACGCCGCCGTTCTGCAGCGCGGTAAACCACGCGGATTTCTGCGTTGCCGCGTCGAGGCGCGGCAACGTGACGAGCATCAGCGCGTCGGGGTTGGGGGTCGCCGCGAGCGTCTTCAGCGCGTCGGCGCCTTCCTTGCCGGGCTTGCCCGACGGAATGCGCAGCTCGATCAGCTGGCGCTCGCCGAACAGCGACATCGCCTGGGTCGCGCCGAGCAGCACGCTCCAGTCGAAGCCGCGCTCGACCGTATGCACCGAACGCTCGGTGAAGCCGGCCGCGCGTGCGGCCGCACGAATGCGGTCGCACGCTTCCTGCGCGAGCAGCGGCTCGTCGCCGTAGACGGTGTAGAGCCCGGCCATCCCCTTCGCGAGGTGCGGCTCCAGCGCATCAAGTCGCAATTGCATCGGTGCGTGCGCCGGCGATCACAGCGGCGGCGGCGGCAGCGGCGCGCGCGGCGCCACGCCCGGCACCACATCCTCCGGCGCCGGCGTCAGCGAGTGGACGATCGCGAGACGCCGCATCAGCTGGTCGACCGCGTCGTTCTGCATGTCGCCGTAGAGAATATCGGCTTCCTGCGCCTTCGCGTTGGTGTACTGGTCGCTGTACGTCATCGCGCGGTTCAGCGCGATCGCGCTCGGCGGGATCAGCAGCGTGCCGTCCTGGCTCGTCAGCGAGAAGTTCAACGTGTAGTAGAGCGCATATTCCTGCGCGGAGCCGTACTTGTTGAGCGTCAGCGTGTTCTGCCCGCGCGACTCCGACATGCGCAGCACGGCATCGGCTTCGTCCACCGACTTGACGATCTTCGTGTCGCTGCCGGCCTCGACGAGGCGCGCGAGCCGCGCCTCGACGGGCGCCGGCGCGCCGGCCACCAGCAGGCGCTTGAACGCGTAGTCCTGCCGGCCGCGCAACTGGAAACCGCATGCCGACAGCGCGACAGCGCTGCCGACGAGCCCCAAAAACGATCTGCGGATCACCTTCGCTCCTTCTGTGTGCGCCCGACGGCCAATGGCCGTCAGACGACGATGTTCACGAGGCGGCCGGGCACGACGACGATCTTCTTCGCCGGCTTGCCGTCGCTGAACTTCGCGAACGCTTCGTCGGCCACTGCCGCGGCCTCGATCGCCTCGCGGCTCGCGTCCTTCGCAACCTTCAGCGCGCCGCGCACCTTGCCGTTCACCTGCAGCACGAGTTCGATCTCGGCCTGCTCGAGCGCGGCCTCGTCGACCTTCGGCCACGGTGCGTCGAGCAGCGAGCCGAATTCGTCCGCGTAGCCGAGCGCCTTCCACAGCTCGAACGTGACGTGCGGCACGACAGGGTACAGCACGCGCAGCAGCACGCCGTACGTCTCGCGCAGCACGGCGGGCGTCGCGCCCTTCGCGCCGTCGATCGCGTTCAGCATCTTCATCGCGGCCGACACGACCGTGTTGTACTGCAGGCGCTGGTAGTCGAAATCGGCCTGCTTCAGCACGCTGTAGATTTCGCGGCGCAGCGCCTTGTCGGCGTCGCCGAGCGCGGCCGCGTCGAAGCCCGCGCGCACGGCGAGCGCTTCGCGGTTCGTCGCGCCGAAGCTCCACACGCGGCGCAGGAAGCGGCTCGCGCCTTCGACGCCCGCGCCCGACCACTCGAGCTGCTGCTCGGGCGGCGCCGCGAACATCGTGAACAGGCGCGCGGTATCGGCGCCGTACTGGTCGATCAGCACCTGCGGATCGACACCGTTGTTCTTCGACTTCGACATCTTCTCGATGCCGCCGAGCACGACCGGCTGGCCGTCCGTGTTCAGCGTCGCGCCGACCGGGCGGCCCTTGTCGTCGTGCGTGACCGTCACGTCGGCCGGGTTGTACCAGGTCTTCTTGCCGGATGCGTCTTCGCGGTAGAACGTCTCGTTCAGCACCATCCCCTGCGTGAGCAGGTTCTTCGCCGGCTCGCCGAACTTCACGAGGCCGAGGTCACGCATCACCTTGGTCCAGAAGCGCGAATACAGCAGGTGCAGGATCGCGTGCTCGATGCCGCCGATGTACTGGTCCATCGGCATCCAGTAATCGGTGCGCGCGTCGACCATCGTCTCGGCGTCCGGCGCCGTGTAGCGCGAGAAGTACCACGACGAATCGACGAAGGTGTCCATCGTGTCGGTCTCGCGCTTCGCGGCCGCGCCGCACTTCGGGCACGAGCAGTTCAGGAACGCTTCCGACTTCGCGAGCGGGTTGCCCGAGCCGTCCGGCACGAGGTCTTCCGGCAGCACGACCGGCAGGTCCTGCTCCGGCACCGGCACGTCGCCGCACGACGGGCAGTGGATGATCGGGATCGGCGTGCCCCAGTAGCGCTGGCGCGACACGCCCCAGTCGCGCAGGCGCCACGTGACCTGCTTGTCGCCGTAGCCGCCGGCCTTCAGGTCGGCCGCGACCGCGTCGACCGCATCCGCATAGCGCAGGCCGTCGTACTTGCCGCTGTTCACGCAGACCGCGGTTTCCTTGTCGCCGTACCATTCCTGCCAGGCATCCAGCGAGTACGTCTGCCCTTCGCTCGAAATCACCTGCTTGATCGGCAGGCCGTACTTCTTCGCGAATGCGAAATCGCGCTCGTCGTGGCCCGGCACGCCCATCACCGCGCCTTCGCCATAGCTCATCAGCACGTAGTTGCCGATCCAGACCTCGACCGGCTCACCTGTGAGCGGGTGCGACACCGAGAAGCCCGTCGCGACGCCCTTCTTCTCCATCGTCGCGACGTCGGCCTCGGCGACGCCGCCGCGCTTGCATTCGTCGATGAACGCCTGCAGTTCCGGCTTGCCCTGCGCGAGGCGCGTGGCAAGCGGGTGCTCGGCCGCGACCGCGCAGAACGTGACGCCCATGATCGTGTCGGCACGCGTCGTGAACACGCGCAGGAGCGCCTGCTCGCCGTCGAGTTCGTACGGGAAGCCGAAGTTCACGCCGAAGCTCTTGCCGATCCAGTTCTGCTGCATGATCTTCACGCGCTCGGGCCAGCCGAGGCCCTCGAGATCGTTCAGCAGCTCATCCGCGTACTGCGTGATCCGCAGGTAATACATCGGGATCTCGCGCTTCTCGACGAGCGCGCCCGAGCGCCAGCCGCGGCCGTCGATCACCTGCTCGTTCGCGAGCACGGTCTGGTCGACCGGGTCCCAGTTCACGGTGCCCGTCTTCTTGTACGCGATGCCCTTCTCGAGCATCTTCAGGAACAGCCACTGGTTCCACTTGTAGTAGTCGGGCTTGCACGTCGCGATTTCGCGCGACCAGTCGATCGCGAGGCCCATCGACTGCATCTGGCCCTTCATGTAGTCGATGTTGTCGTAGGTCCACTTCGCGGGCGGCACGCCGTTCGCCATCGCGGCGTTCTCGGCCGGCATCCCGAACGCGTCCCAGCCCATCGGCATCAGCGTGTTGTAGCCGTTCATCCGCAGATAGCGGTACATCACGTCGTTGATCGTGTAGTTGCGCACGTGACCCATGTGCAGCTTGCCGGACGGATACGGCAGCATCGACACGCAGTAGAACTTCGGCTTCTGCGAATCTTCCCTCGTCTTGTAGGCATCGGCTGCGCGCCAGTCGCCCTGGGCGGCGGCTTCGACGTCGGCGGGTACGTATCTCTCGTGCATGGTGTGGTTCGGACTAGGCTTTAAGCAGCGCGCCACGAGGCGGGCACGCGGAAGTGGACGAAATCGGGCAGCCCGGCGGCGGGAGCAGGCTCACGGTTCTCGGGCCTGCATCATGGTCCGGATATTCGCCGGGTAACCCGGAGGGTCTCCAGGTTACCCGGCGAAACCCTGCCAACCGGGCGGAAACGACGATTATACCGTCCGTGGCGGGCGGTACGGCCGGGTGTCGCGGGCCGCGGCGCATTCTTGCCGGCGCCGGGCTCGCCGGCGGCCGGCAGGTCAGGGTTTCGCGCCCGCGGCGGCCGGCGCGGCGGCGCCCGCCGGCGGCACGTCGGTGACGAAGCCGATCCGCGTGAGGCCCGCGGCCTGCGCGGCGCCCATCACCTGCGCGATCACGTCGTAGCGGGTCGCGCGCGACGCGCGCAGCCGCAGCTCGGGCGGTGCGGCGCCCGCGGCGGCGGCCTGAAAGCGCGCCGGCAGCGCGTCGAGTGCGACGGGGGTGTCGTCCCAGTACAGCTTGCCGGCGTCGTCGATCGACAGCGTGACCGATTGCGGCGTATCGCGCGCGACGCCGGCCGCGACCTTCGGCAGGTCGAGCCGGATCGCGTGCGTCATCAGCGGCGCGGTGATGATGAAGATGACGAGCAGCACGAGCATCACGTCGATCAGCGGCGTCATGTTGATCTCCGCCATCGGCGCGGACGTCTTGTGGTGCTCCAGTCCGCCGAATGCCATGGTCGCTCCTCCCGGCCGCGCGTCAGGCGCCCTGCGCGCACACGAATACGTGCAGGTCGCGCGCGAAGCCGTCGAGTTCCTCGGCGAGCTGGCGCACGAGCCGCCCGAGGATGTTGTAGGCGAGCACCGCGGGGATCGCGACGACAAGCCCGAACGCGGTCATGATCAGCGCCTCGCCGACCGGCCCCGCGACGTTCTCGATCTGCGCCTGTCCGCTCGCGGCGATGCTGCCGAGCGCGTGATAGATGCCCCACACGGTGCCGAGCAGGCCGACGAACGGAGCGGTGCTGCCGATCGACGCGAGCAGCACCTGACCGAACTCGAGACGCCGCTGCGAGCGCAGCATCGCGTGACGCAGCGCGCGCAGCACGCGTTCACTGCGCTCGACGCGCGCGGCCAGCGCGGCCGGATCGTGTTCGTCGGCCGCGTCGCGCGCGGCTTCGGCGAGCGGCACGAACACGCGCTCCCGATCGGCGGCGGCGAGCGCGTCGATGCCTGCGTCGAGCGACGCCGCGCGCCAGAACGCCGCGAGCGCGCGCGGCCCCTGCCGCTTCGCGCGGACCAGCAGCCAGGCCTTCATGAGGAGAAAGCACCAGCTGGCGACGGACATCGCCAGCAGCACATAGGCGACGGCGTGCGTGATCGCATCGCCGCTTTCGAGGTAGTGGACAACGCCGGTGGGAATCGCCATCGGAGTTTCCCCGTGAGGGTCAGCGCAGGCCGAGCACGTCCTGCATGTCGAACAGGCCGGCGCCGCGCGCCGACAGGAAGCGGACCGCACGCAGCGCGCCCTGCGCGTACGACACGCGGCTCGACGACTTGTGCGTGATTTCGATCCGTTCGCCGATCCCGGCGAACAGCACGGTGTGATCGCCGACGATGTCGCCGCCGCGCACGGCCGCAAAACCGATCGTCGACGGATCGCGTTCGCCCGTCACGCCTTGGCGGCCGTACACCGCGCAGTCGTCGAGCGAGCGCCCGAGCGCGCCGGCCACGGCTTCGCCCATCATCAGCGCGGTGCCCGACGGCGCGTCGACCTTGTGACGGTGGTGCGCCTCGATGATTTCGATGTCGTAGCCGTGCGAGAAATGCTTCGCCGCGAATTCGAGCAGCTTCAGCGTGACGTTCACGCCGACGCTCATGTTCGCCGCGAACACGATGCCGATCCTGGCCGCAGCGGCCTGCAGCTCGGCCTTCTGCTCGACGGTGAAGCCGGTCGTGCCGATCACGAGCTTCACGTCGTGGCGCAGCGCGGCCGCGACGTGCGCGATCGTGCCTTCCGGCCGCGTGAAGTCGATCAGGTAGTCGGCCTGCGCGAACACGGCATCGAGGTCGTCGGTCAGCTTGATTCCGGTTTCCTTGCCGAGGAACGCGCCCGCGTCCTGGCCGAGGAACGGCGAATCGGCGCGGTCGAGCGCGCCGACGAGCTGCGCGTCGGAATCATTGAGAACGGCTTCGATCAGCATCCGGCCCATACGGCCCGATGCACCGGCAATCGCAATCTTCATGGCTTTCTACACGACAGGTCTAAAGGCGGGCGGCGCATGCCGCCCTGTTTCCGCACGCCGGCCGCTTACTGGGGCGCGGTGAGCGGCTGGTTCTGCAGGTTGTCGGAGCCTTGCGGGCCGACGGGCGGCACCGCTTCGTTCGACACGTTCGGCTGCGGCGGACGATGGAACTGGAACTGCGGCTGGATCGCCGGCGCGGCGCCCGGCGGCTGGCCGCCCGGCACCGGCGCGCCGCCCGAAGCCTGCGCGGACGGCGTGAAGCGACGGCTGGCCGAGCCCTGCCCCGATACCTGGTTGGTCGCGCGGTTCGCCGCGCGCGCCGCCTGGGCGTTCGCATCCTGGTCGACCGCCGCGCCGGACGCCAGCCCGGCGGACGGGCTCGCGGCCTCGGCAGCCTGCGCGGCGCTCGCGGCAGCGGCCGCTTCGGCCGCCTTCTTCGCCGCGGCTGCGGCCTTCGCCTTCTTGCCGCCGCGGTCGCCGTCGATGTCGGCCAGCAGGTCGAGCTCGGAAGGCAGGTTGTCGGCGCCGGTCCAGCTCGCGAGGCGATCGCTCGCGAACGTCAGCACGAGGTCGCGCTGCTGGACGACGGACGTGGAGCCGCGCTTGAAGTAAAAGAGGTAATCCCAGCGGTCGGCATGGAACATGTCCGCCAGCAGCGGCGTGCCGAGCAGCGCGCGGACTTGCTCGCGCGTCATTCCGGCCTGCAGCTGCGCGGCCTTCTCCTGCGACACGAAGTTGCCCTGCACGACCGTGATCCGATAGGGCGTGATGCTCTGCGCGATACGCTGCGTCACGCTGTCGTACGACGAACAACCAGCCAGCGCGGCAACGGCGGCGGCAGCGATGATGGCACTCCGCATGCGACTCCTCTGAAAGTGCGAAAGAGATTCCGGGAACATTTCCGTCACCGTGCTGGCCCGCGTCGCGAGCCGCGCGTGTTTCTGGAACGGCGAAAAGCCGGTAACATTGAAGCCCTGCATTGTACTCTAGGGATGCCTAGCCATGACCAATCCGACGGATCTCAAGAATATCGGGCTAAAGGCCACCCTACCGCGCCTCAAGATTCTCGAAATCTTCCAGCAAAGCCCGGTGCGTCACCTGACTGCCGAAGACGTCTACCGCAACCTGCTCAACGAGCAACTCGACATCGGGCTCGCCACCGTTTACCGCGTGCTGACGCAGTTCGAGCAGGCCGGCCTGCTTACGCGCAGCAACTTCGAATCCGGCAAGGCCGTGTTCGAACTGAATGAGGGTTCGCACCACGATCACCTCGTCTGCCTCGATTGCGGCCGTGTCGAGGAATTCTTCGATGCCGAGATCGAAAGCCGCCAGCAGGCAATCGCGAAGGAGCGCGGCTTCCGGCTCCAGGAACACTCGCTCGCGATGTACGGTTCGTGCACGACCGAGAACTGCCCGCACCGCAAGCACTGATCGAACCCCTCGCGCAAGCACCGCGGCCCGGCCGGCATCCCGCCGCCCGGGCCGCGTCGTTTTCGGAGCCGGAATGAAAACGGCCCGCGGGTCGCCTGCGGGCCGGGTCGGGACGAACGTTTTCAATCGATCGTGCGGCGGCGAACCGTGCAGCCGCCGCACGATCGTCGACGCCCGGTGATCGGCGCCCGATGCCGCCCTTCGCCGTGCGTCAGGCCGCGCTCGCGCAGGCCGGCTCGAACTCGAGCGCCCATGCGTCGTCGAGCGGAATCTCGTCGCAGTTCGGCTGCGGGCCGCCGCGGTCGACGATCACGAAGTCGCTCACCGCGTCGAGCGCGAGCAGCGGATGGTGCCAGACGCCCTTCGCATAATTCACGCCCTGCCAGCCTTCGGCCAGGAACGCACGCATCGCGTCGGGCCGGAACTCGCCGGCCGGCGCGACGACGATCGCGTAGCGCGACACGGCCGCCAGCGGGATGAACGCCTGGCTGCCGTGCGGGTGGCGCTCCATCAGCGTGATCGCGACCGGCAGCGCACGCGGCTGCGCACGAAACACGCTGACGAGCGGCCGGCCGCCGTCCGCGCAGACATCGATCGTCGCGAGATCGTGGAAGCGCTCGGTGGTGCCGCCGTTGATCGGGAAATGCCGCGCGCCGTCGAGCGCGATCACGTCGCCGAACGGCGCGAACGCTTCGCGGGTCAGGCGCTCGACGCGCAGGATGTGGGGTCCGCTCATGCCATTGCCCTCCTTCAAGCCGGCTCGCCCCACAGACGCAGGCGCGACACGCCGCCGTCCGGGAAGATGTTGAAGCGCACGTGCGTGACGGGGCCGAGTGCCGCGAGCTGGTCGAACGTATGCACGTGGTCCATCTGCAACTTCTGCTCGCCGAGCAGTTCGGCCCAGAACATCGCCTGCGTGACGAGCGAGTCGTCGGTGCCGCCCGCGACCCGCGCGGCCTGCAGCGAACAGCGGTCGGGGAAGTTGCCCTTGAAGAACGCCGTATCGACCTCGACGCGCCGGATGATGCCCGGCCGCGCCAGCGCGACGATCGCCCAGTCGTTGCCGGGCTCGCGGCGGCGCCGCGTTTCCCAGCCGTCGCCCATGTTCGCGCCGCGCCCCGGCATCAGCATCTGCGAGGCCGGGCCGAAGTGCTGGTTGTTCGCGGCCACCAGGTAGCCGCCGTTCTCGATCGCCGCGAGATCGACGAGCTCGCCCGTCGGCACGCGGCGCCAGTCGCGCTGCGGCTGGCCGTACACGCGCAAGCGCGCGAGCCCGCCGTCCGGATACAGGTTCACGCGCAGGTGCGTGAACGGTTGCGCGTCATCGACGCTGACATAGTGATGCGAATTGCCCTGCAGCGTCGTCGCGGGGACGATCGTGCGCCATTCGGCGTCGTCCGGCGGCGTGTCGCCGTCCACCGCGCATGCCTCGATCGACGCAGCCGGCGGGAAGTTGCCGGTGAAGTGGCTCGTATCGAGATCGACGCCGTAAATCACGCCCGGCCGCGCGAGCCGGACCACGCAGAAGTCGTGGCCGGTCGTGCGCTTGCGGCGCGTTTCCCAGCCGTCCATCCACTTGCCGTGATCGTCGTACTTGCCGGGGATGAAGACGGCCGGCTCGGGATTGAGCATGCGCTCCTTCGGCGCGAAGAATTCGTCGCTCGCGAAGAGCGCCTGCGCGCCCAGTCGCGGGTCGGCGAGGTTCATGTAGCGCCGCGTGAAGGCCGGCGCGTTCGGATCCAGGATGGGGGCTGCCATGTCGTCTCCACTATTTTTTGAGATGGGCGGGCGCGTCGTGGCGCCGGCCGCGGGAAATTCGATCGCGCGCAGCAGCCGGGGAAAGCCGCTGCGCACGCGTGATGCTCAGAGCGCGTGGGCCTGGTCGCCGGCGACCGGTGCGCTGCTGCCTTGTGCGTCGGCCGCCACGTAGCGCAGCTCGCGGTTCAGCACGCGCGTCGCGCGGGCCCGGTCGATGTCGTTCTCCCACACCGCGACGACCACCGTGGCGACGCAGTTGCCGATCAGGTTGGTCAGCGCGCGGGCGATGCCGACGAACCAGTCGACCGGCAGGATCAGCACGAGGCCGAGCACCGGAATCGCGGGAATCGCCGACAACGTCGCCGCGAGGATCACGATCGCCGAACCCGGAATCCCGTGCGCGCCCTTCGACGTGACGAGCGACACGAGCAGCACGACGATCAGGTCATGCGTGGACAGCGGCGTGTTGGTGGCCTGCGCGATGAACAGCACGGCGAGCGTCAGGTAGATCGAGAAGCCGTCGAGGTTGAATGAATAGCCGGTCGGGATCACGAGGCCAACCGTCGAATCCTTGATGCCCATGTATTCGAGCTTGCTCATCACCTGCGGCAGCACCGCGTCCGACGATGCCGTGCCGAGCACGATCGACAGTTCCTCGCGCAGGTAGCGGATCAGCTTGAACACCGAGAAGCCCGCGAGACGCATAACCACGCCGAGCACGACCGTGACGAACACGAAGCAGCTCAGGTAGAACACCGCGACGAGGTAGCCGAGCTGCTTGAGCGACGAGACGCCGTACTTGCCGGTCGTGAACGCGATCGCACCGAGCACGCCGAGCGGCGCGAGCTTGATGATGAAGCCGATGATGCGGAAGAACACGTGCGACAGTTCCTCGATCAGGCTGTTCACGCGCTGCGCCTTGTCGCCGAGCAGCGACAGCGCGGAGCCGAACAGTACCGCGAACACGAGGATCTGCAGGATGTCGCCCTTCGCGAACGCGTCGATCGCGGTCTCGGGGATAATCTTCATCAGGTAGCCGGCCGTGTCCTTCAGGCTTTCGGCGTTCTTCGCGTACGACGTGAGCGAGGCTGCGTCGAGCGAGCGCAGGTCAATGTTCATCCCGACGCCCGGGCGCGTGAGCCACGCGAGGACGAGCCCGATGCCGAGCGCGAGCGTGGTCATCACCTCGAAGTAGATGACGGCCTTCAGGCCGACCCGGCCAACCTTCTTCAGGTCGCCCGCATTGGCCATCCCGCTGACCACGACGCAGAACACGATCGGGCCGATAACCATCTTGATGAGCTTCAGGAAGCCGTCGCCGAGCGGTCGCAGCGACTCGGCGAAATGCGGGAAGAACGCGCCTAGCGCGACCCCCAGGATTAATGCGACGACTACCCGGCCAAACAGCGAATTGAGGAATTTCGACACGGCGCTCTCCCGATCAACGGTTGCAGTTTCGTCTGTTCATACTGGTAAGACCAGTGATGTTATGGTGGATAGTAGGAAGCCGATATAGTGGCGTCAAGGACGAACAAAATAGGGATTTCCCGCCCCCCTTCGCCCTGGTTTTCGGCGCACCAAACAGGGGCTGATCGTGGCTTTCCCGTAGGGCGCTCATGCACTGCACGCGTGCGGATTACAATGCCGGTCAGACCGGCCATCGCTCACATCATGAAAAACGTTCCGCACACCGTGACCGACGCCGCCATCGCGACGATCCGCGACCGGATCGAGGCAGGCGTCTATCCGGTCGGCAGCCTGCTGCCGGCCCAGCGCCAGCTCTCCGAGGAGCTGGAGATCAGCCGTGCGTCGCTGCGCGAGGCGCTCTCCACGCTCGAGGCGCTCGGGATGCTGCGCATCCGCGCCGGCAAGGGCGTCTATGTCGAAAGCGCGCAGGCGAGCGCCGCCCATCCATGGCAGTTCGCCGAGCAGTCGTCGCCGCCCGACACGTACCAGATGCGCTATGCGCTCGAAGGGTTCGCCGCGCGCATGGCCGCGCACGTCGTCACCGACGACGACATCGCATGGTTCGAGGACAACCTGGCCGATCTGCACGTCGCGCTCACCGAAAGCGAGCTGGACGAAGCGTCGCGGCTCGACTTCGACTTCCACATGCGGATCATCCATCTCGCCGGCAATGCGGCGATCGAGTCGGTGCTGCGCAGCAGCGCGGACATCATGAAGGAAAGCCAGCGCATGCCGTTCTACCGGCGCGAGCTGCTGCTGTCGACGTGGCACGAGCACCGCGCGATCGTCGACGCGCTGATCGCCCGCGATGCGGCCGCCTCCGGCATCGCGATCGAGACGCACATCGCGAACGCCGCGCAGCGCGCGGGCATCTTCTTTCCGACGCCGGGCCGCTGACGCCATCCGGCAGCACCGTCGCGAGCCGGCCGCCGCGCACGCGTGCCGGCACCGCGCTGGCCGGATTCGTCTCGATCGCGATCGTCGGCTGCGCGCCCTGCTCAATGAAATAGCGATCGATTCGCTCGCGCGTCGCGAACGTTTCCGCGGCACGACGAAAAAAGCACGCCCCGCGAATCGCGGGCGTGCCTTTTTCCGACGGCGTCGATGGCGTCGTGCGCTAGTGTCGGACCTTCACGCGGCCTCGTCGGCGAAATCGATCAGCACCTTCATCGCACGCTGCCGGTCGCCGGCCAGTTCGAACGCGAGGTTCGCGTCGCGCATCGAAAACACGCGCGTGACGGCCGGCCGCAGGTCGACGCGCCCCGCGTTGATCAGTTGCACCGCCAGCGCGAATTCCGCGTGAAAGCGGAACGATCCGCAGATCGACAACTCCTTCGCGACCACCACGTTCTGCGGCAGGCTGACGTCGCCGCCGAGCCCGAGCTGCACGACGACCCCGCGCGGACACATCACGTCCAGCCCGTCACGCAGCGCGCGTGCATTACCCGAACACTCGATCATCACGTCGAACGTGCCCTTGTCGGCACTGTAGCGTTCGACCCATCCGGCATCGGCCGCCGCATTGATCGTGCGGTCGGCGCCGAGCGCGCGTGCCACTTCCAGCGGCGCGTCGACGACGTCGGTCGCGACGATCTCCGCCGCGCCGTGCACGCGCGCCGCCGCGATCGCCAGCACGCCGATCGGCCCGCAGCCCGACACGAGCACGCGCTTGCCGATCAGCGGGCCCGCGCGCGACACCGCATGCAACCCGACCGCGAACGGTTCGGCGAGCGCCGCGAGCGACAGCGGCACGTGATCGGCGACCTTCACGCACTGCACCGCGTCGCACACGAGCGCGTTGCGGAACGCGCCCTGCACGTGCGGCATCCGCATCGCGCTGCCGTAGAAGCGCATGTCGAGACACTGGTTCGGCAGCCCGGCGAGACAATAGCGGCACGCACCGCACGGCCGGCTCGGATTGACCGCGACCCGGTCGCCAACCTTCACCGACGTCACGTCCGGCGCCACTGCCGCGACCGTGCCAGCGACCTCGTGGCCGAGCACCATCGGCTGCTGCAGCCGGATCGCACCGAAGCCGCCATGCCGGAAGTAATGGAGATCGGAGCCGCAGATGCCGCCCATCGCGACGTCGACGCGCACCTGGCCCGGACCGATCTCGCCCGCGTCCTGCTCCTCGACCCGCAGGTCGTTCGGCCCGTGGATCACGACACACATGCAACGCATACGCATGACGTTCTCCTATACCGCGCTGGTGAGGCCGCCATCGACGAACAGCGTCTGGCCGTTCACGAAATCGGATGCGGCCGACGCGAGGAAGATCGCCGCGCCGCACAGCTCGTCGACGCGCCCCCAGCGGCCGGCCGGCGTGCGCTTGCACAGCCAGTCCGAAAACGCCGCGTCGTCGACCAGCGCGCGGTTCAGTTCGGTTTCGAAATAGCCGGGCGCGAGCCCGTTCGCCTGGATGCCGTGGCGCGCCCAGTCGGCGCACATCCCTTTCGTCAGCATCCGCACCGCGCCCTTCGTCGCTGCATACGGCGCGATCGTCGGCCGCGCGAGCTCGCTCTGCACCGAGCAGATGTTGATGATCTTCCCGTGACCGCGCGCGATCATGTGACGCGCGACGGCCTGCGCGACGTTGAACACGCCGTCGAGGTTCACGCGCATCAGTGCGTGCCAGTCGTCGGGTTCGAATGCATCGAGCGGCGCTCGACGCTGGATGCCCGCGTTGTTCACGAGGATGTCGATCGCGCCGACGCGCCCCTCGAAATCGTCGATCGCCGCGCGCACCTGCGCATGCTCGGCGACGTCGAATATGGCGTAGTCGACCGTGAAGCCTTCCGCGCGCAGGTGCCGCACGAGCGTCGCGGCCTTCTCCTCATTGCGATCGTTGATGACGATCGCCGCGCCGGCTTCCGCGAGCCCGCGAGCGAGCGTCAGCCCGATCCCGCGTCCGGAACCCGTAATCAGTGCGCGGCGGCCGTCGAGGCGGAACCGGTCAAGCGCGTTGGTCATGGATGTCTCCTCGTGCCAGTCGAGCCGGCTGCCCGTCGCGGCCGGTCTCGCGTTGACGATATCTTCGGCTGCCGCCGGGCACCGCGCCAATGGTCTTTTTTGATCCGGTTATCATGAAATCTGATTACCGCGCTCGCCTGCCCACCGCCCATGGAACTCAAGCAATTGCGCGCCTTCGTCACGCTTGCGGAAGAACTGCATTTCGGGCGCGCCGCGCAGCGCCTGTTCATCGTGCAGCCCGCGCTGAGCATGCAGATCAAGGCGCTCGAGGAAGAACTCGGCGCGCGCCTGTTCGAGCGCGACCGGCACAAGGTCGAACTGAGCGACACGGGGCGCGTATTCCTGCCCGAGGCGCGGGCGACGCTGCAGCAGGCCGCGCGCGCGGAACAAATGGCGCGGCTGTCGAGCCGCGGCGAGATCGGCACGCTGCGGATCGCGTTCGTGTCGTCGGTGCTGCCCGCGCTGCTGCCGGCCGTGCTGCGGACGATGCGCGAGCGCTATCCGCTGATCGCGCTCGAATTGAAGGACATGCCGACGCCCGACCAGATCGCCGCATTGCGCGACCGGCGGATCGATTTCGGGATGATCCGGCTGCCGGCCGCGTATGCGGGCATCGACACGCGCGTGGTGCTCGAGGAGGGTTTCGTCGTCGCGCTGCCGCTCGACCATCCGCTCGCCGGGCACGACGCGGTTTCGCCGGCCGCGCTGCGTGGCGAGCCCGCGTTCGTGCTCGCGCGCCGCTACGCACCGGGCTTTTACGACGACATGCTGCTCGCGCTGAGTCGCGCGGGCACGACGCTCGAAATTGCGCAGGAGTTCGGGGAATTCACGACGATGCTCGCGCTCGTCGCGGCGGGAATGGGCATCGGGCTGATCCCGGCGGAAGCCGCCAGCGCGCTGCCGCCGAACGTGCTCGCGCGGCCGCTCGACCTGGCCGGGCACCGCACCGGCATCGGCCTCGCGTGGACCGATCTCGACAGCCCGCTGAAACGCGCGTTCGTCGCCGCGCTCGAGCAGGTGACGGCGGCGGCGGCGGCGCAATAAAAAAGCCCGGCCGGAAAAACCGGGCCGGGCTCGTTCGCCGCGCAGGCCGCCTGACGGCGGCCACGCAACGTACGGGATTACTTCGCGTTCGCGAATGCGACTGCCGTATCCAGCATGCGGTTCGAGAAACCCCACTCGTTGTCGTACCAGCTCGACACCTTGACGAGGCGGCCCGACACCTTGGTCAGCGTCGCGTCGAACGTCGACGAAGCCGGGTTGTGGTTGAAGTCGATCGACACCAGCGGCGCGTCGTTGTAGCCGAGGATGCCCTTCAGCGAGCCTTCCGATGCTTCCTTCATGATCGCGTTGACTTCCTCGACCGTCGTGTCGCGCTTCGCGATGAACGACAGGTCGACGATCGACACGTTGATCGTCGGGACGCGGATCGCGTAGCCGTCGAGCTTGCCGTTCAGTTCCGGCAGCACGAGGCCGACGGCCGACGCAGCGCCCGTCTTCGTCGGGATCTGGCTGTGGGTGGCCGAACGCGCACGACGCAGGTCTTCGTGATAGACGTCCGTCAGCACCTGGTCGTTCGTGTAAGCGTGGATCGTCGTCATCAGGCCGGTTTCGAGGCCGATCCGGTCGTTCAGCGGCTTGACGAGCGGCGCGAGGCAGTTCGTCGTGCACGATGCGTTCGAGATGACGGTGTGCTCGGCCTTCAGCACGTTGTGGTTCACGCCGTAGACGATCGTTGCGTCGACGTCCTTGCCGCCCGGCGCCGAGATGATCACCTTCTTCGCGCCGCCCTTCAGGTGCGCGCTCGCCTTTTCCTTCGTCGTGAAGAAGCCCGTGCATTCCATCACGACGTCGACGCCGAGCTCACCCCACGGCAGTTCTGCCGGGTTGCGGTTGGCCAGCACGCGGATCTTGTCGCCGTTGACGACGAGGTAGTCGCCGTCGACCGACACTTCGCCCGGGAACTTGCCGTGCGCGGTGTCGTACTGGGTCAGGTGCGCGTTGGTCTTCGCGTCGCCCAGGTCATTGATCGCGACGATCTCGAGATCGTGCTTCTTGCCGTTTTCATAAAACGCGCGCAGCGTGTTGCGGCCGATGCGGCCGTAGCCGTTGATTGCGACGCGGATCGTCATGGTCTATCTCCTGATGGCTGAAAAAAATTAGTTACGTGCAGCTTCACGGTGCGACGCGCGCGAGGGGTGGCGCGCGTCGCGTATGCTTTTAGGCCAGCACGGCCTTCGCGGTCTCGACGACGTGCTCGACGGTGAAACCGAAGTACTTGAACAGCACGCCGGCCGGTGCCGATTCGCCGAACGTGTCGATCCCGACGACGCCGCCTTCGAGGCCAACGTACTTGTGCCAGAAGCTCGTCACGCCCGCTTCGATCGCGACGCGGCGCACGCCGTGCGGCAGCACGCGCTCACGGTATTCGGCGTCCTGGCGATCGAACACGTTGGTCGACGGCATCGACACGACGCGTGCCGCGATGCCCTGCTGCGCGAGGGGCTCGACGGCCTTCATCGCGAGCTCGACTTCCGAGCCCGTCGCGATCAGGATGATCTTGCGCGCGACGATCTCTTCGTCCCAGTCCTTCAGCACGTAGCCGCCCTTCTCGATGTTCGCGATCTGCGCATCGGTACGCGGGTTGAACGCGAGGTTCTGGCGGCTGAAGATCAGGCTCGACGGACGGTCGGCAGCGACCGCGTGGGTCCATGCGACGGCCGTCTCGACCGTGTCGGCCGGACGCCACACGTCGTGGTTCGGGATCAGGCGCAGGCTCGACACGTGCTCGACGGACTGGTGCGTCGGGCCGTCTTCGCCGAGGCCGATCGAATCGTGCGTGAACACGAAGATCGACGGGACCTTCATCAGCGCCGCGACGCGCAGCGCGTTGCGGCTGTAGTCGGAGAACGTCAGGAACGTGCCGCCGAACGGCTTGTGGCCGCCGTGCAGCGCGAGGCCGTTGATCGCGGCGCTCATGCCGAATTCGCGCACGCCGTAGTTGATGTGGTTGCCGAGCAGCACGCCCGCGCCTTCCGGATTCGCGCGCACCGCCTTCGATGCCTTCCAGTTGGTCAGGTTCGAGCCGGTCAAGTCGGCCGAGCCGCCGAGCAGTTCCGGCAGTGCGGCAGCGAGCCCTTCGATGGCCTGCTGCGAGGCCTTGCGGGTCGCGACCGTCTCGGCGCGCGCGTTCGCGCCGGCGATGATCGCCGCGGCCTTCTCGGCCCAGTCGGCCGGCAGCTGGTTGGCCATCCGGCGCTCGAATTCAGCGGCTTCTGCCGGGAACTTCGCACGATATTGCGCGAACGTCGCGTCCCATTCGGTCTCGGCACGCTTGCCGGCTTCCTTCGCGTCCCAGGCCGCATAGACTTCCTGCGGAATCACGAACGGCTCCCACTTCCAGCCGAGCGCTTCGCGCGTCTTCGCGATTTCTTCCGCGCCGAGCGCCGCGCCGTGCACGTCGTGGCCGCCGGCCTTGGTCGCCGCGCCCTTGCCGATCACCGTCTTGCAGCAGATCATCGTCGGCTTGTCCGACAGCTTCGCCTTCGCGATAGCCGCGTCGACCGCGTCGACGTCGTGGCCGTTCACGTTCGGGATCACGTTCCAGCCGTATGCCTCGAAGCGCTTCGGCGTGTCGTCGTGGAACCAGTTGACGACGTCGCCGTCGATCGAGATGCCGTTGTCGTCGTACAGCGCGATCAGCTTGTTCAGCTTCAGCGTGCCCGCGAGCGAGCAGGCTTCGTGCGAGATGCCTTCCATCAGGCAGCCGTCGCCGAGGAACACGTACGTGTGGTGATCGACGATCTTCGCGCCGTCACGGTTGAACTCGTCGGCCATCAGCGCTTCGCCGAGCGCCATGCCGACCGCGTTCGCCAGACCCTGGCCGAGCGGGCCGGTGGTCGTCTCGACGCCCGGCGTAATGCCGTATTCCGGATGGCCCGGCGTCTTCGAGTGCAACTGGCGGAAGTTCTTCAGCTCTTCGATCGGCAGGTCGTAGCCGGTCAGGTGCAGCAGCGAGTACAGCAGCATCGAGCCATGGCCGTTCGACAGCACGAAGCGGTCGCGGTCTGCCCAGTGCGGGTTCGTCGGATTGTGCTTCAGGTGGCGCGACCAGAGCGCAACGCCGATTTCGGCCATGCCCATCGGCATGCCGGGGTGACCGGAGTTCGCTTGCTGGACGGCGTCCATCGCGAGCGCACGGATCGCGTTGGCCATCAGAGTGGTGGAGGCGGGAGACGAAGTCGTCATGTCGAGTCCGGAGAACGAGTCGAGGAAACGGGGGCACGGCGGCATCCGGAAGCTCGAGCGTCAATCGTTCCCGGCGCGCGGTGCGGCGCCTGACGGACGCGAAGCGGACGGAGCCTACGGACGGGGCTGCAAAGCTCGTCATTTTAACAGATGGGCTGACATTTCCCTTGTCGATGCGCGGTGTTCCGGCACGCTTTTCCGTACAACCGCGCGCCTCCTATAATTCAGACGTCAGAACTGCCCGCCCCGAGCCGCCCGCCCGTGAGCACGACCCTTCTCTTCCATCCCACGCCCAACGCCGCCTACGGATTCCCGAACGCACGCCGGCTCGCGCACGTCGCGTCGCCGCACCAGCGCATCGAAGTCTGGGAAACGCCGCAGCTCGGCCGCCTGTTTACGCTGGACGGCCGGCCGATGACGTCGGTCGGCGACGAATACGTGTATCACGAGTGCATGACGCACCCGGCCGCACTCGCGCATCCCTGCCCGAAGAAGGCGCTCGTGCTCGGCGGCGGCGACGGCGGGGCCGCGCGCCAGTTGCTCAAGCACGCATGCATCGAGCGGATCGTCGTCGCGGAGCTCGACGACGAAGTGGTCGGCATGGCGCGCCGCTATCTCGACGACGTGCACCAGGGCGCACTCGACGACCCGCGCGTCGAGGTCGTGATCGGCGACGCCGCGCATTTCGTCACGTCGACCATCGAGCATTTCGATCTCGTCGTGTTTGACCTCACGCCGCCCGATTCGCCCGCGGCCGGCCTCTATACGCGCGAGTTCTACGCGCAACTCAAGCGGATCCTCACGCCGTGCGGCGCGATCTCGATGCACCTCGGCTCGCCGGAGTTCCACGCGGCGCGCATCGCCGCGCTGCTCGACGACCTGCGCGCGAGCTTCGCGGTCGTCGATCCGCTGTCCGCGCATGTGCCGCTATACGGCTCCCAATGGCTGATGGCGATCGCGAGCGATACGCTCGATGCGGCCGCGCTGTTCGCGCACGACGTCGACGAACGCCTCGCCGCACGCCACGTGCAGGGATTGCGCTACTACGATGCGCGACTTCATGCGGCCCTCTTTGCCCTGCCGTGCGCGCTGCGCGATACACTGGGCGCTCGCCGCTGAGCTGACGGGCGAACGCATTGTTCTGCAGGCAGGTCGCGCGTTCTCCCGCGCTCGACCTGCGACGCCCAGGCCCGGAACGATTCCGGGGGCCCGCCCAGGTGTCCGCGACATGGCGCGGGCCGGGCGCCCGGGCGCCAATACCCGTTGGACCGCGAAGCATGGGACCGGCGTAGCCGCTCAAGCGCCAACACTGTTCGACAGGAGATTTTCATGACCGATCCACGTCCGGCCAACGTGCCTTGGTTGACACCCTATCTGGCCGTGCGCAATGCGCAGGCGGCCATCGCGTTCTTCCAGTCCGCATTCGGCTTCGAGCTGCGCGACGTCCTCGATGAAGACGGCGCGATCATGCACGTCGAGATGACCTACCGCGGGCAGCTGATCGTGATGTTCGCGCCCGAAGGCGCGTTCGGCTCGACCGCGCTCACGCCGAAGAGTGCGGACGCAACCGCCCCGCAGTCGTTCTATCTGTATGTCGATGACGTCGACACGACCTGGCAGCGCGCGCTCGACGCGGGCGCGAAGTCGCTGACCGCGCCGCAGGACCAGTTCTGGGGCGACCGCTTCGCGCAGATCGAGGATCTCAACGGCTATCGGTGGGCGCTCGGTTGCCGCCTGAGCGCATGAACGGAGCCGCGCCCAACATGAGTGAAGCCACCACCACCGCGGCCGTGCCGCGCTTTTTCGTCGAAGCGGCGCTGCGCGCCGATGCGACGCTCACCCTGCCGGCCGATGTCGCGCGTCACGCGCAGGTGCTGCGGCTGCAGCCCGGCGACACGCTCGCACTGTTCGACGGCAGCGGCGGACAGTACCGCGCACGGCTCGTCGAGATCGACAAGCGCAACGCGCTCGCACAGATCGAAGCGTTCGACCCGGCCGAAGCCGAGCCGCCCTATCGCGTGACGCTCGCGCAGGGCATCGCCGGCGGCGACAAGATGGACTGGGTCATCGAGAAAGCCGTCGAGCTCGGCGTTGCGGCGGTCGTGCCGCTGTCGACCGCGCGCGGCGTCGTGAAACTGTCGGGCGAGCGCGCGGACAAGCGCGTCGCGCACTGGCGCGGCGTCGTGCGCGCGTCGTGCGAACAATGCGGACGCAACCGCGTGCCCGACGTCGCGCCGGTACGCGGCTTCGGTGCGTGGCTCGACACGCTGCCGGCCGCGCCGGCCGACGGTGAGCTGAGGCTGCTGCTGTCGCCGCGCGCGAGCATTCCGTTCGCGTCGTTGCCGGACGCGCCGCCCGCGGCAGTCGTCACACTGCTGATCGGGCCGGAAGGCGGACTGTCGCCGGACGAAGAAAACGCGGCCCGCGCGCACGGGTTCACCGCGTTGTCGCTCGGGCCCCGTGTGCTGCGCACCGAGACGGCCGGTGCGGCCGTGCTCGCCGCCCTCGCGGCACGCTGGGGCGGGTGGTGACGAGCGGGCCGTGCCGGGCCCCGACGGGGCACGGCACTTCCCGATCCGCCCATCGCCGCGCCGCGGCCGCGCGACGCGGGCATGCCGCCGCTTATCGCGACTTGTCGCTCGGCGCCCCGTCCGGCCGCTGCCCGTGAACGACGCGCCGCGCCGGCCCGCCGGCCTCGCGCGGACGCAAAAAAGCCCGCTCGACGCGGGCTTTTCGGCAGATCGACCGCAGATGCGCGGCCGATGGATACGCGCTTAAGCGAACGAATAGAACACGCGGAACGCGACCTTGCGCTCGGCCCAGAACTCGGCGGCTTCGCGGAACACGTCGAGCAGCGTCTCGCGCCCTTCCTTGTCGAATTTCTGCGCGATCGGCAGCCCTTCGAGGACGATCACGAAACCGGGCTGCGCGCCGGCCTTCGCGACGAGGTCGGTCAGGCAGTCGTACAACGCGTCGTAGTTCTTCCCGAAATGCTTCGGAAACAGGAACGACGTCGCGATCGTCTCCATCACCTCCTGCTTCGACTGCGCTGCGCCGCAATACGCGTACAGGAAATGCTGGCCGAGCCGGCTGGCTTCGTCGGCGAGATCCTGCACGCGGAACGCGCGGATCGACTGCACGAGGTTGGGTCGCACGGTCGTGAAAAGGCTCATAGGCTCCTCGTTCGATGAAAGCCCGGGCTCGGCTTCCTGTTGCTCCGACGCGCCGCCGGCCTGTGCCACCGCGTGTAGTTGCATCACGCGCTGAAACAGATTGCCGTCGCCGGCCGCGAACAGTTCCGCTCCCGCCGTGTCGTGCGCGTAGATGGAGTCGCTCATGCCATTCATCCCGAAGTCATTCAACAATACGTTTAAAACTGTTGTAGTGGTCGTCCGTGTAATAACAGTTGTCGATCCGGCGCAACGGCCCGCCACAGACGATGCGGCGCGCGCCGCGATTGCGTGCGCGCGGCGTCGGCACCGTGTACTCGTGGTAGTAGCCGCGCTTCGCCTTCGGCAGGATCCGCTCGCGGTTGCCGAAGACGACGCCGTCTTTCTCGTACGGATAGGGGCCACCGGCGCCGATCAGGCCAAGCGTGGTCACGGCCTCGCGCGGCAGACGGGCGGTCGGGATCGTATCGACCCCGCCGACGGCCAGGTCGGCCGAAACGGCCTGCCGTGCGTAAGCGGCGGAAACCAGACTGCCCGTCGGTGTACCGACGATACCCATCGCGAACATCGCGAAGACGGACGCCAGCGCGCCGTTGCGGAGCCACTTGCGTGCCATGAACCAGGGTTCCCGCTGTTAAATCAAGTAGTTGACGACCAACCAAAGGCGTTAGCGTAGCGCTATTGTCCTTGCGAATCAATGTTCGTTTGGGAATCGAAAGCGTCGCGCGGCCCGGAATCGCGCATTTCTTACCGAAATAAGGCTACATTTAACTTATATAGGATAAAATATCGGCGGCATCTCTCGAATGGCAAGACCCTGCCTCCTTGCCGCGCTCGCTACCCGGAGTGGAGAGATGCTGCTGTTGCTTATGGGAAGCGCGTTTGCGCCCTGCCCGGCGGCGTGCCCCTTGCGGGCACGCCCCTTTTTGCTTTTGTTTACAATTTCGCCCGGCGCGCGGCACCGGTTGACCGGCGCCGCGCGTCCATCCCGGCTCAGCGTGCGGCGTTCACGTCGGCGACCAGCAGCGCCGCCATGTTGACGATGCGGCGAACCGTCGCCGATTCGGTCAGCACGTGCACCGGCTGGGCTGCGCCCAGCAGGATCGGCCCGATCGCGATGTTGTTGCCGGCAGCCGTCTTCAGCAGGTTGTACGCGATGTTCGCGGCGTCGATGTTCGGCAGGATCAGCAGGTTCGCGTCGCCTTCGAGCGTCGATTCCGGCAGGATTTCCTTGCGCAGCGCCGCGTCGAGCGCCACGTCGCCGTGCATTTCGCCGTCGACCTTCAGCTCCGGCGCGCGTTCCTGCAGGATCGCGAGCGTATCGCGCATCTTCTTCGCCGAAGGGGCGTTGCTCGTGCCGAAATTCGAGTGCGACACCAGCGCGACCTTCGGCTCGATGCCGAACCGGCGCACTTCTTCCGCAGCCATGATCGTGATCTCGGCGAGCTCTTCCGGCGTCGGATCGACGTTCACGTGCGTATCGACCAGGAAAATCTGGCGACCCGGCAGAACGAGGCCGTTCATCGCCGCGTACACGCTGCAGCCCGGGCGCTTGCCGATCACCTGGTCGATGAAGTGCAGGTGGCGGTGCGTCGTGCTGATCGTGCCGCAGATCATCCCGTCCGCTTCGCCCTTCTTCACCAGCATCGAGCCGATCAGCGTCGTGCGGCGGCGCATCTCGACGCGGGCCAGCTGCTCGCTGATGCCCTTGCGCGACATCATCTTGTAGTACGTCTGCCAGAAGTCGCGGTAGCGCTCGTCGTGCTCGGTGTTGACGACCGTGAAATCGGTGCCCGGCGTGAGGCGCAGGCCGTAGCGCTGGATACGGTGCTCGATCACCGACGGGCGACCGATCAGGATCGGCGTCGCGAGCTTCTCGTCGACGATGATCTGGACGGCGCGCAACACGCGCTCTTCCTCGCCTTCGGCGAACACCACGCGCTTCTTCTCTGCCGGCGCGGCGCGCGCGATCTGGAAGATCGGCTTCATCGTCGTGCCGCTGTGATACACGAACTGCTGGAGGTGAACGCGGTACGCCTCCATGTCCTCGATCGGGCGCGTCGCGACGCCGCCATCCATCGCGGCCTGCGCGACGGCCGGCGCGATCTTGACGATCAGGCGCGGATCGAACGGCTTCGGAATCAGGTAGTCGGGCCCGAACGACAAGTCCTGAATGCCGTATGCGGTCGCGACGATGTCGCTCTGCTCCTGCTGCGCGAGTTCGGCGATCGCGTTGACGGCTGCGATCTCCATTTCACGCGTGATCGTCGTCGCGCCGACGTCGAGCGCGCCGCGGAAGATGAACGGGAAGCACAGGACGTTGTTGACCTGGTTCGGATAGTCGGTGCGGCCGGTGGCCAGCACGGCGTCCGGGCGCACTTCGAGCGCCAGTTCCGGCAGGATTTCCGGCGTCGGGTTCGCGAGCGCGAGGATCAGCGGGCGCTCGGCCATGCCCTTCACCATCTCCTGCTTCAGCACGCCCGCAGCCGACAGGCCGAGGAAGATGTCCGCGCCTTCGATCACCTCGGCCAGCGTGCGGGCTTCGGTTTCGCGCGCGAAACGCTCCTTGTCCGGATCCATCAGCTCGGTGCGGCCCTTATAGACCACGCCGGCCAGGTCGGTCACCAGGATGTTCTCGATCGGCAGGCCGATGTCGACCAGCAGGTCCAGACACGCGAGCGCGGCCGCACCCGCGCCCGACGCGACGAGCTTCACCTTCTTGATGTCCTTGCCGACGACCTTCAGGCCGTTCGTGACGGCCGCGGCCACGACGATCGCGGTGCCGTGCTGGTCGTCGTGGAATACCGGAATCTTCATCCGCTTGCGCGCTTCGCGCTCGACGATGAAGCAGTCCGGCGCCTTGATGTCTTCCAGGTTGATCCCGCCGAAGGTCGGCTCCAGCGCAGCGATCACGTCGACCAGCTTGTGCGGGTCCGACTCGTTCAGTTCGATGTCGAACACGTCGATGCCGGCGAACTTCTTGAACAGTACGGCCTTGCCTTCCATCACCGGCTTCGACGCGAGCGGGCCGATGTTGCCGAGCCCGAGCACCGCGGTGCCGTTCGTGACCACGCCGACGAGGTTGCTGCGCGCGGTGAAGCGCGCGGCGTTCAGCGGGTTCTCGACGATCTCCTCACACGCATACGCGACGCCCGGCGAATACGCGAGCGCGAGGTCGCGCTGGTTGATCATCTGCTTGGTGGGGGCGATCGCGATCTTCCCGGGAGTCGGGAATTCGTGATAATCGAGAGCGGCTTCGCGAAGCTTGGCTTTGGAGGAGGCTTGGGTCGACATGTGTCTCTTGACGGGCGGATTAGAATAACTGTTCGACGGCATTGTAGCGCCAATCGAAGGCCGCCAGACCGGCGATTCGGGTG
This sequence comes from Burkholderia sp. PvR073, assembly GCF_054055695.1. NCBI lineage: Bacteria > Pseudomonadati > Pseudomonadota > Betaproteobacteria > Burkholderiales > Burkholderiaceae > Burkholderia > Burkholderia sp. PvR073. Next base: position 327,076 of record NZ_JBSRXO010000006.1, read on the forward strand.
CGACAGCCGCGACAAAAATGGTCTGAACGGTGCAGGAACGGCGCCGTTCGCTGCGTACAATGCCGTTCCTTTCATCGCTTCCGGGTCCGTCCGCCGTGCCAGCCGCCTTGTCCGAGTTTTCGCTGATCGATCGCTTCTTCGCGCGCCGCGCGGCCCGCGGGGCGCGTGCGTCGACGCTCGGCATCGGTGACGATTGCGCGCTGATCGCGCCGCGATCCGGAAAATTGCTGGCCATTTCGACGGACATGCTGGTCGAAGGCCGCCATTTCTTTCCCGATGTCGCGCCCGACGCACTCGGCCACAAGACGCTCGCGGTCAACCTGTCCGATCTCGCGGCGATGGGCGCCGAGCCGCGCGCGTTCACGCTCGCGTGCGCGCTGCCGCGCGCCGACGCCGTGTGGCTCGAGGCGTTCAGCAACGGGCTGTTCGCCCTCGCCGAACGGTTCGGCTGCGAACTGATCGGCGGCGACACGACGAGCGGGCCGCTGAACCTGTGCGTGACCGTGTTCGGTGAAGTCGCGCCGGATGCGGCGCTGCGGCGCGATGCCGCGCGCGACGGCGACGACGTCTGGGTGTCCGGCACACTCGGCGACGCCCGCGCGGGGCTCGGGCTCGCACGCGGCGAATGGAGCGCCGGCGCGGCCGAAGCTGCCGCGTTCCGGCAGGCGCTCGAGCGTCCCGAGCCGCGCATCGCGCTGGGGCTGGCACTCGCGGGCGTCGCGCATGCGGCGCTCGACATCTCGGACGGCCTCGCCGGCGACCTGCGGCACATCCTGACCCGCTCGAACGTGCGCGCCGACATCGACGCCGACGCGGTGCCGCGCTCGGCCGCGCTCGCGACGCTGCCGCCCGACGTGCAGCGACGCTGCACGCTGGCCGGCGGCGACGACTACGAACTGTGCTTCACGGCCCCGGTCGCGTCCCGCGCGGCGGTCGAGGCAGCGGGCGCAAGCAGCGGCGTTCGGGTCACGCGAGTCGGTACAATACATGCGTTGTCCTCGCCGTCGGAGCAGCCCGCGATCGCGTGGCGCGACGCCGCCGGCACGCCCCTGACTCTCACGTTGCACGGTTTCGACCACTTCCATGCAGACTGACCCGACGACCGCACCGAACGCGGCCGCGTCCGGCGCCGCCCGGAACGCGCCGCAGCGCGCCACCGTGCGCTTCATGCTGTCGCATCCGGCGCACATCGTGTCGCTCGGCTTCGGCAGCGGGCTCGCGCCGTTCATGCCCGGCACGTTCGGCTCGCTGTTCGGGTGGCTGACGTTCGTCGTGCTGAACCGCTACCTGACGGTGCCCGAATGGTGGGCGCTGATCGCGCTCGGGTTCGTCGCCGGCACATGGATCACCGGCTTCACCGCACGCAGGATGGGCACGACCGATCCGGGCGCCATCGTCTGGGACGAAATCGTCGCGATCTGGCTCGTGATGCTGTTCGTCACGCCCGCGACCTTCATCGGCCAGTTGTGGGCGTTCGTCGCGTTCCGCTTCTTCGACATGCTCAAGCCGCCGCCGATCCGCTATTTCGATCGTCGCGTGAAAGGCGGGCTCGGCATCATGGTCGACGACCTGATCGCCGCGTTCATGACGCTGCTCGTGATCGCCCTGTGGCGCTCCGCCGTCAGCTGACCGTTTTTCCCGACTCCCGTTTCCCGACGCGCATGCCAACCGATTCCGTCGTCCACCAGCTTGCGATCCGCGCAGGCAACAAGCTGCGTGACGAACACCTGTCGCTCGCCACCGCCGAATCCTGCACGGGCGGCATGATCGCCGCGGCGATCACCGACATCTCCGGCAGCAGCCAGTGGTTCGAGCGCGGCTTCGTCACGTACTCGAACCAGGCCAAGAGCGAGATGATCGGCGTGCCGCCCGACCTGATCGAGAAACACGGCGCCGTCAGCGAGCCGGTCGCGCGCGCGATGGCCGAAGGCGCGCTGCGCAACAGCCGCGCGCAGGTCGCGCTGGCCGTCACCGGCATCGCCGGCCCGGCGGGCGGCAGCGAGAAAAAGCCGGTCGGCACCGTGTCGTTCGCGTGGAGCAACCGGCTGCATACCGACGTCGAGACCCGCGTGTTCAAGGGCGACCGCGAGCAGATTCGCACGCAGGCCGCCGCGCATGCGCTGCGCGGGCTGCTGACGCTGCTCGACGAGCGCGAAGGCTGATCAAAGGCTGAACCCAGGCTGATTTGCCGCCGCAACGGCAGGGGCGGCCTGCGCCCCTCCCCGCTTACTGGATCGCGTCGGGCTTCACGACGATCCAGTTCTTGTCCGCCGTCACCGGCAGGCCGAGCGCTTTCTGCTTCGCGGCCGATTCGTCCGACCACGCGCGGATCTGCGCCATCTGCTTGTCCTTCTTGTTGACCCAGACGCGCACGCCGCCGCGCGCGACGTCGGTCGCATTCAGCAGCATGTAGCCGTCGGACGTCGGCGTGTCGCCCGCGACGAGCACCGGCTTCTTCCACTGGTCGATCCAGCCGACGATCGAGCCGAGCTTGCCTTCGTACCACGTCATCGGGTTCATCAGGAACGGCGTGATCACGAGGTTGCGGTTCGCGGCCTCGTCGTACTTGCCGGCCTTGATCTGCAGCCGCGACGTCGTCAGCGCGCCCGTCGCCGGGTTGCGCAGCAGCGTCGTCACGCCGATCACATTCTGCGGCTTCACGTTGTAGCCGTATTTCGGATCGGACAGCACGAGCCGCGCGAGCTCCTCGTGCGCGGCGGTCATCACATAGACCTCGATCCCGTTCTCGCGCAGCGCGTTGTACAGCTCCTGCATGCCGCGGAAGAAGCGCGGCGGGTTCGCGGCGCCGTCGACGACCTTGTCGCCCTGCCAGTAACGGATCGGCACCGGCTTGCCGTCGGCGAGCATCGCGTCGACGTGGCGCTTCAGGTCCGCGAGCGACAGCCCCGCGAACGCCTGCGCGATCCACGGGTAGCAGACCAGGTCGTCGATCTCGCAAAGCCGGTAGTAGTAGCTCGTCAGCGATTCCTTGTAGTCGGCGGAATCCTTGAACGGGATCAGCTTCAGCGACGGATCGAGCGAGTCGCGCGTGAGCACGCCGCGGTTCTCGAGATACGGCAGCAGCGATTCCTCGAGATCGTAGCGGTAGGTCGTGTTGTCGGCGTCGAACACCGCGTAGTCGCCGCGATTCGCATGGGCGGCGATCATCGCGTTCAGCGCCTTCGCGCTGTCCGCCGGCCAGTGCGACAGGTCCGCCGCGTGGGCGAACGACATGCACAACGACGCGGCAAGCGCGCTCAGAATACGGCGGGACAGCTTGGGCATGACGTCGCTCCCTTTCGTGACAGTATGGTGACAAATCGATGACGAGGGCCTGATCCCCGGCAGCATCGCGCGATTGCGGCGCGGGCATGCGGTGTGGAAGCGACGGGAAGTTGTTCGCGTGCGCCAATGCGGCAGGCGCGGGAGGCACGCGCGCGGCCCGCGAATGCGGGCGCGGCGGTGAAAGGCCGCCCGAACGGGCGGCCGGTATTTCAGCGATGCGCGTTGATCGTGTCGCGCGTCTTCTGCGCGGCGAGCGCCGCGGCTTCGGCGAAATCCTCGTCCTTGCTCGCGTACAGGATCGCGCGCGACGAGTTGATCATCATGCCGGTGCCGTCCGTCGTGCGGCCCGCGTTGACGGTGGCCTCGACGTCGCCGCCCTGCGCGCCGATGCCGGGAATCAGCAGCGGCATGTCGCCGACGATCCCGCGCACGATCTCGATTTCCTTCGGGAACGTCGCGCCGACCACGAGGCCGAGCTGGCCGTTCTTCGCATTCCACTTGTTCGCCGCGAGGTCGGCCACAACCTGGTACAGCGGCCGGCCGTTTGTCTCGAGGAACTGCAGGTCCGAGCCACCCGGGTTCGACGTGCGGCACAGCACGATCACGCCCTTGCCTTCATGCTCGAAGTACGGCTCGACCGAGTCGTAGCCCATGTACGGGTTCACGGTGACCGCGTCCGCGCGATAGCGCTCGAACGCCTCGCGCGCGTATTGCTCGGCGGTGCTGCCGATGTCGCCGCGCTTCGCGTCGAGGATCACGGGCAGGCCCGGATGCTGGAGGTGGATGTGCGCGATCAGGCGCTCGAGCTGATCTTCGGCGCGATGCGCGGCGAAGTACGCGATCTGCGGCTTGAACGCGCTCGCATACGGCGCGGTCGCGTCGACGATCTGCCGGCAGAATTCGAAGATCGCGTCGGGCTGGCCGTCGAACTGCACGGGAAAGCGCGACGGCTCGGGATCGAGGCCGACGCACAGCAGCGAATTCGTGCGCTGCCACGCGGCGCGCAGCGATTCGATGAAAGTAAGCGGGGAAGACATGGCGGATACTCGCGGCAAACCGTTGGTAGACCGCGTATTTTACCCGCGTCGCCGGCGTCCCTCGCGCGCGGCCGCATCGACGCGTGCATCGGCCCGCTCGACGGTGAACGCGAAACGCCGCGTGAGCCATTCGCCCGGCGCAAGCAGCGTCATGCCGTGCGCGGCCGCGCCGCCCGGCAGGTTCACCGCGTTGATCGGATGATCGACGGGTTCGAAGCAGAAGAAATCCTCGCCGGGCGGCGTATACAGCACGTAGGCATCGGCGTCGGCCGCCACCGTCAGCGACAGCCCGCGGCGCGGCCAGCTCACCGCCGCGTGGCCGCCCCAGCCGGTGAACGCATGATTGACGAGCGTCGCCGGCAACGGATACGCGACGCCGAACTGCCAGGCCGGCGGCACGCTCACATGCCGCACCGGCAGGAAATCGGCGCCCGACAGCCACAGCCCGCCCGCGGCCGCGGCAAGCTCGGTCGCATCGTCGCGCACCAGGAACGGATGCACGCCGAGACCGAACGGCAGCCGCGCGCGCCCCGCATTCTCGATCGTCAGTGCGATCGACAGCGTCGTGTCGTCGAGCGCGAACGACTGGATCGCGCGAAACGCATACGGCGCACCGCTCGCGCGATCGAGCGACAGCTGCAGCGTCGTGTCGGTCGCGTCGTCCACCTGCCACGGCGCGAGCCAGCCGTCGCCGTGAATCGGCAGCGGCTCGTCGCGACGATTGCGCGGCACCGCGACGCTGCGCCCGTCGCATTCGAAGCGGCCGTTGCCGATCCGGTTCGAATACGGCAGCAGCGGATAGCACGCGAGTTCATTCGGATCCGTGGCCGTTTCCGGGTGCTCGCAGCGGCGGAACACCGGCACCAGCGCGCCGTGGTCGCCGCGCCAGTCGAAGCGCGCGATGCCGCCGCCGAGGTGCGGCAGCACGTCGAGCCGCAGCGCCGCGTTCGACAGCGTGACGGCCGCGGCATGGGCGGCGCCGACGCCCTGCGCGAACGCGGCGGTCTGCGGGCCGGCGCTGACCGGCTGCGCGGCGGCAGCCAGGCGTGCGCGGCGCGACTGGCTCGTGGACGACAAGGCGCGCGAGGACGTGGCGGTCATGGTGAACTCCTTTGCTTCGTCGATGAAACGATACGGGTCGTCGCACGGTGCCGCGCGAACATCAACACCAACAATCAGGCCCAGCCGCCGTCGACCACCACGTCCTGCGCGGTGATCATCCGGCTGTCGTCGGCCGCGAGAAACAGCGCCATGCGCGCGAGATCGTCCGGCAGCAGTTCGGCGTCGATGCACTGGCCCGCCTTGATCGCCGCGCGGCCCGCGTCGTCGAGCCATAGCTTGCGCTGCTTGTCGGTCATCACCCAGCCGGGCACCAGCGAATTCACGCGGATCCCGAACGGGCCGAGATCGCGCGCGAGCCCGCGCGTGAGCCCCTGCACGGCCGCCTTCGCCATCACATAGACGGGATAGCCGCCGTTCTTCAGCATCCAGCTGATCGAGCCGAGATTGACGATCGCGCCGCCGCCGCGCTGCTTCATGTCGTCGATCACCGCCTGCGCGGCGAAGAACTGATGGCGCAGGTTCACGGCGATGCCTGCGTCGAACGACGCCGGTGTCACGTCGCCGATCGCGTGGCGCGTGTCGTTCGCCGCGTTGTTCACGAGCACCGCGATCGCGCCGATCCGCGCGCGGATCGCGTCGATCGCATGGCGCAGCGCGTCGATGTCGGTCAGGTCGCACGGAAGGAACAGCGGTGCGTGGCGTACCTCCGGCATCTGCGCAAGGCTTTCCGCGAGCGCCTGGCCCGCCTGCGCGTCGAGATCGACGAACGCGACGCGCGCGCCCTGCCGCGCGAAGTGCTCGACGAACGCCGCGCCGATCCCGGTCGCGCCGCCCGTGATCAGCACCGCGCGATCCTCGAGGCTCGGGTAGCGCGCATAGCGCGCGTCGCTCGCGGCGCGCGGATCCTGCGCGGAAGTTTCGATGGTCATGCGAATCGTCTCCGTGGAATCGGTCAGTCGCGTACGCCGCGGTTCTTCAACTGGTCGAGCAGCACGGCCGCGAGCAGGATCGCGCCGCGCACCAGGTACTGATAGAACGCGTCGATGTTCATCAGGTTCATCACGTTCTCGACGGTGCCCATGATCAGCACGCCGATCACGACGCCCGAGATCGTCGCGCGGCCGCCCATCAGCGACACGCCGCCGAGCACGCATGCGGAGATCACGTTCAGCTCGAAGCCCTGCGCGGCGTTCGGCTGGCCCGACGTGATGCGCGACGCGAGGATCACGCCGGCGAGCGCCGTCACCGCGCCCTGGATCAGGAAGATGTAGACGCGCGTGCGTTCGACGTTGATCCCCGCCAGGCGCGACGCCTCCGGGTTGCCGCCGATCGCGAGCGTATTGCGGCCGTACACGGTCTGGTTCAGCAGCACGCCGAACACGATGAAGCACAGCAGCGTGACCCAGATCGGCAGCGATACGCCGAACAGCGACAGCCCGCCGAGCGCGATGAACGTGTCCGACGACACGCCGACCGCCTGCCCCTTCGACACGATGAAGCCGAGCCCGCGCACGATTTCCATCGTCGCGAGCGTCGTGATCAGCGCGTTGATGCGCAGGTACGCGATCACCGCGCCATTCACGAACCCGATCGCCGCACCGGCGGCGACCGCCGCGATGATCGCGACGAACGTGTTGTCGGTCGCGTTCAGCACCATCGCGCACAGCACGCCGGAGAACGCGACGGTCGAGCCGATCGACAGGTCGAAATCGCGCGAGGCCAGACAGAACATCATCGTGCACGCGACCATCCCGATCTGCGAGATCGACAGCGCGAGGCCGAGCATGTTGTCGATCGAGAAGAAGTGATCGACCGTCAGCGACATGGTCAGGAACATCACCGCGAAGATCGCGATCAGGCTGTATTCGGTGAGGTGCTGCCACCACTTCTGGCGGTCGCTCTGCTGTGGAACCAGCGCGTCGGCCGACGGCTTCACGGCTGCGCTGGCGAGGTTTTCCCGGACTTGCATGGTTGTGTCTCCTGCTCCTGCATCGCGCGGCCCGCGCCGCGCGTGATCGATTCGAATAGCGTGCGTCGCCCGCGGCGACCTGACATCGCGTCAGGCCGCCTCGGCGACGCTCGTTTGCGGCAGCGCGAGGCTGAGCACCGCATGCTCGTTCGCCTGCTCGCGCGACAGCTCGCCCGCGATGCGGCCTTCGCGCATCACGACGATGCGGTCGGACACGCCGAGCACTTCCGGCAGTTCCGACGACACCATCACGATCGCGCAGCCGCGCTCCGCGAGCCGGTAGATCACGTCGTAGATCTCGTGCTTCGCGCCGACGTCGATCCCGCGCGTCGGCTCATCGAGGATCACCACCTTCAGGTCGGGCTCCGCGAGCCAGCGCGACAGGATCGCCTTCTGCTGGTTGCCGCCCGACAGGAAGCGGATCTTCTGCCGGCGGTTCGGCGTCTTGATCTTCAGCCGCTGGATGAAGCGGTCGGCCGTTTCGATCTCGGTCTTGCGGTCGATGAAGAGCCCGGCGCGCAGCGAATGGCGGCGGCAGCTGATGTTGATGTTCTCCGCGACCGACGCCATCGCGATGATCCCTTCTTCCTTGCGGTCCTCCGGACACAGCACGATGCCGTGGCGGATCGCGTCGCCGGTGCGCTTCACGTCGATGCGCTTGCCGTCGAGCGTCAGCTCGCCCGCGCGCCGGCGGTCCGCGCCGTACACGAGCCGCATCAGTTCGCTGCGCCCCGCGCCGACCAGCCCGAAGAACCCGACGATTTCGCCCGCGCGCACCGAGAAGCTCGCCGGTTCGCGCAGCGCCGGGCCGTCGACGCCTTCGGCCGAAAACCGCACGTCGCCGAGCGCGCGCGGCGCGTAATGGTAGATGTCCGAAATCTCGCGCCCGACCATCTCGGCGACGAGCTGCTCGCGCGGCACGTCGGCGAGCGATTCGTGCGACGCGATCTTGCGCCCGTCGCGGAAGATCGTGCACGCATCGCACAGCCGGTAGATCTCGTCCATCCGGTGCGAGATGTAGATCAGCGCGCGGCCCTGCGCACGCAGGTCGTCGACGAGCTTGAACAGCACCTCGGTCTCGCGATGCGACAGCGAACTCGTCGGCTCGTCGAGCGCGATCACGCGCGCGTTGCGCATCAGCGCCTTGCAGATCTCGACCATCTGCCGCTGCGCGATCGACAGCCGCCCGAGCTTCGCGTCGGGATCGAGATCGACGCCCATCGCGGTGAGCCGCTCGCGCACATGGCGCTTCGCCTCGCCCTTCTTCACCCAGCCGAGCGCGTTCGGCAGGCGGCCGAGCAGCAGGTTCTCCGCGACCGTCAGGTCGGGCACGTACTGCAGTTCCTGGTGAATCACCGCAATGCCGGCCGCGATCGACGCGGCCGCACTCGAGAAATGCACGGGCTGGCCGTCGACCAGCACGCTGCCCGCATCGGGCTGGTATTCACCGCCGAGAATCTTCAGCAGCGTCGACTTGCCCGCGCCGTTCTCGCCCATCAGGCCATGCACCTCACCCGCATGCACGTCGAACGAGATGCCGTCGAGTGCGCGCACGCCGGGAAATACCTTGCCGATATTGTCAAAACGCAGTGCCGCTGACACGTCGTCTCCCCACTTTGCAGATCCATCGATCGCCGGCTGCCGCATCGCCGCGGCAGCCGGCAAGCCGCTTACTTCGATGCGAGCCCCATCTCGTCGCGCACCTTCGACACGTTGTCGCGCGTCGCGAGCATGCCTGTCGTCAGCGTCAGCGCCGGCGGTGCCTTGCCCTGCGTGATCCAGGCGTACATCAGGTCCGAGGTTTCCTCGCCGTGGCGCTTCGGGCTGATGATCACGGTGCCGTAGAAGCCCGTCGGCTGCGGCTTCTTGAATTCGCTGAGCGCCGAATCGGAACCGCCGATGCCGATGCCGATCATGTTGTCCGCCTTGAAGCCGCGCCCTTCGGCCGCGCGCACCGCACCGAGCACGGCTTCGTCGTTCAGGCCGTAGGCAACCCAGTGCTTGAACTGCGGGTTCTTGGTGAGCGCGATGTTCGCCGCGTTGAACGCGTTCTCGGTGTCGGTCTTCGCCTGCGGCGCCGCGATCACGTTCGCCTTCGGGAAACCGGCCGCCACCAGCGCGTCGGTCGCGCCGCTCGTGCGGTCGTGCGCGGTCGGCAGCTGCTCGTACGTGATGTCGATCGCGCCGACGTCCTTCATGTTCCAGCCGCGCTTCTTGATCTCGGCCGCGATGCCGTCGCCGACCTGCTTGCCGATGTTGTACGCGGAAATCCCCATGTGCGGCACCGACTCGATCGGCTTGCCCGCGCCGTCGACGAGGCGGTCGTCGACCGTCATCATCTTCAGGTTGTGCGACTTCGCCTTCGCGACGATGCCCGGCCCGAGCTTCACGTCGGGCGTGCAGATGATGAAGCCCTGCACCTTCTGCGCGGACAGGTTGTCGATCGCGCTCATCACCTTCTCGCCCGACGGCGCGCCGATCTTCACGAGCGTGAAGCCCTTGTCCTTCGCGGCCATCTCGGCGAATTTCCATTCGTCCTGGAACCACGGCTCTTCCGGCTGCTTCACCAGAAAGCCGATCTTGACCGGATCGGCCGCATGCGCAACCGGGCTCCCCATCACCACCGCCGCCGCCGCGGCCAGCGTTACGAACGTTCTGCGTTTCATCTCCAGTGTCTCCTTGTCTTCATCGAACAGGATGCAGCCGCTTGTTGGTTTCGACGCAGCGTGCGCGCGGCCGTCGCACGTGCGGTCTTTCGAATCGTTGCGTCAATCGTGGTACAGCGCCGCGCGCCCGCCGTCGACGGTGATGCACGCGGCATTGATGAACGGCGCCTCGTCGGAGGCGAGGAACACGGCCGTCATCGCGACTTCCTCCGGTTTGCCGATCCGCTTCATCGGCTGCAGCGCGAGCGTCTCGGCGCGCGCGGCGGCCGGGTCGGCCTGCGCATCCCACCAGTCGCGCGTGAGCTGCGTCTCGATATAGCCGGGCGCGATCGCGTTCATCCGCACGTTGCGCGCCGCGTATTCGATGCCGAGCGCACGCGTGAGGCCCAGCACGCCGTGTTTCGCGACCGGGTACGGAAAGCAGCCCGGGATGATCCGGAACGCATGCGTCGACGCGATGTTCACGATGCTGCCGCGACCGCGTTCGACCATCCCGGGCAGCGCCGCGCGGCAACCGTGCCACACGCCGTCGAGATCGACCGCGAAGCAGCGGCGCCAGTCGTCGTCCGTCATCGTCAGCGGATCGGCGAACACGTTGATGCCGGCGTTGTTCACCAGCACGTCGAGCGGGCCGAGCGTCGCTTCGGTCTGCGCGAACGCGTCGCGCACCGAGTCCTGCCGCGCGACGTCCGCATGCAGCGCGAGCACGCGCGCGCCGTCGATGCCGGCGGCGATCGCAGCGGCCGTGCGCTGCGCCTGCGGGAAGTCGAGGTCGACGAGCGCGACGGCCGCGCCCTCGCGCGCGAACGCCTGCGCGATCGCGGCGCCGATCCCGCGGCCCGCGCCCGTCACCACCGCGACCTTGCCCGCGAGACGTCCCATCATGCGGCTCCGCCCAGCGCCGCGCGCAGGCCGGCCTGGAACGCGCGCGCATTCGCCAGGGTTGCGTCCGCCGACTGGCCGGGCCGGTACAGCGCCGAGCCGAGGCCGAAGCCGTTGGCGCCGGCCGCGAGGAACGGCTGCATGTTGTCCGGCGCAATCCCGCCGACCGGAATCAGCGGCACCGCGCGGTCGATCACCGCGCGCCACGCCTTCACGACGGGCACGCCGAGCTGCTCGGCCGGGAACATCTTCAGCACGTCGGCGCCGTTCGCGAGCGCGGCGAACGCCTCGGTCGGCGTCGCGACGCCCGGTGCGCTCGCGAGCCCGCGCTCGCGCGCGCGGCGGATCACGGCCGCGTCGCTGTGCGGCATCACGATCAGCGTGCCGCCGGCGTCCTGCACGCGGTCGACGAATTCGGCGCGCAGCACGGTGCCCGCGCCGACGATCATGTCGTCCGGCAACGCGCGGCGCAGCGCCGCGATGCTGTCGAACGGATCGGGCGAGTTGAGCGGCACCTCGACGATCCGCAAGCCGGCTTCGTGCAGCGCGAGGCCGTGGTCGGCCGCTTCGGCGGGCGTGATGCCGCGCATGATCGCGATCAGCGGGCACGCGTCGAACGCTCTCATCAATGCGGGATGCGGCGTGTACGGCGCGGGCAACGTCAGGTCGGACGACATCGAGGGTTCCTCTTCAATCGGTTCATTGATCGGCGCAGACGGGTTCGCCGTCCGCGCGCACGAGTCCGGCACGCGATGCGATCTGCCACAGGCCGCGCTCGGTCGCCTGCGCGACGACGCGCGCATGCAGGCAGCCGAACACGCGCAGCGCGTCGACATAGCGCGCGCACAATCCGTCGTCGCCGATCAGCAGCAGCGGCTGGTTCGCGAGCGCGACACCGCGCTCCGCGAGCATCGCGTCGAGCGCGCCGAGTTCGTGGCCGATCAGCAGGCCGGACAGGTAGTCGCCCTGTGCATCGGGCGCGAGCCGGTCGGTCAGGCCGAGCGTGCGTGTGCTGAAGATCGTCGCGAGCAGCCCCGCGCGCTGCGCGCCGCGTGCCACCGCGACGCCGCGCGCGAATGCCGCGCGGTCGGGCGACGGGCTCGCGCGCATCGTGCGGCCGAGGATCGTATGGTCGCGCAGCGCCGCGAACAGCTCGCCCGTCATGAAAGTCTGGAAGCGCTCGATGAGCCCGTCCTTCACCCACGCCCACTTCGCATGCGTGCCCGGCAAGCCGATCAGTAGCCCTGAACGATCGGCATCAAGCATGGGATCGTTCGCGAGTGCGCCGAATATCTGCGTTTCTTCGCCGCGCATCACGTCGGGCAACTCGCCCGTCGCGATCACGCCCGGCACGATCGACACCGCCGTGCCGCGCGCCGTCGTCACCGTGACGAGGCCCGCGACGAGCGCGTCGGCGCCGGCCGGCACCGCGACGTACGGCGCCTCGCGCCAGCCCTGCGCGCTACCGACCATCCCGGCGGCCAGCACCGGCACGCCCGGCGCGCGGTCGAGCCAGTCGCCGCACGCTTCCTCGAACACGACGTCGAATGCACGCGCGCCGCCGGCCGGCACATGCATCACGCCCGCCGCGCGGCTGCGCGTGTCGAGCAGCGCCCCGTGCGCATCGAACAGATACGCGCGCAGCGACGTCGTGCCCCAGTCGAGCGCAATCAGCGACGGGGCGGCGGAGTTGGCGTCCGGAGCGGTCCGGGTCGAATGGGTCATCGTTTGATCCTGCGGGTACCCTGCGGCGGGCTCCAGCCCAGTTCCGCGGAAATGGCTCGCGCTTCGCGCTGCACAAGCGGAATCAGTTCATCCATCCGGTCGTGCGGCATGTACGGAATCGTGCTCGCGACCGACACGGCCGCGACGACCGCGCCCGATGCGTCGCGAATCGGCGCGGCCACGCAGCGGATCGACGCCTCGTTTTCCTCGAGGTCGAACGTGTAGCCACCGGCCGCGTAATGCGCCATGCGCTGCAGGAACGCGCTCGTCTCGGGCCGGTTGTCCGGCTTGAAATTGACGCCGGCCAGTGCGCGGCGCGCGGCTTCGAACAGCGAGCGCCACAGGTCTGGATCGAGGTCGAGCATCATCGCCTTGCCTATGCCGGTGGAGGCGAGCGGCATCCGGTGGCCGACGCGCGAACGCATCTCGAGGCCGCGCGTGCCGGGAATCTTGTCGATGTACAGCACGTCGTCGCCGTCGCGCACGCCGAGGTGAATCGTGTCGAGCGTCGCTTCCGCGAGCGCCTCGAGGTGCGGCCGCGCGACCGCCGTGAGCGGCATCTGCTCGAGCGCGATCGTGCCGAGCTCGATCAGCTTCGGGCCGAGCAGGTAACCGCCCTGCACCTGCCGCAGGTAGCGCGCCTGCACAAGGCTGCTGACGAGACGGTGCGTCGTGCTGCGCGTCGTGCCGAGCGCGGCGCCGATCGCACGCATGTCGCGCGCGCCGTTCGCGATCGCCTCGAGGATCGCGAGACCGCGCAACAGTGTCTGCGTGCCGGCCTGCTGCGCGGCGAGATCGAGCGGCGTGCTGGTCGCGCCGATGCTGTCGGTCAGCGGCGCATCGTCCGGCGTCGCGCGCCGGGCGTCGAGAGCAAGGGAATCGGGCATCTTGGTCATGGAACGGGCTGTTCAGCGGAATCGGTGAAGCCGCGGTCGCGAGGCCGGAACGAGGTCGGGCGTCGCGGCAACGCGGCGGTCGATGCACCGAGGAAAGCGCCCGGCGAACTTCATGGAATGTGTCTCCGTGTGCGTCGGGCGCCGCGCGATGCGTGGGTCCGAAGCTGTCGATGTGCTTCGGATTGTAGGAGCGCACGCACTCGTCTCCAATATTTGAATGCGTTGTCCAGATACTGAGAAGAACCGGCAATCGCCGTGAAACGGCCGTGCCACGTGCACGGGGGCGGAACGCGACGCGTCGCGGGTTCCGCCCCCGTTATCCACCCGCGCCGCGCTTATTGCTGGGTCGTGCTGCGCGCCTGCATGTAGCGCTGCACGTCGGAGAACGACACGCGACCGCTGCCGCTCGCGTCGATCTGCCGGAAGTGGTTCGCGACGTAGCCGAGGCCGGCCGCGCGCGCCTGCGCTTCGGTGATCGAACCGGTGTTCTGCGTATCGGCCGTGCCGAACTGCCGCGCGAGCTTGCGCACCACCTGCGCGTGCAGCGCGGCGCCCGTCGTCTGCGTGCCGGCGGTCGGCTTGCGCGCGGCCGGCGGCACGTACGGATCGCCGAGCTGCGCCTGGCGCGCCCGCGCCGGGGTGGCGGCGTCGCTCGCTTGCGCGAACGCGGACACGGATGCGAATGTTGCAGCGCCGGCGCATGCAAGCGCCGCGGCAACGACGATGAAACGTTTCTTCATGTCAGGCTCCAGTCTGGAATGAGGTCGTCGACGGCCGACGAACGGCGCCGCCACGGGCGCGCGTCGCCAGGTCCGCCCATCGCATCAGTGCGCGGCCGCGTTGTAGAAGGTCACGAGGTCGGCCTTCTCCTGCGGACGCGACGTATCGTCGAGATAGACCATGTGTCCACCCTGATAGTCCTTGATCGTCAGGTTCGGTTGCGACCCGAGCCGCGCGAGGTCCAGCTCGGTCTGGTAGAACGGCGTCGCGATGTCGTGATAGCCGTTCAGGGACAGCACCTTCAGCGACGGATTCAGCGTCAGCGCCGCGGCGAGATCGGGGATCGTGTCGGGCATCGCGAGGCCGTCGTGCGACCAGTCCCACGTGTTGATCGCGTTGCTGCTCAGCGAATACGCGGACTGCGCGCTGTACTTCAGCACGTTCGGCAGGTAGCTGCCGATCGTGTCGGTGAACGGCTTCGTGATGAACGTGCTCGACGGGTCGCCGTCGGCCGCCAGCGGGCTCGACGACGGCACGTTCACGCGTGCGTCGTAGCGGCCGATCAGCGTGCCGGGGATCAGCGCCACCTGGAAGCTGTTGTCGAAGAACGTCGGGACCACGTTGAAGTCCGCATTCCACAGCGACTGCTTCACGCCGGTCGAATTCACCATCGTCGTGACGAGCGTCGGCGGGGGCGGCGTGTGGCTCGCGAGATACGCGTTCACGGCGGGCGCGTAGCTGCCGGCCGTCAGCAGGCGCATCTGGTCCGCATACTGCGGCAGGCTCGACGGGTTCGGATTGTCGAGCTGGTAATACGCGCCGACGGTACCGTAGGACGGCACGAAGCCCGCGCAGCTCACCGGGCTCGACCCGTTGTTCGAGTTGCCGATGTAATCGCTCGCCATGTCGCAGTTCGCGTTGTAGTTCAGGATCGACGACTGCAGCACGATGCCGGCGAGCTTCACGCCGGCCGTTTCGAGCAGGTTCGCGAGCACGTCGGTGCGCGGCGTGCCATACGATTCGCCGAACAGGTATTTCGGCGAATCGTTGCGCTGGTTCACGGTGATGTAGCGCATCACGAAATCGCGAAACGCGCCGCCGTCCTGGTCGACACCCCAGAACGTCTGGTTCGTGTTCGGCGCGATCGCTTCCGAGAAGCCGGTCCCGATCGCATCGACGAACACGAGGTCGGTCGTATCGAGCAGGCTTTCCGCGTTGTCGACGAACGGGAACGTCGAGGTGTTCGCGTTCGGGTCGCCCGTCTGGATCCGTTTCGGACCGAACGAGCCGAGATGCAGCCACACCGATGCGGAACCGGGACCGCCGTTGTACAGGAACGTGACGGGCCGCTTCGCAGCGGGCTGGTTGTCGGCCGTGTACGCGATGTAGAAGAACGACGCTTCGGGCGCGCCCGTCTGCGGATTGCGCGCGACGAGGTGGCCGGCGGTCGCCGTGTAGCGGATCGTGTGGCCGTTCAGCGTGATCTGGTGATGGGTGACGGCGGCCTTCTCGACCGCGGCGGACGCATCGAGCGACGCGGTCGCGCTCGACGAATAACTGTTGGGATCGTTGTACGGCCTGTCCACCTGAGCGGCGGGATCGGCTGAATTGTCGGTACCTGCCGCGGCGGACGACGTCACGTCGTCGTTGCAGGCCGTCAGAATCAGCGAAGAGAACACAACTCCCAACAACAGCTTCGCTTTGCTCGCTGGCATCGTTGCTTTCCTTCTCTCGAATGTTTTTTGTGTCGAGCAGCCGGGTACGCCGCCCCCCGCCTCGATTGCGGCCGATAAGCCGAGGCGCTGGCCAATATACGCGAGCGGGTCGGCTTTGAAAAATTTGGAAATATTCGAGCGCGGGTCGGTGCGGTGCACACCTTTCAGGAATGCTTCGATTCGCACACCATCGTTTTTCAGCCGGCTTTCAGCGGTGGGCGCATGACCGTTGGAATGCGGAAGCCGCGCGGATTTCGTGCCATATCGGCAAACAAAATCGCGCGGCCGCGGGCATTGCTCAGCAAAGCGAAATAGACGATTTCGTCTAAAGGATACGGCCCGAAATGCGGGCGACACGCATGCGCTGCAGCGCACCAATGGCGCGTCGGCGACGGAACGGACAATGCAACGGCGCGAGCGCGCCGCTCACTGCGATTGCGGAAGCTCGGCTGCACCCATCCGGCGGGCAATGACGGCCGCGCGCTGCGCCTGGTAGGCCGAGCCGCGGTGCGCGTCGAACCAGCGCGGCTTCGGCAGCATCACCGCGAGGCGCGCCGATTGCCACGCGCCGAGCCGGTTCGCGGGAATCCGGTAGTAATAGCGTGCGGCGGCCTCGGCGCCGTATACGCCGCGGCCCCATTCGACCGAATTCAGGTAGATCTCGAAGATCCGCTCCTTGTCGAGCACCGTCTCGAGCATCCACGTGATGATCAGCTCCTGCCCCTTGCGGATGTAGCTTTTCTCGCGCGACAGGAACAGGTTGCGCGCGAGCTGCTGCGTGATCGTCGAGCCGCCCGCGACGATCCGGCCGCGCGCCTTGTTCTTCTCCCACGCCTGCAGGATCGCGTCGACGTCGTAGCCGTTATTGGTCGCGAAGGTCGAATCCTCCGACGCGATCAGCGCGCGCTTCAGGTTGCGCGAGATCTGGTCGTACGGCACCCACTGGTGCTGGACCTGCGCGGGCGGCTTGTCGCGCGACAGCCACCATGCGTCGGTACGCATGAACGCGGTCGAACCGGGATTGATGAACGACCACAGCGCGATCTGCACGAGATAGAACAGCTGCGTCGCGAGCCACGCGCCCGCGAACACCGAACCCGCATAGACGACCCAGCGGGTCGGGCTGACCGTGCGCATGCGCCGCGCGCCGCTTACCGCCGCCACCTGCCGCGCTCCGCTCAGGCCGCCGCGAGCGCCTGGCGCAGCGCGGCCAGCACGGGTGCGCCGTCCGGCCGCACGCCGCGCCAGATGAAGAACGATTCGGCCGCCTGCTCGACCAGCATGCCGAGACCGTCGGCCGTGCGTGCGCCGAGCGACGCCGCATGCTGCATGAACACGGTCGGCTGCGCGCCATACATCATGTCGTAGGCCAGCGTGCCCGCGCCGAACGCGGCAGCGTCGCACTCAGGCAGCGCCGCGTCGAGACTGCCGGCCGTCGCGTTGACGATCACGTCGTACGGTTCGGCACGCACGGTGTCCGGGCCGCCGCCCGCCAGCACGCAGCCCGCATCGTGCGCGGCCTGCGTGAACTGGCCGACGAGCGTCTCGGCCTTGCTCGCGGTGCGGTTCACGATCGTGATCGACAGCGGTGCGCGGTCGAGCATCGGCAGCACGACACCGCGGGCAGCGCCGCCCGCGCCGAGCAGCAGGATGCGCGCGCCTGCGAGCGACACGCCAAGATTCAATTCGATGTCACGCACGAGGCCGACACCGTCGGTGTTGTCGCCGTGGATGCTGCCGTCGGCGTCGATACGCAGCGTGTTCACCGCGCCGGCCGCCGCCGCGCGCGGCGACAGCGTGTCGGCGAGCGCATGCGCGTCGAGCTTGAACGGCACGGTGACGTTCGCGCCGCGACCGCCTTCGGCGACGAACGCGCGCACGGCGGCCTCGAAGCCGTCGACCGGTGCGAGCCGGTGCTCGTAAGTGATCGCCTCGCCCGTCTGCGCCGCGAACTGCGCGTGGATGAACGGCGACTTGCTGTGCGCCACCGGATTGCCGAACACCACGTAGCGGTCGGCGCCGCTCGTCGGCGCGATCGCGGTCATGATGCGCGCCCCTCTTCGCTTGCCTGGCCGTTGCCGGTCGCGGCATCGTCGCCTTCGGCCGCCGCCCCGTCCGATTCGGCCAGCGCTTCGGCCTCGGTTTGCGCCGACGCGTCTTCCGCATCGACCAGCGTGTCGTCGCCGCCTTCGGTTTCGTCTTCGTCCTCGGCCGCCTCGCCGCTCGTCACGGTCGGCGCGTCGAGCACGTTCAGGAGCCGCACCGACGCCTCGATCGTCAGCTCGTCGAGCGACATCACGTCGAGCAGCACGCGCGTGCCGCGCGCATGCACGCCGAGCCCCGGCACGTGCAGCAGCAGCGGAATTTCCTCGAGACGCACGAGATCGCCCTTCACGACGCTCGCGACGACCTGCTTCCTCTGCTCCTGCGCAAGCCAGCGCAGGCACCAGAAGTATTCCATCCGGCGCTGGTAGTCGGCGTACGCGGTATAGGTGTCGTCGAAGCCCTGCACGACCGCGTACAGGTCGGCGTCCTTCGGCTTGAACGGCGCGGCGAGCTTCGCGGTGACGCCGTGCTGCACGCACGCGAGCAGCTGCCACTGGTTCACGAGGTCGACGTAGCGGCGCAGCGGCGACGTGCTCCATGCGTACTGCGCGACGCCGAGGCCTTCGTGCGGCGCGGCCGACGTCTGCATCCGCGTGCGCTTCGGGCCCGGCGCGCCGAAGCCGCGCTGCGAGCGGTAGATGCCCGGCACCGTGTGATCGTGCAGGAACGCACCCCACGTCGAGTTCGCGAGGATCGCGAGCTCCGACACGATCAGGTCGAGCGGCGACCCGCGGCGACGCGGCGTGATCGTCACGTGCTCGCCTTCGACGTAGAAGTTGTAGTCGGTGTTGCGCTGCACTTCGCGCTTCAGGCCATAGCCCGCGCGCGCGACCTGGCGCTTCTCGAACAGCGCCTGCGCGAGCGGCCACAGCACGGCGATGTCGTCCTTGTGCGGGTAGTCGCCGGTGCCGGCCGCGAGCGTCTCTTCGTTGACGAGCTCGTCGAGCGTGTTGTGGCGCAGGTTGCTCTTCACGAACACGAGTTCGGCGCGCGTCTCGTTCGCCACGATGTCCTGCGTCTCGCGGTTGACGATGATGTACAGCGACAGCGCCGGGCGGTAGTCGCCCTCCTTCAGCGTGAACACGTCGACGACGTCGTCCGGCAGCATCGTGATCTTGTCGCCCGGCATGTAGACGGTCGACAGGCGCGCACGCGCGATCGCATCGACCGCGTCGCCGCGCACGATGCCGAGCGCCGGCGCCGCGATGTGCACGCCGATCCGCACGCGACCGTCGGCCAGGTGCTCGACCGAGAACGCGTCATCGATTTCAGTCGTCGTGACGTCGTCGATCGAGAACGCCTCGACATTCGCGCGCGGCAGGTCGTCCGGCAGCGGGCCGACCGTGACGGGCGGAAAGCCCGTGCCGTGCGGGAAGAATTCCGCGAGGAAGCGCGCCTCGTGCAGCGCACGCGCCGACGCGACGCCGCCGCAGTCGAGCATCAGCCGCGCCGGCGACACGCCGCGCGCACCGGCCGCCGCCTCGAGCGCCTTGTATTCGATCGCATTCTTGTCCGGGCGCGTCAGCAGCCCGAGCACCTTGCCCGCGAACGCCTCCGGCAGCTTGCCGGCCTTCAGTTCCTCTTCATACTGGACCTGGACGAGCGCCTGCTGGCGCTTGCGCTCGAGCGACGCGAGCGCCATCTTGAGCTGGTCTTCCGGCGCGCGCTGGTACTGGCCGCGCCCCTTGCGGCGGAAGTAGACGGGCGAGCCGTGCAGCCGCAGCACCAGCGCCGCGCGCTCGACCGCGCCGTAGGTCGCGCCGAAGTATTCCGCGGCCAGCGCCGTGTAGGTGAATTCCTCCGCCGGCGCGCATTCCCACAGGAAATCCAGGTCGATCTGCTGCGCGGCCGTGTCGGCTTCCTGCATCAGTTCGCTCGCGGCCGGCTTCTCGAATTCGATCAGCACGTCTTTTGCGCGCACCTTCGCCCGCCGCCCGCCGGGCAACTCGACCTGAAACGCGTCGCCCTGGCGCGACAGCACGCTGCCCGCCTTGAAACTGCCCGATTCCTCGAAGAAAACGTTCACTCAGTACTCTCGTTCAGACTGCCGGGCGCCGCATCGGCGGCGCCGCATGATGATGGGAATTCGATCGGCATGACGCCGGGCTCATGACGTCGTGTCGTCGCAAAAAGCGAGAACGTCGTCGACATAGTCGGCAAATTCGCTGATTCCGTGATCGCTGCCTTCGATCACGCGCGTTTTCGCGCCCGGGTAATGGGCGAGCATCTCGCGGTAGTCCAGCACTTCGTCGCCCGTCGCCGCGAACAGATAGTAGCGCTCGGGCCGCGAAATCGCCGGCACGCGCAGCGCATCGAGCTCCTGCAGGTGACGGCGTTCGACGACGATCGAGCCGCCGCCGTGCCACAACGGCTGTTCGCCCAGATATTGCTCGAGATCGCGTTGCGGCACGATCGCCGGATTCAGCAGCACCGCCTTCCAGCCGTGCTTTTCCGCCAGCCAGGTCGCGTAGTAGCCGCCGAGCGAGCTACCGATCACCGTCACGTCGCGCGCACCGGCCACCTCGGCTTCCGCCACGGCGATCGCATCGAGCGGCGACACCGACAGCGACGGGCAGCGCCACTCGTGCGTGCGCCCGAGCTCGGCCATGCGCGCGGCGAGCAACCGCGACTTCTGCGACTCCGGCGACGACCGGAACCCGTGCAGGTACAGGATCACGCGCGGCTCCCGAGCGCGTCGAGCAGCTTCTGGTGCACGCCGCCGAAGCCGCCGTTGCTCATCACCAGCACGTGGTCGCCCGGACGCGCGGCCTCGACGACCGACTTCACCAGCAAATGGAGATCGTCGAACGCATGTGCCTTGTCGCCGAGCGGCGCGAGCGCGTCGGCGAGGTTCCAGCCGAGCACGTCGCGCCCGGTGGGCGCGCCGTAGCCGAACACCAGGTCGGCGTCCGCGAGGCTTGCCGGCAGTTGCGCCTTCATCACGCCGAGCTTCATCGTGTTCGAGCGCGGCTCGAGCACCGCGAGAATGCGGGAATTTTGACGGCCGATGCGCGCACGAAGGCCGGCGATCGTGGTTTCGATTGCGGTCGGATGGTGCGCGAAGTCGTCGTAGACGGTCACGCCGTCGATGCTGCCGCGCACTTCCATGCGCCGCTTCACGTTGCGGAACGATGCGAGGGATTCGGCGGCCTGGGCGGGCGGCACGCCGACGTGGCGCGCGGCGGCGATCGCCGCGAGCGCGTTCATCCGGTTATGGTCGCCCTGCACCTGCCACGCGACCGCACCGACGCGCTCGGACTGCGAATACACCGCGAACCGTTCGTCGACCGGCACGCCGTCCTCGGCCGGCAGCGCCTGCCAGCCGCCGTCGACGCCAAAGCGCTCGACCTCGCTCCAGCAGCCGCGCGCGAGCACGCGCTCCAGCGCGTCGGAACGGCCGTTGGTCACGATCCGGCCGACACCCGGTACGGTACGCACGAGATGATGGAATTGCGTTTCGATCGCGGCGAGATCCGGAAAGATGTCGGCGTGATCGAATTCGAGATTGTTGAGCACCGCGGTGCGCGGCCGGTAGTGGACGAACTTCGAGCGCTTGTCGAAGAACGCCGTATCGTATTCGTCGGCCTCGATCACGAAGAAACTCGAATCGGTCAGCCGCGCCGACACGCCGAAGTTCAGCGGCACGCCGCCGATCAGGAAGCCCGGGTTCAGGCCGGCATCTTCCAGCAGCCACGCGAGCATCGACGACGTGGTCGTCTTGCCGTGCGTGCCCGCGACCGCCAGCACCCACTTGCCCGCCAGCACGTGCTCGCCGAGCCATTGCGGGCCGGACACGTAAGGCAGGCCGCGATCGAGGATCGCCTCCATCAGTGGGTTGCCGCGCGTGACGACGTTGCCGATCACGAACAGATCGGGCTTCAGATCGATCTGCTCGGCGCCGTAGCCCTCGATCAGCGTGATGCCCTGCGCCTCGAGCTGCGTGCTCATCGGCGGATAGACGCCCGCGTCGCAACCCGTCACCGTGTGGCCCGCCTCGCGCGCGAGCACGGCAAGACCGCCCATGAAGGTGCCGCAGATGCCAAGAATGTGGATGTGCATAGATGAATGCTTTCGCGCCGCCGGGCGCCGTCGATTCGGAAAGGAAGGTCTGCGGCACGCCGGACAGGCCGCCCGGCCAACGACTTTCGCCGCGACACAAAGACCGCCATTGTAACTGACGGCCCGCCATGCCCGGCGGCCCGAACGACGGATCGCGGATGCTGCCCGCGGCACGCACCGGCACCGCGTTCGGGCGTGGCGGCGATCGAGTATGATTGCCGGATCATGTCTCGCAAACCCCTTGTCGACCCGCGGCGCGCCCGCGAGGAAATCGCCCAGTCCGCCGCCCGCCTGATCGCGGAGGACGGCCTCGATTACGCCAGCGCGAAGCGCAAGGCCGCGCGCCAGCTGTTCGGCGATACGCGCGTTGCCGGCGAATGGCTGCCCGATAACGACCTGATCGAGGAAGAACTGCGCGAGTATCTCGCGCTGTTCCAGAGCGACACGCAGCCGGACGAACTGCGCCGCCTGCGCGAGATCGCGCTCGACTGGATGCGCCGGCTCGCCGAGTTCAATCCGTATGTGACGGGCGCGGTGCTGCACGGTACCGCGAACGAACATTCGGACATCCATTTGCAGATATTCACCGACAACCCGAAGGACGTCGCGATCTACCTGCTGAACCAGAACGTTCAGTACGACGTGTCCGAGACGCGACATTTCGCCGGCCGCGCCGACGTCGAGACGCTCAGCTTCCTGTGGCGCCCGCGGCGCGACGTGGACGCGATCGGCATTCACGTCGCGCTCTACGCGAGCGACGACCTGCGCGGCGCGGTCAAGGCCGACGCGCGCGGCCGGGTCCCGCGCGCGGACGCCGCCGCATTGCGCGCGCTGCTCGAGGCCAGCAACGCTCCTTCCGAACCGGAATGATTCGACGATGATGAAGAAACGCATGTTGGCGCTCGCGGTGGTCGCGGCCGCCGCCATCGCCGGCGGGCTCGCCGCCGGCCACTGGTTCCGCGGCGGCAGCGCCGATGACGGCGTCGCCGTCGCGGCGCCCGCCGCGCAGGGCAACCCGGTCGACCAGTTGTGGGCCGCGTCGCTGACCGGCGTCGACGGCAAGCCGGCGTCGCTCGCCTCCTTCAAGGGCCGGAAGGTCGTGGTCAATTTCTGGGCGTCGTGGTGCGGCCCGTGCGTCGAGGAGATGCCGGAGCTCGTCGCGCTGTCGCATCAATACAAGCAGAAAGGCATCCGCTTCATCGGGATCGGCGTCGATTCCGACCAGAACGTGAAGAACTTTCTCCAGAAGGTGAAGGTCGACTATCCGGTTTTCGTCAGCGGTTATGCGGGCGCCGATCTGGCCCGTAATTTCGGAAATACGGCCGGCGCGCTGCCATTCACGGTCGTCATCGACGAAACCGGCAAGATTCGCGAGACAAAATTAGGACAAATCCAGCCGGCCGAGCTGAGAAAGACCCTCGACGCGTTGTGATCGTCCTGAACGGCCGCCCGCACGTTGGCGGCGATTTGTGCGTCGATCGCCGCAATTTCGCGTGAATTCACCGATACTTTGCCGCTCCACCGGTAATTCTTGCAGGTCCGGCGCGCCTGGCCGTTCGGCAAAACTAGACAAATTTCTCTAAATAGCGCTAAAGTTCGCGCAATTCCGCAGAAATAGAAGCGACCATGACACGATTGCTGGTGCTGCACGGCCCCAACCTGAACCTTCTCGGCACCCGGGAACCGGAGGTGTACGGCCGCGTCACGCTCGCGCAGATCGATCAGGCGCTTGCCGCGCGGGCGCAGGAAGCCGGCGCCGAACTGTCGTCGTTCCAGAGCAACCATGAAGGCGCGCTCGTCGACCGCATCCAGGCCGCGCGGCAGGAACAGACCGATTTCATCCTGATCAATCCCGCCGCGTATACGCACACCAGCGTCGCGATCCGGGACGCGATCGCCGGCGTAGGCATCCCGTTCGTCGAGATTCATCTGTCGAACGTGCACCGCCGCGAAGCGTTCAGGCATCACTCCTACTTTTCCGACCAGGCCGAAGGCGTCATCTGCGGGCTCGGCTGGAAAGGTTATCTGTACGCGCTCGAGTACGCGCTGGACAAGCTGCAAGGCGCGTCGCGCGGCTGATTTCGCGATCTAGATTCAGCGCCGGCCCCTAACCGGCGCTTTCACGTATTGAAAGGGGAATTCCCGATGGATCTTCGTAAGCTGAAAACTCTGATCGACCTCGTTTCCGAATCCGGCATCTCCGAGCTGGAAGTCACGGAAGGTGAAGGCAAGGTGCGCATCGTCAAGAACGCGCCGCCGGTCTACGTGCAGCAGACGGCTGGGTTTGCCCCGCAGGTCAGCGCGCCCGCCCCGTCGGCCGCGCTGCCGACCGACGGCGCCGCCGCGCCGGCCGCAGGCGCGGCAGCCGCACCGGCCGTCCCGCAGGGCCACGTCGTGACGTCGCCGATGGTCGGCACGTTCTATCGCGCACCGTCGCCGGGCGCCGACCCGTTCGTCCAGGTTGGCGACACGGTCAAGGAAGGCCAGACGATCTGCATCATCGAAGCGATGAAGCTGCTCAACGAGATCGAGTCGGACAAGGCCGGCGTGATCAAGGAAATCCTCGTCGAGAACGGCCAGGCCGTCGAATACGGCCAGCCGCTTTTCGTGATCGGCTAAGCCCGCCGCGCGGCCCTGCCGGCCGCGCGCCGCCGATGCTCGCCAGGCGCCGTTCGCGCGCCCCTCGAAGAGACGAATACTCGCTATGTTTGAAAAAATCCTCATTGCCAACCGCGGTGAAATCGCGCTGCGCATTCAGCGCGCGTGCCGCGAACTCGGCGTCAAGACGGTGGTTGTCTACTCGGAAGCCGACAAGGAAGCCAAGTACGTGCGCCTCGCGGACGAAGCCGTCTGTATCGGTCCCGCCCCGTCGAACCTGAGCTACCTGAACATGCCCGCGCTGATCAGCGCCGCGGAAGTCACCGATGCCGAGGCGATTCACCCCGGCTACGGCTTCCTGTCGGAGAACGCCGATTTCGCGGAGCGCGTCGAGCAGTCGGGCTTCACGTTCATCGGGCCGCGCCCGGAAACGATCCGCATGATGGGTGACAAGGTCACCGCGAAGCAGACGATGATCAAGACCGGCGTGCCGTGCGTGCCGGGCTCGGAAGGCGCGTTGCCGGACGATCCGAAGGAGATCGTCAAGATTGCGCGCGCGATCGGCTATCCGGTCATCATCAAGGCGGCGGGCGGCGGCGGCGGGCGCGGAATGCGCGTCGTGCACACCGAGGCCGCGCTCGTCAACGCGGTCAACATGACCCGCGAGGAAGCCGGCCGTGCGTTCGGCAACCCGCAGGTGTACATGGAGAAGTTCCTCGAGAACCCGCGCCACATCGAAATCCAGGTGCTGTCGGACGCGCACAAGAACGCGATCTGGCTCGGCGAGCGCGATTGCTCGATGCAGCGCCGTCACCAGAAAGTGATCGAGGAAGCGCCGGCGCCCGGCATTCCGCGCCGCCTGATCGAGCGCATCGGCGACCGCTGCGCGGACGCGTGCAAGAAGATGGGCTACCTCGGCGCGGGCACGTTCGAATTCCTGTACGAGAACAACGAGTTCTACTTCATCGAGATGAACACGCGCGTGCAGGTCGAGCACCCGGTGTCCGAGATGATCACGGGCGTCGACATCGTGCAGGAACAGATCCGCATCGCGGCCGGCGAGAAGATCGCGCTGCGCCAGCGCGACATCCAGTTCCGCGGGCATGCGATCGAATGCCGGATCAACGCGGAAGATCCGTTCAAGTTCACGCCGTCGCCGGGCCGGATCACGTCGTGGCATACGCCGGGCGGCCCCGGCGTGCGCGTCGACTCGCATGCGTACAATGGCTATTTCGTGCCGCCGAACTATGATTCGATGATCGGCAAGCTGATCACCTACGGCGCGACACGCGACCAGGCGATCCGCCGGATGCGCATCGCGCTGTCGGAAATGGTCGTCGAAGGCATCCACACGAACATTCCGCTGCACCGCGAGCTGATGATCGACTCGAAGTTCGTCGAAGGCGGCACCAGCATCCACTACCTCGAACACCGGCTCGCCCAGAAGCAGCAGGTCGCACCGGAAGAAGCGTAAGCATGAGCTATCGCGAACTCGTCGTCGAACTGGCCCGTGAGCATGCGGAGGCGCTGTCCGACGCGCTGCTCGAACTCGGCGCGCTGTCGGTGTCCGTCGAAGACGCCGACGCCGACACGCCCGACGAACAGCCGCTCTTCGGCGAGCCAGGCCTGGTTCCCGATCGCACCGCGTGGCAGCACTCGCGTGTGATCGCGCTGCTGTCGCCCGATCACGAGCCGGCCGTGCTGCTCGCGGCCGCCGTGAACGAAATCGGCGTCGCCGAGACGCCGAAGTTCGACGTGCGCGAAGTCGAGGAACAGGACTGGGTGCGGCTCACGCAGTCGCAATTCGAGCCGATTCCGATCGGCGAGCGGATCTGGGTCGTGCCGTCGTGGCACGACGCGCCCGACCCCGACGCGCTGATCCTCGAACTCGACCCCGGTCTCGCCTTCGGCACCGGTAGCCACCCGACCACGCGCCTGTGCATGGAATGGCTCGAACAGTCGGTGAAGCCCGGCCAGTCGGTACTCGACTATGGCTGCGGCTCGGGCATTCTCGCGATCCTCGCGCGGAAATGCGGGGCGAACCCCGTGGTGGGCATCGACATCGATCCGCAGGCGGTCGAGTCGGCGCGGCAGAACAGCGAACGCAACCATGCGGAAGTCACGTACGGGCTGCCCGACGCGTGCCCGACCGGCGAATTCGACATCGTCGTCGCGAACATCCTGTCGAACCCGCTGAAGCTGATGGCGTCGATGCTCGCATCGAAGGTGAAACCGGGCGGGCGCATCGCGCTGTCGGGCGTGCTCGCGCGCCAGGCGGACGAAGTCGCAGCCGTCTATGCGCGCTACGTCGACATCTCGGTCTGGCGCGAACACGAAGGTTGGGTATGCCTCGCGGGAACCCGGCGCGAAAGCCATTAGAATAGCGCTGTCCTTCACTCTGGCCAGCAGGCCGCCCGGCTCGACATGCTTCTTGCGACGCGCTGCCCTCATTGCGAAACCGTCTTCCGGCTGCAGCAGGAACAGCTCTCGCTGCATGACGGGCTCGTGCGCTGCGGACACTGCCACCAGGTCTTCAACGCATCGCAGTCGCTCGTACCTGATCCGGCGCGGCAGCCCGACCCGGCGCTGACCGAAGCGGCACCGGCCGGCCCGGACGCCGCCGCCCCGCAACACGACGCCGCCCCCGCGCGGCTCTTCGC
This sequence comes from Burkholderia sp. PvR073, assembly GCF_054055695.1. NCBI lineage: Bacteria > Pseudomonadati > Pseudomonadota > Betaproteobacteria > Burkholderiales > Burkholderiaceae > Burkholderia > Burkholderia sp. PvR073. The sequence continues at coordinate 354,456 of NZ_JBSRXO010000006.1, forward strand.
CACCGACGCCCCGGTCGAGCCGGCGTCCGATATCGACTACAAGCCGGAAGGCTGGGACATGTGGGCGCCGTGGCTCGACGCCGGCGTCGATCCATCCTTGCAGCACACCGTGCAGACCGTACGCGCCGAGCCGCTGGTACCGCTCGCGCTGCCGGCCATGGAGGCCGGTGTCGTTCGCCTTTCCGGCACGCCCGCACCGATTGCGTCCGTCCCTGCCGAACTGCACGCTGCAGTCGCGCAACCCGCCGAACCGGAGGCGACGCTGCCCGAAACCGACGCATCGGGCACGTCGCTCGCCGCCCCGACAGTCGAGCCCGACCTGCGCGAACCGCGCTTCGTCGCGCACACGCCATCGATTGAACAAGCCGCAGCGGAGCCCGCCGAACCGGTTGGCAACGCGCACTTCGCAGTGCCCGACGACGAGCACGCACCGCGCGAACCGCGCTTCGCGTTCAGGCCGGCGCAAGCCATATCCGAATCCGAACCCGAATCAGCACCCGACATCCACGCCGACGAACGCGCGCCCGCACCGACCGCGGCCGCCAGCGAACCGGCAGCCCAACCGGCCGCGCAACCGGTCGCCCAACCGGTCGTCCAACCGGCCGTCCAACCGGCCGTACCGTTCCCCGCCGCCCTAACCGATGACGACCGCCCGCATTTCGCCGTGACGCGCGAGACGCGGGAGACGGGCGCGCCGCAGCGACGCGGGATGCTCGGCGGCTTTTTCGGCGGGCTCGTCGCCGTGGCGCTCGCGGTGCTGCTCGTCGCGCAACTCGCGTGGTGGCAGCGCGAAACCGTGATGATCTACTGGCCCGTCACGCAGAGCTGGTTCCGGCAGGCATGCGCGCCGCTCGGCTGCAAGCTCACGCCGCCGCGCGCGATCGACGGCCTGCGGCTCGACGCGACCGACCTGCGCCAGATCGACGGCCCGCGCATGCTCGAGCTGAAGGTGCCGCTGACGAACCGCTACCACGTCGCGCTCGCCTACCCGTCGCTCGAGCTGACGCTGCTCGACGACACGAATCACGTAACCGTGCGCCGCGTGCTCGCGCCGCGCGACTACGTGCGCCCGGGCACGCCGATCGACGCCGGGCTGCCGCCGGGCACGACGCAGACGATGGTCGTCCGTCTCGACACGAACGGCATGCCCGCCTCGAATTTCCGCGTCCAGATCTTCTATCCGTGACGCACCGCGGCGCGCGCATGCGCGCCGTCTCAACCCGCGCGCCGCAGCGGCGCGCTATTTCGGAGCACGAACATGAGCAAAGTTACGCTGGGTGGCAACCCGATCGATCTCGCCGGCACGTTCCCGGCCGTCGGCTCGCAAGCCCCCGACTTCAAGCTGGTCGGCAAGGACCTCGCCGATCTGTCGCTCGCCAGCTTCGCCGGCAAGCGGAAGGTGCTGAACATCGTCCCGAGCCTCGACACGCCGACCTGCGCGACGTCGACCCGCAAGTTCAACGAAGCCGCGTCGTCGCTCGACAACACGGTCGTGGTCGTCGTGTCCGGCGACCTGCCGTTCGCCGCCACGCGCTTTTGCACGACCGAAGGCCTCGCGAACGTCGTGACGGCTTCGACGTTCCGCGGCGGCCGCGCATTCGCGAACGCCTACGGCGTCGACGTGACGAGCGGCCCGCTGAACGGCCTGACGGCCCGCGCGGTCGTCGTGCTCGACGCCCAGGACAAGGTGATCCACGCGCAACTCGTCGACGAGATCAAGGACGAGCCGAACTACGACGCAGCGCTCGCCGCACTGAAGTAATCCGCTGCCACCCGACCCTGCCGCGCGAGGCCGGACGGCCTCCGCGCGCCGGTCGGGTGGCCGCCCCCCTTTGCTCTCTACAGGAACGCACGCCTTGACTACGCTGATTTGCGGCTCGCTCGCCTACGACAACATCATGACCTTCGAAGGCCGGTTTCGCGAGCACATCCTGCCCGACCAGGTTCACCTTCTGAACGTGAGCTTCCTCGTGCCGACGATGCGTCGCGAATTTGGCGGTTGCGCGGGGAACATCGCTTACGCGCTGCACATGCTCGGCGGCGACGCGCGCATCATGGCGACGGTCGGCGCGAACGACGCCGATCGCTATCTCGAGCGTCTCGACAGCCTCGGCCTGTCGAAGGCCAGCGTGCGCGTGGTGCCCGAAACGCACACCGCGCAGGCAATGATCACGACCGATCTCGACAACAACCAGATCACCGCATTCCACCCGGGCGCGATGATGGTGTCGCACCTGAACCGCGCGGACGAAGTGGCGGGCGTGAAGCTCGGCATCGTCGCGCCGGACGGCTTCGACGGGATGGTCCAGCACGCCGAGCAATTCGCGAAGGCCGGCGTCCCGTTCATCTTCGATCCGGGCCAGGGCCTGCCGCTGTTCGACGGTGCGACGCTGCGCCGCATCATTGAACTCGCGACCTTCGTCGCGGTCAACGACTACGAGGGCAAGCTCGTCAGCGACAAGACGGGCTGGTCCGAACAGGAAATCGCCAGCCGGGTTCAGGCGCTGATCATCACGCGCGGCGAGCACGGCTCGACTATTCTTCACAAAAACGGCGAAGAACAGATTCCGGTCGTGCAAGCAGAACGTGTCGTGGATCCGACCGGCTGCGGCGACGCCTTCCGGGGCGGCCTGCTGTACGGCATCGAGAACGGCCTCGACTGGGCAACCACGGGCCGCCTCGCGAGCCTGATGGGCTCGATCAAGATCGCCCACCAGGGGCCCCAAACTTACGCACTGACGCGCGCCGAAATCGACGCGCGCTTCGAGGCTGCCTTCGGGTACAGTCTCAAATGAATATTGTGGGAGAGCAAAGATGTTGACCAAAAAAACCCTCACGCTCGCGGCCATGCTGACGGCCACGCTGACGCTCGCCGGCTGCTTCACGGCGCCGGGCTCGGCGGATGTCTATAGCGTCGGCCAGGCGCAGCGCGAGCAGACCGTCCGCATGGGCACGGTCGAAAGCGTCCGTGCAGTGCGCATCCAGTCCGACGGCGGCGGCAGCGCGATCGGCACGCTCGGCGGCGGTGCGCTCGGCGCGGTCGCGGGCAGCGCGATCGGCGGCGGCAAGGGGTCGATCCTGACGGCCATCGCGGGCGGCCTCGTCGGCGCGGTCGCGGGCAACGCGGTCGGCGAAAACCTCGGCACGGCGAACGGTGTCGAAATCACCGTGCGCCTCGATAACGGCGACCTGCGCTCGATCACGCAGGCGGCAAGCGGCGAAATGTTCCGCGCCGGCGAGCGTGTGCGACTGCTGTCGAGCGGCGGCGTCACGCGCGTCACGCACTAACGAGCATCCTCAGCACGCGGCGCAAGCTGCGGTCGAACGCATGTGCGAAGCTGCACATGCGTTTTTTTTTCGTCCGCCATTCGCTGCCGGCCGCGGGTCAGCACTTCGATGAATACGGACGAAAAAAATCCCGCCACCTGAGCCAGATGGCGGGATCGATTGAGTAGCGCTACTCAACCCACGGACACCACATGAGTGTCCGGGTGGTACTAGCCAGCCGCGATTACGGACGGCTGCCGGTCGGGAACGGCCATGCCGCCGCCGGGTTGAGCGCGGTCTTCACGCCCGATGCCGGCGCAACCGATGCGGTCGACGCGGTGGTTGCCGGTGCAGCCTTCTTCACGACGGCCTTCTTCGGAGCAGCGGCCTTCTTCGGAGCAGCAGCCTTCTTCGCCGGGGCAGCAGCCTTCGGTGCGGCAGCCTTCTTCGCAGGGGCAGCCTTCTTGGCAGGCGCAGCCTTCTTCGCAGCGGCCTTCTTCGCAGGCGCAGCCTTCTTGGCGGCAGCCTTCTTCGCCGGCGCGGCCTTCTTCGCAGCAGCCTTCTTCGCCGGTGCGGCCTTCTTCGCAGCAACCTTCTTCACTGCGACCTTCTTGGCTGCAACCTTCTTCGCAGCGGCCTTCTTCGCCGGCGCGGCCTTCTTCGCGGCAACCTTCTTCACCGCGACTTTCTTGGCAGCGACCTTCTTGGCTGCAACCTTCTTCGTTGCGACCTTCTTAGCCGCGACCTTCTTCGCAGCGGCCTTCTTCGCCGGTGCTGCCTTCTTCGCGGCAACCTTCTTCACCGCGACCTTCTTCGCAGCAACCTTCTTCACTGCGGCAGCCTTCTTGGCCGGAGCAGCCTTCTTCGCAACGGTCTTCTTGGCAGCAACCTTCTTCGCAGCCGGTTTTTTCTTGGCAGTAGCCATGTTGTTCTCCTTCAGGTTCAGATGAGAGTCAGTTCAAACTACACCCTTCGTCAAAACCCGCTTCCCGCGGACGCTGTTCAGGACGTGCGCTTCGAAGCGGGCTATTCATCGGCGTACGCAGATACCGCGCGCTTACGCTAATGAATACGGTATGGCGCGCGTGACCCCATGGCCTCGCGCGCCAAATCAAGTCGGTAGCCGGCGCACCTCGCGCCGCTACCCCTAATCGCTTGATCAAGCGGACCGCCACACGGCCGTCCGCTTTTTCCGGAGGGAAGTTTGCCCATCCCACTGAAGGGTTCGCAAAGTGCCGATTATGTCGTTGGGCCGTTAAGGCACCGGGCATGCTTTGCATCAGGCGTTCTTGCTCCTAAACCTTGGGCCGGGGCCGAGAGGCCGCCGGCTGCTCCATCATGTGACGAGTTCGCTGCTGCGGGTTATTCCCAGGACAGCGCGCCACCCGTCTGATACTCGATCACACGCGTCTCGAAGAAGTTGCGTTCCTTCTTCAGGTCGATCATCTCGCTCATCCACGGGAACGGGTTTTCCTCGTTCGGGTACAGCGGGTCGAGGCCGATCTGCTGGCAACGGCGGTTGCTGATGAAGCGCAGATAGCTCTTGAACATCGACGCGTTCAGGCCCAGCACGCCGCGCGGCATCGTGTCCTCGGCGTAGCGGTATTCGAGTTCGACAGCCTGCTTGAACAGCTCGCGGATCTCGGCGCGGAATTCCGCGGTCCAGAGATGCGGATTCTCGAGCTTGATCTGATTGATCAGGTCGATGCCGAAATTGCAGTGCATCGACTCGTCGCGCAGGATGTACTGATATTGCTCTGCAGCACCCGTCATCTTGTTCTGGCGGCCGAGCGCGAGGATCTGCGTGAAGCCGACATAGAAGAACAGGCCTTCCATGATGCAGGCGAACACGATCAGCGACTTCAGCAGCTTCTGATCCGCTTCGAGCGTGCCGGTCTTGAAGGCCGGATCCGTCAGCGTGTGGATGAACGGGATCAGGAATTCGTCCTTCGCGCGGATCGACGTGACCTCGTGGTACGCGTTGAAGATCTCGCCTTCGTCGAGACCGAGCGATTCGACAATGTATTGATACGCGTGCGTGTGGATCGCCTCTTCGAACGCCTGGCGCAGCAGGAACTGCCGGCACTCGGGCGCCGTGATGTGGCGGTACGTGCCGAGCACGATGTTGTTCGCGGCAAGCGAATCGGCCGTCACGAAGAAGCCGAGGTTGCGCTTGACGATGCGGCGCTCGTCCTCGGTCAGACCGTTCGGGTCCTTCCACAGTGCGATGTCGCGGGACATGTTGATTTCCTGCGGCATCCAGTGGTTCGCGCAACCCGCCAGATACTTTTCCCACGCCCACTTGTATTTGAACGGCACCAGCTGATTGACGTCAGTCTGGCCGTTGATGATGCGCTTGTCCGCAACGTTGACCCGCGCTTCCGACCCGCCAGCGGGAACAGCCGATGCTTGCGGCGGCACCGCAAGATCGCCTTCGAAAATGTCGCGGACCTGATGGGCGGCAGGCGCTGCCGCCTGCATTCCGACAGCCATCCCTGCGGAGGTGCGCAACGCGTTCTGCTGCGCTCCGCTCGCGGGGGTTACGGCAGTCTTCTCGTCATCCCAGTTGAGCATAAATTCTCACCATCAATTTAGAACGGTTTGTACCATCTTTTCCTGAGCGATAAAAGGGTTCGCTCACGAAAAATCCTTTTTTCGATTCGCGTTGCGACCTCGATACAACACTTTGAGCAACGCATCGTCGTTCATGCAGCGCGCGACGCGTGTCGCACGTGTATCGCGAGGTGCGCTCGACGCATCGAACGCTGATCGAAACGCGACGTCGTCGGGGATGTTTCGATCGCTCGTCACTGCCTGCAACGCGAGTGGCGCGTTACAGATTCCTTATCATTTTTTTAGTTGAGAGCGGCGCACACTTCAACCTCGATCGGTTGTCATGCGCGCCGCACGAACCTTAGGTCATACGCGCTGCGTTACTGGCAGGCTTCGCACTCGTCGAAACCCGCATCGCCCGGACGCATCGTGCACACCGGACCGTCTGCTTCGACCGGCGCCAGCGCCGATGCCGCATTGACCGCGCCCGACGATGCATCGCCGCCTGCCGCACCGAAGCCGCCTGCCGCGCCTTGCGCGCCGCCGCTGCTCGAGCCGCCGCCTGCACCGCCCGTCGGCACCGCGTTCAGCGCGCCGTGCGCGACCGTCGACTTCTCGACGTGCGTCGCCGCCATCGTGCGGAGGTAGTAGGTCGTCTTCAGACCGCGCAGCCACGCGAGCTTGTAGACCTCGTCGAGCTTCTTGCCCGACGCGCCGCCCATGTAGATGTTCAGCGACTGCGCCTGGTCGATCCACTTCTGGCGACGCGATGCCGCTTCGACCAGCCACGTCGGGTCGACTTCGAACGCGGTCGCGTAGATCGCGCGGAGGTCGGCCGGGATGCGGTCGATGCGCGACAGCATGCCGTCGAAGTACTTCAGGTCGGAGACCATCACTTCGTCCCACAGGCCGCGTTCCTTCAGGTCGCGCACCAGGTACTCGTTCACCACCGTGAATTCGCCCGACAGGTTCGACTTCACGTACAGGTTCTGGAAGGTCGGCTCGATACAGGCCGACACGCCGATGATGTTCGAGATCGTCGCCGTCGGCGCGATCGCGACGCAGTTCGAGTTGCGCATGCCGTGCGTGGCGATCCGCGAACGCAGCGTCGTCCAGTCGAGCGATTCGGACGTGTCGACCTCGACGTAGCCACCGCGCGCTTCCGTCAGCAGCTTCAGCGTGTCCTGCGGGAGGATGCCGCGATCCCACAGCGAGCCGCGGTAGCTCGAGTAACGGCCACGCTCCTCGGCCAGCTCGGTCGACGCGTGGTACGCGTAGTAGCAGACCGCTTCCATCGAACGATCGGCGAACTCGACCGCCGCTTCCGACGCGTACGGCGTGCGCAGCAGGTGCAGGCAGTCCTGGAAGCCCATGATGCCCATGCCGACCGGACGGTGCTTCAGGTTCGAGTTACGCGCCTTCGGCACCGCGTAGTAGTTGATGTCGATCACGTTGTCGAGCATGCGCATCGCGACGCTGATCGTGCGCTTCAGCTTGTCGTGGTCGAGCGCGTAGGTGCCGTCGGCCTGCTTCACCAGGTGGGCGACGAGGTTCACCGAGCCGAGGTTGCACACCGCGATTTCCGTGTCGCTCGTGTTCAGCGTGATTTCCGTGCACAGGTTCGACGAGTGCACGACGCCGACGTGCTGCTGCGGCGAGCGGATGTTGCACGGATCCTTGAACGTGATCCACGGGTGGCCCGTCTCGAACAGCATGCCGAGCATCTTGCGCCACAGCTGCGCCGCCGGGATCTTCTTGAACAGCTTGATCTCGCCGCGCGCGACCTTGTCTTCGTAAGCCGTGTAAGCCGCCTCGAATTCCGCGCCGAACTTGTCGTGCAGGTCCGGGCAGGTCGACGGTGAGAACAGTGTCCAGTCGGCGCCTTCCATCACGCGCTTCATGAACAGGTCGGGAATCCAGTTCGCCGTGTTCATGTCGTGCGTGCGGCGGCGATCGTCGCCGGTGTTCTTGCGCAGCTCGAGGAACTCCTCGATGTCGAGGTGCCACGATTCGAGGTACGCGCACACCGCGCCCTTGCGCTTGCCGCCCTGGTTGACCGCGACGGCCGTGTCGTTGACGACCTTCAGGAACGGCACCACGCCTTGCGACTTGCCGTTCGTGCCCTTGATATGCGAGCCGAGCGCACGCACGCGGGTCCAGTCGTTGCCGAGACCGCCGGCGAACTTCGACAGCAGCGCGTTTTCCTTCAGCGCTTCATAGATGCCGTCGAGGTCGTCCGCGACCGTCGTCAGGTAGCACGACGACAGCTGCGAGCGGTGCGTGCCCGAGTTGAACAGCGTCGGCGTCGAGCTCATGAAGTCAAAGCTCGACAGCACGTTGTAGAACTCGATCGCGCGCGTTTCGCGGTCGATCTCGTTCAGCGACAGGCCCATCGCGACGCGCATGAAGAATGCCTGCGGCATTTCGATGCGGGTGCCTTCGACGTGCAGGAAGTAGCGGTCGTACAGCGTCTGCAGGCCGAGGTAGCCGAACTGCAGGTCGCGGTTCGCGTCGAGCGCTTCGCCGAGACGCTTCAGGTCGAACTGCAGCAGCTTGTCGTCGAGCAGGCCGGCATCGACGCCGCGCTTCAGGAACTGCGGGAAGTATTCCGTATAGCGGGTCGACATCTCGGCCTGGAGCACTTCCTCGCCGAGGATCTCGCGGCGGATCGTGTGCAGCAGGATGCGGGCCGTGACCTGGCTGTACGCCGGGTCCTTTTCGATCATCGTGCGCGCCGCGAGGATCGCCGAGTCGTAGACCTGGCTCATCGGCACGCCGTCGTACAGGTTCTTCACCGTCTCCGCGACGATCGGCTCAGGGTTAACCGCAGCGCCGAGACCGGCGCACGCCGACACGATCAGCTCGCGCAGCGCGTTCATGTCGAGCGGGCGCGTGACGCCGTTGTCGACGACGTTGATGCCCGCGCTCGCGTCGCCGCCCGCTGCCGCCGCTTCTTCGCCCGCATGCTGGCGCTCGAGGTGGCGCTTCTCGCGATACAGCACGTACGCACGCGCGACGTTGTGCTCGCCGCCGCGCATCAGCGCGAGTTCGACCTGGTCCTGGATGTCTTCGATATGGAACGTACCGCCGTTCGGACGGCTGCGCACGAGCGCGCGCACGACGCTGTGCGTGAGCTGTTCGACCTGCTCGCGCACGCGCGCCGATGCCGCGCCCTGCCCGCCGTTGACGGCCAGGAAAGCCTTGGTCACCGCGATCGCGATCTTCGAAGGCTCGAACGAGACTACGCTGCCGTTGCGGCGGATCACCTTGTAGTCGGCGAAGGTGGCCTGCGGCGCGAGCGCCTTCGCGCCCTGTTCGGTCCCGCCGAGCGGACGGCTCGAGGCGCTCTCGTACTGGGACGTCGCGTTGTCGGTGGTTTGCATGTGCAAAGCTCCTGGTGTTGGATGGTGCGGAGAGAACCGCGGATTAAAACGAACGCTGCGCAATGAGGTGCGCGAGCGGTAAGAGGCGAGCGATGCGTCGGGGAAGCCGGTTCGGTCGATGCGCGACAACCGGTCCGGTCGTGTGCTTCGTCATGTGTACCCTGCCCCGTCGAAGTTCGCTGCGCTTGATCGCGACGCCCGGACCGTCCGGCCCTGGCGCGCCGCCCTGAGAACCCTGTCCGCCGGCGTTGGCCGCCGGCCGGTGCCGCTCGGGTTTCCCCTGCGACACACACTATATCTAGTACAGAACTGCTCAACTGGCACCAAGTATAGTGGACATTCGGACGAGGTCAAAACGGATAATTTGCGCTGAAGGTATTGACATCACCCCCGCCCCGCGCAGGCGCAGACGTGACAAGGCATTGGTCGGAAAAATTTTTTTCGCGGGCTCGAAAACCCCGCGCTCAGTGCTGACGGAAAGGAAAGTATTCGGCCGAAAAGCCTGCATCGCCTGCGAAGCGTTGCCAATCGAAATGCGGCCCCGGGTCGGTCTTGCGGCCCGGCGCGACGTCGGAATGCCCGGCCACCGCATCGATCGGGTAGCGTGCGGCGAGCGTACGGGCGAGCACGCCGAGCGTCGCGTACTGCGCCGGGTCGAACGGCACGTCGTCCGCGCCCTCGAGCTCGATGCCGATCGAGAAGTCGTTGCAGCGCGGCCGGCCGAAGAACTCCGACGAGCCCGCATGCCATGCGCGTTCGTCGCACGACACGAACTGCACGAGTTCGCCGTCGCGGCGGATCAGGAAGTGCGCGGACACGCGCACGCCGCGCAGGTGGCTCTGGTAATAGGGATGCGCATCGCAATCGAGGCGATTCAGGAACAGCGACTCGATCGCGTCCCCGCCGAACTCGCCGGGCGGCAGGCTGATGTTGTGGACGACGACGAGCGTCGGCACCGCGCCCGCGGGCCGCGCCTCGAAATTCGGCGACGGCGCGTGGCGCGCTTCGCGCACCCAGCCGTGTGCGTCAACCGACAGCAGCGCCGCGTCGCTCATCGCGCGTCGTGGCCGCTCGCGCGTGCGCCGTGGCGCTGCGCATGCTCGGTGCTGCAGAAGTATTCGCCGCCCGCGGCGACGGCGTCGCCCTTCGGCGCATGCACGCCGCATTCGGCGCAGCGCACCATCGGCTCGGGCAGCGAGCGCGTGCCGCCGTTCGGGCGTGCCGCACCCGCGCCGCCATGACTGGCCGCGCCGTCGGCGCCGTCACCACGGCCGGTGCGCGCCTGCGCTTGCTCCTGGGCCTGGCGCAGCTTGCGCGCGAGCCACGAGCCCGCGAAGAAAAGAAGAATCAGGAGAAGAATCTGTCGCATCGGAAACCTGCGTTCAAACCACGGAGCGGTGCAGCAGCACCTCGAAAACGAACCGGCTGCCGACATACGCGAGCAGCAGCGCCGCAAACGACACGAGCACCCAGCGCGCGGCGCCGCGCCCGCGCCAGCCCGACGTCTTGCGGGCGACCAGCAGGCCGCCGAACATCAGCCACGACAGCACCGCGAACACGGTCTTGTGATCGAGCCGCAGCGCGCGTGCATCGACCTGCTCGCTGAACAGGATCCCCGATGCGAGCGTCAGCGTCAGCAGCACGAAGCCGGCGCCGATCAGGCGGAACAGCAGCTTCTCCAGCGTGAGCAACGGCGGCAGCGTTTCGAGCCAGCTCGCCATCCAGCCGGTCGAACCGTCGCGCCCGCCGCTCCTCAGCGACTGCAGGCGCCGCTCGACCATCAGCATCAGGACCGCGTGCAGCGCGGCGATCGCAAAGAGGCCGTATGCGATGTTCGCGATCAGGAAGTGCATCTTGAACAGCGGCGCTGCGGCATAAGGCAGCACCCGCACGCCGCCGAACACGAGCGGCAGCAGCGACGCGCCGCACGCGAGCGGCAGCACCAGCAGGCGCAGGCTGTCGAGCGGGAAGAAGAAGCTCTCGATCCAGTAGATGCCGGCGCCGAGCCAGAACATCGCGGACAGCGCGAACGCGAACCCGAAGATCATCGCGTCGTGCGGGAAGATCGTCATGTGCAGCAGCACGCCGTGCGCGACGAGCGCCGCGAACAGCAGCCCGCGGCCGGCCGCGCTCATCCCCGACGCGGCGGACGCCGGAACCGGCACGGCCGGCACGCTCGCGACGAGCGGCGCCGCACCCTGGCGGTGCGTGCGCCAGCCTGCGACGGCGAGGCCGCCGTACAGGAATGCGGTGAGGGCATACAGTACAATATCCATGTTCGAAGTTTACACTAGGCCCCCTCCCCGCGACGGCTCCCTTTGTTCGGTTCCGTTGCGCCTTCGGGCCCCACTGTCCATCGCTCCCCATGCTCGACAATCTCACTCAACGGATGGCACGCGTCGTCAAGACGCTGCGCGGCGAGGCCCGGCTTACCGAGGCGAACACCCAGGAAATGCTCCGCGAGGTGCGTCTCGCGCTGCTCGAGGCCGACGTCGCGTTGCCCGTCGTCCGCGAATTCATCGCCAAGGTCAAGGAAAAGGCGCTCGGCGAGGAAGTGATCAGCAGCCTGTCGCCGGGTCAGGCGCTCGTCGGCGTGGTCCAGAAGGAACTGACCGCCGTGATCGGCGGCGACTACGAAGGCAAGGCCGCCGAGCTGAACCTCGCGGTCACGCCGCCCGCCGTGATCCTGATGGCGGGCCTGCAGGGTGCCGGCAAGACCACGACCGTCGGCAAGCTCGCGAAGCTGCTGCGCGAGAAGCACAAGAAAAAGGTGCTGACGGTCTCGTGCGACGTGTATCGCCCGGCCGCCATCATGCAGTTGAAAACGGTGAGCGAACAGGTCGGCGCCGACTTCTTCCCGTCCACACCGGATCAGAAGCCCGTCGACATCGCGGTCGCGGCCGTCGACTGGGCAAAGCGCCACTACCATGACGTGCTGATCGTCGATACGGCCGGTCGCCTCGGTATCGACGAGGCGATGATGCAGGAAATCGCCGCGCTGCACGGCACGCTGAAGCCGGCTGAAACGCTGTTCGTCGTCGACGCGATGCTCGGCCAGGACGCGGTCAACACCGCGAAGGCGTTCAACGACACGCTGCCGCTCACCGGCGTCGTGCTGACCAAGCTCGACGGCGATTCGCGCGGCGGTGCCGCGCTGTCGGTGCGCCACATCACGGGCAAGCCGATCAAGTTCGTCGGTGTCGCCGAAAAGCTCGACGGCCTCGAGGTGTTCCACCCGGATCGCATGGCGAACCGGATCCTCGGCATGGGCGACATCCTCGCGCTCGTCGAGGAAGCGCAGCGCGGCGTCGACGTGCAGGCCGCGCAGAAGCTCGCCGACAAGGTGAAGAAAGGCGGCGACTTCGACCTGAACGATTTCCGCGCGCAGATCTCGCAGATGAAGAACATGGGTGGCCTGTCGTCGCTGATGGACAAGCTGCCGGCGCAATTCCAGCAGGCGGCGGCCGGTGCCGACATGGGCCAGGCCGAGAAGTCGATCCGCCGGATGGAAGGCATCATCAGCTCGATGACGCCCGCCGAGCGCGCCAAACCCGAAATCATCAAGGCGACGCGCAAGCGCCGCATTGCAGCCGGCGCGGGCGTGCCGGTGCAGGAAGTCAACCGGATGCTGAACCAGTACGACCAGATGCGTACGATGATGAAGAAGCTGAAGGGCGGCAACATGCAGAAGATGATGCGCGGCCTGAAGGGCATGATGCCCGGCATGCGCTGATTCCGCCCGTCGGCCGGCGCGCGGGTTTTTGCTGTAGCGCGCGCCGTCCGTTCTGCTTCATTCTTATTTGTATACCGACTGCTCGCCAGAACACATGAACCGCGAAGAAGCCCTCCACATTTTCGACCACTCCGAAGAGATCGTCTCGGCTGACGCCGTCAACGCCTCGATCTCCAGAATGGCCGACGCGATCCGCGCCGAGATCGGCGACGCGTTCCCGCTCGTTCTTTCGGTGATGGGCGGCGCCGCGGTGTTTACCGGGATGCTGCTGCCGCATCTCGATTTCCCGCTGGAATTCGACTACATCCACTTGACCCGCTACCGCAACACGACGCAGGGCAGCCCGGAGATGCACTGGCGCGTCGCGCCGCGCGAATCGGTGAAGGACCGGATCGTGCTCGTGCTCGACGACATCCTCGACGAAGGCGAGACGATGGCCGCGATCCGCGACCGCATCCTCGACATGGGCGCGAAGCGCTTCATGTCCGCCGTGCTGTGCGAGAAGACGCTCGCGAAGACGAAACCGCTGCATCCCGACTTCTGCGGCTTCCCGGTGCCGGACCGCTACGTGTTCGGCTGCGGGATGGACGCCAAGGGTTACTGGCGCAACCTGCCGACGATCCGCGCGCTGACCGCGAACGTCTGACCGCCCTGCCCGCCTTAAAGAAAAGCGGCGCTCCGGTTTCCCGGAGCGCCGTTTTTTTTCGTCGGCCGCGCCACCCGTGCTACAGCTGGTGCACGAACGCCCGGACGCCGGCCAGCAGCATCTCGACCGAGATCGCGACGAGCACGAGGCCCATCAGCCGCTCGAACGCCGCGACGGTCCGCTCGCCGAGCCACTGCTGGATCCGTTCGGCCAGCACCAGCGTGATCGCGCAGACGATCATCGTGACCGTCAGCGCGCCGACCCACTCGAACATCTTGCCCGGCGCCTGCGACGTCAGCAGCATCACCGTCGCGAGCGCGGACGGCCCGGCGAGCGCGGGAATCGCGAGCGGCACGATGAAGGGTTCGCCGCCCGCGCGCGGATCGCTGCCGAGCGCGCCGTCCGGATGCGGGAAGATCATCCGCAGCGCGATCAGGAACAGCACGATCCCGCCGCCGAGCCGCAGCGACAGGTCGGTGAGGTTCATCATCCGCAGGAAGCGGTCGCCGACCACCATGAAGAACAGCAGGATCACGAACGCGATCCCCACCTCGCGCAGGATCAGCTTCACGCGCCGCTCGCGCGGCACGTCCCGCATCGCCGTGATGAACAGCGGGATGTTGCCGAGCGGATCCGTAATCAGCACGAGGAGCACGGTGGCCGACAGGAAGGTGTATTCCACCGTGTCCCCCGGTCGCAGCGCTTAGTGCGCGAGCGCGGCGCGGATCTTCTCCGTCACCGTCGCCGCAGCCTCGTCCGCCGGCAGCAGCGTCGCCTCGGCGTCGCGGCGGCCCTGGTACTCGATCTTGCCTTCCTTCAGACCGCGCTCGCCGATCACCAGGCGATGCGGCACGCCGATCAGTTCCCAGTCGGCGAACATCACGCCCGGGCGCTCGCCGCGATCGTCGAGGATCACGTCGATGCCGGCGGCGACCAGTTCCGCGTACAGCTTGTCGGCGGCCTCGCGGACCATGTCGCTGCGATCGTAGCCCATCGGGCACAGCACGACCTCGAACGGCGCGATCGACTCGGGCCAGATGATGCCGCGGTCGTCGAAGTTCTGTTCGATCGCCGCACCGAGAATCCGCGTGACGCCGACGCCGTAGCAGCCCATCAGCATCGGCTGCGGCTTGCCCGATTCATCGAGGAACGTCGCGCCCATCGCTTCCGAATACTTGGTACCGAGCTGGAACACGTGACCGACTTCGATGCCGCGGCAGATGTCGATCGTGCCCTTGCCGTCCGGCGACGGATCGCCCTTCTTCACGTCGCGCACATCGGCGACTTCCGGTTCCGGCAGGTCGCGGCCCCAGTTCACGCCCGCGATGTGATAGTCGACCTCGTTCGCGCCGACGACGAAGTCGCTCATGTTCGCGACCGTGCGATCGGCGATCACCTTCACCGGCTTCTTCGTGCCGACCGGGCCGAGATAGCCCGGCGGCGTGCCGAACCAGTCGACGATTTCCTGCTCGGTCGCGAAGCGGTGGTTCTTCAGCCCCGGCAGCTTCGACACCTTGATTTCGTTCAGATCGTGGTCGCCGCGCAGCATCACGAGCCAGATGGTCGGCTCGGCGCCTTCGTTCTCGGTGGCGAGCACGATCGACTTGATCGTGCGCTCGAGCGGGATCGCCAGCAGTTCGGCGACCGCTTCGCACTTCGCCTTGCCGGGCGTCGCGACCTTCTCCATCGCTTCGGCCGGCGCAGCACGCTCGGCGATCAACGGCAGCGCCTCGGCCGCTTCGATGTTCGCCGCGAAGTCGGACGTCGGGCAATAGGCGATCGCGTCCTCACCGGTATCGGCGATCACGTGGAACTCGTGCGAGAAGTTGCCGCCGATCGAGCCGCTGTCGGCCGCGACCGCGCGGAACTCGAGGCCGAGGCGCGTGAAGATGCGAACGTACGCGTCGTACATCTTGCGATACGACTCGTTCAGGCCGGCCGTGTCCTTGTCGAACGAATACGCGTCCTTCATGAGGAATTCGCGGCCGCGCATCACGCCGAAGCGCGGACGGATCTCGTCGCGGAACTTCGTCTGGATCTGGTAGAAGTTCACCGGCATCTGCCGGTAGCTCTTGATCTGGTTGCGCGCGATGTCGGTGATCACTTCCTCGTGCGTCGGCCCGATCACGAAGTCGTTGTCCTTGCGGTCCTTGAAGCGCAGCAGCTCGGGGCCGTACTGTTCCCAGCGGCCCGACTCCTGCCACAGCTCGGCCGGCTGCACGGCCGGCATCAGCAGCTCGATGGCGCCTGCCCGGTTCATTTCCTCGCGCACGATCGCCTCGACCTTGCGAATCGAACGCAGGCCGACCGGCAGGTAGTTATAGATGCCGCCGGCGACACGACGGATCATGCCGGCGCGCACCATCAGCTTGTGGCTGACGATCTCTGCGTCGGCCGGTGCTTCTTTGAGGGTGCCGATAAAGAAACGGGAAGCTTTCATGCGGACGGTTCCAAATACGGCGCCCCCAGGCGGGGCGCCCGAAAAAGTTTCAAGGTGAAAAAGCTGCGCGCGACGAACGACGATGGCGCAGATGACGTAGCAGACAAATCAGGGACAATTCAGTCGCCGTACCCCGCGCGGATTCGCTCCGTCACGGTGCGCAGCGCCCGTTATCTGTTTATAATCAAAGCAATTTTAAAGGATTCGAAGGTGGTTGTATGCTGGATCGTGAAGGCTTTCGCCCGAACGTCGGCATCATCCTCTTGAACGCGCGCAACGAGGTGTTTTGGGGCAAGCGGCTCCGCGAGCATTCCTGGCAGTTTCCTCAAGGTGGGATCAAGTACGGCGAGACCCCCATGCAGGCGATGTACCGGGAGCTGCACGAGGAAACCGGCCTGCACCCGGAACACGTCAAGATAATCGGCCGCACCCGCGACTGGTTGCGTTACGAGGTGCCTGACAAGTTCATCAAACGCGAAGTACGCGGCCATTACCGCGGCCAGAAGCAGATCTGGTTCCTGCTGCGGATGGTCGGACGCGATTGCGATATTTGCTTGCGCGCGACCGATCACCCGGAGTTCGATGCGTGGCGCTGGAACGAGTACTGGGTGCCACTCGATGCGGTGATCGAGTTCAAGCGGGATGTCTATCAGTTGGCGCTGACGGAACTGTCGCGCTTCCTGCGCCGCCCGGCGCAGCGAGCCGACAAGCCGCAGGGGCCGCGCCTGTCGCGCTATCCGCGCGTCATCGGCGCGCAGTCCCAGCAGACGCTGACGATTGTCGACACATCGGTAGTCTGTTCGGAGATCGAAGTGGAGGCGAGCACGCTCGATGAGATGCCGCCCCGCGTGATCGTCGGCAAATGACGAGTCGGACTGCATGACCGGGCGCGACCTTGGTGTCGCGCCCTTTTTTTACGAGGAATGCATATTGAAAGCGATTGCTCTCGCGCTCGCATCGGTTGTCGCGGCGGCCACGCTGGCCGGTTGCGCCAATTCGAAAGCGCCGTCCAACAAGGACGACAGCGAGTTCGTCTATCTGCTCGACCGTAAGGGTGAGTGGAAGGAAAACCCGGTCGAGACGCTGCCGCCGCTGCCGCAAGCGGGCGACCTGCTGCCGTTCACCGTGTCGCAGAACACGCCGCTCAAGTTCTTCGTCGATGCGAAGTCGCTCGCGGTCGGCACCGACGGCATCGTGCGCTACGCGGTCGTCATCACGAGCCCGGCCGGTGCGCGCAACGTGAACTATGAAGGCATCCGCTGCGACACCTACGAATGGCGTCAGTATGCGGGCCTGAATTCGGATCACGACGGCTGGGATCGCACGGTGGAGAACGACTGGCGTCGCATCGAGAACGGCGAACTGAATTCGTATCACTCGGCGCTGTACCAGGACTACTTCTGCTCGAACAAGATGCCGCAGGGCACGACTCACCAGATCATCGAGAACATCAAGTTCCATCGTACCGCGATGAGCCAGCTGCGCTGACGGCGCAACGCAGGCCGCCTGGCCGGTCCTGCTCCGCCCCGTCACAACGAAAAAGCCCGCGCAATGCGGGCTTTTTTACTGTCTCGCGACGCCGGGCCGAACGGTTACACGAGCACGAGGTTGTCGCGGTGAATCAGCTCCGGCTCCAGCATGTAGCCAAGCACCGTCTCGATCTCGCCGCTCGGCTTGCGATGAATCAGCTTCGTTTCCGCGCTGCTGTAATTAGTGAGGCCGCGCGCCACTTCACGCCCGTCGGGGCCGACGCACGCGATCACCTCGCCGCGCGCGAACGCGCCCTGCACGCCGATCACGCCGATCGGCAGCAGGCTCTTGCCGCCGGCCGTCAGCTTCTCGACCGCGCCCGCATCGATCACGACGTGCCCGCGCACCTGCAGGTGATCGGCCATCCATTGCTTGCGCGCGGCCATCCGCGCGGTGCGCGCGATCAGCTGCGTGCCGATCGCCTCACCGGCCGCGAGCCGCACCAGCACGTCGGTTTCGCGGCCGCTCGCAATCACGGTGTTCGCGCCGCTATGCGCCGCGCGCTTCGCCGCGAGGATCTTCGTCAGCATCCCGCCGCGGCCGAGGCTCGAGCCTGCGCCACCCGCCATCGCCTCGAGGTCCGGCGCGCCCGCGCTGGCTTCCGCGACGAGCGTCGCGTTCGGATCCTTGCGCGGATCGGCAGTGAACAGCCCCGACTGGTCGGTCAGGATGATCAGCGCATCGCCTTCGATCAGGTTCGCGACGAGCGCGCCGAGCGTGTCGTTGTCGCCGAACTTGATTTCGTCGGTGACGACCGTGTCGTTCTCGTTGATGATCGGCACGACGCCGAGCCGCAGCAGCGTCAGCAGCGTCGAGCGCGCATTCAGGTAGCGTTCGCGATCCGCGAGGTCGGCGTGCGTGAGCAGGATCTGTGCGGTGCGGATGTCGTGCTCGGTAAAGCGGCTTTCATAGACTTGCGCGAGCCCCATCTGGCCGACCGCGGCGGCAGCCTGCAGCTCGTCGATCTCGCGCGGACGCTTGCTCCAGCCGAGCCGCTGCATCCCTTCGGCAATCGCACCCGAACTGACGAGCACCACTTCCTTGCCCTGTGCGCGCAGCGCGGCGATCTGGGCCGCCCAGCGGCCGATTGCAGCATGATCGAGCCCCTTGCCGTCGTTGGTCACGAGGCTCGAGCCCACCTTCACCACCAATCGCTTCGAATCCGCGATGATCGAACGCATCGTGCGCCGTCTCCTGTATCTGATGCCTGCCCGGCCGGGCGCGATTGAATTCCGGCACCGGGCGCGATGCCCGGTGCGTTTCGGGTCCGCTCAGGCGTCGTCGCCGGGCGTCGCACCGCCATCGGCGGGCGGCGCATCGCGGAACCGCACGTCCGTGGCCAGATCTTCCTCTTCCGCCGCGCGATGCGCGTCCGAATGCTCGGCGAGGTAATCGTAGATCGCGTAGCACAGCGCTTCGCAGCCCTGGCCCGTCAGCGCCGAAATCTCGAACACCGGGCCGTCCCAGTCGAAACGGGCGAGGAAATCGGCGACGCGCGCCTCACGCTCGTCTTCCGGCACCATGTCGAGCTTGTTGAGGACGAGCCAGCGCGGCTTCTCGTAGAGCGCCTCGTCGTACTTGCGCAGTTCGCCGACGATCGCCTTCGCTTCCGCGACCGGGTCGACGTTTTCGTCGAACGGGGCCAAATCGACGAGATGCAGCAGCACGCCCGTGCGCTGCAGATGTCGCAGGAACTGGTGGCCGAGGCCCGCGCCTTCGGCAGCGCCTTCGATCAGCCCCGGGATATCGGCGATCACGAAGCTCTTGCTCGGGCCGACCCGCACGACGCCGAGGTTCGGCGCGAGCGTCGTAAACGGATAGTCGGCGATCTTCGGCTTCGCGTTCGACACCGACGAGATGAAGGTCGACTTGCCGGCGTTCGGCATGCCGAGCAGCCCGACGTCGGCGAGCACCTTCAGCTCGAGCCGCAGCATGCGCCGTTCGCCGGGCTTGCCGTCGGTCTTCTGGCGCGGCGCACGGTTCGTGCTCGACTTGAAATGCAGGTTGCCGAGACCGCCGGCGCCGCCGTTCGCAAGCATCACCTGCTGGCCGTGTTCGGTCAGGTCGGCGATCAGCTCGCCGGTATCCATGTCGGTCACGACCGTGCCGACCGGCATGCGCAGCGTGACGTCGTCACCGCCCTTGCCGTAGCAATCCGAGCCGCGACCGTTTTCGCCGTTGCGCGCCAGGTGCTTCTTCGCGTAACGGTAGTCGATCAGCGTGTTGATGTTGCGGTCGGCGATCGCGTAGACGTTGCCGCCCCGGCCGCCGTCGCCGCCGTCCGGCCCGCCGAACGGAACGAACTTCTCGCGGCGCATCGACGCGCTCCCATCACCTCCGTCGCCGGCGATGACTTCGATTCGTGCTTCGTCAATGAACTTCATTCGTTACTCCGACCAGTATTTCCGCTATTGTGCCGCGCGCCGGCACGCTTGAACAATCTGCCGTTCGGCCGATTGTCCGCCGTTTCGCGACAGCCGCCAGCGCGCACATGCGCCCGGCGGCCAAATAAAAAAAGGCCCCGCGAAGACTGCGGGGCCTTTCGGCTACGAAGCCCGTGGGTGCCTAACTTAGGCAGCCGCCGGGACAACGATGACCAGATGCTTCTTGTCCGCGCCCTTGGTCGCGAACTTGACGTGACCGTCGACCAGCGCGAACAGGGTGTGATCCTTGCCCATGCCGACGTTCTCGCCAGCGTGCATGCGCGTACCGCGCTGACGCACGATGATGCCGCCAGCGTTGATCGCCTGGCCGCCGTACACTTTCACGCCGAGACGTTTCGACTCGGAGTCGCGGCCGTTCCGGGAAGAGCCGCCTGCCTTTTTGTGTGCCATCTGATTGCTCCTTTACCGAGGCGCTTACGCGTTGATCGCGTCGATGCGCAGCTCAGTGTAGTTCTGGCGGTGGCCGCCGTGCTTTTGGTAGTGCTTCCGGCGACGCATCTTGAAGATGGTGACCTTGGCATGACGACCGTGCGACACAACGGTGGCCTTGACGGAAGCCCCACTGACCAGCGGCGTACCGAACTTAATCGATTCGCCTTCGCCCACTGCGAGAACCTGGTCGAGCGTGATTTCAGCGTCAATGTCAGCCGGTATCTGTTCTACTTTGAGTTTTTCGCCAACGGCAACCTTGTACTGCTTGCCGCCGGTTTTTATGACCGCGTACATTGAGAACCTCACTCTGGATCCAAATTTTCCGCACACCACGCGCGGAAAACACGTGATTATACATGGGGTTAGCGCCCAAGTCAAAGCCGATCCGCGATTGCCGCGCGCAGGCCCTTGCCGGACGGCCAAAATCACGGTGCAGGCGCGTCCGACAGACCGGCATATCGCGGATTGGACTTATAATCCGCCGCATCACCCATTTCGATCATCATGTCGTCGTCCACCGCCTCCCCCACCCTCAGCGCCGCCCACCTGCTCGCCCCGATCACAAGCGACATGGAGCAGGTGAATCGCGTTATCCGGCAAAGCCTCGCGTCCGACGTGCTGCTGATCAACCAGATCGCCGAGTACATCATCGGCGCGGGCGGCAAGCGGCTGCGTCCGGCCCTGCTGTTGCTCGTCGCCGGCGCGCTCGGCGAGACGTCGCACCAGCGGCACGTGCTGGCCGCCGTCGTCGAGTTCATCCACACGGCCACGCTGCTGCATGACGACGTCGTCGACGAATCCGAGCTGCGGCGCGGCCGCCAGACGGCCAACGCGCTGTTCGGCAACGCGGCAAGCGTGCTGGTGGGCGACTACCTGTATTCGCGCTCGTTCGAGATGATGGTCGGCGTCGGCAAGATGCGCGTGATGGAAATCCTGTCGGAAGCGACGACGATCATTTCCGAAGGCGAAGTGCTGCAGCTGCTGAACATGCACGACGCGGACGTCGACGAGACGCGCTACATGCAGGTGATCCGTTACAAGACGGCGAAGCTGTTCGAAGCATCGGCCCGCCTCGGCGCGGTGCTCGCGGGCGCCGATGCGCCGACCGAAGCCGCCGCGGCCGAATATGGCCGCCGGATCGGCACCGCGTTCCAGATCATGGACGACTGGCTCGACTACGCGGGCACGGCCGAAGCGATGGGCAAGAACGCCGGCGACGACCTGCGCGAAGGCAAGCCGACGCTGCCGCTCATCTATCTGATCGAACGCGGCACGCCCGAACAGTCGGCGCTCGCACGCGAGGCGATCGAACAAGGCGGCACCGATCGCTTCGACACGATTTTCGACGCGATCACGCGTTCGGGCGCGCTCGACCATACGCTCGAATGCGCGCGCCAGGAAGCACAGGCCGCTGCCGCCGCGATCACTGCGTTCCCGGATTCGATCTACAAGGAAAGCCTGCTCGGGTTGTGCTCGTACTCGACGTCGCGGCAGTCATAAGCGCGAGGAAAACACGAGGCGATATCCGGTCTCGAAAAATTTCTGCGCCAAGGTATTCCCTTTTCGAAAAAACATCGCTATAGTTATGTTCTTGCTCGACGACGCAGCGGTCTTGAAGAAGACGGCGAAGTCGGAAGAGTCCAAATCGGGGTGTAGCTTAGCCTGGTAGAGCGCTACGTTCGGGACGTAGAGGCCGGAGGTTCGAATCCTCTCACCCCGACCAGATTTAAAAAAACCGTGCACCGTGTGCACGGTTTTTTTTTGCCTGCTTTTTGCCTGGTCGCGCGGGCCCTCGTGCCGCGCACGACACATCACGGCCGCCGGCCTCTGCTATATTCCCTCCATCCCTGTCCTTCACTGCCCTTTCTGACGCGTGGACCAAATTCCCTTATGGGCGCAAATCGGCGCCGTCTTCCTGCTTCTCCTCTGCTCCAGCTTCTTTTCCATTTCCGAGACCGCGATGATGGCGCTCAACCGTCATCGGCTGAAGCATCTCGCCGGCCAGGGCGTGCTCGGCGCGAAAACCACGCAGGGTCTGCTCACGCGCACCGACCTGCTGCTCAGCGTGATCCTGATCGGCAACAACCTGTTCAACACGATCATCCCGGTCCTGACGACGTCGCTCGCGCTGCACACGTTCGGCCGTAACAACCTCGCGCTGTCGATCGCGACCGGCATCGTCGCGTTCCTGATCATCGTGTTCGCGGAAATCGCGCCGAAGATCGTCGGCGCGACCTTTCCCGAGCGCATCGCGCTGCCCGCCAGTCTCGTGATCGCGCCGCTGATGCGCGTGTTCAAGCCGGTCGTCTGGTTCGTCAACGCGCTGGCGAACGGCGTGCTCTGGGTGCTGCGCATCAATACGAAGAAGGGCCGCGACCAGCGGATGTCGGCCGACGAATTGCGTGCGATCGTGCTCGAGTCGAGCAGCTTCATGCCGACCAAGCACCGCAGCATCCTGCTCAACCTGTTCGACCTCGAGAACATCACGGTCGACGACGTGATGGTGCCGCGCCGCCAGATCGAGTCGCTCAACTTCTACGCGCCGCTCGACGACATCCTGCATCAACTCGAGACCTGCTATCACAACCGTCTGGTCGTCTATGAAGGCGACATCGACAAGGTGCTCGGCGTGCTGCATGTGCGCAAGACGCTCACCGCGCTGCACAACCAGGATTTCGACCGCGAAACGTTGCGCACGCTGCTCGCCGAGCCGTACTACGTGCCGTCGGGCACGCCGGTCGTCCAGCAGCTCCAGTATTTCCAGGAAAGCCGGGCGCGCACCGCGCTCGTCGTCAACGAGTACGGCGAACTCGAGGGGCTCGTCACGCCCGAGGACATCATCGAGGAACTGATCGGCGAATTCACGACGTCGATGCCGCGCGGCGAACGCGCGGGCGGCTGGGACGACAACGGCGAATGCATCGTCGCCGCCAGGATGCCGCTGCGCGAACTGAACCGCTGGCTGCACCTGCAACTGCCGACCGACGGGCCGAAGACGCTGAACGGCCTGATCCTCGAGATCCTCGAGGAAATTCCCGACGGCGACGTATGCCTGAAAATCCGCGACGTGATGCTCGAAGTCATGCGCAGCGACGACCAGGCCGTGCGCACCGTCAAGCTCTTCAAGCCGCGCAGCACGCGCGCACGCGCCGCCGCGCGCTAGCCGAACGGCCGACTGTCGGCACCGCTCGCGATACGCGACCATTGGCTGGTCACGATCAACAGGCGGCCGAGCGCCGGCTCACATGCACTTCCCACCTCCCGGGGCGCCGCTGCGCACGCAGCGGCCACCTGCCTCCATCGACGCATCGCCCGCCGACCCGCCCCATTCGCTCGATGCGGCGCAACTCGACGACTCGCCCGCCGTACGGCTGCTGACTGACACGCTTCACGCCGCCCGCGTGCGCGACGCGTCCGACATCCACGTCGAACCCTTCGAAGCAGGCTGGCGCCTTCGCCTGCGCATCGACGGCGTCCTGCATGAACACGCGCGACCGCCCGTCCATCTGCGCGACGCGCTCGTGACGCGGATCAAGGTGCTCGCACGCATGGACATCGCCGAGCGCCGGCTGCCGCAGGACGGCCGGCTGCGCATCACGGTCGACGGAGGGTTGCGAGGCGATTACCGGGTCAGTTCGCTGCCCACGCTGTTCGGCGAGAAACTCGTGTTGCGCCGCCTCGAAACGCTGCCGCCCGACCTCACGCTCGCGCGCCTCGGCTTCGACGCGCGGCAGGCCGCGGCAATGGAGGCCGCGATCCGCGCGCCGCACGGTCTCGTGCTCGTCACCGGTCCGACCGGCAGCGGCAAGACGCTGTCGCTCTATTGCGCGCTGCAGATGCTCGATCGCGACGCGCACAACGTATGCACCGTCGAGGATCCGGCCGAGATTCAGCTCGACGGCATCAACCAGGTCGGCGTGGCGGAGAAAGCCGGGCTGACCTTCGCCACGGCGCTGCGCGCGCTGCTGCGGCAGGATCCGGACGTCATCATGGTCGGCGAGATTCGCGATGCGGAGACGGCCGACGTTGCGATCAAGGCCGCGCAGACCGGGCACCTCGTGCTGTCGACGCTGCATACGAACGACGCGCCGGCCGCGGTCGCGCGACTGCTCGATATCGGCGTCGCGCCGTACAACCTGGCGGCCGCATTGCGCCTCGTCACCGCACAACGGCTCGTCCGGCGTCTGTGCGTGAGCTGCCGCGCGCGTTCGGACGCGCCGGCACACGCGCTGCGCGACGCGGGCTGCGATTCGGCGGCACTGGCATCCGGATGGCGCCCGTTCGTCGCACGCGGCTGTGCCGCCTGTCACGGTATCGGTTATCGAGGCCGGATCGGCCTGCATCAGACGATGCCGGTTTCACCGGAGATGGCCGAACGCATCGTCGCGCGCGCAAGCGTCGGAGCGCTCACGCAATGCGCGGCGGCCGAAGGCGTGCGCAGTCTGCGTGACGCGGCACTCGTGCACGTTCGCGACGGCACGACGAGCGTCGCGGAAGCCCTGGCCGCGACGCCTGACGCATGATCGCAATGCATGCACCGCCTCACGAAACCCGCTTCGCGTGGCGCGGCCGTCGTCGCGACGGCACGCCGTGCCGCGGGAACGTCATCGCATTCGATGCAGCCGCCGCACGTGCGACGCTCGCGCGCGACGGCGTCGCGGTGCTGTCGCTCGACATCCGCGGCACGGCCCGGCCACCGGCGGCCGGCGCACGCGAGGTCACGCGCTTCACCCGTCAGCTCGCGAGCCTGCTGCAAGCCGGACTGCCGCTCGCACCGTCGCTCGAGATGCTTGCCCGCACCCGTACGCGCGACGGGCTCCCGCGCATCGCCGCAGGTCTCGCACGCGAGATCGTCGGCGGCCAGCGCTTCGCCGCCGCGCTGGCACGCTATCCGTCCCAGTTCGGCACGCTGTATCGCCAGTTGATCGAGGTGGGCGAAGCATCGGGTGCGCTCGGCACCGTGCTGACCCGCGTCGCGGAGCACCGCGAACGCGCCGACGCGCAATGGCGCAAGCTGTGTGCCGCGCTCGCCTACCCGGTCGCCGTCATCGTGTTCGCGCTCGCGATCTCGGCCGCGCTGATGGTGTGGGTCGTGCCAACGTTCCGGCAGATCTTCGAGGGCTTTGGCGCAGCACTGCCGGCGCCGACCCGCGCCCTGCTCGCCCTGTCCTCCGCGACATCGGCCTGGGGCGGCACGTTCGTCGCCGGCGCCGCGGTGGCGGGGCTCGCCGCACGCCACGCGCTGCGGCGCTCGCCGTCGCTGCGCTACACGGCCGCGCGGCACGTACTGAATGCGCCGTTGGTCGGCAGCGCGCTCACGCGGTTCGCGGCCGCGCGCTGGTGCCGCTCGCTTGCCACGCTGCTCGGTGCCGGCGTACCGCTCGCCGATGCATTCGCCACGCTCGAACGCACGGCCGGCCACCCGGTGTTCGAGCAGGCCACCGCGCAAATCGCGGCGCGCGTGCTGCGCGGCGCGCGTCTTGCCGATGCGATGCACGCGGCGGGCTGCTTCCCGGACGACGTGGTACAGCCAATCGCCGTCGCCGAGGAAACCGGCGCACTCGACACGATGCTCGCCGACATCGCCGCGCTCTGCGAGCGTCAGCTCGACGCGCGTCTCGATGCGCTCACCGCACTCGGCGAGCCGCTGATCGTGATCGTGCTGGGTGCACTCGTCGGCGGCCTCGTGATCGCGATGTATCTGCCCATCCTTCAGCTGGGCAACGTGGTGTAGCATCGCAACCGATTCTGTCGCCTTTCAAGCCCGAACCCGAGCCCATGACGCCCGCGCCCCTGACCACCGTTTTCGATTCTCCCGACAGCACGTTGCTCGCGCTGGCGATGCTGCCGCCCGCGGTGCAATATGCATTCGCCGTCGTGCTCGGGCTGTGCGTCGGCAGCTTCGTCAACGTCGTCGTGCACCGGATCCCGGTGATGATGCAGCGCGCATGGCAGGCCGAAATCGCCGAAGCGACCGGCAGCGCAAGCGCCGCGCCGGACGACGGCTATCCGCCGCACTACGATCTGTGGCGCCCGCGCAGCGCATGTCCGCACTGCGGCCACGTGCTACGCGCGTGGGAAAACATCCCGCTCGTCAGCTACCTGATGTTGCGCGGTCGCTGCCGCCAGTGCGGCCATGCGATCGGCGTGCGCTATCCGCTCGTCGAGCTCGCCGGTGCGCTGCTCGCCGCCGGGTCGCTCGCCGCGTTCGGCCCTACCGCCGCCGCACTCGCCGCGTTCGGGCTCTGCGCCGCGCTGCTGGCGATGAGCGCTATCGACATCCGGACCGGCTACCTTCCCGATTCGATGACGCTGCCGCTGCTGTGGGCAGGGCTCGCACTGAATCTCGGCGGCACGTTCACGTCGCTGCGTTCGGCCGTGGTCGGTGCGATGGCCGGCTACCTGTTCCTGTGGTCGATCTACTGGCTGTTCAAATGGTTGCGCGGCATCGAGGGCATCGGCTTCGGCGACCTGAAGCTGCTCGCCGCGCTCGGCGCATGGATGGGCTGGGCCGCGCTGCCGCAGGTCGTGCTGTTCGCCGCGGTGACGGGCGCGATCGTCGGGCTCGTCGCGACCTGGCGCGGGCGCATGCGCTTCGAGGAGCCGATTCCGTTCGGCCCGTTCCTCGCCGCAGGCGGCGTCGCGACGCTGTTTTTAGGCACCCCTTTCTATTTGGCGCTCGGCGGCTGACATGACGCACCGCCACCGTCCGCCTTGTTCGCTGCGTCGCGGGGAGGAGACTCGTTTCCTCGTGGCGGCCCGGCGGAGGCTCACATGTTTGCAATAGGACTCACCGGCGGCATCGGCAGCGGCAAGACGACCGTCGCCGACATGTTCGCCGCACGCGGCGCATCGCTCGTCGATACCGACCTGATCGCGCACCGCATCACCGCACCCGCCGGTCTCGCGATGCCGGCGATCGAACACGCATTCGGACCGGACTTCGTCGCGGCCGACGGCTCGCTCGATCGCGCGAAGATGCGCGCACTGATTTTCAGCGACGACGACGCACGCCGGCGCCTCGAAGCGATCACGCATCCGCTGATCCGCGCGGAGACCGATCGCGAGGCCCGTGAAGCGCGGGGCCCGTACGTGATGTTCGTCGTACCGCTGCTCGTGGAGTCAGGTAACTGGAAGGCGCGCAGCGATCGTGTGCTGGTCGTCGACTGTCCGGTCGAAACACAGATCGCACGTGTGATGCGGCGCAATGGTTTCACGCGCGAACAGGTCGAAGCGATCATCGCAAGACAGGCGACGCGTGAAGCGCGTCTCGCGGCGGCCGACGACGTGATCGTCAACGATGCGACGGCGCCCGATATGCTTGCCGCGCAGGTCGATGCACTGCACCAACGCTATCTTGGATTCGCGGCCGCCGCGCACTGACCGCCGCACGCGATCGTGATGGTGTACGAAATTGGCGCGTTGCTAGGGTAGACAGTGAGCATTAGAATGTCCTGCATTGTTTCAATCCCTACCCCGAGAGGCGAGCGCGCTTGATTCTTTACGAGTATCCGTTCAACGAGCGAATTCGCACGCTGTTGCGCCTCGAAGACTTGTTCGAGCGCTTCGCGTTCTTTTTGGCTCAGGAGGACCCGCGTGAACATCACGTCGCGCTGACGACGCTGTTCGAAATCGCCGAGGTCACGGGCCGCGCGGACCTGAAATCGGATCTGATGAAGGAACTCGAACGTCAACGCCAGACGCTCGCTCCCTTTCGCGGCAATCCGGGCATCGAACAGAATGCGCTCGAAGCCGTGCTCGGTGAAATCGAGCAGACGCTCGCCAATCTTGCGCAGATGCAGGGCAAGACCGGGCAGCATCTGGTCGACAACGAGTGGCTCGCCAGCATCCGCAGCCGCGCGGTAATTCCCGGCGGCACGTGCAAGTTCGATCTACCGTCGTACTACGCGTGGCAGCAATGGCCCGCGGAACAGCGGCGCCACGACATCGCGAAATGGATCATGCCGCTGCTGCCGCTGCGCGACGCGGCGGCAATCGTGCTGCGGCTCGCTCGCGAATCGGGTCAGGCGTCGAAGGTGATGGCGATGCAGGGCAGCTACCAGCAGATGCTGTCGGGGCGCAGCTACCAGCTGATGCAGGTGCGCGTGCCGCCGGAACTGCGCGTGATTCCCGAAGCGAGCGCCAACAAATACATGCTGTGGGTACGGTTCACCATGCAGGACGGCGACGTGCGGCCGCGCGCGGTGGACATCGACGTGCCGTTCCATCTGACACTCTGCAATCTGTAACGGCCCCGCGCCGGTTCGACGCTTTCGTATGACTACCGTTGTGAAATGTCCTTCGTGCGGCGCAGAAGTGCGCTGGACACCTGAAAACAAGTTCCGCCCGTTCTGTTCGGCCCGTTGCAAGCAGCTCGACCTCGGCGCATGGGCCGCGGAAAAGTACCGGATCGGCGGATCCTCGGACGAAGGTCCGTCGTCCGAGGAAGAAGACGGCACCGACGGCCGTCGCGACAGCTGAGCGGCGCGCGGTACTCCGCAGGCGGATACGGCCCGCTTTTCAGGCGAGCCGCCGCGGCGTCATTGCGACGCCGCTTCCTTCTCGAGCAATTCCAGCACCGGCAGCGCCGCCGGCAGCAGCGGCGCGACGTCGACCGGCAGTTCCTGCCACACAAACGCCTGGCCTTCCTTGCTGTGCGGCTCTCCCGTCCAGCCCGTCACCTTGCAGAAATAGAGCCGCACGTACGCGTGCGGATAGTCGTGCTCGAGCGTATGCCAGCGATGGCTGGCGGTGACGACGATGCCGAGTTCCTCGTGCAGCTCGCGCGCCAGCGCGTCCTCGACGCTCTCGCCGGCTTCCAGCTTGCCGCCCGGGAACTCCCAGTAGCCTTCGTACGGCTTGCCCTGCAGCCGCTGCGCAAGCAGGTAACGGCAGCGGCCGACCGGGTCGCCGGGTTGTACCATCACGCCGACCGCGACTTCCGTCACCTTGCGGCCGTCGGGCGCGCGCACGGCGCCCACTGCGGAATCCGTGCTCATACCTGCTCCTTGCGACCCGACCAATCGCGCGCGAACTGCCACGCGACGCGCCCCGAGCGCGAACCGCGCTCGAGCGCCCAGACGAGCGCGTCGCCGCGCGCCGTCTCGATCTCGCCGTCCGGGCAACCGAAATGGCGCAGCCAGTGCGCGACGATGTCGAGATAGTCGTCCTGCTTGAACGGGTAGAAGCTGACCCACAGGCCGAAGCGCTCCGACAGCGAAATCTTTTCCTCGACGACTTCACCGGGGTGGATCTCGCCGTCCGGCAGATGCTTGTACGACTCGTTGTCGCTCATGTACTCGGGCAGCAGATGGCGGCGGTTCGACGTCGCGTAGATCAGCACGTTGTCGGACTGCGCGGCGATCGAGCCGTCGAGCGCGAC
The DNA here is from genome assembly GCF_054055695.1 of Burkholderia sp. PvR073. Classification (NCBI taxonomy): domain Bacteria; kingdom Pseudomonadati; phylum Pseudomonadota; class Betaproteobacteria; order Burkholderiales; family Burkholderiaceae; genus Burkholderia; species Burkholderia sp. PvR073. Next base: position 384,266 of record NZ_JBSRXO010000006.1, read on the forward strand.
CTTCAGCGCCTTGTAGCCCGATTCGCCTTCCTCGAACGACAGATCGTCGCAGAACACGATGAACCGCTCCGGACGCTGCGCGATCAGCTCGACGATGTCGCCGAGATCGTGCAGGTCGTCCTTGTCGACTTCGATCAGGCGCAGCCCGTCCTTCGCATAGGCGTTCAGGCACGCCTTGATCAGCGACGACTTGCCGGTGCCGCGCGCACCGGTCAGCAGCACGTTGTTCGCCGGCTTGCACCGCACGAACTGTCGCGTGTTCTGTTCGATCAGCCCTTTCTGCCGATCGATGTTGTGCAGATCGTCGAGCGTGATCGACGACGCGGCCGGCACCGGCTGCAGATAGCCGCGCCCCTGGCGCTTGCGCCAGCGGAACGCGGTGGCGGCATTCCAGTCGACAGCCGCCGCTGCGGGCGGCAGCATCCCCTCGAGGCGGCCGAGCAGCGCTTCGGCACGCGTCAGAAACTGTTCGAGCTTGTCCATGTCGTCCGAGCGCTCCCGATCAGGAGCGGTAATCCGCGTTGATGCTCACGTAATCGTGCGACAGGTCGCACGTCCAGACGGTAGCCTGCGCGTCGCCGCGGCCGAGCAGCACGCGGATCGTGATTTCGCTCTGCTTCATCACGCGCTGGCCGTCCTCTTCCTGGTAAGCCAGGTTGCGGCCGCCGGCCTTCGCGACGAGCACGTCGTCGAGATAGAGATCGATCTTGCCGACGTCGAGATCCGTGACGCCCGCATAGCCGATCGCCGCGAGAATCCGGCCGAGGTTGGGGTCGGATGCGTAGAAGGCCGTCTTCACCAGCGGCGAATGACCGATCGCGTAGGCAATCTGGCGGCACTCGGCGACACTCTTGCCGCCTTCGACCTGCACCGTCATGAATTTCGTCGCGCCTTCGCCGTCGCGCACGATCAGCTGCGACAGCACCTGGGCGACCTGCGTGACCGCTTCGCGCAGCGCCGCATAGGCCGGCGAGTCGGTCGACGTGATCGCGGGCAGCGTGCTCTTGCCCGATGCGATCAGGATGAACGAGTCGTTCGTCGACGTGTCGCCGTCGATCGTGATGCAGTTGAACGAGCGATCGGCCACGTCCTTCACGAGCGTGTCGAGCACCGGCTGCGCGACGTTCGCATCGAACGCCAGGAAGCCGAGCATCGTCGCCATGTTCGGCTTGATCATGCCCGCGCCCTTGCTGATGCCCGTCAGCGTGACCGTGTGACCGTCGATCGTCACCTGGCGCGACGTGGCCTTCGGCAGCGTGTCGGTCGTCATGATCGTCTGCGCGGCGTCGTACCAGTTCGCGGCCTTGCGGTTCGCGAGCGCGGCCGGCAGCCCTGCCTTCAGGCGGTCGATCGGCAGCGGCTCGAGAATCACGCCGGTCGAGAACGGCAGCACCTGTGCGGCGTCGATGCCCGCGAGGCGCGCGAGTTCCGTGCAGGTCTCACGCGTGTTCGCGAGGCCCGGCTCGCCGGTGCCCGCATTCGCATTGCCCGTATTCACGACGAGCGCACGGATGCCCGCGCCGCCCGCACGCACATTGGCCAGGTGCTCGCGGCACACGATCACGGGTGCGGCGCAGAAGCGGTTCTCGGTGAATACGCCGGCGACCGTCGCCCCTTCCTCGACGGAGATGACCAGCACGTCCTTGCGATTCGGCTTGCGGATGTTCGCTTCCGCCCAGCCAAGCGTGACGCCGGCGACGGGATGCAGTTGGGCGGGATCGATCGACGGAAAATTGACAGCCATGGGGCACACCTGCCGGATGGAAAATGCCGGCACGCGCCGGCATTGATTGGAAGAACCGACGGCCGCACGAGCGGGCCGCCGCAACTCACTTCACTGACTCGAAGCTGCGGATGAAGCGGCACGCCGATGCGCGCCGCCGCCGATCATGACAGCTTCCCGTGACATTGCTTGTACTTCTTGCCGCTGCCGCACGGGCACGGGTCGTTGCGGCCGACCTTCGGCATCTCGCCGCCGGGGCCGCTGTGGGTCATCGCGCTGCCGACCATGTCGGCCGTCGCGGTGGCCGCCGTGGCGGCCGCGACGTTCGCCACCGGCGCGCCGGATTCCGCGTAGTCGGCATGCTGGTACTCGACGTTCTCGAGATGACCGCTGCGCTCCTCGATCTGCTCGGCGGCTTCCTCGAGCTGCTCGGGCGACTGGATCTGCACGTTCATCACGATGCGCGTGACTTCCTGCTTGATCGCATCGAGCATCGCGGCGAACAGCTCGAACGCTTCGCGCTTGTATTCCTGCTTCGGGTTCTTCTGCGCATAGCCGCGCAGGTGGATGCCCTGGCGCAGGTGGTCGAGCGCAGCGAGGTGCTCGCGCCAGAGGCGGTCGACCGTCTGCAGCATCACCGAACGCTCGAACGCGCTGAACGATTCGCGGCCGACCATCGCGACCTTCGCCTCGTACTGCTCGTCGGCGGCGGTCGTCACGGCGTCGAGAATCTCGTCGGCCGTGATCGACGATGACTCGTTCACCATTTCCTGGATCGCGAGGTCGAGCTGCCAGTCGTTGCGCAGCGCTTCCTCGAGTTCGGGCACGTCCCACTGTTCCTCGATGCTGCCTTCCGGCACGAACTGGCGGACGACTTCAGTGACCACGCCGTGACGCATCGCCGAGATCGTCTCGGTGATGTCGTGGGCTTCGAGCAGTTCATTGCGCTGCTGATAGATCACCTTGCGCTGGTCGTTCGACACGTCGTCGTATTCGAGCAGCTGCTTGCGGATGTCGAAGTTGCGTGCTTCGACCTTGCGCTGCGCGGATTCGATCGAACGCGTGACGATGCCGGCCTCGATCGCCTCGCCTTCGGGCATCTTCAGACGATCCATGATCGAACGCACGCGGTCGCCCGCGAAGATGCGCAGCAGCGGATCGTCCAGCGACAGATAGAAGCGCGACGAACCCGGGTCGCCCTGGCGGCCCGCACGGCCGCGCAGCTGGTTGTCGATCCGGCGCGATTCGTGGCGCTCGGTGCCGATGATGTGCAGGCCGCCTGCGGCCTTCACCTGCTCGTGCAGCGTCTCCCACTCGTCGTGCAGTTGCTTGATGCGGCGCGCCTTTTCGTCGGCCGGAATCGCTTCGTCGGCTTCGATGAACGCCGCCTGCTTCTCGGCGTTGCCGCCGAGCACGATGTCGGTACCACGGCCGGCCATGTTGGTCGCGATCGTGATGCGTTTCGGACGGCCGGCTTCCGCGACGATCGCGGCTTCACGTTCGTGCTGCTTCGCGTTCAGCACTTCGTGCGGCAGCCCGGCCTGCTTCAGCAGGTGCGACAGCAGTTCCGAGTTCTCGATCGATGTCGTGCCGACCAGCACCGGCTGACCGCGCTCGTAGCACTCGCGAATGTCGCGGATCACCGCGTCGTAGCGCTCCTTGGCGGTCTTGTAGATCTGGTCCTGCTTGTCGATCCGCTTCGGCGGCCGGTTGGTCGGGATCACGACCGTCTCGAGGCCGTAGATCTCGTTGAATTCGTACGCTTCGGTGTCCGCCGTACCCGTCATGCCCGCGAGCTTCGCGTACATCCGGAAGTAGTTCTGGAACGTGATCGATGCGAGCGTCTGGTTCTCGCTCTGGATCTTCACGTGTTCCTTCGCCTCGACCGCCTGGTGCAGGCCGTCGGACCAGCGGCGGCCCGCCATCAGGCGGCCCGTGAATTCGTCGACGATCACCACTTCGCCGTTCTGCACGACGTAGTGCTGGTCCTTGTAGAACAGCGTGTGCGCGCGCAGCGCGGCGTACACGTGGTGCATCAGCGTGATGTTCTGCGGCGCGTACAGGCTCTCGCCCTCACCGATCAGGCCCCACTCGGCGAGCAGTCGCTCGGCCTTCTCGTGGCCCGACTCCGTCAGGAACACCTGGCGCGATTTTTCGTCCAGCGTGTAGTCGCCCGGCTTCTCGACGCCCGTGCCGTCGGCCTTCTCCTCGCCGATCTGGCGCTCGAGCAGCGGCGGCAGCGCGTTCATCCGCACGTACAGTTCGGTGTGATCTTCCGCCTGGCCCGAGATGATCAGCGGCGTACGTGCCTCGTCGATCAGGATCGAGTCCACTTCGTCGACGACCGCGAAGTTCAGTGCCCGCTGCACGCGCGCTTCGGTCTCGTAGACCATGTTGTCGCGCAGGTAGTCGAAGCCGAACTCGTTGTTCGTACCGTAGGTGATGTCCGACGCGTAGGCCTGCTGCTTCTGCTCGTGCTCCATGCCGGACAGGTTGATGCCGACCGACAGACCGAGGAAGTTGTAGAGACGCGCCATCCATTCGGCGTCGCGCTGTGCGAGGTAGTCGTTGACCGTCACGACGTGCACGCCGCGGCCAGCCAGCGCATTCAGGTACACGGGCAGCGTTGCGACGAGCGTCTTGCCCTCGCCGGTGCGCATTTCCGCGATCTTGCCGTAGTGAAGCACCATGCCGCCGATCAACTGCACGTCGAAGTGGCGCATCTTCAGCACGCGGCGGCTCGCCTCCCGGCAGACCGCGAACGCCTCGGGCAGCAGCTTGTCGAGCGACTCACCGGCCGCGACCCGCTGGCGGAACTCATCCGTCTTGCCGCGCAACTGGTCGTCCGTCAGCTGCTCGATCTGCGTTTCGAGCGCATTGATCGTCGCGACGGTCTTTTGATATTGCTTGACGAGCCGCTGGTTGCGGCTGCCAAAAATTTTCTGGAGAAAACCGGTTGTCATCGGATCGGATCCTGCGTCGCAGCACCGGCGCCCGGCGCGTATTGCGCGCCCCGACGCCCGAGCCTCGGCGGCTTAGCGAATTAGTGGAATCAAACGAGGAATTTTAGCACGCGGGGACGCATGCGCCCGTGTCCCGGCTGGACGCGCGCCGCGCGGCGAACCCGCGCGGGCCACCAGGCGCACGGCCCGAAAGCCGCCCGTGCGCGGGCCGGCGCGGGTACAATCGGCGTCAACGTCCGCGCACGTGCGCGCCCGAAGAATGCCTCGATGAACCGATTTTCCAAGCGTTTCGGCCCGCTCTCCGCGTATCGCCCCCAACCCGTGTCCGAAGTGCTCAACCGCACCGACGCGTTCGCCGCGCTGCGCGCCGGCGTCGAACAGGTGGCGTCGCTGCAGCGCGACCTCACCGCGCTCCTGCCCGACTATCTTGCGAATCATGTCGAACCGGGCTCGATCAAGGACGGCACCCTGACCCTCTTTGCCGCGCACAATGCGCTCGCTGCCCGGCTGCGGCAGGTCGAGCCGCGGCTGCTCGCCGAGTTGCAGAAGCGCGGCTGGCCGGTTTCGGCGCTGCGCGTACGCGTGCGTCCGAAGGACGCGCCGGAGCCGCCGCACGTAAAGCAGGCGCGCATGACGACCGTCGGCGCCGCCGCGTTGCGCGAACTCGCCGATCACCTCGAGCCGTCGCCGCTGCAGGCCGCGCTCGCGCGGATGGCCGCGCGGCACGGCGCGAAGTCGTCGCGCTGAGCGCGCCGTCGACCGCGCGCCGCCCAATAAAAAAGCGACCCGAAGGTCGCTTTTTTATTGGCTCGTGACGGACGCCGATCAGGCGAAGGCCGTCTGCGTGTCGAACGCGAAACCGCTCGGTGCGGCTTGCGGATCGTCGAACGTGACGATCTCGTATGCGTCTTCGTGGGCGAGCAGCTCGCGCAGCAGCGCGTTGTTCAGCCCGTGACCCGACTTGTATGCCGTGTACGACGCCAGCAGCGGATGTCCGACCACGTACAGGTCGCCGATCGCGTCGAGCATCTTGTGCTTCACGAACTCGTCGTCGTAGCGCAGCCCGTCGTTGTTCAGGATCCGGTATTCGTCGAGCACGATCGCGTTGTCCATGCTGCCGCCGCGTGCGAGACCCAGCTCGCGCATCATTTCGACTTCGTGGGCAAAACCGAACGTGCGCGCGCGCGCGATCTCGCGCACGTATGACGTGTTCGCGAAGTCGACCTCGAGCTCCTGGCCGGTCTTGTCGACCGCCGGATGACGGAAGTCGATCGTGAACTTCAACTTGAAGCCGAAATACGGCTCGAGACGCGCGAACTTGTCGCCGTCACGGATTTCGACCGGCTTCGTCACCTTGATGAAGCGCTTCGGCGCGTTCTGCTCCTCGATGCCCGCGGACTGGATCAGGAACACGAAGGACGCGGCGCTGCCGTCCATGATCGGGATTTCCTCGGCCGTCACGTCGACATAGAGATTGTCGATGCCGAGGCCGGCGCATGCCGACATCAGGTGCTCGACGGTCGATACGCGCGCGCCATCCTTCTGCAACACCGACGCGAGCCGCGTGTCGCCGATCGACATCGCGGATGCCGGAATGTCGACGGGCGTGGGCAGGTCGACGCGCGAGAAAACAATCCCCGTGCCCGGCGCGGCCGGACGGAGCGTCAGTTCGACCTTGCGGCCCGAGTGCAGACCGATACCCACGGTCTTCACGATCGATTTGATGGTGCGCTGCTTCAGCATGGTCTTCTTCAACTTGATTGAGAATATCAATCAGGAGTTATATTCGATAGGTGGGATTATAGCGTAATTCCCTATTCAACGCTGTTTGAAACTGCGTATCAATCTGTTTCGACTGTTTACCCGCGTCGATACGGGACGGGCCGATGCCCGGAACGGAGGCGTTTCCGGTCATCGGCCCGTGTTACAACTGCCCCGACGGCGGTGAGCAGCGTTGCCGGCAGGCAACGGCGCACCGCACGATCAGGACGTCAACGTCGCGAGAACACTCGCCGCATCGCTTACTTCGAACTTGCCCGGCGCTTCGACAGCCAGCGTCTTGACCACACCGTCGTCGACCACCATCGCGTAGCGCAGGGAACGGATTCCCATGCCACGCGCGGACAAATCCTGCGTCAGCCCCAGCGCATGAGTGAAAGCAGCGCTGCCGTCCGCCATCATGCGCACCTTGCCCGCGGTGTGCAGATCACGTCCCCATGCGCCCATCACGAATGCGTCGTTGACGGACACGCACCAGAGCTCGTCGATGCCCGCCGAGCGCAGTTGCTCGGCGTGCTCGACATAGCCCGGCACATGCTGCGCCGAACAGGTCGGCGTGAAAGCCCCCGGCAATCCGAAGATCACCACCCGCTTTCCCGCCACCTGGTCGCGCACGCTGAAGGCGTTCGGCCCCAGCGTGCAGCCTGCGCGCGCGTCGTCGATGAACTCGAACAATTGCGCGTCGGGCAGCGCGTCGCCCACTTGAATCATGGCTGGTCCCTCATAGCGATACGGTTTTTCAGCGTATTGCGGACAGCACGTCCCATCCCGCTCCGCTCATGCGAAGAGGGCACGTTTCCCGGCCCGGCGTCGCATCCGACGCGGCCTGTCGTGGTCCGTGGCATCCGTCACGCCGGCGTTACCGCGGCAATCTCAGCGATTGCGCCGCGGCTTCGCCTGTGTGCGTCGTCAGTCAGCCTGCTTGCGCAGGAAAGCCGGGATGTCGTACGTATCGACACCCTTCTCCTGCAGCGCCTGCACGTGCGATGCCGCGGTTTCGCGCGAGTTGCGCCACACCGCCGGCGTATCGAGCGCGCCGTAGTCGGCCGTGCTGACGTGTTGCGGCTGCGCGTAACCGTGCGAGACCGCGCTGACCGGCTGGTTGTCGGTACCCGTGCGCAGCAGCGTCATCGGAGCCGATTGCTGCTTCTTCGCCGCACGGCCCAGACCCGTCGCCACGACCGTCACGCGCAGTGCATCGCCCATCGCGTCGTCGTACACCGCACCGAAGATCACCGTCGCATCTTCCGCCGCGTAGCTCTTGATCGTGTTCATCACTTCGCGCGTTTCCGACAGGCGCAGCGAACGGCTCGACGTGATGTTGACCAGCACGCCGCGCGCGCCCGACAGATCGACGCCTTCGAGCAGCGGGCTCGCCACGGCCTGTTCCGCCGCGAGGCGTGCGCGATCGACGCCGGCGACCGTCGCCGTGCCCATCATCGCCTTGCCCTGCTCGCCCATCACCGTCTTCACGTCTTCGAAGTCGACGTTCACGAGACCATCGACATTGATGATTTCGGCAATGCCTGCGACCGCGTTGTTCAACACGTCGTCCGCGCACTGGAAGCACTTGTCCATCTCGGCGTCATCGCCCATCACGTCGAACAGCTTGTCGTTCAGAACGACGATCAGCGAGTCGACGTGATCCTCCAGTTGCTGCGAGCCTGCTTCCGCGACGCGCATGCGCTTGCCGCCTTCGAATTCGAACGGCTTGCTGACGACGCCAACCGTCAGGATGCCCATCTCCTTCGCGATCTGCGCGACCACCGGCGCCGCGCCCGTGCCCGTGCCACCGCCCATGCCGGCCGTGATGAACACCATGTGCGCGCCACGCAGTGCATCGGCGATGCGCTCACGCGCTTCTTCCGCCGCGGCACGGCCCATTTCCGGCTTCGCACCGGCGCCCAGGCCCGTGTTGCCCAACTGGATCACCGACGATGCGCGCGAACGCGACAGCGCCTGAGCGTCCGTGTTCATCACGATGAAGTCGACGCCCTGCACGCCGCGGTTGATCATGTGCTGAACGGCATTGCCGCCAGCGCCGCCAACGCCGACCACCTTGATGATGGTGCCGTTGGTTTCGGTTTCCAGCATTTCGAATTCCATTGTTGCCTCCGTCAAGAAAATAAGACTACTCGGCCGTTATTCGGCAGGAGATCGGGCAACCCCCTGTCGCGCGCCAGCCGCCGGCACCAGCGCGAATTTCGATTCGGTTCATCCCCAGGACAACGTCGGGCCGCCCCGCGTTTTCCTGGCCCCCTCGGGGGCAGGCTCGGCGTACCGAGCCGTGGGGTACTCAAAAATTGCTCAGGAACCATTCCTTCATCCGCGAGAAGATCTGCCCCGCGTTGCCGGACTGCACGGCGACCTTGCGGCCGCGCATGCGCTGCGCACTGCCTTCGACGAGCAAGCCCATCGCCGTCGAATAGCGCGGATTGCGCACTACGTCCGCGAGGCCGCCCGCGTATTCCGGCGCGCCGATACGCACCGGTTTCAGGAAAATGTCTTCGCCGAGCTCGACCATGCCCGGCATCATCGAAGCCCCGCCGGTAATGACCACGCCGGAGCTCAGCAGTTCTTCGTAACCCGACTCGCGCACGACCTGCTGCACGAGCGAGAACAGTTCCTCGACGCGCGGCTCGATCACCGCCGCGAGCGCCTGGCGCGACAGCGTGCGCGGACCGCGTTCGCCGAGGCCCGGCACTTCGACCATCTCGTCCGGATCGGCGAGCGCCTGCTTGGCAATGCCGTAGCCGACCTTGATGTCTTCCGCGTCCGGCGTCGGCGTGCGCAGCGCCATCGCGATGTCGCTGGTGATCTGGTCGCCGGCGATCGGAATCACCGCGGTATGACGGATCGCGCCTTCGGCGAAGATCGCGATGTCGGTCGTGCCGCCGCCGATGTCGACCAGCACCACGCCGAGATCCTTCTCGTCTTCCGTCAGCACGGCCAGCGACGACGCGAGCGGCTGCAGGATCAGGTCGTTCACTTCCAGCCCGCAGCGGCGCACGCACTTGACGATGTTCTGCGCGGCGCTGACCGCGCCCGTCACGATGTGCACCTTCACCTCGAGGCGGATGCCGCTCATCCCGATCGGCTCGCGCACGTCTTCCTGGCCGTCGATGATGAATTCCTGCGTGAGGATATGCAGCACCTGCTGGTCGGTCGGGATGTTGATCGCCTTCGCGGTCTCGATCACGCGCGCGACGTCGGTCTGCGTGACTTCCTTGTCCTTGATCGCGACCATCCCGCTCGAGTTGAAGCTGCGGATGTGGCTGCCGGCAATCCCCGTGAACACGTTGGTGATCTTGCAGTCGGCCATCAGTTCGGCTTCCTCGAGCGCGCGCTGGATCGACTGCACGGTGGCCTCGATGTTGACCACCACGCCCTTCTTCAGACCTTTCGATTCGCTCTGGCCGAGGCCGATGACCTCGTAATGGCCTTCGCCCTTCAGCTCGGCGACGATGGCCACCACCTTCGACGTGCCGATGTCGAGGGAAACCAGCAGATCCTTGTAGTCTTTGCTCATAAAGTGCTCTTGCGTGTGATCTCTCGTTACTTCTTGCGCTTGTCGGTATCGGTCAGGAACCGCATGCCTGCCGCACGAATCGCGAATCCGTTCGGATAACGCAGGTCCGCGTACTCGATGTCGTTGCCCCAACGCTCCGTGACAGCCGGCCACGCGGCGACGAGGCGCTGGCTCCGGTCATGCAGGGTCTCGCTGGTGCGCTCCTTGCCCAGTTCGACCTGCATGCCGTTCGACAGCTTCACCGTCCACGCGTAGCGCGCCGACAGCGTCACTTCTTCCGGCGCCGCCTTCAGCGGCGCAAACCAATTCGCGAAGTCGCGATACCGCGTGACGACTTCCTTCGCACTGCCCTCCGGGCCGTCGAAGGCCGGCAGTTCCTGATCGAGCTCGCCCTGGTTCGCGGTGAACAGCTCGCCGTCGACGCTCACGAGCTGCGCGCTGCCCCAGGTCCCGAGCGGGTTGTACTCCTCGAGCGTGACAGCCAGCGCATTCGGCCACACCCGGCGCACGCTCGCGTGACGCACCCACGGCATCTGCTCGAACGCGGCACGCGCCGAGTCGAGATCGACCGTGAAGAAGTTGCCTTTCAGCCGGCCGACCACGCCCGCGCGCACCGTCGGCGAGTTGATGTGCTCGGTGTCGCCGTCGATCCGGATCTCGCGCAACGCGAACGTCGGACGCTGGATCAGCCAGTAGCAGCCGGCCGCCGCCAACACGAGCAGCAGCAGCGCGTACAGCGCGCTGGCGGCAAGGTTGAGTTGGCGAACGTTGTTCCACATACGTCGTTCCGTTCCTGCGTCAGTCGTTGAGCGTAAGCGACAGCACCTTCACGACCAGCTCCGAATAGCCGATGCCGATCGAGCGCGCGGCCTTCGGCGGCAGCGAATGGTCGGTCATCCCGGGGGCCGTGTTCACTTCCAGGAAATACGCGTTGCCGGCGGCGTCGAGCATGAAATCCGCCCGCCCCCAGTCGGTGCAACCGAGCACGTCGAACGCGCGACGCGCGATGCGCTTCAGCTCGGCTTCCTGTTGCGCCGGCAGCCCGCACGGAATCAGGTACTGCGTATCGTCGGCGACATATTTCGCGTGGTAGTCGTAGAACTCACCCGCCGGCACGATCTTGATCAGCGGGAGATCGAGATCGCCGGCGATGCACGCGGTGTATTCGCCGCCGCCTTCGATGCTCTTCTCGACGATCACGATCTTGTCGTGCGTCGCGGCTTCCGACAGTGCGGCGGGCAACGCGTCGGCCGTCTTGACCTTCAGCACCGCGACGCTCGAGCCTTCGCTCGCCGGCTTCACGAACAGCGGCAGACCGAGCTTCGCGACGATGTCCGTCGCGCGCGCCGCGTAGTCGTCGCCGCGCATCACCGTCTCGAACGGCGGCGTCGGCACGCCCGTCTGCTGCCACACGAGCTTCGTGCGGAACTTGTCGAGGCCGAGCGCCGAGCCGAGCACGCCGCTGCCCGTGTAGCGGATCCCGTAGAAATCGAGCGCGCCCTGGATCTGGCCGTTCTCGCCATAGCCGCCGTGCAGCGCGTTGAACGCGCGCACGAAACCTTCATCCTTCAGCGCCGACAGCGGCCGCTCTGCCGGGTCGAACGGATGCGCGTCGATGCCCGCGTCGCGCAGGCCCTGCAGCACGAGGCGGCCCGAGGTAAGCGACACCTCGCGCTCGGCGGATTCGCCGCCGAACAACACTGCCACCTTGCCGAAACGTTTCGGATCGATCCCGCTCATGTCATCCCTTCTGTTGCGTGTTCTGCACGATCTTCGCCGGCACGCCGCCGATCGAACCCGCGCCCATCGTGATCACCACGTCGCCGTTCCGCGCGACCCCCGCCAGTGCGTCCGGCACGTCGTCGACCGTCGCGACGAATACCGGGTCGACCTTCCCCACCGCACGCAGCGCACGCGACAGCGCGTCGCCGTTGGCCGTCGCGATCGCCGCTTCGCCGGCGGCATAGACTTCCGTCAGCACCAGCGCGTCGACCGTCGACAGCACGTTGACGAAGTCGTCGAAACAGTCGCGCGTGCGCGTGTAGCGGTGCGGCTGGAACGCCAGCACGAGGCGGCGGCCCGGAAACGCGCCGCGCGCGGCCGCGACCGTCGCGGCCATCTCGACCGGGTGGTGGCCGTAGTCGTCGATCAGCGTGTACTGGCCGCCGTCCGCACTCGGCACCTCGCCGTAGCGCTGGAAGCGCCGGCCGACGCCGTTGAATTCCGCCAGCGCCTGCTGGATCGCGTCGTCCGACACGCCGAGATCGGTCGCGATCGCGATCGCCGCGAGCGCGTTCTGCACGTTGTGCAGGCCCGGCAGGTTCAGCACCACCGCGAGCGGCGCACGGCCTTCGCGGATCACCGTGAAGTGCATGCGGCCGTCGCGCGCGTCGATGTCTTCGGCGCGCACCTGCGCATCCGGCGACAGGCCGTAGCGCACGACCGGCTTCGAGATGAACGGGATGATCTGCCGCACGTTCGGATCGTCGACGCACACGACCGCGCTGCCGTAGAACGGCAGGCGCTGCGTGAATTCGATGAACGCCTGCTTGAGCCGCGCGAAATCGTGGCCGTAGGTGTCCATGTGGTCGGCGTCGATGTTCGTGATGACTTCGATCACCGGATACAGGTTCAGGAACGACGCGTCCGACTCGTCGGCCTCGGCGACGATGAAGTCGCCCGTGCCGAGCCGCGCGTTCGCGCCGGCGCTGATCAGCCGGCCACCGATCACGAAGGTCGGATCGAGGCCGCCCGCCGCGAGCACGCTCGCGACGAGGCTCGTCGTCGTGGTCTTGCCGTGCGTGCCGGCAATCGCGATCCCCTGCTTCAGGCGCATCAGCTCCGCGAGCATCACCGCGCGCTGCACGATCGGCACGCCCTGGTGCCGTGCGGCCAGTACTTCGGGATTGTCCGAGCGCACGGCCGTCGACACGACGACCGCGTTCGCGCCCGCGATGTTCGCCGCGTCGTGGCCGATCGCGATCCGCGCGCCGAGCGCCGCGAGACGATCGGTCACCGCGTTGCGCGACAGGTCCGAGCCGCTGACCTCATAGCCGAGGTTGACGAGCACTTCGGCGATGCCGCTCATGCCCGCGCCGCCGATCCCGACGAAATGAATCTGTTTGACGATGTGTTTCATGTCAGCCTCCGCCGGGCCGCCCCAAGGAGGCTGACCGCCCCCTTGGGTGACAGCGAACGAAGTGAGCGTAGGGGTTGTTTCATTTAATTTCTTCCAGGTTCGCGCCGGCCACCTTCGCGCAGATGCGCGCGACTTCGTCGGTGGCCTCGGGCTTAGCCAGCGAGCGCGAACGCTCCGCCATGTCCGCGAGCGATGCCCGCGACTGGCCGCGCAGCCAGTCGGCGAGCAATTCCGCCGACAGGTCTCGTTGTTGCACCAGCACCGCCGCGCCCGCATCGGCGAGGAACGCGGCGTTGGTCGTCTGGTGATCGTCGACCGCGTACGGGAACGGCACGAACAGCGCGGCCACGCCCACCGCCGCGATCTCCGACACCGTCATCGCGCCGGAACGGCAGATCACGAGATCCGCCGCCGCGTACGCGCTCGCCATGTCGTCGATGAACGGCACGAGCCGCACGGCGTCGCCGCCCGCGAAACCGGCCGCTTCGTAATTCGCCTTCAGCGCGTCGATGTGCTTCGCGCCGGCCTGGTGCACGACGCGCGGGCGCTCGCCCGGCGCCAGCAGCGCCAGCGCGCGCGGCACGACTTCGTTCAGTGCGGCCGCGCCCAGGCTGCCGCCGACCACCAGCAGGTTCAGCGGGCCGCTGCGCGATGCATAGCGTGCTTGGGGCGTTTCCGTGCGCGCAAGTTCCGCGCGAATCGGGTTGCCGGTCCATTCCGCGTGCGGCAGCGCGCCGGGGAACGCGACGAGCACGCGCTTCGCGAATTTCGCGAGCACTTTGTTCGCGAGGCCGGCAATCGAATTCTGCTCGTGCAGCACGAGCGGACGGCCCGACAGCGCGGCCATCACGCCCGCCGGGAACGTGATGTAGCCGCCCATCCCGAGCACGACGTCGGGCCGCACGCGGCGCAATGCGCCGAGGCTCTGCCAGCACGCGCGCAGCAGGTTGAACGGCAGCGTCAGCTTGGTCTTCAGACCCTTGCCGCGCAGTCCGCCGAAGCGCACGTATTCCATCGGAATGCCGTGTTTCGGCACGAGCGTCGCTTCCATCCCGGCCGGATTGCCGAGCCATACGACGCGCCACCCCGCCGCTTCCATCCGGTGCGCGACAGCGAGCCCCGGGAACACGTGGCCCCCGGTGCCGCCTGCCATCACCATCAGCGTGCGTCGCGACGCGGTCATACCTTCCCTCCGCGCATCAGCAAGAATGAATCAATGTTTTGGCTACGGCCGCTACGCTTGACTTCGCACGCTGCGCGCACGAAGTTAGCCTTCGCCGAAATCGCGTACTGACGCGGGGAGGTCATACCTTCCCTCCCCGCATCAGTACGCGATTTTCGTAATCGACCCGCAGCAGCACCGCGAGCGCGACGCAATTCAGCAGAATGCCCGAGCCGCCGTAGCTCACGAGCGGCAGTGTCAGGCCCTTGGTCGGCAGCAGGCCGAGGTTCACGCCCATGTTGATGAACGTCTGCGCACCGAACCAGATGCCGATGCCCTTCGCGGTCAGGCCCGCGAACGTGCGATCGAGCGCGAGCGCCTGACGGCCGATCTCGAATGCGCGGCGCACGATCCAGTAGAACAGCAGGATCACGACCAGTACGCCGACGAAGCCGAGTTCCTCGCCGATCACCGCGAGGATGAAGTCGGTATGCGCTTCAGGCAGGTAGTTCAGCTTCTCGACGCTGCCGCCGAGGCCGACGCCGAACCACTCGCCGCGGCCGAACGCGATCAGCGAGTGCGTGAGCTGGTATGCCTTGCCCTGCGCGTAGCGCTCGTCCCACGGATCGAGATACGCGAAGATCCGCTCGCGACGCCACGGCGACAGCCACACGAGCATCGTGAACGTGCCGACCGCCGTCGCGACGAGGCCGCCGAACAGCTTGCCGTTCACGCCGCCGAGGAACAGCACGCCCATCGCGATCGCGGCGACCACCATGAACGCGCCCATGTCCGGCTCGAGCAGCAGCAGCGCGCCGACGAGACCGACCGCGAACGCCATCGGCAGGAAGCCCTTCGCGAAGCTCTGCATGTATTCCTGCTTGCGCACCGTGTAGTTCGCCGCGTAGATCGTCACCGCGAGCTTCATGATTTCCGACGGCTGCATGTTCGTGATGCCGAGCGGAATCCAGCGGCGCGCGCCGTTCACGCCCTTGCCGACGTGCGGAATCAGCACGATCACGAGCCCGACGAGCGCGATCAGGAAGAGATGCGGCGCGTACTTGTCCCACGTCGACACCGGTACGCGAAACGCGATCACCGCCGCGATGAACGCGACGCCGAGCGACACGCAGTGACGCATCAGGAACGCGTAATCGTGATACGCCGCGTATTTCGGCGAATCGGGCATCGCGATCGACGCCGAATACACCATCACGACGCCGAGTCCGAGCAACGCGATCGCGACCCACAACAGCGAGTAGTCGAAGTCCAGCATCCGCGAGCGGCTCGGCCGCACGCCGTTGACGACGCTGGCGAGGCCGCCCGTCGCGGCGCGCGTGGCCGACGCGACGCGGCCGCCCGCGGCATTGCCGCCGGTGCCGCGCCGGTCGTTGAAACGGGAGACGAGGCGATCGGACCAGCTCATGTCGTCGCTCCTTTGTCGATGGCGATTTCGTCCACGGCCGCGCGGAACACGTCAGCGCGGTGGGCGTAGTTCCTGAACATGTCGAGGCTCGCGCACGCGGGCGACAGCAGCACCGCGTCGCCCGGCTCCGCGAGGTCGGCCGCCGCATGCACCGCCGCCTCGAGCGTCGCGTGGTCGGCAAGCGGCACGCCCGTCTCGGCGAGCGTGTCGCGGATCGCCGGCGCATCGCGGCCGATCAGCATCACCGCGCGGCACCACCGCGCGACGGGCGCGACGAGCGGCGCGAAATCCTGCCCCTTGCCGTCACCGCCCGCGATCAGCACGATCTTCTGCGCGAGTCCGTCGAGCGCGGCCACCGTCGCGCCGACGTTCGTTCCCTTGCTGTCGTCGACGTAGTCCACGTCGTCGATCGTCGCGATCACTTCGACGCGATGCGCTTCGCCGCGGTATTCGCGCAGCGCGTGCAGCAGCGGCGCGGCCGGCAGGTCGATCGCACGCGCGAGCGCGAACGCGGCCAGCGCGTTCGCCGCGTTGTGCAGCCCGCGAATGCGCAGCGCGTCGGCCGGCATTAGGCGCTTTTGCGCGATGTCGGGCGTATGCGCGCCGTCGCGCTTGCGCCGGCGGCTCGTCGTCTCGTCCGGCGCGTCACGGTCGACCGCCTCGACCAGCCATGCGATGCCGTTGTCGCGCGACAGGCCGTAGTCACCCTGCTGCGTCGGTTCGTTCAGGCCGAACGTGACCGTGCGCGCCGCATCGGCCGCGCCGGCGGCCGGCGCGAACTTCATCACGGCCGCATCGTCGCGATTGAGCACGCGCGTCGTCGTCGCGCCGAAGATCCGGCCCTTCGCCGCGGCATACGCGTCGAAGCTGCCATGCCAGTCGAGATGATCCTGCGTGATGTTGAGAATCGCGGCCGCATCGGGCGCGAACGTGCGCGCCGTCTCGAGCTGGAAGCTCGACAGTTCGAGCACCCATACGTCGGGCAGCGCCGTCTCGTCGATCGCGCCCGCGAGCCGGTCGAGCATCGCCGGGCTGATGTTGCCGGCGACGGCGACCTTCTTGCCCGAACGCTGGCACAGCAGGCCCGTGAGGTTCGTCGTCGTGGTCTTGCCGTTGGTGCCGGTGATCGCGAGCACCTTCGGCTGGTAGCCGCTCGTGCCGAGCGCGCGCAGCGCCTGCGCGAAGAATTCGAGCTCGCCCCACACCGCGATCGCGCGCTCGTTCGCGGCCGCGATCAGCGCGGCGAGCGCCGGTTCGAGCGGCGACAGGCCAGGGCTCAGGCCGACGATCTCGACGCCGCCGTCGAGCAGCGCGGGCGTGAACGGCCCGCCGACGAACTCGGTATCGATGCCTTCGGCCTGCAGCGCGGCAAGGTTCGGCGGCGCCTCGCGGGTATCGGCAATACGCAGCCGGCACCCGTGCCTCGCGCACCATCGCGCGATCGCGAGGCCCGATTCCCCGAGCCCCAGTACGAGCACCATCGGCCGCTGCCGATCTCCAAACATCTCGCCAGACATCCTTTTACCTTTCCTTTACCGCAACTTGAGGGTGGACAGACCGAACAGGCACAGCATCAGCGTGATGATCCAGAAACGCACCACCACCTGCGTTTCCTTCCAGCCGGACAATTCGAAATGGTGATGCAGCGGCGCCATCTTCAGCAGGCGCCGCCCTTCGCCGTAACGCTTCTTCGTGTACTTGAACCACGACACCTGCAGCATCACCGACAGCGTTTCCGCGACGAAGATGCCACCCATGATGAACAGCACGATTTCCTGGCGCACGATCACCGCGACCGTGCCGAGCGCGCCGCCGAGCGCCAGCGCGCCGACGTCGCCCATGAACACCTGCGCGGGGTGCGTGTTGTACCAGAGGAACGCGAGCCCTGCCCCGCCCATCGCCGAACAGAAGATCAGCAGTTCGCCCGCGCCCGGAATGTGCGGGAACAACAGGTATTTCGAATAGACCGAGCTACCCATCACGTATGCGAACACGCCGAGCGACCCACCGACCAGCACGACCGGCATGATCACGAGGCCGTCGAGGCCGTCGGTAAGGTTCACCGCGTTGCTCGCGCCGACGATCACGAAGTAGGTCAGCACGATGAAGCCCCACACGCCCAGCGGGTAGCTGATCGACTTCAGGAACGGCAGCATCAGGTCGGCACGCGCGGGCAGCCCCATCGACAGGCCGCTGCGTACCCACGCCATGAACAGGTCGAACACGCGCACGTTGCTCGCCTCGGACACGCTGAAGGCCAGGTAGACCGCCGCGAACAGCCCGATCACCGATTGCCAGAAATACTTTTCGCGCGACGACATCCCGCGCGGGTCCTTGTAGACGACCTTGCGATAGTCATCGACCCAGCCGATCACGCCGAAACCGAACGTGACGAGCATCACGATCCAGATGAAACGGTTGGTCAGGTCGCCCCACAGCAGCGTCGCGACCGCGATGCCGATCAGGATCAGCACGCCTCCCATCGTCGGCGTGCCGGACTTCACGAGGTGGCTCTGCGGGCCATCCTTGCGCACGGCCTGCCCGACCTTCATTTGCGTCAGCTTGCGGATCACCCACGGTCCGCACACGAGCCCGATCCCGAGCGCGGTGATGGTAGCCATCACCGCACGGAACGTCAGGTACGTGAACAAGCGCAAAAAGCTTGCGTCGCCCTGCAGCCATTGCGCCAGCGCCAGCAGCATGCTTCCTTCCTTCTACTCAGTGTGCGGCGGGCACCGTGCCCGCCGCGGATTGGTTCGTCAGCGCGTCAACCACGCGCTCCATCTTCATGTACCGCGAGCCCTTCACGAGCACCGTCGCCTGTGCGCCGTAGCCCGCCGCGAGCAGCGCCGCCACCAGCGCGCCGACGTCGCCGAAATGGCGGGCCGTGTCGCCGTACGCCGTGCACGCATCGCGCGACGCGTCGCCAAGCGCGAACAGCGCATCGATGCCGCGCTCGCGCGCATACGCGCCGATCTCGCGGTGGAATGCCGGGCCTTCGTCGCCGACCTCGCCCATGTCGCCGATCACCAGCACGCGCGGCGCCGGTTGCGCGGCCAGCACGTCGATCGCCGCGCGCATCGAGTCAGGGTTTGCGTTGTAGGTGTCATCGACGACCGTCGCGCCCGCGAGGCTGCCGACGTCCGCCTGCCGGACCTGCAGACGCCCCTTGACCGGCTCGAACGATTCGAGGCCCTGCTTGATCGCCGCCAGCTCGATGCCCGCCGCGAGCGCCGCCGCCGCCGCCGCCAATGCGTTGCGTGCGTTGTGCTCGCCGAGCGCGCGCAGGCGCACCGTCACCGCGCCCGATGGCGTGTCGATCGCAAGCTCGCCGCCGTGCAGACGGCCCGTGACCTGCGCTTCGACCTGCCGTTCGGCATCGTGCAGCGCGAAATCGAGGATCGGGTTGCCGGTCGCCGCGACGCGCCAGATGCCCGCGTACGCATCGTCGGCCGGAAACACCGCGACGCCGTCCGGCGTCAGCGCGTGGATCACGGCCGCGTGCTCGAGCGCAACGGCTTCGACCGTCGCCATGAATTCCTGGTGCTCGCGCTGTGCGTTGTTGACGAGCGCGACGGTCGGTGCCGCGAAGCGCGCGAGGATGTCGGTCTCGCCCGGGTGGTTCATCCCGAGTTCGATCACCGCGACGCGATGCGCGCCGGACAGGCGCAGCAGCGTCAGCGGCACGCCGATGTCGTTGTTCAGGTTGCCGGCCGTCGCCAGTCGCGCGTCGGCGCCGACTGCCGCCGCGAAGATCGACGCGATCATTTCCTTGACGGTCGTCTTGCCGTTGCTGCCCGTCACCGCGACGAGCGGCACCGCGAAGCGCTTGCGCCAGCCGTGTGCGAGCGCGCCGAGCGCGGCACGCGTTTCACCGCCCTCGACGACCGGCATCGCGAGACCCGCCGGCACGTGCGCGACGAGGGCCGCGGCTGCGCCACGCGCAGCCACGTCGCCCAGGAAGTCGTGCGCGTCGAAGCGGTCTCCCTTCAGCGCGACGAACAAGTCGCCCGGGCCGACCGTGCGACTGTCCGTCGACACGCGCTCGAACGTCGTGTCCGGATCGCCGTGGACGGTGGCGCCGGGAATCAGGCGGGCGGCTTCGCCGAGACTGAGCATCGTCATTCGCCGCCTCCCTTGCCGTGCGTCGCGCGTGCCGCGAGCGCGAGCCGTGCGTGATCCTGATCGGAGAACGCGCGCTTCTTGCCCATGATTTCCTGCGTCGCCTCGTGGCCCTTGCCGGCCAGCACGACGACATCCTCGCGGGCGGCGCCGCGCACGGCCTGCAGGATCGCGCTTGCGCGATCCTCGATGCGGCGCGCGCGATCGGGCGCCGTCATGCCCGCGATGACCTGGTCGATGATGCGCTGCGGATCTTCGCTGCGCGGGTTGTCGCTCGTGACGACGACTTCGTCCGCGAGCCGCTCGGCGATCGCGCCCATCAGCGGGCGTTTCGTCGCATCGCGATCGCCGCCGCAGCCGAACATGCAAACGAGCCGGCCGCCGCGCGCGGCCGCGATCGGGCGCAACGCGTCGAGCGTCTTCTCGAGCGCATCGGGCGTATGCGCATAGTCGATCACGACCAGCGGTTCGTCGTTCTGCAGCCGGCCGCCCAGGCGCTGCATGCGGCCATTGACGGACTCGAGCCGTGCGATCTCCGCGACCGCCGCGTCGAACGGCACGTCGGCCGCGAGCAGCGAGCCGAGCACCGCGAGCAGGTTGCTGACGTTGAACGCGCCGAGCGTGCCGACCTCGACGTCCGCGTCGCCCCACGACGAACGCAGGTGGAACGCCGTGCCCGTGGCGGTGGCGCGCACGTCGAGCGCGACCAGTTCGCGATCGGCGTCGGGCCCCTGCGCGTCGCCGATCCCGTATGCGATCGTGCGCACGCGGCCGGCCAGCTTCTCGAGCAGGCGGCGGCCGGCTGCGTCGTCGCGATTGACGACCGCCGCGCGCAGGCCGCGCCATGCGAACAGCTTCGCCTTCGCGGCTTCGTACGCGTCGAACGTGCCGTGATAGTCGAGGTGATCCTGGGTGAGGTTCGTGAAGACGGCGATGTCGAATGCCGTGCCGTTCACGCGGCCCTGATGCAGCGCGTGCGACGACACTTCCATCGCGACGGCCTTCGCGCCCGCGTCGTGCAGCTGCGCGAGGCTGCGCTGCAGCTGCGGCGCGTCCGGCGTGGTGAAGCCGGTCGGTATCAGATGCCCGTGCATGCCGCTGCCGAGCGTGCCGATCACCGCGCACGGCTGGTGCAGCGCCGTCAGCGCGGCGGCGATCCATTGCGTGCACGACGTCTTGCCGTTCGTGCCGGTCACGCCGATCGCGAGCAGGCTGTCGCTCGGGTCGCCGTACCAGCCGCTGGCAATCTCGCCGGCCAGTTGGTCGAGCGCCGGCACCGCGAGTGCGACGGGCACGGCCGGTGCGGCCGAAAGACCTTCCGGCTGATACAGCACGGCGGCCGCGCCACGGGCGACGGCATCGGCAATGAAGGCGCGATTGTCTGCCCCGTCGACCGCATAGCCGAGAAACACGTCGCCGGCCTGCAGGCTGCGCGTGTCGGCATGCAATTGCGCCGCGGGAGCCACATGCTGGCGCAGCCACGCAAGCGCGGCTGCGATCTGCTGATGCGCCGGATGGGAACTGCGAGCGGCGCTCATCGAACAACTCCTGGTGAATTACGTGTCGTGCTGGATACGATCATATGCTTCGCACCGCTGCCCGCGGCGAGCTTTTGCGGGCCCGGCTTGGCAGGCGCGCCCGGCGCGTCGTCGGACACGACCAGCTGCTTGATCGGCATGTTCGGCGGCACGTTCAGCGCGCGCATCGTATCGCCGGCGATCGCAGAGAATACGGGGCCCGACACCTGGCCGCCGAAGTGGCTGCCGGCGGTCGGTTCGTCGACCGACACCGCAACGACGATGCGCGGATTCGGCATCGGCGCCATCCCGACGAACGACGCGCGGTACTTGCGCGTGTAGCCGTGGCCTTCATGCTTGTACGCGGTACCGCTCTTGCCGCCGACGCGATAACCCGGCACGGCAGCGTCCGGGGACGTACCGCCCGGCGCGACCACGGTCTCGAGCATCGTGCGCACTTCGCGCGCGGTGGTCGGCGTGAATACCTGCGTACCGGTGATCTGCTGGTTGGGGTCGGTCTTGAAAATGGTGACCGGCATCATCTCGCCGTCGTGCGCGATCGCGGTGTACGCGCGCGCAAGCTGGAACAGCGACACCGACAGGCCATAGCCGTACGACATCGTCGCCTGCTCGATGCGGCGCCAGCTCTTCCACGGACGCAGGCGGCCGGCCGCGGCGCCCGGGAAACCGACCTTCGGCGCCTGGCCGAGGCCGATGCTCGTGTACATATTCCACATTTCCTCGGGCCGCATCGTCATCGCGATCTTCGTCGCGCCGATGTTGCTCGACTTCTGGATCACGCCGCCGACCGTCAGCGTGCCGAAGCCCGCATCATCGGTGATCGGCGCGCCGTCGAGCACGAAGTGGCCGTTGCCCGTCTCGACGAGCGTGTTCGGCGTCACGCGATGCAGGTCGAGCGCGAGCGACACCGTGAACGGCTTCATGATCGAGCCCGGCTCGAACACGTCGGTGAGGATCCGGTTGCGCAGCTGCTCGCCCGTCAGGCGCGTACGGTCGTTCGGGTTGTAGGTCGGATAGTTGACCAGCGCGAGCACCTCGCCGGTGCGCACGTCGACGACCATCGCCGCGCCGGCCTTCGCCTTGAACTTCTCGACGGCGGCCTTCAGGTTCGCATAGGCGATGTACTGGATCTTGCTGTCGATCGACAGGCCGACGTCCGTCCCGTTGTGCGGGGGAATCTGTTCGGCGACGTCCTCGACGATGTGCCCCAGCCGGTCCTTGATCACGCGGCGCACGCCGGACGTGCCGGACAGCATTTTCTGGTCGCCGAGCTCGACGCCTTCCTGACCTTCGTCCTCGACGTTCGTGAAGCCGATCAGGTGGGCGGTGATCTCGCCTTCCGGATAAAAGCGCTTGTACTCGTTGCGCTGATAGATACCGGGGATATCGAGCGCGGCGACCTTGTCCGCGACGTCGATCGGCACCTGGCGCTTTACATAGACGAAACCCTTGTCTTCCGACAGCTTCACGCGCAGTTCCTTCGGCGTCATGCCGAGGAGCTTGCCGAGCTGGTTGATCTTGTCCGCGCCGAGATCGTCCGGCACGGCGTCCGGAATCGCCCAGATCGCGCGCACGGGCAGACTCGTCGCGAGCACGAGCCCGTTACGGTCGAGGATCTTGCCGCGCGTGGCGGGCAGCTCGAGCGTGCGCTGATAGCGGCTTTCGCCCTGCTTCTGATAGAACGCGTTGCCGGGCCCCTGGATCCAGAACGCCCGCGCGGCGAGCGCGACGAACGCCATGAACAGCATGAACACGACGAGTTTCGAGCGCCACATCGGCAGGTGCACGCCGAGCACGGGGCTCGACGAGAATTTCACGTCCTGGCGCTTTTGCGACGGCTTCATCGCGCGCCCCCCTTACCCTTGGTGGCCGCGTCGGCCGAGGCGGGAATCGGCGCGTCGATCGCCTTCACGGCGCCCGGCGGCAGCGTCAGGTATTGGGTGCGGCCCGTCGTGATCGGCTGCATCTTCAGCGAATCGTTCGCGAGTTGCTCGATGCGCGACGTCTTCGACAGCGCGCTCTGCTGATATTGAAGCTGCGCATAGTCCTGCTGGAGCTGACGCTCCTGCGACTGCGCGCGCTGCAGCTGGATGAAGATCTGGCGCTGCTGGTTCGTCGAGTTGACGACCGACAGCGCGCAGCCCATCACGATGATCAGCAGGAAGATATTGAAGCGGCTCATGGCGTGACGCGCTCCGCGATGCGCATCACGGCCGACCGGGCGCGCGGATTCGCGACGACTTCCGCTTCGCTCGGGAATTGACGGCTGATTATCTTGAGCGGCGGGCTCGGGAGGTCGACGGCACGGATCGGCAGGCGACGATCGACCGCGGGCGCACTCGCGTGCGCCTGCATGAATCGCTTGACGATCCGGTCCTCGAGTGAATGAAAGCTGATGACCACCAGCCGCCCCCCTTGCTCCAGCAACGACAATGCCGCGTCTAGTACGACTTGCAGGTCCGCAAGCTCTTGATTGACGTGAATCCGTATAGCCTGAAAGGTGCGGGTTGCCGGATCCTTGCCCTTCTCACGGGTTTTGACGACGTGACCCACGATTTGGGCAAGCTCGCCCGTGGTGTCGAGAGGCCCAAGACGGTCGGACTCTGCCCGGCGAGCAACAAGCGCCTTTGCAATCTGAAAAGCAAACCGTTCTTCCCCATAATCCCGTATCACCTCCGTCAATTCCTGCACCGAAGCCCGCGCGAGCCACTCGGCCGCCGACTCCCCACGCGTCGGATCCATTCGCATGTCCAGCGGGCCATCGGCGCGAAAGCTGAAGCCGCGCGCCGGATCGTCCACCTGCGGCGAAGACACGCCCAGGTCCAGCAACACACCCGACACCTTCTCGATACCGCGCGCCGCAAGCGCGTCGCGCATCGATGCAAAGCTGTCATGCACGATCGAGAAGCGCGCATCCTCGATGCGCTGCGCTGTCTCGATCGCCCTCGGATCCTTGTCGAACGCGATCAGCCGGCCGGCCTCCGCCAGTCGCGCGAGTACCGCGCGGCTATGGCCGCCGCGCCCGAACGTGCCGTCGACATAAATGCCGTCCGGCCGCGTCACGAGCGACTCGACTGCTTCGTCCAACAGCACGGTCCGATGCTGCAATTCATTTCCCATCGCGGGCGTCTCCGTCACCGCAATCAGAACGTAAAGTTCTTGAGCGCATCGGGCATGCCCTGCGCCATCGCCGCCTGCTCCTTCGCGATGTAGGTCTGCGAATCCCACAGCTCGAAGTGACTACCCATTCCCAACAACATGACTTCCTTTTCCAGTCCGGCTGCCATCCGCAGCTCGGGCGATACGAGAATCCGGCCCGCGCTGTCGAGATCGACATCCATCGCATTGCCGAGAAAAATTCGTCGCCACCAATGGGCGTCCATCGGCAGCGCGGCGATCTTGGCGCGGAATACTTCCCATTCGGGGCGCGGAAACAGCAACAGGCAGCCGTCCGGGTGCTTGGTCACAGTCACCCGTCCTTCTGCCTGTCCTTGCAGCGCTTCGCGATAGCGAGACGGCACCGACATCCGCCCTTTCGCATCGAGCGTCAGCGCCGACGCCCCTTGGAACACTTTCCGCTCTCCCGTTCAGGGCACCGAAGCACCCGCCCAACGCTCAAGAATTTAGCCCGAACAGCCCGCCAAATCACACAAAAATACACTTTCTCACACTGTCTCCCACTTTAGAGGAAGGGTTTGGCACGGTCAAGGGAGCGGCCCGGTTTTTTGACGAATTTTGTTAGTTAGAACAAGGACTTACGCGCACATGCTCATGCCACCCCTCATTCCAAAAACCGTTATAAATGAATGGGCTAGGGAAGCTTGTGAAGGTGATACGTGAGAAAGGCGGGCCAGACTGGTGTGCGGACGGGACTTTCGGGGGCGGGAAAACGCGGAAAAAACGGGCGGTATCGGGATCGGCGGACCGGAGCGACGTCGTGCGTCGCCCCGGTCCGGATTTCAGAGATAGTACGCTGTGCTCGTCATGACTTTCGACGCGGCGCGCATCAGCATCCGCGCGGGCAGCGGCAGTTCGACCCCGCCGGCGTCGGTCGCGGCCTTGCCGTGCTTGACCTCGTCGAGCCGCATCTGCTCGACGATCGCGCGCGACGCCGTATCGGGGGCCGGCAACTCGGAAAGGTGCCCGTCGAGATGGCTCTCGACCTGACGCTCCGTCTCCGCCATGAAGCCGAGGCTGACCTTGTCGCCCAGCGTGCCGGCCGCGACGCCGACCACGAGCGCGCCGGCATACCACAGCGGGTTGAGCAGGCTCGGACGCGAATCGAGCTCCTTCAGCCGATGTGCGGTCCACGCGAGGTGATCCTCCTCCTCGCGTGCAGCTTCCTCGAACATCGCTTTCGACGACGACGAGCGCGCGGTCAGCTTCTGCGCCTGATAAAGCGCCTGCGCACAGACCTCGCCGACGTGGTTCACGCGCATCAGCCCGGCGGCATGCGCGCGCTCCGCGGGCGTCAGTTCGCCGGCGGGCGGCTCCGCCGGCACGGGCACCGGGCGGCTCATCCGGCTAATGCCGGTCAGCGATCGCAAGCCGCGATCGAATTCGCTGATCAGTTCATCCAACACCATCCTGTTCTCCTGGCTGCGTGTGCCGCCGCGGGCGGCAAAGGCACGTGCTCCGCTGCGTAACCGACTTGATTATTCAGCGGAAATTGCGGTTAACCCGTGATTTTAACCATTGTTGCATAAAGGAAACATGGCGACCTTGAGCCACGGCATTTCGCTTTGTCCGAAAAATCGGTTTTGCTACATTACGTGCGACTTCTTGCGAAGTTGATGGGGCCCGTCAACACAACAACTATCCGCCCCGCCAAAAAAATTCAGTGATTCTTGGAGATCCGTTAATGAAAAAGTCGCTTCTCGCGCTCGTCGCGCTGGGCGCGTTCGCTGGCGCAGCTCATGCGCAAAGCAGCGTGACGCTTTACGGCATCATCGATGAAGGCTTCATCTTCAACAACAACGCGAAGGGCGGCCACCTGTACGGTCTGTCGAGCGGCGTGATGCAAGGCAGCCGCTTCGGCCTGCGCGGTACTGAAGATCTGGGCAGCGGCCTGAAGGCGATCTTCGTGCTCGAGAACGGTTTTGACGTCAACTCCGGCAAGCTCGGCCAAGGCGGCCTGATGTTCGGCCGCCAGGCTTACGTCGGCCTGTCGAGCCAGTTCGGTACGGTCACGCTGGGTCGTCAGTACGACTCCGTCGTCGACTTCGTCGGCCCGCTCGAGGCAGGCGACCAGTGGGGCGGCTACATCGCTGCTCACCCGGGCGACCTCGACAACTTCAACAACGCATACCGTGTGAACAACGCGGTCAAGTACACGAGCCCGACCTACGGCGGCTTCTCGTTCGGCGGCATGTACAGCTTCGGCGGTCAAGCCGGCCAGTTCTCGAAGAACCAGGTCTGGTCGCTCGGCGCCGGTTACAACAACGGCCCGCTGGTGTTGGGTGTCGGCTACTTGAACGCACGCACGCCGGCAAACTTCGGCGGCATGTTCAACACCGGCGCGTCGGCTGCCGCGACGGCCGTGTCGTCGCCGGTCTACGGCGCGTACGCGAACAGCGCGAACACGTACCAGGTCATCGGCGCGGGCGGTGCGTATACGTTCGGCGCAGCGACGATCGGCGCGACATACTCGAACACGAAGTTCAAGGGCTTCTCGGTTGGTCCGTTCGTGAACCAGACCGCGACGTTCAACAACGGCGAAATCAACTTCAAGTATCAGCTGACCCCGGCGCTGATCGTCGGCGCCGCGTATGACTACACGCAAGGCAGCAAGATCGACGGCAACTCGGCAGCCAAGTACCACCAGGGTTCGCTGGGCGTCGACTACTTCCTGTCGAAGCGCACGGACGTCTACGTGATCGGCGTGTACCAGCATGCATCGGGCAACGCGCTCGACGCGGCAGGCAACGTCGTTCAGGCACATGCTTCGATCAACGGTCTCGACCCGTCGACGACCAGCAACCAGGTCGCAGCCCGGGTCGGCATCCGTCACAAGTTCTAATCAGCTTGCCTGACAAGCCGCAGCATATTGAAGGCGCCTTCGGGCGCCTTTTTCTTTTTGGCGCCGGGAAGCGAAGCCGGGAACGGAACGGTCGGAGCACGCCGCGTTGACTGCAACGTATCGTTCGCGGGGCTCCATCGACGCGCGCGCCTTAGCCGATTGCTCACGGAATGCGCCGAGCGCCATTCAGCGTGGGCAACCCGGTTGAGGCGTTCCATCGGCTGCGACGCGCCCGGTCGAACGCGCGTCGTTCCGGCGATAGCCGAATCGGTGCGTCGCAACCCCGATGCCGGCATCACAAACGAAAAAGCCCGGCACAGGCCGGGCTCGTTGTTCGACTTCGGTGTTACGCGCGTCCGTCGCGCAATTCGCGCCGCAGGATCTTGCCAACGTTCGTCTTCGGCAGCTCCGTGCGGAACTCGACGAGTTTCGGCCGCTTGTAGCCGGTGAGCCGCTCCTTGCAGTACGCGAGGATGTCCTTGTCGGTAAGCGCCGGATCCTTCTTCACGACGAACAGCTTCACGGCTTCGCCCGAGTGCTCGTCCGGCACGCCGACCGCCGCCACCTCGAACACGCCCGGGTGGGACGCCACCACGTCCTCGACCTCGTTCGGATACACGTTGAAGCCGGATACCAGGATCATGTCCTTCTTCCGGTCGACGATCTTCACATAACCGCGCGCGTCCATCACGCCGACGTCGCCGGTCTTGAAGAAACCGTCCGGGAACATGACCTTCGCGGTTTCATCCGGACGGTTCCAGTAGCCGGCCATGACCTGCGGTCCGCGGATGCAGATCTCGCCCGGCTCGCCGAGCGCGACGTCGGTGCCGGCATCGTCGCGAATGGCAATCTCGGTCGACGGCAGCGGCAGGCCGATCGTCCCGCTGTACTCGGTCGCCGTCACGGGATTGCAGGTGGCAACCGGCGACGTTTCGGACAGGCCATACCCTTCGACGATCGCCGTATGGGTCTTCTCATACCAGCGCTTCGCAACGCCTTCCTGGATCGCCATGCCGCCGCCGTTGGCGATCGCAAGCTTCGACAGGTCGAGCTGGTTGAATTCGGGATGGTTCAGCAGCGCGTTGTACAGCGTGTTGACGGCCGGGATCGTCGAGATCTGGTAACCCTTCAGCTCCTTGATCATGCCGCCGATGTCGCGCGGGTTCGGAATCAGGATACCCATGCCGCCCGTGCGCATCGTCAGGAAACCGCAGACCGTCAGCGCAAACACGTGATAGAGCGGCAGCGCGACGACCGTCACGAACTGCTTCACGTCGGGGTACTTCTCGTGTGCGGGATGGTGCCACGCGCCGGCCTGCAGCACGTTCGACACGATGTTCCGGTGCAGCAGCGTCGCGCCCTTCGCGACACCCGTCGTACCGCCCGTGTACTGGAGGAACGCGACGTCGTCGGGGCCGAGCTTCTGCGGCTTGAAGGTCTGGCGGGCGCCTTCCGACAGCGCGGCCTTGAAGCGCGTAAACGACGGAAGCTGCCAGGCCGGCACCATCTTCTTCACGTTGCGCACGACGTAATTGACCAGCCAGCCCTTGATGCCCAGCAGGTCACCCATCGACGCGACCACCACATGCTTGACCGCGGTATTGGCGATGACGGCCTGCAACGTCGACGCGAAGTTCTCGAGGATGACGATCGCCTCCGCCCCGCTGTCCTTCAGCTGATGTTCGAGCTCGCGCGGCGTATAGAGCGGGTTGACGTTGACGACGGTGTAGCCTGCGCGCAGCACCGCGACGATCGCCACCGGATATTGCAGCACGTTCGGCATCATGAGGGCGACGCGCGCGCCGCGCGTCAGACCGCGCGACTGCAGCCACGCGCCGAACTGGCGCGACAGCGCATCGAGCTCGCCGTACGTGATGCTCTTGCCCATGCAGACGAACGCCTTGCGATCGCGATACTGCCTGAAGCTTTCGTCGAGGAGATCCGGAATGGAAGGATACGGGGACGCGTCAATTTCGGCTGGAACGCCGGGTGGGTACGATTTCAGCCAAATTTTGTCCATACTGCGCGTCTCCTCACAGATTTTCGAATGGTCGTGCTAAAACGCATCGTAACGGCTCGCCCGTCCCGAGACAACAGAGTTAGATGCCCACTTCCAACTTTCGAATGATTTCGTCTGATCATATCTCGAAGTTCGGTCAAATCCGCTCAACTTCGACGAGACAATCGTAAAACGTCGCCGAGTTGCCGAGATCGGTCAGCGCCTGGCTCGTCACTTCGTTCGCGTTGCGCCCATCCGCCGATAATTTCTTCCACCAGATCGACAGCCCGACGACGAGCCCCTCCCGCGCGCGATCGGTCACTCTCGCGACCGCCTGCATCGAGCCGCGGTCGTTGAAGATGCGCACGACATCGCCCTCCCGGATGCCGCGCGCATCGGCGTCGGCCGGGTGCAAGTCGAGATGCGGCTGGCCTTCCGTGCTGCGCAGGCTCTCCACGTTGACGAACGTGCTGTTCAGGAAATGCCGTGCAGGCGGCGAAATCATGGCGAGCGGATAGCGGGCGGCGAGTTCGGGCGCGGCCTCCGCTGATTCGAACGGCGGCAGGTAATCGGGCACCGGGTCCATGCCCATCTGTTCGAGTCGCGCGCTATGGAACTCGCATTTGCCGGACGGCGTACGGAAGCCGCCATTCGCGAAAGGCGCGTCCGCCACCTTGAGCTTTAGCCAGCCGGCACGCTTCAACGTATCCCAATTGCTGTCGAGCGCCGGGTCGTCCCAACGGAGCGCGGCCTGCGCGACCTCTTCATCGCTGTGGAAAAGCGCGGGCTCGTCGAGCCCCATGCTGCGGGCAATGCCGCGAAAGATTTCAGTGTTCGGCCGTGCGTCGCCGACCGGCGGAATCGCCGGCAGATTCGCCATCACATAGGTGTGGCCGTACGACTTGTGGACGTCGAGATGCTCGAGCTGGGTCGTGGCCGGCAACACAATGTCGGCGAAATCGGCCGTATCTGTCTTGAAGTGCTCGAGAACGACCGTGAACAGATCTTCTCGCGCGAACCCCGCCGCTACTTTCGACGAGTCGGGCGCGACGGCGACCGGATTCGAATTGTAGACAATCACCGCTTCGACTTTCGGCCCGAAAGCCGCATCGCCCGGATTCAGCAACGCGTCGCCGATCGCGTTCATGTTGATGATGCGCGGCAGCTTGTGCGGCCAGCCGGGCATCAGATCGGGGCGCAGCAGCGCCGCCCGATTGACCGGCGCCGATTCCGACGACGACAGCAGCAGCCCGCCGGCCCGGTCGCGCCACGCGCCCGTGAGCGCAGGCAGGCTCGCGACTGCGCGCACGGCATTGCCGCCGCCGCGTACGCGCTGCATGCCGTAATTGAGGCGGATCGCTGCCTTGCGGGTCGCGCCGTAACGACGTGCGAGTTCGATCAGCTCCGACGCTTCGATGCCGCAGATCCGTGCGACACGTTCCGGCGGATAGGACAGGGCTCGCGCCTTGAGCGCATCGAAGCCGAGCGTATGACACGCGATGTAGTCGTGATCGAGCAGATCTTCGGTAATCAGCACATGCATCATCCCGAGCGCGAACGCACCATCGGTGCCCGGTTTCAAAGCGATGTGCTGGTGACATTTCTCCGCCGTGAGCGAGCGGTACGGATCGATCGCAACCAGACGGGCGCCGCGACGCTTGGCTTCCTGCGCGCGGGTCCAGAAATGCAGGCTCGATGCGATGGGATTGGCGCCCCAGATCAGGATCAGCTCGCTTTCCTCGAAATGCTCGAGATGCATGCCGACGCTTCCGCCGTACGTATAGCGCAGCCCTGCCGCGCCGGCCGCGGAGCAAATTGCCCGCTCGAGCCGCGACGCGCCGAGTTTGTGGAAGAACCGCTGCGCAATGCCTTCGCCCTGCACAAGCCCCATCGTTCCCGCATAGCTGTACGGCACGATCGCCTCCGGCGCGCGCGCGGCGATTTCACCGAGGCGGCGACCAATCTCGTCGAACGCTTCGCTCCAGCTGATCGGCGCGAAACGCCCTTCTCCCTTCGCGCCGACGCGCTTGAGCGGAACGGTAAGACGGTCCGGATGATGAACGCGGTCCGCATATCGGCTGACTTTCGTACATAACACGCCTTGCGTGGGCGGATGGTCGGGATCGCCCGTGACCTTGATCGCCCGGCCGTTTTCGACGGTCACGCGCATTGCGCACGTGTCCGGACAATCGTGTGGGCATACGGCCCGAGCTATCTGAGTGGCGGCGTTCATCGTTCCGAATGCATCTGGGTAGAGAGGATTCGCAAATTTTACGTGGACGGGCCGAATAAGACGTCAATTCGTATGAATTTCCCGTCTATTTTGGAGAAAGGCAGTAACGGAGGATGTGAATATCGACGGTGGAGCGGCTTCGAACGGCCGGTGCGGTGGTACGGGTGCGGAAGCAACCTTGATCGCGGTTTCGCTACGTCGACCCGGATCGCAGGTTTGATCGGAGATAGAGACGAATAGGCCCGTGAACTGATCAGGATGACGGAATCTGGCGGGTGGGCGTTACAACTTGAGCGACAACAGGGGGAATCCGATTGCTTGAGCACACTCGGAATACCGCGCGCATTTGCATTCGAGAGGCCGACATGGCCGGCCCGCCGGCGCCAGCGCACCCGCCTCGCTGCGGTCGCTCTTTTCCGCCGCCCAAATGCAAAAACCCCCGCCTTGTCGGGCGGGGGTTCTTGGCTTAGGGAGCCTGACGATTACCTACTTTCACACGGGAATCCGCACTATCATCGGCGTAGAGTCGTTTCACGGTCCTGTTCGGGATGGGAAGGGGTGGGACCGACTCGCTATGGTCATCAGGCAAAGAGGGTTGTCACGTTGCTTCGCAACGCGACCAATCTGGGAAGAAGCAGTAATTTTGAGTTGTGTGTATCACACACGAGAATCCAACCGGTCCGACGCGCTCCGTTAGCGCGAAACAGACTTGTTATAGGATCAAGCCTTACGGGCAATTAGTATCAGTTAGCTGAACGCATTACTGCGCTTACACACCTGACCTATCAA
>NZ_JBSRXO010000007.1:0-364573 GCF_054055695.1 Burkholderia sp. PvR073
CCGGCGCCGGACACCCGGCGGCCGTTCAGCTTACGCGGCACGAAAGCGGACATTTCTATGTAGCCAAAAGCGGACATTTCAATCTAGCCATTACAAAATTTAATGTCGATAATTCACCTTATGTCAAATCAAGAATTCACCCGAAAACACCTCTGAAATCCCGGCCAACCGCCGCCGCAATCCCGCCTCACCGGCCGCCTCCAGCCCCGTTTTCCAAGCAAAAACCGATCTGGACAAAATCAATCGCCCACGATTTCCCCGACGGCCGCCCACCAGACGCCGTCTCCATCCACCGCAAACCGCCCGCATCACGACGATCAGGAAACCCACATTCCCTGCATCTTGTGCGAGAAATGCGCGCGCTCGGCCGTCTCCATCAGCGACAGGAATTCGTCCTGCGTCATGTGGATCAGCGCTTCGTGGTCGCCGGCCTCGAAATACACTTCCGGCTGCTGCGCGAGATGTTCCTCGAGGAACGTCTTCATCCCGTACGCCATGCATACCGGCGGCAACGCGCCCAGGTCGCAATCCTTGAACAGTTCGCGCAGTTCGATTTCCCTGGCGAGCACGAGATGGCGGCCGGTCTGGACCCAGAGGTCCGACAATCGCACCGCGTGCGATGTCGGCAGCACGGCGGCGACGTAGCCTTCGTCGTCCTCGAGCAGCACGGTTTTCGCGAGGCGATCGCCGGGGATATGCGCGGCGGCGGCCGTCTCCATGCTGGTATGGCTATACGGGTGGTACACGACTTCGTACCGCGATGACTTCTGGCGCAGGCAATCCTGCAGGGTGGCTGATACAGGCATGGCACACCTCGTCTGGGCGAATCGGGCGAACGAAGTTCGCTCCGGATTTGTCCAGCATAGGTCGCATTGCGGCCAATGGAAACGCCTTCCCGCGGCACCCCGTACGGACGGCCCCACACCCGGCTTCGGCCCCTTTTCCGATCACGCGACCGCCCTCGCCGGCATGTGAAATTCGGGCCCGGAATGCGCGTCCATACGCTTGCCGAACCCACCTTGCCTGAAGACCAAACCTGCGATACGCCATGCGGCGCGATGACGCAAACTCATGCGACGGCGGATCGGCATTAGACCGTTAGTTGCATTTAAGGGAAAGGTATCGAAATGCCGAACTCATCCCGGACAGCCGCCAGGGTTCGGCAACCCGCCACAAGCCGCCCCGACAAAGATCGGCCCGCGCCCTATACTGAGCCCAAGCGCCCGCCATCCCGCGGCGGCCGATTCCGGGAGCGACCATGCATTACCAGCTGATCTACGAACTCGTCGACGATTACCTGTCCCGGCGCGAGCAGTACCGCGCCGAGCACCTCGCGCTCGCGAAGGCGGCAACCGAACGCGGCGAGCTAGTACTCGCCGGCGCGCTGCAGGATCCGTCCGACCAGGCCGTGCTCGTGTTCGAAGGCGATTCGCCGGAAGCCGCCGAATCGTTCGCGCGCGCCGATCCGTACGTGCAGAACGGCCTCGTCAAGTCGTGGCGCGTGCGGCCGTGGCGCGTCGTGGTCGGCAAGCACGCACCGCACTAGCCATCGCGGCTACAGCCACCCCGCCCGCTTGAAGCGCCACCACAGCGCGAGATCGGCCGCGACCATCACCGCGATGCAGCCGTAGAAGCCGTACTTGAGGTGCAGTTCGGGCATGTTCGCGAAGTTCATCCCATAGATGCCGGCGATCATCGTCGGTATCGCGAACAGCGCGGCGAACGAGCCGAGCCGCTTGGTCACCTCGTTCTCCGCGAGCGAGATCATCCCGAGGTTGACCTGGACCGCGGTCACGACCATCTCACGCCGCCCTTCGATCGTCTTCACGATCCGCTGCAGGTGGTCGTACACGTCGCGGAAGTAATGCTCCATGCCGCTGCAGACCTGCGGAATGCGGCCGCCGGTGAGCTTCGCGAGCGGCTCCATCAGCGGCGCCGTGTGCTGGTGCAGCATCACGAGCCGGCGTTTCAGCGAATAGAGATCCTCGATGATCGCCCGCGACGACGCGAGCGTGGCCTTCGCGAAGATGCGATCCTCGAGTTCCTCGAGCTCGTTGCCGAGCGTCTCGAGGATCGGGAAATAGCGGTCGACGACCTGGTCCATCAACGCATAGAACACGAACGCCGACCCCTCCTGCAGCAGATGCGGCTCGCGCTCGCAGCGCTTGCGCACCGCGCGGAAATCCTGCTCGGTATGATTGCGGATCGACAGCACGTAGTTCGGGCCGACGAACACGTTCAGCTCGCCGACATTGAATTCGCCGTCGCCATCGAACTCGACCGTATGCAGCACCGCGAACAGCGAATCGCCGTACTCCTCGATTTTCGGGCGCTGATGC
Source organism: Burkholderia sp. PvR073 (assembly GCF_054055695.1). NCBI lineage: Bacteria > Pseudomonadati > Pseudomonadota > Betaproteobacteria > Burkholderiales > Burkholderiaceae > Burkholderia > Burkholderia sp. PvR073. Next base: position 2,340 of record NZ_JBSRXO010000007.1, read on the forward strand.
CCCTTGCGGGCATCCTCGAGCGCGAGCTCGTGCAGCGCGAACTCCTCGCCCATCAGGTCGATCTCTTCCGGTGTCGGATCCTTCAGGGCGACCCACACGAAACACTCGGGCTTCGACACGTAGTCGCTGATGGCGTCGATATCGATGTCGGCCAGCTTGCGGCCGTCCTGGTATGCAGCACAATTGATCAGCATGGTGTCTCTAATGTTGCGGTTTTCGCACCAGTTTACCGGTTTGGCGCGCGGGCGGCCCGCCTTGCGCGGTGCGCCGATATTGGTCATGATCGGAGTGCCTGCGCCGCAGCACGCGCGGCACCGCTTCGGCAGACGCACGGCACGGCTGTGCGGCCCAACCATCAAGGAGACAGGCCCATGTGGTATTTCTCGTGGATACTCGGCATCGGCGTGGCGCTCGGCTTCGGCATCATCAACGCGATGTGGCTGGAGGCGGAAGTGTTCTCGCGCGACGACAAGCGCACCGGCGCAGCGCGCTCGGGCTCGGGGAGCCGCTATTCGTGACGCATCTGGTGTTCTTCTGCGGTCATGCCGGCACCGGCAAGACCACGCTCGCGAAGCGGCTGATCGGGCCGCTGATGCGCGCCACCGGCGAGGCCTTCTGCCTGCTCGACAAGGACACGCTCTACGGCCGCTACAGCTCGGCCGCGATGGGCGCCCTCACCTCCGATCCGAACGATCGCGACAGCCCGCTCTACCTGAAGCATCTGCGCGATCCCGAATATCAGGGCCTGCTCGACACGGCGCGCGAGAATCTCGCGCTCGGCATCGGCGCGCTCGTGGTCGGCCCGCTGTCGCGCGAAGTGCGTGACCGGCGCATCCTCGACCGCGCCTGGCTCGGCATCGGGCCGGACATCGCGCTGACGGTCGTCTGGGTGCATACGGCGGAAGACGTGGCGCACCAGCGGATCGTCGCGCGCGGCAACCCGAACGACGCGTACAAGCTCGCGCACTGGGACGAATACCGGCAACGCCGCTTCGTGCCGACCGGCCATGAATGCGACGGCATCGTGATGTTCGACAACACCGCGCCGTCCGACGCGGACATCGATGCGCTGCTGTACCGCATCGTGCCGCCGGCGCCGCAGGCAACGATGGTCCCGCCGCTGCCCGCCTGAGCGGCACGCACCGCCCCGCTCCTTTCCGCTTCGACCCGCCTCAAAAAACAACGCCGGAAGCGCTGTTGCGCTCCCGGCGTTGCACGGCCCTCGTGCCGGAGATCCGTCAGGCGACTTCGTGCACGCGCTCCATCGTGCCGCCTTCGTACAGCTTGCCGAAGCGGTTCGACAGGAACGCCTTCAGCGACACCTTTTCCTGCGGAATGAAACCGCTCTGCGGCAGCTTCTTTTCGCGGAACAGATCCAGCACCGCGCACATCGCGCCGGCCGTCGTGATCTGGATCGCGCTCATGTGCATGCCGCACACGTCCTTCGCGAAAATCTTGCGCGTGAACACGTCCTGCACGAGCTGGCCATCCTTCACGCCCGTTACCGTGACGAACACGAGCACAACGTCCTGCTTCGTCGACGGCACCGCGCGGCGCATGATCGACTTCAGCGTGTCGCGGTCGCTCGCCAGGCGCAGGTCCTCGAGCAGGAACTGCACGAGTTCGCGGTGACCCGGATAGCGCACCGACTTGTAGTCGAGCGTCTCGACCTTGCCCGACAGCGTCTCGCACAGCGTGCCCAGGCCGCCCGACGTGTTGAACGCCTCGTATTCGGTGCCGTCGAGCGAGAAGTGCTCGAGGCCTTCGAGCGGCTGCACCCACTGCTTGCGGCCATCGCGGATCGCTTCGCACGGCTGGCAGTATTCGTTGATCAGGCCGTCGACGCTCCACGTCAGGTTGTACTTCAGCGCGTTGGTCGGATACTCGGGCAGCGCGCCGACGCGCATCTTCACGTCGCGCACTTCGCTGAAGCCGTTCACGAGCTCGTGTGCGGCGATGCCGATGAAGCCCGGTGCGAGGCCGCACTGCGGCATGAACGCACGGTCCGAACCGTCGGCCAGTTCGCGGATCGCGTGGGTGGCGCGCACGTCCTCGGTCAGGTCGAAGTAATGGACGCCGGCCGCCTTGGCCGCCGCGGCGACGTTGACCGCGAGGTAGTACGGCAGCGCGTTGACGAGCGCATCGAAGCCCTTCACGGCTTCACGAATCGCATTGGCGTCGGCCGAATCGACGCGTTGCGTCGCGATGCCTTCACGCGACAGCTTGGCGAGCGCATCCGCATCGCGGTCGAACGCGACGACCTCGTAGTCGCCCGTTTCACGCAGCATGTGAGCAATGGTGTGACCGATCAGACCTGCGCCGACGATGGCGATTTTCATGCGCTTATCTCCTGAGGATGGGTTTGGTGTTGGTGTACGGCGTCGAGCCATGAACACAGTTTAGGGACGCGCAAAATCAGTTCCAAGACGAAGAATGATGCGAAACGACCTATAAATTCGACGAAATGACGATGCATTTCGTCACAACGACCAAATCGTCTAAAAATTGCATCGATGACGGCCCGCAAACGGGCCGCCATCGATGCGTCTGGACGGAGAGAAAGAAGCGGGCAAAGCGGGACAGGCGCCAAGCGAAGGAATCGTTACGCGTGTGCAGGCCGGCATTCGACCCGACGACGCTCGCGTGACGATGCGCGAGACAACGCCCCGCCTTGCGGCGAACGCAAACGGCGGGGGTTCAAGAGAAGGTAAAGGAGCAACAACCTGCGCGACGAATCACGCCGCGGCGTCACGCGCGACGCCGCACGCGGCGCATCATCCGCCGATCGTGCCGCGATCGATCTTGCGCGACAGAATGATCGACGTCGTCGTGCGCTCGACGCCCTCGAGCGTGCCGATCTGGTCGAGCAGGTCGTTGAGCCGCTCCGGCGAATCGGCACGCAGCCACGCGACATAGTCGTATTCACCGCTCACCGCGCACAGCAGCTGCACTTCGGGCATCCGGTCGAGCCGGCGCAACACGTCCTTGCCGAACTTCGGCGTGAGGATGATGCCGACATACGCGTAAATGCTCGCATCGAGCACGTCCTGCCCGAGCCGCACGCTGTACCCGGCGATCACGTTCGTGCGCTCGAGCCGCGCGATGCGCGCGACGACCGTCGTGCGGGCGACGTCGAGCTGTCGCGCGAGATCGGCAACGCTTGCGCGCGCATCCGCTTGCAGCAGCGCAACGAGTTGTCGGTCGAGGTCGTCGAGTTGGTCGAGGCGAGGTGGACGCATGAGGCTGGGCCGGCGGCAGCGCGCCGGCGAAATGGAACGTGACGCGATGATAGCGCCGAACGCCGGTGCGCCCAAACGGCGTCGCACGCCTTCACGGGCTCACGCGTTCGCACCGCTCTCCTCGCTCGCATGCGACGCACGGGGTGCCGACACACACAACCGAACGCCATCGACCGCCGCCCGTCCGCGATGTCCGTTTCCTTTCAATTTCGATTCGTTTCGGATGTAAGCAAGTGTCGCTTTCACTGCCGCGTGACACGCAACGTGCTACTAATAGCAGGCGACGCGAGATGCGTGCTCGCGGCACAGGCCGCGGCGCCCGCTCGCACGACACCACCCCGGAGAGCCAACCATGAAGAAAATCTCGCTCACCCTCGCGATGCTCGCCGTTGCAGCAGGCGCATTCGCGCAAACGCCGCCGCAACCGCAGACGCCCGCCCCGGCGACGGCAGCGGCCGCGTCGGCGCCGAGCGCCGAACAACGCGCGGCACGCCGCGAAGCGCGCATCGAGCAGCGCATCAAATACCTGCACGATCAGCTGAAGATCACGTCGGCACAGGAGCCGCAATGGAAGACGTTCGCCGACACGATGCGCGAGAACGGTGAAACGATGGGTCACCTGTATCGCGCACGGATGGAAAGCCACAACGTGTCCGCGGTCGACGACATGAAGCAGTACGCGGAACTCGCGCAGGCGAACGCGGACGGCGCGAAGAAGCTCGCCGACGCATTCGCGCCGCTCTACCAGAGCTTCCCGGCCGAACAGAAGGCACTGGCCGACACGACGTTCCGCAGCTGGCTGCACCATGGCGGCGAACATCGCGGCACGGGCAAGGCCAAGAACAAGGAAGGCAAGGCAGCCGCCGCGCCGGCCGCAAGCGCACCCGCGCAACCCTGACGTCCGCCTCGCCGGCGCCGCGTTGCCCGGACGGGCGAACGGCGTCGCGCATCCCGCGGGATTTCGGCGCGTCACACGGCGCGCCGGATTCGGGATAAGCTCCCGGCTTTTCCCGCACTTCCCCCGCCATGCTCGAACTCAAGCACATCGATCTGCGTACCGACCCGCAGGCCCGTCACGTCGTCAAGGACGAAACCGTCACGGTCGCCTTCGCGGCTGCCGACGGCGAACTGATGAGCCTCGAGGGCCCGAACCGCTATGTCGCGGGCGACGCACTGATCACAGGCTCGACCGGCGACCGCTGGGTCGTGTCGCGCGCACGCTTCGACGCGAAGTACCTGCCCGCCGACCCGGCGCTCGCGCACGGCACGCCGGGCGCGTACCGGAACCGGCCGGCCGTCGTGCTCGCCCGCCGCATGGACGAGCCGTTCACGATCGCCCGCTCGGAAAACGGCGACACGCTGCGCGGTGTCACCGGCGACTGGGTGATGCAGTATGCGCCGGGCGACTACGGTGTCGTGCAGGCGCAGCGTTTCGCGCAGGTCTACCGCGACGCATGACGCACCGCAGCAGCGCGACGCCGGCCTCGCGCCGGCGCGCGCTCACGTTCACGCGAAGTCTTCGTCGAGTTCGAGTTCCGCGTCACGCTCGATGGCCTCGCCGGCCGCGTGGCGCTCCTCGAGCGAGCCCAGCATCGCTTCCGTGTACGCATGCAGCACCGCATGGCTGCGGGCACGCTGCATCGGCTTGAGCGCCAGATAGCGCGCCAGCGCGGCCGGCACGATGCGGATGTCGAGCGTCATCCGTTTCGGCGCGGAGCCGAAACGCATCGCAAGCCAGTGCACGGACAGGAACCGCCCGCGCTCGTCGCTGGTTTCGGCAAAGCGCGTCTGCTCCGGAAAGAGATCGCAGATCACGCGCGCGAGCGCGTCGAATTCGGCGCTCTGGCATTCGATCAGATAGTCGTCCATCCCGTCTCTCCCGTCAGACAGCCGTACGCGGTGACCGGTACGCCTTCACCAGCACGACGACCAGGATCGCGGCCAGCACGAAATACCCGGCCTCGACCCAGGCGGGCGGCAGCACGCGCACCTGGTACAGCAGCGCCGGCGCCGCCGCCAGTGCATGCAGCACGATCGCGAGCGGCAGCACGCCCGCGCGGCCGGCGCGCACGCCGCGCCAGACCAGCACCGACAGCGCGAGCTGCAGCACGAACGCCGCACAGCGCTCGAGCAGCAACAGCAGGATCGACTGTGCCGACAGCGTCGCCAGCATCACGTGCAGCCGCACGACGGTATCGCCGGGGAGATCCGCGAGCTGCGTCTCGAGCTGCCCGCGGCTCGCGAGCCACGCGAGATACGACCACTGACCCCATACGAGCACGCCGACGAACCAGGCTTCGGCACCGGCATGGCCGATCCCGTAGCCAATCCCGCGCCCGTCGCCGGCCGACGCGCCGTAGCGGCGGTTCAGGATCCGCATCCCGAGATAGCGGCCGACTTCCTCGAACACGGCGGTGGCGAGCGCGCTGTACGCGACGAACGCGAGCGGCTGCGTGAGCCAGCCGCCGGCGGGTGTCTGGCTCAGCACGAGGCCATGGAACGCGCGTTCGACGATCATCGCGAACAGCGTGAAGACGGCGACGCCGACGATCGTGTCGCGGCGGTCGAGCGCAAGCGGCTTGCGCAGGATACGGAAGAGAACGAACGGCAGTAGCGCGATGATCAGCGTGGCGGCGATCAGCACCGCCAGCGTGACGGGAGCGACAGTCATGAATTTCCTTGTTCGGGGCAGCGCACCTGGCGCGCTGCGTGCCCCGAATGATACTCAGCTTGCGGTCGACGCGCGCGCAATCAGCTCGCCGGGCAGCATCGCGACGCGCACGTCGCCGGCCGCGCCGTCGATGCGCTCGTGCACGAATTCGACGGCCTTGTAGCCGATCTCGTAGGTCGGCTGGCGGATTGTCGTGATGCCGATCAGTTCGGCCCATTCCGGATCGTCGATCGACAGCAGCGCGGCCTTCTCCTGCCACGCGGCGCCGAAACGCGCGCGCAGATGGCGCGCGATCGCGAGCGCGACCGGCGCATTCGCGGCGAACAGCGCCGCACGCACGCCGCGTCGCGTCGCGTCGTCGAGGCGCGCGTCGAGGTCGGCGAGCGCCGCGGCGGCCGCCGCCGGCTCGTTCAGGTCGAGCACGACCGTCGGCGGCACCGGCAGCCCGCGCGCGTCGAGCGCCGCGCGGAACGCGGCCTCGCGCAGGCGCCGCGAGCTGACGCGCTCGAACGGCTGCACGACGAAATGGATCGCATCGAAGCCGCGCGCGACCAGGTGCGCGAGCGCCGTCTCGATCGCATCGGTGTTGTCGAGCCCGATCAGGTCGGCCTCGAAGCCCTCGACCGTCCGGTCGACGAGCACGGCCGGAATGCCGGCGCCGCGCAGCGGGCGCAGCACGTCTTCATCGGCGCCGAGCGCGTTGACGATCAGCCCTTCGACCCGGTAGGTCGTGAGCAGCTGCAGGAAGCGCCGCTCCATCTCGACTTCGTTCGCCGCGTGACAGATGAGCGGCATGTAGCCAAGCGCGTGGCACGCGGCCTCGACGCCCTGCAGCACTTCGATGGTGTACGGATTGGTCAGGTCGGCCGCGAGCATGCCGAGCAGCCGGTTGCGGCCGCGCTTCAGCCCGCGCGCCATCTGGTTCGGCCGGTAGTTCAGGCGCGCGATCGCCGTCTCGATCCGCTGGCGCAGATCGGCGGACAGCACGTGCGTCTCGCCGTTCAGATAGCGCGACACGCTGGTCTTGCCCGTGCCGGCTTCGCGTGCGACGTCGCTGATCGTCGCGGGACGCTGCGTGGAAGGTTGCGAATCGCTCAAGTCGTGCCTCGCGACGTACGATCCGCGCCGCTTCGTGTGCGGACGGACCTTTGTTGTTGGATACGAAAGCCACCGGGCGGACGCCGCCGATCCCCTGCCGCGCGCGCGCCCGAAGCCGGCGCACTCGCGCCCGCCCCGGTCACCTGAAACGCATGGCGATCGGCCGCACCCGACCTGGCACGGATGCCCGTCGCCGAACGCTGCCGGCCGCGTGGCCGGGTCATCGATGCAACGAGCGGGCGATCATAACGCAGCCTGCCCTCCCGCACCAAGACCATCGACTCTAACCGCGCCTGAGGCCCCGCCGGCCGGCCCGCGCCGGTCAGGCGTGCGCGAGCGCGTCGGGATTGACGAGATTCGTGCGCAGCGTGCCGGCCAGCGCGCCGACCAGGTTTTCCGCGGCGCAGCGCGCCATCGCATGGCGCGTCTCGTGCGTCGCCGAGCCGATATGCGGCAGCGCGACCACGTTGTTCATCCGCAGCAGCGGCGAATCCGCCGGCAACGGCTCCTTCTCGAACACGTCGAGCCCCGCGCCGCGGATCGTGCCCGCGCGCAGCGCGTCGATCAGCGCGGCCTCGTCGACCACCGGCCCGCGCGACGCGTTGATCAGGATCGCGCCGCGCTTCATCTTCGTGAATTCGGCCGCGCCGATCAGGTGATGCGTTTGCGGCGACAGCGGCACCTGCAGGCACACGAAATCCGACTGCGCGAGCAACGCGTCGAGCGTCACGCGGCGCGCGCCGTACTGCGTCTCGGCTTCGGCGTGCGCGGAACGGTTCGTGTACAGCACCTGCATCCGGAAACCGAGCGCCGCGCGGCGCGCGACGGCGCCGCCGATCCGCCCGAGCCCGACGATGCCGAGCGTCTTGCCCTGCACGTCGGTGCCGTACAGATCGGGGCCGATGCTGCGATGCCAGTGGCCGGCCTTCACCCACTCCGCCAGTTCGACCACGCGCCGCGCGGACGCCAGGATCAGCGAGAACACGGTGTCGGCGGTCGATTCGGTCAGCACGTCGGGGGTATGCGCGAGCACGATCCCGCGCCGCGTGAGATCCGCGACGTCGAAGTTGTCGTAGCCGACCGAAATCGTCGACCAGGCCTTCAGCTTCGGCGCGCGATCGAGCATCTGCGGCGTGACCTTCAGGCTCGCGCCGATCGCGCCGTGCACGTCGCCCAACGCATCGGCGAGCGCGGCGGGGCCGTCGGCCTGCACGACGTCCGCATGCTCGCGCAGGTACGCGAGAACATCATCGGGCAACGGCTTGTACGCGACGATACGAGGCTTCATCGTTTTCATTTTCCTTGCAGCGGCGCCGCGAGCGAGTGCGCATCGCGCGCCTGGGGTTTGACGGACAGCGTGAGGATCACCGCGGCGACGAGCGCGGCGCTCATGAACGCATACGACGCGACGGGCGACCCGGTCGCACCGTTCAGGTAGCCGACGAAATACGAGCCGACGAACGAGCCGAGCGCGCCCATGCTGTTGATCAGCGCCATCGCGCCGCCGGCGACGTTCTTCGGCAGCAGTTCCGGGACGATCGCGAAGAACGGGCCGTACGGCGCGTACATCGCGGCGCCCGCGACGACCAGGAGCGCATACGAGATCCAGAAATGCGACGAGCCGAGCGCATACGACGCGGCGAACGCAGCCGCACCGATCAGCAGGAACGGCCATACGAAGCCGCGGCGCGAGCCGACCTTGTCGGACGCCCACGACGCAACCAGCATCGCGATCGTCGCCGCGAGGTACGGCAGCGCCGACAGCCAGCCGGTCGCGACCATCCCGAGCTCGGACCCGTTCTTCACGATCGACGGCAGCCACAGCACGAAGCCGTACACGCCGATGCTCCAGCAGAAGTACTGCGCGCACAGCTTGATCACGGCCGGCGAACGGAACGCCTCGCCGTAATTGCGCACCGGCTTGATCGCCGCCTGCTCGGCCGCGAGCACGGCGTCGAGGTCGCGCTTTTCCTGCGCGGTGAGCCACGGCGAATCGGCCGGCTTGTCCTGCACGAGGAACCACCAGCACACGGCCCAGATCACGGCCGGCACGCCTTCGGCGATGAACATGTGGCGCCAGCCGAATTCGTGGACCAGATAGCCCGACACGATCGACATCCACAGCACGGTGACGGGGTTGCCGAGGATCAGGAACGTGTTCGCGCGCGAGCGCTCGCTCTTCGTGAACCAGTTGCTGATGTAGATCAGCATCGCCGGCATCACGGCCGCCTCGACCACGCCGAGCACGAAGCGGATCACCATCAGCGACGGGATGTCGGCGACCACGCCCGTGAGCGCCGCGCAAGCACCCCACAGCACGAGGCTGACGAACACGAGCTTCTTGACGCTGCGGCGCTCCGCATAGATCGCGCCCGGAATCTGGAAGAAGAAGTAGCCGAGGAAGAACAGCGCACCGATCAGCGACGACAGGCCCTTGCTGATCCCGAGGTCCTGGTTGATGCCGGCCGCCGCCGCGAACCCGTAGTTCGCGCGATCGAGGTAGGCAAGGCTGTAGGTGATGAAGACGATCGGCATGATCGTCCACCAGCGTCGGACTGCGAGATTGGCTGCCATCAGAATGTCTCCTAGGTAGATCGGAGTGGCGAGTCGTCGCCTGGCTCCGCTCCCGTCCTGTCGGGAATCGACCGGCCTCGGCGTCTGGTCGCCTCGTCCGGCCTCATGCAAAACCGTGCGTGAAGCACGAAATGGGTCCGCGGATTGTGCCGTGTCCGGCCTCTCATTGCGCGGTGACGGTTTCCTCTAAGCGATCGGCGCGATTGCTGACGTTTTCGAGCTGATCGAGTGCCGCACGGGTCGGCAGGCCTTCCGAATCGCCGATCACCTGGATCGCGAGCGCGCCGATGCGGTTGCCGCGCGCGACAGCCTGCTCGACGGAGCGCCCTTCCAGCAGCGCGCTGACCACGCCGACCGCGAAGCCGTCGCCGGCGCCGACCGTGTCGACCACCTTCGCGACGCGCTCGCCCGCCACCGTGCCCGCGCGGCCGTCGGCCGTGCGGAAATACGCGCCTTCGGCGCCCAGCTTGATCACCACCCCGCGTGCGCCGCGTGCCAGATAGAAGCCCGCAATGTCGGCCGGCGTGTCATGCCCGGTGAGCTGCCGCCCTTCGGCGAGCCCCGGCAGCACCCAGTCCGCGAGCGTCGCGAGCGCGTTCAGCGTCTTCGCCATCACGTCGGCGGACGGCCACAGGGTCGGTCGCAGGTTCGGGTCGAACGAGATCGTCTTGCCGGCCGCACGCATCTCGCGCGCGAGCTGGAACGCCAGCTCGCACGACGTCGCGGAGATCGCCGGCGCGACGCCCGTCAGGTGCAGGTGCCGCGCGCCGAGCACGTAATCGGCGACGTAGTCGTCGCACGACAGGTGGCTCGCGGCCGAGCCCTTGCGGAAATATTCGACGGTCGGGTCGCTGCCGTCGTCGTTGCGCGACTTCAGCTGGAAGCCGGTCGGATAACGCGGATCGACGGTCACGCACGACGCGTCGATGCCTTCGCGCGCGAGCGTGTCGAGCACGTAGGCGCCGAACGAATCACGGCCGACCCGGCTCATCCAGCCGACCCGGAAGCCGAGCCGCGACAGGCCGATCGCGACGTTCAGGTCCGCGCCCGCGATCCGCTTCGTGAATTGCGCGGCGTGCGCGAGGTGGCAGGGCTCGGCGGCGACGAACATCGCCATCGCTTCGCCGTAGGTCACGATATCGAGTGCTGCTTTCATGAGTGAACTCCTCCGTATCCTTCCGGCGTCACGCGGCGACGAGCCACGCGACGCGCCGCCCGGCATCGCCCGCCAGGTCGGCCGCATCGAACGGGAACTCGATGCCGCGCGGCACCGCTTGCGGCAGCGCCGCGAGCACGCCCGTGACGAGCGGATCGCCCGGCGCGGGCGCCACCGCGAAGCGGCGCGCGCCGTCGCCAACGACCGCCTTGCAATGAATGTATTCCACATGCGGCGCGAGCGCGTGCGCACACGCGAGCGGCGCTTCGCCCGGCCACTGCCAGTTGCCGATGTCGAACGTCATGCCCAGTGCATCCGGCGTGCCAGCCTCGGTGAGCGCATCGAACAGCCCGCGGAACTGCGCGAGCGCACCGCCCACCGGCAGTTGGCCGTTCTCGACCACCACGCGGGCACGCGCGCCGCGCGACAGCGCGACGATCTGCGCCGCATGCGCGTCGCCGGCAAAGCCGCCGAGCTGGAACTTGACGAAGCGCGCGCCGAGGGCATCGGCTTCCACGAGCGTGTCGCGCAGCGCGTCGGCGTCGAGCGCGCCGGCTTCCGTGTACAACGTGGCCGGCGTCGAATAGACCGACCACAGCCCGTGCGCGGAGAGTGCCGTGCCGAGCGCGGCCAGCGCGGCGGGCGTCGCGTCGTCGTCGGATGCGAACAGCTCGCGGCGCACCTCGAAGCCGGTCGCGCCGGATGCCGCCGCGGTCGCGAGAAATGCTCGGTGGCCCTCCTGGCGCACACGGTCCATCCCGAATGCGCTCGCCACGATCACGATGTCTGCCATTTCTGCCCTTTTTTCACCGGCATGGAACCGGTTCCATTTGCTTGAGACGGATGGTGCGCTTCGCTGCTGGTGCGCACCATAGAGGAAATCCCTAAGGCTCGCCGTCGCGCGAATCCGGTGGCCGCGCATCTGCGTCCGGCGTTCCCGGCAAGGGTTCGGCTGCTTATCCGGCGTCGTGCGTGAGGCTCATGTCGAGGAACCGGGCGGCCACGCGCGACGGCGCGGCGCCGTGCGGCACCAGAATCGAGAAATGGCGTGTGAGCGGCGCGGGGGCCAGCGAACGCGGGACGAGCGCCGCCTCCTCGTGACGCAGCGACATCGCGGACACGAACCCGACGCCCATCCCCGCACGCACGGCCTCCTTCACGGCCTCGACGCCCGCGATCTCGAACGCGACGCGCATCGGCGCGCCGCCGTGCGCGAACGCGCGTTCGACGAGCTGCCGCACGCCGGAGCCCTCCTCGCGCAGCACGAGCGGATGCGCGGCGAGTGCGTCGAGCGTGACGCCGGCTTCGTACTCGGGCGCAGCGAGCGGATGGCCGGCCGGCACGACCGCGACGATCTCGTCCTCGTGCCACGCATGCACGGCGGTGCCGGGCGGCAGCGCCTCGCCGGGCGGCCCTTCGATCATCGCGATGTCGAGCGACGCGAGCGCGGCGACCACGTCGGCCGTATTGCCGCTCATCGTCTGGATCGTCACCCGCGGCACGCGCGGCTGGAACGCCGCGATCAGGTACGGCAGCAGGTAGCTGGCCGGCGTCGTGCTCGCGCCGATCCGCAGCGTGCCGGCGTCGAGCCCGCGCACGGCGTCGCGAAACGCGCGCGCCTGCGCGAACGTGTCGCGCTGCGCCTTCGCGTACTCCGCGAGCTGTTCGCCGACCGGCGTCAGGCGGATGCCGCGACCGTCGCGCTGGTACAGCAGCTCGCCGAACTCGTCCTGCAGCAGGCGCAGCTGCCCCGACACGGCCGGCTGCGACAGATGCAGCGCCACGGCAGCACGGCTGATGTTCAGATGTTCGGCGACGGCCGCGAACGTTATCAGTTGATCCGGGGTCATGGGATTGAATTATCGGCTTTCCGGATAGTTTATGTCACAAATCACAATTTTTCATATCGATATATCCAAATTAGGATTAGGCCATCACAACAGGCTTTGCCACGGTGCCCCATGTCCACTGCTCCGACTCCCCCTCTCAGCCACGCCGCGCCGTCGATGCGCGGCCAGTTGAACGGCGTGCTGTTCGTCGCGCTGTTCGCCGCCGCCGTCACGAGCCTGTCGCAACTGCCGGCGATCGCCGGGCTCGGCCTGTCGCCGCTGATCGTCGGGATCGTCGCCGGCGCGCTGTACGGCAACGCGCTGCGCGACGGCATGCCCGCGAGCTGGGCGGCCGGCGTCAACTTTTCCGCGCGCAAGCTGCTGCGCATCGCGGTCGCGTTCTTCGGCTTGCGCGTGAGCCTGCAGGAAATCGCGCAGGTTGGCCTGCCGGGCCTGACGGTATCGGTGCTGGTCGTCGTCAGCACGCTCGTGATCGGCACCTGGGTCGGCACGAAGGTGATGAAGCTCGATCGCGACGCGGCGCTGCTGACCGCCGCCGGCAGCGCGATCTGCGGCGCGGCCGCCGTGCTCGCGTTCGAGTCGACGCTGCAGTCGAAGCCGCACCAGAGCGCGATGGCCGTGGGCAGCGTGGTGCTGTTCGGCACGCTGTCGATGTTCCTGTACCCGCTCGCGTATCACGCCGGCCTGCTCGGTCTCGACCCGACCGGCCTCGGCCTGTTCTTCGGCGGCACGATCCACGAGGTCGCGCAAGTGGTCGGCGCGGCGAGCGACATCAGCCCGCAGGTCACGCACGTCGCGACCATCGTGAAGATGACCCGCGTGATGCTGCTGGTGCCGGTGCTGCTCACGCTCGGCTGGTGGCTCGCCCGCTCGGCCAGCGCGAGCGCCGACGGCGCGCAAGGCAAGCGCAAGGTGGCCGTGCCGTGGTTCGCGCTCGGCTTCCTCGGCTTCGTGATCGTCAATTCGCTGAACGTGCTGCCCGCCGATGTCACGCATACGCTGAACCTGCTCGACACCTTCGCGCTGACGATGGCGATGACCGCGCTCGGCATCGAGACCCGCGTGTCGCAGATCCGCGAGGCAGGCCCGCGCGCCCTGACCACCGGCCTGATCCTGTACGTCTGGCTGATCGTCGGCGGTTACGGGATCACCTGGGCCGTGCAGCGCTGCCTTGGCTGAGCCGCACATCCACGCCGCGACACGCGCCGCGCCCGACGGGAAGGTCCCGCGGGCGCGGCGCAGTGCTATGCTTCGCGTCGTTTTCCTTCGTCCTCTTCATCAATCTCTTTCAGCCGTGCTCTCGTTCCTGCTGAAGCTGCGCACTCGCGCCCAGACGCTGTTCCGCCTGTCGGACGCCCATACGATGCTGATCTGGTCGGCCGTCGTCGGCGTCGGCGGCGCCTTCGCCACCATGACGTTCCGCGAAGGCATCGACCTGATGCAGCACCTGATCTCCGGGCACAGCGGCAGCTTCGTGCAGATGGCGAGAAGCCTGCCGTGGTACGTGCGCTTCTGGATGCCGGCCGCGGGCGGCTTCCTGGCCGGCTGCGTGCTGCTGCTCGCGACGCGCGGTGACAAGAAAACCGACAAGACCGACTACATGGAAGCCGTCGCGCTCGGCGACGGCGTCGTGCCGGTGCGCCAGAGCCTGTGGCGCAGCGTGTCGTCGCTGCTGACGATCGGCAGCGGCGGCTCGATCGGCCGCGAAGGCCCGATGGTGCAACTCGCGGCGCTGGCGGCGTCGCTGGTCGGCCGCTTCGTGCACTTCGACCCGCCGCGCCTGCGCCTGCTCGTCGCATGCGGCGCGGCGGCCGGTATCACGTCCGCGTACAACGCGCCGATCGCCGGCGCGTTCTTCATCTCCGAAATCGTGCTCGGCACGATCGCGATGGAGAGCTTCGGGCCGATGGTCGTCGCATCGGTCGTCGCGAACATCGTGATGCGGGAATTCGCCGGCTACCGGCCGCCGTACGAGATGCCGGTGTTCCCGGCCGTGACGGGCCCCGAGGTGCTGCTGTTCGTCGTGCTCGGCGCGCTGTGCGGCGTGCTCGCGCCGCAGTTCCTGCATCTGCTCGATGCATCGAAGAACCAGTTCAAGCGGCTGCCCGTTCCGCTGCCGGCGCGGCTCGCGCTCGGCGGCCTCGTGGTCGGCGTGATCTCGGTGTGGATTCCGGACGTGTGGGGCAACGGCTACAGCGTCGTGAACCAGATCCTGCATGCGCCGTGGACCTGGCAGGCGCTCGTCGCGGTGCTGGTGTTCAAGGTGATCGCGACCGCCGCGACGGCCGGCTCGGGCGCGGTCGGCGGCGTGTTCACGCCGACGCTGTTCGTCGGCGCCGTGTTCGGCTCGCTGTTCGGCCTCGCGATGAACGCGCTGTGGCCGGGCCACACGTCCGCGTACTTCGCGTATGCGATGGTCGGGATGGGCGCGTTCATGGCCGGCGCCACGCAGGCGCCGCTGATGGCGATCCTGATGATCTTCGAGATGACGCTGAGCTACCAGGTCGTGCTGCCGCTCCTGGTGTCGTGCGTGTTCGCGTATTTCGTCGCGCGCGCGACCGGCACGACGTCGATGTACGAGATCACGCTGCGCCACCACCAGGACGCGCAGGAACGGCTGCGGCTGCGCACCACGCAGATGCGCGAACTGATCCAGCCCGCGCAGACGGTCGTGCCGCTCACCGCGAGCGTCGCCGACATGACGCGCGTGTTTCTCGAATATCCGGTGAAGTATCTGTACGTGACCGACGACGCCGGGCGCTTCCGCGGCGCGGTCGCATTGAAGGACATCACGTCCGACCTGCTCGACAAGCGCGACACGACCGACAAGACGGCCGCGCACTACGCGCACACGCCGTTTCCGCTGCTGACGCCCGACATGCCGCTCGCGACCGCGCTCGAACGCTTCATGGCGTTCCAGGGCGAGCGGCTGCCGGTGATCGAAAGCGAAGCCGAGCCGACGCTCGCGGGGGTCGTCTACAAGACGTCGCTGCTCGACGCGTACCGGCGCATGACCGGCGAGCGCTGACGCACAAGGTGCGCGCCGCCCGGTGCGGCGCCGCCGCATCCCAGGCCGGTGCGCCGCCCGCCTGATCGTTCAGCCCGGCTCGCGACCCAGCACGACCCGTGCGAAGAACCCCGCCAGCACCGCTTCGGCCGCGTCGGCCGATACGTGCTGCGGATCGGCCGTGTAGTACGACTGCACGCCGTCGCACAGGCACATCAGCCCGAATGCGAGCGTGTCGGCCGGCAGCAGCAGCGGCGTGCCCGCGCGCTCGGCGAAGCGCTGGATGAACTCGGCCATCTGCAGCCGCTTGCCGTGCAGGAACTGGTTGAAGCGCACGCGAAACTTCGCGTCGCGCGCCGCCTGCAGCTTCGCCTCGCCCCACAGCAGCGAATACTCGTCGTCGCGAAACAGCGTCCGGTAGTACGCGAGCGCCATCGACTCCATCTGTTCGCGCGGCCCGCCTTCCTCGAAGATCGCCTCGAAATCGGCCCGCACCGAATCATGGTCGCGCTCGAGCAGCTCGAGGAGCAGCTCCGACTTGCTGCGGAAGTTCGAGTAGAACGCGCCGCGCGTATAGCCGGCCGCCGCCGCGACGTCCTCGACGCTCGCGGCGACATAGCCTTTCTTCAGAAAAATCCGGTGCGCGGCTTTCAGCAGACGTTCGCGCGTCTGGTCCCGGCTCTGCTCGCGAGTTAAGCGCTGTGGTTTCATGGCGCGCAGTCTAGCATCAACCCCCTTTCGGATTCATCTTTGCATTCAGATACAGGTGTGTATTAGAATTCGCCGCAGTTTCCGAACAACCTCGTTCGGCACTGTCCGTGCGCGCCGACCCGGCGCCACTCGGGGCAAGCGCCCGCCGCGCTTGCCGGCTTCGTTCCGCTCTCACCTGATCTGGGGGTTTCGTGAATCGCTCCGGTTCCCGCGCCGTGCTGCTGATCGGCACCGCGCTCGTCCTTGCCGCCTGTCACCCGAAGGAAGCCGCGCCGCCCGCGCCGCGCCCGGTCGTCGCGCTGCCCGCGCACGCCGACGGCGCCGCGGTCGCGGCCACGCTGCCCGGCGAGATCCAGCCCCGTTATGCGACGCCGCTGTCGTTTCGCATCGCGGGCAAGATCGTCGAGCGCAAGGTGCGGCTCGGCGATACGGTCAAGGCCGGCCAGGTCGTCGCGCTGCTCGATCCGTCCGACGTCGAAAAGAACGCCGCGAGTGCGCAGGCGCAATTCGATGCCGCGACGCACAGCCTCGCGTTCGCGAAGCAGCAGCTCGACCGCGACCGCGCGCAGGCGCGCGAGAACCTGATCGCGACCGCGCAACTCGAACAGACCCAGAACAGCTACACGTCGGCGCTCGCGCAGCGCGACCAGGCGCAGCAGCAGCTCGCGCTCGCGAAGAACCAGCTCCACTATGCGACGCTCGTCGCCGATCACGCGGGCACCATCACCGCGGAACAGGCCGACACCGGCCAGAACGTATCGGCCGGCCAGGCCGTCTACCAGCTCGCGTGGTCCGGCGACGTCGACGTCGTCAGCGACGTGCCCGAGGCCGCGCTCGCGTCGCTCACGCCCGGTCATGCGGCGAGCGTTACGCTGCCGTCGCTGCCGGGCCGCCAGTTCGCCGCGAAGGTGCGCGAGATCGCGCCGGCCGCCGATCCGCAGAGCCGCACCTATCGCGTGAAGCTCACGCTCGCCGCGCCCGATCCGGCCGTCCGCCTCGGGATGACCACGAACGTCGCGTTCGACGGCGCACCGGTTGCCGGCAACGCGCCGAGCATCACGCTGCCCGCGACCGCGCTGTTCCACGACGGCCCGCATCCGGCCGTGTGGGTCGTGCGCGCCAAGGACGACACGCTCGAACTGCGCCGCGTCGACGTCGCCCGCTTCAACGAACGCACCGTCACCGTGTCGCAAGGGCTGCAGCCTGGCGAACGCGTCGTGCTGCAGGGCGTGCATACGGTCAGCGCGGGCGAGAAGGTGCGGCCGGTCGCCCCCCTCCACCCGCAGGACTTCGCATCATGAGCGGCCCCCGCGAAGAAGGCCGCTTCAACCTGTCGGCATGGGCGCTGCGCCACCAGGCGCTGGTGGTCTACCTGATCGCGCTCGCGACGCTCGCGGGCATCCTCGCGTACACGCGGCTCGCGCAATCCGAAGATCCGCCGTTCACGTTCCGCGTGATGGTGATCCGCACGTTCTGGCCCGGCGCGAGCGCGCGGCAGGTGCAGGAACAGGTGACCGACCGGATCGGCCGCAAGCTGCAGGAAACGCCGGCCATCGACTTCCTGCGCAGCTATTCGCGGCCCGGCGAATCGCTGATCTTCTTCACGATGAAGGACGCGGCGCCCGTAAAGGACGTGCCCGAGACCTGGTACCAGATCCGCAAGAAGGTCGGCGACATCGGCTATACGCTGCCGCCCGGCGTGCAGGGCCCGTTCTTCAACGACGAATTCGGCGACGTCTATACCAACATCTGGACGCTCGAAGGCGACGGCTTCACGCCCGCGCAGCTCCACGACTATGCGGACCAGTTGCGCACCGTGCTCTTGCGCGTACCGGGCGTCGGCAAGGTCGATTACTTCGGCGACCCCGATCAGCGGATCTTCATCGAGGCCGACAACACGCAGCTCACGCGCCTCGGCATCTCGCCGCAGCAGCTCGGGCAGGCCATCAACGCGCAGAACGACATCTCGTCGGCCGGCGTGCTGACGACCGCCGACGATCGTGTGTTCGTGCGGCCGAGCGGCCAGTTCGACAACGTCGCGGCGATCGCCGACACGCTGATCCGGATCAACGGCCGCACGTTCCGGCTCGGCGATCTCGCGACGGTGAAGCGCGGCTATGACGATCCGGTCGTCACGCAGATGCGAACGAACGGCCGTGCCGTGCTCGGCATCGGCGTGACGATGCAGCCGGGCGGCGACGTGATCCGGCTCGGCAAGGCGCTCGATGCCGAATCGAAGAACCTGCAGGCGCAACTGCCGGCGGGCCTCAAGCTGACGCTGGTGTCGAGCATGCCGCACGCGGTCGCGCATTCGGTCGACGATTTCCTGGAAGCCGTCGCCGAAGCCATCGCGATCGTGCTGGTCGTGAGCCTCGTGTCGCTCGGCCTGCGCACCGGGATGGTCGTCGTGATCTCGATTCCGGTCGTGCTCGCCGTGACCGCCCTGTTCATGTACCTGTTCGACATCGGGCTGCACAAGGTGTCGCTCGGCACGCTGGTGCTTGCGCTCGGGCTGCTCGTCGACGACGCGATCATCGCGGTCGAGATGATGGCCGTGAAGCTCGAGCAGGGCTACAGCCGCGCGCGCGCCGCCGCGTTCGCGTACACCAGCACCGCGTTCCCGATGCTGACGGGCACGCTCGTCACGGTGTCGGGCTTCCTGCCGATCGCGCTCGCGAAGTCGAGCACCGGCGAGTACACGCGCTCGATCTTCGAGGTGTCGGCGATCGCGCTGATCGCGTCGTGGTTCGCGGCCGTCGTGCTGATCCCGCTGCTCGGCTATCACCTGCTGCCCGAGCGCAAGAAGCACGCGCACGAAGCCCACCTGCCGGACGATCACGAGCACGACATCTACGACACGCGTTTCTACACGCGGCTGCGCGGCTGGGTCGACTGGTGCATCGAGCGGCGCTTCGTCGTGCTGCTGATCACGGGCGCGCTCTTCGTCGTCGCGCTGATGGGCTTCTCGCTCGTGCCGCAGCAGTTCTTCCCGAGCTCGGATCGCCCCGAGCTGCTCGTGGACGTGCGATTGCCCGAAGGCGCGTCGTTCGCCGCGACGCTGCGCGAGACCGAGCGCCTCGAGAAAATACTCGACAAGCGGCCCGAGATCGATCATTCGGTGAGCTTCGTCGGCAGCGGCGCGCCGCGCTTCTACCTGCCGCTCGACCAGCAGCTGCAGTTGCCGAACTTCGCGCAGTTCGTCGTCACCGCGAAATCGGTCAAGGATCGCGAGAAGCTCGCCACCTGGCTCGAAACCACGCTGCGCGACCAGTTCCCGGCCGTGCGCTGGCGCCTGTCGCGGCTCGAGAACGGGCCGCCCGTCGGCTACCCCGTGCAGTTCCGCGTGAGCGGCGACGACATCGCGACCGTGCGCTCGATCGCCGAGAAGGTCGCGGCGACGATGCGCGGCGACGCGCGCACGGTGAACGTGCAGTTCGACTGGGACGAGCCGGCCGAGCGCTCGGTGCGCTTCGAGCTCGACCAGAAGAAGGCGCGCGAGCTGAACGTCACGTCGCAGGACGTGTCGAGCTTCCTCGCGATGACGCTGTCCGGCACGACCGTCACGCAGTATCGCGAACGCGACAAGCTGATCGCGGTCGACCTGCGCGCGCCGCGTGCGGACCGTGTCGACCCGGCGAAGCTCGCGGGCCTCGCGCTGCCGACGCCGAACGGCCCCGTGCCGCTCGGCTCGCTCGGCCGCTTCACGCCGGCACTCGAATACGGCGTGGTGTGGGAGCGCGACCGCCAGCCGACGATCACCGTGCAGTCCGACGTACGCGCCGGCGCCCAGGGCATCGACGTCACGCATACGATCGACGGCAAGCTGAATGCGTTGCGCGCGCAACTGCCGGTCGGCTACCAGATCAACATCGGCGGGTCGGTCGAGGAAAGCGCGAAAGCGCAGAAGTCGATCAACGCGCAGATGCCGCTGATGGCGATCGCCGTGTTCACGCTGCTGATGATCCAGCTGCAGAGCTTCTCGCGCGTGCTGATGGTCGTGCTGACCGCGCCGCTCGGGCTGATCGGCGTGGTCGGCACGCTGCTGCTGTTCGGCCAGCCGTTCGGCTTCGTCGCGATGCTCGGCGTGATCGCGATGTTCGGGATCATCATGCGCAACTCGGTGATTCTCGTCGACCAGATCGAGCAGGACATCGCGGCCGGCCACGGACGCCTCGACGCGATCGTCGGCGCGACCGTGCGGCGCTTCCGTCCGATCACGCTGACGGCCGCGGCCGCCGTGCTCGCGCTGATCCCGCTGTTGCGCTCGAACTTCTTCGGGCCGATGGCGACCGCGCTGATGGGCGGGATCACGAGCGCGACCGTGCTGACGCTGTTCTACCTGCCCGCGCTGTACGCCGCGTGGTTCCGCGTGAAGCGTGACGAACGCGACCCGCATGAACCACACGACGGCCCGCCGCACGACGGCACGCCTGCCGCGCCGTCGGGAGCCTGACCATGGAACTGTCGATGAACCTGAAAACGAAGGCCGCGCGGGCGCTCGCGGCCGCGAGCCTCGTCGGCCCGCTGGCCGGCTGCGCATGGTTCGCGCCGAGCGGCGAGCCGCCCGCAATGCCGTCGCCCGCGCATTACGGCGCCATGCCCCAAGTGCAGCAAACGGTATCCGCGCAAGGCGTCGCGCAGCAGTTCGAGGTCGGCGCGCAGCCGGTGCCCGACTGGTGGACGCAGTATCGTTCCGATGCGCTGAACGCGCTCGTCGACGAAGGGCTGCGCAACAGCCCGACGCTCGGCGCGGCGTCGCATTCGCTGGATGCCGCGCGCGAGCAGCTGCGCGGGCAGATCGGCAGCTCGATGCTGCCGTCGATCGACGCTGGCGCCCAGGCCACGCGCCAGCGCGCGCTCGGCGTGCCGATTCCCGCCCTCGGCGCGCCGACGCTGCTGTACGACACGTTCGTCGGGCAATTGCAGGCCAGCTACACGATCGACCTGTTCGGCGTGTCGCGCTTCGCGAACCGCGCGCTCGCGAAACGCGTCGACGTCAGTGCGTTCCAGCTCGAATCCGCACGGCGCGCGCTGGCCGCGAACATCGTCACCGCGTCGATCACCGTGGCGGTGCTCAATGCGCAGATCGAGACGACCGAGCGGCTCGTCGCGCTCGCGAACGATCAGGCGCACGACGCCGAACGCCGCCATGCGCTCGGTTCGGCGTCGCGCAGCGACGCGCTGACTGCACGGCAAAGCGCCGACACGTTCGCGGCGAGCCTGCCCGCATTACGCCAGCAACGCGACTCGGCCCGCCATGCGCTCGCGGTGCTGGTCGGCCGCACGCCCGACCGGCCGCCGGCCGATCTCGCGCTCGCCGATCTGCACCTGCCCGAGCAGGTGCCCGTCGTCGTGCCGTCGGACCTGCTGCAAAGCCGCCCGGACATCCAGGCCGCCGATGCCGGGCTGAAGGCAGCCGCGGCCGAAGTGGGCCTCGCGACCGCGCAGATGTTCCCGCAGTTGTCACTGTCGGCGGCGATGGGCAAAGGCGGCTTCAACTGGCCGACGATGCTGTCGGGCGCCGGCTCGATCTGGAATGTCGGCGCGTCGCTGAGCCAGCCGATCTTCCACGGCGGTGCGCTACTCGCCCAGCGCCGCGCGGCGAAGGCGACCTACGAGGCCGCGGTCGATCAGTACAAGCAGGCCGTGCTCGGCGCGTTCCAGAATGTGGCCGATTCGCTCGCGGCGCTCGAGCACGATGCCGAGGCGCTCGACGCGTCGTCGCACGCCGCGCTTTCCGCGCGCGGCGCGTACGACGACGCGGCCGCCCGCGTGCGGCTCGGCGCGCTGCCGCCGTCGGCCGCGCGCGCCAGCGAGCTGCAGTACCGCAATGCGCGGCTCGACGAGCTTCGCGCGACCGGCGCACGGTTCGCGGATACCGCACGGCTTTACCAGGCGATGGGCACGCCGCCGGTCGACGGCGCCGGCAAGGACGGGAAAGCCGATACGACCGGCAATCCCGGCAACGTGGCTCACGACGCCGCCGGCGCCCAGGCGCGCACGGCCGCGCCCGACGCGCCGCCGTCACCACCGTCGCCGCAATAACGCGCGGTTTCCTTCGGACGCACGGCGCGCGGGGCCATCCCGCGCGCCGATCCGCGATCTTCCGCTTGACCCTCACGTAGCGTAACGTTCGAGACTCCAGTGTGCGCACCGAACGGAGGAACGAATGCGACTGAAAGTGGGAGAGCTGGCGAAACGCAGCGGGCTGACCGTCCGCACGCTTCATCACTATCACGCCATCGGTCTGCTGACGCCTTCGGCGCGCGCCGACAACGGCTACCGGCTGTACGACCGTGACGACATCGCCCGGCTCCACCAGATCCAGGCGTTGCGTCGCTTCGGACTGTCGCTCGCCGAAATCGGCGACCACCTGAACCAGCCCGGCACCACCCCGCTCGTCGATCTCGTCGCCAAGCAGATCGCGCTGCTCGACCTTCAGCTCGCGCAGACCGCGCAGCTACGCGAGCGGCTCGTGAGCCTGCACGCCCAGCTCGCGGCGGGCACGGAGCCGGAACTGGCCGATTGGCTCACCACACTGGAGTTGATGACCGTGTACGACAAATATTTCTCCGAGGAAGAACTTGCGCGCCTGCCGATGTACCAGAAGAGCCAGGCGGGCGACGCGGAATGGATCGCGCTCATCGGCGAGGTCCGCGCGCTGCACGACGCGGGCGTGCCGCCCGAGGACGAGCGCGTCCGAGCGCTCGCCGCTCGCTGGATGGCGCTGCTCGTGCGCGACACGAACAACGACCCGCGGCTGCTCGCCAAGCTGAACCTGATGCACGAACGGGAACCGGCGATGCAGTCGAAGATCGGCATTTCAACCGCGCTGCGCGACTATGTGCTGCGCGCGACGGCGGAGTCGAAAATGCGCATTTTCGAGAAGTATCTCGCGCCGGACGAGATCCGCTTCATGCGGGCGCACTACGGCGAACGCGCGATGGAATGGCCGCAACTGATGGCCGATGTACGCGACGCGATCGACGCGGGCGCGACGCCCGATTCGCCGCAAGGCCGCGCGCTCGCGCAGCGCTGGCTCGATCTGTTCTGCAGCTACGCGGGCCATGATCCGGCCACGCACGCGAAATTTCGCCATGCGCTGATGAACGAGCCGGCGCTGACGAAGGATTCGTGGGTCGACGACACGCTGCTCGGTTTCGTGCGGGAGGCGATGGCGCAGCTTGTGCCTGCGCGTTGAGCGTGTTGAGCGTGTTGAGCGCATGAAGGTGCGGGCGGCAGGCGGGTTTCCCGCATGCCGCCCGTTTCACCATTTGCAGCCGGTGTCGCGAACCGCATCCAGTGCGAGCATCGGCAATGCGAGCAGGCCCGCGCCCGAATAGGCGTGCCGGCAGTCGGCGCGACGGGCGTCCGACATGCCATCGGCCAGCCTCGCGTCGACGGTGTCGCGGCTCACAGCCGAGCCGCCGGACGACGCGCCCAATGCACCGACCGCCGCCTGCGCCGGACTGCGCACCGCCGCATGCCGCGAGCCGATTGCATCCAGATCGCGGCGCCAGTCGAGGTCGGGGCTTGATGCGGTCTCGGGATGATTTTCAAATCGGTTTGCGATTGCGCCGGCAGGTGTCTCGCCTTGCCGATGCGAAACGCCCGCCACATCCGAAGTCGACCGCATCGTCATGCGCGACGTTGCAACCGCGGCGGATCGTTTCGTCGATCGCACGGCGCTCTCGACGCCGCCCTCACCCGCGACCGGGCCGGTTCGCCGGGCGTCACGCGCACGCCCCCCGGGCGCGGGCCGCGCGGGAATCAGTTCGACACGCAGCGTGATCCGGGGCGGCGCCCCGGCTTTCGGGCCGGTAGCCGTCGATGCCTGTTGCAGCACGAACCATCCGAGCAGGTGAATCGATACGGAGACTGCGACGGCCAGCGCGACGATGCGCGGCCGACGGCACCCTGCCGTCTCGACACGTCGCGGCGGCGATGTATCAGTCCGGCTCGCCGACACCGTCATCGCTGAACGCGAGCAGGTCGCCGGGCTGGCAGTCGAGATAGCGGCAGATGGCCGCGAGCGTCGCGAAGCGGATGCCCTTGACCTTCCCTTGCTTGAGCAGCGACAGATTCTGTTCGGTGATGCCGACGGCCGCCGCGAGATCCTTCGAGCGGACCTTGCGCGTCGCGAGCATCACATCGAGCTTGACCACGATCGTCATCGCGCGCCTCAGACGAACTGCCGATGTTCGGCATCGAGTTCGCTTGCCTGCCGGAGGATGTGCGCGATGACCGCGATGCAGGCCGCGGTGAACAGCGCGACCACGTACGGCAGGCTGAAGCCGATGCTGACCACGCGATGGCCGACCGGTTCGCGCAGCGTCGCCCACACGCTCAGCAGCGGTTCGCACAACAGGCTCAGCAACACCCACAGGCCGATCGCACGGCCCGTCTTGCCGAGATGGCCGGCCGCTTGCGCGGAGAAATAGTCGCGGCGCGCGTAGGTGCGAAACAACGCGCGCAGATGACGCAGGCCGTTCGCGAGCGCAATCAGCGGCACGCTCGACAGCAGGATGCCGACGGCCTTCTGCCACCACGGGAAGGCGGCGACGTCCACGCGCAGGTTCGAGATCACCGAATCGGTGAGGCCGAACACGAGGCCGGGCCCGGAGGCCGCGTTCAGTGACGGAAACGCCCAGCACGCGGCATTGAGCACCAGCATGCCGACGATGAACCCCAGCGTGACGGTGGCCATCTTCTGGCTGATACGGGCGATGCGATCGGAATGCATGCGAAGTCCTCGACGGGGAATGAACGTGCGTCGATTGTACGTCGATAATTATCGTAAAACGATAATTAATTGTTGTTCGATTGTGATTTTTTATTGTTCAGCATGCTCAGCTGGTGTCGGCCGCCCGCCTGTAGCGCGCGCAACGGCCCGGCGGCCGCCTAGTCGTAGTCGCGCATGCTGATCGCGCGCCAGTGCTTCGTCATGTAGCGCAGGAACACGGGCCGGGCCTTAAGGTCCGCATTCGGCACGGGCGCCGCGCCGCCGTCCATGAACTTGCCCCTTGACCGTGACGGTTTCCTCGCCGCGCAACACGTATTTCGTGCCGGCGTCGATCAGGAAGTACTTGACCTGGTCGGCGCTGACGTCGCCGCGGCAGCCGATCCGGTAGGCGAACAGGAACTGCTTGCGGCCGTTGCCGAGCAGGTCGCGCATCTCGATCGACGCGGGCACGACGTCGAGGATCACGTCGACCGGGCATGCCTTCACGTAGTCGCGCACGGTCCAGTCGGGCCGGCCGTCGAGCGTCGCCGACACCTTGAGCTCGACGTCGTCGCCGGACGCGCTTTTGGCAAGCGTCACCACATGCGCGCCGGCCGCATCGGTCCACGTGTAGTCGGCGGCCCGGGCCGGATTGGCCTGCGCTGCGACTGCAAGCAACAGGCAACGCGAAAGGAAACGTCTTTTCATCGGCGATGGCATGGGAATCGAACGCGCCATTATCGACAAAGCCGCGTGCCGCCACCAGCCTCGCGCTACCGTTCAGCGCTCGCGCGAGCCGAGACCGAGCGCCTTCATCCGCCGGTACAGCGTCCGTTCGCTCATCCCGACCTGCTCGGCCAGCGCCTTGCGCGTGCCGTCGAAGGTGCGCGCGATGCGCACGAGCTCCGCGTCCGACAGGCCGCGCGCGTCCGCGTCACGCTCCTGCGGCGCCGCTGCCGCCGCGACGAGTTCGGCCGGCAGGTGCTCGACCCGGATCGTGCCGTCGTCCGCGAACAGGCACGCGCGTTCCAGCACGTTGCGCAGCTCGCGGATGTTGCCGGGCCATGCATACGCATCGAGGCACGCGCGTGCGCGCTCGGTCAGCACGAACGGCCGGGCCGCGAATGGCCGCGCGCTCGCATCGCCCGCGTTGCCGCGCGCGTTCGCGATGCGGCGCAGGATCGATTCGGCCAGCAGCGCGACGTCCCCGCGCCGTTCGCGCAGCGCCGGCAGCGGAATCGGAAACGCGTTGATCCGGTAGTAGAGGTCCTGCCGGAACCGCCCGTCGTCGATCATCTCGCGCAGCGGCTTGTGCGTGGCCGCGACGAGCCGGAAATCGGCGCGCAGCGCCTCGACGCCGCCGACGCGCCGGAACGTCCCCGACTCGATCAGCCGCAGCAGCTTCACCTGCATCGGCAGCGGCACGTCGCCGATTTCGTCGAGAAACAGCGTGCCGCCCTGCGCGGTCTCGACGAGGCCCGGCTTGCGCTGGTTCGCGCCGGTAAACGCGCCCTTCTCGTAGCCGAACAGTTCGCTCTCGAACAGCGTCTCGGCGATGCCCGAACAATCGACGACCACGAACGGCCCCATCGCGCGCGCGCTCGCCTCGTGCAGCGCTCGCGCGAACAGTTCCTTGCCGGTACCCGATTCCCCGAGCAGCAGCACAGGCAGCATCGACGGCGCGACGCGCTGCAGCGCGCCGAGTGCCGCATTGAACGCGTCGGCGCCGCCGACGAGCCCTTCCGCGCTGGGCTGCGCGGACGCGCTGCGCACCGTCGTCAGCCGCTCGACGTACGCGATCACGTCGCCGCGCGCGTCGAAGATCGGCCGCAATTCCACGTCGACGTGCTCGGGGCCGCGCGGCGTATGGTGAATGTGCAGCACGCGGTTCAGGCTGCGCGACTCGAGCGCCTGCTTCATCGGGCAATGCTCGCCGGCCTGGTCGCACGGCACGTCGTAGTGATGCGAGACCTGGAAGCAGTGCCGGCCGACGTGCTCGACGCCCGCCACGCCGAACTGGCGCCGGTACGCATCGTTCGCCGCGAGGATGCGGTAGTCGGGATCGAGGACGATCATCGGCTGCGGATCCTGTTCCAGATACGCGACGAGCGCGCGCACGTCGGGCATGACGGCGCGCGACGGCGCGGGAACGATCGGAATGGTGTCGTGCGGATTCATGGGGAGGCGAGAGAACGAATGGCCGGACGAACTGCCAGGCGGACTGCCAATTCTGCCACGACACTGCCAGACATGGCAGTGCGCACTGGCGGTCATCGGCCGGCCGCGCCCGCGACGCATCGCGATCGCGCGGAAAATCCGAACCAAATCAAGTACCTGTCGGATCGACCGGCGTCGCGGCGCGGATTGGCACGCTTCTTGAACATGGGATTGCCGATTGCCGATGCAGAACCCGATCGAGGACATCCCGTGAGCCATGCCCCCCTGCTGTCGGTCGAAGGCTTTTTCGACCCGGCGACCCACACCGTCAGCTATCTGCTGCTCGATACCGAGAGCCGCGCGTGCGCGCTGATCGACAGCGTGCTCGACTACGACCCGAAGTCCGGACGCACGCGCACCGCCAGCGCCGACCGGCTGATCGCCCGCGTCGCCGAACTCGGCGCGACCGTGCACTGGCTGCTGGAAACGCACGTGCACGCCGACCACCTGTCGGCCGCGCCTTACCTGAAGGCGCACGTCGGCGGCCGGATCGCGATCGGCTCGCACGTGCGCCGCGTGCAGCACGTGTTCGGCACGCTGTTCAACGCCGGCCCCGGCTTCGCCCAGGACGGCAGCCAGTTCGATCGGCTGCTCGACGACGGCGACACGCTCGCGCTCGGCGCGCTGACGATCCGCGCGCTGCATACGCCGGGCCATACGCCCGCATGCCTGACCTACTGCGTCGACGATGCGACGCAGCGCGCGGCATTCGTTGGCGACACGCTGTTCATGCCCGACTACGGCACCGCCCGCTGCGACTTCCCCGGCGGCGACGCACGCACGCTGTACCGCTCGATCGCACGCGTGCTGGGCCTGCCGCGCGACACGCGCCTGTACCTGTGCCACGACTACCAGCCGGGCGGGCGCGACGTGCAGTTCGTGACGACCGTCGCGGAGCAGCGCCGCGCGAACGTGCACGTGAAGGACGGCGTGACCGAGGACGATTTCGTCGCCATGCGCACCGCGCGTGACGCGACGCTCGACATGCCGGTGCTGATGCTGCCGTCCGTGCAGGTCAACATGCGCGCCGGCCACCTGCCCGAGCCCGAAAACAATGGCGTGCGCTACCTGAAGATCCCGCTCGACGCGATCTGAGCCGCCGCCCCGACCGGAGAACCCCGACATGACCATCCGCCCGCTGACCGACCTGCTGTCGGTCTCGCCCCAGATCGCCGCGACCGACCTGCCCGCGCTGCACGCGGCGGGCATCCGCGCGATCGTCTGCAACCGTCCGGACGGCGAAGGCGCCGACCAGCCGACCGTCGCCGAGATCCGCGCCGCCGCCGCGCCGCTCGGCATCGCCGTGCATGACCTGCCCGTCGACACTGGCAAGGTCACCGACGATCAGGCCGCGCAGTTCGGCGCGCTCGTCACGACGCTCGCCGGCCCGGTCCTCGCGTACTGCCGCAGCGGCACGCGTTCGGCGACGCTGTGGGCGCTGTCGCAGGCTGGTCGGCGCCCGGCCGGCGACATCATCGCGATCGCCGCCGCGGCCGGCTACGACCTCGGCGCGCTCGCGCCGCGTCTTGCGCAGGGCCTCGCGCCAGGCGGCTATCAGGCCGCACCGGCCGTCGACGCGCGGCACGACATCGTGATCGTCGGCGCGGGCGCGGCCGGCGTCGCGGTCGCGTCGAGCCTGCTTGCGCGCGACGCGTCGCTCGATATCGCGGTGATCGATCCGGCCGATACCCACTACTACCAGCCGGGCTGGACGATGGTCGGCGCGGGCGTGTTCCGGCCCGACACGACCGCGCGCCGGATGGCCGACCTGCTGCCGCGCGGCGTGAAATGGATCCAGGCAGCGGTCGCCGGCTTCGAACCCGACGCGCATACGGTCGTGCTCGACGGCTGCCGGCGCATCGGTTACCGCAGGCTGGTCGTGTGCCCGGGGCTCAAGCTCGACTGGCACGCGATCGACGGCCTCGCGCAGACACTCGGCCGCAACGGCGTCACGTCGAACTATCGCTACGATCTCGCGCCGTACACGTGGGAACTGGTACAGGCGTTCCGCGGCGGCAATGCGCTGTTCACGCAGCCGCCGATGCCGATCAAGTGCGCGGGCGCGCCGCAAAAGGCGATGTACCTGTCGTGCGATCACTGGCGGCGCACGGGGCGCCTCGGCGCCGCGAACGTCGAGTTCCTGAATGCCGGCGGCGCGCTGTTCGGCGTCGCCGACTACGTGCCGGCGCTGATGGAGTACGTGACACGCTATGACATCGCGCTGTCGTTCGGTCACAACCTCGTCGCGATCGACGGCCCGGCGCGGCGCGCGACGTTCACGCGTGCGCTGCCCGACGGCGGTACGGAAACCGTCGAACGGGCGTTCGACATGATCCACGTCGTGCCGCCGCAGAAGGCGCCCGATTTCGTGCGCGCGAGCCCGCTCGCCGACGCAGCCGGCTGGATCGACGTCGATCCGGCGACGCTGCGGCACCGGCGGTTCGCGGACATCTTCGCGCTCGGCGACGTCACCAACACGACCAACGCGAAAACCGCCGCGGCCGCACGCAAGCAGGCGCCCGTGGTCGCGCACAACCTGCTCGCGTCGCTGGGCCGCGCGCTCGGCAACGCCGCGTACGACGGCTACGGATCGTGCCCGCTCACCGTCGAGCGCGGCAAGATCGTGCTCGCCGAATTCCTGTACGGCGGCAAGGTCGCGCCGACCTTCCCCGCATGGCTGATCGACGGCAAGCGTCCGTCGCGGCTCGCGTGGCTGCTCAAGGAGCGCGTGCTGCCGCCGCTCTACTGGAAGGCGATGCTCAGGGGCCGCGAATGGCTCGCGAAGCCCGCGATCGCCCGTTGACCGGAACCCGCTGACATCATGCTGATTTCCCTCGTACTCGGCGGCTTCGTCGGCGCCGTGCTCGGCCTCACCGGCGCGGGCGGCGGCATTCTCGCGGTGCCCGCGCTCGTCGCCGGGATGGGCTGGCCGATGCAGCAAGCCACGCCCGTCGCGCTCGTCGCGGTCGCAGGCAGTGCCGCGCTCGGCGCGCTCGAAGGGTTTCGCCGCGGGCTCGTGCGCTATCGCGCGGCGCTGCTGATGGCCGTGGCCGGCGTGCCGCTCACGACGCTCGGCGTGCGGCTCGCGCACGTGCTGCCGCAGCGCGTGCTGCTGGCGCTGTTCGCGCTGACGATGCTGGTCGTCGCGGGCCGCCTGCTACGGCAGGCGCTGCGCAACGCGCCCGGCGACACGGCCGAATCGCCGCTGTGCGTCGGTCGCGTGAATCCCGATACGGGCCGGCTCGTGTGGTCCTGGCCGGTCGGGATCGCGCTCGCGTCGACCGGCGCGGTGACGGGACTGATGACGGGGCTGCTGGGTGTCGGCGGCGGCTTCGTGATCGTGCCGATGCTGCGCAAGTTCACGAACGTGTCGATGCACGGCGTGGTCGCGACGTCGCTGATGGTGATCGCGCTGGTCGGCACCGGCGGCGTGTTCGCGACGCTCGTGTCGGGCACGCGCGCGCCGCTCGACATGATGCTGTGGTTCACGGTCGCGACCGCGCTCGGGATGGCCGTCGGCCGCCGCGCGTCCCGGCACCTGTCCGCGCGGCACGTGCAGGCCGGCTTCGCGGCCGTGCTCGTCTGCGTGGCGTGCGGGCTGCTGGCGAAGGCGGCCTTCAGCGCCTAAGCCGCGAGCCGCACTCGGCGCGCACCCCAAAACAAAACGCCCGGCCCGACTCGTCGTCGGCACCGGGCGTTTTTCGTTGCGTGCGCAACCTGTGCGCGAGAACGTCAGACGGCGAACGCGGCCATCCGCTTGCGTTCCTGGCGCAGCATCACGAAGTTCGCGATCACGACGCCGGCCGTCACCGCGACGATGAACAGCGTCGCGAGCGCGTTCATCTCCGGGTTCAGGCCGAGGCGCACGCGCGAGAACACGACGAGCGGCAGCGTCGTCGAACCGGGGCCCGACAGGAACGCCGACAGCACGAGGTCGTCGATCGACAGCGTAAACGCCAGCAGCCAGCCCGCGACCAGCGCCTGCGAGATCAGCGGCAGCGTGATCGTGAAGAACACCTTCAGCGGCGTCGCGCCCAGATCGAGCGCGGCTTCCTCGAGCGACGGATTGAGCTCACGCACGCGCGACTGCACGATGATCGCGACGTACGAGATGCACAGCATCACGTGGCCGAGCCAGATCGTGAACACGCCGCGCTCGGCCGGCCAGCCGATCCACTTCGCCAGCTCGATGAACAGCAGCAGCAGCGAGATGCCCTGGATCACCTCGGGGATCACGAGCGGCGCGTTGATCATCCCGCTGAACAACGCGAAGCCGCGAAAGCGGCCCATCCGCGCGAGCACGAAGCCGGCCCACGTGCCGATGAACACCGACGCGAACGCGGTCAGCACGCCGATCTTCAGCGACAGCCACGCGGCCGTCAGCAGCTCGTCGTCGTCCACGAGCGCCGAGTACCACCGCAACGAGAAGCCCGACCACACGGTGACGAGCTTCGACTCGTTGAACGAATAGACGATCAGGCTGATGATCGGGATGTACAGGAACGCGAAGCCGGCAAACAGCGCCGCGAACTGCAGGTAGCGATTCGGCTTCATCGACGGCGGCCCTCCTGCTCCTTCGCCTGGAAGTGCTGGAACATCGCCATCGGCACGAGCAGCAGCAGCACCATCGCGCAGGTCACGGCCGACGCCATCGGCCAGTCTGCGTTGTTGAAGAACTCATTCCACATCACGCGGCCGATCATCAGCGTGTTCGCGCCGCCGAGCAGTTCCGGAATCACGTACTCTCCGACCGCCGGAATGAACACCAGCAGACAGCCCGCGATGATCCCGTTCCTCGACAGCGGCAGCGTGATCTGCACGAACGCCCGCCACGGCCTGGCGCCCAGGTCGTACGCGGCTTCGAGCAGGCGCAGGTCCATCTTCACGAGGTGCGCGTACAGCGGCATCACGAGGAACGGCAGGTACGAATACACCATCCCGATGTACACCGCGTAGTTGGTGCGGTACAGCTCGATCGGCGTATGGGTCAAGCCGATCCACATCAGGAAGTTGTTCAGCAGCCCGTTGTTCTTCAGGATCCCGATCCATGCGTACACGCGGATCAGGAACGACGTCCAGAACGGCAGCATCACGCCCATCATCAGCAGGTTGCGGGTCGCCGGGTTCGAACGCGCGATGTAGTACGCCATCGGATAGCCGATCAGCAGGCACAGCAGCGTCGTGATGGCGGCGACCACCACCGAATTCACGTAGGTCGCGAAATACAGGCTGTCGGTGAGCAAGAACGCGTAGTGCGACAGGTTCAGCGCGATGTGCACCACGCCGTCCGTGTACGACGCGAGCTCCGTGTACGGCGGGATGCCGAGCTGCAGCTCCGCGAAGCTGATCTTCACGACCAGCACGAACGGCACGAGGAAGAACAGCACGAGCCACGTGTACGGCCCCGCGACGACCGCCGAGGCGCCGGTCAGGCTGAAGCGCCGCACGGGCCATGCGAGCAGGGACTTGAGCGTGTTCATGACGTCAGCACCACGCCTGCGGTCGCGCTCCAGCGCACGTAGATCTCGTCGCCGAGCGACGGCGTGTCGAGCTCGGTGATCGCGAGGCTCGACACGTTCGCGATCACCGTCTTGCCCGCGTCGAGCTTCACGTGATACAGCGAATAGCCGCCCATGTACGCGACGTTGGTGATCCTGCCGCGCGCCCAGTTGAACGCGCCTTCGGGCGGCTTGCGCGTGAGCGCGATCCGCTCGGGGCGCACCGACACCGTGACCGGCATCCCGAGCGGGCCCGTGATCCCGTGGCTCACGTACAACCGGCTCGGCAGCTCCGGGGATTCGATGTACACGTAGTCGGGTTCGTCCTCGACCGTGACGCCGTCGAACAAGTTCGTCGAGCCGATGAACTCGGCCGAGAAGCGGCTGTTCGGATATTCGTAGACTTCGTTCGGCGAGCCGATCTGCACGATCTGCCCTTCGCTCATCACGGCGAGCCGGTTGGCCATCGTCATCGCCTCTTCCTGGTCGTGCGTGACCATGATGCAGGTGACGCCGACCTTCTTCAGGATGTTGACGAGCTCGATCTGCGTGCGCTGGCGGATCTGCTTGTCGAGCGCCGACATCGGCTCGTCGAGCAGCAGCACCTTCGGGCGCTTGACGAGCGAACGCGCGAGCGCGACGCGCTGCTGCTGGCCGCCCGACAGCTGGTGCGGCTTGCGCTTCGCGTACTTACTCATCTGCACGAGCTCGAGCGCCGCGGCGACGCGCTCCTTCAGCTCCGCCTTCGGCGTGCCTTCCTGCTTCAGGCCGTAGGCGACGTTCGATTCGACCGACATGTGAGGGAACAGCGCATACGACTGGAACATCATGTTCACGGGCCGCTTGTACGGCGGCATCTGCGCGAGGTCCTCGCCGTCGATCAGGATCTTGCCCGAGGTGACCGTCTCGAGGCCCGCGAGCATGCGCAGCAGCGTCGACTTGCCGGAACCCGAGCTGCCGAGCAGCGCGAACAGCTCGCCCTGGCGTACCGTCAGGTTCACGTTGCGCACCACTTCGGTCTCGCCGAATTTCTTGACGGCGTCGACGATCTGGACAAAGTTCTCGGCGCGCGCATTCGCGCCGGACGAAGGAACGAAGGACGGCGCGCCCGCAACCGGCGCACCCGACTGGCTATTCATGATGTGCTGCTTCTCTCCTGCGTTTGACGAACAAAGCCCCCGGGGGCACCAGGGGCTTCATGACTGCTGGCTCACTTCGGCTCGCGTCAGCGGCCCGATTTCAGCTCGGTCCACAGACGCGTCTGCAGACGCTGGATTTCAGGCGGCAGCGGCTTGAGCAGGAACAGCGTCTTCACGACGTCGGCCGGCGGGTAGACGGCCGGGTCGTTCGCGACGTCCGGCCGCACGTACTTGCGGGCCTCGGCGTTCGCGCTCGGGTAGTACACGGCGTTCGTGATCGCCGCGTGCACCTTCGGATCCTCGATGTAGTTGATCCATTGCAGCGCGGCGTCCTTGTTCTTCGCGTCCTTCGGGATCGCCATCACGTCGAACCAGACCGGTGCGCCGCCCTTCGGAATGTAGTACTCGACCTTGTACGGCTTCTTCGCTTCGAGCGCGCGATGCTTCGCGATCACGACGTCGCCCGACCAGCCGTACGCGAAGCAGATGTCGCCGCCGACCAGGTCGTTGATGTAGCCCGACGAGTTGAACTGCGTGATGTACGGGCGGATCTTCTTGAGCACTTCCATCGCGGCCTTGTAGTCGGCCGGGTTCGTGCTCATCGGATCCTTGCCGATGTAGTGCAGCGCCGCCGCGAACATCTGGTCCGGCGCGTCGAGCACCGACACGCCGCAGGTCTTCAGCTTCGAGAGGTTTTCCGGCTTGAACAGGATGTCCCAGTTGTCGAGCGGGACCTTGCCGAGCGCCTGCTGCGCCTTCGTCAGGTTGTAGGCGAGACCGGTCGTGCCGTATGCCCAGGGCACCGTGTACTTGTTGCCCGGATCGGCGCCGGCGACGAGCGCCATCAGTTGCGGATCGAGATGCTTGAGGTTCGGCAGCTTCGACTTGTCGAGCGGCGTGAAGATGCCGGCCGCGATCTGCTTGCCCGCGTAGTTGCTGGTCGGCACGACGATGTCGTAGCCCGAGCTGCCCGTCAGCAGCTTCGCCTGCAGCGTGTCGTCGCTGTCGTAGTTGTCGTAGCGAACCTTGACGCCCGTCTGCTTCTCGAAGTTCGGGATCGTGTCCTTCGCAATGTAGTCCGACCAGTTATAGATATTGAGCTGCGTATCCTTCGCCGCTGCGGCCGACGCACCCACGCACAGCGCGAGCGCTGCGAACCGGCCCACTACCTTTGCTTTCATCCCGTTCTCCCTCCGGCCGGACCGCGTGTCCGGCTGCCGTCTGCCTCGTCATGGCGGCGCATTCTGGCACGCCGCCCCTCGAAAACCCCGAACGCTACCATCATTCGCGTGCCGTCACAAAAAAATCATGCCCGTGTCGCGCAAACGGAACAGATTCCCGCCGCAAGCCGCCCGGGCGGCCCGCACGGCGGGGCGTTCCGGGGGAATTCTATCGGTTAATCGACGCCTGTCCATCAGGAAAAGAAAGCGGTGGCGAAACCGCGTGCGCACCGGCGTCGCTCCGGCATCCGGCCGGCCGCCCGGCCTCCATGCATTAAAATGACGCCCTGACGATTTCACGGCGCAAAACCTTCCGATGGCCTCCAATCTCCACGACCTGCCTGACAGCCCCTGCATCGGCGTCTGCTCGACCCTCTTCGACGAAGTCTGCAAAGGCTGCGGTCGCACGGCCGCCGAAGTATCGAACTGGGTGTTCCTGAGCGACGACGAAAAGCGGGCCGTGTGGGAGCGCATCAAGCGCGAAGGCACCGCGATGCGCTTCCAGTACGACAAGCTGTAAGCCATCCCGCGTCGGCGCATGCCGACGCGATGCGCCCGCCCGGGCGCCGCGGGCCCGATCACGGGCTGCCCGCTGGCGGGCCTGCCCGGCCGCACCTCACTCCCCCCGCGTCACCACCGCACTCGCTCCGTCGCAATCGACGCGACGCACTCCGTTTCCGTTCCGACTTCCCGCTGCCGGCAAGCGTCATGGGCGCGATGACGCCGCGCGTCCTTCGTCACGATCGTCCGTCGCCAACAGGCATGCCGGGGTCGCGCCGCCCGTTCTTCGATATTGTCCGCTCAGATTGAATCCAATCCGCCCGATCCTTATCGAAGCTGAAAAATATTACATCTGACATTCGTAACGATCGAAACACCAGTTTCCATCGATAAATCGGATTATTTTCTCGATTAAATTCTATAAATACTATAGAAATCGCCGTAAAAATCTGTACAAGTACGATTTCAATTCTTAAATCTAATTGATAAATTCCATCCGCTCTCCGGAAATTATGGCGAGCGATTTATCTTCCACCAATCGAAAAACCGGATCACCGAATTGACTTCGGAATTCCGGGTAGTTAAAGGAAACCGCTCAGATGAAATTCGTTAAGATGACGAACCAAGCGTCGCACGTCGTGATGGCAGGTCTGCTCGCCCTGGGGAGCGCATCGGCGTTCGCCGACTCGTTCGACGTCAAGGTCACCGGGACGATCAAGCCCGGCGCCTGCACGCCGACGCTCGCCGGCGGCGGCACGTTCGATTACGGACTGATCGGCTCGGCCGAACTCAGCCCGACCGCGCCCACGCTGCTCGCGGTCCTGTCGGATTCGATCACGATCACCTGTGACGCCGCCGCCCGCGTCGCACTGAGCGCGCAGGATAATCGTGCCGGCACCCGCGCATTTACCGGCAATATCAATTTCTTCGGCTCGGCCAATTCGGTTAACACGCAATTCGGCCTCGGCTCGGCCGGCGACAAGAATATCGGCGCTTTTGCATTCCGTTTCAGAACGAACTCATTCACGGCGGATGGCGCGGCGGTCGATTCGATTTATTCGAGCACTAGCGGCGCCACTTGGGGGGCGTCCAACGGGATTGTCAATAACACCGGCGGCTACGAGTCGTGGGCGAAGAAAGGTCAGACCGTCCCGGTCGCGGCGAAGGTCTTCACCGGCACGCTCGACGTGCAGGCCGCGATCGACAAGACGTCGAATCTCGACCTGAGCCAGGAAATCAATCTCGACGGCCTCGCCACCGTGTCGCTCGTGTACCTGTAATTCCGGTACGCGTCTTTCCTCCGATCGCGTCGATTGCCTGACAGGCATCGACCGCACCGCCGCTTCGCCGAAGCGGCGGTGCGCAGCACGATTACCGCCTAACCTGCCACCTCCATGAAATTCCCTGCATGCCATACCCTGCGGGCGTCGTTGCTCGCCCCGCTCCTCGGTTGCCTGATCGGTTCGAGCGTCGTACACGCGATGGGCGTCGTGCCCGAGACGTCCGTGGTGATCGTCGACGAAGCCGACGGCGAAGGAACGATCTCGGTCAGGAACACCGACACCCACCCGACGCTCCTGCATACGACGGTCGAGCCCATTCCCGAGGACAAGGCCGAGCTCCTCATCGTCACGCCCCCGATCGCGCGAGTCGAAGGCGGTGCGGTGCAGCTCGTCCGGTTCGTTCTCGCCGGCAACGCGCCGCTCGCCACGCAGCGCCTCGCCCGCGTCTCGTTCTCCGGCATTCCGCCGAAACGCCAGAACAAAAACGAGATCCAGACGATCATTCGCCAGAACCTGCCGGTGCTGATCCAGCCGCAAGACCTCGCGCGCAACGACCGGCCATGGGAACTGCTGAAGTGGTCGATCGAGGACGGCAAGCTGATCGTGCGCAACGACAGCCGCTATGTGGTGCGTCTCGAACAGAAAGTGCAGTTGCTCCCGTCGGGGCAGATCGTGTCGCTTCCCGCACCCTACGTGCTGGCTGGACAGACCCGCCGGATCGCACTGGCCCGCGAGGCCGCGACGCCGGAGCGCGTGCGCCTCTTCCCCGCCACCGTCTACGGCTACTCGGTCGATCACTACGACGCGGCGCTGGTCCCCGCTGCGGCCGCTGCGGCCACGCAACGGTAAGCACCGCGTATTCGATTCCGGATCTGCGATGTCAGGTGCCATTCGTGGCCCGCGCGGCCTCTTCGCGCTCGGGCTGTTCGCCGTTGCGAGCTGCATGCCGTGCGTCGCCGCCACCGACCCGGGCCCCACCGCACCCGACACGCTCGAGTTCGATACCGGCGTGCTGCGCGAGCACGGGATCGACGCCGCGGCGAGCCGCTATTTCGCGCACGCGCCGCGCTTCATGCCCGGCACGGCTTCCGTTCGGCTGACGGTCAACGGCAAGCGCGCCGGACGCGCCGATGCGCGATTCGACGACAACGGCAACCTGTGCGCGACGCCGGGCCTGCTGCGCGCGGCCGGCCTGGTCGTGCCCGACGCGCTCCGGGATGCGACTGCGGCGACCGCGCGGAGCCCCAGCGCCGACACGCCGCCCTGCTACGACTACCGGCGCGCCTATCCGCAGGCGATCGTCACGCTGCGCCCGGCCGACGGCGCCGTCGACCTGGTCGTGCCGCCCGACGCACTCGACACGGGCCGGCGCACGCCCGGTATGTTCGAGCACGGCGGCTTCGCCGGGCTCGTCAACTACGACCTGCTCGCGATGACGACGCGTAACCCGGCCGGCACGTCGCAATACTGGCAAGCCACGACCGAAGCCGGCTTCAACGCGGCGGACTGGATCGTGCGCAGCAGCCAGATCGCCACGGTCGTCGACGGCCATGCCGGCATCGATCATCAGGCAGCCTACGCCCAGCGCACGTTCGCATCGCGCGGCACGACGCTGCAGGCCGGGCAGATCGTCCCGCGCTCGACGCTGTTCGCGATCGGCCGGACGTTCGGTGTGCAGATGTTTCCGGACGAAGCACTCGCCGTCACGCCCGGCGCGGCCGCACGCGTGACCGGGATCGCGCGCACGCAGGCGCGCGTCGAGGTGCGCCAGCTCGGCGTACTGATCCATGCGTCGCAGTTGCCGCCGGGGCCGTTCACGCTGACCGACCTGCCGCTCGTCAGCGGCAGCGCGGATCTCGACGTGACCGTCGTCGAGGCCACTGGCGACGTGCAGCATTTCATCGTGCCGGGTTCGTCGCTGCCCGGTGCCGGGCTCGCCGCCGCGCAAGGGCTGGCGATCGCGGTCGGCCGCCTGCAGAACGACGGATACGCACAAGCCCCGTGGCTCGCGACCGCCACGCGCGGCTGGCAGATCGGGCAACGCGCGCGGCTCAACGCCGGCATCCTCATGTCGTCGCCGTTGCAGGCGGGCGCCGCGAGCGTGGAATTCGCACCGCTTGCCGGCGTCGCCGCGGCCGTCGGCGTCGACGTCACCCGCGCCGCCGGTCGCCACGGCGCCCAGACGCGTCTCGCGCTATCGAGCAACGGCGACACGCCATTGCGCGCCGATGTGTCGTTCGTTCGCCGCACGTCCGGATACCGTGAACTGACCGATGCGGTGCGGTCGATCGACGCATTCACGCCGCCGGCGCGCACCCAGTTCGCGGCGGCGCTCGGCTGGCGCGATCGCACGTTCGGCATGCTGTCGTTCGACTACACGCGGGTCGCGGTGGTCGACGGCCCCGCGATGCAGCGCATCGCCGGCGCATGGACCCGCCCGCTCGGGCGGGGCTCGCTCGTGCTGAACGTGAGCCGGACGTTCGGCACCCGCGGCGCCGTCGGCACCCAGGTTTATGTGAGCGCGACCGTGCCGATCGGCACGCGCAGCGTCAGCGCCTTTGCGAACGTCACCGGCGACTCGGTGCGTTCGGGCGCCCGCTATTCCGACACGTTCGGCCGGACCGGCAGTTACAGCGTCGCGGCCGACTACGACACCGCGATCCGGTCGCCGTCGATCCGCGCGACGGTCAGCGGCACGCCGAAGCATGTGCGCGCGATCGTCAACGCGGGCCTCTACGGCGCCGATCGCGCCACGCTCGGTATCAATCTGCGCGGTGCGGTCGCGCTGCTCAATGGCGTCGGCATGCTGTCGCCGTATGAGATCCGCGACACGCTCGCACTCGCCCGCGTCGGCGATCGCGCCGGCATCGAACTCATCACGCCGTCAGGCCCGGTCTGGACCGATCGCCACGGCCGCGCCGTCATCGCATCGCTGCCCGCGTACGCGCGAACACTCGTCCGGATCAACACGAAAAGCCTGCCGCGCAATCTCGACCTGAAGAACGGCATACAGACCGTCGAAGCCGGCCGAGGCTCGGTCAGCCGCGTCGAATTTGCCGTCGAGCAAACGCGGCGCGTGCTGCTGACCGTGACGCTGGCGGACGGCGTGCCGCTGCCGGTGCTGTCGACCGTCACCGACGACGACGACCGGTTCGTGACCGTCACCGGAAGCGAAGGCAGGTTGCTGCTCACGGGCGCCCAACTGACGACGCCGCTGCGGGTCGCGTTGCCGGACGGCGCGTCCTGCCGCCTGGCGATCGCGTTGCCGGCCAAGCCGCCTGCGACGACGCGCTATTACGAGCGGGCCGACGCGCGCTGCGAATCGTCGCCCGCGTCCGTCGCGCAAGCCGCACAAAAAAAGAGCGGCATGCCGACTGCCATGCCGCCAACCCCAACTCTGTTCTTTTCCGCGCGCGCCTAGAACTTCATCCCGACGCCCACGCCGACGATCAGCGGATCGATGTGCAGCGTGCCGATGCCCTTGTCGCCGAGCGTCGCATCGGTGCTCATCCAGATCTTCTTCACGTCGACGTTCATGAACACCTTCTTCGTGACCTGCACGTCGACGCCGAACTGCAGCGCCGGACCGAAGCTGCTCTTGTTGATCGACACGCCCTCGCCGCCGACATTGAGCCCGTTGTTGTAGAAGTACGTGTAGTTCAGGCCCGCGCCGACGTACGGGCGCACCTTGCCGGCATGGTTGAAGTGGTACTGCAGCAGCAGCGTCGGCGGCAGCACGCCGACGCCGCCGAGATTGCCGAGGCTCGACGTCATCTGGTGCCGCGACGTGCCGAGGATCAGTTCCACGCCGAGGTAGTCGCGGATCATGTACGTGAAGTCGAGCTCCGGCACGATCGCGTTGTTCACGCCGGTGTTGATCGCGCCCAGCGTGTCGCTCGCGCGTTCGTTCGGCTGGATGCTGATCGCGCGCAGCCGGACCAGTACGTCACCCTGGTTGATGCCGTCGCCCGGCGAAGCCGCGTGCGACAGCGAAGGCAGCGCGGCGAGACTTGCCGCAATGGCCGCGGCGGTGACACAAGTTCGAATCGTTTTATGCATGGTGCGGACCCCTGAAGAATGCATTCCATTCTCCTTGTAGGGTCTTTGGAGCATCTTGATATTCGTCAAGCCAGCGTAAACATCGGACGGTTTGTCGCAGGCTCGGCCGCGCGGCCCGTCAGCAGCAGATCGAGCAGATCGCGCACGCTGCGGATCGCGTTGCCGAACGGCAGCGCTTCGCGGCCGCGGAAGAACAGGCCGTTCGCGACGTCGCCGCGCAGCGCGGCCGCGAGCCGCGTGTCGATGCAGAAATGGCCGAACTTCTCGATGCCGTCGCGCAACCCGCAGACGCTCAGGCATTCGAGCGCGGTCGGGCAGCGCTGCCGGAACGCGCCGAGCTTGTCGCGAATACGCGTTTCGTTGCGCAGGTAACGATCGAGCCAGGGGGTCTTCACCGCGCGCGCCGGCAGCCCCGTCACGCTAACGAATTCGACGATGTCGTCGGGCAGCGCATCGGCCAGCACGCGCTTGAAGTTCGGATGCGCATCGCCCTCCTCCGTCACCGCGAACGGGGTGCCCACCTGCACGCCGTTCGCGCCGGCCACGAGCGCCGCGCGCACCGTGTCGTGACTGTTGATCCCGCCCGCGACGATCAGCGGGATCGTGTCGCGCGCGAGGCCGAGCGACGCCATCACCTGTGCGGTCTCGTCGAGCACGCGCGCGAAATCGAAGCGCGCATCGTGCAGGTCGTCGATCTGCGTGACGCCGAGGTGGCCGCCCGCATGCGCGGGATGCTCGATCACGATCGCATCGGGCAGCCGCCCCTTCTTCATCCACTTCTTCAGCACCAGCGCGATGCCGCGGCTGTCCGACAGGATCGGGATCAGCGCGATGTCGTGCCCCTGCGTGAGGTCGGGCAGATCGAGCGGCAGGCCGGCGCCCATCACGATCGCGTCGGCGCCTTCGTCGCATGCGACGCGCACGTAGTCCGCATGCGCGCTCACCGCCTTCATCACGTTGACCGCGATCATCCCGCGCCCTTCGCTGTAGGTTTTCGCGAGGCGAATCTCGCGTGCGAGCGCGTCGAGGTTCGCGGCCTCGAGCGTCGGGCGATCGGGATTCGCGCGGCAGCGCGCGAGCAGGTCCGCGTGGTGGTGACGCAGGTCGATGCTGGCGATCGTGCCGAGCGCGCCTTCGCGCGCGACGCTGCCGGCGAGGCGGTGCGCGGAAACGCCGACGCCCATGCCGCCCTGCACCACGGGCAGCAACGTGCGGCCGCGAATCTTGAGCGGCGGGAAGGAAGTGCGTGCGGTCATCTGAACCTCGTCGAAACAAACGAAAATCGGAAACGCGATGATCGACGATCCACCGGCGCGCACCTTGACGGCCGTCAATAAAAAACGGCACGCGAGCGTGCCGTTTCGGGTCATGCGGGGTAAAACGCTCAGGCCGGATTCGCCGGCTTGAGCTGCATCGACTTGTACTCGAGATACTCTTCGAGCCCGTACACGCCGTTCTCGCGGCCGTGTCCCGACTGCTTGTAGCCGCCGAACGGCGCGGCGCCGTTCCACATGCCGCCGTTGATGTCGACCTGACCCGTGCGGATGCGGCGCGCGACGCGCATCGCGCGTTCGTCGCTGCCCGCCCACACCGCGCCGCCGAGCCCGTACGGCGAATCGTTCGCGATGCGCACCGCTTCGTCTTCGTCGCGATACGTGATGATCGACAGCACCGGCCCGAAGATCTCTTCCTGCGCGATCGTCGATTTCGGATCGACGCGGCCGAACACCGTCGGCTTCACGAAGAAGCCCTTCGCGAGCCCTTCCGGCAGGCCCGTGCCGCCCGTCACGAGTTCCGCGCCGTCGTCGATCCCGCGCTGGATATACGCCTGCACGCGCTGCTGCTGCGCGGCCGACGCCAGCGCGCCGAGGCGCGTCGCTTCCTCACGCGGATCGCCCGCGACATACGCTTCGGCCGCCTTCTTCGCGATCTCGCGCGCCTCGTCGTAGCGTGCCTCCGGCACCAGCATCCGCGTGTGCGCCGAACAGGTCTGGCCCGCGTTCAGGTAGCACGCGTTGACCGTGCCCTTCACCGCCGCCGCGAAATCGGCATCGTCGAGGATCACCGACGCCGACTTGCCGCCGAGTTCGAGCGCGACGCGCTTCACGCCCGCGGCCGCGAGTTCGGCCACGCGCTTGCCGGCACGCGTCGAACCGGTGAACGACACCATGTCGACGTCCGGATCGGTCGCCAGCACCTCGCCGACGACCGGGCCATAACCGCATACGAGATTGAACACGCCCGGCGGCAGGCCCGCTTCGTGAATCGCTTCGGCGAGCATGAACGCGTTGAGCGGCGCGACTTCGGACGGCTTCAGAACAACCGTGCAGCCGGCCGCGAGTGCCGGTGCGACCTTCAGCGTGACCTGATTGAGCGGATAGTTCCACGGCGTGATCGCCGCGACGACGCCGACCGGCTCGCGCACGACCAGCGAGTTGCCGACCGTGGCCTCGAATTCGAACGATTCGGCGAGCTTCGCGTACGCCTTCCAGTTGTAGATCGGGCCGCCGACCTGGATCGCGCGCGACAGCTTGATCGGCATCCCGACTTCGCCGGTGATCGACTGCGCGAGTTCCTCGCTGCGCGCCTGCAGGCGCTCGACAATCTTGCGCAGGTAGCCCGCGCGCGTCGCGGCCGGCGTCGCGGCCCATGCGTCGAATGCCGCGCGCGCCGCGCGGATCGCGTCCTGCGCATCCGACGCGACGCCTTCGGGAATCCGGCCGATCACGGCCTCGGTACCCGAGTCGATCACGTCGATCGTGCCCGTTCCGGCCGGTTTGCGCCATGCGCCGTCGATGTAGAACTGGTCGTAGATTTTCATCGCTTCCTGTCTCCCGGAAAACGGCCATTCTAACGAGTGTGGCGCGGCACGGCGATGACGTCGAACGCGGCCGCAGCGCGCACGGACGGTGCGCCGCACGCCCGCTTCCCGCGGCTGCGGCATCCGCGCCACGCGGGTGCACGACGTGGTCCGCATCGTGCTATGTTTTTAGTATCGGCGCCGGCCGCTGCAGGCCGCGCCACCCGGAATCGATGCCTTTCGCGAGCGCTGCCATGACCGACGCATCCCGTACCCTCGGTTCGCAAGATCGCCTGGAGCTGCTGTGCTGGCTCACCTGCGGCAATCTCGGCGCGTTTTATCTGAATGAATCCTGGCCGGACGCGTCTTTCCAGGTGCAGGCCGCGCACCGCTGGCTCGACCGCCATCACCGGCAGGCCGACTGGCTCGCGATCGCGAAGCTGGCCGCGCTGGCGCAGGACATCGCCAAGCGGCACGCCGGCTTCGTCGATGCGTCATGGGCGCGCGACGCGGTCGAGGAAATCGTCGATACCGACGATCTCGACTACCGGGCGAAACTCGTGCAATGGGTCTACGAAGACTGCTGCAAGGCGCTCGCCGACAAGCGGCTGGCCGACTGACCGCTCGCGC
The DNA here is from genome assembly GCF_054055695.1 of Burkholderia sp. PvR073. NCBI lineage: Bacteria > Pseudomonadati > Pseudomonadota > Betaproteobacteria > Burkholderiales > Burkholderiaceae > Burkholderia > Burkholderia sp. PvR073. Next base: position 46,715 of record NZ_JBSRXO010000007.1, read on the forward strand.
ATGCGCGAGCGCCGGTTTGCGCCATCACGCTATCGGCAGCCGCTGCGTCGACTTCAACTGCCGCAGCGACAGGTTCGAGCGGATGCTCAGCACGCCCGGCAATCTGCGCAGCACCCTTTCAACGAAATGACTGTAGTCGTCAAGGTCGGCCGCCACCACCTGCAGCAGAAAATCCGCTTCGCCGGTCGTGTTGTCGCATGCAAGCACGTTGGGGCTTGCCTGGATCAGACGCTCGAACTCGGCCGTCACCTCCTCGCTGTGCTGCGTGCAGACGATCTGCACGAACGCCATCACGCCGAGCCCGAGCTTTCGACGGTCGAGCCGCGCGTGATAGCCCGCGATCAACCCCGCTTCCTCCAGCCGCTTGAGCCGGCGCCAACAGGACGTCTCGCTCAGCGAGAACGCTTCGGCGAGCCGTGCATTCGATACGCGCCCGTCCTGCTGGAGCATGTCGAGCATGCCGCGATCGATCCTGTCCAGTTGTTCCATGAAAGCTCCTTGCGGCATTCGCCCGATCTTCGCAAGGCTATCTCAAGAATACCCGTTTCTCAATCGCAAAATGAAAGATAAATCCGCTTTCGTCCGGCTATATTGAAAGACTCATTCGATCCAGGAGGAGATAGTGAAAGCAGTCGTTTATGAAGCGTTCGGCGCGGCGCCGCGGTTGATGAATATCGACGATCCGACGCCGGCACCCGACGGCGTCGTGATCGAAGTGAAGGCGACCGGCGTGTGCCGCAGCGACTGGCACGGCTGGATGGGGCACGACCCGGACATCGTGCTGCCGCATGTGCCGGGGCACGAACTGGCCGGCGTCGTGGTCGCGGCGGGCGCGGCGGTCACGCGCTGGAAGGCCGGCGACCGCGTCACGGTGCCGTTCGTCGGCGGCTGCGGGCACTGCCCGGAATGCCATTCCGGCAACCAGCAGGTATGCGAGCGGCAGTTTCAGCCCGGCTTCACGCATTGGGGTTCGTTCGCCCAGTTCGTCGGCATCCATCACGCGGACCTGAACCTCGTACGGCTGCCCGACGCGCTCGATTTCCCGACCGCGGCGAGCCTCGGATGCCGCTTCGTGACGTCATTTCGCGCGGTGGTCGACCAGGGGCGCACGTCGGCCGGCCAGTGGGTCGCCGTGCACGGCTGCGGAGGCGTCGGACTGTCGGCGATCATGATCGCGCATGCGATCGGTGCGAACGTCGTCGCGATCGACATTTCGGACCAGGCGCTCGCGCTCGCGCGATCGGTCGGCGCAGCGGCGACCGTCAATGCGTCGCAAGTCGCGGACGTTGTCGAGGCGGTGAAGGAGATCACGCGCGGCGGCGCCCACGTGTCGCTCGATGCGCTCGGCCATCCGACCACCTGCTTCAACTCGATCAGCAATCTGCGCCGCCGCGGCAAGCATGTGCAGGTCGGGCTGATGCTCGGCGAGCATGCGACGCCGGCCGTGCCGATGAGCAAGGTCATCGCGCACGAACTGGAGATTCTGGGCAGCCACGGGATGCAGGCGCATCGTTACGACGCGATGCTCGACATGGTGCATGCCGGCACGCTTGCGCCGAACCGGTTGATCGGCAAGGAAATCAGTCTCGCCCAGTCGATTGATGCGCTGATGAACATGAACCGGTTCGAAGGCGCCGGTGTGACGGTCGTGACGGACTTTTCGGGTTGACGCGACCGGACGTTACCGCCGGCGATGGCGACAGCCGGCTTCTGCCGCCGCCACATCGGCCTTTTCTGCCGTTCGCGCACGGACTCGACGTGCGCGAACGGCCCGCGACGCCGGCTTACAACAGCGACTTCCCTTGCGCCAGCACCTTGTCGCAGATCTGCTTGGTGACCTGCTGCTTCAGGCCGCCGCCGCTCAGGTCGACCTTGCTGCCGTTGCCTGCGTCGAGGATCCCCCTCGCGCCGCTCGTACACACCAACGCACCTGGGCGATCGTGTCGCGCCCGTCTATCGAACACCGTCACGCCGCCGTCGTACCTGCCCCGTCGGCGCGGGCCGCGACGAACACGACGACGAGCACCATGCCGATCGAAGCGAACGGCGCCGCCGGATGCAGTTCGTACAGCATCGTACCGACCAGCGGCGCAACGACCATGCTGAGCCCCTGGGCCATCGACATCGCGCCCGCGCACGCGGCCTGCTCGTGCGGTTCGACGCGCGTGCTCGCGAGCGCCGCGACCGTCGGAAAGGCCGCGCCCATGCCGCACGCCGCGACCAAATAGCTTGCGCACAGCAGCAACGGATGCGCAGCCCCCACCGCCAGCGTCGACACGAACCCGGCGCCGCCCGCCAGCGCGCCCCAGCTCAGCCATTGACGCGGCGCGACCGCGCGCAGGCGGCCGACCAGCGACTGCATCGCGATCAGGCCGACCCCGGCGCTGCCGAGCGCATAGCCGACCACCCTCGATGCATCGCTCGTCCGGACCTGCAGCCGGTCGATCACGTAAAAACCGAGCACGCTGTTCGCGATCATCACCGCGCTGTACAGCGCGAACGCGCTGCCCCACGGTAAGCGCAAGCGCGGATCGGTCGGTTTCAGCCGGGGCGGCGCATGCCGTGCGAGATGCGGACCATCGCTGCGCAGCCGCCGCAGTCCAGCGAATCCGGCAAGCGGCAGCAGCGCGAAAACGGCGAGCGCGAGCGTCATGTCCACCCCCGCGAGCCAGCCCGCCAACGGCGGCGCGAGCGCCATCCCGATTGCGCCCGCCGCGCCGAATCGCGCGAGCGCGGACGCCCGTCCGGCGACCGGCGTCCGGTCGGCGATCCACGCGGTGGCGGCGACCGGCAGCCCCGCATAGCAGCCGCCCATCGCGGCGCGCGTCACGAGCAATGCAAGAAAGCCGGCCCACGCCGGCGGCACGGCGTGGCCGCCGCCGCGCAACGCCCAGCCGACGTAGCCCGCCAGCAGCAGCGAACTCGCGACGAATCCGCCGATCGCCGCGCGCATCGTCGGCAACCGCCCGCGGATGTCCGCGGCCCGCCCCCAACGCGGAGCGACGGCCATCCATACGAGTCCGACGATACCGATGATCGCGCCGAAATGCAGCGGCGCGAGATGCATGCACCGCGCCATCGGGCCGGCGATCGTGACGAACGCGTAGGTGCCGGCCACCATCGCGAAGTTCGCAAGCAGCAGCGGAATGAAAGAGGTGCCGGCGTCAGCCGGCGCTTGCAGGGAATCTGCGGGGGCAGTCGACATACATGTTCCGATGGAGAAAAAAAGTCCGACCGCGGTTCCGGCGTGCATCGCCGCCGGTCAACCGGCGATGTGCGCACAGCAACGCGGCCTCGGTGGCTTCTCAGCCGACGCACGGGTCCGTGACCGAACTGCCGTAGCGCAACTCGCCGTCGAGCGGGCGCCGATCGCAGCCCAGCTCACAAGGTCGGACAGATAGTGCGGCGGTGCGACATCCAGCACCTCGGCCGCGACCGGCAGCCCGAGCGCATTGATGTCCGCGAGCAGCCGCCCGAACGCGCCTGCCGCCGCGTGTGCGGCGCAAGCCGAAATCTGTTTCATGACCATGCTCCTGATACGAAATGCCGACGGACGTCACGAACGATCACACGCCGAGCGTCGCGCCGCCATCAACGCACAGCGTATGCAGCGTCACGTGCCGCGCCGCGTCGGACAACAGGAACAGCACCGCGTCGGCGACGTCTTCGGGTTCCGCGATGCGGCCGAGCGGAATGCCGGTGCGAAAGGTTTCGAGCGCGCCCGCGATGACGCCTGCGGCACCGTCCGGCCCGCGCCACAGCTGACGCTGCATCGGCGTGTCGGTCGAGCCCGGAGCGACGATGTTGCAGCGGATGCCGTGCCCGGCCAGCTCGAGGCCGAGGCAGCGAGTGAACTGATGCGCGGCGGCCTTCGACGCCGCGTAGGCGGCCATCTGCGCACGCGGCACAAGCGCCGCGTTCGATCCGACGGTCACGATGCTGCCCGCGCGCCGCTCGATCATGTACGGCGCGACCGCACGCGCCAGATGGAACACCCCGTGCGTATTCACGGCGAAGCAATGCGCCCAGTCGTCGTCGGTCAGCGACGTCGCCTGCGCGAGCCGCAATACGCCGGCCACGTTCGCGAGCATGCCGATCGGGCCGGTCGTCGCGGCCACGCATTCGACCGCAACGCGAACCGCGTGCGGGTCGGCCACGTCGAGCGCGAACGGATGGACGCGGCCCGGCGCCGGCGGACGGTCCGCCGCGGCACGCGCCAGCGTGTCCCCATCGGCATCGAACGCCGCGACGTCGACGCCGCGTGCGGCGAGCCCGCGAACCACGGCGGCGCCGATCCCGCGGGCCGCGCCGGTGACGACGGCCACGCCCGCCGGAAACGTCATGTCGACTGTCGTGCTCATTGCATCTCGCTCCTCGTTTCGAACGCCAGGTCGGCCCACCCTGCGAGCCGTTCGGCCAGTGCGGCACCGATCGCCGCCATCGGCGCCGGATCGGACATCCCGTCGTGCGAGCAGTCGAGCGCCACGCAGATCGGCAACGCCGCGGGCCGATGTACTGTCCAGCTGTCGGGACCCGGTATGCCGGGCTGTTTGCACGTCGCGTTGAACAGCAGCAGTTCGCCGCCGTAGTGCGGTGTGGGTGCCGCGCGAAATTGCCGCATCTGCCGCAGCGTCGCGTCGACCAGCGCATCGAGCCCCGCGCCGCCGAGCGCCGCGAACGGACTGTTCGCGCGCAGCAGGCGCTGTCGCAGCGACGTGTCGGACAGCGCCGCCGTATCGAAATCGCCGTTCACCGTCAGCAGGATCCGCAGCGCATCGCTGCGCACGGGCTGCGGCCTGGCTGTCCACGCGGAAGACGGATAGCTGTCCATCAGCGCGACCACGCCGACCAGCGCACCCGCGCGATCGAGGGCCGCCGCGACGGCGTAGGCGAGCGCGCCGCCCAGCGACCAGCCGAGCAGGTGGTACGGCCCGTGCGGCTGCAGTGCCCGCACGCGCCGTACGTACGTGTCGACGAGTGCATCGAAGTCGACCGCGCCGTTCGTATCGTCGAGCGACAGTTGCAGCCCGTCGATCGTCGTGTCGGGCAGGTACGCCGCCAGCCGCAAGTAACTCCATGCGAGACCGTCGGCCGGATGAATGCAGATCAGCCGTTGCGCGGCGCCACTCGCCGTCTGGATCGCGAGGTGCGGGCCGAATGCGTCGCGCTGCGCGCGCGGCCGGTACGGTAGCGGCGCACGTAGCGCGGCCGTCAGCGCCGCGACCGTCGCATGACGGAACAGCATCGACACCGGCACGTCGCGGCCGAGCGCACTCGCGAGCCGCGCGCTTGCCTGGATCGCCTGCAACGACTTGCCGCCGATCTCGAAGAAATTCGAATCGGCCGTCAGCGCTACGCCGCCGAGCACGCTGCGCCACGCATGCATCACCTGTCGTTCGAGCGCGTCGGCGGCCGGCGCGTCGTCCACACCGACGCGGGCCGCCATCGCAAGCTGGCGCAGCGCATTGCGATCGGTCTTGCCGTTGATGTTGCGCGGCAAGCGCTCGAGCACATGCCACGCGTCGGGAATCGCGGCGGCCGGCAGCGCGTCGGCGAGTTGCGCACGCAGTGCGGCCGTGTCGTCGGTGCCCGCGACGAACGCCGCGAGCGTCGTCACGTCGGCGTCGCCGCGCAACGCGATCACCGCAGCCTCGCGCACCTCCGGCGTGCGCAACAGCCAGTCCTCGATCTCGCGCGGGTCGATCCGTACGCCGCTGATCTTCACCTCGTGGTCGATCCGGCCGTCGAATACCAGCCGGCCGTCGATAACGGCGGCAAGGTCACCAGTCCGGTACGCGCGCGCGCCGGTGCCGGGCAGCGCGACGAAGCGCTCGGCCGTCAGCGCCGCATTGCCCGGGTAACCGAGCGCTAGGGCGTCGCCGCACAACACCAGTTCGCCCATGCGCCCTTTCGCCACCGGATACAGCCGTTCGTCGACGACATACGCGTCGATCCCTGCGCGCGGCATGCCGATCGGCACGGGTTCACCGTCGCGCCAGACCGCGTCGGGGCCGCTCACGCGCGCGGCGGTCGCGATGATCGTCGTCTCGGTCGGCCCATAGGTGTTCAACAACACGCGATGCGGCAAGTGCGCACGCCAGCGCCGAATCCGCTCCGGCAAGGCGGCTTCGCCGCCGATGATCGTCAGCCGCACGCCGGCAAGACGTCGGGCATGGCGAGCGTCCAGCGCGTGTGCGAGCACATGCCAGTAGGCGGTCGGCAAGTCGAGCACCGTGATGCGGAGCCGCTCGACTTCCGCGGTAAACGCATCGACCGAATCGAGCATCGCGTCGTCGCGCAGCACCAGCGTCGCGCCATTGCAAAGGCTCGCGAAGATTTCCTCGAAGCTCGCATCGAAATGCAACGGCGCGAACTGGAGTACGCGGTCTTCCGGGCCGATCCGATACAGGTCGCGCGTGCTTTCGACGAAATGGGCGAGCGCGCCGCGCCCGACCCGCACACCGTTCGGCCGGCCGGTCGAGCCCGACGTATACAACTGATAGGCGGGTTGCGCAGCGTCGGTTGCGTACGTCCCCCATGACGGCGACGGCGGTCGCGCCGCATCGAGATCGAGCACCGCGCGACCGTCTGCGCATCCGCGCCATGCATCGCGCGTGATCACGAGCGCGGGTGCGGCGTCCGCCAGCATCGCGACGACCCGCTGAGGCGGTCCGTCCGGATCGACCGGCACGATCACCGCGCCGACCTTCAGTACCGCGAGCATCGCTGCGATCACATCGGGCGCACGCGGCGCGGCGATCGCAACGCATGCGCCGCGCGCGATGCCGCGCTGCACGAGTTCCCCCGCGAGCGCATCGGCGTCGGCGAGCAGCGTCCGATAGTCGATGCAGCGCTCGCCCGCTTCGATCGCCGGATGCGCGGGCGCCGCGCGAGCGACGCGTTCGATCCGTTCGAGCACGTCGTCGCACGGCCCGGTCAGCGGTGCGCCGCGCACGATCGACGGTGTCGGCATCCCGCCGAGCAGCACGCCGACGGGCTCGTCCGGCGCATGCGCAGCGAACGCGTCCAGCCACGCCGAAAGATCGTCGGCATGCGCGGCGAGCACGGCCTCGTCATAGGCGTTCGGGTTCGCTTCCAGCGTCAGGTGCCACGCGCCGCCGCGCACGGCGAGCGTTACGTTCAGATCCTTCACCGGGCCGCCGCTAACCGCACGCGTGTCGCTCGCGAGCCCGTGGAATGCGACCTGCCGTTCGAACGGCATCACGTTGACGGCCTGGTTGAACAGGAATGCGTCGCGCTCCAGCAGGCCGAGATCGCCGCGAATCCAGCCGTAGCGGTAATACAGGTGCGGCCGGATCGCGCGCAGTCGCGCCGCGCATTCGCTCGCCAGTGCGCGCGACGAACACGCGGCATCGACATGCACGCGCAACGGCACGATGTTCATCGCCATGCAGGGCACGGCGAGCGCCGGCGTGCCGAGCCGGTTCATCACGGGCAGCCCGAGCGTCAGATCGCACTGCCCGCCCTGCTTCGCGAGCCACAGACCGATCGCGCACAGCAGCCATGCGTTCCAGTCGACGTCGACCCGCTCGGCGGCCGCGCGCAACGCCTGCACGCGGCCGGCGTCGAGCACGCGTGTCTCGCGCCGCGCGTCGAGCGCGATCTCGTGCTTCGGCACGAGCACGAGCGGTGCGGGCACGTCGCGCAGATGCGCTCGCCAGAACGCGCGATCGGCTTCGAACCCGCCGTCGGCGCGATAAACCGCTTCGGCGTCCACGACGCGCCCGAGTCGCCAGTCAGGCAGCACCGGCAGCGGCGTATCGCCGACGCGCGCGTTGTAGCGGGCCGCCACGGCCTGCTGCAGCAGACCGTAGCCGAAGCCGTCGAGCGCGATGTGATGGACCTGCAGATACCACCAGTGCCGGGTCGGCGACAGTCGCAGCAGTGCGGTGCGGTACAGCGGATCGGCGGTCACGTCGCAGCAGGTGGACAGCGACGCCTTCATCCACGCGCGCGCCGCCTCGACGGGGTCCGCACGGGCCGACAGGTCGACCAGCGGCAGTCTCGTGCGCGGCGTGCCGCGCGCCTGCCACAGCGCATCGTCCTGCCACGCAAAGCGCATATGCAGTGTGTCGGCGTGGTCGAGCACGGTCTCGACGCTGTCGGTCAGCGCAGCGACGTCGAGCGCACCGTCGAGTTCGATGATCTCGGCCGTCAGATAGCCCGGATCGTCGGGATCGACCTGTTGCGCGACCCAGATGCCATATTGCGCGGACGTTGCGCGAAGCGGAGAAGAAGCGGGTTCGGTTTGCATGAGCGGACACATCACGAAGTTCGTTGAACCGGAAGCGGGCCGCATCATGCGCCGCGCGCCCAAGCGACCACCAGCGCGCGGTTGCGCGACATCAGGCCCAGGTGTTCGTCCATGACGTACTGGACCTGTGCGAGCCCCTCCGGCGAATCGGCCTCGCAGCGAAGCTGCAATACGTCGTCGGTGCGCACCACCCGGCACACGCCGTATGGAAAATCGACGGTCGCGCAATGCGTGTCGAACACGACGGGCACCTTGATCGCGAAATGCTTGCACAGCTTGAACAGCACGCGTTCGGCCTGCGGCACCGACACCGCCGCGGTACTGACAAACGGTGCCGGACGCGCGTCCTGCAGCGTCGGGCCGGCCTTCACGCGCTCACCTGCGCCGCGCGCTGCAGTACCCGCGTCCACGCGCCGAGCGTCGGCTGCTCGGCCAACTGGACGAACGTGACGTCGTACCCTTGTCCGCGCCACTGTTCGACGAGGGTCATCATCCGGATCGAATCGAAACCGCAGTCGACCAGGTTATCGTGCTCGTGCAGATCGGCGGCCGGCATCCGCAGGCTGTGGGCAACCTGTGCGGCGATCGCGGCAAGTGTCGGCGCCGCCGCAGCGTTGCCGACGAGCCTGTCCGTGGTCACAGTCATCCCGCAGCGACCAGCCACGTAGTCGAGCGCCATCCGGTGCTCGCGCTCGGAAAAATCCGCGAGCGCATCGGCAACGAAGAATGGCTTCACGTCACGCATGAACGCATCGCATGCCGTCATCAGGCAGCCGATGTGCGCATAGACGCCGCAGATCGCGAGTTGATCGCGCCTCTGCTCGCGCAGGCGAGTGTCGAGCAGCGAGCGCTGGAATGCGCTGTAGCGCCACTTGTCGAGCACCGTATCGCCGGATGCCGGCGCAAGCGCTTCGCAGATCGACGCGCACGACGGCTGCGCGGTGAGGCCCGGCCCCCACATGTCGGTCAGAAGCGCCCGGTCGACCGTCGCCTGCATCGCCGGCTGCGCGGTGTAGAAGACCGGCATCCCGGTCGCGTGCGCAAAATCGATCAGGCGGCGCACATGCGCGATCAGCGTCGGCACCGGCGCCGCCGTGCGGTCGTAGAAGTCGAGGAAGTAGTCCTGCATGTCGTGCACGAGCAGCGCCGCACGGCGTGGTTCGAACTGCCAGTTCACGCGGTTCGCCGGCAACTCCGCCGGCATCGGATAGGAAGCGATTTTCGGAATGGCCATGATGGTCCTGATCTGGAATGCGGAAATAGGTGCGGCAGTGCCGGCGCGGTCACGCAACGGCGGCCAGCCGAGCGGCGATGTGCTGGCGCAGCGCACGCTTGTCGATCTTGCCCACCGGCGTCTTCGGGAATGCGTCGACGAACTCGATCCGGTCGGGCACCTTGTAGGCGGCCACGCCCTGCCCGCGCACGAATCGCACCAGGTCCGCCGCGCCCGGTGCGGGCGCGCCGCGAATCACGTATGCGCAACTGCGTTCACCGAGATACGGGTCCGGCATCGCCACCAGGGCGGCGTCGACGACGCCCGGATGCGCGAGCAGCAGGTGCTCGATCTCTTCGGCCGGAATCTTCTCGCCGCCGCGGTTGATCTGATCCTTTGCGCGCCCCTCGACGACAAGATGGCCATTCGCCGTCAGACGAACGCGATCACCCGTGCGATAGAAGCCGTCCGCCGTGAACGCACGCGCGTTGTGCGCGGCCGCGTCGTAATAGCCGCGGATCGTGTACGGGCCGCGCGTCAGCAGATGGCCGACTTCACCGGGCCGGACCGGACGATCGTCGTCGTCGACGATGAGGATCTCGTCGTCCGGCGAGATCGGGCGCCCTTGCGTGGCAGTCACCACGTCGAGCGGATCGTCGAGCCGCGTGTAATTGACGAGCCCTTCCGCCATCCCGAATACCTGCTGCAATTGCGCACCGAAGCCGTCCGCCGCACGGGTCGCGAGCGCCGGATCGAAACGCGCGCCGCCGACCTGCACGAGCTCGAGGCTGGCCAGCGCCTCGCGCCGCTGCGCGGCGGCGGCCAGCCACACGGGTACGAGCGGCGGCACGAGCGCCGCCACCGTCACGCGCTCGCGTTCGATCAACGCAAACGCGACATCGGGGCTCGCACCGTCGGCAAGCACGACGATGCCGCCGGCATGAAAAACGCCGAACGAACCCGGCGAGCTCAGCGCATAGTTATGCGCGGCCGGCAGCGCCGCGAGATAGACGCTGCGCTCAGAGAGTCCGCAGAGACGCGCGCTCTCCCGCACGCTGTACAGATAGTCGTCGTGCGTGCGCGGAATCAGCTTCGGCGTCCCCGTGCTGCCGCCCGACAATTGCAGGAACGCGGTCGCGTGCGCGCCGGGCCCCGGCGGCAGCGTGCGTTCGCCAGCCGCGTCCAGCGCGTGGGGCAACGCAACCCGCGCGTTACCGGGTGCCGTGAACAGCACGTGGCGCAGCGTCGGCGCATCGGCACCGATCTCGCCCGCAAGCGTCCGGTAATCGAATCCGTCGTGGCGTTCCGCCGCGACATAGGCGACCGCCCCCGCGTGACGGCAAAAGTAGCCGATCTCGCGCCGGCGATGCGCGGGCAACGCAAACACCGGCAGTGCGCCGATCCTGAACAATGCGAACGTCAACGCGAAAAACGCGACGCAGTTCGGCAATTGCACGACGACCCGGTCGCCCGGCACGATCCCGATGGCCGTCAATGCGTGCGCCGTGCGTTCCGCCTCGGCCGCGAGCGTGCGGTACGACCAGCGCAAGTCGCCCTGCACCAGCGCGATGCGCTCGCCATGCCGCGCGACACGTTCGTCGAGCCACTGGTCGAACGACTGACCACGCCAGTATCCCTTGCGACGGTATGCGTCGGCGAACGCGTCCGGCCAGGGCGTGCGGCTCTCCAACGTCATGCGGCCTCCCGCGCGGCGCCCGACGCCGCATCGTGACGAATGCCGAGCGCATCCAGCATCGTGCGGAATTTGGCGGCGGTTTCCGCACATTCGCCCTCGGGCGTCGATTCGCCGACGATACCCGCGCCCGCATACAGCCGAAGCGTGCGGTCGCATGCTTCGGCGCAACGAATCGTCACCACCCACTCGCCGTCGCCCTGTCCATCGACCCAACCGAGCATCCCCGCATAAAAACCGCGATCGAACGGCTCTGCATCGCGGATGCAGTCGCGCGCCGCTGCGCGCGGCGTGCCGCAGACGGCGGGCGTCGGATGCAGCGCGAGCGCAAGCGTCAACGCATCCGCATCGGTCTCGCCGCACACTTCGGTGGACAGATGCCACATCGTTTCCGTGTGAACGAGCGACGGGCGTGCCGGTACGTCGAGGCGCCGACACAGCGGTGCGAGGCAATCGCGCACCGCTTCGACGACGACCCGATGCTCGTCGAGGTCCTTCGCGGACGCCAGCAGCGCCTGCGCGCGGCGCCGGTCCTCGACGGGATCGCAGCTGCGCGGCGCAGATCCCGCGAGCGGGTTCGCCCGTACGACGCCGTCGAAGCGGTTCACGAGCAGTTCCGGACTCGCGCCGAGCAGCGTGCGGCCCGCGCCGAGATCGACCGAGAACGTATAGCCGTGCGGATTGCGCGCCGCGAGCCGTGCCACGAGCGAGGCGACGTCCACCGCGGCGTCACCGGTCGCCTCCAGCGTGCGCGCCAGCACGACCTTGTCGAGCTCGCCCGCACGGACCCGGGCGATCGCATGCGCGACCGCCTCCGCGTAAGCCTCCGCCGGCGGCACCTCGCGCGTCGCGTAGCGCATGCCGCCCGGCTCGGGTGCGCTCAGCGCGCCGAGAGGCCGGGCGCGCAGCATCGTGCGCGCGACCCGCAATGCGGCCGGCGCGTCGGCATCGAACGGCACGGCGCCGACCACGGCCGCGCCGGCATGACCGTCTGCCCGCGCGCGACGCAGCGCATCGTTCACGCGCGCCGCGAGCGGAACATCCGCATGCGCAATCGCCTCGGCAACGTCGCCGGCCAGCAGCGTATGGGCCGGCGTCGCCAGAAACAGCGGGGTATCCGCACGATAAACATCCCATACGTTGTGGAATGCTAATAGATCGGACGATCGGGAAATCGCATTCATGACATTTGCCTCCAGATTGAACGAGCCGGCGCCCGGTGCCGGCGATGCCGTCACATTTCGGCGGTCAGGCTCACCGCGATGCGGCGCCCCTGGTCGACGAGCCAGTTGTCGCTCAGCCCGGTCGTCCGGGTACGATCGTCGATCGGCACCCTCTTGTTGGTGAGGTTCAGCACCGCGAAATTGACGGAGAAACGCTTGTCGATCCGGTAACGGCCGCCGAGATCGAAGGTCGTTGTCGACGGCCGTTCGCGCACGCCCTGCGCGCCGTTGCGGAATGCAGCCCAGTACTGGCTGCCGATATAGTTCGCCGCCGCATAGAGATCGAGTTTGGCCGTCGGGATCCAGTCGACCTGCACGTTGAATTTGTTCTTCGGCGTCTTGTCGAGCGGGTAGCCGTCGAGCGAGCTGCCGTTGAATGCCTTCTCGCCGCTGCCCTCGCGGCGCGATTCGGTCAGCGTGTACGCACCGGACACTTTCAGCGTGCGCGACAGGCGCGTGCCCGCGCCGATCTCGAGCCCGTACAGCTTGACCCGATCGATGTTGTCGTACACATAGATGTTGCGCCCCGGCGAGCGCGGATCGGGCTTGCCCGTGTCGTAACTCGACACCTTGTTCTTGAACAGGTTGTTGAACAGCGTCAGGCCCGCATAGGTATCGCCCATGTCGTAGCGCACTCCGAGTTCCTCGGTCAGGCTCGTCTCCGGCTTGAGGTCCGGATTGCCGCACAGCGTGCCGGGGGTCGCGCCAGCCGCGCCGCCCGACGTCATGCAATAGCCGCCTGTGCTCTGACGCAGCGCCGGCGGTCGAAAGCCCGTCGACATGCCGCCGCGCACCGTCCATGCATTGCTGAGCTGGTACACGCCGTAAATGCGCGGGCTCACGTGGCTGCCGTATCGGTCATCGTGATCGAGCCGCACGCCGGTCGTCAGCGTGAAACGGTCGTTGAAGAAGTAGTCGTTCTCGCCGAACAGCGCCCATGCGTTGCGCGTCACGCGAGCCGCATTGGTGCCATGGCCTTTCGGCACTGCGTCCTGCACGCTGACGCCCGACAGTCGCGACCAGATGTGCTGGCCGCCCACCGTCAGGATGTTGCGTTCGCCCCACCACGGCACCTCGGCCTTGCCTTCGAGGATCGTGTCGGTGAGCACCGGCTGCACCGCCGTGCGCCCTACCGGCGTCCACTGATCCTGCACGCCGCGCTCGCCGTACAGCGACACCGTCGTATTGCCGAAGCCCCAGCGGCCGTCGTGCGCGATGCCCCAGTAGTCGCGCACGTGCCGCGTCTCCGTGACGGCGGACTCGGCCGTCCGCGGCGTGAGCGGCGCAGCGCTCTTGCCCGGCGTGCTGAGATAGGTGAGCTGCTCGCGGCCGACGCTCAGGCTCACGTCCTGGTTGCGCGCGGGTTTCGCGGACAGCTTCACGTCGAAGCTGCCGATTCGTTGCCCGTTCGCACCGCCCGTGCCGCTGTTCGGGTAATAGATGTCGTCCTCGCCGCGATGCAGCAGCCGCCCCGACGCCTGCAGCCCGAGCACGTCGGATTTCAGCGGGCCGCCGAGCCAGAAGTCGACGCTCTGCGTGTCGCCCTGGTTCGATTCGAGCTGCCATACGCTGCCGGCCGTGATCGTGCCCCCCCAGCGCTTCGGCACCTTGCGCGTGATCACGTTGATCACGCCGCCCATCGCGTCCGCGCCGTAGAGCGACGACATCGGCCCGCGCACGACCTCGATGCGCTCGATCGCCGACAGCGGCGGCATCAGGTTCGATTGCACGCCGGCCGTGCCGCGGTTCATCGTTTCGCGCGTATTCTGACGACGGCCGTCGACGAGGATCAGCGTGTACTCGCCCGGCATCCCGCGAACCGAGATGTCCTGATCGTTCGGCGACGACCCCACCACGCTCACCCCTTCCACGTTGGCGACGATCTCCGCGACCGACGTATAGGGTTTCGCCTCGATGTCTTCGCGGCTGATCACCGAAATGCTCGCGGGCGCTTCGCGGATCGCCTGCTCGCGGCGGCTTGCCGTAATGACGATTTCCTTCATCGTCGGACCGGCGACCGCGTTCGGCGGCGGCGGTTCACCCGGCTTGTCCGGTTCGCCAGGTCCGGCGGCGGCACGCACGGCGGCGGCCGAGGACGCAGCGACGGGTTCCGCCGCCGGTTCGGGCGTCTGCGCCCATGCGCACGACGCACCCATCAGATACAGGCCGGCAACGACGACCGGTTTCAATGCAAAGCTTGCGGCTTGACTCGACATGATGGCGCTTTCGATGTTTCACAATGGAATTGATTCTCATTTGCATTATGAAATATGAAAGCAACCGAAATATTTGCGCAAACTTCAAACTCGTTTGAGCGCCGCCCCGACTCCGTCAACGGCGGTCGCTGCGCCGCGCGAGCGTCGGCGTCACGCCGAAACGACGCTTGTACGCCGTCGCGAAATTCGCAGGGCTCGTATAGCCCGCCAGCGCCGCGGCCTGTTTGACGCTCACCGCATCGCGCTCGAGCGCGAGCCGCGCGCGCTGCAGATGATGCTCGCGGATGAAGTCGAAAACGGTCGTGCCGTAAGCCGAGCGGAACTGCCGCTGCATCGCGTTCGCGCTCATCCCGACATGGCGGGCGATGTCGTCGAGCGACAGCGCCTGCGCCGCGTCGCTCGCAAGGAATGCGCGCAGCTCGGCCATCCGGCGGTAGTCCCGCGACCCAAGCGACGTCTCCACCACGTGCCCCGCGTCGTTTTCGAGCGGCGCGAACGCTTCGGCAAGCAGTTCGAGCATGCGGCTCTCCAGATAGATCGCCTGCAGCATCGGCTGATAGGCCGGTGGCCGCACGATCTGCTCGGCGAGCGCCGTCGCGCGCGGCGTCGGCCGCCAGAAGCGGATCGCCAGATGCGCTGACAACATCGCATCGAGTTGCTGCGGCAACCTGCCGCGGCATGCCGTCTGCAGATGGCCCAGCCATTCGCCGGACATCGCAAGGCTCAGCCGCCGCGCGTAACCGCCCTTGCTGAGCCGCCGGCGGAACGTGTCCGGCTCGACCGCGTTGAGCAGGAACGACTGCATCCGCACGGCAGGCTGCGCATCGTCGCGCCCCGCACGGCGCCCGCCCGTCGTCAGCACCACGCGACGGTCGCCATACGACACGTCGAGCGCACCCTCTAGCAGCAGCACCAGATGCAGGCCCGGCGAACACTGCCCCGACAACACGGCATCGAATTCATCGGTGGCGTCGTCCGAGTGAACCCGCAGGCCCGGCCGCACTTCACGGATTCGCGCGACGTGCGCATCGTGCCGATGCCGGTCGGATTGGAAAGCAGTTGGCGGCAACGCCGTCATATGGTCTTACCCCCGCGCAGGCCCGTTGCGCCCGCACAAACTATTTTGGCGTTCGATCAAACAGCCGACCTCCGCTGTCACGGCATCGGCTCGGCTACAATCAAATGAGAATTATTCTCGTTTATATCGTATCGGGAGTGGCATGAGAAAGACAAGCGGAATGTGGGCCCGACTCGGCGTATGGCTATGCGGCTGGCTGGTGATGCACGCCGCACAGGCGGACACGACCGTCACGGACCTCGCTGGAAGGCAGGTCCGAATCCCCGCGCGCGTCGAGCGCGTACTGCTCGGCGAAGGCCGTCTGCTGCCGGCGCTCGCGGTCGTCGACGGCGATGACCCGACGCGGCGCCTCGTCGGCATGATGGGCGACTTCGAGCAACTCGACCCTGCAAGCTACGCGCAATGGCTCGCCCGTTTCCCGCACTTGAAGGCGGTGCCGCGGATCGGGCGTTCGCAGTCGGGCAGCTTCAGCGACGAGCGCGCGCTCGCCCTGCGCCCACAGGTCGCGATCTTCGGGCTCGGCGGCGGCCACGGCCCCGGCGAGCGCGATCGCGAAACGCTCGCGCGGCTCGAGGCGGCCGGCGTCGCGATCGTATTCGTCGATTTCCGGCACGATCCGCTCGCCAATACCCCGCGCAGTGTCGCGCTGCTCGGCCAGGTGCTCGGTTCGCCGCAGCGCGCGGCGAAATTCAACGCGTACTGGCGGCAGCAGCTCGAGATCGTCCGCACCCGGCTCGCGGCCGCGCACCCTGCCCCACCGAGCGTGTTCCTGGAGAGCCGCGTCGGCCTGTCGAACGGCTGCTGCGACACCATGACCGGCATGATGGGCCATCTGCTCGATGCGGCCGGCGGCAACAACGTCGCGAAAGGCCGCGTGCCAGGCGAACACGGTACGCTGAATCCGGAGTACCTGCTGAGCAGTCAGCCCGACTTCTATATCGGCACCGCGATCGGCTCGGTCCAGACGCTGCCGAGCGCGCCGCAGCGCATCGCGCTCGGCGCCGGCGTGCCGCACGACGTCGCCGCACGCTCGCTCGACCGCTCGCTGCAGCGGCCGCAACTCGCGCCGCTGCGCGCGGTGCGCGAACGGCGTGCGTATGCAATCTGGCATCACTTCTACAATTCGCCGTTCAACGTCGTCGCCGTACAGGCGATGGCCAAGTGGCTGCATCCGGCGCTGTTCGCCGATCTCGATCCGCGCGCCACGTTCGACACGATGGTGCGGCGCTTCCAGCCCGTTGCGCTGCAAGGCGAATACTGGGTACAGGAAGGATCCTGACATGCGCATGCCGCCCTCCTCCATGCGCCGCTCCCTGCTCGTCGCGGGGCTGGCTAGCCCGCTCGGCGGCCGCCTCGCGCCCGCGCTCGCCGCCGATGCGCCCACCTGGCCCGACCTCGACGCCGCGCCGCCGGTCGCGGTGCCGCACAGCCGCCAGTTCGACGTCACGATCGCCGGCCACACGCGACGCCTGTTCGTCGCATTGCCGGCCGAACGATCGAACACCTCGCCCCATCCGGTGCTCACCGTGCTGGACGGCAACGCGACGTTCCCGCTCGCCGCCCAGCTCGTCCGCAATCGCCGCGCACGCCCGGAGGGCGCGCGCGATGCCGAGGCCGTCGTGATCGGCATCGGTTATCCGGTGGACGGCCCCTACGACATGGCCGCGCGCGCGGCCGACTACACGCTCGCGCCATTGCCGGACGGCCGCGGTGTCGTCGCGGACCGCTTTCTCGACTTCGTCGAGCACGACGTGCAGCCGTGGCTTGCCCGCCAGTTGCCCGTCGACCTTGAGCGGCAGACGTTGTTCGGCCACTCGTACGGCGGCCTGCTGACGCTGTACGCGATGCTCACGCGCCCGCACTTGTTCCGGCGCTACGTGGCCGCCAGCCCGTCGATCTGGTGGGGCGATCGTGCGCTGCTGCCCTATGCCGAGCGGTTCGCCGCGCAGACGGCCCGGCTCGCGCCGCCGCTGCGTCTGCTCGTCACCGTCGGCAGCCTCGAGGAGGGTGCGCCGAACCCCGATGCCGAGCGGATGCGCCGCCAGCAGGTGCGCAAGCAGGTCAGTTCCGCCCGCGACTTCGTCGCGCGCGTGAGCGGCCGCGCCGGCCTCGACGCCGCGTTCCGCCTGATCGACGGCGAGGATCACGGCGGCGTCGTGATGCCGAGCCTCGCGCTTGCGGCACGCGTGCTCTACGCGCCGTCGACAGGAGCCCCCGCATGAGCACGACGACACCCGTTTCACCCGCGTCGCTGCGGCTACGCTACCGGGCGATCGCAGCACGGCGCATCGGCGCGCTCGCCATGCTCGCATGCGTGCTCGTCGCGCTACTCGTCGTCGACATCTCGACCGGCCCGTCGCCGTTTCCGGTCGCCGACCTGGTCGGCGGCCTGTTCCGGCCCGACGGCCTGCCGCTCGAACAGCGCGTGATCCTGTGGGACGTGCGCCTGCCTTACGCGCTGATGGCCGTGCTCGTCGGTGCGTCGCTCGGCCTTGCCGGCGCGGAAATGCAGACTGTCCTGAACAACCCGCTCGCCAGCCCGTTCACGCTCGGCATGTCGGCTGCCGCGAGCGTCGGCGCGTCCCTCGTCGTGATTTCCGGCTGGCACCTCGTGCTGTGGAACGAGAACGTCGCGCTGTCGCTCGGCGCGTTCGCATGTGCCAGCGCCGCAACGCTGCTGATCGTCTGGCTCGCGTGGCGCCACGGCGCGACGACCGAAACCGTCGTGCTATTCGGCATCGGCCTGATGTTCAGTTTCGAGGCGCTGCTGTGGCTGCTCCAGTTTCTCGCCGACGCGAATGCGCTGCAGCAGATCGTGTTCTGGAGCATGGGCAGTCTGGCGCGAGCGACCTGGGGCAAGATCGCGCTGCTGACCTGCGTGTTCGCCGTCTGCGCGCTGTGGGCGAGCCATCGACGTCGCCGCGCTGACGGCGCTGCGCGCGGGCGACGAGCAAGCGCGCAGCATGGGTATTGCGGTCGAACGGCTACGACTCGTCGCACTCGTGCGCATCAGCCTCTTGTCTGCGACGGCGCTCTCGTTCGTCGGCACGATCGGCTTCGTCGGTCTCGTCGGGCCGCACGTCGCACGGCTGCTGGTCGGCGACGAGCATCGCTACTATCTGCCGGGCGCGGCGCTCGCCGGTGCGATCATGCTGGCCGGCGCGTCGGTGCTCAGCAAGACGCTGATTCCGGGTGTAACGCTGCCGATCGGCATCATCACGGCGCTGGTCGGCGTGCCCCTGTTCATGCTGCTCGTCAGCCGGCGCAGGAGGCTCGATGGCTGAGCCGATGCTGCATCTCGACTCGTTGTCCGCCCGCTACGGCGCCCGGGTCGTGCTCGACGGCCTGTCCCTGGCGCCTGTCGAACCGGGCGCGACGATCGGGCTGCTCGGGCCGAACGGCGTCGGCAAATCGACGCTGCTGCGCGCGCTGGCGCGGCTCGCGGACGCAACCGGCCGCGCGACGTTCGGCGGCTTCGACCTCCTGCACGGGCCGCGCCTCGAGCACACACGACAAGTCGGCTACCTGCCGCAGACCTTGCCGCAGCCTTCATCGCTGCTCGTGTACGAAGCCGTGCGGAGCGCGTTGCGCGCGACCTGCGGCGGCCTCTCCGACGCCACGCGCGACCACCGGCTGCAACAGGTGTTCACGCGGTTGCGGCTGCACGCGCTGGCGATGTCGCCGCTCGACCGGTTGTCGGGCGGCCAGCGGCAGATGGTCGGGCTCGCGCAGGTGCTCGTGCGCGACACGCCGCTGCTGCTGCTCGACGAGCCGACCAGTGCACTCGATCTACGCTGGCAATTGCTCGCGCTGGAGGCGGTCGGCGACGCGGCCCGCCGGTGCAGCGCAATCGTGCTTGTCGCGATGCATGACCTGAATCTCGCGTCGCGCTTCTGCGACCGGCTCGTGCTGCTGGGCGCCGACGGGCTCGTCGCGGATGGTGCGCCGGTCGACGTGCTGACGCCGCAAAACCTGCGGCGCGCGTACCGCGTCGATGCGCGGATCGAGCGCACGGCGTCGGGCGACTACGTCGCGCTGGCCGAACGCGCGATTCCGGATGATGTTGCCGTTGCGTTCGACGCATGACGCGGGGATGGGTATGAGGGCCGTGGGGCTTGTCGATGGCGTCGGGCGACGTAGCCGGCCGTAAGCCGCACGACAACGGAATATGCGGGAGCTGCCGCGCTTCACCGGCCCGGAAATGAAAAACCCGCATCGGCGCGGTGCCGATGCGGGCCTGACGGATTGCCAGCGGCTGCGCTTCACGCGCGCGGCGTCGTACTCGCTCGCCGCGGCACTCAGGCATCCGGCGGTATTACTCCTGCCCCTGACTCGTCAGGAATTCCTCGTAATTGCCGCCGAAGTCGAACAGCGTGCCGTCCGTGCGCACTTCGATGATCCGGTTCGCCAGCCCGCTCACGAACTCGCGGTCGTGCGACACGAAGATCAGCGTGCCTTCGAACTGCTCGAGCGCGATCTGCAGCGACTCGATCGATTCCATGTCCATGTGGTTGGTCGGCTCGTCCATCAGCAGCACGTTGTGGCGGCCGAGCATCAGCTTGCCCCAGATCATGCGGCCCTTCTCTCCGCCCGACAGCACCTTCACCGACTTCTTGATGTCGTCCGACGAAAACAGCAGGCGGCCCAGCGTGCCGCGCACCATCGTCTCGTCATCGCCGTCCTTGCGGTACTGGTCGATCCAGTCCATCAGCGTGATGTCGTTCGGGAACTCCTCGTACGTATCCTGCGGCATGTAGCCGACATTCGCGTTCTCGGACCACTTCACCGTGCCGTGATCGAGCGAGAGCGCGCCGAGCAGCGAACGCAGCAGCGTCGTCTTGCCCGCGCCGTTCTCGCCGATGATCGCGATGCGCTCGCCCGGCTGCACCGACAGGTTGAAGTTCTGGAAGATCGTGCGCTCGTACTTCTTCGTGATGTCTTCGGCAACCACCGCGACGTTGTGCAGCTTCTTCTCGAACTCGAAGCGGATGAACGGGTTCTGACGCGACGACGGCTTGAATTCCTCGATCTTGATCTTGTCGATCTGCTTCGCGCGGCTCGTTGCCTGGCGAGCCTTCGACTTGTTCGCCGAGAAGCGGCGCACGAAGTCCTGCAGCTCGGCCACACGTTCCTTCGCCCGCGTGTTCGCCGCAGCCTGGCGCTCGCGCGCCTGTGCCGATGCCAGCATGTAGTCGTCGTAGTTGCCCGGCCAGACCTTCAGCGTGCCGAAGTCCATGTCGGCCATGTGCGTGCACACCGAGTTCAGGAAGTGACGATCGTGCGAGATGATGATCATCGTCGAGTTGTACTCGTTGAGCGTTTGCTCGAGCCAACGGATCGAGTTGATGTCGAGGTTGTTGGTCGGTTCGTCGAGCAGCAGCACGTCCGGCTTCGAGAACAGCGCCTGCGCGAGCAGCACGCGCAGCTTCCAGCCCGGCGCGACGTCGGCCATCGTGCCGGTGTGGAACTTCTCCTCGATGCCGATGCCGAGCAGCAGCGCGCCCGCGCGCGCCTCGGCGTCGTAGCCGCCGTATTCGGCGAACTTGCCTTCGAGCTCGGCCGCGTGCATGTAGTCGTCGTCGGTGGCTTCCGGGTTCGCGTAGATCGCGTCGCGCTCGGTCATCGCGGCCCACATCTCGGTGTGACCCATCATCACGACGTCGAGCACGCGCACGTCTTCATACGCGAACTGGTCCTGGCGCAGCTTGCCGAGACGCACGTTCGGCTCCAGCGCGACGTTGCCGCCGCTCGGCTCGAGGTCGCCGCCGAGGATCTTCATGAAGGTCGACTTGCCACAGCCGTTCGCGCCGATCAGACCATAGCGGTTGCCCTCGCCGAATTTGACCGAGATATTCTCGAACAAGGGCTTCGGCCCGAATTGCATCGTGATGTTGGCAGTAGAAAGCACGGCAGGTCCCGTAAGAGAGAAATCGACGGAAAACCGTGTATTTTAGCAGGTGTCGGAGAAACTGCCGACCGCACCGCTGCGGCCCCCGTGATACGGTCGCTGGCCGGTGCCGAGCTGTCCCGTCAACACGACGGCATACGCACCCTCGCCGTCACACCGGAACCCCGCATGCCAACCAGCCAGCTTCGCGATCAACTCGTCGGCGCATGGCGCCTCGTTTCGTACGAGATCCGCCCGCGCGACGGCGGCACCATCACCTACCCGCTCGGCCGCGACGCGCGCGGCTGGATCCTGTACACGCCGGACGGCTACATGTCCGCGCAGTTGATGGCGCCCGGCCGGCCCCCTTATGCGGACGGCGACCTGCAGGGCGGCAGCGCCGAGGAACGCGCCGCCGCGGCGCACGGCTACATCGCGTATTCAGGCCCTTTTAACGTCGACGACAACGGCACGCTGACCCATGAAATGGACGTGAGCCTGTATCCGAACTGGATCGGCAACGTCCAGCAGCGCGTGGTCAGTATCGACGGCGACCGGCTGCAACTCGGCACCGCCGGGCCCGTCGTCATCAGCGGCCGGCAGGTTGACGCGGTACTCGTCTGGGTGCGCGCCCGCCGCTGAGCAGCGGCCGCGGGAGACACGGCGCGACGGTGACGGAACCACACGGGCCGACCACGCCCGGCGTCGCAACGAGCGCGGCCGGCCAGCGCGCAGCCGCGCCGCATGCCGCACCGCCGTCGCGGGTCACTTGCCGGCTTTCGCCGCTTCTTTCTGCGCCGCCTTGGCCTTCATCTGCCCGAACAGCTGCGAACACGGCACGTCGCGGTTGTTGCTCGGCGCGATCAGCGGAATCAGCGCCGCGAACGGGTTGATCAGCCCGAGCCCGACCATCGCGCCGGCGCGCAGCGCGAGCGCGCCCGCCTCGACACCGACCTTCGGGTTCTTGAACGTGCCCTTCGCGTAGAGCGGCGAGCGCAGCGAGAAGATCCGGAAACCCTTCGTGTGCGGATGGATCTTCAGGTCGATCGATTCGTCGCGCAGGTTGATCGGGCCGTCGACGTTGATCAGCGCATCGTCCGTATCGAGCGCGAAGACTTTCGGGTCGAGCATGCCGTCATTCGCGACGAAATCGAACGCCGCGCAATTGATGTTCACGTCGCGGGTGCCGAACAGCTTCTCGTAGACGACGTTCGCGACGTTCAGGCCCGCCGCCTCCATCAGCAGGAGGCTGATGCGGCCGTCCGTGATGAGCGCCTTCACTTCGCCGGTCGACGTCGCGGCGAGCGCGGCCGGCGAGTTGCCGGTCGCCGACAGCGACGCGTCGCCGTTGATCTCGCCGAGCGCGGTCTGCATCACCTTCTGCGTCGGGAACAGCTGCTTGAGCTTCAGGTGGCGCGCGCTCAGCGTGAAGCGGCCCTTGAGCGGCGTGCGGCTGCCGTCGAGATGCGCATTCGTCGAGAGCGTGCCGCCCGCGACGCCGAATTGCAGCGGCTCGAGCGTCAGCACGCCGTCCTGCAACAGGATGTGCGTGTAGAGGTTGGTGATCGGCAACTGCGGGCTCTTGATCAGCTTGCGACCGGTGAATTTCACGTCCGCGTCGATCGCGCTCCAGCGCTCGGTGCGGAACGCCGCGACCGGCAGCACGCGGTCCGGCGGCTGGCGCGTCGTGTCGCCGCGCTTCGCCTTGCTCGCGGCCGAGTCGGCGCCGATCACCGGCGCGAGGTCGGAGAACTGCAGCAGGTTCGACACGACTTCGCCCGACAGCTTCGGCCGCGGCTGACGCTGCGCCCAGGTGAGCGTGCCGCGCAGATCACTGCTGCCCACGCGGCCGTTGAAGTTCTCGTAGCGGAACGTGCTCGCGGGCGGATTGAAGTTGCCGATCAGCCGCCCTTCGGTCGCATACGGCGGCGTGTCGGGCAGCGTGATGCCGGTGAGTTGGTAGAGGTGCGACATCGACGTGCCCTGCAGCCACAGCCGCAGGTCGAGCGCCGCGAGATGCCTCGGATCGGTCAGCGTGCCGACGAGCGCGAGCCGCGTATCGCCGGCCTTCACGTCGGCCTGCAGCGGGAACGGCTGCGTCGCGTTTTCGACCGCCAGCACGCCGCCCACCTTGCCTGTACCGTTGATCGGCACGTTCTTGTAGCGGCCGTCGACCTTGAGGCCGAACGCATACGTCGGCTCCGACGGCTTCGCGGGCACCGCAGCGCCGGATGCCGGCACGGCCGTCGATGCGGAGGAAACCGGCGTCGCCGCGGAAGCGGACGCCGCCCCCGATGCGGCCACCGGCGTCGACGCCGCGCTCGCGCCCTGCGCCGCCGATGCACCCGATGCGCCCTCGGCATTCGCCTTCGCGCTCAATTGCGCGGCCCCATGCTTGCCGACGCGCTCTGCCGACGCCGCGCGCGAAGTCTGTTCCTGCTCCTTCAGCACGTCGCCGATCGGAATCGGATGACCAAGCGTATCAACGGCGATCGTGAGATCGGCCTTGGTGATCGCGTCGCGATAGACGATGGTCCCCTTCGCGAACCCGAAGCTGTCGAGCCGCAGCTTCCAGGCCGACGGCTGCCCCGATTGCTTGAACTCGAAGGTCCACGTGTTGCGGCCGTCGGCGAGCCGCTCGAGGTCGACCGCGGGATTGACGACGTCGATCGACGGAACGACGATCTGGTGCGCGAAGAGCGGGAGAATCGCGAGATCGAAGTGGGCGGCGTCGAGCGTGACGAACTTCGGGCCCTTCGCCCAGTCGGGGTTGCCGATCTCGAGCTGCGTGGCCGAGAACCGCGGCCAAGGCACCCAGGCGCGCCAGCCGGTCTCGCCTTGCGGGCGTCGCCAGTCGACCTTGAGATCGCCGTTGATCGCAAACGAACGGCCAAGTGCGGTACTCACATGTTCGTTGACCCACGGTTTCGCGCGGTTCCAATCGAACGTGAAAATAAAGACGCCGGTGGCCGCGATGATCAGTGCGACGATACCGACGGTCCATGCAGCCGATTTGCCGATGGCTCGGGCTAGCGTCATGGCGGTTCCGTTGTTGTTCTGCAGAGTTTGCGCGCCATGTCGGGCCCCTCGCGTGAGTGAACGGAACACGACACCGGCGGCTTTCAATCGGTATTATGGCGCACGCTGCGGCAACGCTTCGGCGCCATTAACGCTTTTTTTCATTTGTGACATGACAGCCCCCACCGGTCTCATCGATGCGCAACAGATCACGCGCCGCGACGCCAGCAGCGGCAAGACATTGCTGACGCCGACCGACTTCAGCCTCGCCGCGGGATCGCGAATTGCTATCACCGGAGCGTCGGGTTCCGGCAAGAGCGTGCTGCTGCGCGCGCTCGCGTTGCTCGATCCGCTCGACGGCGGTCACATCCTGTGGCGCGGCAAACGCATCCGGCGCGGCGCGATTCCGGGCTACCGGCGCCGTGTTGCGTACGTGCGCCAGCGACCCGCGCAGATGGACGGTACCGTCGAAGCGCAATTGCGCTACCCGTACTCGCTCGCGATCTATCGCGACGCGACGTTCGACCGCGCGCGCGCCGAAGCGCTCGCGGCGCGCGCGGGTCGCGGCGCCGACTTTCTCGACAAGCGTGCGAGCGAATTGTCGGGCGGCGAAGCGCAGATCGCCGCGCTGCTGCGCGTGCTGCAGCTCGACCCCGACGTACTGCTGCTCGACGAGCCGACGTCCGCGCTCGACCCCGACTCGACGCGCGCGATCGAAGCGCTCGTCGGCGCCTGGTTCGACGCGGCGCCCGACGCGCGCGCGTACATGTGGATCTCGCACGATCCGGCGCAGGTCGCACGAATCGGCACGATGCGGCTCGTGATGCAGGCCGGCGTGCTGCACACCGCGCGCGCGACGCAGGCGGCGCAATGAGCCCGTCACTGCAGGACCTGAGTCTCGTCGACGTCGGTATCGCCGCCGCGCTCGTCGCGGTCAACGGCGCGATCTCGGCCGCGCTGTCGCTCGGCCTCGGGCGCAAGCTCGCGCTCGCCGCCGTGCGCACCGTCGTGCAGCTGCTCGCGATCGGCTACGTGCTCGGCTGGGTGTTCGGCCACCCGCACTGGAGCGTCGTGCTGCCGATCACCGCGCTGATGACGTTGATCGCCGGCTTGGCGGGCGCCGGTCGCGGCAAGCATGCATATCGCGGACAACGCGTCGACAGCATCGCATCGATCTGGTTCAGCAGCTGGTTCGTCGCGGCGATCGGGCTGTTCGTCGTGATCCGCATTCATCCGTGGTACGCGCCGCAATATGCGATCCCGATCCTCGGGATGATCCTCGGCAATACGCTGACGGGCGTGTCGCTCGGCGTCGAACGGATGATGGAGGAACTGACCGCGCGGCGCGACCGCGTCGAGACCGCACTCGCGCTCGGCGCAACGCGCTGGGAAGCCGCGCAGGACGCCGCGCGCCAGGCCGTGCGCGCGGGCATGCTGCCGACGCTCAACCAGATGGCCGTGGTCGGCGTCGTGAGCCTGCCGGGGATGATGACGGGCCAGGTGCTGGCCGGCCAGTCGCCGCTGCAGGCGGTGCGCTACCAGATCGTGATCATGTTCCTGATCGCCGCGGCGTCCGCGCTCGGTACCGTCGGCGCGGTGCTGATGACGTATCGCCGGCTGTTCTCGGCCGACCACCGCTTTCTCGCGTCGCGGCTCGAGGAGCGCGCGCAGTGACGCGCGCATGCCGCCACGCACGCGGCCTTCGCGCGGCGGGCGGTCAGCGGGCGGCGCGGCGTTTTTCGAGGGCCTGACGCAACGCGGCCGTCACGTCGGCGTCGGGCGCAAGCCCGTCCACCGACGCGACGAGCCGCACCGCGCGCGGCGTCGTCACATAGGCCTGTGCACCGACATAACCGCCGCTGCCGGCCGAGCGCGTCGTGACGACGAGCGCCTGCGGCGCACGTGCGCCGAGATCGGCGGTGAACGCATCGGCGACGGTGCCGTCACGCGCATGCAGCACGCCCGTCACGTAGTCATCCGTATCGAAGCCGGGCGCGGCATGCACGGTCGAATACACGCGCACCGCATAGCTGCCCGCCGAGCACGGTTCGAGCGCGCCGCTCGACACGACGGCGGTCTGCTGTCGTGACGGCAGCTCGACTTTTTTCACGAAGCTGCAATCGTCGGCCGCCTGCGCATGGGCGGCGACGAACGCAGCGGCCGACAGCAGCGCGCGCATGCGGTGTTTCATGGAATGTCGTTCGGGAAAGGAGGTGGCGGATGCCGCGAGGATAGCGTGACACCGGCATGACGTCACGCACGCCCGGCTCGACGAAGTCGCTCATCAAACGACGAAAAGCCCGAAGCCGCGCGCCACGAAACCGTCACGCGCGGCTCTGCAACGCATCGCGATTGGTTGCGCGCGCACCGGACGCCGCCGGCCCGCGCGCAGCGCTCAGCGCTCAGCGCTTGATCGACACCGTCACCCTGGTGCCGTCGCTCATCGTGACGGACTTCGAACCGCCATTGGTCGAAATCGACACCCACTTGACCTGGCTCACCGACACGACGTCCGGGCATTGCAGCGACTTGCCGCCCGCGCTCGCGTTGCGCGTGCCTTTCGGCGCGGCCGCCTGGAAGCTCATCTGCACGTTCGCGATCCCCTTCGCGTCGACCGACGGCGCGAGCCGCACCTGGGTCTGGCGCACCATCGCGCCGTTCGCGTCGCGCGGCAGGTTGTCGGCGTTCGGACAACCGTCCGGCATCGCGACCGCGCCGCTCGGCGGCACCGACTTCCAGTTGAAGTCGTCCGTTTCGCCCGAGCGGATCTTGCGGGTCTCCTGCGTATTGCCGAAGGTCTTCGAGTCGACCTTGACGGTGTATTCGAGCTGCCCTGTCCCGCCGCCCTTCAGGCTGCCCTTGACCGGCGGCGCCGCGAATACGCTCGCGCTGACGCACGCCGCCGCGAACACGGCCGACCACGATGCGGCGACTGACAAGCTGCGTTGGCTCATGCTGACCTCCTTGTAATGCGGCGGCACGCGCGTGCCGCGCGGTTTTCGATGCATGATGCGTTGCCAGTCTACCGCCAAGCGGCATGCAATGCGCCGCAAACGCATCGGGTGTTACCCCGCTTGCGTTCGCGAC
Organism: Burkholderia sp. PvR073; assembly: GCF_054055695.1. Lineage (NCBI taxonomy): Bacteria > Pseudomonadati > Pseudomonadota > Betaproteobacteria > Burkholderiales > Burkholderiaceae > Burkholderia > Burkholderia sp. PvR073. The sequence goes on from NZ_JBSRXO010000007.1 coordinate 74,405, forward strand.
GCTGCGCCCCTCTTACGCGCGACGCCGGCTCAGAAGCCGCTCAGCACCAGCTTGCCGATCGCGCGGCCGGCCTCGAGCAGCTGGTGCGCGCGCCGCACGTTCGCCGCGTTGATCGTGCCGAGCTGTTCGCCGACGGTCGTGCGCAGCGTGCCGCCGTCGACGAGCCGGGCGACCTCGCTCAGGATCTTGTGCTGCTCGATCATGTCCGGCGTCTCGAACATCGCGCGCGTGAACATGAATTCCCAGTGAAACGCCGCGCTCTTCGCCTTCAGCAGTTCGACCGGCACCGGCTTGCCGTTCTCGACGATCGTGCAAATGCCGCCCTGCGGCCGGATGACTTCCGCCGCGGCCGGGAAATGACGGTCCGTATCGTTGAAGATCAGCACGTAGTCGACGTCCGGATGGCCGATGTCACGCAACTGCGCGGGCAGGTCGCCGAAATGATCGACCACGTCGTCCGCGCCGAGCGAGCGCACCCATTCGGCCGACGCCGGACGCGACGCGGTCGCGATCACGCGCAGCTTGGCGAGCGTCTTCGCGAGCTGGATCGCGATCGACCCCACCCCGCCCGCGCCGCCGATGATCAGCACCGACTTGCCCGCGTCCGCGCCCTGCGGCGACACGCGCAGCCGGTCGAACAGCGCCTCCCACGCGGTCAGCGCGGTGAGCGGCAACGCGGCCGACGCCGCGAAATCGAGCGTGCGCGGCTTGCGTGCGACGATCCGCTCGTCGACCGTGTGGAATTCGCTGTTCGCGCCGGGGCGCGTGATGCTGCCCGCGTAGAACACCTCGTCGCCGGGCCGAAACAGCGTGACCTCGGCACCGACCGCGACGACCGTGCCGGCCGCATCCCAGCCGAGCACGCGCGGCACCGCCTCGACCTGCGCCTTCGGCGCGCGCACCTTGGTGTCGACCGGGTTCACGGAAATCGCCTCGACCTTCACGAGCAGGTCGCGCGGGCCCGGCACCGGTTGCGGCAGTTCCACGTCGAGCAGTGCGTGCGGGTCGTCGATCGGCAGGTAACGGGTCAGTCCAACGGCTTTCATCACGAAACTCCTTCAGGGAAATCGGGCGGGCCGCGGCGCAGCCCCATGCATGCCATCGTAGGCCGCCCGATCTTTCGCGAAAACCGCTATATTTCCTGAAACATTTTCAGGAATTTCCGAACAATGAGGTCCGATCCGATTCCCGCCCCGGACAAGCCGCTCGACCTGCTCGACGTCGGCCTGTTCGTGCGCGCCGCGCTGCTCGCGAACGTGACGGCGGCCGGGCGCGAGTTCGGCGTGTCGGCCGCGGTCGCCAGCGCGCGCATCGCGCAGCTCGAGCGCCAGCTTGGTGCGCGATTGCTGCACCGCACCACCCGCCGCATCAGCCTCACGCAGGACGGCGAAGTCTTCATGGCCCGGGCCGAAGCGCTGCTGTCGGCCGCCGACGCCGCGCGGGCGTCGGTCGGCCACGGCCGCAGCGAGCCGTACGGACGGCTGAAAGTGTCGATGTCGTCGTCGTTCGGCCGCCAGCACGTCGCGCCCGTGATTCCCGCGTTCCTGCGCCGCTACCCGTCCGTGTCGCTGGACCTGCGGCTCTCCGACGAGATCGTCGATCTCGTCGACGACGGCTACGACGTCGCGATCCGCCTCGGCGCGCTGAAGGATTCGACGCTGGTCGCGCGCAAGCTCGCCGCGAACCGGCGCGTGCTGTGCTGCTCGCCCGCGTATCTCGCCGAACACGGGACGCCGCGCCATCCGGCCGACCTCGCGCAGCACGAATGCGTGATCCTCGGCGACCAGCGCGACTGGTCGTTCGTCACGCCGCAGGGCCCGCTCACCGTGCGGGTCGGCGGCCGACTCGTCGCGAGCAACGGCGAGGCGATCCGCGAAGCGCTCGTCGACGGCTTCGGCATCGCGATCAAGTCGACCTGGGACGTCGGCCCGCTGCTCGCGAACGGCACGCTCGTCACCGTGCTCGACGATTACCCGTTCGCGCAGGACGTCGCGATCTGGGCCGTCTATCCGAGCCGCGCGCACGTGCCGCTGAAGACGCTTGCGTTCATCGCGTTCCTGGCCGAACACTTCGGCGATCCGCCTTACTGGGATCGCGCGGACGAACGCTGAACGCCATCCTGTGGGCGGTGCTGGCGGCAGCGCCGGCCGGCCATCCGCGGCGATCCGGCTGCGACCGGATAGCAACTGGATACCAACCGGATACCTGTCGGATAGCTATCGGATACCAACCGGCTACAATGGCGCGTCCGCGGCGCAGCGGCCCGACGCCGGACAGGGCCCGCGTTCGCAGGCGGCCGCATGCCGGCCGCGCACGCGTTTCATTCGCTTTCAATCATTCCGCCATGACCCACAACCTCGTCATCCAGAGTCTCGCGCCGCTGTCGGACGCGCATCACAAACCGCTGCTCGCGCTGTCGCGCGGCGCCCGCATCGTGCAGACCCACGATCACGCGCTGCGCATCGAAAACGCGAACCCTGCGCAGCGTCTCGACATCGACGCGTACTGCGGCACGCATGCGCTCGACTTCGGCTTCGTCGAAGCCGGCCGCACGCTCGGCGACTTCGGGCTCGCCGTGATGGACATGGATTCGACGCTGATCACGATCGAATGCATCGACGAGATCGCCGATTTCTGCGGGCTGAAGACGCAGGTCGCGGAGATCACCGAAGCGGCGATGCGCGGCGAGATCCTCGACTTCAACGAAAGCCTCACACGCCGCGTCGCGCTGCTCGCGGGCCTCGACGCGCAGGCGCTCGAGCGCGTGTACGAGGAACGGCTGCAGCTGTCGCCGGGCGCGGAGACAATGCTCGCCGGCGTGAAGGCCGCGGGCCTGAAGACGCTGCTCGTGTCGGGCGGCTTCACGTTCTTCACCGAGCGCCTGAAGGCACGTCTCGGCCTCGACTACGCGTATGCGAACACGCTCGAGATCGTCGACGGCAAGCTGACCGGCAAGGTGCTCGGCGAGATCGTCAACGCGGACGTGAAGGCGCGCCTGCTGCGCGAGACCTGTGCATCGCTCGGCATCGAGCCGAGCCGCGCGATTGCAATGGGCGACGGGTCGAACGACATGAAGATGATGGCCGAAGCCGGGCTGTCGATCGCGTTCCACGCGAAGCCCGTCGTGCGCGGTGCGGCCACCGTCGCATTCGACCATGTCGGCCTCGACGGGCTGCTGCGGCTGTTCTGATCGCGCAAGCCGCCAATGAAAAACGCCGGCGCGATGTTGCATCGCGCCGGCGTTGTGTTTTTTCGCTGCGGTTTCGTTATCAGCCGAGCGTAGCCTGCATCGCGCGCTCGATGTCCGCGCGCAGGTCGGCTTCGTCCTCGAGACCGACGTAGAAGCGCACCAGCGTGCCGCGATGCGGCCAGTCCGCACGCATCGACGCCACGTCGTAAGGCATCGCGAGGCTGCACGCGCCGCCCCAGCTCCAGCCGATCGCGAACAGTTCGAGCGCCTCGACGAAACGATCGATCTGCTCGCTGCTGTAGCGTTCGTCGAATATCACCGAGAACAGCCCGCCCGCGCCGGTGAAGTCGCGCACGAACGACGCGTGTCCCGGACAATCGGCCAACTGCGGATGCAGCACGGCCGCGATCTCCGGCCGCGCCTTCAGCCACTGCGCGAGCGCAAGCGCGCTCTTGCTGTGTGCATCGAAGCGCACCTGCATGCTCGGCAGGCTGCGCAGCACGAGCGAGCAATCGTCGACCGAAACGCCGATCCCGCAGCGCATCCGCGCGAGCTTCACTTGCGCGTGCAATTCGGCGTTCGCGGTGATCGTCGCGCCCATCAGCACGTCGCTGCCGCCCGATTGATACTTGGTCAACGCCTGCACCGAGATGTCGACGCCATGCTCGAACGGCTTGAACGCGAGCCCGGCCGAATACGTGTTGTCGATCGCGGTGACGATGCCGCGCGCCTGCGCGACGGTCGTGATCGCGCGCACGTCCGGCACTTCCATCGTCACCGAGCCCGGCGCCTCGATCCAGATCAACCGCGTGTTCGGCTGGATCAGGTCGGCAATCCCGGTGCCGACGAGCGGATCGTAGAAGCGTGCGGTAATGCCGAAATCCTTCGCGAGCCAGTTGCCGAAATCGGCGTTCGGCCCGTAGACGTTGTGCGGGATCAGCACGTCGTCGCCCGCCTTCACGATCCCGAAATAGACGTTCATGATCGCCGCGAGGCCCGACGGCTGCAGCAGCGCATGCGTGCCGCCCTCGATGTCGGCAAGCCGCTGCGCGAGCGCCAGCGACGTCGGGGTCGCGTGCAGGCCGTAGCGCCATTGGTTGTCGTTGTGCCAGACCAGCGCGCGCATCGTCGCGAGATCGGGGAACACGACCGTCGACGCACGCGCAACCGGCGGCACGAACGAACGGAAGCCTTCCGGAATGACGTCGTCGGGTTGAACGATGCGGGTCTGGAGTGCGCGCTTCGGAGTGGATGCAGTCATGGCAGGAGGCCGGGGGAAAGGCCGTTCGGTTGCGGAATGTGTCGCTAGATTAGCCAAATTCGGCGCGGTTGGCCCGGTACAATGCGCGCCGCACGCACCGAGCCAGCGCGCTCAGTCGTCGGTGCGCAGGTTGACGATGCCGCCGACCGTCTCGATTTCGTGCACGCGGCCGTCGCGTACCTGCAGCGCCGCGCGCTTGCCCGGCGCCGCGCGCAGCACGACCGGTTGCGGATCCGATTCGTCCGAGTTCATCCGGTCGGCCTTCAGCTCGCCCGTCGAATCGAAGCGCCCGATCCACACGCCCGTGATGTTCGTGCCGTCGTTCGATTCCTCGATTTCGAGCGTGTCGCCGTCGCGATCGCCGGCGAGCAGGATCACCTCGCCCGTGTCCGTGAACTGGTATTCGCCGTGCACGCCTTCCTCGTCCGTCTTCGGGCCGAGATGCGCGACGATCGGCCGGTCGCCAAGCGTGCCCTCATAGCGCGGCAAGCGGGCGAATTCCGGGTTCGGCCGCAACGGCCGTACGGGCGCCGCTTCATCCTGCTGCGCGCCCGGCGCGGCGGCCTGGGCCGCGACCATGCCAGGCATCGCGAGGCCCGCCGCCAGCGCGCCGGCAATCACCAGCGCCCGTTGCCATTCCAGATATCGACCCACCTTGTGTTGCTCCCTTGCTTCAGATTCGCTCGACAAACGCGGCGATAAGTTGCTGGTCGCCGATGCACATCGTCACGAGCGTTTAGCAGCCGCCGATGCGGCATGCACGCCGCCCGCCCCCGTTCAGGTCGCCCGTCATCCGGGGTTCGAATGAGTGCGTCGCGTGGCCGGCGTGCGGGATCCGCGTCAGCCCTGCACCAGGCGTTCCACCGCATCGCGGTGCGGAATCGGCGCGACCGCGCCGTAGCCCGTCGTCGACAGCGCCGCCGCCGCGTTCGCATAACGCGCGGCCGCGAACGGATCGTCGCCCGCGACGATCCGCGCGACGAACGCGCCGCCGAAGCAGTCGCCCGCGCCCGTCGCGTCGACGGCCTCGACCGCGAAGCCCGGCACCACGCGCCGTTCGTTCGGGGTCGCGACATACGCGCCTTCCTTGCCGAGCTTCAGCGCGACGACCCGCGGCCCGTGTTCGAGCATCGCATCGACGATCGCATCGCGATCGTTCGCGCCCGTGAGCGCCGTGACGTCGTCCCAGCTCGGCAGGCAGATGTCCGTCTGGCGCAGCGCCTCGCGCATCACCGCACGGGCGCGCGGCAGCGGCCACAGCTTCAGGCGCAGGTTCGTGTCGAAGCTGACCTGCGCGCCGTTGCTGCGCGCATGGTCGATCGCCGCGAACGCGGCATCGCACGCGGCCGCGCTGATCGCGAGGCTGATGCCCGACAGGTGCACGGCCTTCGCCGCGGCCAGCGCGTCGAGCGGCAGGTCGGCCACCGTGTAGCGGCTCGCCGCGGAGCCCGCGCGCAGATAGTCGAACTGGTGGCCGTCGGCGCCGTGCGTGACGAAATACACGCCGGTCGGCGCCGTGCGGTCGATCCGCACGTAGGTCGTGTCGACCTGCTCCGCCGCCCACATCCCGGTCAGCAAGCGGCCGAACGGATCGTCACCGATCGCCGACACGAAGCCCGTCGACGCGCCCTGGCGCGCCGCGGCGATGCAGAAGTTCGACGTGTCGCCGCCGAAGCCCTGCAGGAACTCAGGACGGCCCGGCTGCGACTGGTTGAATTCGATCATCGCCTCGCCGAGCGCGAGGATCTCCGGAAATGCGGCGGTCATCGCTTAAACCTCGCCCCACAGGTCGTGGCCGTCCGCGCCCGTGATCTTCACCGACACGAAATCGCCGACCTTGTAGCGCTTCGACGCCTTCGTCGCCGGCTCGACATAGACGACCCCGTCGATCTCCGGCGCATCCGCCGCCGTGCGGCCGATGCCGCCTTCTGCGCTGACTTCGTCGATCAGCACCTTGAGGGTCTTGCCGACCTTGCGCTGGATGCGCTGCGCCGACACTTCCTCGGCGACTTCCATGAAGCGCGCGCGGCGCGCTTCGCGAACGTCGTCCGGCAGCGCGCCGTCCAGTTCGTTCGCGGTCGCGCCTTCGACCGGCGAATACGCAAAGCAGCCGACGCGATCGAGTTCCGCCTCGCGGATGAAGTCGAGCAGCGTTTCGAACTGCTCTTCCGTCTCGCCGGGGAAACCGGCGATGAACGTGCTGCGGATCGTCAGGTCCGGGCAGATCTCGCGCCACTTCTGCACGCGCTCGAGCACCTTCTCCGCGTTGGCCGGGCGCTTCATGCGCTTCAGCACTTCCGGATGCGCGTGCTGGAACGGCACGTCGAGATACGGCAGCACGTGGCCCTTGAACGGGCCTTCGGCCATCAGCGGAATGACTTCGTCGACGCTCGGATACGGATACACGTAGTGCAGGCGCACCCATGCGCCGTACTGCGCGGCGAGTTCGCCGAGCGCGGCGACGAGGTCGGTCATGCGCGTCTTGATCGGCTTGCCGTTCCAGAAGCCCGTGCGGTATTTCACGTCGACGCCGTACGCGCTCGTATCCTGCGAGATCACGAGCAGTTCCTTCACGCCCGACTTGAACAGGTTCTCCGCCTCGAGCATCACTTCGGCGACCGGACGCGACACGAGATCGCCGCGCATCGACGGGATGATGCAGAACGTGCAGCGATGGTTGCAGCCTTCGGAGATCTTCAGGTATGCGTAGTGGCGCGGCGTGAGCTTGATGCCGGCGGCCGGCACGAGATCGACGAACGGGTCGTGCGGCTTCGGCAGGTGCGAATGCACGGCCTGCATCACTTCGCCCACCGCGTGCGGGCCGGTGACGGCGAGCACCTTCGGGTGGACTTCCTCGATGAGGTTCGAGCCGCTGGCGCTCGACTTCGCGCCGAGGCAGCCGGTGACGATCACCTTGCCGTTCTCGGTCAGCGCTTCGCCGATCGCATCGAGGCTTTCCTGCACGGCTTCGTCGATGAAACCGCAGGTATTGACGACGACGAGGTCGGCGCCGTCGTACGTGCCGGAGATTTCATAACCTTCGGCGCGCAGCTGCGTGATGATTTGTTCGGAGTCGACGAGGGCTTTCGGGCACCCGAGGGATACGAAACCTACTTTGGGGGACTGGGACATCTGGAATGTGGGGGCGTGGCGGCAAAAGCGTGAGTTTACAGCTATTTATGGGTCAGCGAGGCAAAACCGGCGGTCGCGACGCCGCGGATGGCGCCCCCAATATGCGGCGCACGCGATTGCATCGGGCCACTGCGGACTGTTGATCGTGCCCTTTCACGCCGGCGGCGATGAAGCGACCGATACGATCATCGCTGGCCGCCGCGCGACAATCGCTCCGAAACCACCCCTCCGCCATGCGAAAATCCCGACATCCGCTCTCTTCACTTACCCAACGGGGTTCGCATGACCACGCACATCACGATCGAATTCACCGAGCACGCCACCGAAGCCATCGATGAGCAGACCAGCACCAGCTTTTCCTATGACCAGGGTGCCCATGTGCCGCAACCCGGCGACTTCGTCGAACTCGAGAATTCGCGGCAGACGTTTCTCGTGATCGGTCGCGTGTTTTCGCTCAAGGCCAACTACAGCGCCGTCAAGCTCGTGCTCGACCTGCCTCCGCACGACGACGAGCCGGGATTCCCTGCACTCTGAACCCATCCGGTCCGGTAACGTCGGCGTTGCCGCGGGCAATCGCAGACGTGCGGACCGCCTTGCGCGAAAACGCCCCCGCAACGGGCGCGTAAGCAAGCCCGCCGAAGCGGGCTTCCGCGCATCCCGTCCGGCGCTCACGGAGCCCGAGACGCGTGTTGCGCGCGTTGATCCAGCGACGCAGGCTGTGCACCAGCATGTCGCGGATGGCGACGCCCCGCCGAAGCCTTCAGCACGCCGCCATAGCAAAAGCGCGTGCCGTCAGGCGCGACATGTCCCGGTTGTGTTCGCTGCTTGTTGGAATTCGATCGACCGGACGACGGTCATGCCCGCCGCACGCGAGGGCACGGGCATTCGGTGCCGACGATCAAGAACGACCGTCGGCGACATCTCGCGGCAGCGAGCCACCAATCATCATCGTGCCTGAGCACACGATCGGCCGCATCGCACCGCCGCACGCCGCGGCACCGGCCGTCCGGCGGCTTGCGCCGCGGCGGCCGGCTGCCGCGCAAGCGTTACTTCTTCTCCGGCTCCGGCGCGCCCGGTTGCTTGAACGGGAACGTGCTGAACATCGACTTCGCCTGGTTCTGCATCTGCTCCTGCATCTGCACGAACATGTTCTTCGACTGCTCGATGTAGCTCGTCATCATCCCTTGCATCATCGGCGCCTGCATGTTCATGAACTGCGACCAGACTTCCGGATTCATCGCGTTGCCTTCGTAAAGGTTCTTCGACTGATCGGTAAGCTTGTTCTGGATGTCGATGAACGCCTGGATGTTCTTTTCCAGGTACGTGCCCATCATGCCCTGCATCGCATGACCGTAGAAACGGATGATCTGCGACAGCATCGACGACGAGAACATCGGCACGCCGCCACTCTCCTCCTCGAGGATGATCTGCAGCAGGATGCTGCGCGTCAGGTCCTCGTTGGATTTCGCATCGACGACCTTGAAGTCCTCTTGTTCCAGCACGAGTTGCTTGACGTCGGTCAGCGTGATGTACGTGCTCGTCTCGGTATCGTAGAGCCGGCGGTTCGGGTACTTCTTGATGAGCCGCTCGGCCGTTTTCTTTGTAGTAGTCATGTAACGCCTTTGAGTGCAGCGTAGCGCAAGTGACAAATCCCCGCCTCCCGAATCCGGGAGGCGGGGGCTTTCGGAAACGCCAGGCCGCGCGGCCGAACCGGCCCGCGCAGCCGGACGTTCAGCCCATGTGCAGGCCGCCGTTCAGCGAGAAGTCGGCGCCCGTCGCGAAACCCGAGTCGTTCGACGCGAGCCACGCGACGATCGAACCGATTTCCTCCGGCCCGCCAAGACGACGCACCGGGATCGTCGCGACAATCTTCTCGAGCACGTCCGGACGGATCGCCTTCACCATGTCGGTGCCGATGTAGCCGGGCGAAACGGTGTTGACCGTCACGCCCTTCGTTGCGACTTCCTGCGCGAGCGACATCGTGAAACCGTGGATGCCGGCCTTCGCGGTCGAGTAGTTCGTCTGGCCGAATTGCCCCTTCTGGCCGTTCACCGACGAAATGTTGATGATCCGGCCCCATCCGCGCTCGACCATGCCGTCGATCACCTGCTTCGTCACGTTGAACAGGCTCGTCAGGTTGGTGTCGATCACGGCCGTCCAGTCTTCGTGCGTCATCTTGCGGAACACGACGTCGCGCGTGATGCCCGCGTTGTTGACCAGCACGTCGATCTCGCCGACTTCAGCCTTGACCTTGTCGAACGCTGCCTTGGTCGAGTCCCAGTCGCCGACGTTGCCTTCCGACGCGATGAAATCGTAGCCGAGCGCCTTCTGGTCCTCGATCCATTTCACACGGCGCGGCGAGTTCGGGCCGCAACCCGCGACCACCTTGAAGCCGTCTTTCAACAGACGCTGGCAGATGCTGGTGCCGATGCCGCCCATCCCGCCCGTTACGTACGCAATTCGCTGTGACATGAATCTCACTCCATTTTTTGGTTTCGAGAGCCGCCGGAGGCCCCTCTGACTTCACGTGGCGCCGGCCGAAGCCGCAATCGACCGGCGCACGGATTGGTTTGGCGTTGACGGACGGCCGGTTACGGACGTTCGACCGCGAGTGCAACACCCATCCCGCCGCCGATGCACAGCGACGCCAGCCCCCGCTTCGCATCGCGCTTGACCATCTCGTGCAGCAGCGTCACCAGGATCCGGCAGCCCGACGCGCCGATCGGGTGACCGATCGCGATCGCCCCGCCGTTCACGTTCACCTTCGACGTGTCCCAGCCCATCTGCTTGTGCACCGCCAGCGCCTGCGCCGCGAATGCCTCGTTGATTTCCATCAGGTCCAGGTCGCCCGGCGTCCAGCCCGCACGCTCCAGGCAACGGCGCGATGCCGGCACCGGACCCATGCCCATCACGCTCGGATCCACCCCCGCATTCGCGTACGCCTTGATCCGCGCCAGCGGCGTCAGCCCCAGCGCCGCCGCCTTCTGCGCCGACATCACCAGCACCGCCGCCGCGCCGTCGTTCAGCCCCGACGCGTTCGCCGCCGTCACCGTGCCTTCCTTCGCGAACGCCGGCTTCAGACCCGCCAGCGATTCCGCCGTCACGCCGTGACGCACGAACTCGTCGGTCGCGAACTGCAGCGGCTCGCCCTTGCGCTGCGGAATCGACACCGGCACGATCTCGTCGTTGAAGCGGCCGGCCTTCTGCGCGGCTTCCGCCTTGTTCTGCGACAGTGCCGCGAACGCATCCTGCTCGTCGCGCGTGATCCCGTATTCCTTCGCGACGTTCTCCGCCGTGATGCCCATGTGGTACTGGTTGTACACGTCCCACAGGCCGTCGACGATCATCGTGTCGACCAGCTTCGCGTCACCCATCCGGAACCCGTCGCGCGAGCCCGGCAGCACGTGCGGCGCCGCGCTCATGTTTTCCTGGCCGCCCGCGATCACGATCTCCGCGTCGCCCGCCGCGATCGCGTTCGCCGCCAGCATCACGGCCTTCAGGCCCGAGCCGCACACCTTGTTGATCGTCATGCCCGGCACCGCACTCGGCAGGCCGGCCTTGATCAGCGACTGACGCGCCGGGTTCTGCCCCGAGCCTGCCGCCAGCACCTGCCCCATGATCACTTCGCTCACCTGCTCGGGTTTCACGCCCGAGCGCTCCAGCACCGCGCGAATCACCGTCGCGCCCAGTTCCGGTGCCGCGATCTTCGCGAGCGAGCCGCCGAATTTGCCGACCGCGGTCCGCGCGGCCGATACGATCACTACGTCCGTCATTTCCCTTTCCTCCAGGCCCGCACGACACGGCGCATCGCTGCCGGCCCTGTTAAAAAAACTGCGGTGCACCGGACAGCGTGCGCTGCTGTCCGGCTTTCGTCAATCGCGCTGCAACACGTAACGGCCCGGCGCCGGCTCGATCACCGGGAACTGCGCGGAACCGGGTTTGGCGGGCGGCGCCACCTTGCGGCCGCCGTACTGGTCGAGCCACTCGACCCAGGTCGCCCACCAGCTGCCCGGCTGCTCGGTCGCCCCGGCAAGCCAGTCGTCCGCGGATTCGGGCAGGTCGCCGTCGTTGACCCAGAAGCTGCGCTTCTTCTTCGCCGGCGGATTGATCACGCCCGCGATGTGACCCGACGCGCCCAGCACGAACTTCAGCGGCCCCGTCAGGATCGACGTCGACGCGTAGGCCGTCTGCCACGGCACGATGTGATCCTCGCGCGACCCGTAGATGAAGGTCGGCACGTCGATGCGCGACAGGTCGACGGATTCGCCGCACACGGTCAGCGCGCCCGGCACGCGGAGCTTGTTCTCGAGATAGGTATTGCGCAGGTACCACGCGTACATCGGACCGGGCAGGCTCGTCGAGTCGCTGTTCCAGTACAGCAGGTCGAACGCCGCGGGCGTGCGGCCCTTCAGGTAGTTGTCGACGACGTAGTTCCACACGAGGTCGTTCGGCCGCAGGAACGAGAACGTGTTCGCGAACTCGACGCCGCGCATCAGCCCCGGCGCCGTGCCGTTCTTGCCGCCGATGGTCTGCTCGCGCATCTGCACGTGCGCCTCGTCGACGAACACGTCGAGGATGCCGGTGTCGGTGAAGTCGAGCATCGCGGTCAGCAGCGTCATCGACGCGGCCGGATGTTCGCCGCGCGCGGCGAGCACCGCCAGCGCGGTCGCGAGCATCGTGCCGCCGACGCAGAAGCCGAGCGTGTTGATCTGCTCGCGGCCGCTGACCTGCTGCACCGCGTCGATCGCGGCGAGCAGCCCTTCGTTCATGTAGTCGTCCCACGTCTTGTGCGCGACCGACGCATCGGCATTGCGCCACGACACGAGGAACACCTGATGGCCGCTCGACAGCGCATGCGCGACGAGCGAATTCTCGGGCTGCAGGTCGAGGATGTAGAACTTGTTGATGCACGGTGGCACGATCAGCAGCGGCCGCTCGAACACCTTGTCCGTCTTCGGCGAGTACTGGATCAGCTGGATCAGGTCGTTCTCGTAGACGACCGCGCCTTCGGTACACCCGAGGTTCTTGCCGACCACGAATTGCGATTCGTCGGTCTGCGAAATCTTGCCGCGCTGCATGTCGCCGAGCAGGTTCATCATCCCCTGCCGCAGGCTTTCGCCCTGCGTCTCGAGGATCGACTTCTGTGCATCGGGATTGAGCGCGAGGAAGTTGCTCGGCGCGGCGGCAGCCGTCCATTGCTGGACGGAGAAACGAATGCGTTCGCGCGTCTTCGGATCGGTCTCGAGCGCGTCGGCCAGTTCCTGCAGGTAACGCGCATTGAGCAGATACCACGCCGCCGCGAACGCATGCGCGGGCGAGGCCTTCCACGCATCCGAGCTGAAGCGGCGGTCCTTAAGCTCGGGCGACTCGAGCGTCGCGGCGGCCGCCTGCTGCATCAGCGTCACGCAGTCGCGCGCATAGTCGGTCTGCAACTTCTGGAGCCGTTCGGGCGAGATCGCGGCCGCCGGCAGCTTCAGCCCCGCGAACGGCGACGCCAGACCGCCGAAGCTGCTCAGATCGGGCATCGACGGCATCTGGAACGGAACCGCTGTCGGGAACTGGAATGCGGCGAACGGGTTCGCGGTGGTCGCCGCCGTTGCGGCGCGTGCCGGATCAGCGAAACCACGCCAGGCGTTCAGCCATGCTTCGAACATCTGCTGCATCGGCTGGACCGCCTGGCCGAATCCGGCGCTGCTTGCGGAAGTGCCCGCCTGAGCGGACGTCGACGAATTTTTCGATGCTGTCATTACCTGCCTTACCGGTGATTCGTGAGCGTCAATCGTGAAATCCTGCTCGCGCGCGGCGTGCCGGTGCGAGCCGGGCCGTCATGCTCTGGAGAGGCGTCTCCAGATTCTGCCGCAGTGCGGTACTTTTATCATTATCGTTTTCCCCATGTGAAGCCCTGCGTCAAACCACTGAACATTTCTGCTCGGAGATAATCCGCGCGCAACAGGCGGGACAAGGCTTCCGGCGAACCATAAAATATTTTGGTTGACTTGACTTCGGGATTATTCATTCGGTTGTCCATGCAACGCCGCATTGCCGCGTCAATATCGAGATAACCCGATTTTGCAGCGCAACAAACCACGCGCGCAAGCGCGCGGTCAGTCGTCAATCGGCCAGCCAGATCGCCGCCGCCATGCGGCCGGTCACGCGGTCGCGCCGATATGAATAGAAGCGCGCTGGTTCGGTGACCGTGCAGGCGGACCCGCCGCTCACGTGCGCAACACCTGCACGCGCGAGGCGCAGGCGCGCGAGCGCATGGAGGTCGGCGAGGAACTTGCCGGGCGCGCCGTCGATCGCGACGAACGCTTGCCGCGTTTCATCATGCTCCGACTGCGCAGCCGTGTCGAGAAACGCGTCGCGCACGTCGGCGCCGACTTCGAACGCCTGCGGGCCGATTGCGGGCCCGAGGTACGCATGGACTTCATCCGCCCCGCCGCCGGCGAGCGCCGCGACGCGGGCCGCGGTCTGTTCAATGATGCCGGCCGCGAGCCCGCGCCAGCCTGCGTGCGCGGCGCCGACCGCCCGGCCCTGCGCGTCGCACAGCAGCACCGGCAGGCAATCCGCGACCATCACGACACAGACCGCGCCCGCGCGGTCCGTCACGCTCGCGTCGGCCTGCACGGGCGCCGCGGCAGCCGACGCGGCCTCGATCACCTCGTCCGCGCGCACGATCCGCGCGCCGTGAACCTGCTCGAGCCAGGCCGCGCGCGACTGGCCGGCCAGCGCGAGCAAGCGCGCGCGATTCGCGGCGACATGGGTCGGATCGTCACCGGTATGCAAGCCGAGATTCATCCCGCCCGGCAACTCGGCACCGTCCTGCCAGCGCCCGTAAGGACCGTCGCTCACACCGCCGTCGCGGGTCGTGATCAGCGCGCGAACGCGCGGTGACACCTGCCAGTCGGGCTGTACGCAGTCCTGCCACGTCAACGGCGCCAGGTTCGTCATCGGCACTCACTCCTCCTCGTCGTCCGGATCCGACTCGTCATCGTAATCCTCGTCGTGATCCTGATATTCGCCGGCGAAATCGTCATCGTCGTAGACGCCGTCGTCATCGTCGAATTCCTCGTCGGCCTGCCCGAAACCGAGGGCCGCGATCAGCGCGTTCATGTCGTCCGGCAACGGGCAGCGCCACTGCATCGTCTTGCCCGTGAGCGGATGCACGAGGCCGAGCCGCCATGCGTGCAGCGCCTGCCGCGCGAACCCGTCCGGCAGCGGCGCGACCGAGCGCTTGCCGCGCGCGCGCCCGTACACCGGATCGCCGAGCAGCGGATGCCCGATATGCGCGCAGTGCACGCGGATCTGGTGCGTGCGGCCGGTTTCGAGGTCGCACTGGATCGCGGACACGGGCTGACGTTGCCACAGGCATGTGTCAACCGTGCGGAAATGGGTGCGCGCGGGCTTGCCCGACGCACCGGTGACGACGGCCATGCGCGTGCGCTCGCGCGGGTCGCGGCCGATCGGCGCGTCGATCGTGCCGTCTTCGGGCATCGTGCCCCAGACGAGCGCGAAATAGCGGCGCTTCACCGTGCGCGCCTGCAACTGGCGCACGAGGTCGGTCTGCGCGGCAAGCGTGCGTGCGACCACCATCAGGCCGGACGTTTCCTTATCGAGCCGGTGCACGATCCCGGCACGCGGCAGGCCGGCCGCGGCGTCGCCGTAGCGATGCAGCAGCCCGTTGAGAATCGTGCCGCTCCAGTTGCCGGCGGCGGGATGGACGACGACGCCGGCCGGCTTGTTGATGACGAGGAGCGCGTCGTCCTCGTAGATCACGTCGAGCGGCACCGGCTCCGGCGTGAACGCCAGTTGCTCCGGCAGCAGGTCGGGCACGAGCTCGATCCTGGCGCCGAGCGGCACCGGCTGGCGGATCTTCGCCGGCGCGCCGTCGATCAGCACGCGCTGCGCCTCGATCCAGCTCTGCAGGCGGCTGCGGGAGAATTCGGGGAATAGCTGGGCAAGCGCCTTGTCAAGGCGTTCGCCCGCGAGCGACAGCGGCACTTCGACGACGCGCGGCGTCTCATCGGCCGCCGCGGACGGCACGACAGGCGGTTGCATCGCGCCTGCAGCCGGGCCGTCATCGGGAGAATCCCCCGATGCAGCGTCGGCGGGCCGATCGCTTGGGCTATAATCTTCGCGATTTGACTTGCCCCGCGGGGCATTCTGCGAACTTGAACGGGTCATTTAGACTGGGTCACCGAGACTTGAAGCTAGGACATGCGAGCATGATGAATTCGACCAAACGTACGGCCAAAACCGTCGCCGCCCGAGCTGCGGCGGTAGCGGCCGCGGCCCTCATCGCCGGCTGCCACGGCTTACCGCAGAAGCAGGACGAGACGGCTACCTGGTCGAACAACAAATTATACTCAGAGGCCCAGGACGCGCTGTCCGGCGGCGACTGGGGCAAGTGCGCGAAATATTTCGAATCGCTGCAAGGCCGCGATCCGTTCGGTCATTTCGCGCAACAGGCGCAGATCAACGTCGCGTACTGCAACTGGAAGGACAACGAAGCGGCAGCCGCCGACCAGGCCGTCGACCGCTTCATCCAGCTGCACCCGGATCACCCGGATATCCCGTACGCGTACTACCTGAAGGGGATGATCCACTTCAACGACGATCTCGGCCTGTTCGGCCGCTTCTCCGGCCAGGACATGAGCGAGCGCGATCCGCAGGCACTGCGTGAATCGTACGATGCGTTCAAGGTCGTCGTCGACCGCTACCCGAAGAGCAAGTATGCGCCCGACGCCGCGGCGCGGATGCGCTACATCGTCAACGCGCTCGCCTCGCACGAAGTACACGCGGCCGACTACTACTATCGGCGCGGCGCCTACGTCGCGGCAATCAACCGCGCGCAGCTCGCGATCAAGGACTACAAGGGCGCGCCGGCGATCGAGGACGCGCTGCACATCATGATCCTGTCGTACGGCAAGCTGAACCAGCCGCAACTCGCGGAAGACACGAAGCGCGTGCTCGCGGGGACCTTCCCGGACAGCCCGTACATCACCGGCCACTCGCGCCCCGGCACGAAGAAGTCGTGGTGGCAGTTCTGAGCGACGCCCGCTGCACAAAAAACCCGGCCATCGAGCCGGGTTTTTTATTGGCGCCGCCCGTAGCAGGCGGCGATGCGTCACGCGCGCTTTTTCGCGCGATGTTCGTCGAAAAAGTCCTGCACGACCGCGATCTCGCGCGTGCGCTTGAACGGCGGCAGGCTCTGCCAGATCCGGCGACCGTACGGCTTGTCGACAAGCCGCGTGTCGCAGATCATCAGCACGCCGCGATCCGTCTCCGCGCGAATCAGGCGGCCCGCGCCCTGCTTCAGCGTGATCACGGCCTGCGGCAGTTGGTGAACCGCGAACGGGCTCAAGCCCTTCTTGGTCAGCGCATCGAGTCGCGCGGCCAGCACCGGATCGTCGGGCGGCGCGAACGGCAGCTTGTCGATCACGACGAGCGACAGCGCATCTCCGCGCACGTCGACGCCTTCCCAGAAGCTCTGGCTGCCCACGAGGATCGCATTGCCGTACGAACGGAAGCGGTCGAGCAGCTCGGTGCGGCTGGCATCGCCCTGCACCAGCAGCGGCGTGTTCCAGCCGCGCGACTCGATCACGTCGCGCAGCTTCGACGCGATCCGGTCGACCGCGCGCAGCGTCGTGCACAGCATGAAGACACCGCCGCCCGACGCCTCGATCGCCGGTAGCGCGGCATCGAATACGGCGTCGGTAAACGTCGGCGACGACGGCTGCGGCAGGTTGCGCGGCACGTACAGCAGGCCCTGCGTCTGATAGTCGAACGGGCTTGCGAGCGTCATCGAGCGCCGCGAGCTGAGGCCCATCTGGGCCGCGTAGTGCGTGAAGTCGCCGCGCACCGACAGCGTCGCCGACGTGAAGACCCACGCGCGCGGCACGCCGGCGCGCTGCTTCGCGAAGATCGGCGCGACCGACAACGGCGTCTCGTGCAGCTGGACGGTATGCGCGAACACTTCGACCCAGCGCACCTTCTCGTTCGGGTCGTCGGCAGCCGCCTTGTCGCCGGCCGCCGCGGCGTCGGCCTGCGCGGCCGCTTGCGCGGCACCGGGCGCGACCCAACCCGCGAGCAGGTCCTGCAGCTCGCGCGCGCGCCGCAGGCACGCACCGAGCGATTCCGCCCGCTCGGCCTGGCTCGCGAGCGCCGATGCGAGCGCATCGAGCGCCGCTTCGAGCGCGTCGAGCGCGCCGAACATCGGGTGATCGTCGCCCAGTTGCGCGAGCGACATGCGCACGATCTGGTCATTCGCGAATGCGAGGCGCAGGTCGCGCGCCGCGCGTTCGAGATCGCCGCCGAGCTTCACCCACTCGACCGCATCGCGCGCATGGCTCAGGCCTTCGGCGACCGTGTCGCGTGCGAGTTCGAGGATCTGCGTGGTCGACAGCGTCTCGCCGAAGAACAGCGTCGCCGTCTCCGGCAGCTGGTGCGCCTCGTCGAAGATCACCGTGTTCGCGTTCGGCAGCAGCTCGGCCATCCCGGTGTCGCGCAGCATGATGTCCGCGAAGAACAGGTGATGGTTGACGACGACGACGTCGGCCTGCTGCGCCTCGCGCCGCGCCTGCATCACGAAGCACTCCTTGTAATGCGGGCACTCCTGGCCGAGGCAGTTGTCGCGCGTCGACGTGACCATCGACCACACCGGCGCCGTCTCCGGCACGCTCGCGAGCTCGGCCTTGTCGCCGCTTTTCGTGAGCTTCGCGAACCGGACGATTTCCTGCAGGTATGCGGTGTCCTGTCGCGACGGCAGGCGGCCGTTGTCGGCCGTGCGCTGCAGATAGTAATGGCACAGGTAGTTCGAGCGGCCCTTGAGCATCGCGACCGTCACCGGCACCGCGAGCGCGTTGCGCACGGTCGGGATGTCGCGCTGGAACAGCTGATCCTGCAGGTGCTTCGTGCCGGTCGACACGATCACCTTGCCGCCCCACAGCATCGCGGGCACCAGGTACGCATAGGTCTTGCCGGTACCGGTGCCGGCCTCGACGATCAGCGTGTTGTCGCCGGCGTCGCTGTCGGTGTCGGCCGCCGCACCGTCCGCGGCGGATTCGGCCGCCTTGTCGCCTTCGCCGAGACGGCGCGCCGGCCGCTTGCGGGTTTCGAAGATTTCCGGTTCGGGCAGACGGCGCGCGGACGCCTCCATCGCGGACGCGACCGCACGCGCCATCTCGATCTGCGACAGGCGCGGATGATAGCCGTCGAGCGCGCGCGCAAGCAGTCCGCCTTCACCGAAGATCGTGTCGAGTTCGTCGACGCGCTTGCGGCTCAGCTCGAAGGTGCCTTCGGGCGCACGAACGCGCCCGGCAGACGACGCGTCACGCCGGGCATCGGGGTTGGCTTCAAGCGGTGAATTCAAGGCAAGCGTTCCTGTGTCCAGCGCCCAGGCGGCGCCGGCGCTTGCCAGGCCGCGCTCAGGCGCGCTTATCCGGTTCCAGCTGCGATTGCAGCAAAATGATTTTGTCCTTGGCCGCCAGCTTTTCCTTCTTCAGCCGGTGCAGCGTAATGTCGTCGATGTCGGAGTGTCCTTCCTTCAGCTCGATCTCTCGAGCGAGCTGCTGGTGCTGCTCCTGCAATGCTGCCAAACGGTTGTGCAATTCCTGCTGCTGTTCCGTGGGACGGTTTTGCATATGCGCCTCCTCATCGAAAGCAGCGCGCCGACTGGCGTGCCGGCACGCACGAGACTGGTCCGGATCAATCCAATACGTTACTGCCCCTGCTGTTGCTGCTGCTTGGCCTTTTGGGCCGCTTCCTGCTGACGCCGCTCGACATCGGCCTTGTGCTGCGCGGCTTCCTTCTGCTTCTGCTCGTAGCGCGTGGCGTTGTCCGCCCGCTCCTGCGCCTTCTGCGCAGCCTGCTGGTGCGCCTGGTCGAGCTTGCGCTGGAAGTCGGCCTGCTTCTGGTCGTATGCCTGCTTGCTCGCGGCGTGCTGCGGCCCTTCCGCGCCGCGCTGCGCCTGCTTCACTGCATTCTGCTCCTGCTTGTCGCGGAATGCAGCCGCGTTCGCCGCGTCGTTCGCCGCGCGCTGCGGTGCCTCCGCCGCATTCTGCGCCTGCTTCAGCGCCTGCTGCTGGTCGCGCTGCTGCGCCCGCACCGCACGCTGTTCGTCGTCGAGCGCGAGTTGCTCCTGACGGATGCTCGCCCGCTCCTCGCGCATCCGGTCGCGCGCATTGCCGAGACAGTGATTGACGAAGAACTTGCTGTAGCAATCGTGCTCCGCCACGGCATAACGATAATCGTTTTCCGCGGAACGTTGATTGAGCACTTTTTGACGGGCGTCAAAATCCTGCGTGGCGGAGGCTGCGACGGGCACGGCGGCAGCGGCGTCAGGCGCGCTTGCGCCCGATGCCTGTGCGTACGCGACGGTGGACCCGGCGGACAAAGCCGCGGCAAGCGCTGCGCCGAGCGCGACGAGAGAAATGCGGGAAGTTGGCAACGTCGTAGGAAAGCTGCGGGACATGTGTCAAATTCTATCACCCCCGGCTGGACGCTCCGCCATTTATGGCAAAATGCCCCGCTTCACTCACCCGCGGCATCTGGTCCGGCGGGCCCGTCTCGCAGCCCGCCGCGCGCGGTCTGCCGGCCCGCGCCGCGATTTCAGCAGGCACATCATCCACGACATGACGGAAACCGTAGCACTCAAGATCGTACAGCGCATCGCCACCGAACTGTCCGTCCAGCCGCGCCAGGTCGCGGCGGCAGTGCAACTCCTCGACGAAGGCTCGACCGTTCCGTTCATTGCCCGATACCGCAAGGAAGTGACCGGCAACCTGGACGACACGCAGCTGCGCCAGCTCGAGGAACGCCTCCTGTATCTGCGCGAACTCGAGGATCGCCGCGCGACGATCCTGTCGAGCATCGACGAACAGGGCAAGCTGACCGACGAACTGCGCGCCGCGATCGACGCGGCCGACAGCAAGCAGGTGCTCGAAGACCTTTATCTGCCGTACAAGCCGAAGCGCCGCACGCGCGCGCAGATCGCCCGCGAAGCCGGCCTCGAGCCGCTCGCGCAGGCGCTGCTCGCGAATCCGCTGCTCGACCCGCAGGCGGAAGCCGCCGCGTACGTCGATGCCGACAAGGGTGTCGCCGACGTGAAGGGCGCGCTCGACGGCGCGCGCGACATCCTGTCCGAACAGTTCGGCGAAACGGCCGAACTGCTCGGCAAGCTGCGCGACTACCTGCACAGCCAGGGCGTCGTGTCGTCGGCCGTGGTCGAAGGCAAGGAAAACGAGGAAGGCGAGAAGTTCCGCGACTACTACGACTACGCGGAGACGATCCGGACCGTGCCGTCGCACCGCGCGCTTGCGCTGTTCCGCGGCCGCAACGCCGGTGTGCTGACCGTCAAGCTGGGCCTCGGCGAGGAACTCGACGCGCAGGTACCGCATCCCGGCGAAGCGATGATCGCGCGCCATTTCGGGATCGCGAACCAGAGCCGTCCCGCCGACAAGTGGCTGTCCGACGTGTGCCGCTGGTGCTGGCGCGTGAAGGTGCAGCCGCACATCGAGAACGAACTGCTCACGCAACTGCGTGAAACGGCGGAAGCCGAGGCGATCCGCGTGTTCGCGCGCAACCTGAAGGACCTGCTGCTGGCCGCGCCGGCCGGCCCGAAGGCCGTGATCGGTCTCGACCCCGGCCTGCGCACGGGCGTGAAGGTCGCCGTGGTCGACCGCACCGGCAAGCTGCTCGCGACCGACACGATCTACCCGCACGAGCCGCGCCGCGACTGGGACGGCTCGCTCGCGAAGCTCGCGCGCATCGCCGCGCAGACGCAGGCGGAGCTGATCAGCATCGGCAACGGCACCGCGTCCCGTGAAACCGACAAGCTCGCGAGCGAGCTGATCTCGAAGCACCCCGAACTGCGGCTGCAGAAGATCGTCGTGTCGGAAGCCGGCGCGTCGGTCTACTCGGCGTCCGAGCTGGCCGCGAAGGAATTTCCGGAACTCGACGTGTCGCTGCGCGGCGCCGTGTCGATCGCGCGCCGCCTGCAGGATCCGCTCGCCGAGCTCGTGAAGATCGAGCCGAAGGCGATCGGCGTCGGCCAGTACCAGCACGACGTGAACCAGCGCGAACTCGCCCGCTCGCTCGACGCGGTCGTCGAGGATTGCGTGAACGCGGTCGGCGTCGACGCGAATACCGCGTCGGTCGCGCTGCTTGCACGCGTATCGGGCCTGAACGCCACGCTCGCGCGCAACATCGTCGACTACCGCGACGCGAACGGGCCGTTCCCGTCGCGCGATCATCTGCGCAAGGTGCCGCGTCTCGGCGACAAGACCTTCGAACAGGCGGCCGGCTTCCTGCGCATCAACGGCGGCGAGAATCCGCTCGACCGCTCGTCGGTCCACCCGGAGGCCTATCCGGTCGTCGAACGGATCCTCGCGAAGATCAGCAAGCGGATCGACGACGTGCTCGGCAGCCGCGACGCGCTGTCCGGACTGTCGCCGACGGAATTTGTTGACGAACGTTTCGGCCTGCCGACCGTGCGCGACATTCTGTCCGAACTCGAAAAACCGGGTCGCGACCCGCGGCCTGAATTCAAGACCGCAACGTTCCGCGACGGCGTCGAGAAGGTGTCCGATCTGATGCCCGGCATGCTCCTTGAAGGGGTCGTGACGAACGTCGCGGCATTCGGCGCGTTTGTGGATATCGGCGTGCACCAGGACGGTCTCGTCCACGTGTCGGCGATGTCGACGAAGTTCATCAAGGATCCGCACGAAGTCGTGAAGGCCGGCCAGGTCGTCAAGGTCAAGGTGCTCGACGTCGACGTGAAGCGCCAGCGCATTGCGCTGACGATGCGCCTCGACGACGAAGCGGCCGCGCCCGGCATGGCGCCGCGCAGCAGTCAGGATCGCGGCAATGCCGGCCGCGGCGCGGCCCGCCCGCAGCGTTCGCGCGAGCCGGAACCGGCCGGCGCGATGGCCGCGGCGTTCGCGAAGCTGAAGCGCTAAACGCGCGAAGGTCGTCGACGCACGAAAAAAAGCCCGCCGACAGGCGGGCTTTTTCATGGCGTCGGCAAGCGCACTGCCGAATTGGGCCGCATCCGCGGCCCACGCGCGTCGGTCAGATCTCGATCTTGGTGCCGAGCTCGACGACGCGGTTCGCTGGGATCGAGAAGAAATCGGTCGGCTTCGCCGCGTTCTGATGCATCCAGGCGAACACGCGCTCGCGCCAGATCGACATGCCGGGCAGATGCGTCGGCACGACCGTTTCGCGCGCGAGGAAGAACGACGTGTCCATCAGCTCGAACGTCATGTCGTGCGAGCGGCCGAATTCCTCGAGCACGGCCTTCACGTCCGGTGTCTCGTTGAAGCCGTACTGGGCCTTGACGATGTACAGGCCGCCACCCGCATCGCGCGAACTCAGGCGCGTGTCGTCGCGCACGTACGGAATGTCGCGCGTGACGAACGTCAGGAAGATGGTCCGCTCGTGGAGCACCTTGTTGTGCTTCAGGTTGTGCAGCAGGCTGACGGGCACGAGCTTGTCGTTGCCGGTCAGGTAGATCGCGGTGCCCGACACGCGGTGCGGCGGATGCGCGAGCAGCCCCTGCAGGAACGGCTCGAGCGGGATACCGTCCGCGGCCGTGCGCTCCTTGACGATGTGGCGACCCTTGTACCAGGTCATCAGCAGGAAGAACAGCAGCGCGCCGATGCCGATCGGCAGCCAGCCGCCCTGCGCGACCTTCAGCAGATTCGCGCCGAAGAAGCCCAGGTCGATCGCGAGGAACACCGCGATGATCGCGCCGACGAGCAGCCGGTTCCAGTTCCACACCTTCACCATCACGACGCACGCCAGCACGGTGGTGATGACCATCGTCGCCGTCACCGCGATACCGTACGCTGCCGCCAGGTTGTCGGAGCTCTTGAAGCCGATCACGATGCAGAGAATCACGAACAGCAGCAGCCAGTTCACCACCGGCACGTAGATCTGGCCGATCGCCAGCTCGGACGTATGCAGCACCTTCATGCGCGGCACGTAGCCGAGCTGGATCGCCTGCGACGTCAGAGAATACGCGCCCGAGATCACGGCCTGCGACGCGATCACGGTCGCGACCGTCGACAGCACGACGAGCGGCAGCAACCCCCATTCGGGCGCCAGCAGGAAGAACGGGTTTTCGATCGCTTTCGGGTTCTGGATCAGCAGCGCGCCCTGGCCGAAGTAGTTCAGCACGAGCGACGGCATCACGAGCCCGTACGCGGCGAGACGGATCGGCTTCGCACCAAAGTGCCCCATGTCCGCGTAGAGCGCCTCCGCACCGGTCAGCACCAGCACGACCGAACCCAGCACGACGTAGGCCTGCAGCAGGTGGTCCGCCATGAACGACGCCGCGTAGTACGGATTGATCGCCGCCATGATGCCCGGCACGCGCACGATGTGGTACACGCCGAGTGCCGCGATCACGACGAACCACACGACCATGATCGGGCCGAATAGCTTGCCGACCAGTGCGGTGCCGTGGCGCTGGATCCAGAACAGCGCGATCAGGATCACGATCGTGATCGGCAGTACGAGGTGGGACAAGTGTGGCGTCGCGATTTCGAGACCTTCGACCGCCGACATCACCGAGATCGCCGGCGTGATCACCGCGTCCCCGTAGAACATGCACGCGCCGAATATCCCGAGCGCCATCAGCGCGCCCGCGACGCGGGTTTTCGAGTCGAGGGGCCGCAGCGACAGGGCCATCAGCGCGAGCACGCCGCCCTCGCCGTTGTTGTCGGCCCGCATCACGAACAGCAGATATTTGATACCGACCACCAGGATGATCGCCCAGAACAGCAGCGAGATCACCCCCAGAATCGAGCTTTCGGTCAGCGGGATGCCGTGTGCGGGGCTGAACGCCTCCTTCAGCGAATACAGCGGGCTGGTGCCGATGTCGCCAAACACGACGCCAATGGCCGCTATCGCAAGCGCCCGCATCGAGTGTTGGTGCGTCGAATGCGCATGGGCTGCGTCGGTCGCCTGGATCGTGTCGTTCATATGAAGCGTAATAATCGGGTCCGGTTCGGACAAAACGAGCGCTATTCTACTCGCGCCCCCCCTGAAACACCGCCCTGCCGTGTTGCCCTGACACCACGTGATCCACGCCGCGCATGCAATCCCACGCAAGCTGTGGCAGGGCTGCCATCATAGCCGGGGCCGCGCCGCCTGCCTACCGCGAATGCCCGATCGCCGCGCCCGCCGGCGTGGCGCCCCAATGAAAAACGGCGCCGCAAGCGGCGCCGTACAAGGCTTTCCTTCGATCGGCCGGGCGCTTACGCGCCCGAACCGTCGCGCTGCGAGCGACCACGCTTGATCCACGCCTCGATGTTGTGCGGACGAACAGTGTCCCACTCTTCGAACGGCTGATGAATCCACGGGTTCGTCGGCAGATACTGCGTGTGATAGTCGGGCCTCACCTTCGAACAGCCCTTGTACCAGAGCACGGCCGAACGCACGGCCGTGACGGACGGATAGCGCTCCTTAAGGTGCTCCTGCACGCGCGCGAGCGTGACGCCCGAATCGACGAGATCGTCGACCAGCAGCACGTTGCCCGCGAGGTTGCCGCGCGTCATCGTGATGTACTGCGCGATGTCGAGCTCACCCTGCTCGGTGCCGGCTGCTTCGCGGTACGAACTCGTCGCGAGGATCGCGAGCGGAACGTCATAGATGCGCGAGAGCTGATCGCCGACCCGCAGACCGCCGCGCGCGAGGCACAGGATCTGGTCGAACTTCCAGCCCGATTCATGCACCTGAAGCGCGAGCAGCTCGATCAGACGATGGTATTCGTCCCAGCCCACCCACAGGTTCTTGTCGTCGTTGCGCGGATCGGTCATCAAGTCTGCCGCCGTCATCGTGATTTGCTGCGTCATGCTGAAAATTACACCTTGAACGGATGGCGGAGCAGGATCGTTTCGTCGCGATCCGGGCCGGTCGAAACCATGTCGACCGGCACGCCGGCCACTTCCTGGACACGGCTCAGGTATGCCTGCGCGTTCGCCGGCAGCGCGTCCCACGTCTTGATGCCGACGGTGCTTTCCTTCCAGCCGGCGAAGGTTTCGTACACGGGCTCGCAACGCGCGACATCGGCCGCACCGCGCGGCAGGATGTCCACGTCCTTGCCGTCGATCTTGTAGCCGACGCACAGCTTGACTTCATCGAGGCCGTCGAGCACGTCGAGCTTCGTCATGCACAGGCCCGACACGCCGTTGATCTGGATCGAGCGGCGCAGTGCGGCTGCGTCGAGCCAGCCGGTGCGGCGCGGACGGCCGGTGACCGAGCCGAATTCCTTGCCGACGTTCGCCAGCGTGACGCCGACCTGATCCTGACGCTGCGGGTTGTCCGCATCGTACAGCTCGCTCGGGAACGGGCCTGCGCCGACGCGCGTGCAATACGCCTTCGTGATGCCGAGGATGTAGTCCAGCTTCTGCGGACCGACGCCGGCGCCGGCCGATGCCGCACCCGCGACGCAATTGCTCGACGTGACGAACGGATAAGTGCCGTGGTCGATGTCGAGCAGCGTGCCTTGCGCGCCTTCGAACAGCAGGTTCTGACCGGCGTTGTTCGCGTCGTACAGGCGGCGCGACACGTCGGCCACCATCGGCTTCAGGCGATCGGCATAGCCGAGCATCGTGTCGAGCGTGGCCTGGAAATCGACGGCTGCGCCACCCAGGTACTGGGTCAGCACGAAGTTGTGGAAATCGAGGTTTTCGCGCAGGCGGTCGGCGAAGGTCTTCGCGTCGAACAGGTCCTGCACGCGCAGCGCGCGGCGGCCGACCTTGTCTTCGTACGCGGGGCCGATGCCGCGGCCGGTCGTACCGATCTTGCCCGCGCCCTTGCGCGCTTCGCGCGCCTGGTCGATCGCGATGTGGTACGGCAGGATCAGCGTCGTGGCTTCGGAAATGAACAGGCGATCGCGAACGTTCACGCCGGCTTCTTCCAGCTCGCCGATTTCCTTGAACAGTGCCTCGGGGGACAGGACGACGCCGTTGCCGATGTAGCAGGCGACGCCTTCACGCATGATGCCCGACGGAATGAGGCGCAAGATGGTTTTCTTGCCGCCGATGATGAGGGTGTGGCCGGCGTTGTGACCGCCCTGGAAACGCACGACGCCCTGAGCGTGGTCCGTCAGCCAGTCGACGATCTTGCCCTTGCCTTCATCACCCCATTGCGTTCCCACGACGACGACATTGCGCCCGGGAGTCACGTTCACTGCGCTGGCAGACATGTTGATTCGTTAGCTGGTTAAAAACGTATTCTACCTATGTTCGCGGGCGTTTCCGAATTTTTCCGTTTCGCTTCAACGATATGCACGCTGAACGACGGCCCGCGAACACCTGTTTAACGGGGTTCGACCACCCATGCGCCGTTGCGCTCGACGAGCGAACGGTCGCACGCGAATTCGTCGAGCACGTGGTCGTGCCCCGGCAATGCCTGGATCACGACCTCGCCCGCATCGCGCAGCGCCGCAACGGCCGCGCCCAGCGCATCGTCCTGCGCCCACGGCGCGAGAATCGCGGTGCCGCGCGCCTCGATCGGTGAAATGCGCGCGAGCTCGCGCAGGTCGAGCGAGAAGCCCGTCGCCGGGCGGGCGCGACCGTAAGCCTGCCCCACGTGGTCATAACGGCCGCCGCGCGCGATCGCGTTCGGCACGCCGTCGATGTACGCCGTAAACATCGCGCCGCTGTGGTACGCGTAGCCGCGCAGGTCGGCCAGATCGATCGCCACCTCGACGCCCTTCGCCTGAGCCGCGAGCTGCGCGAGATCGTCGAGCGCGCGCGTGATCTCGGGCAGCACCGGCAGCCGTGCGCGCGCCTCGTCGAGCACGCTCGCATCGCCATACAGATGCGGCAGCGCACGCAGCGCCGCGCGCGTGTCGGCGCCGAGATCGTCGGTGAGTTCGTTCAGCAGCGGCACGTCCTTGCCCGACAGCGCGTCGTACAGCGACTCGCCACGCTCGGCGGCCTGCGCGTCGCGCGCGAGCAGCGCCGCGAGCACACCTGCATGGCAGAGGTCCAGACGGATTCGCGACAGCCCCGCGAGGTGCAGCGCGTCGAGCATCAGTTGCTGGATCTCGAGATCGGCTTCCAGCCCGGCATGCCCATAGATTTCGGCGCCGATCTGAATCTGTTCGCGCGTCGCGTGCAGGCCGCGCGGACGCGTATGCATCACATGCCCCGCATAGCAAAGGCGCGTGACGCCCTGGCGGTTCAGCAGGTGCGCGTCGATGCGCGCGACCTGCGGCGTGATGTCCGCGCGCAGGCCGAGCGTGCGGCCCGACAGCTGGTCGACCAGCTTGAAGGTGCGCAGGCGCAGGTCGGTGCCGCCGCTCGTCAGGAGCGACTCGAGGTATTCGAGCAGCGGCGGCATCACCATTTCGTAGCCGTACGAACGGAAGCGGTCGAGCAGCCTGCGGCGCAGCTCCTCGATCTTGCGCGCTTCCGACGGCAGTACGTCGGCGATATTCTCGGGAAGTAACCAGGTCGACATCGGTACGGTCCTACGACGGGAAACAGGGCGCGACGCGCGCGCCACGAGATGAATCGGAAATCGGAATCGTGCGGAACGGACGGCGGATGCGCCGTCCGGTTCAGGTCTCCGTCAGGTGGCGAGCAGCAGCAGGATGAGCCCCAGCGCCATCACGATGAGCCCGCCGATCCGGATATGATGCGGCGGCCGCTCCGCTATTCTACGAAACGTGTCGCGCCAGGCGACGGGAAACACGAAGGGAAACGCCCCCTCGATGATCAGCATCAGTGCTACCGCGAGCAACAACGAACCAGCCAGATCCATGCGAGCGACGGCGCCGCTCGACGCGGCGCCCCAAGGTCAGTGTTTGCGGGGAGCAGGTGCCGCCGGTGCGGCACCGCCCGTCGGGCTGCGCATGAAACGGAAAAACTCGCTGTCGGGATCGACAACGATGATGTCGTTGCGCTTGAAGGTATTCCGGTAAGCCTGCAGGCTCGCGTAGAACTGGTAGAACTGCGGATCGCGGCCGAACGCGTCGGCGGCGATCGACGCGGCCTTTGCATCGCCCTCGCCCTTGATCGTCTGCGCGGACTTGTACGCATTCGCGAGCACCGCCTGCTGTTCGCGTTCCGCATCGGCCTTGATCTGTTCGACATCCGCAGCGCCATCCGCGCGCACCTGTGCGGCCTGGGCGCGCAGCGCGGCAATCATCCGCTGATAGACGGCGTCAGCCTGCGCAGCCGGCAAGTCGACACGCGTCAACTGGACATCGACCACGTCGACGCCGAAGCCGGATGCCTTCGCGCGCACCGCATCGCGAGCCGCATTGGCGACGTCGCGCTGTCCGCCGAGCGCGTCGTCGAGCGCGCGCTTGCCGAACGCGTCACCGAGCGCGCTCTTCAGCGCGCCGGCCAGACGCTCGGTGGCGGCGGCCGAGTCGCCGCCCGTAGCCGCGAAGTACTTCATCGGATCGCTGATCCGGTACTTGACCGCATAGGTGACGAGCAGATCGTGCTTGTCTTCGGTCGCCAGTTGCAGCGGATCCGATGATTCGAGCGATTGCAGGCGCGTGTCGATCAGCGTCGCCGTCTGCAGCGGCGGCGGCAGCTTGAAATGGATGCCGGGGCCCGCGAGTTCGGGCTGCGTGCCGTCGCGGCCCGACAGCACGGCCGTATGGCGCGGATCGACGGTCAGCACGGTCGACGACGCCGCGAAGGCGACGATCACGATTGCGACGACGAGCGCAATGATTCGGTTCATGTTCTGCGCTCCCGTTACTTCGTATCGTCTTCGCGCGAGCGGCTGCGGAACGCTTCGCGCGACCGCAGCACGTCGCTGCCCGGTGCGGGCGCCGCCGCGGCCGAAGCCGCGCTCGCGGGCACGCTCGCCGCCGCGGCGGCCGGAGCCGACGCTGCGTCGGGCGCAGATGCGCCGGCGGGCGTCGCGGCATTCGCGGTGCTCGTGGCGTTTTGTCGCCCCTGCTCGACGAGCTTGTCGAGCGGCAGGTACACGACGTTGCTGCCCTTGTTGCCGACGAACACCTTCGTCGCGTTCGAATAGATTTCCTGCATCGTCTCGAGGTACATCCGCTCGCGGATCACCGCGGGCGCCTTCGAATACTGCGCATAGACTTGCTTGAACCGGTCGGCGTCGCCTTCGGCCTCGGTGACCACGCGATCGGCATACGCCTTCGCTTCGTCGGCGAGTTTCGCGGCATCGCCCTGCGCCTTGGGCAGCAAGTCGTTCGCATAGGCCTGCGCGGTACGCTTGGCGGCCTCGCGGTCGTCGCGCGCCTTCGCGACTTCGGCGTACGCGGCTTGCGTCTGCTCCGGCGCCGCGACGCTCTGCATCGTGACGGCCGTGACCTCGAGCCCCGACTGATAGCGATCGAGATCGCGCTGGATCGCGGCGGACAGCTGCTCGCGCAGCGCGTCGCGGTCCTGGCTCAGCATGTCGGCTGCGCTGCGCGTGCCGACGATCGCGCGCACCGCGGCCTGGGCGGCCTGCGACACGCTGCGCTCGGGGTCGACGCTGCGGAACAGGTAATCGGTTGCCGAACGGATCCGGTACTGGACGACGAAACGCACGTCGACGATGTCGGCGTCGCGCGTCAGCATCGCGGCTTCCTTCACGTTCGCGAGACGCACGACGTTGTTGCGGCCGATCTCGATCGAACGGACCTGCGACGTGTCGACGATCTCGTGCGACGCGAACGGATACGGCGCGCGCCAGTGCACGCCCTGACCGACCGTGCCGGACAATTTGCCGAACTGCAGCACGACGCCCGTCTGGCCGTCCTGCACGACGAACAGCCCGCTGCCCGCGTAGACCGCGACCAGCACGCCGATCACGATGCCGACGCCGACGCGCGCGGCCCGGCCGTTGTCGGGCCGGAAGCCGTTGCCGCCCTTGCCGCCGAACAGGCCGCTCAGACGCCGGTTGAAGTTGCGCCACATCTCGTCGAGATCGGGCGGACCGTCACCGTCGCCACCGGGCGGACGCTTCGATTCGTTCGCACGCGGACGGGATGCGTCGTTGCCCTTGCCTTCGCCGCGTCCCCAGCGGGGATCGTTGTTCGACAGCAAGGCGCGCATCCGCCGCCAGGTACTCCGCTCGTTGTATTCGTTCACCAGAGTTTGTTCACCAGATGGGACGCCAGCGAACCGGCCGGGGCCGGTTAGCGCCCGTGTTCGGAAATCGTGTGGTCTTCGTGTGGTTCAGCGGGAGCGCCGTCGAGCGCGCCGTTGGGTAACGTCGCGCTGGAAAGGTGTTCCGCGGAGGCGATTTCGGCGATAGCGGCACGCAACGTGTCGAGACCCTGACCCGTGCGCGCGCTCAAAAAGACGCGCGAAATATTACCATACTCGTCGCGCTCGACCGCGTCGCCGCGGGCCGCCAGCTCGGGCACGGCGTCGATCTTGTTGAACACCAGCACCTGCCGGATCGTGTCCGCGCCGATTTCGTGCAGCACGCCGTTCACCTGCTCGATCTGTTCGAGCCGCACCGCGCTCGACGCATCGACCACGTGCAGCAGCAAATCCGCATGGATCGTTTCCTCGAGGGTCGCGCGGAACGCGGCAACCAGTTGGTGAGGCAGTTCGCGGATGAACCCGACCGTATCGGACACGACGATCTGGCCGACCTCGTCGCCCAGGTACACGCGCCGCGACGTCGTATCGAGCGTGGCGAACAGTTGATCGGCCGCATAGGCCTGCGCCTTCGTCAGCGCATTGAACAGCGTCGACTTGCCCGCGTTCGTATAGCCGACGAGCGACACCGACATCGTGCCGCTGCGCGCGCGCTGGCGACGCTGCGTGCTGTGTTGCCGGCGCAGCCGGTCGAGCCGCGACTTCAGCATCTTGATGCGCTCGCCGATCAGCCGGCGGTCGGTTTCGAGCTGGGTTTCGCCGGGGCCGCGCAGGCCGATACCACCCTTTTGCCGCTCCAGGTGGGTCCACGCGCGAATCAGACGGGTCGACAGGTATTGCAGCTGCGCAAGCTCGACCTGCAGCTTGCCTTCGTGGCTGCGGGCGCGCTGCGCAAAGATATCGAGGATGAGACTCGTGCGATCGACCACCCGCCTGTTAAGCGCCTGCTCCAGGTTGCGTTGCTGAGCCGGCGCCAGTGCGTGGTTGAAGATGACGATTTCGACGTTGTGTGCGTCGCAGGCAAGCCGTAGTTCTTCGGCTTTGCCGCTGCCGATGAACATCTTGGCATCGGGACTGGCGCGACGACCCGTGAGGGTGACGGCGGGACGTGCCCCCGCACTTGAGGCGAGAAGACTGAGTTCTTCGAGACTGGCTTCGAAATCGGTCTTGCCGAAGTCGATGCCGACGAGCGCTGCGTTGATCAAATTATCGGGTGTCAAGATAAGGCGGCTGGCATCGGTCGCTCGCGGCGACCGGATGCCGGCCGCTGCGATAGGTTAGGACGTGGTGGCTTCCGCGTCCGGGTGGAAATTCACCGGGCGCGCCGGCACGACCGTCGAGATGGCGTGCTTGTAGACCATCTGGGTCACCGTATTACGGAGCAACACGACGTACTGGTCGAACGATTCAATGTTCCCTTGGAGCTTGATGCCGTTGACGAGATAGATCGAAACGGGAACGTGCTCTTTGCGCAGTGCGTTCAAAAACGGGTCTTGTAACAATTGCCCTTTGTTGCTCATGGCGTACTCCATCTTTTTTTGCAGGTTGATCTGAATTTGGCGCCGAAGAAAAAGAGATCCGGCGCCAATCGCTACACTATAGCTGATTTTGCCTGCCCCGCCCGGCAGCAGGCCATGCGGCCTATCCCTTGCGGGACGTGCGTGGCAGGCATGTTCAGCCCTTGTCCGCGTACGGATTGTTCGACGAACGGAACTCTATGCGCAATGGAGTCCCGGTCAGGGAGAAAGTTTCGCGGAATCGGTTTTCGAGGTAGCGCTTGTACGTTTCGGTCACCGCGTCGAGCGCGTTGCCGTGGATCACGATCAGCGGCGGATTCTGTCCGCCCTGGTGCGCGTAGCGCAGCTTCGGACGCACCGGACCGCGACGGCGCGGCTGCTGGAACTCGACGGCCTCGATCAGCGCGCGCGTGAGCTTCGGCGTCGGCAGTTTCGCCATGGCCGCCGCGTACGCATCGTCGACCGAGCGCATCAGCGCGCCGATGCCCGTCTTCTTCGCGGCCGAAATGTAGTGCGATTTCGCGAAGTCGAGGAATTTCAGCTTGCGGGTCAAATCCGCTTTCGCGCGATCGCGCGCGTGGTCGTCGAGACCGTCCCACTTGTTGACGCCGATCACGAGCGCGCGGCCCTGTTCGACGACGAAGCCGGCGATGTGCGCGTCCTGATCGGAAATGTCCTGCTGCGCATCCAGCAGAAGAATGACGACGTTCGCGTCGGAAATCGATTGCAGCGTCTTCACGACCGAGAATTTCTCGATCGCCTCGAACACCTTGCCGCGGCGTCGCAGGCCCGCCGTGTCGATCAGCGTGTATTTCTTGCCGTTACGCTCGAAGTCGACGTAGATCGAATCGCGCGTCGTGCCCGGCATGTCGAACGCGATCACGCGGTCCTCGCCGATCAGCGCGTTCACGAGCGTCGACTTGCCGACGTTCGGGCGGCCCACGATCGCGATCTTGATGCCGCGCGACGGATCGTCTTCGTCCGCTTCCTCGGGCTGGCCCGCGTACGCGACTTCCAGCGCCTCGTTGATCATGTCGGTCACGCCGTCGCCGTGCGCGGCCGAGATCGCGCGCGGATCGCCGAGGCCGAGCTCGTAGAAGTCCGTCGCGACCGCCGTGTACTTCATCCCCTCGGCCTTGTTGACGACCAGGAAGATCGGGCGGCCGGTCTTGCGCAGGTAGTCGGCGATCGACTTGTCCTGCGGCGCGAGCCCGTTACGGCCGTCGACGATGAATACGACCACGTCGGCTTCCTCGACGGCCTGCCGCGTCTGACGCGCCATCTGGTGCAGGATGCCGTCCTTCGCGACGGGTTCGAAGCCGCCGGTATCGACGACCAGGTACGGCCGTTCGCCGACCCGCCCTTCGCCGTAATGGCGAT
Source organism: Burkholderia sp. PvR073 (assembly GCF_054055695.1). NCBI lineage: Bacteria > Pseudomonadati > Pseudomonadota > Betaproteobacteria > Burkholderiales > Burkholderiaceae > Burkholderia > Burkholderia sp. PvR073. Next base: position 107,984 of record NZ_JBSRXO010000007.1, read on the forward strand.
CGCGCGTGAGGCCCGGCAAGTCGGCGACCAGCGCATCACGCGAGCGCGTGAGCCGGTTGAACAGCGTGGATTTCCCCACATTGGGGCGCCCAACAAGGGCAATGACCGGTTTCATCTGTGTTTTCTACGGTGATGCGCAGCAGCGGGAGGCCCGCTGCTGCGGGCGGCTGCGCTGAATGAAAATATCACGAATTCGCGCCGCGCCGGATGCGCGCGCCGGGCGCGCGTTGCACGCCGTGGTCTTTCGTTTCGAACTGCCTTTCAAATACCGAGCGGCCGGGGACACCGGCCGCCTTCGTGTCGCGCGACCGCGGCGCGCGGGACCAGGCCCGTCGCGCCGCGATTGCGCCTGTTGCGTGCGCGTCAGCGCGGACGGAACCCGTACAGGCCGCCGTCCGTCGTCTGCACGACGAGCGTATTGCCCGCCAGGACCGGCGCCGCGGTAATCGCGCTGCCGTCGGTCTTCATCCGGGCGATGAAGCTGCCGTCCTCGCGCGACAGGAAGTGCACGAAGCCCTTGTAGTCGCCCATCACGACCGCATGGCCAAGCAGGTAAGGCACGCCGACGTCGCGGCTCTTCAGCTTGTCGTTGCGCCAGATCTGGTTGCCGCTCGCCGCGTCATAGGCCGTCACGACCGACCAGTCGTCGCCGCCGGCGACGACCGAATCGTCCTGCGCCAGGCCGCTGCGGCTCGAGAACGACTTTTCCCACAGCGGACGGCCCGAGTTCGCGTCGAAGCAGCCGATCTGCCCCTGGAACGTAACCGCGCACGCTTCGGCACCCACGAGCGTCGGCGGACCGCTGACGTCGTTGATGCGCTCCACTTCGGTCACACCCTTCGGGAACGACACCGGAGTCTGCCAGAACGGTTCGCCCGTCTGCAGGTTGATCGCAACCAGACCGCCGCCGGGGAAGCCCGCCAGCACGGCCGCATCGCCCGCGAAGGTCATGCCGGCCGACACGCGCAGGTTCAGCGGCACCGCGCGGTTGCGGTAGTTCCACTTCTGCTCGCCCGTCTGCGCGTTGAACGCGATCACCTGGCCGTCGATCGTGCGCACGACCACGAGGCCGTTGCCGACCAGCGGCGGCGAGAAGATCTCGCCCTGCACGCTCGTCTTCCACAGCAGCTTGCCGTCGGGGCCGAGGACGAACACGCCGCCCTTGAGCGCGCCGACCGCGGTCAGGTTGCCGTCACTGCCGACACCGGCCGACAGGTCCGAACCGACTTTCGAGCGCCACAGCGTCTGGCCCGTCTTCGCGTCGATCTTCTCGACCGAACCGTTCTCACCCGCGGCATAGACGGCATCGCCCACGGCCACCGGCGTGAACAGGTAGCGCCCGCCCTTGCCGACGCTCGCCTTCCAGACCTGTTGCACGTCCATGACGGGCTTGAACTCGGTGAGCGGCGTCGGCACGCGGCGCGCGTCCTTCGACGACGAGCAGGCCGCCAATGCCAGGACAGCCGCCGCGCAGGCTACGGGCACAGCGTAACGTTTCAGCAAATTCATCGGTTAGCGAAGCAGAGTTAAGAGGTTGAGGGGGCCGGAATCAGCCGCCGAGCGCGTCGAGCTTGAACTGCACGAGCTGGCGCGCGGACTGGTCGTCCTTCGACAGGCCATCGAGCGCAAGCTTGTACGCAGCGCGCGCGTCGTCGGTCTTGCCTTGCGCGGCCAGCAGATCGCCGCGGCGATCCGCCACGACGCCCTTGAATGCATCGACCGGCGTGCCGGACAGCAGCGCGAGGCCCGCATCGTACGCCTTCTCGTCGAGCAGCAGCGACGCGAGACGCAGCTTCGCGATCTGCTTGTACTCGTCATCCCTGGCGTGATCGACAGCCCATTGCAACTGTGCCTTCGCGCCGGCGGCGTCGCCTGCCGCGTAGAGTGTCTTCGCGGCCGACAGGGCCGTCATCTGCGCATACGGCGTGCGGCCGAACTTGTCTTCCATGTCGGCGGCCGCGCGGGCCATCGTCGCCTTGTCGTTCGCGGCGGCGGCCTTCTGGACCTGCTCGTACAACCCGGAAGCCTCGGCGGCCTGACGGCGCTGCCAGTAATTCCAGCCGTTGAAACCGGCCGCGACGACCAGCGCCGCGAGCACGATCCACGTGGTGAGGTTGCCCCAGCGGGCCCACCACGCCTTGACACTTTCAATCGATTCTTGTTCGTCGTGATAACTCATCGGCGAGCGATTCCTTCCTGTTCAGGCTTTTTCTTGTCGAGCGAATGCCAGCGCGATCAGTCGTCGCCGTCTTCGGCGGATGCAACCATCGCATTGATTAGGAATTCGGTCAAGCTTTCGACCGGTACGGTCTGCTGAACGTTCTTTTCCCCTTCCTCGCCTGCACCGCGCAGCGCTTTCACGCCCACCGTGCCGTTCGCGACCTCTTCTTCGCCGAAGATCACCGCGAACGCGGCACCGCTTGCATCGGCCCGCTTCATCTGCGACTTGAAGCTTGCCGGCGCGCCGTCGGCGCTGCAGTGGAAAATCACGTCAAGGCCCGTATCGCGCAGACGCTCGGCCGCGATGAACGCCTGTTCGCGCGCCGTCTCGCCCTGGTGCACCACGTACACGTCGACACCTTCCTGCTCGGGCACGAGATCCTCTTCCTTCAGCAGTTCGAGAATGCGCTCGATGCCCATCGCCCAACCGCATGCGGCGGTCGGCTTGCCGCCGAGCTGCTCGATCAGCGGATCATAGCGGCCGCCGGCCGCGACGGTGCCCTGTGCGCCGAGCTTGTCGGTCACCCACTCGAACACGGTCAGGTTGTAGTAGTCGAGGCCGCGCACGAGACGCGGGTTGATCTTGAACGGAATGTTGTTCGCGAGCAGCAGGCGCTGCAACCCTTCGAAGTGCGCACGCGATTCGTCGCCGAGGAAGTCGATCAGCTTCGGCGCGTTCTGCGCGATTTCCTGCAGCGCGGGATTCTTCGTGTCGAGCACGCGCAGCGGGTTCGTATACAGGCGGCGCTTCGCGTCCTCGTCCAGTACGTCAGCGAACTGCTCGAGGTACTTGATCAGTTCGACGCGGTGCGCGGCCCGCTCTTCCGCGAGGCCGAGCGAGTTGATCTCGAGCTTGATGCCGGTCAGCCCGAGGTCGTCCCACAGGCGCTGGCACATCATGATGATCTCGGCGTCCGCATCCGGGCCCGCGAAGCCGAGCGCCTCGACGCCGACCTGGTGGAACTGGCGGTAGCGGCCGCGCTGCGGACGCTCGTGACGGAACATCGGGCCGATGTACCACAGGCGCTTCGGGCCGTCGTACAGCATGTTGTGCTCGATCGACGCACGCACGACGGCCGCGGTGTTCTCCGGGCGCATCGTCAGGTTCTCGCCGTTCAGCGCGTCGGTGAAGCTGTACATTTCCTTCTCGACGATGTCCGTGACTTCGCCGATGCCGCGCGTGAAGAGCTGCGTGTGTTCGACGATCGGCGTGCGGATGTTCTGGTAGCCGTACGCGCGCAGCAACGATTTCACGGTAGCTTCGAAGAACTCCCACAGGCCGGCATCCTGCGGAAGGATGTCGTTCATGCCTTTGACACCGGTGAGCTTCTCGATCTTGCGTTTCTGTTCAGTCATCGTGTTGTGTGGACGAATTAATTCAGGGCTTCGGTGCGGCCGTAGTTGCGTGCGACGTAGTCGCTGACGATCTGCTGGAATTCCTCGGCGATCCGCTCGCCGCGCAGCGTCTTGACCTTCTCGCCGTCGATGAAGACGGGCGCGGCCGGGTTCTCGCCCGAACCCGGCAGGCTGATGCCGATGTTCGCGTGCTTCGATTCGCCCGGGCCGTTGACGATGCAGCCCATCACCGCGACGTTCATCTTCTCGACGCCCGGATATTCCTTGCGCCATACGGGCATCTGCTCGCGCAGGTAGGTCTGGATCTGCATCGCGAGCTCCTGGAACAGCGTGCTCGTCGTGCGGCCGCAGCCCGGACACGCGATCACCATCGGCGCAAACGAGCGCAGGCCCATCGTCTGCAGGATTTCCTGGCCGACGATCACCTCGCCCGTGCGCGGCGCGCCCGGTTCCGGCGTCAGCGAGATGCGGATCGTGTCGCCGATCCCTTCCTGCAGCAGCACGCCGAGCGCGGCCGTCGAGGCAACGATGCCCTTCGAGCCCATGCCGGCCTCGGTCAGACCGAGGTGCAGCGCGAAGCCGCAGCGGCGGCCGAGTTCGCGGTACACGGCGATCAGGTCCTGCACGCCGCTGACCTTGCACGACAGCACGATGCGATCACGGCCGAGACCGAGTTCGACCGCGCGCTCGGCCGAGCCGATCGCCGACTGGATCAGCGCCTCGTACATCACGCTTTGCGCGTCCCACGGCTGCGCACGCGCGCCGTTCTCGTCCATCATGCGCGCGAGCAGGTCCTGGTCGAGGCTGCCCCAGTTCACGCCGATCCGCACCGCCTTGTCGTACTTGGCCGCGGCTTCGATCATCAGCGCGAACTGCGTGTCGCGCTTCGCACCCTGGCCGACGTTGCCGGGATTGATCCGGTACTTCGACAGCGCTTCCGCGCAGCCCGGGTAGTCGCGCAGCAGCAGGTGGCCGTTGTAGTGGAAATCGCCGACGAGCGGCACGCTCACGCCCATCCGGTCGAGCTGTTCGCGGATCGCCGGCACGGCGGCCGCGGCCTCCGGCGTGTTGACGGTGATGCGAACCAGTTCGGAGCCCGCGTTCGCGAGTTCCTTGATCTGGATCGCCGTGCCGATCGCGTCGGCCGTGTCGGTATTCGTCATCGACTGGACGCGCACCGGCGCATCGCCGCCGATCGTCACGAGCTGCCCGCCCCAACGAACATCCACCGCATGCGACACGCGACGCGGCTGATGCCCGCCGAACACCGGCTCGGTTGAACAAATCTGACTGCTGCGTGGGGATTGAGCTTCGGATTGCATCGATAGATCCATTTACGCGGAATGCGCCGCGAAGCGGCGCATGAATTGAAAAAGCGCCGTGCCCTCGCGGCCTGTCCTGGACAGGCCCTCGCCACGGCGCTTGACGTCAGGGCAACGTGAACCGCGCCACGTTACCCCGCGCTGCCGAATATTTTGCCGGATCGACAGGTTTTCCGTCGAACGCGACCGCGTCCATGCCTGCCTTGTTGCCGATCGTGACCTTGAACGGCCCCTCGCCGGCGACCTGCTTCGTCTCGCCGGCCCGCACCAGCGCCGAGAACAGCTCCTTGCCGTTCTTGTCGCGCACGCTGAACCAGCAATCCTGCTTGACCTTCAGTTCGACCATCGACTGGCCTGCCGCCACCACGACGCTCGCGGGCTGGGCCGGCACGGCTGCGCCGCTCGCTGCAGCCGTCACGACGGGTTGCGATGCAGGCACCGCGACCGGCGGGGCCGGAACCGGCGCCGGTGCAGCCGATGCAACGACCTGCGGCGCCACGGCGGATGCCGCAACCTGCGCCGGGGCAACGTTGCCGGCTGCCGCCGACGCGCCGCCCGCGGCGGCCTCTTCGACCGAAGACGCCGCCGGCGCGCTGGCCGCCGACGCATGTTCGGTGTCGCTGCCCTTGAAACGCGCGAGCCAGCTCGACGAATCGCCGCCAGTGTGCCACATGAGCACCGCGACCACCGCGACGACGACGATCGCCGTCCCCCACAGCCACGGATGGTGGCGCGACGAGCCGCCGAGCGGAATCGACACACGGCCGCGCGGCAGATCCGTCCCCGACGACGCGGGCATCGACAGATCGACTTCCGGCACGCCGCGCTCGCGGCGCAACGCCTGTGCAAACGGCTCCGGATCGACGCCGAGCATCTTCGCGTAGCTGCGCACGACGCCGAGCGCGAACGTCACGCCGGGCAAATGGCTGATGTCGCCTGCCTCGAGCGCACGCAGCTTCTGCGGGGCGACCTTGAGCCGCGCCGACACGTCGTCGACCGTCCAGCCCTTCGCCTCCCGGAGCTGCGCCAACCGGCTGCCGACGGCCGCCAGCGTTTCCAACCCCGCCGGTGCCGGCTTCGCGGCATCCGTCTCTGCGCCGTTTGTCGGCTGCGGCTCACTCATCCTTGTCCTCGCGTCGATTCTTCTTCACTGGCGAGCGCCGCCGGCTTGCGCCGGCCGGCACCCGCAACTGTCCATATCATGCGCGGCGCCAGGGCGCCGCGACCGATCGCTATTCGCGTGTTGTACCGCCAAGAGGCTCGGGCATCCGGGCCAGGCCGCCCCGACCTGGCGCCCCCGTCAAATTGCCCGAACTTCGATGATTTTTGCTGCTGCGCCCGTTCGCTCCGCCAGGCGCGTGCGGTCCTTCACGGCGCCGGCCAGCTGGCCGCACGCGGCGTCGATGTCGTCGCCGCGCGTCTTGCGCACGGTCGTGACGACACCCGCGTCGATGAGGACCTGGGCAAAGCGCTTGATCTGCTCCGGCTTCGAGCGGATGAGGCCCGATTCCGGAAACGGATTGAACGGGATCAGATTGAACTTGCACGGAACGTCACGCGTGACGGCCAGCAGTTCGCGCGCATGCGCTTCGGTGTCGTTGACGCCGTCGAGCATGCAGTATTCGAAAGTAATGAAGTCGCGCGGCGCGACTTTCAGATAGCGCTGGCACGCGGCCATGAGCTCGCGAAGCGGATGCTTCTTGTTGAGCGGCACCAGCTCGTCGCGCAGCGCATCGTTCGGCGCGTGCAGCGAAACGGCGAGCGCGACCGGCAATTCGGCGCCGAGGCGGTCCATCATCGGCACCACGCCGGACGTCGACAGCGTGACGCGGCGGCGCGACAGGCCGTACGCGTTGTCGTCGAGCATCAGCCGCATCGCAGGCACGACCGCGCTGTAGTTCAGCAGCGGCTCGCCCATGCCCATCATCACCACGTTGGTGACGACCCGTTCGGCCTTGCCGTTCGGACCGGGCGCGCGACCGAGCGACGCACGCAGTGCAAATTCGGCCATCCGGAGCTGGCCGATGATTTCGGCTGTCGACAGGTTGCGGGAGAAGCCCTGCTTGCCCGTCGAGCAGAAGCGGCAGTTGACCGCACACCCGGCCTGCGACGACACGCACAGCGTGCCGCGCGTCTCTTCCGGGATGAACACGGTTTCGACCGCATTGCCGTTTCCGACGTCGATCAGCCACTTGCGCGTGCCGTCGGTGGAAACGTGATCGCTGGCGATCTCGGGCATCACGATCGACGCACGGCCCTTGAGCTTTTCTCTCAGGGACTTCGCGAGATCGGTCATGCCGTCGAAATCGCCGGCGTTGTACTGGTGGATCCAGCGCTGCAACTGCTTGGCGCGGAACGGCTTCTCGCCGAGGCTGCCGCAGTACGCGACAAGACCCTCGGCATCGAAGTCGAGAAGATTGACGGAAGTTTCGCTCGTCATGATGTGCTGCCTTGCCGCTTGCGCTGAATCCTGCCTACTTGTTGCCAGCCAGAGCTTAGCGCGAGTAGACGTTCATTTCCGGGAAGAAGAACGCGATTTCGACCGCGGCCGTTTCGGCAGCGTCCGAGCCGTGCACGGCGTTCGCGTCGATGCTGTCGGCGAAGTCGGCGCGGATCGTGCCCTTTTCCGCCTTCTTCGGATCCGTCGCGCCCATCAGGTCGCGGTTCTTCAGGATCGCGCCTTCACCTTCCAGAACCTGGATCATCACCGGGCCCGAGATCATGAAATCGACGAGGTCCTTGAAGAACGGACGTGCTGCGTGAACCGCATAGAACTTCTCTGCGTCGCCACGCGACAGGTGAGCCATGCGCGATGCGACGATCTTCAGGCCGGCGCCTTCGAAACGGCTGTAGATCTGACCGATCACGTTCTTTGCCACCGCATCCGGCTTGATGATCGACAGGGTGCGCTCGATTGCCATAAAAACTCCAAAAAATTAAGAAGTTACAGGTTCAAATGAATCCGCTATTGTAGCACGATCCCGTGTATCATTGCGATTGAACCCTTACACGAATGAAAGGTTTCGAATCCATATGTTTTTGCGCCGCCCGCCATTGAAACCTCGCGGCGCGGAACGTATCTTAGCCATAGCTGCCCCGGTTTGCTGCGCCGCACACCGCGCGCGCCGAACCGGCCCCGGACGCCCACGCGTTCAATGTTAGGAGAAACCATGAACGACTATCCGTACAATTTCGGCCGCGGCGGTTCCGTCAGCACCGCCGAAGTTCGCAACCGCGTGCTGCGGAACACGTACTGGCTGCTCGCGCTGTCGATGGTGCCGACCGTGCTGGGCGCCTGGGTCGGCGTCGCGACGGGCTTCTCGCTGTTCGCGGCCACGAGCCCGATGATGAGCCTGCTCGCGTTCTTCGCGATCGCGTTCGGCTTCATGTTCGCGATCGAGCGGACGAAAAACAGCGCGGCCGGCGTGTTCGTGCTGCTCGGCTTCACGTTCTTCATGGGCCTGATGCTGTCGCGGCTGCTGAGCTTCATCCTCGGCTTCTCGAACGGCCCGTCGCTGATCATGCTCGCGTTCGGCGGCACCGGCATCATCTTCGCCGCGATGGCGACGATCGCAACCGTCAGCAAGCGCGACTTCTCGGGGCTCGGCAAGTGGCTGTTCATGGGCGTGATCGTGATCCTGCTGGCCTCGGTCGCGAATATCTTCCTGCATCTGCCGGCGCTGATGCTCACCGTATCGGTGCTCGCGATCGCGATCTTCTCGGCCTACATGCTGTTCGACGTCCAGCGCGTCGTGAACGGCGGCGAGACGAACTACATCTCGGCCACGCTCGCGATCTACCTCGACCTGTACAACGTGTTCACGAACCTGCTCGCGCTGCTTGGCATCTTCGGCGGCAACCGCAACTGACGTTCGCCGCACCCCATGAAAAACCGGCCCGCGGGCCGGTTTTTTTACGTCTGGCGTCCGCCCGCTCAGTCGCGCTCGAACAGCGCGATCGATTCGACGTGCGACGTATTCGGGAACATGTTCACGACCCCGGCGCCCTTCAGGCGGTAACCCGCCTCGTGCACGAGCAGGCCAGCGTCGCGCGCGAGCGTCGACGGGTTGCACGACACGTAGACGATACGCTTCGGCAGCGGGCCTTCGCCGCTCTGCGCGATTTCGGCCAGCGCCTTCGACACCGCGAGCGCGCCTTCGCGCGGCGGGTCGATCAGGAACTTGTCGAATGCGCCGAGCGCACGGAGGTCGTCGCCCGTCACTTCGAACAGGTTCCGGCACGCGAACGTCGTGTGGCCATCGACGCCGTTTTCGCGCGCATTCGCCAGCGCGCGCGTCGTCAGCGTTTCGCTGCCTTCGATGCCCATCACCTCGCGCGACAGTCGCGCGAGCGGCAGCGTGAAGTTACCGATCCCGCAGAACAGGTCGAGCACGCGATCGTCGCGCGACGGCGCGAGCAGGCGCAGCGCGCGGCCCACCAGCACACGGTTGATCTGATGGTTGACCTGCGTGAAGTCGGTCGGCTTGAACGGCATGCGGATGCCGAACTCCGGCAGCGTGTAGTCGAGCGGGACGTCGAGCGGATAGAACGGCGTCACCGTGTCCGGGCCCTTCGGCTGCAGCCAGAACTGCACCTTGTGCTCGTCCGCGAACGCGCGCAGCAGCGCTTCGTCGTCCGCATTGATCGGCTCCAGCACGCGCAGCACCAGCGCCGTGACTTGCGAACCGACCGCGAGTTCGATCTGCGGCATCCGGTCGCGGATCGACAGCCCCTCGACCAGCCGGCGCAGCGGCACGAGCATTGCGGACACGTGCGGCGGCAGCACTTCGCAGCTCGTCATGTCGGCGACATAGCTGCTCTTCTTTTCGTGGAACCCGACCAGCACGCCGCCCTTCTTCGCGACGTTGCGCACGGTCAGGCGCGCACGGTAGCGGTAGCCCCACGACGGGCCATGGATCGGCGCGAACATCGTCTCCGCGCGCAGCTTCGACAGGTGCCACAGGTTGTCCTCGAGCACGCGCTGCTTGATCGCCACTTGCGCGCGCATGTCGAGGTGCTGCATCGAGCAGCCGCCGCAGGTGCCGAAGAACGCGCATTTCGGCTCCGTGCGCAGCACGCTCGGGCGCAGAATGTCGACAACGGTCGCCTGCTCGTAGCTCGGCTTGCGACGGTAGCTCGAATAGGTCACGCGCTCGCCGGGCAGCGCGCCCTCGACGAAGATGACCTTGCCTGGCGTGCCGTCCTCGGTGACCGTGCGGCCGACACCGCGCGCTTCCATGTCGAGCGATTCGATCTCGAGAACCGGGGCAGGCCCGGGCGCGACGGGCGCATTTTTCGATTTGCGCGCAGAAGTGGGGACGGCTTCGGACACCAGCTTTTCCTGACAAACGTTGAAGAAGGCGAGATTGTAGACGACGACAGCCCGCATCGCCCGCTTTCATGGCGCAAGCGTCGATACGGATGCATCCACCGCGCCGCATCATGCACAAATGGGCCGCAGCCGGCCCGCAGGCGCGGCGTCTTGCCAGCCAACCGGCGGCACACGTTCTGCTCGGAGGACACTCTCTGCTCGCAGGAGACTCGACCATGCGACTGATCGACTGGAACATTCAATGGGGTCGGGACGCGGATGGCGTCGTCGACCTCGCGCGCACCATCGCCGCCGCCCGCCGGATCGGCGACTTCGACGTGCTATGCCTGCAGGAAGTCACGAGCGGCTTCGGCGCGCTGCCCGGCCAGCCGGGCCCCAACCAGTTCGCCGAATTGGCGGCGTTGCTGCCCGGCTATACGATCGTCGATGCGATCGGCGCCGACTTGCCGCCGCTCGAACCCGGCGCGCCGCGCCGGCAGTTCGGCAATGCGATCGCGACACGGCTGCCGGTCGGACGCGTGCTGCGCCAGTTGCTGCCGTGGCCGGCCGACGCCGGCGCGCCGTCGATGCCGCGCGTCGCGCTGGAAGTCGAGCTGACGACGCCGTCCGGCGCGCTGCGGATCGTCACGACGCACCTTGAATACTATTCCGCGCGCCAGCGACTCGCACAGGTCGATGCGTTGCGCGCCCGGCACCGCGAAGCCTGCGCCCACGCCGACCAGCCCGCCCCGGCGGAGAATGCCGCGGGACCGTTCAGCGCGACCGGCCAGCCGCGCGACGCGATCATCTGCGGCGATTTCAACAGCGCGTTCGACAGCGATGCATACCGACGCCTGCTGGAGCCGATCGCGGACGCGCCGTCGTTCGTCGATGCCTGGATCGCCCGACACCCGGGCCACACGCCGCCGCCGACCGCCGGCGTCTACGACACGGTGCAATGGTCGGAGGGGCCGCTCGCGTGCGATTTCGTGTTCGTGACCGATACGCTGCTGCCGCGCGTCACGCGCTGCGAGATCGACGGCGACCTGCGCGAGTCGGATCACCAGCCGGTCGTGCTCGAACTCGAGGTCAATTGATCGCGGCCGCGACGCGGGCCGCCCGCGTCACGCGTCGAAGCCGGCCAGGTATTCGGCCCAATGCGACGCGGGCTCCTGCGCAAGCGAGTTCTTCACGAGCAGGATCTCGTCCGCATATTCGCTCGGCGTCAGGCCGCCGCGCATCAGCTGGAACCGGCAATACAGCAGGTAGGTGTTGACGACGTCGGTTTCGCAGTAGTTGCGGATTTCCTCGATCCGTCCGTCCTGGAACGCCGGCCACACCTGGCTGCCGTCCATCCCCAGCTTGCCCGGAAAGCCGCACAGCTTCGCGAGCGCGTCGAGCGGCGCGTTCGCACGCGCCTGATACATCGCGAGTACGTCCATCAGATCGGTATGCCGCGAGTGATAGCGCGCGATGTAGTTGTTCCACTTGAACTCGCGGTCGTCCTCGCCCAGGTCCCAGTAGCGCGTCGCGGGAATCCCGTGCACGAGCGCACGGTAATGGAGCACCGGCAGATCGAAGCCGCCGCCGTTCCACGACACGAGCTGCGGCGTGTATTTCTCGATCACGCGGTAGAACGACTGGATCAGCGTCGCCTCGTTGTCCTGGGGCGTGCCCAGCGAGCGCACACGGAAACCGTTGTTGTCGCGGAACACGCAGGAAATCGCCGCGATGCGCTGCAGGTGATGCGGCAGGAAATCGCCGCCGGTCTTCTCCCGGCGCGCGGCGAACGCATGTTCGGCCACCGCGGCGTCGTCGAGCGTCGCGGGCAGATCTTCCAGACGGCGAATGCCGTCGACATCGGGAATGGTCTCGATGTCAAAAACGAGAATCGGAGTCATCAGTTACAGAACGGCGTCCTTGCGCACGCCATTGGAGGCAAAGAACCGCTTGAGGCGCACCAGCGCTTCCTGCTGGATCTGCCGCACGCGCTCGCGCGTGAGCCCCATCTCGTCGGCCAGCTCCTCGAGCGTGGCCGGTTCGATGTGGTTCAGGCCGAAGCGGCGCTCGATCACGTGGCGGTGCTTGTCGGACAGCCGTGACAGCCACGCGCGCGTGAGCGTCTCGAGTTCGCGGTGCTGCACCTCGGCGTCGGGCGACTGGCTCTGGTCGTCGGGCAGCAGGTCGAGCAGGCTGCTCGCGGGATCGAGGTCGAGCGGTGCGTCGAGCGATGCGGTGTGCTCGTTGAGCGCGAGGATGTCGGTGACTTCCTCGGCGGTCTTGCCGGTGAGATAGGCGATGTCGTCGATGCTGGCTTCGCGGCGTTCGGCCGCCTCGCCCGTCGACATCGAATTCTTTTCGAGGTGGCGCTTCGCGCGCAGCACCTGGTTCAGCTCGCGGATCACGTGCACGGGCAGGCGCACGGTGCGGGCCTGGTTCATGATCGCCCGCTCGATGCTCTGGCGGATCCACCACGTCGCATAGGTCGAGAAGCGAAAGCCGCGCGTCGGGTCGAATTTCTCGATCGCGTGCATCAGGCCGAGGTTGCCTTCCTCGATCAGGTCGAGCAGCGGCACGCCGCGGTTCAGGTAACCCTTCGCGATACTGACGACAAGACGCAGGTTGCGCTCGATCATCACCTGCCGCGCCTCGAATTCGCCGGCCTTCGCGAGACGCGAATAGCGCTGCTCCTCCTCGACGGTCAGGAGCGGCTTCACGCTGATGCGGTTCAGGTAATGCTGGATCGTGTCGGCCGTGAGCTCGGCCTGCAGCAATGCGCGGAAATCGTCGACGTCGGGAGCCGCTTCCGTACGGCCTTCGCGCTCGCCGTCGCCGTCCGCTTCGGCGTCGCTTGCCTCGATATCACGTTCGTTTTCCGCGACGTCGTCTTCGTCGTCCTTCGAAGCGCCAGCTCGCCCCACCGATGCTTGCGTGGCACGACTGATCTTCTCAGACTCGGCTTGCGGCTCGTGGCGCTTCGATTTCGGCATGGTCGTCTCGGTTATTGAGGCGGCAAATACTTCAGCGGATCGACAGGTTTACCCTGCCGGCGAACCTCGAAATGCAGCATCACGCGGTCAGCATCGCTGTTACCCATCTCGGCGATCTTCTGCCCCTTCGTCACCGCGTCCCCCTCTTTTACCATCAAAGCGCGATTATGTGCATACGCCGTGAGGTAAGTTGCATCGTGTTTGATGATAATGAGGTTGCCGTAGCCACGCAGGCCATTGCCCGAGTAGACGACGCGGCCATCGGCCGCCGCCTTCACGGGTTCACCGGACGTGCCGCCGATATTGACACCCTTGTTCTTCGCGTCGTCGAAACCGTTCAGCAGCGGCCCGCGCACGGGCCATGCGAACGTCACGGGGCCGCTCGGCGCTGCTGCCGTGTCGCTCGATGCGGCGGCGGCAGCCGGCGGCGTGATCGCGGACGACGAGCCTGCGGCCGGCATCGCGGGACCGCTGCTGAGCGGCGCGGTCGCGACGGCGGCGCCGGCGATCGGCGCGGCAGCCGGCGAGCCGGCAACCGCGGCGCCGCCCGGCGGCGCCACGCGCAGCAGTTGGTCGACTTCGATCTGGTTCGGGTTCGTCAGGTTGTTCCACGCGGCGATGTCGCGATAGTTCTGCCCGTTCTCGAGTGCGATCCGGTACAGCGTGTCACCCGGTTTCACCCGGTAGAAGCCGGGCGGCGGCGGGCCGAGCGGCACCGCCGGCTGCGCGGCAGCGGTCGTGCCGAGCGTTCCGGAGCGGTCGACGACGGGCGCGTTGTCGAGCCGCGTCGCACAGGCGGCCAGTAGCGTGGAGAACGCAGCCACACAGATCGCGCGCTGGGCGAACGTGAGCGGTTCCCTGGTTCGGTTGTTTTGCATCGCGCGCAACATACTCATCGGTTTCAAATCACTCCGGATTTTAAAGGGACAAAGAAAACGCGATCAAGCCGGGACTCTCGCCATTGCGCGGGCGCGACGCGCTCGACAAGCGTGAGCACCTGGTGCTGCCCGCTCTGCGCGCCGACCGGCGCGACGAGCCGCCCGCCGATCGCGAGCTGCTCGAGCAGCGCCTGCGGCACGTCGAGCCCCGCCGCCGCGATCACGATCGCGTCGAACGGGGCCGCGGACGGCAGGCCGACACGCCCGTCGCCATAATGCAAACGGATGTTCGGCACGCGCAGCGGCCGCAGGTTCAGCTTCGCGCGCTCGTAGAGCGGCTTGATGCGTTCAATCGAATACACGTCGCGTGCCACGTGACTCAGCACCGCGGCCTGGTAGCCGCAACCGGTGCCGATCTCGAGGACGCGCTCGAGCGTGCGGCCGGCCATCGCGAGCTCGATCATGCGCGCGACGACCGACGGCTTTGAAATCGTTTGCTGGTGGCCGATCGGCAACGCGGAATCCTCATAGGCCTGCGTCGCGAGCCCCGGATCCACGAACATGTGGCGCGGTACCGCGGCCATCGCATCCAGCACGCGCGCGTCGGTCACGCCGTTCGCGCGCAGGCGTTCGACCATGCGCTCGCGCACACGTTCCGAGGTCAGCGCGAACGCGCCGGCCGGCGCGATGCTCGGCGCGGCCGGCTTCGGCATCGCGGGCTTCAGCACGGTCGGCTTCGGTGCGGTCGCAGGCTTCGCGGCGGTCGTGCCGGGCAGCGCGCGGGCAGCGCCCGTCTTCGCCACCGGCTTGAGCACGGCAGCGGGCTTGTCGGCGGCCTTCGGCACCGCGATCGCCGCATGGCGTTCACCGGACCGGACTTCCGATTTGCGTGGCGCTCGCTTGAGATCTTCGAGCGCGAGCGGGAACCGCTTCGCGCGCTCGCCGCTCATGAAGCCCGCCCGCCTGCGCGCGCCCATTCGCGCGTTGCAGGCAGCATTTGCGTATGCGTGAGATCGAGCTGCAGCGGCGTGATCGACACGAAACCGTTGGCGACGGCGTGGAAATCAGTACCTTCGCTCGCGTCCAGCGCCGCACCCGCGGCCCCGATCCAGTAAACCGGCTCGCCGCGCGGGTCGGTCTGGCGAATCACCGGCTGCGACGGGTGACGCTTGCCGAGGCGCGTGACCTTCCAGCCTTTCAGCTCGTCGTACGGCAGATTCGGAATATTGACGTTCAGCAGCGGCTGACCGGGTAGCGGATGCGCGAGGTAATGCTCGACGATTTCCGCGGCGACGCGCGCCGCGTCGGCCAGATGCGCCCAGCCCTTGTCGGCCAGCGAGAACGCGATGGCCGGCACGCCGAACATGATGCCTTCGGTGGCGGCCGCAACTGTCCCTGAATAGAGGGTGTCTTCGCCCATGTTCTGGCCGTTGTTGATCCCCGACACGACGAGGTCCGGACGCTCGTCGGCCATCCCCGTCAACGCGACGTGCACCGAATCGGTCGGCGTGCCGTTCACGTAGAAGAAACCCGTATTCGTCGCGCGCTGCACCGACAGCGGCCGCGACAGCGTGAGGGAATTCGACGCGCCGCTGCAGTTCTGCTCGGGTGCGATCACGGTGAGGTCGGCCAACGGCTGCAGCGCGTCGCTGAGCGCGCCGAGACCGGGGGCGAGATAGCCGTCGTCGTTGCTGAGTAGGATTCGCATCCGGCGATTGTAACCGAGGAAAGATGGCGCGAGAGCGACAGTCCGGCGGCGGCTGAGGGGCCCGCACGCAGCACGCGTATGCGGTGCGCCGCCGCATTGCGCGGCGGCGTTCCGCATACCCGGGAAAACGCCCGACCGCCCGGAAGAAAGTCCCGTCGGGGAAGCCCGGCGCGCATCGCCGCGGCTCGAGACGCTTCAGATCGCGCCGGCCTCGCGCAGCGCGGTGATCGCCTGCGCGTCGTAGCCGAGGCCGCGCAGCACCTCGTCGGTGTGCTCGCCGAGTTCGGGCCCGAGCCAGCGCGTTTCGCCCGGCGTGCCGGACAGCTTCGGCGTGATGTTCGGCAGCGGAATGTCGGTGCCGTCGGCCAGTTTGAAACGCTGGATCATCTGCCGCGCGACGAACTGCGGATCGGTGAACATGTCGGCGGCGCTGTAGATGCGCCCGGCCGGCACGTCGGCCGCGTTGAGCACGGCCAGCGCGTCGTCGATCGTGCGCGGCGCGAGCCACGCGGCGATCGCGTCGTCGATTTCCTGCGTGCGCGGCACGCGTCCGTCGTTCCGTGCGAGTGCGGGATCGTCGGCGAGGTCGTCGCGCTCGATCGCCTTCATCAGCCGCTTGAAGATCGGGTCGCTGTTGCCGCCGATCACGATGCTGCCGTCGCGACACGCGTAGGTGTTCGACGGCACGATGCCCGGCAGCGACGCGCCGGTGCGCTCGCGCACCATCCCGTATACGCCGTATTCGGGCACCACGCTTTCCATCATGTTGAATACCGCTTCATACAGCGCAACGTCGACCACCTGCCCCGCGCCGCCATTCACGTTGCGGTGGTGGAGCGCCATCAGCGCGCCGATCACGCCGTGCAGCGCGGCGATCGAATCGCCGATCGAGATGCCGATGCGCGGCGGCGGCAGATCCGGATAGCCGGTGATGTGACGCAATCCGCCCATCGATTCGGCGATCGCGCCGAAGCCGGGCCGGTCGCGATACGGGCCCGTCTGCCCGTAGCCGGACAGGCGCACCATCACGAGACCGGGGTTGTCGGCCGACAGCACGTCGTAGCCGAGGCCGAGCTTCTCGAGCAGGCCCGGGCGGAAGTTTTCGATCACGATGTCGGCCTCGCGCGCGAGCTGCCGCGCGATCGCCTTGCCGGCATCGGATTTCAGGTTGAGGGTGACCGATTTCTTGTTGCGCGCCTGGACCGACCACCACAGCGACGTGCCGCCCTGCTCCGGATGCAGCTTGCGCCACTTGCGCAGCGGGTCGCCGCCGTTCGGATCCTCGATCTTGATCACTTCCGCGCCGAATTCGGCACAGAGGCGCGACGCGAACGGCCCCGCGATCAGCGTCCCGAATTCGAGCACTTTGACGCCCGCGAGCGGGCCCTGGCTGGTGCTCATGTGTCTCCCTGGCATGAGGAACGGCGCCGCTCGCCGGCGGCGCCCGGCTTACATCGTGCGGCGGTCGAGCATCGCGCGGGCGATGGTGCCCGCGTCGACGTATTCGAGCTCGCCGCCGACCGGCACGCCGCGCGCGAGGCGCGTGACCGCGAGCCCGCGCGCCTTCAGCGTCTGGCCGAGGTAGTGCGCGGTGGCTTCGCCCTCGTTCGTGAAGTTGGTCGCGAGCACGACCTCCTTGACAATCCCGTCGGACGCGCGCCGCACGAGGCGGTCGAAATGGATTTCCTTCGGGCCGATCCCGTCGAGCGGGCTCAGCCGCCCCATCAGCACGAAATACAGCCCGCGGTACGTCATCGTCTGCTCGAGCATGATCTGGTCGGCCGGCGTCTCGACGACGCACAGCAGCGTCGGATCACGCTCGTCGTCGCTGCACACCTCGCAGATCTGCGCTTCCGTGAACGTGTTGCACTTCTCGCAGTGCTGCAGGTGCTCGGTCGCGAACAGCAGCGACCGGCCGAGCCGCTCCGCGCCCTCCCGATCGTGCTGCATCAGGTGGTACGCCATGCGCTGCGCGGATTTCGGCCCGACACCGGGCAATACACGCAGCGCCTCGACGAGCGCGGACAGGGCGGACGGCTGTTTCATACGGTGGCTGGAGACTGGACGGGCTGAACGGACGCTGCGCTCAGAACGGCAGCTTGAAACCCGGGGGCAGCGGCAGGCCCGAGGTCATGCCGCTCATCTTCTCCTGCGACGTCGCTTCGGCCTTGCGTACGGCATCGTTGAACGCGGCCACGACCAGATCCTCGAGCATGTCCTTGTCGTCCGCGAGCAGGCTCGGGTCGATCGCCACGCGACGCACTTCGTTGCGGCACGTCATCGTCACCTTGACGAGGCCGGCACCCGACTGCCCTTCGACTTCGATCTGCGCAAGCTGCTCCTGCATCTTCTTCATGTTTTCCTGCATTTGCTGCGCTTGCTTCATCAGTCCGGCGAGGTTGCCTTTCAACATGGGAATACTCCTTCTTGATCATGTGAAAACCGGCATGCGGCGCATGCCGGTCAATGTGTGCGGGCGTGATTGTGCCTGTCGCGGTGCGATTCGTTCAATGCAGCGTCGGCGGCGGGCCGTCCGGCGCCGAATCGGCGAGCGGCCGCACCGAGCCTTCGACGATACGCGCGCCGAAATCACGCACGAGCTGCTGGACGAACGGATCGCCGTGGATCTCCTGCTCGGCCTCGCGCTGGCGGACCGCGCGTGCGGCCGCATCGAGCGCCGCCGCGGTGCGCCGCGCGGGCCCGACCTCGACCGCGACCTCGACAGGCTTGCCGAGTGCGTCGGCCAGCGCGGCTTTCAGCTTCGCGACCTGGGCGGCGTCCGCATACTGCGGCACCGGCACGGACAGCTTCAACGTCGTCGCGTCGACGGCCGTCAACTCGCTGTTGAACGCAAGCTGATACGCGACGCCCTTCAGCGGCAACCGTGCGGCCAGCGCCGGCCATTCGCCGTCGAAGCCGATCGGATCGAGCGCGATCGCGGGCGGCAGCGGGCGCGTGTCGACCGGTGCAGACGGACGGGCCTCCGCCGGCTTCGGCGCAATGCGCACGTCGTCGGGGCCGCTGTCGAATACCGGGACGAAGCCGTCGTCGGCCCCGCCACCGAACATCTCGTCGGCGCTGAGCGGCACGTATTCGTCCGGCGGAATGTCTTCCCACGGCGGCGGCGCCTGGCGCGTGTCGGCAGCCTGCGGCGCGCGAGCCGCCGCACGCGGCGTCGGCACCTGCACGGCGGGACGCGATGGCGCCGGTTTGTCGACGGCCGGCTGGGCCGCGGCCGGCTTCGGCGCGGCGTCCGCCCGCGAGCGGTCGGACGACACGCGCATGCCGGCATTGCGCAGCACGTCGAGTGCGGCAGCTGCGCCACCGCGGGCCGACGGGCGCGCGGCAGGCGCGGCACGCGGCGCCGGTTCGGCAGGCGCTGCAGGTTCATCGCTGCCCTTGGCGGCAGCAGGCGGTTCAGGTTCGTTGCGCACGGCCGGCGGCGCATCGCTCACCGGTGCCGCCTGAGGTGCCGGCTTCGCTTGCGGCTGCGGTGCGGCCGGCGCTTCGGTCGCAGCCGCTGCCGGCGTCGTCGCAACAGGCTTCACCGCGGACGATGTCACCGCATCGCCGGACTGGACCGGCGACGGACGCGCGGCGGACACGACCGGAGCGGCGGCCTGAGGACGTACTGCCTCCGCGGCTGCCGGTGTCGGTGCCGGTACGGGTACCGATGGCGACTTGGGCGCCGCAGCCGACGCAGCGGCAGCGGCAGCGGCCGCACGCGGCGCGGGCGCGGGTACGGCACGCGGCACGGCCGGCTGGCCACCCGGCGCACTGCCGGCGCCGACGGCCGGCTCGAACGCGAGCATCCGCAGCAGCGTCATCGTGAAGCCGGCGTATTCGTCCGGCGCGAGGCCAAGCTCCGCGCGTCCGACCGTCGCGATCTGATAGAACAGCTGAACCTGCTCGGGGCTCAGTGCCTCCGCGAAGCGGCGCAGGTCGGCCGCTTCCGGCCATTCCTCGAGCACCGAGCCAGGCGCGAACTGCGCCCATGCGATCCGGTGCAGCAGGCTCGCGAGATCCTGCAGCGCGGTGGAAAACGACAGGCTGCGCAGCGACATCTCGTCGGCGATCGTGAGGATCTCCGGGCCGTTGCCGGCCGCGAGCGCATCGAGCAAGCGCACCATGTAGGTCTGGTCGAGCGCGCCGAGCATGCCCGACACCGCCGATTCGGTCACTTCGTTCGCCGAATAGGCGATCGCCTGGTCGGTCAGCGAAAGCGCATCGCGCATGCTGCCCTGGGCGGCGCGAGCGAGCAGGCGCAGCGCCTGCTGCTCGAACGAGATCTGCTCTTCGCCGAGGATCCGCTCGAGATGCGACACGATGTGCCCGGCCGGCATCTGCTTCAGGTTGAACTGCAGGCAGCGCGACAGCACGGTGACGGGAATCTTCTGCGGATCGGTCGTCGCGAGGATGAACTTGACGTGCGACGGCGGCTCCTCGAGCGTCTTCAGCATCGCGTTGAACGCGTGGTTCGTCAGCATGTGCACTTCGTCGATCATGTAGACCTTGAAGCGCGCATCGACGGGCGCGTACACCGCGCGCTCGAGCAGCGCGGCCATCTCGTCGACGCCGCGGTTGCTTGCCGCATCCATCTCGACGTAGTCGACGAAGCGGCCTTCGTCGATCTCGCGGCACGCGCGGCACACGCCGCACGGCTGCGACGTGACGCCGGTTTCACAGTTGAGCGCCTTCGCGAAGATCCGCGACAGCGTCGTCTTGCCGACGCCGCGGGTTCCGGTAAACAGATAGGCGTGATGGAGACGCCCGCCGTCGAGCGCGTGCGTGAGCGCCCTGACGACGTGCTCCTGGCCGACGAGCGAAGCGAAATCCTTCGGACGCCACTTGCGTGCGAGAACTTGATAGGTCATCGGGAAATTGTATCAGTAACGCTGCGTCGCGCCGACACGCGAAACGGTGCGGAAAACGGGCAAAGCGCAGGAAAAACGGAGAATGACGCAGAAATAAAAAACGCCCAACGAACGGGGCGAGAGGAAAGGTGACGAGCCCAACCCTCGGCACTGGCAGAAAACGATTGTGGCTGCTTCGTTCCCGACCTGACCAGGTTCACCGCCCCACCATGCGAGGAGGCCCGTCACGGCATATTCTATCACCGCTTCCGGTCGAATGCGACCGTTTGTTCGCAACAATGCGAGCGATCGAGCAAACCGGCGCGCGCATGGGCGCATGCAGCCGGAGCAAGCAGACGGTGAATTACCGCGGCTCTTGTATTTTGCATGCGGGCCTCCACCTTCGGAACACAACGGTCGAACGGCGCGTCGTACCCCTACTCGCGTAGCGGCTACTATCGCCGCCCGCAGCAGATAGCAATTTAGGCTAATATGACGCCCGAACGACCCGCGAGCCGCGCCATGCAGCGCCTACGCCCTTCCTTCCGGAGAGCGGAGTGACCTGCCGCAGCGGCCGGCAGCCGTCAGGCCGCCGGAGCGCCGCAACGCGCCAAGCAGGCAGTCCCCGAACCGTAAGAGGTATTGACCCAATGAGCGAACAGATCAAACACATCAGCGACGCATCGTTCGAACAGGACGTCGTCAAATCCGACAAGCCCGTGCTCGTCGACTTCTGGGCCGAATGGTGCGGCCCGTGCAAGATGATCGCCCCGATCCTCGACGAAGTCGCGAAGGACTACGGCGACAAGCTGCAGATCGCGAAGATCAACGTCGACGACAACCAGGCGACGCCTGCGAAGTTCGGCGTACGCGGCATCCCGACGCTGATCCTGTTCAAGAACGGCGCGGCCGCCGCGCAGAAGGTCGGCGCGCTGTCGAAGTCGCAGCTCACCGCATTCCTGGACAGCCACCTGTAATACGGGCCGTTCCTCGGACGTGTTGTCAACCGACAACACGTCCGCCGCCAAGCCGCCGATCGGCCGCTCAGGCACGAATCAGCGTATGCTAGAATCAAAAAACGTCTACAAGACGCATTAAGTCTCAGAGCGCCTCCGCTCGCCCTCCTCCCTTATTTCTTTTCGTCGCTTCTCCTCCCTGGCGGGTTCTCCGTATGCATTTATCCGAGCTCAAGTCTCTGCACGTGTCCGAACTGATCGAAATGGCCAATGGCCTGGAGATCGAAAACGCGAACCGCCTGCGCAAGCAGGAGCTGATGTTCGCCATTCTCAAAAAGCGCGCCAAGACGGGAGAGACGATCTTCGGCGACGGCACGCTCGAAGTACTCCCGGACGGCTTCGGCTTCCTGCGCTCGCCGGAAATGTCGTACCTCGCGAGTACCGACGACATCTATATCAGCCCGTCGCAGATTCGCCGCTTCAACCTGCACACCGGCGACACGATCGAAGGTGAAGTCCGCACGCCGAAGGACGGCGAGCGCTACTTCGCGCTGGTGAAGGTCGACAAAGTCAACGGGCAGCCGCCCGAGGCCTCGAAACACAAGATCATGTTCGAGAACCTCACGCCGCTGCACCCGAACAAGCCGCTGGCGCTCGAACGCGAGATGCGCGGCGAAGAGAACGTCACGGGCCGCATCATCGACATGATCGCGCCGATCGGCAAGGGCCAGCGCGGCCTGCTGGTCGCGTCGCCGAAGTCGGGCAAGACCGTGATGCTCCAGCACATCGCACACGCGATCAAGCAGAACCACCCGGACGTCGTCCTGTTCGTGCTGCTGATCGACGAGCGCCCTGAAGAAGTGACCGAAATGCAGCGCTCGGTCGCCGGCGAAGTGATCGCGTCGACGTTCGACGAACCGGCCACGCGTCACGTGCAGGTCGCCGAAATGGTCATCGAGAAGGCCAAGCGCCTCGTCGAAATGAAGCACGACGTCGTGATTCTGCTCGACTCGATCACGCGTCTCGCACGCGCTTACAACACCGTGATCCCGGCATCGGGCAAGGTGCTGACGGGCGGTGTCGACGCGAACGCACTGCAGCGCCCGAAGCGCTTCTTCGGCGCGGCGCGCAACATCGAGGAAGGCGGCTCGCTGACGATCATCGGCACCGCGCTGATTGAAACCGGCAGCCGCATGGACGACGTGATCTACGAAGAGTTCAAGGGCACCGGCAACATGGAAGTGCACCTCGAGCGCCGCCTCGCGGAAAAGCGCGTTTATCCGTCGATCAACCTGAACAAGTCGGGCACGCGTCGCGAAGAAATGCTGATCAAGCCCGAGATCCTTCAAAAGATCTGGGTGCTGCGCAAGTTCATCCACGACATGGACGAAGTCGAGGCCATGGAATTCCTGCTCGACAAGATCCGTCAGACGAAGAGCAACTCCGAGTTCTTCGACCTGATGCGCCGCGGCGGCTGATTCCCCTCGCCCCGCAACGAATGGCCGCCCGCGCGTTTCGCCCGGCGGCCGTTTTTTCGCCCCAACCTGTACGTGAACGTACAGGTTGATCTATAATCGCGCCATCGCCCCGACCGAAGCCCGCCGCCCCTATGCCGAACGACGCCTCTCCCTCGCTGCTGACCGTGAGCGACGCCGCGGCGCGGCTCGGCGTCACGCCGCGCACGCTGAAATATTACGAGGAACGCGGACTCGTCACGCCGTCGCGCAGCGGCGGCCGCTATCGCCTTTACGATGCAGCCGATCTCGAACGCTTCGCCCGCATCCTGCGGCTGCGCGCACTCGGCTTTTCGCTGCACGGCATCACCGAGATGCTCAAGCGCCCGCTGGAAGAAACGGGCGACGGCCGGCGCCGCTATTCGGACGCGTCGCTGCGCGACATCCGCACGGGCCTTGCCGAGCAGATCGACACGCTCGACCAGCGGATCGCGGCCGTCCAGCGCGAACTGAAGGAAGCCGTCGCGCTGCGCAAGGAACTGCAGCACGACATCGATTACATCGAGCGGCGGCTCGCGGGCGAAAATCCCGACGCGCTGATCGCGCAGCGGCAGGCCCAAGCCGGCACGCGCCGCACGCGCAAGGACCGAGAATGAACGTCGCGCCCGGTCGCTCGCCGCTGTGGAGCCGCGCGAACCTGCGCGCGGACCTCTTCCCGTGGGCGCTCGCACTCGTCACCGGCATCGACTACTTCGACAACGCAGTCTTCTCGTTCTTCGCGAGCTACATCGCAGGCGGCATCAACGCGTCGCCCGATGAACTCGTGTGGTCATCCAGCGCCTATGCGGTCACGGCCGTGCTCGGCATCCTGCAACAGCAATGGTGGGTCGACCGGCTCGGACATCGCCGCTATGTCGCCGGCTGCATGCTGATGTTCTCGTGCGGCGCGATCGCGGCGGCATTCGCCGACACGTCGCTCGAGCTTGCGTTCGCGCGCGGCTTCCAGGGCTACTTCATCGGCCCGATGATGGGTGCGTGCCGGATCCTGATCCAGATCAGCTTCAAGCCGCAGGAGCGGCCGCCCGCCACGCGCGCGTTCCTGATCATGATCCTGCTCGGCAGCGCGCTCGCGCCGATCGTCGGCGGGCTGCTCGTCGCGCATTCGACGTGGCGCGCGCTGTTCGCGTGCACGGCGCCCGCAGGTATCGCGTTCGCGATCCTCGCCTTCCTCACGCTGCCCGATTCGGGCAGGACGCCCGACGACGGGCGCGGCTCCGGACATTTCTGGCCGTACATCGTGTTCGCGCTCGCGCAAGGCGCGCTGCAGATCGTGCTGCAGCAGGTGCACTACCAGCTCTACAGCGGCTCGCCGACGCTGATCATGCTGACGCTCGTCGGCGTGGGCGCGCTCGCGTGGTTCGCCTATCACCAGTGGAACCATCCGACGCCCCTCGTGCGGCTGCATGCGTTTCGCGAGCGCACGTTCCAGGTCGGATTGCTGCTGTACATGTTCTATTACTACGAGTCGACCGGCTTCAGCTACCTGACTTCCCGCCTGCTCGAAAGCGGGCTCGGCTATCCGGTCGAGAACGCCGGGCGCCTGGTCGGCACGATGTCGCTGATCTCGGCGACCGCGCTGTTCGCCTACCTGCGCTATGCGAAGCACGTCACGCACAAGAAATGGTTCGTGGTGCCGGGTTTCGCGATCGCGATCGCCGCCGCGCTGTGGATGACGCGGATGACGCCGCAAGTCGGCGAGGCCGCACTGATCGGCCCGCTGCTGCTGCGCGGGCTCCTGCTGCTGTTCATCGTGCTGCCGGTCGCGAACCTGACGTTCCGCATCTTCGCGATCGACGAATACACGCACGGCTACCGGCTGAAGAACATCGTGCGGCAACTGACGATCTCGTTCGCGACGTCGTCGGTGATCATCGTCGAGCAGCACCGGCTGGCCGTGCATCAGACGCGGCTCGTCGAGCGCGCGAACGTGTTCGATCCGCTGTTCCAGCAGACCGTCGACGCCCTCACGCGCAGCTATGTGGCAGCCGGCCATGCACTGAACGACGCGCACGCCCTCGCGATCGCGTCGATCGCGCGGATGGTCGCGCAACAGGCGTCGTTCCTCGCGTCGCTCGACGGTTTCTATTTCCTCGCGGGCGTCGCGCTCGTCGGCGGCCTCTTCGCGGCATGGCAAAAAGAGATCGATTGAGTTAAAAGACAGGCTTTGGATCTTCCTGCGCTGCCTCCATGCTCTCGAAACTGACCCGCTGGTTCGACGACCGCCGCCGCGACCGCGCGCTGCGCAGCCATCCGATTGCCGATGCGTTGTGGCAGGACACCGTTGCGCGCCTGCCGTTCCTCGCCACGCTGACGCCCGGCGACCTGGGCCGGCTGCGCGAGCTCACGAGCCTGTTCATCGCGAAGAAATCGTTTTCGACCGCGCACGGGCTCGAGCTGACCGACGAGATGATCGTCGCGATCGCCGCGCAGGCGTGCCTGCCCGTGCTGAATCTGGATTTGTCGCTGTACGACGGCTGGGTCGGCGTCGTCGTGTATCCAGGCGAATTCGTGATCCGCAAGACCGTGCAGGACGAGGACGGCGTCGTCCATGAAGTCGAGCAGGACGCGAGCGGCGAAGCGTGGGAAGGCGGCCCGGTGATCCTGTCGTGGGAAGACGCGCAGATGACGGACGGCCGCGACGCGTACAACGTCGTGATCCACGAGTTCGCGCACAAGATCGACATGGTCAACGGCGAGGCCGACGGCTATCCGCCCCTTTTTCGCCG
Source organism: Burkholderia sp. PvR073 (assembly GCF_054055695.1). Classification (NCBI taxonomy): domain Bacteria; kingdom Pseudomonadati; phylum Pseudomonadota; class Betaproteobacteria; order Burkholderiales; family Burkholderiaceae; genus Burkholderia; species Burkholderia sp. PvR073. Next base: position 133,818 of record NZ_JBSRXO010000007.1, read on the forward strand.
CTGGCACGCGCCGCACCTCGACGCGCAGGCCTGGGCCGACGTGTTCGAGCATGCGTACGACCAGTTCTGCGCACGCGTCGATGCGGTGCCGGACCGTGCGTGGGCGCGCTTCGAGCGGGAATCGCTGATCGATCCCTATGCGGCCGACCACCCGTCGGAATTCTTCGCGGTGTGCAGCGAGGCGCTGTTCGTGCGGCCGCGCGCATTCGAGTCCGAATTTCCGGAGCTGTACCGGCTGCTCGCGCGCTACTACCGGCAGGATCCGGCCCGGACGGGCGCCCTCGGCGCGTGATGAAAATTATTCGTCAACCATCTGATTTTCTGGCATAATCGCCGTTTTTCGACCTTAGGCAAGTGGCTCGCGCCGGGCTTGGCGTCGTCTGGCAGGCGCAATGTGCGCTCCGACACGGCAAGCGGCGGGTTGGCTACCGCTCTCACCAAGGAAAGACCATGAAAGAAGGCATTCACCCGAACTACCGCGAAGTCGTCTTCCAAGACATGTCGAACGGCTTCAAGTTCATCACGCGCTCGACGATCCAGACGCGTGAAAACATCGAACTCGACGGCAAGACCTACCCGCTCGCCAAGATCGAAGTGTCGTCGGAATCGCACTCGTTCTACACGGGCCAGCAAAAGATCATGGACACGGCAGGCCGTGTCGAGAAGTTCAAGAACAAATTCGGCGCACGCGCCAGCGGCAAACTCGCGAAGTAAGCTTCGCGCCGCATCCGGTGGTTGCAACGCACCGGTATCGCACAAAAGGGCAGCCCAGGCTGCCCTTTTTTGTCTCTGCTCGCCCGGCAACCGCCGGCCGGCGCCCTGAGGAACCCCCTGACGCGCAACATCCGGCACGTCTACAATGCCGGATGCTAGAAACCGGCTCGACCGCGCGCGCCCGCGCCGGCCGCCCATAACAAAACGCTCATCTGCATGAAGCCTGTCGTCCGTCTCACCGCCTCCGCCACGCGTGCGCTGCCGCGCTGGCTGCTGCTTACGCTCTGCCTCGTCTACGCGGCATTCGGCCTGTTCGGCCGGGATCCGTGGAAGAACGAAGACGCGGCGGGCTTCGGCGTGATGTGGACGATGGCCACCGGCAGCTGGCACGACTGGCTGCTGCCGAACCTGGTCGGCAAGTTCATCACCACCGACGGGCCGCTCGGCTACTGGCTCGGCGCGCTGTCGATCCGCGCGCTGGCGCCGTGGGTCGACGCGAGCAACGCGTCGCGCGTCGACACGGGCGTGCTGTTCTGTGTCGCGTGCGCGTTCGTCTGGTACGCCGCCTACCTGCTCGGCCGGCGCGCCGAGGTTCAGCCGTTCAAGTACGCATTCGGCGGCGAGCCGGAGCCGCGCGACTACGGCCGCACGCTCGCCGACGGCGCGCTGCTGATCCTTGTCGCATGCTTCGGGCTCGCGGAGCGCGGCCACGAAACGACGCCGCAGCTCGCCCAGTTCGCGTGGATCGCGATGCTCGTGTACGGCATCGTGCGCGGCATCGACAAACCGATGCAGGGCGCGCTGTGGTGGGGTGTCGCGATGGGCCTCGTCGCCCTGTCCGGCAACCCGGTGCTCGTGGTCGCGCTGCTCGCCGGCACGGCCGCGCTGTGGCTCGTCACGCCGGAGATGCGCAACCTGCGCCTGCCGCTGATCGGCGTGCCGCTCGCGGCCGCGATCTCCGCGCTGTGGCCGCTCGCCGCCTTCAACGCGGCGCCCGACGACGCCGCGTGGTTCTTCAACCAGTGGATCCACGGCAGCCTGATGCGCTTTTCGGGCCCGCCGACCGCGGTGCTCGGCTATGCGGCGAAGAACCTGCCGCTCTTCACGTGGCCCGCGTGGCCGCTCGCGATCTGGGCCTGGTGGAGCTGGGCCGGCATGCGCCGCCGCGCGCACATCGCGATTCCGCTGTCGGTCGTCGTGCCGCTCGTCGCGCTCGTGATCCTGCAGAGCCAGCAGTCGAACCGCATGTACATGCTCCTGCTGCCGCCGCTCGCGGTGCTCGCCACCTTCGCGCTGCCCACGCTCAAACGCGGCGCGATCAACGCGATCGACTGGTTCGCGGTGCTGAGCTTCACGATCCTCGGCACCTTCGTGTGGCTCGTGTGGCTCGCGTCGCTCACCGGCTTCCCGCATCCGCTCGCGCGCAACCTCGCGCGCCTCGTGCCGGGCTACGAGCCGCACTTCAAGATCCTGTCGTTCATCTGCGCGGTGATCGTCACCGTGTGCTGGTGCCTGCTCGCGCGCTGGCGCATCTCGCGCCAGCCGAAGGTGCTGTGGCGCAGCGTCGTGCTGTCGGGCGCGGGCACCACGCTGATGTGGGTGCTGCTGATGACGCTGTGGCTGCCGATCGTCAACTACGGCCGGACCTACAGCGACGTCGCGCAGCAGATCGCGTCGCATTTGCCGAAAGACTATGCGTGCATCTCGCCCGTGCGGCTCGGTGATGCGCAGATCGCGACCTTCGCGTACTTCGGCGACATGCACTTCGAATTCTCGGGCGAGTGCGACGTGATCCTGCGCCAGGACCGCGCGGACTTCGGCGAGCCGAGCGCGATGTCGCAATACGTGTGGCGTCTCGTATGGGAAGGCCGCCGCGTTGCCGACCGCGACGAGCGCTTCCGCCTGTACGAACGCATCGAGCGGCCGACGACGCCCGTCAAGCGCCGTGGCCCGCGCCGCCGGACGGTCGATTGACGATGTTCGCCGACATCCGCCGGATCGTCGGTCTCGCATGGCCGGTGCTCGTCGGCCAGCTCGCGATCATCGCGTTCGGCGTGATCGATACGGCGATGGTCGGCCGCTACTCGGCCATCGACCTGGCCGCGCTCGGGCTCGGTTCGTCGATCTACGTGTCGATCTACATCGGGATGACGGGCATCCTGTCCGCGCTGCAGCCGATCACCGGGCAGCTGTACGGCGCCCGGCGCTACGCCGAGATCGGCGAGGAAGTCCGCCAGGCACTGTGGCTCGCGCTGTTGCTCGCGGTGCCCGGCTTCCTGCTGCTGCATTTTCCCGAACCGCTGCTGCACATTGCCCACGCGCCGCCCGCGCTGCACGAGCGCACCGTCGATTACCTGCGCATCCTGTCGTACGGCCTGCCGGCGAGCCTCGTGTTCCGGATCTACAACGCGCTGACCAACGCGGCCGGCAAGCCGCGCCTCGCGATGATCCTGCAGATCGGCGCGCTGCTGCTCAAGTTTCCGCTCAACGTGTGGTTCGTCTTCGGCGGCTTCGGCGTGCCGGCCCTCGGCGGCCCCGGTTGCGGGCTCGCGAGCACGCTGATCAACTGGGCGCTCGCGCTGATCGGCTTCACGCTGCTCGCGAAGCTCGACGTGTTCTCGCCGCTCGCGATCTTCTCGCGCTTTTGCTGGCCCGTATGGGTGCGCCAGAAGGCGATCCTCAAGCTCGGCGTGCCGATGGGCCTGTCGTACCTGATCGAGGTCACGTCGTTCACGTGCATGGCGCTCTTCATCGCACAGTTCGGCACGACGACGCTCGCCGGCCATCAGATCGCCGGCAACATCAGCGCGGTGCTGTACATGACGCCGCTGTCGATCGGCGTCGCGGCATCGACGCTCGTCGCCCGCGCGCTCGGTGCCGGCCGTCCGGACGAGGCGCGCCTGCTCGGCCGGCACAGCGTGATGCTCGCGTGCGGGATCGCGGCCGCGTACGGCGTGCTCGTGTTCACGCTGCGCCCGTTGATCGTCAGCGGCTACACGCCGAACCCGGCCGTGGTGGCCGCCGCGCTGCCGCTGGTCGCGATCGTCACCTGCTATCACTTCTTCGATGCGCTGCAGATCACGTCGGCATTCGTGCTGCGCGCCTACAAGGTCGCGGTCGTGCCGACCGTGATCTACGCGGTCGCGCTGTGGGGCGTCGGGCTCGGCGGCGGCTATGTGCTCGGCTTCGACATCGGCGGCATCGCGCCGGCATGGCTGACCGGTGCGCGCGGCTTCTGGTTCGCGAACACGATCAGCCTGATGCTCGCCGGTGCGGGACTCGCCCTCTACCTGCGCCGCGTCAGCCGCGCGCAGCTGTCCATCGACGCCTGACCCACGGCCCGCGGCCTACGCGTCCTCCAGCACGTCGGCCGCGTGATACGACGACCGCACGAGCGGGCCGGCAACGACTTCCCTGAAACCGAGCGCCAGCCCCTCGTCGCGCCACGCGGCGAACGCGTCGGGGCTCACGTAGCGCCGCACCGGCAGATGGTGCGCGGACGGTGCGAGATACTGGCCGAGCGTCAATACGTCGACCTCGTGCGCACGCAGATCGCGCAGTGTGTCGCGCACCTCGTCGTCGCGCTCGCCGAGCCCGAGCATCAATCCCGATTTCGTCACGAGCGTCGGCCGCGCGGCCTTCGCCTGTGCGAGCAGTTCGAGCGAGCCGCGATAGTCGGCGCCGGGCCGCGCCGCCCGGTACAGCGACGGCACCGTCTCGATGTTGTGATTGAACACGTCCGGCCACGCCGACGACAACGCCTCGAGCGCACGGGGAACGCGGCCCCGGAAATCGGGCGTCAGCACCTCGACGCCGATGCCCGGCACGCTCGCGCGCACCGCCGCGATGCAGGCGGCAAAATGCGCGGCGCCGCCGTCGCGCAGGTCGTCGCGATCGACCGACGTGATCACGACGTAGCGCAGCCCCAGCGCCGCGACTGCGGCGGCGAGCCGCACGGGCTCGCCGGGATCGAGCGGTTCGGGACGGCCGTGCGCGACATCGCAGAACGGGCAGCGCCGCGTGCACAGCCCGCCCATGATCATGAAGGTCGCGGTGCGCTGCGCGAAGCATTCGCCGATGTTCGGGCACATGGCCTCCTCGCACACGGAATGCAGCCGGTGATCGCGCAGCACGGCCGCCATGTCGGCGACCGCCCCGCTCATCATCGGCCGCGCCCGCAGCCATGGCGGCTTCGGCAGCGCCGCGCCGGCCGCGGGCTCGACGCGCACCGGAATGCGCGCGAGCTTGTCGCGGCTCCTCGCGCCCGGCTGGCCGAGCGCGGTGAGGCTGGGTCGTTCGAGCGCGGCGGCCATCGTCAATCTCCGAGAAACGCGACGATCAGGCGGTTCACGTCGGCAGCCGCCTCCATCTGCACCATATGACCGCTGCCCGCAATCACCTCGGCCCGCACGCCGTCCGGCAAGCCCTGCGCATGCTGCGCGGGAATCACCTGGTCGCGCTCGCCCCAGATCACCAGCGTGCGCGGCGCAAGGGACGCGACGCGGTCGCGGAACACGCGCCGCTGGGCCGCGCCGTCGAACGCAGCGTTCGCGATCTTCTCCAGCGCGGCCTGCACGCCTTCGAGCCGCTTGTACTTGACGAGGTCCTCGACCAGTTGCCGCGTGACGAGCGCGTGGTCTGCGAACAGCGCACCGAGGTGCGGCTTCAGCGTATTGCGGCTGTTGCCGGCGACGAAGCCGTCGATGTAGCCGCGGTTGATGTCGGCACCGAGCCCGGCGCTCGCGATCAGCGTCAGGGACGCCACGCGTTGCGGCGCACGCTCGGCCGCCGCCATCGCGACCGCGCCGCCCATCGAATGGCCGATCAGGTGCGCGCGGTCGATATGCTGCGCGTCGAGCAGCGCGAGCACCGCATCGGCCAGTTCGTCGAGGTTGCCGGTCTCAACCGCCTTGGCCGATTCGCCGTGTCCGGGCAGATCGAGCGCCCACACGGGCCGGTGCGCGGCGAGTTCCGCATGGTTGAACAGCCAGTTGTTCAGGTCGCCGCCGAAGCCGTGGATCAGCACGGCAGGCGTGCCCGTGCCATCGCCCAGCTTCAGGAACCGGACCGTGCGTCCGCCGATCTGCGCCTTCTCGGGCTGCGGGCCCCCGGCGTCGTCGGCCGCCGCGCTCGGCGTGAAATCGCGCTGGAATTCGGCGATCGCCGCATCGATGTCGGCATCGCTCGCGTCGGCCGCCGCCACCACGCCGAGCAGCGCACCGACCGGCAGCGTCTCGCCCTCCTGCGCGACCTGCCGGCGCAGCGTGCCGTCGAACGCGCACTCGACACCCGACGAGATCTTGTCGGTCTCGACGTCGAGCACTTCGTCGCCCTTCGTCACGCGCTCGCCGATTGCCTTCAGCCAGCCGTTGACCTGCCCCTGCTCCATCGACAGCCCCCACTTGGGCATCGTGATCATGTGAATCGACATCGTGTCAGCTCCTCGTCTTCAGTACCGCCTGCGCGATCGCATCGGCAGACGGGATATACAGGTCTTCCAGCACGCCGGCGAACGGCGTGGGCGTGTGCGGCGCGGTCACGAGCTCGATCGGCGCCTTGAGCGTCCGGAACGCACGCTGTGCGACGAGCGCGGCGATGTCGGTCGCGATCGAGCAGCGCGGGTTCGCCTCGTCGACGACCACCACGCGGCCGGTGCGCGCCGCGCTTTCGAGGATCGTTTCCTCGTCGAGCGGCGACGTCGTGCGCAGGTCGATCACGTCGACCTGGATGCCGTCCTTCGCGAGCTTCGCGGCCGCGTCGGTCGCGAGATGCACCATCCGGCCGTACGTGACGATCGTCGCGTCGTCGCCTTCGCGCACGACGTTCGCCTCGCCGAACGGAATCGCATAGGATTCCTCAGGCACGTCGCCTTCCCGCGTGTAGAGCAGCTTGTGTTCGAGGAAGATCACGGGATCGTCGTCGCGGATCGCCTGGATCAGCAGCCCCTTCGCGTCATACGGCGTCGACGGGCACACGACCTTCAGCCCCGGGATGTGCGTAAACAGCGACGTGAGCATCTGCGAATGCTGCGCGGCCGCGCGCAGACCGGCACCGTACATCGCGCGGATCACGACCGGCGTCACGGCCTTGCCGCCGAACATGTAGCGGAATTTCGCGGCCTGGTTGAAGATCTGGTCGAAGCACACGCCCATGAAGTCGATGAACATCAACTCCGCGACGGGCCGCATCCCGCATGCGGCCGCACCGACCGCCGCGCCGATGTAGCCCCCCTCCGACAGCGGCGTGTCGAGCACGCGCCCCGGAAACTTGTGGAACAGCCCCTTCGTCACGCCGAGTACGCCGCCCCACGCGTCGTCCTCGCCCGGCGCACCCGCGCCGCCTGCATTGTCCTCGCCCATCACGATCACGCTGTCGTCGCGCGCCATTTCCTGCGCGAGCGCCTCGTTGATCGCCTGCGAATAAGTGATCTTCCTTGCCATGTCTGTCTCCTGGGATATTCGGTTCGCCGTGCCGGCCGCCAACTGAGGGCTGCCGTGTCACATCGCATTCACGGGTACGACACGTACACGTCGGCCAGCAGGTCAGCCGCATCGGGCAGCGGCGCGGCCTTCGCCTGCGCGACCGCGTCGTCGATCAGCGTCTTCACCTGGGCATCGACGGCACGCAGCTCGTCGGTCGTCAGCGCTTCGGCGCGCACGACGCGCGTTTCGAAATGCTTCAGGCAGTCCTTCTCGTCGCGCAGCTTCTGCACTTCGCCCGGCGCGCGATAGGTCTGCGCATCGCCTTCGAAGTGGCCGAAGTAGCGCGTGAACTTCACCTCGACGAGCGTCGGACCGCCGCCGCTGCGCGCGCGTGCGACCGCTTCGCCGAGTGCCTCGTGCACCGCGAAGAAGTCGAAGCCGTCGACGATCACGCCGGGCATCCCGAAGCCGTTCGCGCGATCGGCGATGTTGTCGGTCGCGACCGACCAGCTCGACGCCGTCGCTTCCGCATAGCCGTTGTTTTCGGCCACGAAGATCGCCGGCAGCCGCCACACCGACGCGAGGTTCATCGATTCGAAGATCACGCCCTGGTTCGACGCGCCGTCGCCGAAGAAGCACACGCCGACCCCGCCGGTCTTCTTGTGCTTGGCCGCGAGCGCCGCGCCGCACACGAGTGGACCGCCCGCGCCGACGATCCCGTTCGCGCCGAGCATCCCCATCGACAGGTCGGCGATGTGCATCGAGCCGCCCTTGCCGTGGCAGACGCCCGTCTTCTTGCCGTAGATCTCGGCCATCATGCCGTGCACGTCGACGCCTTTCGCGATGCAGTGGCCGTGCCCGCGGTGCGTGGTCGCGACGTAGTCCTCGAGACCGAGGTGCAGCATCGTGCCGACCGCGGATGCCTCCTCGCCTGCATACAGGTGGACGAAGCCGGGGATTTCGCCGGTCGCGAACTCGACGTGCAGACGTTCCTCGAATTCGCGGATCGTGCGCATCAGCCGGTAGGCGTCCAGCAGCTTGTCCCTGCTGAGCTGTGTCGAAACGGTCATGTGTGTCTCCTGGTAGGTCTGACTGCGAATGCCGCCGCGGCAACGCCCCGGCGACGGATTGCACGGCCTGCGGCCGTCGGTGAAACGTGAAGCTGGCGTCAGCCGCGCCACGCGCCGGCGTCGCGCAACACCTGACGCGACGACGCGTAACGCAGCGTGCGGCCCACATCGACGGTCAGCGGCCCGCGCCAGTCGAGCGCGATCTCGTAGCGATCGCCGCGCGCGACCTCGATCTCGCGCTCGCCGTCGAACGCGAGCGTGCCGCGCTCGAACGGGATCGTCTGCCACGCACCCGGCTCGAGCCGCTCGCAGCTGCGCATCACGACGCGATCGACGCGGCCGGGTGCGATCGGCGCGACGAGCGGCGTGCCGGCCGCGTTGCCGTCGGCGGCGAAGCGCATCGCGAGCCCGTGCGGCGCGCTGCGCTCGAGCGGCGCCCACGCGCCGCCGAGCGCGGACAGGCCGATGCCGTCCGGCTCCGCGAAGGTCAGGTACAGCGCGTCGATGTCGTCGGGCCCCGAGATCGCCCGCGCGCCGATGAAGCGCTGGCGTGCCGCGCACACGTCGACGAGCGCGATCTCCTCGCGCCCCGCGTTCGCGCCCGCCACGCCGCGCACGACGAGCCGCTTGTTGCGCACAAACGCGATCTCGGCCGGCACGGCGCCGGTCGCGGCGAGTCCTGCCGCGATGCCCGCGACGGTCGCCTCGCGATGTTCGGGAAACGCATTGTTGGTGCCGGTGGACAGCGCGACGAGCGGCGTCGAGCCGCAGTGCGCGGCGACCGCGCGATGGGTGCCGTCGCCGCCGAGCACGACGATCAGCGCGACTTCCCTCCGGCGCATGTAGGCAGCGCCGGCGTGCGTGTCGGCAACCGTGTCGGAGATCGGCAGGTCGACGAATTCGACGTCGGGCCAGCGTTCGTGCGGGGCAAGCGCGCGATGCGTATCGAGCGCACGCATCAGCAGCGTCGCGATGCCCGTCTTGTCGCGCAGGGTCAGCACGCGCTCGACGCCCATCGCGCCGAGGCCGGCAAGCAGGCGCACGACCATGTTGGCTTTTTCCGCAGTGGGGAACACGGATGCATGCGTCGTCAGGCGGCGAATGTCGCGCCCCGATGCGGGGTTCGCGATCACACCGACGGTCACGGGCGTCGTCACGGGCTTGTCTCCATCCAGTGGACCGGCGCTCGCGCACCGGCCCTTCATGTGTCGTCCGCCGTCATCGAGGGCAGCGGATCGTCGTCGCCGACGCGATTGCGCCGGCATTGCCCGTCACATCTGCAAGCGGCGTGCCACCGCGTGTGCAACGTCCGCGAAACCCGCGTACAGGCTGGCTCGGCGGGGTACGCACGTCATCGGCACCTGCTGTCGGGCAGCTCGAAGCGCCGCGAAACAGGCCGGGCGTCTCACCTGGTCTATCCCTCGACACGGCGACTTCGGCGCGGTGATCGTCATTGCCGTTTGGCCGGCAAGCCACGCGCATCGCGGCATGGCACGCGCCGCCACGCTCCCGACCACCGTGTTGCCGGGCACGTCCGCGCGTCTCAGCTGCGCGAGACGGGCTGAGATGTCGGTGAGACGAACGTCTCAGGCCGCGCGCGTGCTGCGATGCAATGTGATCCGCTGCCGCGGATGTGCTACAAGAGCATCGAAATCCCCGCCGTACGGAACCGGAGCCGACCATGCCCTATGCCGTCCCCCAGGCCCAGCACGCCGACCGTGTGCTCGGCGCGCTCGCCGGGCGCCTGCCCGCGCCGGCCGATTCCGCGCGTCTCGTGTCGTCGTGGCAGCGCTCGCTCGAGCGCTACGCGCTCGACCCCGCTTCGTCGATCGGCCCGCGCGTGCTGACCGCGGCCGAACTGCGCGAGGTGCGCGACAAGGAGGAGGCCTTCCTGCGCGCATCGGGCCAGTGCCTGACGCGCCTGCACGACATGATTCGGGTCGCCGACTATTGCGTGATGCTGACCGACGCGCATGGCGTGACGATCGACTACCGGATCGACCGCGAGCGCCGCAACGACTTCCGCCATGCGGGGCTGCACATCGGCTCGTGCTGGTCGGAAAGCGAGGAAGGCACCTGCGGCGTCGCGAGCGTGCTGACCGATCTCGCGCCGATCACCGTGCACAAGACCGACCACTTCCGCGCGGCGTTCACCACACTCACCTGCAGCGCGGCCCCGATCTTCTCGCCGGGCGGCGAACTGATCGGCGTGCTCGATGCGTCGGCCGTCCAGTCGCCCGACGGTCGCGACAGCCAGCGTCTCGTGTACCAGCTCGTGCGGCAGAGCGCGGCGCTGATCGAGGACGGCTATTTCGTGCACAGCACCGCGCAGCACTGGATATTGTTCGGGCATCCGAACCGTCACTACGTCGAGGCACAGCCGGAATGGCTGATTGCGTTCGACGAATGCGGCAATATCGTCGCCGCGAACCGGCAGGCGCGCGATGCGCTGCCGGCGCTGCGCGAACCGCGCCATATCGACGAGATCTTCGATGCAACCGAGATGCCATTGCGCGACGCCGCGCGGCTCGATGCGATCGTCGCGCTGCGGCTGCGCGCGACCGGCGCGCCGCTCTATGCGCGATTGCGTGCCCCGCTACGGCGTGCCGGCCGCGAAACCGGCACCGCACGGGCCGCCCCCGCATCGCGCCGCCCCGGCACCGCGCAGCGCCACGTCGGCGCGCTGACGCCGTTCCTGCACAGCAGCGACGCGCGCGTCGCGCAGCAGGCCGAACTCGCGCTGCGGGTCGCGAGCAAGCGGCTGCCGATCCTCGTGCTGGGCGAAACCGGCGCGGGAAAGGAAGTGTTCGCCCGCGCGATCCACGACGCCGGCGCGCGGCGTGCGCGACCGTTCGTCGCGGTCAACTGCGGCGCGCTGCCCGAGGCCCTGATCGAAAGCGAGTTGTTCGGCTATGCGGCCGGCGCGTTCACCGGCGCGCGCAAGCACGGCGCGCGCGGCAAGATCGCGCTCGCCGACGGCGGCACGCTGTTCCTCGACGAAATCGGCGACATGCCGCTCACGCTGCAGACGCGCCTGCTGCGCGTGCTCGCCGACGGCGAGGTCGTGCCGCTCGGCAGCGACACGCCCGTGCGCGTCGATCTCGACGTGATCTGTGCGACCCACCGCGATCTCGCGCGGATGGTGGCCGACGGCACGTTCCGCGAGGACCTGTATTACCGGTTGAGCGGCGCGACGTTCGAGCTGCCGCCGCTGCGCGAGCGCGCGGACGTATGCGACGTGATCGCCACGGTGTTCGCCGAGGAGGCGCAGGCGACGGGCCACGTGCTCACGCTCGACCCGACGCTCGCCGCGCAGCTCGCCGCCTATCCGTGGCCCGGTAACGTGCGCCAGCTGCGCAACGTGCTGCGCTATGCGTGCGCGGTATGCGACGCCGCATGCGTGACGCGGCGCGACCTGCCGGCCGATCTCGCCGCGCAGCTCGGCGCCGGTCCGGCCGGCGCCCTGCCGGACGACGAACGCGGCCGCATCGTCGCGGCGCTCACCGCGCATCGCTGGCGGCCCGACGCGGCCGCGCAGGCGCTCGGCATCTCGCGCGCGACGCTGTACCGGCGAATCGCCAAGCACCGGATCGTCGCGCCGCACCGCATCTGATGCCTGCGACGCATCGGCACGCTTCGCATCACGCCGTGTGCTCGGCCGCTTCAGTCGCGGCGCCGTCCTCGCCGAGCGCGTCATCGCGCCGCGTGAACACCTCGTGCGCGGCAAACAATGCGTTCAGCGCGGCCGGGAACCCCGCGTAGACGGCCATCTGCATGAACACCTCGACGATCTCGGCGCGCGTGCAGCCGACGTTCAGCGCGGCCTCGATATGCACCTTCAGTTGCGGCTGCGCATTGCCGAGCGCAGCCAGCGCGGCGATCGTCGCAATCTCGCGCGCTTTCAGGTCGAGCTGCGGCCGGCTGTAGATATCGCCGAAGCTGAACTCGACGATCAGCCGCCCGAAGTCGGGCGCGATCGGCGCGAGCGCCGCGATCACGCGCTCGCCCACTTCGCCGTCGATTTCCTTCAGCTTGTTCCAGCCGCGCGTATAGCGGTCTTCAACGCGTTGTTCCATGGTGTCCGTCCTGTTCAGAGGGTGAATGAGTAGGATTCGCCCGTCGTTCCGTCTCGCGTTCCTGCGTCTCGTAGTACGCGATCTTGTCGCCGATCGCGTCGAGGCTCGCCTGCAGCTCCGCGATATGCGCGCGCACCGCATCGCGATGCGCGGCCAGCAACCGCCGCCGCTCACCGAACGTCGACTCGCCTTGCGAGCGCAGCGCTGCGAACTGCTGCATCTGCGCGATCGGCATGCCGGTCGCCTTCAGGCGCATCACGAAGGCAAGCCAGTCAAGGTCGGCCGGTGCATAGAGCCGGTGCCCGGCCGCCGTGCGCGAAATCGCGCGCAGCAGGCCGGCCTGCTCGTAATACCGCAACGTGTGCGTCGACACGCCGGTCAGTTCGGCGACTTGCCCGATCGTCAGCGGACCGGCGGCGGAAGGTTTGGATACGGTTTTCGACATGGCAGGAACAAGGTTAGGAGTTAGAGTTCACTCTAAGTCAAGCATCGTCGCACGGCCATATCAAATAATTTGCAGTCCGCGCCGCGGACCGCAGCGCGGACACCGTAAAGAATGGTCAAAACCACTGCCCGGCGCAGCTTTCTGTCTTTACAGCGGCGCAAGCCTTCAGCAAGATTCGGTCATCGCCTGTCTTAAAAAGGGCACGCATTTGTCCTATGCTTAACGGCGACGCCCGGCCGGGTCTCGCCCCGCCGTCCGTTGCAACGCCCATTCATCCGTCAGAACCAGGGAGCCCTTGCCATGCTGAAAAAGCTGCTGATGCTGTTCGTCGCGCTGTCGCTGTCGCTTGCCGCCGGCCTCGCCACGGCCGTCGAAGTCAACACGGCCGACCAGGCCGCGCTCGAATCGGTGAAGGGGCTCGGGCCCGTGAAGTCGAAGGCGATCATTGACGAACGCACCAAGAACGGCCCGTTCAAGGACGCGGACGATCTCGCGAACCGCGTGAAGGGTCTCGGCACGAAGTCGGTCGGGCATCTCGAGGAAAACGGCCTGACGGTCGGCGGCTCGTCGACGCCGCCGAAGGGCGTGAAGCTGTCGAAGCCGGCCGCGACGACGTCGGCGACCACGTCGGCCACGACGTCGGCAGGCACCGCATCGACGCCGACGACCGCGACGACCGGCACGACGGCGACCGCACCGGCCGCCAGCGCGCCGGAAGCGGCGGCCAAGCCGGCCAAGAGCAAGCGCGCATCGAAGAAAGAGAAGGCGGCCGCAGCCGCGGCGGCATCCGCCGACGCGGGCGCGAGCGCGCCGGCCGCGGCGTCGTCCACGAAGGCGACCAAGGGGTCGAAGAAGAAGAGCAAGAAGGACAAGGCAGCCTCCGCCGCCGCGGCGTCGGGCGCCTGATGTGCGCCGCGCGCGCGACGGCGTGCGCGCGGCATTCGATCAACGGGCGCCGTTGCTGCGGCGCCCTTTTCAGTGAAGGTGAAGAACCATGGGTCTCCTCGACATCGTTGGCGGTCTGATCGGCGGCCAGGCCGGCGGCAACTCGCAAAGCGCGCTCATCACGACCGCGCTCGAATTCATCAACAACCAGCCGGGCGGCCTGAACGGCCTGATCGAGAAGTTCAAGGCCGGCGGCGCCGGCGACATCATCGGCTCGTGGGTCGGCACCGGCGAAAACCAGCCGATCTCGGGCGACACGCTGCAGAACGTGCTCGGCTCCGACGTCGTCGGCGCGCTCGCGACCAAGGTCGGCATCGATCCGTCGCAGGCCTCGTCGATCCTCGCGCAAGTGCTGCCGCACGTCGTCAACGGCGCGACGCCGAACGGCGAAGTGCCGGCTGGCGGCCAGGTCGATACGTCGAACGTGCTCGGCACGCTCACGCAACTCGCCGGCATGTTCGGCGGCAACAAGCAGGCCTGAGCCCGCACCGCACCGGCTGACGGCCCGGGCAGCAGTTCCGGCCGCTCCATATGCAAACACCCCGCCTGAGCGGGGTGTTTGTTTTTGCGCGCCCGGCGCGAACCGGGCGGGCGGCCGATCAGCGGCGATCAGTGCACGACGCGGTCGAACACGAACTCGCCGTCGTTGACGTCGACCGGGATCACGTCCTTCGGGCCGAAGCGGCCCGCGAGGATCAGCTTCGCGACCGGGTTCTCGATCTCCTGCTGGATCGCGCGCTTCAGCGGCCGCGCGCCGAACACCGGATCGTAGCCGACCTTCGCGATCTGTTCGAGCGCCGCCGGCGACACGTCGAGCGCCATGTCGAGCTTCGCGAGCCGGTCGTGCAGGCGTGCGAGCTGGATCTTCGCGATCGATTCGATGTTGCTGCGATCGAGCGCGTGGAACACGACGACGTCATCGATCCGGTTCAGGAACTCCGGACGGAAGTGCTGTTTCACCTCGATCCACACGGCGTCCTTGATCTCTTCCTGCGGCGCACCCGTCATCGCCTGGATCACCTGCGAGCCGAGGTTCGACGTCATCACGATCACCGTGTTCTTGAAGTCGACCGTGCGCCCCTGCCCGTCGGTCATGCGACCGTCGTCGAGCACCTGCAGCAGCACGTTGAACACGTCCGGATGCGCCTTCTCGATCTCGTCGAGCAGGATCACGCTGTACGGCTTGCGGCGCACGGCTTCCGTCAGGTAGCCGCCTTCCTCGTAGCCGACATAGCCCGGCGGCGCGCCGATCAGCCGCGCGACGCTGTGCTTCTCCATGAACTCGCTCATGTCGATGCGGATCAGGTGCTCTTCCGAATCGAACAGGAACGACGCCAGCGCCTTGCACAGCTCGGTCTTGCCGACACCCGTCGGGCCGAGGAACAGGAACGAGCCGTACGGACGGTTCGGATCGGCGAGACCCGCGCGCGAACGACGGATCGCATCCGCGACCGCGCTGATCGCCTCGTGCTGGCCGACCACGCGCTCGTGCAGCTTTTCCTCGATGTGCAGCAGCTTCTCGCGTTCGCCCTGCATCATCCGCGACACCGGAATCCCGGTTGCACGCGACACGACTTCCGCGATTTCTTCCGCGCCGACCTGCGTGCGCAGCAGACGCGGACGCGTCGGGTTGTGCTGCTCCTGCTCTTCGGCCTGCGTGACCTGCTTCAGTTGCGACTCGAGTTGCGGCAGCTTGCCGTACTGCAGTTCGGCGACCTTCTCCAGCTTGCCTTCACGCTGCAGGCGCACGATGTCGGCCCGCACCTTCTCGATCTCTTCCTTGAGCTGCGCGCTGCCCTGCACCGCGGCCTTCTCGGCGGTCCAGATCTCCTCGAGGTCCGCATATTCGCGGCCGAGACGGTCGATCTCTTCCTCGATCAGCTGCAGACGCTTCTGCGACGCTTCGTCCTGCTCCTTCTTCACGGCCTCGCGCTCGATCTTCAGCTGGATCAGACGACGGTCGAGCTTGTCCATCTCTTCGGGCTTCGAATCGATTTCCATCTTGATCTTCGACGCAGCCTCGTCGATCAGGTCGATCGCCTTGTCCGGCAGGAAACGGTCGGTGATGTAGCGGTGCGACAGCTCGGCCGCGGCGACGATCGCCGGGTCGGTGATGTCGACGCCGTGGTGCAGTTCGTACTTCTCCTGCAGCCCGCGCAGGATCGCGATCGTCGCCTCGACGCTGGGCTCGTCGACGAGCACCTTCTGGAAGCGGCGCTCGAGCGCGGCGTCCTTCTCGATGTACTTGCGGTATTCGTCGAGCGTGGTCGCGCCGATGCAGTGCAATTCGCCGCGCGACAGCGCCGGCTTCAACATGTTGCCCGCGTCCATCGCGCCTTCGGCCTTGCCGGCGCCGACCATCGTGTGGATCTCGTCGATGAACACGATCGTCTGGCCTTCGTCCTTCGCGATGTCGTTGAGCACGGCCTTCAGGCGCTCCTCGAACTCGCCGCGATACTTCGCGCCGGCGAGCAGCGCGGCCATGTCGAGCGACAGCACGCGCTTGCCCTTCAGCGTCTCGGGCACTTCGCCGTTGACGATCCGCTGCGCGAGCCCTTCGACGATCGCGGTCTTGCCGACGCCCGGCTCGCCGATCAGCACCGGGTTGTTCTTGGTGCGGCGCTGCAGGATCTGGATCGAGCGGCGGATTTCGTCGTCGCGGCCGATCACCGGGTCGAGCTTGCCCGCACGGGCGCGCTCGGTCAGGTCGACCGTGTATTTCTTCAGCGCCTCGCGCTGGCTTTCGGCGTCCTGGCTGTGCACCTGCGAGCCGCCGCGCACCGCAGCGATCGCGGCTTCGAGCGACTTGCGCGTGAGGCCGTGCTGGCGGGCGAGCTTGCCGGCTTCACCCTTGTCGTCGGACACGGCGAGCAGGAACATCTCGCTCGCGATGAACGTGTCGTTGAGCTTCTGCGCTTCCTTGTCGGCCTGGTTCAGCAGCCCGGCCAGCTCACGGCCGATCTGGATGTCGCCGCCCGTGCCCGTCACTTGCGGCAGGCGCGAAATGGCCTCGTTCAGCGCGCCTTGCAGCGCCTGCACGTGAACGCCGGCGCGCGACATCAGCGAGCGGGCGGAGCCGTCGTGCTGCGCGACCAGCGCCGCCAGCACGTGAACCGGTTCGATGTATTGATTGTCGCGGCCTGCCGCAAGGCTTTGCGCGTCTGCCAGTGCTTCCTGGAACTTGGTGGTGAGCTTGTCGATTCTCATTTAGTCGAGACCTCCAATTTTCGATTAACACCAAGATGAGGATGCTTATGCGGGTTTCAAGCGAAATTCGGGTTGATTCAGCGCAAAAAACACATGGAGCGGTCCATGGGCACAGGGCAGCGGGATGCGGGGTAACGCCGGCGTGTCAGCCGGCCTTCGACGGTGCTACCACAGACGCCGGTGCGTCATCCCCGGACGGCTCGGCACGCACCAGCGCGATCGGACGAATGCCCAGCAGGGTGGCGAGCGGCGACGCGGGTTCGGCCAGTTCGCCAAGCGTGTGGCCGTCGAGTTCGGCGAAGAACGCATCGCGCGCGGCCGCCAGCACGCCCTTCAGGCGGCACTGCGGCTCGATCACGCAGCCGCGCGACTCGCCGCCGTCGGCCGAAAAGCAGCCGACCAGCGCGAAATCGCTCTCGGTCGCGCGCACGACCTGCCCGACCGTCAGCTTCAGCGAGTCGGGGAACAGTCGCAGCCCGCCGTTGCGGCCGCGGACGGTATCGACCCAGCCGAGCTCACCGAGCTGCTGGACGACTTTCATCAGATGGTTCTTGGAGATGCCGTAGGCGTCCGAGATCTCCTGGATCGTCGCGAGCCCCTCGCCGCGCACGGCGAGATACAGCATGACGCGCAGCGAGTAGTCGGTGTAGTCGGTGAGTCTCATGAGCGAATACGGAAAATGATCGATCGTGTCCCGATCATGCGGACGGGGTCGATCGGAGCGCGCCGGACCGGCTGTCGGGAGCGCTTGAAGGCGCCGGGTTGCCGGGACGGCCTGCGCGCAATAAGATGCATGGAATCCACGCATTTTTCAGGCATGGGTCGACGCTATTTTGCGTCAAAATCCGGTCGGCGTCCTGCGCATTGCCCGCGCTGCCGCGTCGACGGGCCCCGCCAACGCCCCGATTTTCCGCCCCTTTTTGCGATGACTGCCCTGCCCGCCTCGCCCGATACCGCGCCCGCCCGCCCGCGCGACGCCGAACCGACCGAAGACAATATCCGCGACCTCGTATACGCGTTCTACGACCGCGTGCGCGCCGATCCGCTGCTCGGGCCCGTGTTCGACGCGAAGCTGGACGGCCGCTGGGACGACCATCTGCCGAAGATGGTCAGCTTCTGGTCGAGCCTCGTGCTCGGCACCAAAGGCTATCGCGGCAACGTGCAGCAGGCGCACCAGCCGCTCGACGGGATAGCGCCCGCGCATTTCAGCCGGTGGCTCTCACTGTTCCTGAAGACCGTCGAGGGGAGCTACACGCCGCCCGCGGCGATCCGCTTCATGGAACCTGCGCTGCGGATCGCGCAGAGCCTGCAGTTGAGCCGCTTCGGCTGGGACTATCAGATTCCGCCCGAGCAGCAGGCGCTGCTCGATGCGATCGCGCCGCGCCGCCGGGATGCGGGCGATGATTCTCACGCGCTGCCGTCGCGCGCCCAAGGCGAGCCGTTTCCGACGAAGATCATCGGGCGCAGCGTCGATCCGGACGCCTGACACGGCGATTCACGGCGCTTGAACGCTGGAACGCTCGAGCGCCCGCGGCAGATTGCCGCACGACGCGAATGCCGCGCTCAGCGCGGCGTGTTGCCCGATTCGACGCCCCAGCGCGCGAGCGCCGCATCGTCGGTGCTGCGGGCATCGACCCAGCGTTCGCCGTCCGGCGTCGTTTCCTTTTTCCAGAACGGCGCCTCGGTCTTCAGGTAATCCATCACGAACTCGCACGACGCGAACGCGTCGCCGCGGTGCGACGCGACGGTGGCGACCATCACGATCTGGTCGAGCGGCAGCAGCCGGCCGACGCGATGCACGATCGCGACGTCGATGCCGGGCCAGCGCCGGCCGGCCTCGGCGGCGATCTTCTCGAGCGCCTTCTCGGTCATCCCCGGATAGTGCTCGAGCTCCATCGCGGCGACCGAATCGCCTTCGTTCAGGTCACGCACGGTGCCGACGAAACACGCGACCGCTCCGATTTTCGGGTTACGCGCACGCAATGCCGCCACTTCGGCGTTCAGGTCGAAATCGTCGGTCTGGATTCGTATGGTTGCCATGACAAACCCCTCAACCGCCCGTCACCGGCGGAAAAAACGCGACCTCGCAGCCCTCGGTGAGCCGCGTGTCGGGGTCGGTCATCTCGTGATTGCACGCCATGCGCAACGCGCGCCCTTCGGCGAGCGTCTCGGCCCACGCGCCGCCGCGCAGGCGCAGCCATGCACGCACGTCACCGACGGTCGTCACGCCGTCCGGCACCTCGGCCTGCTCGTCGGACACACCCAGCGCCTCGCGCACGCTTGCAAAGAATTTCAGCTGAATCTTCATAGGTCGGGAAGCCGTCGCGTTACGACAGCAGTTCGGAAAACGGAATGAAACGCACGGTCTCGCCCGCGCTGATCGCGTGCTGCGGCGGATTGTCGATCAGGCCATCGCCCCAGACCGTCGACGTCAGCACCGCCGAACTCTGGTTCGGGAACAGGTCGAGGCCGCCGGCCGCATTGACGCGCGCGCGCAGGAATTCGTTGCGCCGGTCGCCCTTGCTTTGCGAGAAGTCCGCCCGCAGCGACAGCGCGCGCGGCGCGACGTCGCGCACGCCCGACAGGCGCAGCAGGAACGGCCGCACGAACAGCAGGAACGTGACGAAGCTCGACACGGGGTTGCCCGGCAGCCCGATGAAGTGCGCGTCGGGACGCTCGTCGCCGCGGCGCACCGCGCCGAACGCGAGCGGCTTGCCGGGCTTCATCGCGATCTGCCACAGCGAGAGCCGCCCTTCGGCCTCGACGGCCGGCTTCACGTGATCCTCGTCGCCGACCGATACGCCGCCACTCGTCAGGATCACGTCGTGATCGCGCGCGGCCTCGCGCAGCGTGTCGCGGGTCGCGGCGAGCGAGTCGGGCACGATCCCGTAGTCGGTCACGTGGCAGCCGAGCCGCTCCAGCAACCCACGCAGCGTGAAGCGATTCGAGTTGTAGATCGCGCCGGGCTTCAGCGGCTCGCCCGGCATCGTCAGTTCGTCGCCGGTGAAGAACACCGCGACCCGCAACCGCCGCGCGACCGACAGCCGCGCGCAGCCGACCGAGGCGGCCAGGCCGAGCGCCTGCGGCGTAAGCCGCGTGCCGGCCGGCAGGATCACCGAACCCTGGCGGATGTCCGCGCCCTGCGCGGTGATCCATTCGCCGGCCTTCGGCGTATGCAGGATCTCGACCGCGTCGCCGTCGGCGGACGCCTGTTCCTGCATCACGACGGCGTCGGCGCCGGGCGGCACCGTCGCACCGGTGAAGATCCGTGCGGCCGTGCCCGCCGCGAGCGGCGCGGCCGGATGGCCGGCCGGGATCCGCTGCGACACCGGCAGGCGCCGATCGCCGTGCAGCAGGTCGGCGACCCGCACCGCATAGCCGTCCATCGCGCTCGTATGCATCGGCGGCACGTCGAGCGGCGAGCTCACGTCGGCCGCCAGCACGCGGCCGAGCGCATCGAGCGTGGCGACGGTTTCGGCGCCGGGCAGCGGCTTCGCGGCTTCGAGCAGCGCGGCGAGCGCTTCCGCGGTCGACAGCATCGGCGCGCGCGGCGCCACGGAATTCGGGTTCGACATCGATGGAATCGGGGGATCGTTGGCGTCAATACGTCATTGTAGCGACGCCGTCGCGCGCACGTGCGATATGGCGGACATGCGACAACTGTGATCGGCGCGAACGCGCGGCACTGACACTTGTTTCGCGCGGCATCGGACGACCGCCGCGCGGCCGCCACCAAACAAAACGGCCGGAACCCCGATCCGTGCGACGAATCGGCATTCCGGCCGTCCTGCGCCGCCGGGCCTGAACCCGGCAGCCCGGCGCTGCGTTACGCGCCCGTGTGCGCGGCGATGAAGTCCTTCACCTGTTGCGCGTCGGCCTTCACGACCTCGAAACGCTGCGGCAGCGCCTCGAGCCCGTCGAATGCGGCCGGCCGCTCGGCTTCGCGATCGAGCGCTTCGCGGATCGTCTCGCCGAACTTGATCGGCTGGGCCGTCTCGAGCACGACCATCGGCACGCCCGCGTCGAGATGCTCGCGCGCGACCTTCACGCCGTCGGCCGTGTGCGTATCGATCATCGTGTCGTAGCGCGAGAACACGTCGCGGATCGTCGCGATGCGGTCCGTGTGGCTGCTGCGGCCCGACACGAAGCCGAACTCGGCCACGCGCGCGAAATCGCCGCTCGCCGCGAGGTCGAATCCGCCCTTCTCCTCGACGTCGCGGAACAGTTGCATCACGCGTGCCGGATCGCGGCCGAGCAGGTCGAACACGAAGCGTTCGAAGTTAGACGCCTTCGAGATGTCCATGCTCGGGCTGCTCGTGTGATACGTGTTCTCCGCGCTGCGCACGCGATATGCGCCGGTGCGGAAGAACTCGTCGAGCACGTCGTTCTCGTTGGTCGCGACCACGAGCTTCGCGATCGGCAGGCCCATCATCCGCGCGATGTGACCCGCGCAGACGTTGCCGAAATTGCCCGACGGCACCGTGAACGACACCTGCTCGTCGTTGGACTGCGTCGCCGCGAAATAGCCCTTGAAGTAGTACACGACCTGCGCGACCACGCGTGCCCAGTTGATCGAGTTGACCGTGCCGATCTTCTGCTGCGCCTTGAACGCGTGATCGTTCGACACGGCCTTCACGATGTCCTGGCAGTCGTCGAACACACCTTCGACCGCGAGGTTGAAGATGTTCGGATCCTGCAGGCTGAACATCTGGGCCGTCTGGAACGCGCTCATCTTCTTGTGCGGCGACAGCATGAACACGCGCACGCCGGCCTTGCCGCGCATCGCGTATTCGGCCGCGCTGCCCGTGTCGCCCGACGTCGCGCCGAGAATGTTCAGCGCCTCGCCGTGCTTCGCGAGCGTGTACTCGAACAGGTTGCCGAGCAGCTGCATCGCCATGTCCTTGAACGCGAGCGTCGGGCCGTTCGACAGTTCGAGCAGCGACAGCGCCGTGCCGTTCTCGGTGCCGAGCGTCTTCAGCGGCGTGATGTCGGACGCGTTCTCGCCATGGCGCGTGTTGCTGTACACGGCGGCCGTATACGTGCGGCGCGTGATCGCGCGCAGGTCGTCGGCCGGCACGTCGTCGCAGAACTTCGACAGGATCTCGAATGCGAGATCCGCGTACGACAGCGCGCGCCAACGCGCGAGTTCGTCGGCCGACACCTTCGGATACTCGGCCGGCAGGTACAGCCCGCCGTCCTTCGCGAGACCGCCGAGCAGGATGTCGGAGAACGTGTGGCGCTCGCCGATGCCGGCGCCGCGCGTGGAGATGTAGTTCATGTCGTTCCTGGTCCTCAGTTCAGCGCTTCCATGCGCAGCTTCGTCACCTTCGAGACCACCGTCGCGAGGCTTTCGATTTGCGCGATCGCCTTGTTGACGTGCTTCTCGAGCGTCTCGTGCGTGATCAGGACGATGTCGGTTTCGCCGTTCGCGTCGTCGACCTGCTCCGATTCCTTCTGCAACAGCGCGTCGATCGAGATGCCCGTCTCGGCGAGAAGGCGCGTGATGTCCGCGAGCACGCCCGTCTGGTCGGCCACGCGCAGGCGCAGGTAGTAGCCGCTCGTCACTTCCTCGATCGGCAGGATCGGCGTGTTCGACAGGCTGTCCGGCTGGAACGCGAGATGTGGCACGCGATGCTCGGGGTCGGCCGTATGCAGGCGCGTGACGTCGACGAGATCCGCGACGACCGCCGACGCGGTCGGTTCCGCGCCCGCGCCCTTGCCGTAGTACAGCGTCGTGCCGACCGCGTCGCCGTGCACGACGACCGCGTTCATCGCGCCTTCGACGTTCGCGAGCAGGCGCTTCTCGGGAATCAGCGCCGGATGCACGCGCAGCTCGATACCGTTTTCGGCGCGGCGCGTGATGCCGAGCAGCTTGATCCGGTAGCCGAGCTCTTCCGCGTAGCGGATGTCGGTCGCGTCGAGCTTGCTGATGCCTTCGACGTACGCGCGGTCGAACTGGACCGGCACGCCGAATGCGATCGCGCTCATGATGGTCGCCTTGTGCGCGGCGTCGATGCCTTCGATGTCGAAGGTCGGATCGGCTTCCGCGTAGCCGAGCTCCTGCGCGGCCTTCAGCGCGGTCGCGAAATCGAGCCCGCGATCACGCATTTCCGACAGGATGTAGTTCGTCGTGCCGTTGATGATGCCTGCGATGTACTGGATGCGGTTGGCGGTCAGGCCTTCGCGCAGCGCCTTGATGATCGGAATGCCGCCGGCGACGGCCGCCTCGAACGCGACCATCACGCCCTTCGCGCGCGCGGCTTCGAAGATCTCGGTGCCGTGCACCGCGAGCAGCGCCTTGTTCGCCGTCACGACGTGCTTGCCGTTCGCGATCGCGCGCAGCACGAGCTCGCGCGCGATGCCCGTGCCGCCGATCATCTCGGCGATGATCGCGATCGACGGATCGTCGACGACCGCGTTGAAATCATCGGTGATTTGCGCACCGCCGGCGTCACCGCCGAGCGCGGCCTGCGCCTTGGCCGGGTTGCGCACGGCAATGCGCGCGACCTCGATGCCGCGCCCCGCGCGGCGCTTGATTTCTTCCTGGTTGCGGTTCAGCACCGTGAAGGTGCCGCTGCCGACGGTGCCGAAGCCCAACAGGCCAACTTTGATCGGTTCCATGCTGCGTGTGGTCGATGAGTAAGAATGAATGATTGAATGCCGGGGGACCCCGTCCGCTCAGACGGAATGGCGCTTGCGGTAGCCGTCGAGGAAGCGTGCGATCCGGTTGATCGAATCGGTCAGGTCGTCGAGGTTCGGCAGGAACACCACGCGGAAGTGATCCGGGGCCGCCCAGTTGAAGCCCGTTCCCTGCACGAGCAGCACACGCTCCTCGAGCAACAGGTCGAGGATGAACTGCTGGTCGTTCTGAATCGGATAGAGCTTGGGATCGAGGCGCGGGAACATGTACAGCGCGGCCTGCGGCTTCACGCAGGTCACGCCGGGAATCGACGTGAGCATGTCGTACGCGAGCTCGCGCTGCTTGTACAGGCGCCCGCTCGGCACGATCAGCTCGTTGATGCTCTGATAGCCGCCGAGCGCGGTCTGGATCGCGAACTGCCCGGGCACGTTCGCGCACAGGCGCATCGACGACAGGATCCCGAGGCCTTCCAGGTAATCCTTCGCGCGCCGGCGATTGTCGCCGCCCAGGCCCGACACGGCCATCCAGCCCGCGCGGTAGCCGCACGAGCGATAGCTCTTCGACAGGCTGTTGAACGTGACGGTGATCACGTCTTCCGACAGCGAACCGAGCGCGGTGTGCTCCAACCCGTCGTAGACGATCTTGTCGTAGACTTCGTCGGCGAACACGATCAGCCCGTGCTCGCGCGCGATCCCGAGCAGCTCGAGCAGCAATTCGTCGGAATAAAGGGCGCCCGTCGGGTTGTTCGGGTTGATCACGACGATCGCCTTGGTGTTCGGCGTGATCTTGCGGCGGATGTCGTCGAGGTCGGGCATCCACGCGTTCTGCTCGTCGCACACGTAATGCACGGGCGTGCCGCCCGACAGGCTCACGGCGGCCGTCCACAGCGGATAGTCGGGCGCCGGCAGCAGCACCTCGTCGCCGTCGTTCAGGAGCGCCTGGGTCGCCATCACGATCAGTTCGGACGCGCCGTTGCCGATGTAGATGTCGTCGAGGCCGACGCCGACGACGCCCTTCTGCTGCGTGTAGTGCATCACGGCCTTGCGGGCCGAGAACACCCCCTTCGAATCCGAATAGCCGGACGACGCCGGCAGGTTGCGGATCATGTCCTGGATGATCTCGTCCGGCGCGTCGAACCCGAACGGCGCGAGGTTGCCGATGTTCAGCTTGATGATGCGGTGGCCTTCTTCCTCGAGGCGCTTCGCGTGCTCGAGCACCGGGCCACGGATGTCGTAGCAGACGTTGAGCAGCTTGTTCGACTTCTGAATCGGTTTCACGACGACACGGTTCCTGGGTTGGCCTTGCGGCCGGGGGGACGGGATCAAAACTGGAGAGCGGACGGTCTGTGCGCGCTGTCTAGACTGGGAAAAAGCGGGCGGTCGGACGGCGCTTGTGACGACGCACGACGCAAGTGGCGCCCGGGGGCGACCAAAAAGTTATAATTTAGCGGATTTTGGCTGACTTTCGCAATGCACCATGGCCGCTCCGGGCCCGCGCCGTCAGGCGTCCCGTGTGCGCCGGCTCGCGAAACCGGCCGCCCGGGCCCGTGCGGCCCGTGACAGACACTCCCCTACGGAAACCGCGGATTACCGATTTGAAACTGCACCAGGACGCGAGCGGCGCGCTCAACACCGTCACCGGCTACGGCCCCGATTATGTCGACGTCAACCTCCAACGCCACGAAGGGAGCGTCATCGTGCTGCCCGGCGCACCGGTGCGGGACTGGCCGGTGTCGTCGTTCGACGCACTGGCGCCCGAGCATTTCGCGATGCTGCTCGACCCGGCGCCCGAACTCGTGATCTTCGGCAGCGGCGCGCGGCTGCGCTTCCCGCATCCGCGGCTCGTGGCCGCGCTCACGGCCAAGCGGATCGGCGTCGAGACGATGGATTTCCAGGCCGCCTGCCGCACCTACAACATCCTGATGGCCGAGGGCCGCAAAGTCGCCGCCGCGCTCTTAATTGAACGTTAATCCCCGATGCGGTAAAACACGGGCCGGCGCACCGGGTCGATCCCCGGATCATCATCCGGATCGATACGCGGCAGGCCGCCCGCCCCCGGCACGACCCGCCGGCGGCCCATCACAACAACCAACAGGCTGAAAATCCATGAACGATACGCCGTCGAGGCTACCGCTCAATCGCATCACGCTCGCCCTTCTGTTCATCGCGCTCGCGATCGTCTGGTTCGCGCCGCTCGGGCTGCGCCACCTGATCCCGAGCGACGAAGGCCGCTACGCGGAGATGGCCCGGGAAATGTTCGTCACCGGCGACTGGATCACGCCGCGCTACAACGGCTACAAGTATTTCGAGAAGCCGCCGCTGCAGACCTGGCTGAATGCGCTGACGTTCGCGTGGTTCGGCATCGGCGAATGGCAGGCGCGCCTCTATACGGGCCTCGCCAGCTTCGCCGGCGTGCTGCTCGTCGGCTTCACCGGCGCGCGCCTGTTCAATCCGTTGTCGGGCTTCCTCGCGGCCGTCGTGCTCGCGTGCTCGCCGTACTGGAACCTGATGGGCCACTTCAACGCGCTCGACATGGGGCTCGCGTTCTGGATGGCGCTGTCGCTCTGCTCGCTGCTGCTCGCGCAGCGCCCCGGGCTGCGCGCGGGCGCGGTGCGCGGCTGGATGTGGGCGTGCTGGGCCGCGATGGCGTTCGCCGTGCTGTCGAAAGGCCTCGTCGGCCTGATCCTGCCCGGCGCCGTGCTGGTGCTCTATACGCTGGTCGCCCGCGACTGGGCGCTGTGGAAGCGGCTCTATCTGGTGAGCGGCCTCGTGATCTTCTTCGCGATCGTCACGCCGTGGTTCGTGCTCGTCCAGCAGCGCAACCCCGAGTTCTTCAACTTCTTCTTCATCGTCCAACAGTTCCGTCGGTACCTGACCCCGGAACAGAATCGCCCGGGCCCGCTCTACTACTTCGTGCCGGTGCTGCTGGTCGGCTTCCTGCCGTGGCTGTCGGTCGCGTGGCAGAGCATCCGCCACGCGCTGCGCATGCCGCGCCAGCCGAACGGCTTCTCCCCGATGCTCGTGCTGCTGATCTGGAGCGCGTTCATCTTCGTGTTCTTCAGCGTGTCGCATTCGAAGCTGATCTCGTATGTGCTGCCGATCGCGCCGGCGCTCGCGCTGATGATCGGCGCGTACCTGCCGCTGATCACCGCGGAGCGGTTCCGGCGCCACCTGCTCGGCTATCTCGTGTTCATCGTCGTCGCGGCGTTCGGGATCATCTTCCTCGCGTACCAGGGTGACGCCCGCACGCCGAACGCGCTGTACCGCACGTTCCAGATCTGGCTGTACGCGGGCCTCGCGGTCGCGGCCGCGCTGACGCTGGCCGCCGCCTGGCTGAACCGCCGTGTGGGCGTCGCGGCCGCGATCACCGCGTTCGGCGCCGCGTGGCTCGCGTTCGGCACGATCGGCGGCACCGGTCACGACGAGTTCGGCCGCTACAGCTCGGGCGCGCTGCTCGCGCCCGCCGTGCGCGCCGAACTGGCGAAGTTGCCGCCCGACACGCCGTTCTACTCGATCGAGATGCTCGATCACACGTTCCCGTTCTATATGGGCCACACGACGATCATGGTCCAGCGCCAGGACGAGCTCGCCTTCGGAATCTCCGTCGAGCCGAACAAATGGATCCCGACCGTCGACCAATGGATCGAACGCTGGAAGCAGGAAACCCATGCGCTCGCGATCATGCCGCCCGGCCAGTACGACACGCTGGTCAAGCAAGGCGTGCCGATGCGCGTGATCGCGCGCGACAACCGCCGCGTGATCGTCGAGAAACCGCAATCGTAAGGACGCCCACCGCATGAATCCCGTTTCGCTCGTCTGCATCATCACCGGCGTGATGCTCAACGCCTGTGCGCAACTTCTGCTGAAAGCCGGCGTCAACGCAGTTGGACACTTCGAATTCAGCCGCGCGAACATCATCCCGGTCGGCCTGAAGATCGCAACCCAGCTGCCGATCATCGGCGGCCTCGCCTGCTACGTGCTGAGCGTCGTCGTCTGGATTCTCGGGCTGTCGCGGGTCGACGTGTCGATCGCGTATCCGATGCTGTCGCTCGGCTACGTGGTCAACGCGTTCGCAGCGTGGTACCTGTTCGGCGAAGTGCTGTCGGTCCAGCGGCTCATCGGCATCGGCATCATCCTGATCGGCGTGCTCGTGCTCGCGCGCAGTTGAGCGTGCCCGGCGGGCCCAGGTGCACTCATGCGCATTAAGCGTCCGCCTACAAAAAATCACGGTACGAATCCGCCAACCGGTGTTTAATGCCGGTTTCGGGCCGGATCGCCCGACCCCTTTATTACACGCCATTACAGGCTAACGTGTTCATGAGCCAGACTACCGCTCCGTTTCTGCCGTTCACCCGCCCCGAGATCGATGAGGAAACCATCCAGGGCGTCGTCGAAGTGCTGCGCTCGGGCTGGATCACCACCGGCCCGCAGAGCCAGAAATTCGAAGCCGCGCTGTCCGAGTATTGCGGCGGCCGTCCGGTCCGCGCGTTCAATTCGGGCACCTGCACGCTCGAGATCGGCCTGCGCATCGCGGGCGTCGGCCCCGGCGACGAGGTGATCACGACGCCGGCAACGTGGGTGTCGACCAGCAACGTGATTCTCGAGACCGGCGCGACGCCCGTGTTCGCCGACATCGACCCGGTCACACGCAACATCGACCTCGACAAGCTCGAGCAGGCGATCACGCCGCGCACCAAGGCGATCATCCCGGTCTACCTGGCCGGCCTGCCGGTCGACATGGACCGCCTGTACGCGATCGCGCGCGCGCACAACCTGCGCGTGATCGAGGACGCCGCGCAGGCGCTCGGCTCGACGTGGCAAGGCAAGCGCATCGGCGCGCTCGGCGACATCGTGTCGTTCAGCTTCCACGCGAACAAGAACCTGACGACGATCGAAGGCGGCGCGCTCGTGCTGAACAACGAGGACGAGGCGACGCTCGCGCAGAAGTACCGGCTGCAGGGCATCACGCGCACCGGCCTGGACGGGATGGACTGCGACGTGCTCGGCGGCAAGTACAACCTGACCGATGTCGCCGCGCGCGTCGGCCTCGGCCAGCTGCCGCACCTCGAGCGCTTCACCGCGCAGCGCCGCGCACTCGCGCGCGCGTATTTCGCCGCGCTCGGCGACGGCCCGGCCGTGAAGCTCGGCCTCGGCCTGCCCGTCGCCGATTTCGAGAACAGCAACTGGCACATGTTCCAGGTCACGCTGCCGCTCGACCGGCTGTCGATCTCGCGCGCCGATTTCATGGCGCAGATGAAGGAACGCGGGATCGGCACGGGCGTCCACTACCCGGCCATCCATCTTTTCACGCTGTATCGTGCGCGCGGCTTCAAGGAGGGCATGTTCCCCCACGCCGAACGGTACGGCGCGTCGACCGTCACGCTGCCGCTCTTCACGCAGATGACGGAAGACGACGTGCGTCGCGTGGCCGACGCCATCAACCAGATTTGCGATCAATACGGAAAATAAGCGTACATGAATCACCTTGAAGCACGCGCCGGGCATCCGGGCGCCGCGAACCCGGAGGTATCGGTCATCATCCCCGTATACAACGAGGAAGACGGCCTGGCTGCGCTGTTCGCGCGGCTCTACCCGGCACTCGACGCACTCGGCACGTCGTACGAAGTGATCCTGATCAACGACGGCAGCCGCGACCGCTCGGCCGCGATGCTTGCAGACCAGTTCCACGTGCGCCCCGACACGACGCGCGTCGTGCTGCTCAACGGCAACTACGGTCAGCACATGGCGATCCTCGCCGGCTTCGCGCAGTCGCACGGCGATATCGTCATCACGCTCGATGCCGACCTGCAGAACCCGCCGGAGGAAATCGGCAAGCTGATCGAGAAGATGCGCGAGGGCTACGACTACGTCGGCTCGATCCGCAAGCAGCGTCAGGACAGCCTGTGGCGGCGCAAGGCGTCGCAGATGATGAACCGGCTGCGCGAGCGCATCACGCGGATCAAGATGACCGACCAGGGCTGCATGCTGCGTGCGTACAGCCGCCGCATCATCGACACGATCAACGTGTGCGGCGAAGTCAACACGTTCATTCCCGCGCTCGCCTACACGTTCGCGCAGAACCCGACCGAAATCGAGGTCGCGCACGAGGAACGCTTCGCGGGCGAGTCGAAGTACTCGCTGTACAGCCTGATCCGGCTGAACTTCGACCTCGTGACGGGCTTCTCGGTCGTGCCGCTGCAGTGGCTGTCGTTCATCGGCGTGATCCTGTCGCTCGGCTCCGCCGCGCTGTTCGTGCTGCTGCTCGTGCGCCGCTTCATCGTCGGCGCGGAAGTGCAAGGCGTGTTCACGCTGTTCGCGATCACGTTCTTCCTGCTCGGCGTGATCATCTTCGCACTCGGCCTGCTCGGCGAATACGTCGGCCGCATCTACCAGCAGGTGCGTGCGCGGCCGCGCTACCTGATCCAGGCCGTGCTCGAACAGCACGACGGGATGCCGGCGGTGCCGGGCACGAACCGCACGGGGGCGGCGCGATGAAGCCGCGCGCCGTCGTCTTCGCGTATCACAACGTCGGCGTGCGCTGCCTGCAGGTGCTGCTGGCACGCGGCGTCGACGTCGCGCTCGTCGTCACGCACGAGGACAACCCGAACGAGAACATCTGGTTCGGCAGCGTCGCATCCGTCGCCGCCGAGCACGGGATTGCGGTCGCCACGCCGGCCGACCCCGCCGACCCGGCGCTGCGCCGCGCGGTGTCCGACGCGCAGCCGGACTTCATCT
Source organism: Burkholderia sp. PvR073 (assembly GCF_054055695.1). Lineage (NCBI taxonomy): Bacteria > Pseudomonadati > Pseudomonadota > Betaproteobacteria > Burkholderiales > Burkholderiaceae > Burkholderia > Burkholderia sp. PvR073. Next base: position 164,071 of record NZ_JBSRXO010000007.1, read on the forward strand.
TCTCGTTCTATTACCGCCACATGCTGCCGGTGGACCTGCTCGCGATCGCGCCGCGCGGCGCGTACAACATGCACGGTTCGCTGCTGCCGAAATACCGGGGTCGGGTACCGACCAACTGGGCCGTGCTGAACGGCGAAACGGAAACCGGCGCGACGCTGCACGAGATGGCCGCGAAACCGGACGCCGGCGCCATCATCGGCCAGACCGCGGTGCCGATCCTGCCGGACGACACCGCCGCGCAGGTGTTCGACAAGGTGACGGTCGCCGCCGAGCAGACGCTCTGGCGCGTGCTGCCCGCGCTGCTCGCGGGCGAGGCGCCGCACCTGCCGAACGAGCTCGCGAGCGGCAGCTACTACGGCGGCCGCAAGCCGGAAGACGGCCGGATCGACTGGTCGAAACCGGCCGCGCAGGTCTACAACCTGGTGCGCGCGGTCGCGCCCCCGTATCCGGGCGCATTCACCGACGTCGGCGACACACGCTTCGTGATCGCCCGCGCGCGCCTCGCGGCGCCCGGCAGCGCCGCCGCCGTGGCTGCGGCAGATTTGCCGCCCGGCCTGCACGTAAGCGATAATGCGCTATTCGGCGTCTGCGGCGACAGTCGCGCCCTATCCATTCTCGAGCTGTGGCAGCAGCGCGACGGCAGCGAAACCGTCGTGACGCCCGCGGAATTCGCGCAGTTCATTCATTCTTCCCGTCATTCATGAAAGCAAAAAAAGTCCTGATCCTGGGTGTGAACGGCTTCATCGGCCATCACCTGTCGAAGCGCATTCTTGAAACCACCGATTGGGAAGTGTTCGGCATGGACATGCAGACCGATCGGCTGGGCGACCTCGTCAACCACGAGCGGATGCACTTCTTCGAAGGCGACATCACGATCAACAAGGAGTGGGTCGAGTATCACGTCAAGAAGTGCGACGTGATCCTGCCGCTCGTGGCGATCGCGACGCCCGCGACCTACGTCAAGCAGCCGCTGCGCGTGTTCGAGCTCGACTTCGAGGCGAACCTGCCGATCGTGCGTTCGGCCGTCAAGTACGGCAAGCACCTCGTGTTCCCGTCGACCTCCGAGGTCTACGGCATGTGCTCGGACGAGCAGTTCGATCCGGACGCATCGGCGCTCACCTACGGCCCGATCAACAAGCCGCGCTGGATCTACGCATGCTCGAAGCAGCTGATGGACCGCGTGATCTGGGGCTACGGGATGGAAGGCCTGAACTTCACGCTGTTCCGCCCGTTCAACTGGATCGGCCCGGGCCTCGACTCGATCTACACGCCGAAGGAAGGCAGCTCGCGCGTCGTCACGCAGTTCCTCGGCCACATCGTGCGCGGCGAGAACATCAGCCTCGTCGACGGCGGCTCGCAGAAGCGCGCGTTCACCGATATCGACGACGGCATCAGCGCGCTGATGAAGATCATCGATAACAAGAACGGCATCGCGTCGGGCAAGATCTACAACATCGGCAATCCGAAGAATAACTTCTCGGTTCGCGAGCTCGCGCACAAGATGCTCGAACTGGCCGCCGAATACCCGGAATACGCCGGCTCCGCGAAGCAGGTGCAGCTCGTCGAGACGACGTCGGGCGCCTACTACGGCAACGGCTACCAGGACGTGCAGAACCGCGTGCCGAAGATCGACAACACGATGCAGGAACTCGCATGGGCGCCGCAATCGACGTTCGACGACGCGCTGCGCAAGATCTTCGAAGCGTATCGCGGCCATGTCGCCGACGCGCGCGCGCTGGTCGAGCAGAACTGACGACGGGACGCTCGCTTGGCTCGTATCGTCCTCAAGATCGACGTCGACACGCTGCGCGGCACGCGCGAAGGCGTGCCTAACCTCGCACGCATCTTCGACCGCTTCAGTGCGCGCGCGACCTTCCTCTTCAGCCTCGGGCCCGATCACACGGGCTGGGCGCTGCGGCGCGTGTTCCGCCCGGGCTTCCTGAAGAAGGTGTCGCGCACGTCGGTGGTCGAGCATTACGGCGTGAAGCAGCTGATGTACGGCGTGCTGCTGCCGGCCCCCGACATCGGCCGCCGTGCGATCGCCGACATGCGCGCGATCCACGAGGCCGGCTTCGAATGCGGGATCCATACGTGGGATCACGTGTACTGGCAGGACAACGTGCGCGTGCGCGATCGCGACTGGACCGCACGTGAAATGCAGAAGAGCCACGCGCGCTTCATCGACATTTTCGGCGCACCGCCCGTCACGCACGGCGCGGCCGGCTGGCAGATGAACGACTCCGCATTCGAGCAGATCGACGCATGGGGGATGCGCTACGCATCCGACGGTCGCGGCCATTCGCCGTACCTGCCCGTGGTCGGCGGCCGCACGCTGTCGCACGTGCAGATGCCGACCACGCTGCCGACGCTCGACGAAGTGCTCGGTATCGACGGCATCGACACGCACAACGTCGCCGCGCACATCCTGAAGTTCACGCAAGCCAATCCGCACGACCAGGTGTTCACGCTGCACGCGGAACTGGAAGGCCAGAAGCTCGCGCCGGTGTTCGAACAGCTACTCGCCGGCTGGCGCGCGCAGGGCCATACGTTTGCGACGATGGGCGACTACCACGCGACGCTGGACCGCGACTCGCTGCCATCGTACCCTGTCACGTGGGGCGAAATCCCCGGCCGCTCCGGCGAACTGATCGTCCAGCCCGACTGAGCGTGCGCGCGCGCCGGCACGCTGCCCCGCCCTCGCGGCGTGCCGCGGCGCCCCCGCCGAACCGCGCCGCCCGAGCGGCGCCTTTCCATAACAACAGGAGAAACACGTGTCCGTCGAAGTTGACCGTCAAGTTCCCGATTTCACCGCACCGGCTACGGGTGGCGACATTTCGCTGTCCGACCTGAAGGGCAGGAAGCTCGTCCTGTATTTCTATCCGAAGGACAACACGCCGGGCTGCACGACCGAAGGCCTGCAGTTCCGCGATCTCTATCCGAAGTTCAAGAAGGCTGGCGCCGAAGTCATCGGTGTGTCGCGCGACAGCCTGCGCTCGCATGACAATTTCAAGGCAAAGCTCGAGCTGCCGTTCCCGCTGATTTCCGATGCCGACGAAGCGCTGTGCGCGCTGTTCGATGTCATCAAGATGAAGAAAATGTATGGCAAGGAAGTGCGCGGAATCGAGCGTTCGACGTTCCTGATCGACGCCGACGGCGTGCTCCGCCAGGCATGGCGCGGCATCAAGGTGCCCGGCCACGTGGACGACGTGCTAAGTGCTGTACAAGCGCTTTGAGCCGCGCTATATTGGGCCGCAATGAATGCCAGTTCGCCCCATATTTCTCGTAGCTGCGCCGGTGCCCGTTGCGTTGCTTCCCGGCACCTGACGCGCATCACGACGGTATCAGCCGAGCCGCATGTCCCGGTCCACGGGGCAGCGGCTTTTTTTATGGACTGCGTGCCGGCTCTCGGTCCGGCCGTCATCTCGTCAAGGAGTTGACCGACACTTAGGCGAACCGGCTCGACGAAATTCCTGTGCGCCACCGCGCGCAAACTGCATGCGTCTACGTCACGCAGGATGCGATCAGCGGCGCACTTCATGCGACACGATTCCTCCCGAGGGACACCATGCCTTTGCCTACCCCCCCCAGCAAGCTCGGCAGCCTGCTGCCGCCCGACGAATACAAGGCGAAAGCGCGGCCCGCGAAAGCCGCGAAGAAGTCCGCCGAAGGGGACGCATCCACAGCCGGTGACTACGGTCCGGCCAGCGTGGCCCAACCGATGACCGAAGCCGCGAACACGACCGCACCGCTGCGCGCCGTCGCGTCGTCGGAGCACGACACCGCAAGCACGCCCGCACGCGGCCGCAAGACCCGGCAGACGGCTGCACTGCTGCAGCCGATGCCGGCGCCGGCCGTGCCGGCGGCACCCGCTGCCCCCGCCGCGCCGGTCGTTGCACGCAACGACAAGCCGGCCGCCGGCAAACCGTCCGCGGCGCCCGCGCGCGATGCCGGCGCCGCGACGAAGTCGCGCAGCCGCAAGCCGGCCGAAGCCGAACTGCAGAAGCTGTTCGTGCTCGACACCAACGTGCTGATGCACGACCCGAGCAGCCTCTTCCGCTTCGAGGAACACGACGTCTATCTGCCGATGATGACGCTCGAGGAACTCGACAACCACAAGAAGGGGATGTCCGAAGTCGCGCGCAACGCCCGCCAGGTGAGCCGCACGCTCGACGCGCTGGTCGCCGACGGCGGCCCGATCTCGGCCGGCATTCCGCTGTCGCGCCTCGGCAGCCGCGAGGCACTCGGCCGCCTGTACTTCCAGACGAAGCTCGCGGACATCGCGCCGATCGAAGGCCTGCCCGAAGGCAAGGCCGACAACCAGATCCTCGGCGTCGTGCGCGCGCTGCAGCGCGACCGGCCGGACCGCCAGGTCGTGCTGGTGTCGAAAGACATCAACATGCGGATCAAGGCGCACGCGCTCGGCCTGCCCGCTGAAGACTACTTCAACGACCAGGTACTCGAGGACAAGGATCTCCTCTACAACGGCGTGCGCGAACTGCCGCAGGATTTCTGGACCAAGCACGCGAAGGGCATGGAGAGCTGGCAGGACACGAAGACGGGCACGACGTACTACCGCGTGACCGGCCCGCTCGTCGCGTCGATGCTCGTCAACGAGTTCGTCTATCTCGAGCCGCAGAACGGCGAGCCGACGTTCCACGCGATCGTCCGCGAGCTGAACGGCAAGACGGCGCTGCTGCAGACGCTGCGCGACTACAGCCACCACAAGAACAACGTGTGGGGCATCACCGCGCGCAACCGCGAGCAGAATTTCGCGCTGAACCTGCTGATGAACCCCGAGATCGACTTCGTCACGCTGCTTGGCCAGGCCGGCACCGGCAAGACGCTCGTCGCGCTCGCGGCCGGCCTCGCGCAGGTGCTCGACGACAAGCGCTACAACGAGATCATCGTGACGCGCGCGACCGTGCCCGTCGGCGAGGACATCGGTTTCCTGCCCGGCACCGAGGAAGAGAAGATGCAGCCGTGGATGGGTGCATTCGACGACAACCTCGAGGTGCTGCAGAAGACCGACGACGCGGCCGGCGAATGGGGCCGTGCGGCGACGCAGGAGCTGATCCGTTCGCGCCTGAAGGTGAAGAGCATGAACTTCATGCGCGGCCGCACGTTCGTCGACAAGTACCTGATCATCGACGAAGCGCAAAACCTGACGCCGAAGCAGATGAAGACGCTCGTGACGCGCGCGGGCCCCGGCACGAAGATCGTGTGCCTCGGCAACATCGCGCAGATCGACACGCCTTACCTGACCGAAGGCAGCTCGGGCCTGACCTACGTCGTCGACCGCTTCAAGGGCTGGGGCCACAGCGGCCACGTGACGCTCGCGCGCGGCGAACGCTCACGGCTCGCCGACTACGCGTCGGACATCCTGTAACGCGCGACCGGCGCCTCGCCGGCCGTCGACGCCACGCGGCGCTCCGTTTCCGGAGCGCCGTTTTTATTTTTGGGGTCGGAAACGTTGGTCATGTCTCGTAACGCAACAACCTCACTTACGCGCGAAACTTCAAGTAAATTCTCAGGAATGGTTGCCTAAGCCCCGCCGGAACGTCTACCATCGGGTCTGTCTGTTGTCATACGATTGGCGAGCGCGCCGCGCTCGTCCGCCTTCTCATGCTTCGAATCTGGGTTCCCGTCGCCGTCGTTTCTCTGCTCGCGGCCTGCTCCAGCGTGCCGCCGCAGTCGGCATCGCGCACCTCCGGCATGAAGATCACCACCCCGCGCGCGTTCCCGCCGCCCGCCAATTTCCCGAAATTCGTCGATCACAGCGTCGGCCAGGAAGAAATCTCGATCCAGGCGATGAGCCTTGTCGGCGTGCCGTATCGTTGGGGCGGCAACACGCCGACGAGCGGTTTCGACTGCAGCGGGCTCGTGCGCTACGTGATCGGCCGCGCGGCCGACGTGAACCTGCCGCGCACGACCGCCGACATGAGCAGCCGCGGCGTGTCGATCGACCCCGAAGCGGTAGCGCCGGGCGATCTGATCTTCTTCAATACGACCGGACGCCCGCACTCGCACGTCGGCATCTATGTCGGCAAGCTGCGCTTCGTCAATGCGCCGTCGACCGGCGGCACCGTGCGGCTCGATTACCTGACGAACCCGTACTGGGCCAAGCGCTTCGACGGCATTCGCCGTGTCGCGCCGCCGCGCGGCACACCGGCACCGTTCGATACGCCGACCTACGAGGCACGGCGCGACGCGCCGCCGGCCACACCGGCCGCTGTCGTGACCGCCGCTGCGCCACGGCAGCCCGCCTATGCCGCTGCGCAAGCCAGCGCGGCCCCGTCTCCCGCTCCGGTCGCGCAAGCCGCGGCGGTCGTATCGACCGCTGCGGTGGCCCCAACAGCCGCGCCCGCCACCGATCCGTACGAACCGCCGCCGCCGCGCGTGCTGGCCGCCCGGCAGCAGGCAACCTCCGCGAACGGCGACATGCTCGCTCCGACCGCGAATGCGGCGCCGGCCGGCCCGGCAGAGGTCGGCACGCAGATTCCGACGACGGCGCTGACCGCCGCCCAGGCTGCCGCGTTCGACGACGAACCGCCGCCCGCCACCGCGCCGTCACCGCGCACCATCGAGCCCGTGCAGGTGTTGCGTGCGTCGACACAATCCGCGCCCGTCGGCGCGCGCACCGGCACCGCGGACGATCCGATCGCCCGCTTCGCGAACGGCAGTTACTGACCCGCTTCATCCTCGGCGGCAACCGCGTCATTCGCCGCACTCTTTCCGACCACCAAAGAAAATGCGCCGCAACCTTTCGGTTGGCGGCGCATTTCGTGTCGAGGCGGCAGCGTCGGAATCAGAAGATCTGGTGCCCGACCCACCATCCGCCGGCCGCGATCAGCGCGGATGCCGGAATCGTCAGCACCCATGCCCACACGATGTTGCCGGCAACGCCCCAGCGCACGGCCGACAGCTTCTGCGTCGCGCCGACACCGACGATCGCACCGGTGATCGTGTGCGTGGTCGACACCGGAATACCGAGGAACGACGCGATGAACAGCGTGATCGCCCCGCCGCTTTCGGCACAGAAACCGCCGACCGGCTTGAGCTTCGTGATCTTCTGGCCCATCGTGCGCACAATGCGCCAGCCGCCGAACAACGTGCCGAGGCCCATCGACAGGTAGCACGCGCCGATCACCCACGCGGGCGGCGCATCGGACGTCGCCGATGCATAGCCCGATGCGATCAGCAGCATCCAGATGATGCCGATCGTCTTCTGTGCGTCGTTGCCGCCGTGACCCAGGCTGTACAGGCCGGCCGACAGCAGCTGGAACCGCCGGAAGCGCCGGTCGACCTTGCTTGGCGCGGTGCGGAAATACAGCCACGACACGCCGAGCATGAACAGCGAACCGAGAACGAAGCCGAGCAGCGGCGAAATGAAGATGAACGCGACGGTCTTCATCAGGCCGTCGATGTTCAGCGCGCTCCAGCCCGACTTCGCGAGCGCCGAGCCGACGAGGCCGCCGATCAGCGCGTGCGACGAACTCGACGGGATCCCGTAGTACCACGTGATCACGTTCCAGCCGATCGCGCCGATCAGCGCGCCGAACACGACGTAGTGGTCAACGATCTCCGGATCGATCGTGCCTTTGCCGACCGTCTGCGCCACCTTCAGGTGGAAGATGAAATACGCGATGACGTTGAACGCCGCCGCGAACACGACGGCCTGCTGGGGCTTCAGCACCCCGGTGGACACCACGGTGGCGATCGAGTTCGCCGCGTCGTGGAAGCCGTTCATGAAGTCGAATACGAGCGCGACGAGCACCAGCGTCGCGACCATCCATAGGGCAAGTTGTATCGAATGCATCGTGGTCCGCTCAGGCGTTTTCCAGCACGATGCCTTCGATGATGTTCGCGACGTCCTCGCACTTGTCGGTGATCTCTTCGAGCAGCTCGTAGATCGCCTTCAGCTTGATGAGCGTCTTCACGTCGTCTTCCTCGCGGAACAGCTTCGACATCGCCGAGCGCAGAACGCGATCGGCCTCCGACTCCCAGCGGTCGATCTCTTCGCATTGCTTGAGGATCTGCGCCGACTGCTTCATGTCGGACAGCATGCCGACGGCCTGCTGCACGTGCTGGGCCGACTGCGTGACGATGTGCGCGAGCTGGCTCGCCTCGGAGGTAACGGACCGCACGTCGTACAGCGACACGGCCGTCGCGACGTCTTCCATTAGGTCGAGGATGTCGTCCATCGTCGTGATCAGCTTGTGGATCTCGTCGCGATCGAGCGGCGTGATGAAGGTCTTGTGCAGCAGATCGATCGCTTCGTGCGTCAGCTTGTCAGCGGCCTTCTCGGCAGTCTGCACGTTTTGCTTGTGAATCTCGGCGTCGGCGAGATTGTCGATCAGCAGTTCGAGCTCGCGGCCACCGGAAACGATGTGCTTCGCGTGCGCGTTGAAGAGTTCAAAGAACTTGCCCTCGGTGGGCATGAATCGACCGAACATGGGATTCCTGAGAGATTGTCAAACTACTGTCACGAAAACGGGCGACATTGTACCGTTTCCGGTCGGGCCGCGCCGCGCGCATATGCGCACGGCGGGATTGGATACAACGCTTGGCGATTTAGGGCTTTACATCCGGCGTTACTCGCCGTAGAAGGTCTGCGCCCCTGCAAAGTTGTCGAACTTCGTGAATTGCCCCAGGAACGTGAGCCGAACGGGGCCGATCGGACCGTTACGCTGCTTGCCGATGATGATTTCGGCCGTGCCCTTGTCGGGGCTGTCCGGGTTGTAGACTTCGTCGCGATAAATGAACAGGATCACGTCCGCATCCTGTTCGATTGCGCCCGATTCGCGCAAATCGGACATCACCGGACGCTTGTTCGGACGCTGTTCGAGGCCGCGGTTCAGCTGCGACAGTGCGATCACCGGCACGTCCAGCTCCTTAGCCAGACTCTTCAGCGATCGCGAGATTTCCGAGATTTCGGTCGCGCGGTTCTCGCCCTGCGACGAACCCGACATCAGCTGCAGGTAGTCGACGATGATCAGGCCGAGCTTGCCGCATTGCCGTGCGAGACGCCGCGCGCGCGAGCGCAATTCCATCGGGTTCAGGCCGCCCGTCTCGTCGATGAAGAGCTGCGCCTCGCTCATCTTCTGCACCGCGTGCGTCAGTTTCGGCCAGTCCTCGTCGCTCAGGCGACCGGTACGCATCCGATGCTGGTCGAGCCGGCCGATCGAGCCGAGCATACGCATCACGAGCTGGGTGCCCGGCATTTCCATCGAGAACACCGCGACCGGCAGCCCGTACTCGACCGCGACGTATTCGCCGATGTTCATCGAGAACGCCGTCTTACCCATCGACGGGCGCCCTGCGACGATGATCAACTCACCGCCGTGCATCCCGGACGTCATCCGGTCGAGGTCGACGAAACCCGTCGGCGTGCCCGTGACGTCGCTCGGATTCGCGGTGTGGTACAGCGTGTCGATGCGCTCGACGACCTGCGTGAGCAGCGGACCGATCTCGAGGAAGCCCTGGTTGCCGCGCGCGCCTTCTTCCGCGATCGAGAACACCTTCGATTCGGCTTCGTCGAGCAGCTGGCGGACTTCCTTGCCCTGCGGATTGAACGCGTCGGCCGAGATTTCGTCGGCGACCGACACGAGCCGGCGCAGCACCGCACGGTCGCGCACGATTTCCGCATAGCGGCGGATGTTGGCCGCACTCGGCGTGTTCTGCGCGAGTGCGTTCAGGTACGCGAGGCCGCCGACGTCGTCGGCCTTGCCGGACGTGGTCAGCGCTTCGTACACGGTCACGACGTCGGCCGGGCGCGTCGACGCGATCAGCCGGCCAATGTGCTCGTAGATGATCCGGTGGTCGTAGCGATAGAAATCGCCCTGCGACAGGAAGTCGGCAATCCGGTCCCATGCCGCGTTGTCGAGCAACAGGCCGCCGAGCACCGACTGCTCGGCTTCGACCGAGTGCGGCGGGACTTTCAGCGATTCGATTTGAGGATCTTGCGGCGCGTTCATGGGTTGGGATTATCGCGAATAACCTACGACGTTACTAGAGACGGGCGCCGACGAACAGGCAATAAAAAAGGCAGGCCCCGGTTGCCCGGGCGCCTGCCCTTGTCCGGACAGCGGAAGCCGCCCGGGAAGCTTGCGTACGACGCTTACGCGTGGTCGCCGATCACGTTGATCGTGACGTCGACGACGACGTCCGTATGCAGCGCGACCTGGACCGTGTGCTCGCCGATCATCTTCAGCGGGCCTTCCGGCATGCGAACCTGCAGCTTCTCGACTTCGTAACCTGCCTTCTTCAGCAGTTCAGCGACGTCGCCGTTCGTGACCGAGCCGAACAGACGGCCGTCAACGCCCGACTTCTGCGTGATTTCGAACGATTGGCCGTTCAGCTTCTCGCCGACTGCCTGCGATGCCGCCAGCTTCTCAGCGGCGACCTTTTCGAGTTCAGCGCGGCGAACTTCGAATTCGGCGATCGCTTCCTTCGTTGCACGGCGAGCCTTGCGGTTCGGGATCAGGAAGTTGCGAGCGTAACCGTCCTTGACCTTGACGATGTCGCCGAGGTTACCCAGATTGGCGACTTTTTCCAACAGAATGATTTGCATTCGAATTCTCCTTATTGCGTCGCCTGATTACGCCTTGTGCTGATCGGTGTACGGCAGCAGCGCGAGGAAACGCGCACGCTTGATTGCCGTATCCAGCTGACGCTGATAGTGCGCCTTCGTACCCGTCAGACGAGCCGGCGTGATCTTGCCGTTTTCGCCGATGAAGTCCTTCAGCGTTTCCGTGTCCTTGTAGTCGATCTGATCGACGCCGGCTGCCGTGAAACGGCAGAACTTCTTGCGCTTGAAGAGCGGGTTTTGTTGCTGACGACGCTTGTCGAATTTCTTACCAGTCGGGCGGGGCATGATTTCAGTCCTTTCCAATGTCCTGCAATGCTGTGATGTGAAACACCAAGGTTCTCGCGTTGCGGCTTTTCTTTGCCAGGAAGCCCGTGAACAGCGTTTCGACGCCCATTTCACGACTTTCCAGCCTGCCGCTCGCCTCACCGGCCGCCACCGCCTCGATCGTCATTTCGACCTGACGGGGAATGCCTGCTTCGACGACTTCCGTGCGGTGGTGCAACGTGGCGCTTGCGATCGGAACACCTGCCGGCGTATATCGCACCGGTGCGCGTTCGACGACGCTCGCCGTCAATTGCAACCTGTTCACGTGAGTAGCGCGCTCCTTGATGGCTTAATGAATGACGAACTTAAGCCTGCGCTTCGGTCGGCTGAGCAGCAGCCGCCTTCTTGGCTTCTTCGCGCTGAACTTCCTTCATCATCGGCGACGGGCCGGTCTCGGCCTTCTTCATCTTGACGATGAGGTGGCGCAGCACGGCGTCGTTGAACTTGAACGCGTGTTCGAGTTCGTCGAGCGTCGTCTGGTCGCACTCAATGTTCATGCAGACGTAGTGAGCCTTCGCGAGTTTCTCGATCATGTAGGCCAGTTGGCGACGGCCCCAGTCTTCGACACGGTGGATCTGGCCGCCGTGCGTCGTGATCGTGGTCTTGTAACGCTCGATCATCGCGGGCACTTGCTCGCTTTGATCGGGGTGCACGATGAATACGATTTCGTAATGACGCATTACACACTCCTTGTGGATTGAAGCCACCCGGGCGTCTGAACCGGTGTGGCAAGTGAGAAGCCGAAGATTCTAACCCGGATACAGGGCGCATGCAACACCGATCGACGATTTCGGACCGGATTCGGCCATGTTTTCAAAGACTTGAACCCGCGCCAACGGTCGAACGGCGGCTCGCGCGCCCGCTCGGGAATCGGGGGCGGAGCATTGCGCGCGGGTGACGGGCCGGCGCCGCGGCCCGCCGTCACTCGCTGCGCGCCCCGCCAAGCCGCGCGTCGAGCGCCGTCCTGAACGCGGCCAGCGCCGACGGCTCGGCGTCGGTCACGGCCCACCAGGTCATCCCCGCCGCCTCCCAGCGGTCGAGCGCATAGCCCTGCGACACGGTCGCGTACGGCGCCGTCTCCCCGCCGACGCCCGCCGGCCGCACGTACACGTCGATCACGTGCTGCCGGTATCGGTACACGAGTACCGCGACGCGGCGCCGCCCGACGTAGTCGAGCCGGCCGCCCGCGAGCGGGAAGCCGCTCGCCGACAGGTCCTCGACCGGCGGCGCATAGTCGAGCCGGCCGTTGAACCACGGCTTGACCGTATGCCGGTCGGTCGAGATCACGTCGATGTCGCGCGCCGACAGGCCGGCCCGCACGTGGCTCGCGACCAGCTCGTCGACCGTCTGGCCGGTTGCGGCGTGGCGGGCGGACAGCGCCATCCCGGCCGCCGCGGCGAGCGCGACCACCAGCGCCACGCCCCAGCCGAGCCCGGGCAACGCCGTGACGCGCGGCCCCGGCCCGGCAGAGGCCGGGCGAGCCGATACGCCGCGTCCGGCCGGCCAGGAGAACCAGCGGCGACCGCTCGATCGAGGCCGCGGCCGCGCCGTTGCATCGGGCTCCGGCGCCGCAGGGCCCGGCCCGCACTCACGCGCGCCGCCTGGCGCCGGCAGCGCCGCGAGGAGGCTCGCCCGCAGCGCATCGGGCGCGCGGTGATAATCGGCCTGCCGCACGGCCCGCCCCAGCACGACGATCCGCTCGCGTTCGCGACGGCACGCATCGCACCCCTCGACATGCCGCTGGACGCGCAACGCATCGGGCGCCGACAGCTCGCGGTCGACGTCCGCGTCCAGCAATGCTCGCGTTTCGTTACAGTCCATCGATCGCCTCCGATGCGGTTCCGCTCGCCGACGCACGTCCCGGCGCGGGTCCGGACGGCGGCACCTGCGTGCCGCCCAGCAGCGCGGCAAGCCGGCGCCGGCCGCGCGAGAGCCGCGACATCACCGTGCCCACCGGCACGTCGGCGATCGCCGCGATCTCGCGGTAGCTCAAATCCTCCATCTCGCGCAGCACCAGCACCTCGCGGTATTCGGGCGGCAGCTTCGCGAGCGCCGCGTTCACGAGCCGCACGTTCTCGCCGCGCAGCAGCTGCGCGAGCGGATCCCCGGGCGCCGGCTGCCAGTCGTCGGGCACCTCCGTGTCGTCGAGCGTGTCGGGCAGTGCAACCTCGTGCGCGTGGGTGCGGCGGCGCCACTCCGTGTACCAGGTGTGGCGCACGATCGTCAGCAGCCACGGCCGGGCGTTGTCGCCGCGGCACGAGTCGACGAAGCGCAGCGCGCGCATGCACGCGTCCTGGACGACGTCGTCCGCGTCGCCCGGGTTGCCGCTCAGCCAGCGGGCGAGGTTGTACGCGGCGTCGAGATGCGGCAGCACGAGCGCGCGAAACCGCTCGCCGCGCGCGACCGCGTCATCCTCCGCCCGTTCGTCGACCGCCTGTCCGGCTTGCCCCACATGGCCTCCCTGGTCCCGGCGGCCGAAGCCGCGCTCGTTTCGCGTCCGTGGTCGCGCCCGTTCTCGCGCCCGATGCCCGGACAGACCGGCAGCATGCGCACTCGATGACCTTACCGCCGCTGAACCGAGTTTATTCCCGCACGAAGCCGGTGAAGCGCAAAAAATGCCCGGACCTGCCGCACCCGTTACGGCGTGGTGCTCCAGTAGCCGGGCCGCGCATACGCTTCGCGCAGGTAGTCGATGAAGTAGCGCACGCGCGCGGGCACGTAGCGCTGCTGCGGATAGACCGCGAGGATGTCGTAGTCCGGCAGCGCGTATTCGTCGAGCACCGTCTCGAGTTCGCCCGTCTCGAGCTGGGCGGCGATTTCCCAGGTCGAGCGCCAGCCGAGCCCGAGGCTCTCGGCCACCCAGCGATGCAGCAGCTCGCCGTCGTTGCAGTCGAGATTGCCGGCCACCCGCATCGTCACGATCTTGCCGTGGCGCTGGAAATACCAGCCGCGGTTCTGGCCGCCCTGCAGGTTGAATGCGAGACAGTTGTGCTTGAGCAGGTCGTCCAGCGACTTCGGCCGGCCGTGACGGCGGAAATAGTCGGGCGTGCCGCACACGACGCGCCGGTTCGACGCGAGCTTCACCGCGACGAAGTTCGGGTCGACCGAGCCGCCGATCCGGATCGACAGGTCGTAGCCTTCGCGCACCAGATCGACGACGCGATCGGTGAGGTTGAACGACAGTTGCATTTCCGGCTTGTCGACGAGGAAACCGGGTGCGTGCGGCGCGACGTGCTTGCGGCCGAACGCAGCCGGCGCGGACACGATCAGGTGCCCGCTGACCGCACGCCGCCCGGCGGCCAGCTCGTTCTCGGCCTGGTCCCATTCGGACAGCAGCCCGCGGCAGCGCTCGAGGAACGCGGCGCCCTCCTCGCTGACCACCAGCCGCCGCGTCGAGCGGTACATCAGCTTCACGCCGAGGCGCTTCTCGAGCGCGTCGATGCGTCGCCCGAGCACCACCGGCGACACGCCCTCCTCGAGCGCCGCCGCCGCGAGGCTGCCCGCGTCCGCGACCCGCACGAACGTCTCGATCTGCTTGAAACGATCCATCTCCTGTCTCCGTCCCGGCGTCGACGCCGACGGGAAGCCCCGTCCGGCCGTCATTCCATACTTTTAGTTTCGAAATAAGCGACTTCGGCTGATCTTATCAAACCTTTCCTGCGTCCCTAAAGTGTTCCCAACAGACCGATTCGCAAGATCCACACATTCAAGGAGACATTCATGGCCAAGATGAGAGCCGTCGACGCAGCCGTACTCGTGCTCGAGAAGGAAGGCATCCAGACCGCGTTCGGCGTGCCGGGCGCAGCAATCAACCCGTTCTATTCCGCGATGCGCCAGTCGGGCGGCATCAGCCACGTGCTGGCCCGCCACGTCGAAGGCGCGTCGCACATGGCCGAGGGCTTCACGCGTGCCGCGCCCGGCAACATCGGCGTGTGCATCGGCACGTCGGGCCCCGCCGGCACCGACATGATCACCGGCCTGTACTCCGCATCGGCCGACTCGATTCCGATCCTCGCGATCACGGGCCAGGCACCGCGTGCACGCCTGTACAAGGAAGACTTCCAGGCCGTCGACATCGAGTCGATCGCGAAGCCCGTCACCAAGTGGGCCGTCACCGTGCGCGAACCGGCGCTGGTGCCGCGCGTGTTCCAGCAGGCGTTCCACCTGATGCGCTCGGGCCGTCCGGGCCCGGTGCTGGTCGACCTGCCGATCGACGTGCAGCTCGCCGAAATCGAATTCGACATCGACACGTATGAACCGCTGCCGGTCTACAAGCCCGCGGCGAGCCGCGCGCAGATCGAGAAGGCGCTCGCGATGCTCAACGACGCCGACAAGCCGCTGATCGTGTCGGGCGGCGGCGTGCTCAACGCGGTGGCCGAAGACCTGCTCGTCCAGTTCGCCGAAACGATCGGCGTGCCGGTGATCCCGACGCTGATGTCGTGGGGCGCGATTCCGGACGACCACCCGCTGATGGCCGGCATGGTCGGCCTGCAGACGTCGCACCGCTACGGCAACGCGACGATGCTCGCGTCCGACTTCGTGCTCGGCATCGGCAACCGCTGGGCGAATCGCCACACCGGCAGCGTCGAGGTTTATACGAAGGGCCGCAAGTTCGTGCACGTCGACATCGAGCCGACCCAGATCGGCCGCGTGTTCGGCCCGGATCTCGGCATCGTGTCCGACGCGAAGGCCGCGCTCGAGCTGTTCGTCGCGGTGGCACAGGAATGGAAGGCCGCCGGCAAGCTGAAGGACCGTAGCGCGTGGGTGTCCGAGTGCCAGGCGCGCAAGCGCACGCTGCAGCGCAAGACCCACTTCGACAACGTGCCGGTCAAGCCGCAGCGCGTGTACGAAGAGATGAACAAGGTGTTCGGCCGCGATACCTGCTACGTCAGCACGATCGGCCTGTCGCAGATCGCCGCCGCGCAGTTCCTGCACGTGTTCAAGGCACGCAACTGGATCAACTGCGGCCAGGCAGGCCCGCTCGGCTGGACGATCCCCGCCGCGCTCGGCGTGCGTGCGGCCGATCCGACCCGCCCGATCGTCGCGCTGTCCGGCGACTACGACTTCCAGTTCATGATCGAAGAGCTGGCCGCCGGCGCGCAATTCAAGCTGCCGTACGTGCACGTGGTGGTGAACAACTCGTACCTCGGCCTGATCCGCCAGGCCCAGCGCGCGTTCGACATGGACTACTGCGTGCAGCTCGCGTTCGACAACGTCAACGCACCGGAGCTGAACGGCTATGGCGTCGATCACGTGGCGGTCGCCGAAGGCCTCGGCTGCAAGGCGCTGCGCGTGTCGAAGCCGGAAGAGATCGAGCCGGCGCTGAAGCAGGCGCAGGCGCTCGCACAGGAGTTCAGCGTGCCGGTCGTCGTCGAAGTGATCCTCGAGCGCGTGACGAACATTTCGATGGGCACCGAAATCGACGCGATCAACGAGTTCGAGGAACTCGCCGAGAAGGCCGAGCACGCGCCGACCGCGATCTCGATGCTCGACTGATCCGCACGCCATTTTTTGACTGACCGACCGAAGAGGCTTAGCTCATGCCGAAGTTTGCTGCAAACCTGACCATGCTGTTCAACGAAGTGCCGTTCCTCGATCGCTTCAAGGCGGCCGCGGACGCAGGCTTCGACGCCGTCGAGTTCCTGTTCCCGTACCCGTACGCGAAAGAGGAACTCGCCGAGCGGCTCGAGACGCACCGCCTGCGCCTCGTGCTGCACAACCTGCCCGCCGGCAACTGGGACCAGGGCGAGCGCGGCATCGCGTGCCTGCCCGATCGCGTCGGCGAGTTCCAGGAAGGTGTCGGCCGTGCGATCGAGTACGCGAAGGCGCTGAAGGTGCCGCAGCTGAACTGCCTCGTCGGCATCCCGTCGGCGAGCACGGCGCGCGACAAGACCTTCGTCACGATCGTCGACAACCTGCGCTTCGCGGCCGATGCGCTCAAGCGCGAAGGCATCCGCCTGCTGGTCGAGCCGTGCAACAGCTTCGACATCCCGGGCTTCGCGCTGAACCGCTCGTCCGAAGGGCTCGACGTGATCCGCGCGGTCGGCTCGGACAACCTGTTCCTGCAGTACGACATCTATCACATGCAGCGCATGGAAGGCGAACTGGCCGCGACGATCGAACGCAACCTCGCGTCGATCGGCCACGTCCAGCTCGCGGACAACCCGGGCCGCAACGAGCCGGGTACGGGCGAGATCAACTACGCGTTCCTGTTCGCGCTGCTCGACCGGCTCGGCTATGCCGGCTACGTCGGCTGCGAATACAAGCCCCGCACCACCACGACGGAAGGCCTCGGCTGGCTGCAAAGCGTCGCCGGCTGCGCACCGGGCTCGGCGCGCCGCGCCGCCTGAGATCCGCCCTTCCCCACCTACGCCCCTATAGGAGACTTTCACATGGCAACCATCGGATTCATCGGCCTCGGCATCATGGGCGCGCACATGGCGCGCAACCTGCTCAAGGGCGATCATCAGCTCGTCGTGAACGGCGCGTTCCCGGTGCCGGACGACCTGCGCGCGAGCGCGAAGGTCGTCGCGAACTCGACCGAAGTCGCGCAGAACGCGGACATCATCATCTCGATGGTGCCGGATACGCCCGACGTGCGTAATGTGCTGTTCGCCGACGACGGCGTGGCAAAGGGCCTGACGGCCGGCAAGCTCGTGATCGACATGAGCTCGATCTCGCCGCTCGACACGCAGCAATTCGCAAAACAGATCAACGCGCTCGGCTGCGACTACCTCGACGCGCCGGTGTCCGGCGGCGAAGTCGGTGCCCGCGAAGCGACGCTCACGATCATGGTCGGCGGCCCGGAGCAGGCCTTCGAGCGCGCGAAGCCGCTGTTCGAGAAAATGGGCAAGAACATCACGCTCGTCGGCGACAACGGCGCGGGTCAGACGTGCAAGGTCGCGAACCAGATCATCGTCGCGCTGAACATCGAAGCGGTCGGCGAAGCGCTGCTGTTCGCCGCGCGCTCGGGCGCCGATCCGGAGCGCGTGCGCCAGGCGCTGATGGGCGGCTTCGCCGCGTCGCGGATCCTCGAAGTGCACGGCGCGCGCATGACGAAGCGCACGTTCGATCCGGGCTTTCGCATCGAGCTGCACCAGAAGGATCTGAACCTCGCGCTCGACGGCGCACGCAAGCTTGGCCTCGCGCTGCCGCACACGGCGAGCGCGCAGCAACTGTTCAGCGTGTGCGCATCCCACGGCGGCAAGGCATGGGATCACTCGGCACTGGTGCGTGCGCTCGAGATCATGTCGAACTTCGAAATCGGCCAGACGCCGGCCGCATAACGCCGATGCAGCAGATGCAGCGGCGCGCGTTTCGCTGCAACGGCGAACGCGCGCGGGCGCAGCGCGGCGAATACTCGCGATCCGGCCGCAGCCGGTCGTATCGGTGCGCGACCACGCGCGCATCACGGTGGGGCGCCCCGCCGCGCATCGCTAACCGCGTGCGCGACGGGGCGAAAAACGCCGCTCTGGGCTGAGAGCGGCGTGGTGGGGTCCGCAGCGGCACCCGGCGGCGCCGGGGAAGCCTTGGTCGGTCAGACGTCGTCGTCGGGTGTCCGCCTGTCGGATTTCGCGTATTACATTTCTTTACGTTCAGGCGTGCGATTTTTCATGCAATCGTCGCGATGAACGCCTACACTTTCGCCACGCCTTTCGAGAAATCCGCCGCGCCTGGCGCTCACTCCGGTGAGTGCGCTCAGCGCGGTGTTTTTTTCGCCACTTCACGGCGCGTTTTCTTTTCAACCACCTAGGGAGTGCAGCGATGGGTCTTCTTTCGTTTATTAAAGAGGCGGGTGAAAAACTGCTGGGTCATGCTGACGCGCAAGCAGCGGAAGATCCGAATGCGGCGAACCAGACCGCCGCCGATGCGATCAAGAACTACATCAGCTCGCAGGGTCTCGATACGTCGAATCTGACCGTCGCGTTCGACGGCGCGTCGCGCACCGTCACGCTGTCGGGCAGCGTCGGCGACCTCGACACGAAGGCGAAGGTCAAGGTCGCGGCCGGCAACGTGCAAGGCGTCGCGGGCGTCAACGACGACGATCTGCAGCCGGACGATCCGGAAGTTCAGTACCATGACGTGAAGCCGGGCGATACGCTGTCGGCGATCGCGAAGGAAGTGTACGGCGACGCGAACAAGTACCCGGCGATCTTCGAGGCGAACAAGCCGATGCTGTCGAGCCCGGACCGGATCTATCCGGGCCAGAAGCTCGTGATTCCGCCGCAGTCCTGAGCAATCGCCCAGCACTGACGCAAAAAAGGCAGGCCATTGGCCTGCCTTTTTTTCATGCGCGCCGCGTGCCGCCCGATCGGCGGCCACCGGTCACAGCGTGTCGAATGCGCGTTGCAGCGCATCGCGCCCTTGAATGCCGTTCGCGAGCGCCAGCATCAGCAGCACGCGTGCCTTGAACGGGCTCAGCGATCCGGCGCTCACGAAACCGAGCGCCTCGTCGTTCGCCGCGCCGTTGCGCATCACGTGCCCCGAGCCGACCCGCGACGCGCGCACCACCGTGACGCCGGCATTCACCGCATCGGCGAGCGCTGCCTGCAGCGTCGCATGGATCGACCCGTTGCCGGTGCCCGCGACGACGAGGCCGCGCACGCCGGCCGCGACAAGTGCGTCGACGGCCGTGCGCGTCACGCCCGCATAGCTCGCGACGACTTCGACCGGTGGCCACGCCGCGGCGATCGCCAGTTGCGCATCGCGCGCGCGCGTCACGCGGCGCGCGAATTCGACGCGGCCGTCCTGTACCCAGCCGAGCGCACCCAGTTCCGGCGACTGGAATGCGTCGACCGCATAGGTGCTCGTCTTCACGACGTCACGCGCGCCGTGAATCCGGTTGTTGAACGCGACGAGCACGCCCTGCCCGCGCGCGGCCGGATGGGCGGCGACCGTCACTGCGTTCAGCAGGTTCAGCGGGCCGTCGGACGACAGCGCGGTGGCCGGCCGCATCGCGGCCGTCAGCACGACCGGCTTGTCGCCGGTCACGACCAGATGCAGCGCGTACGCGGTTTCCTCGAGCGTGTCGGTACCGTGGGTGATCACGATGCCGTCGATCGCCGGATCGGCCATCAGCGCGTCGATGCGCGCGGCGAGCGTATTCCACAGCGGCAGCGCGAGATCCTTGCTGTCGATGCTGGCGACCTGCTCGGCGTCGATGCGCGCGACCGACGCGAGCGCCGGCACCGCGTCGAGCAGGAAATTGACGCCGAGCGCGCCGGCCTGGTAGCCGGCCGTGCTGGCGGCGTCCGGCGCGGCGCCGGCGATCGTGCCGCCGGTGGCAAGTACGGCGATGCGCGGCAGGGCCGACGACGACGAAGGGGATGCGGGGTTCGGAGTATTCATGGCCGCGATTGTAATGGCTCGCGGCCGGCATCCGACAGGTTCCGCGTGTATGGCCCGGGCCGACGCCCCCACGTCATGGTTTGTCCCGATCACCGGCGCGCGCACGCACCGTCAACGGCTACGCGACCCGCCGCGTTATACGAATGCCGTTTTGGTGTTTTCACATTGATTTGCCATAATCGGAGCGCGCGGCGCGATGCGACCCTGTTCCCGTTGCGCCGGGCTTCGTGACGGCGTCGATATAAAGCGCAATTCACCCCATGGGAGTGTCGAAATGAAAATCCAATCGCTCGTAGCCGCAGTGCTTCTCGGCGGCATGCTGGCTTCCCCCGCTTTCGCGGCGAACAGCCAGCAGGACAAGATGAAGGCCTGTAACACCCAGGCCGCAGGCAAGACGGGCGACGAACGCAAGGCGTTCATGAAGGACTGCCTGTCGACCAAGCCCGCGAAGGCAATGACGCAGCAGGAAAAGATGAAGGCATGCAACACGCAGGCCACCGGCAAGAAGGGCGACGACCGCAAGACGTTCATGAAGAGTTGCCTGAGCAGCCAGCCGGCCGCCTGAGTTCCGGCGCTCCCGCACGAATGCCGCGCACCGCTTCGGCGGGCGCGGCTTTTTTGTTTTCGTTGCACACGCATCGACGCGCGCGATGCGCCCCGATGCGCCGGCGCACCGTCCGGCGGCATCGCCACGCCGACGCCGCGATACGTTGCGCCGCCCTCCCGCCCCGCTTTCCGGGCGCGCCGTGCGAATGCCGCCACATGGTGCGGCAATTCGCCGCGATTTCTTCTATGATGGCTGCAACGCGGCCCATCCAAGTACAAGAAGCGCCATCGGGCCGCCCTCGAGCCGGACGCGCACGCCGCGTCAAACGGAGGCATGGATGGCATGGAGACAACACCGCTGGTTCCGCCGCTGGCTGATCGTGATCGTGTTCTGGGCCGTGCCCGTCGCGATCGTCGCCGTGCGCGAGATCCGCGAGGAAATGGCGTACAACAAGGCCGACCTGGAGCTCGCGCTGACCACCTGGCAGCTCACCGACGCGCAGCAGGCCGCCGGCGCCGCCGCGAAGTGCCACGGGGATCCTGATGCGGCACGGGCGGCCGGCTGCCCGGCCGACGTGCTGAGCGCCAACGCGGCTCGCCAGCAGGCGGCCCGCGACGAATACCTGGTGCGCCGCAATACGCTCGCGGGTTATCTGTGGCATGCGTTCGTCGGCTACTGGGTCGTGCCGGCCGCATTCCTGTTCGCGTGCGGGGTCGTGATCGCACTGATCCGCCGTGCGCTGCGGCGCCCGCCGATCAAGCCGCCCGCTCCGCCGGCGCCCCCCGTCACGCATTGACGCGCAGACCCGCCTTCCCTTTCCCGCCGGCCGCCGGCCGCCTGCCGTCGCCCGGCGCGCGACGCATCGCCGCATGCGCGCCGGGCCATCCGTTGGCGTGCCGCGACACCCCCGATCGATTTGACGCTTTTTCACGTCGCAACGAAAAGAGGCTGTAATCCGCTGTGATATAACTGCCGACGTGATCCGCTCCCTGAGCGAGACTCACTCCGAACGTCATCCGATGGAGAAGAACGATGCAAAAACGGAATCTTGTGCTGAAAGCCGCCGCGGCGCTCATCGTCGGTAGCCTCGCGCTCACCGGTTGCACCACCACCCCGGACAAGCCGGACAACGCCGCGACCAACGCATCAAAGCGTCAAGCGATCGACTCGAGCGTCGATGCCACGCTGTCGCGCATGTATTCCACGGTCAAGGGTTCGCGTGAGCTCGTCGCGAAGTCGCGCGGCGTGCTGGTGTTCCCGAACGTGCTGCAGGCCGGCTTGATCGTCGGCGGCCAGTCCGGCAACGGCGCGCTGCGCGTCGGCGGCAGCACCGTCGGCTACTACAACACGTCGTCGCTGTCGGTCGGCCTGCAGGCCGGTGCGCAGTCGAAGGCGATCGTGTTCCTGTTCATGACGCAGGAAGCGCTCGACGAATTCCGCGGCTCGGACGGCTGGGCAGCCGGCGCTGGCGCTTCGGTCGCGCTCGTGAAGATGGGTGCGAACGGCGCAGTCGATTCCAACACGGCCACCGCACCGGTCCAGGTCGTCGTGCTGACGAACGCAGGCCTGATGGGCGACGTGTCGATCAACGGCACGAAGGTCACGAAGCTCAAGATCTGACGCTGACGCCATGCCCGTGCACATCGTGCGCGGGCCATGCGCAAACGGCGATGTCCTTGCGGGCATCGCCGTTTTTTTATCCGCCCGCGTCGCGCGTCAGGTCGTCGAGTCGATCACCTTGAAGCGCGAGCGCTTCTGCGCGCGGATCACCGACTGGTAGACGTCGACGTACTGCTGCGCCATCCGGCGCGACGTGAAGCGCTGCTCGAAGCGCTGCCGCACGCGCGTGCGCGGCAGCAGGTGCAGCCGGTTCACGGCGGCCACCGCGCTGATTTCATCCTCCACGATGAAACCCGACACGCCCTCGTCGATCACTTCCGGCACCGCGCCGCGATTGAATGCGATCACCGGCGTGCCGCACGACATCGCCTCGATCATCACCAGCCCGAACGGCTCCGGCCAGTCGATCGGAAACAGCAGCGCATGCGCGCCCGACAGGAATTCGGCCTTCTGATGATCGGCGATCTCGCCGACGAATTCGACGTGCGGCAACGCGAAAAGCGGCTTGATCTCGTTATCGAAGTATTCCTCGTCGGCCGCATCGATCTTCGCGGCGATCCGGATCGGCAGCCCGCACTGGCGGGCAATCCGGATCGCCGTGTCGACGCGCTTCTCCGGCGAGATGCGGCCCAGGAACGCAAGATAGCGCGGCTCGACGGGCTGCGGCATGTACATCGTGTCGGGCAGCCCGTGGTGGACGGTCGTCAGCCATTTCGCCTGCGGCAGCGGCTGACGCTGCGAGTTGGAAATCGAGATCACGGGCGCCGTATTGAACGTGTCGAACACCGGCTGCTGCTCGGGCAGGTCGAGCCGGCCGTGCAGCGTCGTCACGTACGGCGTTTCCTGCCGGTTGAAGACCGAGAACGAGTAGTAGTCCATGTGGAAATGGAGCACGTCGAAGTCCTTCGCGCGGCGCGCGACCGTCTCCATCAGCAGCATGTGCGGGGCGACCCGGTCGCGGATCGACGAATCGAGCCGCAGCGCGCGCGGCCACACGGGTTCGAGCTTCGCCCGGGTCGTCGAATCGCCGCTGGCGAACAGCGTCACATCATGGCCGAGATCGACGAGCGCCTCGGTGATGTAGGACACGACGCGTTCCGTGCCACCGTAAAGCTTTGGCGGCACCGATTCGGTCAGCGGGGCGATTTGGGCAATTCTCATGGTCCACGTCTCCTGTGTCCTGTCCGTTGCCGCACGGCCGGCGGGCGTTTGCGCTGTCGCGCCCGCCCCGCTTTCATACGGCGCCGGCCGGCATGGCGCCAGCCGGATATCTCATTATTATTCGCGATCCCGATACAGGGAACCGTCCGTCTTTCATTTTATGGGTGTTGTTACAGACCGGATACATTCCGCCGCGTCGCGGGAGCAGCGCTGCCGGGCCGGCCGAGCCCCTTCCCGGGGCGAGAAGCACCATCGAACGCACGCCGCCGTGCCGCTCAACGCGACGGCCACTTCCATGCCGGCAGGTCGCGCGTGTCGGCATCCACGAGCGCGGTCGCGCCCAGCTGCTTGTCGAGCACCAGCGATTCGCAGCCGGCCTCGCGCTCGAGCGTCGCGATGAGCCGCGCCGCATGCGACACGACCAGCACCTGCGAACGCTGCGCGGCCTGCGCGATCAGGCGGCCAAGCGCCGGCAGCAGATCGGGATGCAGGCTCGTCTCCGGTTCGTTCAGCACCATCAATGCCGGCGGCCGCGGCGTCAGCAGCGCGGCCGCGAGCAGCAGGTAGCGCAGCGTGCCGTCGGACAGTTCGGCGGCGGCGAGCGGCCGCAACAGCCCCGGCTGACGCATCAGCACGTCGAAGCGGCCGCGGCCGCCCGGATTGTCGATCTCGACCGACGCACCGGGAAACGCGTCGTCGATCGCCGCATCGAGTGCCGCGCCGTCGCCGATTTCGCGAATCGTCTGCAGCGCGGCGGCCAGATCGGCGCCGTCGTCCGCCAGCACCGGCGTATGGGTGCCGATATGCGACTGCCGGGCCGGCGCCTGCGCGTCGGTCCGGAAATGGTCGTAGAAGCGCCACGAGCGGATCCGCTCGCGCACCGCGATCATCTCCGGCGCGCCGGTCGGATCGGCGAACTCGGTCATCATGCTGTCGAAGCTCGCGACCGGCTGCGGAACCGTCCGCCAGTCGCCCGACGCGGTGCGCGTGCGGATCTGCGCACCCTGCCGGTCGACCAGCAGCGTCGACGGGCGCGGCAGCGCGCCGCCCCAGATGCATTCGCGCTTGATCACCGGATCGAGCGCGAACTGCGAACGGCTCGGGACCGGCAGGCCGAGATCGATCGCATAGCCGAAATCGTCGCACGCGAAGCCGAGCCTCAGGCTCACGGGCCCCTTGCGCACCGTGCCCGTCACCGGCTCGTCGCCGGCCAGCATCGCGCGCGAGAAGCGCTCGGGGCCGGCCCACAGCGTCGACGGCAATCCGCCCTCGCGCGCGAGCGACGGGATCACGCGGCCCTGCGCGGTGTCGGCGAGCAGGCGCAGCGCACGGTACACGCTCGACTTGCCGCTGCCGTTCGGCCCGGTGACGACGTTGAGCGCCGCGAGCGGCACGATCAGCTCACGCAGCGAGCGGTAATTGGCGATGGCGAGCGTGTTCAGCGCGGTCATGGTGACGGAGGGCGGGCCACGTTCAGCGGCCGTCGACGGCCTGCGGATCGGCGGCGGTGTTGGCCGCCGTGCTGGCGGCGGGCTGCCGCGCATGCGGCCGAACGGGATTCGGCGCGTCCGGTGCGGAATCGTGCGGATACAGCTCCATCCGGCTGCGCGGCAGACATTGCGGAAAACGCGCCTGCAGATACGCGATCAACCCCTCGCGCACGCGGCAGCGCAGGTCCCAGCACGACGACGAATCGACCGCGCTGACGAGCGCGCGCAACTGCATCGCGCGCTCGGTCGCGTCGGTCACCTGCAGTACCTGTACGCGCCCGTCCCACTCTGGCGCCGCCTGGACCAGCCGCGCGAGCTCCTCGCGCAACGGCGCGAGCGGCGTACTGTAGTCGACCGACAGGTACACCGTGCCGATGATTTCCGCGCTGCTGCGCGTCCAGTTCGTGAACGGATTCTCGATGATCCACTGCAGCGGCACGACGAGGCGCCGCTGGTCCCACAGCCGCACCGACACGAACGAGCCGGTGATTTCCTCGATGCGGCCCCACTCGCCCTGGATCACGACGACGTCGTCGAGCCGGATCGGCTGCGTGAGCGCGATCTGCAGCCCGGCGATCAGGTTGCCGAGCACCGGCCGCGCGGCGATACCGGCGACCAGGCCGGCGACGCCGGCCGATGCCAGCAGGCTCGCGCCGACCTGGCGCACGTTCGGGAACGTCATCAGCGCGGCGCCCGTGCCGATGATCACGATCAGCACCATGACGGTTCGCACGAGCACCTTGGCCTGCGTGTGGATGCGCCGCGCGTGGAGATTGTCGGCCGTATCCATCGGATGGGCCTGGATGATCGCGTCGCCGACGCCGGCCGCGAGCCGCACCAGCAGCCAGGTCAGCGACACGATCGAGCCGACCGCGGCCGCGGTGCACATTCCGCGCACGAACGACATGCCCTCGTCCGCCTGGATCCACAGAAACTCGAGCGCGAGCAGCGCGAGCGTGACGAGCGACGGTTTGTCGATATAGCGCAGGATCACGCTCATCAGCGGATACGGCTGCGCGACGCGCTTGACGATGCGTGCGCCGAGACGATGCACGATCAAGACGACAAGCACGACGATGACCGACACGATCAGCGTGCCGAGCCACGAATGCAACGGCGCATCGGCGATGCGCTGCAGTTCCTCGATTGAAATCATCGGCGCCCGGGATGCTTCGGTTATGAGGCGCGGCGGCCTCGTCCTGGATGCGTCGGCGACGTCCGGGCCGCATGCGCGCCCGGATCCGGCGTCAGATCAACTGCCGCCCCTGCAGGGGAACGCCTTGCCGAGACCGAGCGACACCGCGGTGCTCGCGTTGTAGTCGGCCAGCTTCGGGTTCTCCGCGATGTACTTGCGCACCGCGTCGGTCATCTGCTGCGCCCGGATGTCGGGCGGCAGGCAGAAATACTGCCCGACGCGCGGCCCGGTGGTGCCGCCAATCGCGTCGATGGTGTTGTAGACGCCGTCGGCGGCGCCTTCGATGTAGGCCGCGCACGACGCCCGCGACTTGACGTCCGTCTTCGCGCACAGCCGGTCGAGATCCGCGCCCGTGAAAGCCGCCGCCGACAACGGCACGGCAAACGCCGCGGCACAAAACATAGCCCGCAACATGGTGTTCCTTATGTCAATGCGGCCCCCAGGCCGCTCGCTGCGCTGACCGGCACGGCGGCCGGACACCCGCTGCCGGCCGGGTTCCGGCCGGGCGGGCGCGCCCTGCCGCCGCGCCGAAACCGTCATTTTGCACTCTTTTGGGCATCGGCCGGCGCCGATGCGCCGACACGCACCGTCCGCTTGCTCAGGATGTCGATCGCGTCCGGCGCCTTGTAGTGCTTCGCGAACTCGAGCGCGGTGATGCCGAGCTGGTTCTTCACCTGCGGATCGGCGCCCTGGTCGAGCAGCAGATTGACCGTCGTCGCATGGTTGCCGCGGGCGGCCATCATCAGCGGCGTCGTGCCGTTCGGCGACGCCGTGTCGATATACGCGTCGTGGTCGAGCAGGACCTTGACGACCGCGTCCTGGCCGTTGGTGGCCGCGTAGTGCAGCGGCGCCCAGCCCTTCTTGCTGACTTCCGCGCCCTTGTCGATCAGCAACTTGACGAGGCCGACATCACCGTTCAGCGAGGCGAGCATCAGCGCGTTCTCGCCGGCCTTGTCTTCCTTCTCGAGGTCGACGTTCGGCGTCGTGGCGATCGCGGTGGCGACCTTGTCGGACTTCTCGCGCGCGGCGATCACGAGGATCGGGTCGCCGTTCGGCGCGAGCGTGTTCGGATCGAGCTTGCCGCTCTTCAGCTGCTTGCCGATGTCGTCGATGTCGTCGAACTTGACCGCCTTGACGATCGCGTCGAGCGACTCGGCATGCGCGCCGGCGACGGCAAACAGGCCGCTCGCGACGAGCGCGGCGGTGACGAGGGCGCGCTTGGGCAGGTATGTGGTCGGCTTCATCATTGTTGTGGGCTCCTTCCCTGGGTTGTCGGCTGGCCGCGCGTCATGAGCGGGCGATCTTGAACAGCCGGAAAAAGTTCTGTGTCGTCGCATCGGCCAGCGCCTCGACGGCGATCCCGCGCTCGGATGCGATAAAACGTCCGACATGGCTGACGTACGCAGGTTCATTCGGCTTGCCGCGATACGGCACCGGCGCGAGGTACGGCGAGTCGGTTTCGATCAGCAGCCGCTCGAGCGGCACGCGCCGCGCGACGTCCTGCACGTCGGTCGCGTTCTTGAACGTGACAATGCCCGACAGCGAGATATGGAAGTTCTGCGCGAGCGCCTGCTCGGCGACGGCCCACGGCTCGGTGAAGCAGTGCATCACGCCGCCGGGCACGTCCGCGCGCTCCTCGGCCATGATCCGCAGCGTGTCTTCCGACGACGAGCGCGTATGGATGATCAGCGGCTTCATCGTCGCGGTCGCCGCGCGGATATGCGTGCGAAAGCGTTCGCGCTGCCATTCCATGTCGGCGATCGAGCGGCCCTCGAGGCGGTAGTAGTCGAGGCCCGTCTCGCCGATCGCGACGACCTTCGGGTGCGCGGCCAGCTCGATCAGTTCCGCGAGCGTCGGCTCCCGTGCGTCCTCGTGATCGGGATGCACGCCGACCGACGCATAGACGTTGTCGTGCGCCTGCGCGATCGCGAGCACGTCGGGCAGCGTCTCGAAGTCGACCGACACGCACAGCGCGTGCGTGACGTCGTGCTCGCGCATGTTCTCCAGCACGGCCGGCAGGCGGTCGGCGAGACCCTTGAAATTGATGTGGCAGTGAGAATCGACGAACATCGTGTTTCCTGAATACGTAAGACGGGCGCTCAGGCGCTCGCCGGCAATCGTTTCCCCACCCGAAGGAAACAATACGCGCTCACGCGAACATTTCCCGATAACCGAGAAACAGTTCCTCGAATACGAGCCGGGCGTTGAGCGGATGGTTCTCGACCGTCCGCTGGCGCGTCACGGACTTCATGAAGCGCGCGAACGCGTTCGCGTCGACCGCCTCCGCGCAACGCGCGAGCGCGGCCGCCTGCATCGGGAAGTAGCGCGGCGCGCCCGCCATGCGCTGCGCGAGCAGATCGTACAGCCAGCGCTGCAGCCAGCCGAGTACCAGCGGCACCGGCAGCTTCTGCAGCGTCTCGCCGCAGGCGAACGGATCGCACGCGGCGCCGGCCGCGAGCTGGCCGAGCGTGAAATCGCGCAGCGGGCGGTTCTCGTCGCTCGCGAGCGCCAGCGCGGCGAGCGGCGCGCCGCCCGCTTCGGCGAGCAGCGCACGCGCATCGTCGACGCCCCGCGCCGCGAGCCACGCCGCGGCCGCGTCGGGCGCCGGCACGGTCATCGGCCACTGCCGGCAGCGGCTGATGATGGTCGGCAACAGCCGGTCGATGCGGGCCGACACCAGCAGGAACACGACGCCCGACGGCGGCTCCTCCAGTGTCTTCAGCAGCGCGTTCGACGCGGCGACGTTCAGCGCCTCGGCCGGATACAGCACAACGACGCGCGCGCCGCCACGGTGTGAACCGACCCCGCAGAAATCGAGCAACGCACGCACCTGCTCGATCTTGATCTCCTTGCTCGGCGCGCGCGTCTTCTTGCCGCCTTCATCGGCGTCGGCCGGCTTCGCGTCGTCGGCCGCGCCCGGCGCTTCGCCCGCGAGCACCTCGGGCAGCACGATCCGGTAGTCCGGATGGTTGCCCTGCGCGAACCACGTGCAGGCCGCGCAGGTGCCGCACGGCTCGCCGTTCGGCTGCGGCGCTTCGCACAGGAAGCCCTGCGCGAGATGCTGCGCGAACTGCAGCTTGCCGATCCCGGCCTGGCCGTGCAGCAGCAACGCATGCGGCCATTGCGGGCGCAGTTGCTGCAAGCGGTTCCAGTCGTCGGTCTGCCACGGATAGATCATGTGGTGCGTTCCTTCGGGTTACAGCGCGGCGAGCACGCGTTCGAGCTGCTGGCGGATCTCGGGAATCGACTGCGTCGCGTCGACGATCGCGAAGCGGTGCGGCGCCTCTTCCGCGCGCCGCAGGTATTCGCCGCGGGTGCGCGAGAAAAACGCGTCCGACTCGCTTTCGAACTTGTCGGGCATGCGCACGGCGCCGCGGCGCTCGCTCGCCACCTGCGGCGCGACGTCGAACAGCACCGTCAGGTCGGGCTGGAAGCCGCCCTGCACCCAGCGCTCGAGCGTCTCGAGCTTGTCGCGCGGCAACCCGCGGCCGCCGCCCTGGTACGCGAACGTTGCGTCGGTGAAGCGATCGGACACGACCCAGTCGCCGCGCGCGAGCGCGGGCTCGATCACGAGCGCGAGGTGTTCACGCCGGGCCGCGAACATCAGCAGTGCTTCGGTCTCGAGATCCATCGGCTGGTTCAGCAGGATCTCGCGCAGCTTCTCGCCGAGCTGCGTGCCGCCCGGCTCGCGGGTGACGACGACCTGCCGGCCGCTCGCGGCCAGCTTCGCCTGGAGACGTTCGCAGAACCATTGCAGGTGGGTGGTCTTCCCCGCCCCGTCGATGCCTTCGAACGTGATGAATTTACCGCTCGCCATTATTGACCTCGTATGTACTTGTCCACGGCCTTGTTGTGATCGCCGAGCGTATCCGAGAACACGCTCGTGCCGTCACCCTTCGCAACGAAATAGAGCGCGCCCGTCTGGGCCGGATTGATCGCCGCCTGCAGCGAGGCGACGCCCGGCAGGGCGATCGGCGTCGGCGGCAGCCCGCGGCGCGTATAGGTATTGTAAGGAGTGTCGGCCTGCAGGTCGCGCTTGCGCAGGCGGCCGTCGTAGGCGTCGCCGAGGCCGTAGATCACCGACGGATCGGTCTGCAGCGGCATCCCGATGCGCAGCCGGTTCGCGAACACCGCCGCGACGAACGTGCGGTCCGCCGCGTGGCCCGTTTCCTTTTCGACGATCGACGCGATCGTCAACGCTTCGTAAGGCGTCTTGTACGGCAGCCCCGGCGCGCGCGCGGCCCATGCTTCGTCGAGACGCGTCTGCATCAGGTGGTACGCGCGCCGGTAGATGTTCAGGTCGCTCGTGCCCTTGTCGAACAGGTAGGTGTCGGGGAAGAACAGCCCCTCGCCGCTGCCGCGCTGGATCGCGGCGTCCGACGCGCCGATCGCGCGCAGCAGCTCGGCGTCGCTCATGCCGGCGCTCGCGTGCGCGAGATCGGGATTGCCGTCGATTTCCGCACGCATCCGCTTGAAGGTCCAGCCCTCGATCACGGTCGCGACGTACTCGTTCACGTCGCCGCGCGCGATCTTCTGCAGTACGTCGTACGGCGTGATGCCGGTCTTGAATTCGTAGTTGCCGGACTTGAGCCGGCTCGACAGCCCGAGCAGGCGCGTCATCGCGACGAAGCCGAGCGGCTCGACCGGCACACCGCCGCGCTTGAGCTGCAGCGCGACGCTCTTCACGCTGCTGCGCGGCTTGATCGTGACGTCGAGCGACGCGGCGCCCAGCAGCAGCGGCCGGGTCGCCCAGTAATACCCGCCGCCCGCGCCGGCAGCGGCCACAACGACGGCCAGCGCCACGACCGTCGCGGCGCATTTCTTCAGTAGGGACATGGAAACGAGACTCAGGTAAGACCCATATAATACTTGCTCGCCTCCGTCAAAGTCAGAGTTGACTGTTCCCTCATTCCATGAGCACACCGTTCGCTTCACCGGCTGCCCAGGCCGCACCTGCCTCGCTCCCCGTTTTCCGCCGCCCGTCCGCCGCCGATTTCGATGCGCCGGGCGCCTGCATGCCGCTCCCGCAGTTCGGCGTGATCGACGTGGCCGGCGACGACGCCGCGACGTTCCTGCACAGCCAGCTCACCAACGACATCGAGCATCTCGATGCCGCGAGTGCGCGCCTGTCCGGCTACTGCTCGGCGAAGGGCCGCCTGCTCGCGTCGTTCCTCGCATGGCGCGCCGGTCACGGCGTGCGCCTGCTGGTCTCGAAAGACGTCCAGGCCGCCGTTCAGAAACGCTTGTCAATGTTCGTGCTGCGCTCGAAGGCGAAACTGTCGGACGCGAGCGACACGCTCGCGGTGGTCGGCTTCGCGGGCGACGTGCGCGATGCGCTGTCGGGCATCTTCGACGCGCTGCCTGACGGCGTGCACGTGAAGGTCGACGGCCCGGCCGGGGCGCTGATCCGCGTGCCGGACGCGGCAGGCCGCAAGCGCTATCTGTGGATCGGGCCGCGCGCGGAAGTCGACGCGCGCCTCGCCGCGCTCGGCGGCACGCTGCCGGTCGTGTCGCCGGCCGTATGGGACTGGCTCGACGTGCGCGCGGGCGAGCCGCGCATCACGCAGCCGGCCGTCGAACAGTTCGTGCCGCAGATGGTCAACTTCGACGTGATCGGCGCCGTTAACTTCAGGAAGGGGTGCTACCCGGGCCAGGAAGTCGTCGCGCGCAGCCAGTACCGCGGCACGATCAAGCGCCGCACCGCGCTCGCGCATGTCACCGGCGAGACCGACACCGTGCATGCCGGCGTCGAGCTGTTCCACAGCGACGACCCGGGCCAGCCGTGCGGAATGATCGTCAATGCGGCGGCCGCACCCGCGGGCGGCGTTGACGCGCTCGTCGAGATCAAGCTGGCCGCGCTCGACAGCGGCACCGTGCACCTCGGCGCGGCCGACGGACCGACGCTCGCGTTCGACGCGCTGCCGTACGCATGGCCGACGGAAGCGTGACGCACTGATAACCTGTTCGCACGCCGGTTCGCACGTGGCGGCCGGCGCACGATGTTTCCTGCGAGAGATTCGCCCGATGTGTCTGATTGCCTTCGACTGGCAGCCTGATGCCGCCGCCGGTCCTGTCTTTACCCTCACCGCCAACCGCGACGAGTTCTTTCGCCGTACGAGTGCGCCGCTTTCGTGGTGGGAGGACGTGCCGGGTGTGCTGGCCGGCCGCGATCTCGAAGCGGGCGGCACGTGGCTCGGCGTATCCCGCGACGGCCGCTTCGCGGCGCTGACCAATTACCGCGCGCCGTTCGACATTCGCGCGGGCGCACCAACCCGCGGCAAGCTCGTGTCCGATTTCCTCGGCGGCCCGTCCGTCGCGCCGCTCGATTATCTCGGCGCGCTGGCCGAGCACGCGGCCGTGTACAACGGCTTCAACCTGCTGGTCGGCGACTGGAAGCGACGCGAACTCGCGTGGTTCTGCAACCGCGCGGCCGAAGGCGAAACCGCTGTCGCCCCGCCGGTCGCGATCGGCGCCGGCGTGCATGCGCTGTCGAACGCGCGGCTCGATACACCCTGGCCGAAAGTCGTGCGCAAGCGCGCGGAACTCGGCACGCTGCTCACTGACAATCCGACCCCGTCGCTCGACGAACTGATCGAGCTGATGCGCGATCCGCACGTCGCGGACGACGACGCGCTGCCGCACACCGGCATTCCGATCGAGCGCGAGCGTGCGCTGTCGGCCGCGTTCATCGAGACACCCGAATACGGTACGCGCGGCACGACTGCGCTGCGCGTGACGATGAAGGAAGGCGTGCGGCTGACGGTCGACATCAAGGAACGCTGCGACGACGACGGCTCGCACCGCACCGTTCGCCCGGGCACGTTCGAGCGCACGTTCACGTTCGACATCGACGCGACGCAGCCGCGCTGAGCCTGCGCGTGCGGCGCCCGGGCCTGTTCATACGAATAACGGGCTCTAGGGCGCGCGCGCCATCTCGACGTGCGGCACGCCCACTTCGACGAACCGGTCGCCGATCGTCGTGAAACCGTGCCGTACGTAGAACGCCACCGCGGCATCCTGCGCGTAGAGCCGCACGACCGGTTCGCCGCGATGCCGCGCCGCCTCCAGCAGCGCGTGCAGCACGGCCGATCCGGCGCCCTGCCCGCGCGCGTCGGCCAGCACCGCGACGCGGCCGATCGTGCCGGAGCGCAGCAGCCGTCCGGTCCCGACCGCGCGGCGTGTGCCGGTCGCCGCATCGACACGGTAGGCAACCGCGTGCAGCGACAACGGATCCTCGTCGTCGAGCTCCCATTCCGGGGGAATCCGCTGCTCGCGCACGAACACCGCATCGCGAATGCGGGCGGCATCGCCGCCCAGCACCGTCCAGTCGCCCGTTTCCACCCAGTCGTCGGTCATCGCTTCCTCCGCGCGGCGTCGAGCGCCGCCGCCGTCAAACGTCGTCGAATGCCGCCTTGAGCGCCGCCACCGCGTCGGCATGCGCGGCCCGCACCTCCGGCACGTAGCCGCCCATCTTGAAGAACTCGTGGATCATCCCCGGATAGCAGACCAGCGTGACCGAATTGCCGGCTGCGCGCAGCTTGTCCGCGTACGCGGCGCCCTCGTCGCTCAGCGGATCGTATTCGGCCGTCGCGATCCATGCCGGTGCGACACCGGCGAACGACGGCGCATCGCGCTTGCCGTCGAGCGGCGCGAAACGCCAGTCGTCGCGATCGGACCGATCGCGCACGTATTGCGTGAAGAACCACTGGATCGTGTCCTGCGTCAGCAGGTAGCCGTTCGCGAGCCGCGCGTGCGATTCGGTGTCCTGGTGGCCCGTCACGCCCGGATAGATCAGCATCTGCAGCGCAAGGTCGATGCCCGCGTCGCGCGCGAGCACCGCGCAGACGGTCGCGAGCGTGCCGCCCGCGCTGTCGCCGCCGAGCGCGAGCCGCGTCGCGTCGATGCCGAAGGCGGCGGCCTCGCGATGCAGCCAGCGCAATGCGTCGTCGGCGTCGTTCACCGCGGTCGGGAACCGGTGTTCGGGCGCGAGCCGATAGTCGACCGACAGCACCGCGCACTGCGCGTCGCGCGCGAACATCCGGCACAGCGCGTCGTGCGTATCGACGCTGCCGACCGTGAAGCCGCCACCGTGGTAATAGACCAGCGCCGGCAGCGGTTCGGCGAGGCTCGGCTCGACCGGCAGGTACAGCCGCGCGCCGATCGAGCGGCCGTCGCGCGTCGGCACGACGCAGGCCTCGATCGAATGCATCGGCGCGGGTGCGACGTCGAGAATCGGTGCGCTCTTCTCGTACGCGGCGCGCGCCTGCTGCGGCGTCTGGTGGTGATAGGACGGACGTTTCGCGCGCTCGACCATATCGAGCACCTGGGCGATCTTCGGATTCAGCGGCATCGGTGAGGACGGCGCGTGCGGCGCCGTGAGCGGACAAGCGTCACATGATGCCACGCGCGGGTCAGACGAGCTGCACCAGCTGCTTGCCGAAATTGCGGCCCTTCAGGAGCCCGAGGAGCGCGGGCGGCGCCCGCTCGAGCCCGTGTGCGATCGTCTCGCGGTAATGCAGCCGCTTCGTCGCGACGAGTTCGCTCAGCTCGGCCAGCGCGGGCGGCCACGCGTCCGGATGCTCGAATACGATGAAACCCTGCATCGTCAGTCGCGAGCGCAGGATCAGGCCCGGATTCGCGAGCGGCGCGGGCACGCCGTCGTAGCCGGCGATCATCCCGCATACCGCGATCCGACCGAACGGTCTCCTTGGCTTCATTCGCGCCATATCGCCATCCCGTCGCGGATCCGTGCCGCAAAACAAAACGGCCCTGCCTTCGATCAGGCAGGGCCGCTCGTTCCGGCGCTTACGCGTCGCTCGGGCCGGGCTGGGCATCCGGCGCCGTGCGCGTGCGTTGTCGCTTGATGTCGCGGCCCACTGCGAGCCGCCGCATGTACTTGAACGTGCCGAGCGCCTTCGCGACGAAGTTGCCGTCGCTGTCGCGCACTTCGCCTTCGCAGTACGCCATCGTCGTCGAACGATGCATCACGCGTCCGTACGCGCGCAGCTCACCGCGCCCCGGTTGCATGAAGTTCACCTTCATCTCGACCGTGACGACGCCAACGCCGTCGTCGGTCAAGCTGCGCGCGGCCATCGCGAGCGCGATGTCCGACAGCGTCATCGTCACACCGCCGTGCGCGATGCTCCACGTGTTCATGTGCCGCTCGTCGAGCGGCAGCACGATCTCGCTCGCGCCGTCCTTCGCGGACACGAGCCGCACGCCGAGCAGATCGACGAACGGGCTTTCGATCGACGGGCCGTCCGTCGGGGATGCCGCGTCGCTCATCGTGCGCTTTCGGAGAAATAGTCGACGCACTGGCGCGATTCGGCCACCGCAACGACGAATTTCTTCACTTCCTGGTGAATCGGGTGCACCTGGTACGCATCGAGCGCGGCCTGGTCCGTGAAATCGGACACGAGCACGACGTCCGACGTCGCGTCGAGGCCGGGCGTCGCCACGCCGACGTCGAGCTGCAGGATGCCCGGCACGAGATCGCGGCAGCCTTCGAGCTTTTCCTTCAGCTTCAGCGCGTTCTGCGCACGCGTGCCGCCTTCCGCCGATTCCTTCAACTTCCACATGACGATATGTCTGATCACTTCGTTCGCTCCAGTTCGTGGTGGTTCCGCGATTCGCGTAGAACCCTTACCAGTGGGGCATCAACTGCCCTTTCATCGTTCGCTCACGCTCGTCGGAAATCGCGCCCAGCCGACGAAAAGACGGGTATCAAAGCGGGTTCAATTTCAAACTTCCAACGACGATACGCGCTTTTTCACCGTGCCACTTACCGACGTCAAGATCCGACAAGCGAAAGCAGGCAACAAGCCTACCAAACTTACCGACGGCAATGCGCTGTATCTCGAGGTGCGTCCATCAGGCTCGAAGCGCTGGCGATACCGATACGGATCAGGCGACGGTCGCTGCATTCAATCCCGCTTACGTTTCTGTCTTCCCGAGAAGCTACGTCACTAAGCAAGTATTCGACGACAAGCCGGGCGTCGGGTGGATGATCTATTTGCCGAAGGTCGTCACGCAATAGAGATCCGGCTCGTCGAGCAAGATCTCCTGCCCGCCTTCAGGGATCTGTAAGCGCGCTGCCGGCTCGAAAGTGCGCACCGGCATCGTCAGTTGGAACAGCCCCACAGGCTGCGCCGCGTCGTCCCGGCTATAGATGATCAGCTCGTCGCGCTTCACTTGATCAATTGCAGCACGTCGCGAAAGCGCGGATGCCGACTGGACCCGAGCCATTCGAACCCGATCATCTCGACGGTCGCGATCTCTACGCCGTTCGCCCCGAGCCTGCCGATCGCCGCTTCTCGATCGACCGTTTTGCGGGAACCCACGGCGTCGCTGACCACCGTGACTTTACGGCCGCTCCGCAACAGGCCGAAGGCCGTTTGCAACACGCAGACGTGTGCCTCGCAACCGGCCACGATGACGCTGTTGCGTTCGGCCGGAAGCGCATCGGCCAGACCATCCGCACACGCGTCGAAATGGTCCTTGGTCACGGTGTCCGAGCACAACCCTTTGATCTCCGACACGCTCTCGCCGAGTCGGAGCGGGCTTTGCTCGGTCCCGATGACCGGCACCTCGAATATCCGGGCAATACGGCCGAGTCGAACGGCCTGCGCCACGACAGACGCCCCGGCGTGGATCGCCGGCATCAGTCGTGTCTGAAAATCGACCAATACGAGCACTGAATCGTCGGGTACGTGCAGCACCGCGCATTCTCCAAAATGATGTAAAGGCAACCTCGTCCGGCGCCAATCATCGATGCAACACCCGGCTACGCGAAGGACCGAAATCGAAAGCGGAGGACGCCTCCAAGCCTACCAAATTTGTCGGCGCCGACGGGCGATCGCGAACGCGGCGGTACGGGACGGAACTCGGAAGCGGCATCGCGCGACGGCACTCGGCTCCATGCCGGGAACACCGATTGCTAAAGCACCGGCAAATGGCCTATACCGACATCCATTGCCGATCGATTCTCACCCAATCTCAAACTCGATTATTTTCAATTCATCCTGATTCGAACATTTTACCGACCCACCTGGAAATAATTGCATCCGCTTTTCAAGCAATCATCCAAGAGTTTTCAAAAACATTATTGACTCCATCTTTATCCGAACTTTAGAATCCCCTACGACAGCTTACGTTTCACTTCCTCGCTGCACACGTGTCGCTTCCGGCGCCACGCTGGGGCGCCTGCGGAAGAAGTCATGCATGCTTCACCGGGGCGAAGTCTCCTTTTGTTTTTCAATTCGGGCATTTAACCGCCTGCCGGTTATTCCATCCAATTCGCCCGCATCGCGTCCGGATTAAATCGCGCATTCATCCGAATGTCGTCGCGCCGGACGAAGCAGGCCGATCGCCCGCTGATTCGATCATTCTCATAAAAAATCACCATTCACCAGGAGGGACATCACATGCATCGTTTCGCGAAGTCGCTTTGTATGGGATTCGTCTGCGCCGGCCTGCTCGCGGCCTGCAACGACGACGACGTCAAACCGGCCAATCCGCCGTCGAACCAGGCCGCACTGTCGTTCCGCATGGACGCCGGCGGACAGATCAATGCGTTCTACCGGCAGGACCAGGTCGCCGCGCATCTGCTGGTGCGCTCGTCGACGAAACCGCGCCTGCTCGTGGTGTTTCCGGCCGGCAACAGCGGCACCGGGCTGTGGTTCGACGATACGGCGCAGCCGGTGAACTGGAGCCTCGACACGCCGCCCGCCGCGCTGTCGGCGCCCGACTCGCACGGTCGTCCGCTGCACGGCATCGGTGCCGACGTGTCGGTCGACACCGATACGCTGACGATCCGCCAGGGCCTGCTCAGCAACGTGCGCTTCCTGCGCGACTTCAACGGCGGCGCGACGATCCCGCCGGAGATCGTCACCGCCCCGACGATCCAGGGCAGCGCCGCGCAATGGCAGCGCGACAGGATCGACGGCGCCCCCGGCTACGCGCTGCGCATCACGCTGCGCGATGGCGGCAGCATCGCGCCGGCCGCAGGCGGCAAGCTCGTGCTGCGCGCGGCGCCCGGCACAGGCACGCTGAAACTGCACGTCGACGCGCTGTCGGGCGAGACGCCGTTGTCGCCGATCACGCGCGCGGACCTGCTCGCGCCGTCCGTGAACCCCGACCCGGTCAGCCAGAACGTGCTCGAATTCCTGAGCTTCCACGACAAGCTGCTGGCCGGCTCGTGGCAGTACGACACCTACTTCGGCCGCGACACGCTGATCTCGGTGCGCATGCTGATGCCGGTGCTGGAGCCGGCGGCGATCGAGGCCGGCCTGACGTCGGTGCTGAGCCGCCTGTCGAACGACGGCAAGGTCGCGCACGAGGAAGGCATCGGCGAATTCGCGCTGGTCGACAACGCGAAGAAAGGCCGGCCGAACGATGCGACGCCGGCCTACGACTACAAGATGATCGACAGCGACTACCTGCTCGCGCCGATCGCGGCGGCCTGGCTGATCGACGACACACGCGGCCAGGCGCGCGCGGCCGCCTATCTCGCGCAACGCGGCAGCGACGGCCAGACCAACGGCAGCCGGCTCGTCGTCAACCTGCTGCACGTCGCGGCGACCGCGCAGCCATTCGCGCAGCAGCCGTCGGTCGCGAACCTGATCCGCCTGCGGCCCGGCGAGATCGTCGGCAACTGGCGCGACAGCACCGACGGGCTCGGCGGCGGCGTCTACCCGTACGACGTGAATGCGGTGCTCGTGCCGGCCGCGCTGCGCGCGGCGAACGCGTTCCTCGCGCGCGGCCTGCTCGATCCGTACCTGGACGCCGGGCAACGCGCGGCGCTCGCGAACACGGCGACCGAAGCGGCCACCTGGGAGCAACAGGCGCCGCCGCTGTTCCAGGTGAGCGTGCCGGCCGCGCAGGCGGCGACCGACGTGTCGACCTATGCGCCGTCCGCCGGCGTGCCGGCCGGCACCGCGCCGAGCGCACCGCTGTCGTTCTACGCGCTGTCGCTGGACCAGCAAGGCACCCCGATCCCGGTCATGAATTCCGACGGCGGCTTCGCGCTGCTGTTCGGCACGCCGCCGGACGACGAACTCCAGCGGATCGTCGCCGACGTCACGCGGCCCTTCCCGACCGGGCTCGTCACCGATGTCGGGATGCTGATCGCGAACCCCGCGTATGCGAGCCAAGCGCTGTGGCCGAAGTTCACGAGTTCCGCGTATCACGGCACGGTGATCTGGTCGTGGCAGCAGGCGATGTGGGTCGCCGGGCTCGATCGCCAGCTCGCACGCCAGGACCTGTCGGCCACGACGCGCACGCTGCTGACGCAGGCACGGCAGACGATCTGGCAGGTGATCTCGAACGGACGTGACATGCGCACGTCTGAGATGTGGACCTGGTCGTACGTCAACGGCCAGTA
Source organism: Burkholderia sp. PvR073 (assembly GCF_054055695.1). NCBI lineage: Bacteria > Pseudomonadati > Pseudomonadota > Betaproteobacteria > Burkholderiales > Burkholderiaceae > Burkholderia > Burkholderia sp. PvR073. Next base: position 203,725 of record NZ_JBSRXO010000007.1, read on the forward strand.
CCGGACCGACGCATTCGGCACGCGCAGCGCAGATGCGACCGAGGCCAACGCGGCGCAGCTGTGGAGCACGACGTATCTCGCGATCCGCGATCCGCAACTGCGCACGGGCAAGTACTGGTGGCAGGCAGCGCAGCGGATTCAGGACGCGCAGCCTGTGAACGCGGCGGCGATTGCGTCGCGATAGTCGGGCCGTCGGTGAAACGAAAGCCCCGCGCGCGTATCCGCGGGCGGGGCTTCGTTCAGGTTGCGCGCAAAACGGCGGTACGTGGCATCGCGCCATTGCCCCGCATCAACGCGCGCGGCGCCGCCGGATGCGCAGCGGTCGCTCGTCAGTGCGCGACCACGCGATTGCGCCCGTCGTGCTTCGCCTGGTACAGCCGTTCGTCGACCGCGCGCAGCAACGCATCGACCGTACTCCCGTCGACACCGTACTGCGCGACGCCGACGCTGACCGTCACCTGCACGCGCTTGAAATCCAGCCCGAACGGCGAACTCGCGATCGACGAACGCACGCGCTCGGCCGTCATGCGGGCGCCTTCGAGCGGCATCTCGGGCAACAGCGCCATGAACTCCTCGCCGCCGACCCGCGCGAGCGCACCTGCCGGACGAATCGCCTCGAGACACTGGCGCACGACGCCGCGCAGCACCTCGTCGCCGATCTGGTGCCCGTACGCGTCGTTGATGTTCTTGAAGTTGTCGAGATCGAGCGCCAGCAGGCAAAACGGCGTGCCGTCGCGCTCCGCACGCACGATCTCGCGCTCGACCTGCCCGATGAACTGGCGGCGGTTCGACGCCCCCGTCATCGGATCGGTCGCGGCCATGTACTCGAGCTTCTGGTTCGTGCGCCGCAACTCCTGCAGCGCGCTATCGGTGCGCGCCATCGATTCCGACAGCCGGCTCATCAGGTCTTCCTGGCGGTAGATCGCCGAGAACGAGCGCGTCGTCTGCAGCGCCTGCACGACGCCATAGCTGAGCAGGAAGAACCCGCCCGCGAAGATCGCATGCGCGAGCCACCACATGTGATTCCATGGCTTGCCCAGGATGAACGCGAGCGACGATAGCGCGAACGCCATGATCGACATGCCGTAGATCACCATCAGCGGCGAACGGATGCGCCTTGCGAGCAGCACGCCGACGTTCAGCAGCGAAAACACCAGCGCGCCGCCTTCCATCGACAGCCGCGTGCCCAGCGCGCCGGCGACCGGCGAATACGCGATGTAGGCGACCACCACATTGATGATCACGAAGAACGCGATCCATGGCAGCCAGGTTAGCGCGCGCGTGCGCTTTTCCGGCCGATCGGGCGGATTCGAATACGACAGCATGCCCGTCAGCAGCAGGATCGACATCACGAGCCGCGACGCGGGCCCGTACAGCAGGAACAGCCAGATATTGTGGTGCGCCATCCCGGTGAAGACGCCGTGCAGCGAGTAGATCATCGCGAAACCGAGAAAGCCGAGTGTCAGCCAGCGCAGCAGCGGCTCGCCGGACGACCGGTAGCACACCCACGTCACGTAGGTGACGAATGCGCCTTCGAGCGTGGCAGCCGCGATCGCGATTTCATGGAATGCGTGGCTCTCGAACACGACGCGCGGGTCGCCGAAGAACCACAAATAGGCAATCAGATAGGCCGGCAAGAGCGCGAATCCGACCAGCAGGCATTTCGCGTAGAGCCTTGCAGCCGCGCTGACGACGCGCGGCGGTTCCCCGGATGCATAGGTCGTGCTCAATTTGAACCCCGTTTCGGTCTGCTGCGTGGTTCGAACGTCCACGGTGCCGGAAACGCGTGCTGCATCGTCTTCGCCGGCTACCGGAAACGCGTCGCGAGCGTCGGTGCAACGCACGCGCTGGCCCATCCCGCCGAAAGGCAAATGTCAGAGCAAGTATAGATGCGGCAATTCGTTTGACAAGTAAGGGGAAACGGCAGCATGAAATCTACACCTTTTGCTGCCCATTCCTTGCGAATAGCATGCGAATACCGGCGCTCGCGGCTTCCACCCACGAAGCCGCGAGCGCCGGTCGGTCAAAATCAAACGATTTCGAACAGGCCGGCCGCCCCCTGCCCGCCGCCGATGCACATCGTGACGACCACATATTTCACGCCGCGCCGCTTGCCTTCGATCAGCGCATGGCCCGTCAGGCGCGCACCCGACACACCGTACGGATGGCCGACCGCAATCGCGCCACCGTTCACGTTCAGGCGGTCCTCGGGAATCCCGAGCGTGTCGCGACAGTACAACACTTGCACCGCGAACGCTTCGTTCAGTTCCCACAGGCCGATGTCGTCGACCTTCAGCCCCGCCTGCTTCAGCAGCTTCGGCACGGCGAACACCGGGCCGATGCCCATCTCGTCCGGCTCGCAACCGGCCACCGCGAAACCGCGGAACACGCCGAGCGGACGCAGCCCTTCGCGCTGCGCGACATCCGCGTTCATCACCACGCACGCCGACGCGCCGTCCGAGAACTGGCTCGCGTTGCCCGCGGTGATCACGCCGCCGGGCACGGCCGAACGGATCTTCGACACGCCTTCGAACGTCGTGTCGGGCCGGATGCCTTCGTCGGCCGACACCGTCACGTCCTGCGTGAACAGCCGGCCCGTGGCCTTGTCGGCAATGCCCGCGCGTACGGTGATCGGCACGATCTCGTCGTTGAAGCGCCCGGCTTCCTGCGCGGCCGCGGCCCGCAGTTGCGACTGCACGCCGTACGCATCCTGGCGCTCCTTCGAAATCCCGTAGCGCTTCGCGACGTTCTCCGCCGTCTGCAGCATGTTCCAGTAGATCTCGGGCTTGTGCTCGACGAGCCAGCCTTCCTGGACCATATGCCGGTTCATCTCGTTCTGCACGCACGAGATCGATTCGACGCCGCCTGCGATGTACACGTCGCCCTCGCCCGCGATGATCCGCTGCGCGGCGAGCGCGATCGTCTGCAAACCCGACGAGCAGAAACGGTTCACCGTCATCCCCGGCACGCTCACCGGCAGCCCGGCGCGCAGCGCGATCTGTCGCGCGATGTTGGCGCCGGTCGCGCCTTCGGGGTTCGCGCAACCCATGATCACGTCCTCGATGCGCGCGGGGTCGAGCTTCGCGCGTTCGAGCGCGGCCGCGACCACGTGGCCGCCGAGCGTCGCGCCGTGCGTCATGTTGAATGCGCCGCGCCACGATTTCGCGAGCGGCGTGCGTGCGGTCGATACGATTACGGCTTCGGTCATGCGAGTCTCCTTCGGTCCTGCTGTCCTGAATCGGATGGGAATGCGCTACGCCGTCGGGCGCGCGCCCGCGGACGTCACATGTGCGACGCCCGCCGCCTGCATCTGTTGCCATGCGTGCGCGAGCGACCCGTTCAGGTCGATCGCACGGCACGCATCGTTGATCACCGCGGCCTCGAAGCCAGCCGCGCGCGCATCGAGCGCGGACCACGCGACGCAATAGTCGGTCGCGAGCCCGCAACACCACACGCGCTTCGCGCCGAGCTCGCGCAGATAGCCGGCGAGCCCCGTGCGCGTCGTGCGGTCGGCTTCGACGAACGCGGAATAGCTGTCGAGCTGGGCGTCACCGCCCTTGCGGATCACGAGCCTGGCATGCGGGATGTCGAGATCGCGATGCAGCGCCGCGCCTTCGGTGTCCTGCACGCAGTGCACGGGCCACAGCACCTGCTCGCCGTACGGCAGCGCGAGCGTCGAGAACGGCTCGTGCCCCGGGTGGTTCGCCGCGAACGACACGTGTTCGCGCGGGTGCCAGTCCTGCGTCAGCACGACCTGGTCGAAGCGTCGCGCGAGCGCGTTGATCACCGGCACGACCGCGTCGCCGTCCGGCACCGCGAGTGCGCCGCCCGGCATGAAGTCGTACTGCACGTCGATCACGAGCAATACGTCGTCAGTGCGTTTCATTGCGTTTCTCCTTGCGGGCTTCGCCGTGCCGTCACGCGGGGCCCGTCAGTCGTTGAATCCGCGTCCGGCCGCCGCCCGCTCGACGATCGACGGTGCGAGCTGCCACGCGTCGCCGTTCGGCGCGGCCGCGTAGCGGCGGATCGCCCGCTCGACGTTGTAGAGGCCGACCATGTCCGCGTACAGCATCGGGCCGCCACGCCAGAGCGGGAAGCCGTAGCCGGTCAGATAGACCATGTCGATGTCGGACGCCTTCGACGCGATCTTCTCCTCGAGAATCTTCGCGCCTTCGTTGACGAGCGCGAACACGAGCCGCTCGACGATCTCGTCGTCGCCGATCTTGCGCCGCTCGACGCCGCGCTCCTTCGAATACGCGACGACCATCTCGTCGACGAGTGCCGACGGCTTCGCCTTGCGGTCGCCCGGCACGTAGTCGTACCAGCCGCCGCCCGTCTTCTGGCCGAAGCGGCCCTGCTCGCACAGGCGGTCGGCGATCTTCGAGTACTGCAGATCGGGCTTCTCGACATAGCGGCGTTTGCGGATCGCCCAGCCGATGTCGTTGCCGGCGAGGTCGCTCATCCGGAACGGGCCCATCGCGAAACCGAACTTCTCGATCGCACGATCGACCTGCGCGGGCAGCGCGCCCTCCTCGAGCATGAAGAGCGCCTGGCGGATGTACTGCTCGATCATCCGGTTGCCGATGAAGCCGTCGCACACGCCCGACACGACCGCCGTCTTGCGGATCTTCTTGGCGATCGCCATCACGGTCGCGAGCACGTCCTTCGCGGTCTGCGCGCCACGCACGACCTCGAGCAGCTTCATCACGTTCGCGGGGCTGAAGAAGTGCATGCCGACCACGTCCTGCGGACGCTTCGTGAACGCGGCGATCTTGTCGACGTCGAGCGTCGACGTGTTCGACGCGAGGATCGCGCCCGGCTTCGCCACCGCGTCGAGCTGGCCGAACACCTGCTCCTTCACGCCGAGCTCCTCGAACACGGCCTCGACGATCAGATCCGCGTCCTTCAGGTCGTCGTAGGACAGCGTCGGCGTGATCAGCGCCATGCGCGCGTCCAGCTTCTGCTGCGTGAGCTTGCCCTTCTTCACCTGCGCGTCGTAGTTCTTGCGGATCGTGGCCAGCCCGCGCTCGAGTGCGTCCTGCTTCGTCTCGAGCAGCGTGACGGGCAGGCCCGCGTTGATGAAGTTCATCGCGATGCCACCGCCCATCGTGCCCGCGCCGATCACGCCGACGCGGCGGATCTCGCGCACCGGCGTGTCGGCCGGCACGTCGGGAATCTTGCTCGCCGCGCGCTCGCCGAAGAATGCATGCCGCAGCGCGCGGCTTTCCGGCGTCATCATCAGCGCGACGAAGCCCTCGCGCTCGGCAACGCTGCCCTTGTCGAAGCCGTTCAGCACGCCGGCTTCGATCGCGTCGATGCACTTGTGCGGCGCGGGGAAATTCGGCGCGGCGGCCCGCGCCGAATTGCGCGCGAACTGGATGAAACCCGCAGCGTTCTCGTGAACGATCTTGCGATCGCGCACGCGCGGGTGCGGCCCCTTCTGCGCACCGACCTTGCGCGCGAACGCGACGGCCGCGTCGAGCAGGTCGCCATCGGCCATCGCGTCGAACAGCCCGCTGTTCGCGAGTTGCTCCGACGGCACCGGGGCGCCCGACACGATCATGTTCAGCGCGGTTTCGAGGCCCACCGCACGCGGCAGCCGCTGCGTGCCGCCCGCGCCCGGCAGCAGGCCGAGCTTCACTTCGGGCAGCGCGACCTGCGCACCGGGCGCCGCGACGCGATAGTGCGCGCCGAGCGCGAGCTCCAGGCCGCCGCCCATCACGACGCTGTGCAGCGCCGCGACGACCGGCTTCGCGCTCGCCTCCACCGCGCGAATCACGGTGTGCAGCGTCGGCTCCTGCAGGGCCTTCGGGGTATTGAATTCGGTGATGTCGGCGCCGCCCGAGAACGCGCGGCCCGCGCCCGTCAGCACGATCGCCGTGACCGACGGATCCTGCACGGCGCGATCGAGCGCGTCCATGACGCCCTGGCGTGTCGACAGGCCGAGCCCGTTGACGGGCGGATTGTTGAGCGTAATGACGGCCACGCCGTCGCGAGTCGAGTAATCCACTGCCATCTGCCTGCCTCCATGCATCGCGCGCCGGGGTGGCTGCGCTTCATTGTGCGCGGTCGAACGGCCGCATGTCCGGATCGAACGGAGGCAGCATACAACGAAAAAGCACGGTCGTTCAATTTGAATTTTTCCCGATCCGGGGGGCGGATCGGGCGACCGCGTGGCGGACCGTGGCCGGCCCTGACTTACGACTCGCTGACGGCCGTCGGCAGCACGTAGTCGCGGAACGTCTCGCGCAGCTTCAGCTTCTGCAGTTTGCCGGTCGCGGTGTGCGGCAGCGATTCGACGAACACGACGTCGTCGGGCACCCACCACTTCGCGACCTTGCCCTCGTAGAACGCGAGCAGCGCGTCGCGGCTCAGGTTCGCCCCCTCGCGCGGCACCACGACGAGCAGCGGCCGTTCGGTCCATTTCGGGTGCGCACAGGCGATGCAGGCGGCTTCGGCGACGCCCGGGTGCGCTATCGCGACGTTCTCGATGTCGATCGAGCTGATCCACTCGCCGCCGGACTTGATCACGTCCTTGCTGCGGTCGGTGATCTGCAGGAAGCCGTCGGGGTCGATCGTCGCGACGTCGCCGGTGGGAAACCAGCCGTCCGACAGCGGCGACGTATCGCTCCGGAAGTAGTGATCGATCACCCAGGGCCCGCGCACCTGCAGTTCGCCGAACGCGACGCCATCCCACGGCAGTTCGTGGCCGTCGTCGCCGACGATCCGCATGTCGACGCCGCAGATCACGCGCCCCTGCTTCTCCAGCAGCCGGCGCTGCGTGTCGAGCGGCCGCTGTGACTGCGCCCAGTTGAGCTTCGCGAGCGTGCCGAGCGGCGACAGCTCGGTCATCCCCCACGCATGGATCACGCGCACGCCGTATTCGTCCTCGAACGTGCGCAGCATCGCGGGCGGGCACGCGGAGCCGCCGATCACCGTGCGGTTGAGCGTCGAGAAACGCACGCCGGCCTCGCGCATGTAGTTCAGCAGCCCGAGCCACACGGTCGGCACGCCCGCGGAAAACGTCACGCGTTCGGCCTCCATCAATTCGTACAGGGACTTGCCGTCGAGGTCCTTGCCGGGCAGCACGAGCTTGCCGCCCGTGAGCGGCACCGCGTACGGCAGCCCCCACGCGTTCACATGGAACATCGGCACGACGGGCAGCACGGCGTCCAGCGCCGACAGGTTCATCGCGTCGGGCAGTGCGGCGCCGTATGCGTGCAGCACCGTCGAGCGATGCGAATACAGCACGCCCTTCGGATTGCCCGTCGTGCCCGACGTGTAGCACAGGCCCGACGCCTGCAGCTCGTCGAGGCGCGGCCAGTCATAGTGGCCATCTTCGGCGTCGACGAGCGTTTCGTAGCACAGGTACGGCAGCGCGCCGGACGGCACGTGCGCGGCGTCGGTCATCGCGATCCAGCCCTTCACGTGCGGGCACTGCGGCGCGATCGAATCGACGAGCGGCGCGAAATTGATGTCGAAGAAAACGTAGCGGTCTTCCGCGTGATTGACGATGTAGGCGATCTGCTCCGGAAAGAGGCGCGGGTTGATCGTGTGGCACACGGCGCCCATTCCGCCGATCCCGTAATACGCCTCCAGGTGCCGGTAGCCGTTCCAGGCCAGCGTGCCGACGCGGTCGCCCGATTCGACGCCGAGCCGTGCGAGCGCCTGCGCGAGGCGCTTCGCGCGTTGCTCGCAATCGCGGTACGTGTAGCGATGCAGGTCGCCTTCCACGCGCTTCGACACGATCTCCGTGTCGCCCGCATAACGCGCGGCATGCGCGATCAGCGACGACACCAGCAACGGCATGTCCATCATCTGGCCCAGCAACGGCTTACCCATCGTCTTGTTCTCCCGGAAGGACGCGAATCGGTGACCAGCCTTGAAGCGGTGCGCCGGCTTGCGGCCTGTCCACGGCCGGACGGGCCTCGCGCAACGCACGCGGGCCGCCGTGCGGGCGGCGCGGCGCCGCCTTACAATATCGGCTTACCCAGAGGCGCTCAACATGTCGTTTTCCCGAAGCGCAGCCGATGCGGCTGACACTCTCCCCGACCTCGCCGCCACGCTCGGCGCGCCGGCCCTTGGCGCGTTCGTCACGCTCGGCGACGCGTTTCATACGCGGCTGCCGGCCGCGCCGCTGCCCGCGCCGTACGTCGTCGGCTGTTCCGACGAAGTCGCGCAGCTGCTCGGCCTGCCGGCATCGTTCGCCGCCCAACCCGGATTCGCCGAACTGTTCGCCGGCAACCCGACGCGCGACTGGCCCGCGAACGCGCTGCCGTACGCGTCGGTGTATTCCGGTCACCAGTTCGGCGTGTGGGCCGGCCAGCTCGGCGACGGCCGCGCGCTGACGATCGGCGAACTTCCCGGCACCGACGGCCAGCGCTACGAGCTGCAGATCAAGGGCGGCGGACGCACGCCGTATTCGCGGATGGGCGACGGCCGCGCCGTGCTGCGTTCGTCGATCCGCGAATTCCTGTGTTCCGAAGCGATGCATCACCTCGGCATCCCGACCACGCGCGCGCTCACGGTGATCGGCTCCGACCAGCCGGTGGTGCGCGAGGAGATCGAGACGTCGGCCGTCGTCACGCGCGTGTCGGAGAGCTTCGTGCGCTTCGGCCACTTCGAGCACTTCTTCTCGAACGATCGCCCGGACCTGTTGCGCCAGCTCGCCGATCACGTGATCGACCGCTTCTATCCGACGTGCCGCGACGCCGACGATCCGTACCTCGCCCTGCTCGAAGCCGCGACGCTGCGCACGGCCGACCTCGTCGCGCAATGGCAGGCCGTCGGCTTCTGCCACGGCGTGATGAACACCGACAACATGTCGATCCTCGGCCTGACGATCGACTACGGTCCGTTCGGCTTCGTCGACGCGTTCGACGCGAATCACATCTGCAACCACTCCGACACGAGCGGCCGCTATGCGTACCGGATGCAGCCGCGCATCGCGCACTGGAACTGCTACTGCCTCGCACAGGCGCTGCTGCCGCTGATCGGGCTGCAGCACGGCATCGCCGACGACGATGCGCGCGCCGAGCGCGCGGTCGAGGACGCGCAGGCCGTGCTCGCGAAGTTTCCGGAGCGCTTCGGACCCGCGCTCGAACGCGCGATGCGTGCGAAGCTCGGCCTCGAGCTCGAACGCGAAAACGACGCCGAGCTCGCGAACAAGCTGCTCGAAACGATGCACGCAAGCCATGCGGACTTCACGCTGACGTTCCGCCGGCTCGCGCAGCTGTCGAAGCACGACGCGAGCCGCGACGCGCCGGTGCGCGACCTGTTCATCGATCGCGACGCATTCGACGCGTGGGCGAACCTCTACCGCACGCGGCTGTCCGAGGAGACGCGCGACGACGCGGCCCGCGCGGCCGCGATGAACCGCGTGAACCCGAAATACGTGCTGCGCAACCATCTGGCCGAAGTCGCGATCCGGCGCGCGAAGGAAAAGGACTTTTCCGAAGTCGAACGACTCGCGCAGGTGCTGCGCCGGCCGTTCGACGAACAACCGGAACATGAAGCGTATGCGTCATTGCCGCCCGACTGGGCCGGGTCGCTCGAAGTGAGCTGTTCGTCGTGACCCGCACGACCCGACCGACCGATCAGGAGAACACCCACATGTCACACGATACCGACGATAAAACCTACCCGTACCCGAAGGATGACGACGAACTGCGCCGCCGGCTCACGCCGATGCAGTACGAAGTCACGCAGCATGCGGCAACCGAGCGCGCGTTCACCGGCGAATACACCGACACCGAAGATGCCGGCATCTATAAATGCGTCGTCTGCAGCACGCCGCTGTTCGAATCCGGCGCGAAATTCCATTCGGGCTGCGGCTGGCCCAGCTATTTCAAGCCGCTGAACGGCGAGGTGATCGACGAGAAGATCGACCGCACGCACGGGATGGTGCGCGTCGAGGTTCGCTGCAACCATTGCGGCGCACATCTCGGCCACGTGTTCGAGGACGGCCCGCGCGACAAGACCGGTTTGCGGTACTGCATCAATTCGGCTGCGTTAAACTTCGAGTCCCGACCCGAAAACGAATGAGCGGCGCCGGACGGATCGGTCGGACAGCCTTGCCGGCTGCGCCGATCCCGGACGGTGTCGCCTGGCGGGTCCCCACAACGGTGAAAGACCGCGCGATGCGGTCTTTCACGCAGCTGCGAGCGCCATGAAATTCCTGTTCGATCTGTTTCCGATCATCCTGTTTTTCGCCGCCTTCAAGGTCTGGGGCATCTTCACCGCCACCGCCGTCGCGATCGTCGCGACGCTGGCCCAGGTCGCGTGGGTCGCCTTCCGGCACCGGAAGGTCGACACGATGCTGTGGGTCAGTCTCGGCGTGATCGTCGTGTTCGGCGGCGCCACCCTCGTCCTGCATGACGAAAAATTCATTCAATGGAAACCGACAGTGCTGTACTGGTTGTTTGCGATCGGGCTGCTCGCCGCACGCTATGCGTTCGGCAACAACCTGATCGAGAAGATGATGGGCAAGCAGCTCACGCTGCCGCATCCCGTGTGGGACAAGCTGAACGTCGCGTGGGCGCTGTTCTTCGCGGTGCTCGGCGTCGCGAACCTGTACGTGGTGCACAACTACACCGAATCGCAGTGGGTGAACTTCAAGCTGTTCGGGACGACGGGCGCGATGGTCGTGTTCATCATCCTGCAGAGCCTGTGGCTCACGAAGTACCTGAAGGACGAATGACATGACCGACGCCTTTCTCGACGCCTCGCCCGACGAGCGCATCGCGCTGATCGAAGCGCGCCTGACCGCCTCGCTCGCGCCGCTGTCGCTCACGGTGCGCGACGATAGCGCGCAGCACGCGGGCCACGCCGGCGCGGCCGCCGGCGGCCACTACACGGTCACGATCGTGTCGTCCGCATTCGCGGGCAAGCCGCGCGTGGCGCGGCACCGGCTGGTGTATGATGCGCTCGCTGATGCGATGCAGCGCGGCATACACGCGCTCGCGATCGTGGCTTATACGCCCGAAGAATTCAACGAATCTTCAATCTAGTCTCAACAGGAATTCCCGATGATCCTGAAATCCCCCCGCCTGTGGGTCGCGGCGGCTGCTTTTGCAGCGGCACCGGCATTCGCCCAGAACATCGCCGTCGTGAACGGCACGCCGATTCCGAAGTCACGCGCCGACGCGATGGTCGCGCAGCTCGTCCAGCAAGGTCAGACCGACAGCCCGCAACTGCAGCAGGCCGTGCGCCAGGAACTCGTGAACCGCGAAATCCTGATGCAGGAAGCGATCCGCGAAGGCATCCCGAACCGCCCGGACGTGAAGGCGCAGGTCGCCGTCGCGCAGCAGACGGTCGTGCTGCGCTCGATGATCGAGAGCTTCCTGAAGAAGAACCAGCCGAGCGAAGCGGATGTGAAGGCGCGCTATGACGAGCTCGTGAAGGGTGCCGGCGGCAACCGCGAGTACCACCTGCATCACATCCTCGTCGACAACGAGCAGCAGGCGAAGGACCTGATCGCGAAGATCAAGGGCGGCGCGAAGTTCGAGGATCTCGCGAAGCAGTACTCGAAGGATCCGGGTTCGGGCAAGAATGGCGGCGACCTCGACTGGTCCGACCCGAAGGCGTACGTGCCGGAATTCGCGGCGGCCGCGCAGAAGCTGCAGAAAGGCCAGATGACCGACACGCCGGTGAAGACGCAGTTCGGCTGGCACATCATCCGTGCCGACGACATCCGCGATGTCGCGCCGCCGCCGTTCGATCAGGTGAAGGCGCAGATCGCACAACAGCTCGTGCAGCAGAAGCTGCAGGCGTTCGAAGAAGGCCTGCGCCAGCAGGCGAAGATCCAGTAACGTCGGCGACACTCGCCCGCGCAAAGGCCGCTCCCCGGAGCGGCCTTTTTCATGCGCGCGTGCTGCTGCGGCATGCGACGTGCCGGACGCAGCCGACCCGCGCGTCACGGCCCGGATGTGCATGGTTGCGGCTCGCCGCCCTGCCCGGCCGCGCAAAGAAAAAGCCGCTTCGAGGCGGCTTTTTTTCGGAACGGCTGGATCCTGTACGGACAGCGCGGCGAACCGCTATGCCGGATAGAACGCAGCGTGATAGCGGACCTCACCCGACGGCCGCGGCGCAGCTTCGTCGAACGACAGCGCGAGGAAATACTCGCGCGGCGCATCCGCGAACACGAGATCGCCGGACGGCACGAAGCCGAAACGCGCGTAGTACGCGGGATCGCCGAGCACGACGCAGCCTCGCGCGCCGCGCCGGCGCAATGCGTCGAGCCCCGTGCGCACGAGCCCCGCACCGATGCTCTGGCGCCGACATTCGGGTCGCACCGCGAGCGGTGCGAGCCCGTACCACGCGTGACTGCCGGCCGGCTCGCCGCCGATCGAGACCGGCGAGAACGCGACGTGACCGATCACGCGCTCGTCGCGCTCCGCGACGAGCGACACGCCGAGTGCGCCATCCGCGCGCAGCACGTCGACGACCTGCCGCTCGAGCTGCCCGTGCCGCGGTTCGTCCGCGAACGCGGCCATGATCACACGACCGATCGCATCGACGTCGCCGGCGCGTTCATCGCGCAGCGTGACGATCTCGACCGGTGCGTGCGGATCGAACATCAGCCGATCCAGCGGCGTGCGTTACGGAACACGCGCATCCACGGGCTTGCTTCGTCCCAATCTTCCGGATGCCAGCTCATCGTGACCGTGCGGTGCACGCGCTCCATGTGCGGCATCAGCACCGAGAAGCGGCCGTCGGCCGTCGTGACCGACGTGATGCCGGCCGGCGACCCGTTCGGGTTGAACGGATAGCGCTCGGTCGCTTCGCCGCGGTGGTCGATGTAGCGCATCGCGACCGCGACGCGATCGATGTCGCCCTGCTGCGAGAAGTCCGCATAGCCTTCGCCGTGCGCGACCGCCACCGGAATCCGCGAGCCTTCCATGCCGGCGAAGAAGATCGACGGCGACTTCTCGACTTCGACGAACGAGAAGCGCGCCTCGAACTGCTCGGACTTGTTGCGCGTGAACTTCGGCCAAGCCTCGGCACCCGGAATCATCGACGCGAGGCTCGACAGCATCTGGCAACCGTTGCAGATGCCGAGCGCGAACGTGTCGGGGCGCGCGAAGAACGCCGAGAACATGTCGGCGAGGTTCGCGTTGAAGCGGATCGTCTTCGCCCAGCCTTCGCCGGCACCCAGCACGTCGCCGTACGAGAAACCGCCGCACGCCACCGCGCCCGCGAAATCGGCGAGCGTCGCGCGGCCCGCGAGCAGGTCGCTCATGTGCACGTCGTGCGCGTCGAAGCCCGCGCGGTCGAACGCGTACGCCGTTTCGAGGTGCGAGTTCACGCCCTGCTCGCGCAGGATCGCGACGCGCGGGCGTGCGCCCGTCGCGATGAACGGCGCGGCGATGTCGTCGGCCGGATCGAACGTCAGCACCGGCGAGATGCCCGGGTCCGCCGCATCGAGCAGCGCGTCGTATTCGGCGTCCGCGCAAGCCGGGTTGTCGCGCAGGCGCGCGATGCGCCAGCTCACTTCGCCCCATGCACGATGGAGTTCGGCACGCGGCGCGTCGAAGATCTTCTTCGCATCGCGGTACACCTCGATCACGTCGCGCTCGTTGACCGTGCCGATCACGTGCGAGCACGCCGACAGGCCGAACTCGCGCAGCGCGCCGAGCACCGCGTCGCGATCGGCCGTGCGCACCTGCACGACGGCGCCGAGTTCTTCCGAGAACAGCGCGCGCAGCGTGCGATCCTCGCGACGGCCGCTCGTCTGCTTCGCCCAGTCCTTCGCGTCGCCGTAGTCGGATTCGTGATTCGGGTCGAGCGTCAGCATGTCGACGTTCAGCGACACGCCCGCGTGACCCGCAAACGCCATTTCGCACACCGTCGCCCACAGGCCGCCGTCCGAGCGGTCGTGGTACGCGAGCAGCTTGTCTTGCGCGTTAAGCGTCTGGATCGCGTTGAAGAAGCGCTTCAGGTCTTCCGGATCGTCGACGTCCGGCGTCGCGTCACCGACCTGCTGCGTGACCTGCGCGAAGATGCTGCCGCCCATCCGGTTCTTGCCGCGGCCGAGATCGATCGCGATCAGCACGCTGTCGCCCGCGTCGGCGATGCGGCGCAGTTGCGGCGTCAGGTGACGGCGCACGTCCTCGACCGGTGCGAACGCGGAGATGATCAGCGACACCGGCGACACGACTTCCTTCGCGACGCCCTGCTCGTCCCACTTGGTCTTCATCGACAGCGAGTCCTTGCCGACCGGAATGCCGATCCCGAGCGCCGGGCACAGCTCCATGCCGATCGCCCGGACCGTATCGAACAGCGCGGCGTCCTCGCCGGCCGTGCCGCACGCGGCCATCCAGTTCGCCGACAGCTTCAGCTTGTCGAGCGACGCGATCGGCGCGCTCGCGATGTTCGTGATCGCCTCGCCGACGGCCATGCGGCCCGATGCCGGCGCGTCGATCACCGCGAGCGGCGTGCGCTCGGCCATCGTCATCGCCTCGCCCTTGAAGCCCGCGTAGTCGAGCGCGGTCACCGCGCAGTCGGCCACCGGCACTTGCCACGGGCCGACCATCTGGTCGCGCACCGACGTGCCGCCGACCGAACGGTCGCCGATCGTGATCAGGAACGACTTGCTGCCGACCGTCGGGTGCTTCAGCACGTCGACCGCGACTTCCGACAGCGCGATGCCCGTCACGTCGACCGGCGCGCGCTCGGTGGCGACGCGCGCGACGTCGCGGTGCATGCGCGGCGGCTTGCCGAGCAGCACTTCCATCGGCATGTCGACCGGGTATTCGTCGGTGCCCGTCGCTTCGTCGTCGACGAGCTTCAGCTGGCGTTCGTCGGTCGCGACACCGACCACCGCGAACGGGCAGCGCTCGCGTGCGCAGATCGCCTCGAAGCGCGGCAGGTCGGCCGGCGCGATCGCCAGCACGTAGCGCTCCTGCGCCTCGTTCGACCAGATTTCGCGCGGCGACAGGCCCGATTCCTCGAGCGCGACCTTGCGCAGTTCGAAGCGCGCGCCCTTGCCCGCGCCGTCGACGATCTCGGGGAACGCGTTCGACAGGCCGCCCGCGCCGACGTCATGGATGCTCAGGATCGGGTTTTCCGCGCCGAGCTGCCAGCAGCCGTTGATCACTTCCTGCGCGCGCCGCTCGATTTCCGGGTTGCCGCGCTGCACCGAGTCGAAGTCGAGTTCGGCCGTGTTCGCGCCGGTCGCCATCGAGCTCGCCGCGCCGCCGCCCATGCCGATCCGCATGCCGGGGCCGCCGATCTGGATCAGCAGGGAGCCTGCCGGCACGTCGTGCTTGTGCGTATGCTGATCCGCGATGTTGCCGAGGCCGCCCGCGATCATGATCGGCTTGTGATAGCCGCGCACCTGACCGTCGACGTTCTGCTCGTACACGCGGAAGTAGCCGCCGAGGTTCGGACGGCCGAATTCGTTGTTGAACGCGGCGCCGCCGAGCGGGCCGTCGATCATGATCTGCAGCGGCGATGCGATGCGGTCCGGACGGCCGTACGGGCCGTGCGCATCGTTCGGGTTGCGCTCGCCGAGCGGCTGCGCCGCGTCGCGTGCGTTTTCCCACGACTGGCGCGCGCCGGGCAGGTCGAGGTTCGACACGGTGAAACCGGTGAGGCCGGCCTTCGGACGCGCACCGCGGCCCGTCGCGCCTTCGTCGCGGATCTCGCCGCCCGCGCCGGTCGCCGCGCCCGGGAACGGCGAGATCGCCGTCGGGTGGTTGTGCGTCTCGACCTTCATCAGCGTGTGCGTGAGTTCGGTGTGGCGCCCGTAGCGCTCGCCCGGCTCGCCGGCCGCGCCCGCGTTGCGCGGGAACCAGCGCTCGGCCTCGGCGCCGACCATGATCGACGAGTTGTCCGAATACGCGACGATCGTGCCTTGCGGGCTCAGCTTCTCGGTGTTGCGGATCATCGCGAACAGCGACATGTCCTGCGGCTCGCCGTCGATCGTCCACTGCGCGTTGAAGATCTTGTGGCGGCAGTGCTCGCTGTTCGCCTGCGCGAACATCATCAGCTCGACGTCGGTCGGGTTGCGTTCGAGCTTGCGGAACGCGTCGACCAGGTAGTCGATTTCGTCATCGGCGAGCGCGAGGCCCAGCTCGACGTTCGCGCGCTCGAGCGCGCCGCGGCCGACGCCCAGCACGTCGACGGTCGCGAGCGGCTTGGCCGGCAGTTCGTCGAACAGGTGCTTCGCGTCGTCGCGCGCGGCGACCACGCTTTCGGTCATCCGGTCATGCAGTGCGGCCGCGACCGCTGCGCGCGCGTCATCGGACAGCGCCTTCTTGCCGCCGAGCAGGCCCGACTTCAGCGTGACCGTGAATTCGACGCCGCGCTCGATGCGACGCACCTGCGTGAGGCCGCAGTGCTGCGCGATGTCGGTCGCCTTGCTGGCCCACGGCGACACCGTGCCGAAGCGCGGCAGCACCACGAAGGTCTCGGTCGCGCCCTTCTCGGCCGCCGGCTCGAACGGCGCGCCGTAGTGCATCAGCGCGTCGATGCGTGCGCTGTCGTCGGTCGACAGCGGCTCGGCCGCATTGACGAAGTGCAGGAACTGGCCGCGCACCGCGACGATGTTGGCGTCGATTTGCCTGAGCGTGTCGAGCAGACGGGTTTGACGGAAATCGGAGAGGGCCGAAGCGCCGGGAAAACACGAGAAGTGAGCCATGGGCTGGACTGACGTCGATGAGTCGCGCGAGGTGGCGACGTGGGGCGAAAGGAAGGCCGTAATTATACCCGGAACTCGGTCGTCCCAGACCGGCCGATCGGGACCCGTCGCGCACCGCGACGGTGCGCCGCAATCCGCCGCAATCCCCCGCGCCCAGCCACCCGCGCAGCCGCCCGCCGGGCCGGCGTGCCCGGCCGCGGCAGCCGGCGGCCGCACGATGGCGGAATCGGATGGGCTCGCGTGGCGCCGGTTCGCGCGATTTTGGCGCTATCATTCCCGGTTCACCGGGCCGGGGCCCGTCAGCGAATTCTCACCGGGCGGCGTGCGCGCCGCCCGTCATCGAAGCAATCCATGGATGTCATCGTCATCGGCGGCGGACTCAGCGGCGTCGCCACCGCCTACCAGCTGCGCGCGGCCGGCCATCGGGTGTGCGTGGTCGAGCGCCACGCGACCGTCGCGCAAGGCGCGACCTACGGCGACGGCGGCACGCTGCTGCCGAGCCCGCTCGACGTCTGGTTCGGCCCGACCTTCATGCGCGAGCGCCAGCCGCGCGACACCGGCATCGTGTACAAGCCGGGCTTGAACGGCGGCGTACGCCGCTTCGTCAAGCAGCTCGCGGCGCTGCGCGAGCCCGACGCATTCGTCGCGCAGTACGCGCGGCTGCGCCCGCTGGTCGACGCGTCGCGCGAGTCGCTCGCCGACATCGAGGCGCGCTTCCAGCTCGAATTCGAGCAGAAACCGGGGATCCTGCACGTCGTGCGCGACACGCGCGACTGGGAAGCGCTGCAGCCGGCGCTCGACCTGCTGCGCACGCTCGACCAGCCATATCGGGTGCTCACCGCCGACGAATGCGCGGCACTCGAGCCGTCGGTGCCGGCCGAGCCCGGCTTCGCCGGCGGCGTGCTGCTCGAGGCCGAGCGCACCGGCAACTGCCCGCTGTTCGCGAAGCTGGTCAAGCAGACGCTCGACGAGCACGGCGTGCAGTTTCGCTTCGGCGCGGACGTCGCCGCGATCCGCATCGACACCGGCCGCGCCGCGGTCGAGCTCGCGCCGCCAGCCGGCGGCCGGCACGCGGCAAAGGCGCACGAGGTCGACGTGATTTCGGCCGACGCGATCGTGGTCGCCGCCGGCGCCGGCAGCCTGCCGCTGCTGGAGCGACTCGGCTGGCGGCTGCCGCTGCATCCGGTTCGCGCCCATACGCTGACCGCGCCGGTCGCGTACGAAGAACATGCGCCGCACCTGAGCGTCGTCGATTCGATCAAGCGGATCTCGATCACGCGCACCCACCAGCGGTTGCGCATCGGCGGCGGCGCCGTGCTGCAGAGCCTCGCCGACACCGCGAAGCCGCTCCCCGAGCCGTTGTCCGAGGCGGCGCTCGCGCTGCTTGGCCAAGCCGTCCACGACTGGGTGCCGGGCGCCGCGAAGATTTCCGCCGCGCTGTCCTGGCAAGGCACGCAGTTGCTGTCGCCGGACGGCCTGCCGGTCGTCGGTCCGACCCCACATCCGCGCGTGTTCGTCAATTTCGGCCACGGTCCGGCCGGCTGGGGCCTCGCGTGCGGGTCTGCTAAAGTGGTGACCGACTGCGTGGGCGGCGACACGCAGCAGTGGCCGGCCGACACGCTCGCCGCGCTGAGCGCCGCGCGCTTCACGACCTGACCGCCGCGGGCCCGTCCCGGGGCGGCTCCCTCCCCGCCGCCATGACCCCGCGATGACGAATGCCCGCCCGCTTCCCGACTCCGCCCCGCTTGCGCTGCTGCGCGTCGCCGACCTGCGCGCGGCCGAGGCCGCCGCAACCGCCGAACTGCCGCCGCACACGCTGATGGGCCGCGCGGGCACCGCCGCCGCGCGCTGGCTGTCCGAACGGGTCGCCGGCGACGAACGCCCGGTCTGGTTCGCGGTCGGCCCCGGCAACAACGGCGGCGACGCGCTGGTGGCCGCCGCGCAGTTGCAACAGCTCGGCGTCGCCACGCAGGCGTGGATGCCGTTGGAGGTCAAGCCGGACGATGCGCAATGGGCGCTCGGCCTCGCGCGCGCGGCCGGCGTGCCGCTGTCGACCGAACCACCCGCATCGCTGGACGATTACGCGTGGGTCGTCGACGGACTGTTCGGCATCGGCCTCGGCCCCGCACTCGACGGCCCGTTCGCCGCACAGGCCGCGCGCATCGCCGCGCACACACGAAACGGCGGCCGCGTGCTCGCGCTCGACGTGCCGAGCGGACTGGACAGCGACACCGGCCGGATCGTCGGCGCGGGCGTCGCCGTCGCCGCGACACATACACTCACCTTCATCGGCGCGAAGCCGGGCCTTTACACGGGCGACGGCCGCGATCTCGCCGGCAAGATCGACATCGCGTCGCTCGACGTCGCACCACCCGCCGCGCCGGCCGTCGTGCTGAATGCGCCGGCCCGGTTCGCCGCCGCGCTGCCCGCCCGCGCGTTCGCGTCGCACAAGGGCACGTTCGGCAGCCTGGCGGTTCTCGGCGGCGATACCGGCATGTGCGGCGCGCCGATCCTCGCCGCGCGTGCCGCGCTGTTCGCGGGTGCCGGCAAGGTGCATGTCGGCTTCCTCGGCGCCGGCGCGCCGCCGTACGACCCGCCTTTTCCGGAGCTGATGCTGCATCCCGCGGACGGCCTCGACCTCGATGCGATGTCCGCGATCGCGGCAGGCTGCGGCCTCGGCACGCGCGAGGCCGCGGCAACCCTCGTGCGTGACGTGCTCGCGCACGACGCCGTGACGCTGCTCGACGCCGACGCGCTGAACCTCGTCGCGACCCACGCCGAGCTCGCGACCGCCATTGCCGCCCGCGGCACGCGCGGCCTCGCGTGCGTGCTGACGCCACATCCGCTCGAGGCGGCCCGGCTGCTCGGCAGCGATACCGCGACGGTGCAGCACGATCGGCTGGCCGCGGCTCAGGCGCTCGCCGCGCGCTACGCGAGCATCGTCGTGCTGAAGGGTTCGGGCACGGTGATTGCGGCGCCCGACGGCCGCCTGACGATCAACCCGACCGGCAATGCCGCGCTCGCGACCGGCGGCACCGGCGACGTGCTCGGCGGCCTGATCGGCGCGCTGCTCGCGCAGCGCGTCGCGCCGTACGAAGCCGCGCTCGCGGGCGTGTATCTGCACGGCCTCGCGGCCGACACGCTGACCGCGAACGGCAACGGCCCGGCCGGCCTCGTCGCGGGCGAACTCGCGCCGATGGTGCGCACGCTGATCAATCGCCTTTTTTACCCGTCGCCGCGCGCCGACATATAACGCCGCTATACTGAGTGCCCCGCCGCACGGCGGGTCCTCTCGTCCGCCGGCCTTCCGATCCCGATGAGCCGGCGCGGCATTCCTCCCGATTCACGCTTCACTCGAACCGCCATGACGCTGAATTCGCTCCCCGCCTGGACTGCCCTTCAATCCCACTTCGAACAAATCCGCCATGCGCGCCTGCGCGACTGGTTCGCGCCGGAAAACGACCGCGCGCCGACCCGTGCCGAACGCTTCACGATCCCCGGCGGCGGCCTTGCGGCCGACTTGTCGAAGAACCGCATCAACGACGACACGCTGCGCCTGCTCGTGCAACTGGCCCGCGAAGCGGGCGTCGAAGCGCGCCGCGACGCGATGTTCGCCGGCGAGATCGTCAACCCGACCGAAGGCCGCGCCGCGCTGCACACGGCATTGCGCGCGACCGACCCGCACGCGCCGTTCCATGCGCAGATCAGTGCCGAGCGCGCGAAGATGGCGACCTTCGCACGCGCCGTGCGCAGCGGCGCGTGGACCGGCTACACCGGCAAGCGCATCCGCCACGTGATCAACATCGGCATCGGCGGCTCGGATCTCGGACCGAAGATGGTCACGCATGCGCTGCATCACGTCGCGAGCCCGGACATCTCGACCCACTTCGTGTCGAACGTCGACGGCGCCGATCTCGCGCGCGTGCTCGAACAGGTCGACCCGGAGGAAACGCTCGCGATCATCGTGTCGAAGACCTTCACGACGCTCGAGACGATGACGAACGCCCGCTCGCTGCGCGACTGGTTCGTCGCGCGCGGCTGCCCCGAGGCCTCCCTCGCGAAGCACTTCGTCGGCGTGTCGGCGAACCCCGCCGAAGTCGTGAAGTTCGGCATCGACGCGGACAACGTGTTCGAAATGTGGGACTGGGTCGGCGGCCGCTATTCACTGTGGTCGGCGGTCGGCCTGTCGATCATGATCGCGATCGGGCCCGAGCAGTTCGATGAACTGCTCGCCGGCGCGAACGACATGGACCGCCATTTCCGCCAAGCGCCGCTCGAGCGCAACCTGCCGGTGCTGCTCGGCCTGATCGGCATCTGGTACCGCAACTTCTTCGGCTCGCAGAGCTATCTCGTCGCGCCGTATTCGGAAGCGCTGCACTACCTGCCGTCGTACCTGCAGCAGCTCGAAATGGAAAGCAACGGCAAGTCCGCGCGCCTGGACGGCACGTTCGTCGACTATCCGACGTCGGCCGTCACGTGGGGCGAGCCGGGCACCAACGGCCAGCACGCGTTCTTCCAGATGCTGCACCAGGGCCCGACGATCGTGCCGATCGACTTCATCGCGGTGCTGACGCCCGAGCATCCGCTCGCGAGCCATCATCCGAAGCTGCTCGCGAACTGCTTCGCGCAAAGTGAAGCGCTGATGCTCGGCCGCACGCTCGACGAAGCGCGCAAGGTCGCCGGCCCGGGCAAGGAAGCGCTCGCGCCGCACCTGACGTTCCCGGGCAACCGGCCGACGACGACACTGCTGGTGGATGCGCTGACGCCGCGCACGCTGGGCGCGCTGATTGCGCTCTACGAGCACAAGGTGCTGGTGCAGGCGACGGTGTGGGACATCAATCCGTTCGACCAGTGGGGCGTCGAGCTCGGCAAGATTCTCGGCAAGGTCGTCGAAGCCGACCTGTCGGCCGAGTCGGTCGATCCCGCGAAGCACGATTCATCGACGACCGCGCTGATCGAGCGCGCGCGTGCGGCGCTCAAGCGCTGACGCGGCAACGTCATGCGCATGCCGGTCGCACCGGCAATTTACCGTGTGCGACCGGCGCAAGCATTCAGCGCCGTGCTACGCCGCCTGCGGCGCGACGATGCGTCCGGCGTCGATGGTGACCGTCGTCGCGCAGCGCCGCGCGAGTTCGGCATCGTGCGTGACGAGCACGAGCGTCGCGCCGTGCGCGCGGTTCAGTTCGAACATCAGGTCGATGACCGCATGGCCCGTGGCCGCATCGAGGCTGCCAGTGGGTTCGTCGGCGAACAGGATCGCCGGGTGCGTGACGAACGCGCGCGCGAGCGCGACGCGCTGCTGTTCGCCACCGGACAGCAGCTTCGGATAATGCGCGGTGCGCTCGCCGAGACCGACCTGCACGAGCAGCGCGCGGGCCCGCTCGGCCGCTTCGCGCGCACCGATGCCGCCCCTCAGCTCAAGCGGCAGCATCACGTTCTCGAGCGCCGTCAGGTGCGGCATCAACTGGAATGACTGGAACACGAATCCGACGGCGCCGTTGCGCAGCGCGGCGCGCTCGTCCTCGTCGAGCTGGTCGAGCGCGCGACCGAGCAGGCGAACCGTGCCGCTCGTCGCGCTGTCCAACCCCGCAAGCAGGCCGAGCAGCGTCGATTTGCCGGACCCCGACGCACCGACGATCGCGAGGCTGCTGCCGGATCGCACACTGAGCGTGATGCCGTCGAGGATCGTCAGCTCGCCCGTTGCGTCGGCGACCCGCTTGCATACGTCTTGGACTTCGATGATCGGATCGGTAATCTTGAACATGGACACGACATTCCACTGGAAGAGACGCGCGGCGCTCGCCGCGCTGCTGGGTACGCTGCTCGCAGCAACCGTGCCCGCACGCGCCGCGACGGCGGCGCCGACATCGGGCCAGGGCCGGCCCGCGCTCGTCGTGCTCGGCGACAGCCTGTCGGCCGAATACGGACTGCCGCGCGACACCGGCTGGGTTGCGCTGCTGCGGCAACGGCTCGCGACCGAGCGAATCGATTATAGCGTCGCGAACGCAAGCGTCAGCGGCGACACCACGAGCGGCGGCCGCGCACGGCTGCCCGCGGTGCTGCAACGGCTCAAGCCGTCGATCGTCGTCGTCGAACTCGGGTCGAACGACGCACTGCGCGGCGTGCCGCTCGCGACGACCGAACAGAACCTGCGTGACATCATCGCCGATGCGCGGCAAGCGCGCGCGAAGGTCGTGCTGGTCGGCATGTACGTGCCGCCCAACTACGGGCCCGATTACACGCAGAAATTCCATGCGGTCTATACGCGGCTGTCGAAGGAACTCGGCGTCCCGCTCGTGCCGTTCCTGCTGGCCGGCATCGAGAACAAGCCGGAGATGTTCCAGTCGGACCAGATGCACCCCGCTCAACAGGCGCAGGGCATCCTGCTCGACAACGTCTGGCCGGCGCTGAAACCGCTGCTCGGCAAACCGCGCGGCTGACCTGACGATTCACCGTTGCCGGAAAACAGAAAGCCCCGCTTGAAGCGGGGCTTTCTGTTGTTGCGTGCGAAACCGTGAACGGCGCTTCGCTCAGTTGCCGCTGTCCTGCGACTGGCTCGGCGTGGTGCCGTACAGCTTCACCTTCGAGCGGTCGCGCAGCGCGGCGAGATACGCTTCGCCTTCGCTTTGCGCTTCGACCTGCGCCATCTGCTGCTGCGCGGCCGCGAGCTGCTGCGGATCGACGGCCGTGCCCGGGATCACCGCGTTCACACGATAGATCGCGTAGCCGTCCGCACCGAGATCGACACCGACGTAGGCCGGCAGCGTCTTCGCATCGACCTTGTAGACGGCGCTCAGCGCCGCCGGCGTCAGGCCTTGCGATTGCATGCGCGACACCTTCTGCACGGCCGTGAAGCCATCAGCCGATTTCGACTTCTGCAGCTCGGCCAGCTTCGCCGCGCCGTCCTTCTTCGCGAGTTCCGCGGCCTGCTCGGCGACGACCTTCTGACGCACCGCGTCCTTGATCGTGTCGAGCGCCGGCACGGCAGCCGGCTTGTAGTCGGTCACGCGCGCCGAGATCAGCGTGTTGTTGCCCACGTCGATCGCCTGCGTGTTGTTCTGGCTCTTCACCGAGTCGCTCGCGAACACGGCAGCGAGGAACTTCGGATTGTTCAGCGGGCTCGTCGGCGGCAGTTGCGGATTCGGCGTCGGCATGACCGTGGCCGTCTGGATCGTCAGCT
Source organism: Burkholderia sp. PvR073 (assembly GCF_054055695.1). NCBI lineage: Bacteria > Pseudomonadati > Pseudomonadota > Betaproteobacteria > Burkholderiales > Burkholderiaceae > Burkholderia > Burkholderia sp. PvR073. Next base: position 227,547 of record NZ_JBSRXO010000007.1, read on the forward strand.
TGTACTTGTCGGCGGCCGGCTGCAGCGTCTTCGCCTTTTCATACACGGTCGACGTAAAGCCTTCCGCGTTGTCCGTGAACGCCTTCGCTGCATACTGCTGCTTCAACTGCACCGCGATCTGGTCCTTCACGTCGGCGAACGGCTTGACCACCGACGGCTTCACTTCCGTCGCCTTCAGGATGTGGAAGCCGAGATCCGACTGCACGACACCGCTGACGTCGCCCTGCTTCAGCGCGAACGCGGCATCGTCGAACGCCTTGCCGCCCGCCGTCGAGCCGCGCGTGATGAAGCCGAGATCGCCGCCCTTCGCTGCCGACGGTGCATCCTGCGAGTTCTTCTGCGCGATCTGCGCGAACTGGTCCGGATGCGCCTTCACGTCGGCCAGCAGCTGCTCGGCCTTCGCCTTCGCTGCCGCCTTGTCGGCAGCGCTCGCGTCGCTCGCCGCGGCGATGAAGATGTGGCTCACGCGTACCTGCGCTTCCGAGCGGAAGTGCGTCGGGTTGTCGTCGTAGAACTTCTTGATGTCCGCATCGTTCGGCTGTGCGCTCGCGGCGGCCGCGGCCGGCGAATAGACGAGATACTGGATCGTCGCCGTTTCCGGCGTCGCGAAGCTCTGCTTGTGCGCGTCATAGTACGCGGTGAGCTGCGCGTCGGTCGGCTGCACCTTCGCCGCGTAGTCGCTCGTCTTCAGCACGAGCGCCTGCACTTCGCGCTGCTGCGCGGCCAGATCCGACAGGCGTTGCGCCGGGCCCTTCGGGGTGAATGCGCTCGCCACGATGCTGGCCGGAATCTGCTGCAGCGCGAGGCTGTAGCGCACGCGCTCCTGGTACTGCTCGGGCGTCATCCCCTGGAACGACAGCAGCTGGGCATAGCGCTCGACGTCGATCGAACCGTCGGGTTTCTTCAGCGACGCGATCATCGGGTCGCTCATCAGCGCGTCGCGCACGGCGTTGTCGGATGCGGTCAGGTGCAGACGTTGGGTCTCGTCGGCCAGCACGCGTTGCTGGATCAGGCCGTCGAGGACCTGCTTGCGATGTTCCGGCGTGTCGAATGCCTTGATGTCGAACTGCCCACCGAGCGCCTGGCGCGCCTGGTCGATCTGCTGGCGGAACGCGCCGTCGAATTCGACCCGCGTGATCTTGTGCCCGTTGATCGCCGCGACGTTCGCGCTGTCGTCGAAGAAGCCGCGGAAACCTTGGATCCCGACGAAACCCAGCCCCGGTAACACGATCAGGAGCAGGAGCGCCATCATCAGGCGCTGGTGATTACGGAAGAAATCGAGCATGCGTGACGGGAAAATTGGACAAAACGTCCGATATTACAACATACGGGGTGGCACGGGAGAAAAGCAGGTGCGCAACGAACGGGCGCGACCGGCGATGCAAATGAAAAAGCCCGCACAAGGCGGGCTTTCTCATTTTCTGGCGGAGCGGACGGGACTCGCCTACATCCCGCAGGCCGCGGCTGCGCGTGCACGCGCAGCCCTTCGAGTCCCGCCGGAAGCCGCGCAGGCGGCTTCCTCCACTCCGCAGTCACGTGCCCGCGCGGGCACGAACGGAAACACAAATGAAAAAGCCCGCACAAGGCGGGCTTCTTCATTTTCTGGCGGAGCGGACGGGACTCGAACCCGCGACCCCCGGCGTGACAGGCCGGTATTCTAACCAACTGAACTACCGCTCCTTGGTCTGGCTGAATCAGGAAACTGGTGGGTGCTGAGGGGTTCGAACCCCCGACCTACGCCTTGTAAGGGCGCCGCTCTACCAGCTGAGCTAAGCACCCGTTTCCGATTCGTTCTGGCTGCGATCTGCGTTTCGGCATCAACAACCAGCGAGCCCGCAAGTTTAATTCATCCCCGATCATTTTGCCAAGCCCGCACGAGAATTTTTTTTCAACGCCCATTGTTCAACGCGCACGCACGCGATGCCGATGCGCATAAAAAAACCCGCGGACACGCCGCGGGTTTCGTGAACAACCGTCAGTGACGGTGTTCAGCTTCTCAGTGCTTGACGACTTCCGTCGAGCCGGCATCCTTCGCCGCCTCGCCAACCGGCGCCGCAGCCTTCGCCTCTTCTTCCGGCGGCAGCGGGGTCGGCGTACGTTCGAGCGCGAGCTCGAGCACCTTGTCGATCCAGCGGACCGGCACGATCTCGATCGCGTTCTTCACGTTGTCCGGAATGTCCGCGAGATCCTTCACGTTCTCTTCCGGAATCAGCACGAGCTTGATGCCGCCGCGATGCGCAGCCAGCAGCTTTTCCTTCAGCCCGCCGATCGGCAGCACTTCGCCACGCAGCGTGATCTCGCCCGTCATCGCGACATCGGCACGCACGGGAATCCCCGTCAGCACCGATACCAGCGCGGTCGTCATCGCACCGCCGGCCGACGGACCGTCCTTCGGCGTCGCACCTTCCGGCACGTGGATGTGGATGTCCTGCTTCTCGAACGCTTCGTCCTTGATGCCCAGACGCCGCGAACGCGAGCGCACGACCGAACGCGCAGCCTCGACCGACTCCTTCATCACGTCGCCGAGCGAACCCGTGCGAATCACGTTGCCCTTGCCCGGCATCACCGCGGCTTCGATCGTCAGCAGGTCGCCGCCGACTTCCGTCCACGCGAGGCCCGTCACCTGACCGACCTGGTTTTCCTTCGCCGCGAGGCCGAAGTCGTACTTGCGCACGCCGAGGAACGTATCGAGGTTCTCGCCATCGACCTTGATCGCGCCCGATGCCTTCTTCAGCAGCAGCATCTTCACGACCTTGCGGCAGATCTTCGACACTTCCCGCTCGAGCGAACGCACACCGGCTTCGCGCGTGTAGTAGCGGATGATGTCGCGGATCGCCTGTTCGGTGACGTCGACCTCGCCGTCCTTCAGCCCGTTGTTCTTCTTCTGCTTCGGCAACAGGTAACGCTGCGCAATGCTGACCTTCTCGTCTTCCGTGTAGCCCGACAGACGGATCACTTCCATCCGGTCGAGCAGCGGCGGCGGGATGTTCAGCGAGTTCGACGTCGCGACGAACATCACGTCCGACAGGTCGAAGTCGACTTCGATGTAGTGGTCGGCGAACGTGTGGTTCTGTTCCGGATCGAGCACTTCGAGCAGCGCCGACGACGGATCGCCGCGGAAATCCATGCCCATCTTGTCGACTTCGTCGAGCAGGAAAAGCGGATTGCGCACGCCGACCTTCGCGAGGCTTTGCAGGATCTTGCCCGGCATCGAGCCGATGTACGTCCGGCGGTGACCGCGGATCTCGGCTTCATCACGCACGCCGCCGAGCGCCATCCGGACGAACTTGCGGTTCGTCGCACGCGCGATCGACTGGCCGAGCGAGGTCTTGCCGACGCCCGGGGGCCCGACGAGGCACAGGATCGGCGCCTTGACCTTGTCCACGCGCTGTTGCACCGCGAGGTACTCGAGGATGCGTTCCTTCACCTTCTCGAGGCCGAAGTGATCCTCGTCGAGCACCTGCTCGGCGTTCGACAGATCATTGTTGACCTTGCTCTTCTTGCGCCACGGCAGGCCGATCAGCGTGTCGATGTAGTTGCGCACGACGGTCGCTTCCGCCGACATCGGCGACATCAGCTTCAGCTTCTTGAGCTCGGCGTCGGCCTTCTTCTTCGCTTCCTTCGGCATGCGCGCGGCGTTGATGCGCTTCTCGAGTTCCTCGAGATCCGCACCTTCCTCGCCTTCGCCCAGTTCCTTCTGGATCGCCTTGACCTGTTCGTTCAGGTAGTACTCGCGCTGACTCTTTTCCATCTGGCGCTTCACGCGCCCGCGGATGCGCTTTTCGACCTGCAGGATGTCGATCTCGGCTTCGAGCTGCGCGAGCAGGTGCTCGAGGCGCTCGATGACCGGGAACATCTCGAGAATGTGCTGCTTCTGGTCGAGCTTCAGCGGCAGACGCTCGGCGATCATGTCCGCGAGGCGACCGGCTTCATCGATGCCCGACAGCGACGTGAGAATCTCCGGCGGGATCTTCTTGTTCAGCTTCACGTACTGGTCGAACTGCGACACGATCGCGCGGCGCAGCGCTTCCGTTTCCGCGCTGTCGGCGTGATCGGGCTCGAGCGGCATCACGTCGCAGGAGAACTGCGTCTCCTGTTCTTCGATCGACAACGCCTTCGCACGCTGCAGGCCCTCGACGAGCACCTTCACAGTGCCGTCCGGCAGCTTCAGCATCTGCAGGATGTTGGCGATACAACCGACCTCGTACATGTCCTTTTCGGTCGGTTCGTCCTTGGCCGCGGTTTTCTGGGCGACGAGCATGATGTGCTTGCCGCCTTCCATCGCTGCTTCGAGGGCCTTGATCGATTTCGGCCGGCCCACGAAGAGCGGAATCACCATGTGCGGGAAAACGACGACGTCCCGCAGCGGCAGCAGCGGGAGCGTGATGCGTTCCGGCGGGAGAAGTTGGGTGCCTGACATTTCATTTCCCCATGAGTGGAATCAATTGTTCGGTAATTGAGGCCGCCACAACGAATTGCAAGCCTTCAAGTGCGGGAAATATTCGGTAAGAAAGTAACCACCGCGTGTCGAGTCAGAGTTACCCACAAGATAAACGAAAAAAAGCCGCCCACGGACTCATGAACGGCCTTTTTCGCAGAACATCGTCGGCAAGCCGGTCAGTTCGAACCCGCCACTTTCGGCGTGTCCTCATAGATCAGCAGGGGTTTGCCGTCGCCATCGATCACGTTCTCGTCGATGATGACCTTGCTGACCCCTTTCATCGCCGGCAGCTCGTACATCACGTCGAGCAATGCCTGTTCGATGATCGAACGCAAGCCGCGCGCGCCGGTCTTGCGGCGGATCGCCTTGCGGGCGACTGCCTGCAACGCGCCCGGCCGGATTTCCAGCTCGACGCGCTCCATCGCGAACAGCTTGTGATACTGCTTGACGAGCGCGTTCTTCGGCTCGACGAGGATCTTCATCAGCGCGGCTTCATCGAGCTTGCCGAGCGTCGCGACCACCGGCAGGCGGCCGATCAATTCGGGGATCAGACCGAATTTGATCAGGTCTTCCGGTTCCGTCTCGCGCAGCACTTCGCCCGCGTCGCGTTCCTGCTTGCTCTTGACCGTCGCGCCAAAGCCGATGCCCGTCTTTTCCGTGCGATCGGTGATCACCTTCTCGAGACCGTCGAACGCGCCGCCGCAAATGAACAGGATGTTGGTCGTGTCGACCTGAATGAAATCCTGGTTCGGATGCTTGCGGCCACCCTGCGGCGGCACCGACGCCATCGTGCCTTCGACGAGCTTCAGCAGTGCCTGCTGGACGCCCTCGCCCGACACGTCGCGCGTGATCGACGGGTTGTCCGACTTGCGGCTGATCTTGTCGATTTCGTCGATGTAGACGATCCCGCGCTGGGCCTTGTCGACCTCGTAGTTGCAGTTCTGCAACAGCTTCTGGATGATGTTCTCGACGTCCTCGCCGACGTAGCCGGCTTCGGTCAGCGTCGTCGCATCGGCGATCACGAACGGCACGTTCAGCAACCGCGCGAGCGTCTGCGCGAGCAGCGTCTTGCCGGAGCCCGTCGGGCCGATCAGCAGGATGTTGCTCTTCGACAGCTCGACGTCGTCCTTCTTGTCGAGATGCTTCAGGCGCTTGTAGTGGTTGTACACGGCCACCGCGAGGATCTTCTTCGCGCGCTCCTGCCCGATCACGTACTGATCGAGGATGTCGCGAATTTCCTGCGGGCTCGGCAGATCCGACCGGGACAGGCTGGCCTCGACGCCGGCGGCAGCCGCCTCGTCGCGAATGATCTCATTGCAGAGGTCGATGCATTCATCGCAGATGAATACCGACGGGCCGGCAATGAGTTTCTTCACCTCATGCTGGCTCTTTCCGCAGAACGAGCAATACAACAGCTTCTCGCTGTTCGAACCTTTTTTGTCCGCCATGAATGTAGAGCCTCCGGACAGGTAAATGACATGATACGCCGAATGCTCCGAACGCCGCGCCTAGGGCGCGACCGGAGCCGGCTGGATGCGCTTGCCGCAGATGCTCAAGGCACTCGGGACGTTGCAGGGGGCGCCGCCCGAATCGGGGCGGCACCCCACTTAAATTCAGGGGCGCTTCAGCAGCACCTGGTCGATCAGCCCGTACGCCTTCGCGTCCTCGCTCGACATGAAGTTATCACGGTCGGTGTCGCGCGCGATGCGCTCGACGTCCTGCCCCGTATGTTGCGCGAGCAGGTTGTTCAGCCGTTCCTTCAGGTAGAGGATTTCGCGCGCCTGGATCTCGATGTCGGATGCCTGGCCGCGTGCGCCGCCGAGCGGCTGGTGAATCATCACGCGCGAGTTCGGCAGCGCGAAACGCTTGCCCTTCGCGCCCGATGCGAGCAGGAACGCGCCCATGCTGGCCGCGAGGCCCATGCAGAGGGTCGACACGTCCGGCTTGATGAACTGCATCGTGTCGTAGATCGCCATGCCGGCCGACACCGAGCCGCCCGGGCTGTTGATGTAGAGGCTGATGTCCTTGTCGGGATTCTCGCTCTCGAGGAACAGCAATTGCGCGACCACGAGGTTGGCGGTCTGGTCGTTCACTTCGCCGACCATGAACACCAGACGCTCCTTCAGGAGACGCGAATAAATATCGTACGAACGCTCGCCGCGGCCGCTCGTTTCGACGACGATCGGCACCAGCCCCAGCGCTTGCGCCTCGAAACCCTGCGGCGCGTTCGAAGCAAGCATGTCCAGCAATTCAGCGCGAGTGATCATTCAATGAACCTTGTTCGAATGGAAAATTGAACGGAAGGAAGCCGCCCGCTCAATCGCCATATTAATGGCAACCGTGCGCTTGACGTAAAAACGGCGTGCAGGCCGTCGCTCAGACAGCCGGCACGCCGCTAGAGCGAAACTTACGCTTGCGCCGATGCGCTCGCGAGTGCCTCGAAGCTCACTTCCTTGTCCGTCACCTTTGCCTTGCCCAGCACGAAGTCGACGACGTTGCTTTCAACGACGAACGCTTCCATCTCGGCGAGGCGCTGCTGGTTGGAATAATACCAGCGGACCACTTCCTTCGGGTCTTCGTAGCTCTTCGCGAACTCGTCGACTTCCGCACGGATCTGTTCCGGCTTCGCTTCGAGGCCGTTCGACTTCACCAGCTCGGCCAGCACGAGGCCCAGCTTCACGCGACGCTCTGCCTGCTCGGCGAACATCTCGGCCGGGATCGGTGCGTCCTTCGCGTTCGGCACGCCGCGCTGTGCCAGATCCTGGCGAGCCATTTCGACGAGGCGTTGCTGGTCCTGCTCGATCAGCGCCTTCGGCACGTCGAGTTCGGAAATCTTCAGCAGCGCGTCCATCACCTGGTTCTTGACGATCGACTGCGTGCGGCGCTTCGCTTCGCGCTCGAGGTTTTCCTTGATCTCGGCACGCATCTTCGTCAGGTCGCCGTCTTCGATGCCGAGCGACTTCGCGAATTCGCCGTCGATTTCCGGCAGGTGCGGCCACTCGATCTTCTTCATCGTGACTGTGAATTGCGCGGTCTTGCCCGCCACGTCCTTGCCGTGGTAGTCGTCCGGGAACTTCAGGTCGAACGTACGCGCTTCGCCGACCTTCAGGCCGAGCGCCGCCGTTTCGAATTCCGGCAGCATGCGGCCTTCGCCGAGCACGAACGGGAAGTCTTCGGCCGTGCCGCCCTGGAACGCGACGTCGTCGATCTTGCCGACGAAGTCGACCGTCACGCGGTCGCCGTTCTTCGCCGCGGTGTCCGCGCCGCCGTCGCCGTGCTCGCCGGCTTCGCCGCGAGCGTGGAAGTGCACGCGCTGCTTGCGCAGGATGTCCAGCGTGCGGTCGATTTCGGCGTCGCCGATCGACGTCGTCGAGCGCTCGACTTCAGCCGTCGCCAGGTCGCCGATCTTCACTTCCGGGTACACCTCGAACGTCGCGTCGAACGCGTATGCGTCCTCGGCCTGCTCCTGCTTCGGCTCGAAGCTCGGCTGGCCGGCCACGCGCAGGTTTTCCGCGCGGCTGATCGTGAAGAATTCCTGGCCGATCTTGTCGCTCAGCACTTCCGCTTCGACCTGACCCGAGTACTGCTGGGCGACCATCTTAAGCGGCACCTTGCCCGGGCGGAAACCCGGCATGCGAACGTTCTTCGCGAGTTTCTGGATACGGGCGTCGATTTCCTTCTGCACGGTGTCTTTCGGCAGGGAAATCGTCACGCGGCGTTCAAGCTTGCCGAGGTTCTCAACAACGTTAGCCATGGCTTCAATCGTCCTAAAATTATTCGAGCGAATCGGGTTTTCCTTGCCGTGCCTGCCTGCGGCGAGATGTGCATCACATGCACACGCCGCGCCGGAGCGCCACGCCATCCCTGCACGCGCCGAATGGCTAGCGCAAGCGGCTCGGAGCACGGCTTTGGCCGGAAGAATCGACTATTCTAGCAAACAATTTTCCTCGTACCGCCAGATCCCTCATGACAGGGGTGCGCACCCGCGTGCCGCCCGCGCCCGTGCACGGCAATGCGCGCGGATTGTCGCTATGCCGAACGCCGTATCCACCGCGTGCCCACCATCCTGTAAGCTCCGATTGAGGGTGCGCCACCGTCGCCGCCCCATTTTTCACACCAATTACGCTTCCCGGAGACACCATGCCGCACCACCCGTCCGCGCCTGTCGTCGTCATCGCGCCCGATTCGTTCAAAGGCTCGCTTTCCGCCGAGCAGGTCGCGGACGCGATCGCCACCGGCATCCGCCGCGCACGGCCCGACGCGGTCGTGCGCTGCTGCCCGATGGCCGACGGTGGCGAAGGCACGCTCGATGCGATGCTGGCAGGCGGCGGCACGCGTCGTGCGCTGCGGGTGGCCGGCGCGTCGCTCGCGGCACGCGACGCGGCGGTCGGCGTGATCGACGCGCGCACCGCGATCGTCGAGACGGCCGAGATCGTCGGCATCACCGACGCGGTCGGCATGAGCGTGCCGGTCGACGCGCGCAGCACGCGCGGGATGGGCGAAGCGATCCGCACGCTGCTCGACGAAGGCGTGCGCCGCTTCTTCGTCGCGCTCGGCGGCAGCAGCACCAACGACGCGGGCGCAGGGTTGCTCGCGGGCCTCGGCCTGCAATGCTTCGACGCGGCCGGCCAGCCGGTCGAGCCCGTCCCCGCGCGGCTCGCCGACATCGCGCGGATCGACGCGTCGGGGCTCGATCCGCGCCTGAAGGAAGCGGAATTCATCGGCATGTCCGACGTCGACAATCCGCTGACGGGCGCGCATGGCGCGACCGCGGTGTTCGGTCCGCAAAAGGGCGTGGCGCCCGAGCAAGTCGCGACCCTCGACGCCGCGCTCGGCCACTTCGCCGACCTGCTCGAGGCGGCGCTCGACCGGCGCGGCCGCGACCTAGCCGGTGCCGGCGCCGCGGGCGGCCTCGGTTTTGCGCTGCACATGCTGGGCGCGCGGTTCGAAGCCGGCGCGGAGGTCGTCGCGCGCCAGGTCGGGCTCGACGCGGCGCTCGTCGGCGCCGACTGGCTGATCACCGGCGAAGGCCGCTCCGACGTGCAGACGCTGCACGGCAAGGCGCCGTTTATCGCCTGCCGTCACGCGCAGGCCACCGGCGTACCCGCGTCGCTGCTGTCGGGCGCCGTCGACCCGGCCGCGCTGCCGCGCCTGTCCGAACACTTCGCCGGCTGCTTCTCGCCGGCACCCGGGCCGATCACGCTCGACGTCGCGATCCGCGACGCGGCGAATCTGCTCGCGAACGAAGCTGAGCAGTTGACACGGCTGAAGTACGGCGCACACTGACCGTTGACCCGAGCGCGCGATACAGGAACAATCGGGCCCGCCCTTTTTCTTCAGGATTCGACATGAAAGGCCGTCAAGCCGGGCTCGATCAGTTTCTGACCTATCGCCTCCATGCGCTCGCGAAGCGATCCGACCGCGGGATCGCCGACGTGTACCGGCACAAGCTGGACATCTCGCTGCCCGAGGCGCGCGTGATCGCCGCCGTCGGCGCCTTCGGTCCGTTTTCGATCATGGATCTCGCACGCCACACCAATCTCGACAAGAGCCAGGCGAGCCGCGCGGCGGAAGCGCTGCTGCGCCAGGGACTGCTCGAGCGCAGCGCGAGCGAGGACGACGGCCGGATCGTGCTGATCGCGCTGACGACCAACGGTCGCGCGCTGCATCGCCGGATCATGCCGATCGTGCGCAAGTGGAATGAAGGCTTGCTCGCATGCCTGTCCGACAACGAGCGCCAGACGTTCGAGCGGCTGCTCGACAAGGTGGTCGCGCACGCGGTCGAACGCGACGAGTGAATCGCCCGGCCGGCGCGATCCGTGCCCTACGCGCGTTGCGAATGTGTGGCGCATGCACCGGAATCGCCACGCTGACCGCGCAGAGGCGTCACGAGCGATCCAGCGCCCGCCGCTTTATTCAGACGAATCCTGCAGATCGCCCCAGTCGTCCCAGTCGCGTGAATCGCGCAAGCGCATGGGCGGCGGCCCGGTTTTCCCTGCAGGGCACCTACCGAACGACTCCTCGTCGTTCTTCATCAGGCCAGACCATCGCCGCGGCGATCCCCTTGCGCTATAGCCCGCTGTTCGCCGCGCGCTGACGCAGCAACCCCAGCACCGCGTCGCAATACGGCGTCGGCACGTCGAGCTTGCGCCCCAGTTCCGGAAACACGCCGAGGATCGGCCCAATCTCGAGCGGTCGCCCCGCCTCGAAATCCTGCAGCATCGACGTCTTGAACGCGCCGAGCTTGCGCGTCACGGCGATCCGCTCCGGCCCGCCCATCCCCGCATCGAGACCGAGCTTCGCGCCGATCGCGGCCGCCTCCTCCATCATCCGCAACGCGAGATCCCGCGTGAACGGATCGTCGAGCAGTTGCTCGGCGGTCGAACCCGTGAGCGCGCTCAACGGATTCATGTTCATGTTGCCCCACAGCTTCGCCCAGATCTCGGTGCGGATCGCCGGCGTCGATTCGACGTCGAAGCCGCCCGCGGCGAGCGCCGCTGCGAATCGTGCCGTCGGCGCGTCAAGGCGCGCATCGGGCGAGCCAATGATCAGGCGGTTGCCGCGGCCGCGGCGCACGACACCCGGCGCATCGGTACTCGACGACAGGTGCACGACGCAGCCGATCGCCTGCTCGGGCGGCAGCGCCGCCGAGACCGCACCGTCCGGGTCGACCGCGTCGAGCCGCACGCCGTCGAGCGGGCCCGCGAGCCCGTGCGTGAACCACCACGGCAGCCCGTTCATCGCGGCGACGATCACCGTGCCGGGCCCGACCAGCGGCGCGATGCGCGCGGCCAGCGCCGGCAACGCCTGCGCCTTCAGCGCGATCACCACGTAGTCCTGCACGCCGAGCGCGGCCGCGTCGTCGCTCGCGCGCACCGGGACCGACGACACCGCGCCCGCCTCGTCGATCACGCGCACGCCGTGCGCATTCAGCGCATCGAGCGTCGCACCGCGCGCGTAGGCGCTCACCGTCATGCCGGCGCGCGACAGCGCAGCCGCGAGCAATCCGCCGATCGCGCCGACACCGACCACCGCGGCGCGCACCGACCCTGAATTCGTGTCGTTCATGATGGAATTCCGTCTGCTGGGAGCTGACGAGCATAACGCTCAATGGTTGCGGGCACAACCATTTACGCAAGCGCCCGCAGCATCGCTTCGCACGAGCGATTCAGCGCGACGCGCCGCTCGCCCCCGGCGGCTCGTCGACGCTCGGGCCGCCGGCCGCGCCGAGCACGCCGGCGATCTGGCTCTTGTCGTGCATGCCGAGCTTGCGGTACGCGCAGCGCAGGTAGTGACGCACGGTCGTCGGCGAAATCGCCATCTGCTGCGCGACCTCCTTGTGCGAGCGCCCGGTGCCGTAATAGCGGATCGCCGCCAGTTCGCGCGGACTCAGCCGGTCGAGCAGCGAGCGCGGCCGTGCCTCGATCTGGAACAGCCCCGCAACGGGCACGCACTGGATGCGCAACGCCTCGCCGATGAACGGCTGGCCCGACTGACGCCGCCCATGCGCGACCAGCGGCTCCGGGACGCGCGGGCCCGTCCACGTCGGCCATTCGGTGCGCAGCACGTCGTCGAAGCCGTGATCGGCGTGATGCAGCACGCCGAAGTTGTCGCACAGCGCGCGTGCCGCCGGCGCAACCGCGTCGTCGCGCTCGCGCGTGAGCTGCGCCGCGCGGTTGATCGTCAGCGCGGCCGCCAGATGCGGGATCACTTCCTCGAAGCGGCTCGCATCGTCGTCAGTGAACGGACGATTCAGGCCCTGGCGATAGATCGACATGAAGGTCGTCAACCCGAAGCGGCGATCGAGCGTACACACGCACATCAACTGAGCCAGCCCGTACTTCACGCACCAGTCGCGAAACCGCGCGTCGAACCCCGGTTCGACGACCGACAGGCGCACCGCTCGACCGTGTGCGCCGAGCAGCGTGCGTTGCGCGAGCGGATCGCAGTCGCGCACGCGTTTCCAGTCGCTGAAGAACGCATGCGGAAGGCGATACAGGAAGCTGTTGTGCATCACCGGGCCGGTCGGCGCGTGCGTGGCGACGCCGGTCCACGCGGCGTCGAAGGGGATGAGCGCCCGCAGCAGCGAAAAGAAGCGGCACTCGAATTCGCCGATGCCCGACTGCGCGGCGACCGCGTACAGGTCGAGCAGCATCAGGCCGAGTTCGCGCTGCGCTGCATCGCCGCGCGTCACGCCGTCGAAATCGGCCCGCCGTGACGGCAACGCCGGCCATGCGGATTCGTCGAGCACGATCGCAGCCGGCACGTCGCGCAGCGCGTCGAGATCCTGCCCGATATCCGTCGTGATCCTCACCTTCCGCTCCCCTGCCCGACCGGGCCGCCGATGCGCGCAACGCAGACCGGCCGATTATAGCGACCGGCATTTTTGGCGGGCGTCACTGCCGGAACACGCGGCAGCCCCATCCATTTGAACGGTACGCCACCCGTTGCTGCCGCGCAGCACGCCGCATCGCGGCGTCGCGGCACGTCCACGCCGTGCACCGCGGGTTTTCCACACCGTTCATCTGCACGACTGTTCGCCCGCTTTCCCGCTGCGGACACTGCGTCGCGACAACAACACACGATGCAGGACGGTATGGAGAACCCCACGTGATGACACCCCGCTTCATCCGCACAGCCGCGGCCGCCGCGGCGCTCGCCGCGTGCAGCGTTGCCGCGCACGCGCAATCGACCCTCACGCTGTACGGCGCGCTCGACGCCGGCGTGCAGTACCTGACGCATGCCGACGGACGGCACGCAGCCGTGCAGCTGCAGAACTACGGGATCCTGCCTTCGCAGGTCGGACTGAAGGGCCACGAGGATCTCGGCGGCGGCTGGCGCGCGCTGTTCAAGCTCGAACAGGGCCTCAACCTCAACGACGGCACCGCGACCGTCCCCGGCTACGCCTTCTTTCGCGGCGCGTACGTGGGTATCGCGGGCCCGGCCGGCACCGTCACGCTCGGCCGGCAATTCAGCGTGCTGTTCGACAAGACGCTGTTCTACGACCCGCTGTGGTACGCGTCGTACAGCGGCCAGGGCGTGATCGTGCCGATGACGGCGAACTTCATCGACCACTCGATCAAGTATCAGTCGCCGACGTTCGCCGGCTTCGACGTCGAGGCCCTCGCGGCGACGGCCGGCGTCGCGGGCAACGCGCGCGCCGGGCGCGTGCTCGAACTCGGCGGCCAGTACACGAGCAACGGGTTGTCGGTCAGTGCGGTGCTGCATCAGGCGCACGGCGACGCATCCGCCGCGGACGACGCGTCCGCACGCCGCCGCGACCTCGGCACGCTCGCCGCACGTTATGCATTCGCGTCACTGCCGCTCACCGTCTATGCGGGCGTCGAACGCCTGGGCGGCGACCTCGATGCGGCGCGCACGATCGTGTGGGGCGGTGCGCGCTACCTGACCTCGAGCGGAGTCGGACTGAACGCGGGCGTCTACCACACCGATTCGCACACGCCGGCGATCGGCCACCCGACGCTGTTCATCGCGAGCACCACCTCCGCGCTGTCGAAACGCACCGTCGCCTACGCGAACCTCGGCTACGCGCGCAACAGCGGCCAGAGCTCGCAGACCGTCTACGAATACGACCCAACGCCGCTTGCCGGCGCATCGCAGTTCGGCGCGATGGTCGGCATGTACCACCTGTTCTGATTCCGTCCAGCGAGATCCCGCCATGAAAACCCTTTGCTCCGATGCCGCACTGCCGTCCGACGGCCGCGCAGCGCCCTTCGCGCGCTCGACACTCGTCGCACTCGTCGTGTTCGCGGCCATCACGCCGCTGCTGCTGCTCGTCGCGCCGGCCGTCGCCGGTCAGTTGGCGACGCAGCTCGGGCTGTCCGCGTCGCAGATCGGCACTTACTTCTTCGTCGAACTCGGCGCGTTCAGCCTCGCAACCGTACCGTCGTACCTGTGGCTCGGCCGCGTCGATGCGCGCCGCGTCGCTGCCTGCGCGATCGCCCTGTTCGGTATGGGCAACCTGCTGACCGCGCTGTGGATGCCGGGCTTCAGCGCGCTGCTCGCGCTGCGTGCCGTCACCGCACTCGGCGGCGGCTCGCTGATGGTGCTCTGCATGACCAGCGCGGCCACGAGCGAGAACAGCGATCGCGTGTACGGGCTGTGGGTCGTCGGCCAGTTGATCGCCGGCGCGATCGGCCTGTTCGTGCTGCCTCACGTGTTCGCCGCGTTCGGGCTACGCGCGCTGTATGTCGCGCTGGCCGTGCTTGCGCTGCTCGCGGCGCCGCTGTCGCGCGGCTTTCCGGCGACGCTCGGTGCACGGACCGCATCGGCGCAGGCCGCGCGCGGCGCCGCGGCGGATGCATCACGACGTTTCGTCGCGCTCGCGATCGGCGCGGTGCTGACGTTCTATCTCGCGATCGGCAGCGTGTGGACGTTCGCGAGCCGCGCGGCAGCGGAAGCCGGACTCGATTCGCAGTCGACCGGCAACGTGCTCGCGATCGCGAGCGTGATGGGGATTGCCGGCGCAGCGCTCGCAGCGTGCGCGGGCGGCCGGCTTGCCCGGCGCGCGATGCTGGCCGCCGGTTACGCGCTGCTCGCGGCATCGCTCGTCGCACTCGCCGCGCTGCCGGATGCGAGCGGCTACAGCGCCGCGATCTTCGCGTTCAAGTTCGCATGGACGTTCGTGCTGCCGTTCATGCTCGCGACCGTCGCGCGGATCGATACGTCGGGGCGCCTCGTCGCGACGCTCAATTTCGTGATCGGTGCGGGCCTCGCGGCCGGCCCGCTGCTCGCGGGGCTGTTGCTCGATGCCGGCGGCACGATGCATGCGCTGTTCGCGGCCGCCACCGCCGGCGCGATCGCGTCGTTCGCCGCGCTGCGCCATATCGATCGCCGCGCGCGCACGCCCATGACTTCCGTTTCTTCCCAACCGTGACAGGTCAAGCTCATCCATGAATCGCACTGCCTTCTTCACCGACGAACGCACCTTCTGGCACACCGGCGGCACACACGCGCTGTTCTTCCCGGTCGGCGGCTGGGTCCAGCCGCCATCGAGCGCCGGCTACGCGGAGTCTCCCGATTCGAAGCGCCGCTTCCTGTCGCTCGTGCAGGCGTCGGGCCTTGCCGCTCACCTCGACATGCGCGGCGCCGCGCCGGCCACCCCCGGCGATCTGCTGCGCATCCATCCGGCGAGCTATCTCGACGCGTTCCGCGCGCTCAGCGATGCGCACGGCGGCGACCTCGGCGATCTCGCGCCGTTCGGCAAGGGCAGCTACGAGATCGCCACGCTGTCCGCGGGCCTCGCGATCGCGGCGATCGACACCGTCGTCGCCGAGCATGCGGCCAACGCGTTCTCGCTGTCGCGGCCGCCCGGCCATCACTGCCTGCGCGATCGCCCGATGGGCTTCTGCCTGCTCGCGAACATTCCGATCGCGATCGAGGCCGCGCGCGCGAAGCACGGCATCGGCCGCGTCGCGGTGATCGACTGGGACGTGCATCACGGCAACGGCACGCAGTCGATCTACTACGACGATCCGGACACGCTGACGATCTCGCTGCATCAGGACCGCTGCTTTCCGCCCGGCTACAGCGGCGGCGGCGACCGCGGCGAAGGCGCGGGCGTCGGGGCGAACCTGAACGTGCCGTTGCTGGCAGGCAGCGGCGATGACGCGTATCGGTATGCGTTGGAGCGGATCGTGCTGCCGGCGCTGGAACGGTTCCGGCCGGAACTGATCGTCGTCGCGAGCGGCCTCGACGCGAGCGCGGTCGATCCGCTCGCGCGCATGCTGCTGCATACCGACAGCTACCGGTTCATGACGCGGGCGGTGAAGGACGCAGCACAGCGCCACTGCGGCGGGCGGCTCGTGATCGTCCATGAAGGCGGGTATTCGGAGGCGTACGTGCCGTTCTGCGGGCTCGCGATCGTCGAGGAACTGGCCGGCGTGCGCACCGAGGTCGCCGATCCGATGCTCGACCTCGCGATCGCGCAACAGCCGGGCAAGCGGTTCGTCGCGTTCCAGCGCGAACTGCTCGACGAACTGGCGGCGTCGTTCGGGTTGTAACGCGCCTTCACACAAGATACGGGGCCGGCATGCGCCGGCCCTTGCGCGATCGATGCGGATGGGGTTTCCTGTGCTTTTACACTTGCCAGGCCCCTCGTCAGATGAAATCGTCTCCGCGCGAACCCGACACCAACGACAAAGCGCGCCGCCAGCCTTCAAAGCTGGCTCTGAATATCGCCGCCGTGCTGGTCGGCCTCATCACGTTCGCGATCGGCGTGGCGTGGTTGATCTATAGCTGGATCGTCGATCGCGAAGCGCAGTATTTCGCGATTCCGCTGGTGTTTTCGGTGCCGGTGATCGTGGCGGTCGCGGTGCGGAGTTTCTGGGACTAGACGCGTCACTCAAAACGACAAAGCGCTGCGGTTGGGCGATGCGCGACGCGGGTTATCGGGTTTGATTCAGGGTGAAGCGATGATCGCTACGGTTCGCTTGCGCGCCCATCACAAGCCGGGCCGCGCGCACGGATTGGGGGCTGCGCCCTGGTGCGCGCCAATGACGAGGGGGGGTGCTGTGCCGGCCAGCGCCCTGCCGACCGCTTTCAGCACGGTTTCCGTCGTCATCCGGTCACCGCTCGAAATCACGCGCCCCAAATAAGCAGAGCACACCGACGACGATGCAACCGTCTGCGCCGGCCCGGTGCTCCATGCGATGTTATCGGCGGGCGTTGATGCACATGCCGGCGCGGCGAGCATCAGCGCCAGAACGGAAATCGGGGCGTACACGGTGGTCTTCATCGATTGCCCTCGGTGTAGTTGTGCTTCTTATAGGTAAAGTGAGCACGATATTACACTCGCCAGGCACGATTTTCCGTGCGTGCGCGTGGACGGATCCCCGGCGGAGAAAAACACCGGCGTCAAGAAAAAAGCGCTGCCGGTCGGTCGACCGGCAGCGCTTTTTCGGGAACGGCCCCCTGACGGGAGCGCGTCCAACTTCTGGTGCGTGAGGCCGGACTCGAACCGGCACACCCTTGCGGGCGTCAGGACCTAAACCTGGTGCGTCTACCAATTTCGCCACTCACGCGCATTGTCCGTCACCTGACCGCGCGGCACGCAAGATGCGTTCTCCACGCGCCCGGGACTTCATGCCGGTCCGAAAACCGGCACGCCCGATCAGGCGAGCGCGAGATTCTACCCGATCTGTGCAGCATTGTCTCGCCCCGCCGGCGCCCGCCGGACAGCGGTGCTAGAATGCCGCGCTCGACGTGCCGGCCACGCGCCGGCGCGCGCCCCCGAACCCGCCTCCGCCTCGATCCCACCCGTGAACTTCGACGACTACTGTCAGCAAAAGGCCGCCCCCGCGGGCTCCAGCGTCTACTACGCGCTGCGCCAGGCGCCGCTCGCCGCCGAACCGCGCCTGACCGCCCTGTTCGCGCTGCGCCGCGAACTCGAGGAAACCGTCAAGGAAACCAGCGACCCGACCGTCGGACACACGAAGCTCGCGTGGTGGCACAAGGAACTCGCGGCGCTCGCCGCCGGCGAACCGTCGCACCCGGTCACGAAGGCGCTCGCGCAGCATCACCCGGCGATCGCGGCCGAAGCCGATGCGCTGCGCACGTTGGTGAACGGTTACGGGATGGATCTCGAACAGGCGCGCTACCTGGATTTCGCGAACCTGCAGCGCTACATCGCGCAGGTCGGCGGCACCTTCGCGTCGCTGGTCGCGCGCGCAAGCGCCGCGAATCCGGCCGACCCGCAGCCGTGGGCCGCGAATGCCGGCCACGCGCTGATGCTCGCGCAATTCGTTCAGGAGCTCGGCAACGATGCGCGCCATGGCCGCATCTATCTGCCGATCGACGAACTGCAACGCTACAACGTGACCGCGGCCGACCTGCTGAACCGCCGCTACAGCCCGGCCTTCACCGAGCTGCTGCAGTTTCAGACGGCCCGCGCGCGCGAAGCGCTCGCCGCCGCCGAAGCAGCGATCCCCGCCTCCGAACGCCGCACGCAACGCACGCTGCGTGCGCAGATCGCACTGGCTGGCGCGCTGCTCGACGAAATCGAGCGCGACGGCTACCAGGTGCTGCACCAGCGCATCGCGCTGACGCCGATCCGCAAGCTGTGGATCGCATGGCGCGCCGCGCGCCGCCGCTGACCCGCGCCGCAACGCGCGCCCCCCATCACACCTTCAGCAGCGGCAGCGTGTCGAAGCGCTGTTGCAGCACGTGCGTCGCATCGAGTCCCCACCACGGCCCGAGCACGGTCGCATACAGCTGACGGAAATCGACCGCGACCGGCAGGTTGCCGTTGCCGTCGAGGTGCCCGAGCGCGGGCGCCGCACCGTACAGCCCGCCGGCCACGCGGCCGCCCATCACGAAGTGCGGCGCAGCGGTACCGTGATCGGTGCCGTTGCTCTGGTTCTCGCGCACGCGCCGTCCGAATTCCGCATACGTCATCACGAGCGTCTGGTTCCAGCGCCCGAGCTCGATCAGCGCGTCGCGCATCGCACTCATCCCTTCCCCGAACTGCTTGAGCAGCGCGGCGTGCTGCCCCGGCTGGTTCTGGTGCGTGTCGAACCCGTTGAGCGTGAGCCGCAGCACCGCGACGCCGTCCTGCGCGCCGGGCCCCGACGCTTCGCATGCCGCGAGCACCTGCATGGCGGTCTTCACCGACGTCCCGAACGTACCGGCCGGAAAGGCCGTCCTGAACTCGCGCATCCCGCCGCGCGGGCGCAGCCGGTCCGCTGCCTTCACGATGTCGTTCTCGACGTCGATGATGTGTGCGAGCGCCGGGTTGCGTTCGCGCAGCGACGACGGCTCGGCCAGCCGCGCGGCGCGGATGAACTGCGCGGGATTGACGAGCGCGATCGCGCGCGCGCCGTTCGCGAGCGGTCCCATCTCGGCGCTGCCGAGCACGACGCCGTCCGCCGCGAAGCCCGGCGGCACCGGCGCCTGCGCGAACGTGCGCGTGAGCCAGCCTTCGTGCAGGTACTGGTCCGAGCGCGACGCGGTATCCCAGATCTCGATCGAACGGAAATGCGACAGGTTCGGCTGCGGATAGCCGACGCCCTGCACGATCGCGACCTGCCCGTCGCGCCACAGCGGCATCAGCGGCGCGAGCGCCGGGTGCAGCCCCGTATGCGCATCGAGCTGCAGCACCTGGTCGCGCTTGATGCCGATGCCGCGGCGGAACGGGTAGTAGAGCGGATCCGCATACGGCACCACCGTGTTGAGGCCGTCGTTGCCACCCTTCAGCTCGACGAGGATCAGCACGTTCGCATAGCCGGCCCGCCCCGCCGCGGCCATCGAAGCCGCCTGCGCGGCCGGCTGCCACAACGACACGCCCGCCGCGGCCGCGGCGCCCGTGAGCGTCAGAAAATCACGTCGGTTCATCGTGCATCCTTCGGTTCGCCGCGCGGCATGGCCGCCGCTGCAGCGCGCCTGTTCGTCGTCGTTTCGGTCATTTCAGTTGATAGGCCGGATCCATCAGCAATGCCTCGAGATACGCGCTGCCGGTCGAGTCCGTATCGATCGCCGCGACCGGCGACACCGGCAGCACCGCGTGCTGCAGTTGAAGCTCGGTGGACAAGCCGGCGCGCGCCTGGGGCCGTACTCGATACTGCGCGAGCCAGCGTTCGAGGTCGAACCGCAGGCCGCCGCGTGCCGGCTTGACCGGCGCGCCGGGCATACCGGCACCGGGCATACCGGCCCCGGGCATACCGGCCCCGGGCATGCTGGCACCGGAGGCGGTGTCCGCAACCGGCATCGCATGCGCACGCGCATTCGGCAACGGCTGCGCCATCGCATGCGCGGGTGCCCGCATGCCGGCCGCCTCGGTCGCGCGGAACAGCTGTTCGACGAACTGCTTGCGCGCGAGCAGCGTGGTGCTGTTGATCCACATCGCGCCGCCCGGCCAGCCCTTCACGTTCGGCGGATAGAACAGGTTCTGCCCGAGCGTGCGCACGGTGTTCGCGAGCATCTGCGGATCGCCGTACGCGACGTCGAACAGTCGCACCGACCCGACGACGAACTCGGCCGGCGACTTGACGAGCACGCCGCGATTGTCCGGGTCCCAGAACGCGTCGGTCGACCATAGCGCGGCGAGCGCCGTGCGTATGTCGTAGCCGCTCGCGCGAAACCGTTCGGCCACGACCTCGAGCGCGCCGGCGTCCGGCGTATCGGACACGAACTCGCGCCACAGCTTGCCCGCGATGAAGCGTGCGGTGTCGGGCCGCTTCAGCAGGATGTCGAGAAACCCGTCGCCGTCGAACGCACCGGTCTCGCCGAGTATCGTCTTGTCGCCCGTGTCGTGCCACTCGGGCCGCACCACGAAGCGCAGCGTATCGGGATCGACGCTCCATCCGGTCATCGCGCGCGCGGCTTCGGTCACGTCGTGCTGCGTGTAATGCCCTTCGCCAAGCGTGAACAGTTCCATCACCTCGCGCGCGAAATTCTCGTTCGGGCGTCCCTTTCGATTGCTCGCGCCGTCGAGATACTGGAGCATCGCCGGATCCTTCGCGACCGCATGCAGCAGCGTGTCGAAGCTGCCGAGCGCCTCGCGGCGAAACAGCGCATGCTGCGCGGCCATCGTCTGCGGATACGGGACCTTGTCCTGCCCGGACGTGAAGTGCCCGTGCCAGAACAGCGTCATGCGCTCGGTGAGCGGCGACGGCGTCGCGACCATCTCGTTGACCCACGCCGCGCGCAACGCATCGTAGCGGCGATTGCGTTCGCGCTGCTCGTCGCGCTGCATGTCGGGCGTCAGCGCCTGGCGCTGCGCGCGGGTCGGCGGCAACTCGGCGACCCAGTCGGGCCAGGGCGTGACGGGGTCGCGGCGCACGTTGCCGAGCGTGTCGGCGACGACCTGCGCGCGCGTCATGCCGACGATGCGGGCGACCTCGGGCGGTGCGGGAGAAAAGCCGGTACGGCTCAGGAAGAACAGCGCGTCGTCGGCGTCGAGCGGCGCCTGCATCGCGGGCGATGCCGGGGTGGCAGCGTTCGCTTTCATCGTCGTGGACTCCCGGAACGCACCGGCGGTGCGGATGCAGGTTCAACGGCAGCACGCATGCGAAAGTTGACGGAAAAATTGCTACGGAATCTTTCGTTGCCGTGCGAGCACGCGTGCGTGTCAGCGCTTGTACAGCTCGCGAACGGCGTCCTCGATGTGCTGGCGCAGCAGGTGGCGCTCCTCGGGCGTCATGTGCCCGTCGCGGCGGTGCTGGTCGAGATCGGGAGGCACGGCGGACCGGACCGCCGTGTCGGCGGCGCGGTCGGACTGCGGCGCCTTGCCGCGCTGCAGCTTGCGCGACGATGCGCCCGGCTCGGGGCGCTGCGCATACGCGAAGTTCGACGCATATGGACCGGCAAGTGCGATCGTCAGCATCAGTGCAATCCGCGCAGATCGCATGACCGTCCTCGCTTCTCTGGTCGATTTGTTCGCTTCGTCACGCGGCAACCGGTTACCTCTGGTACTTGAAAAACCCTGCGGAATTCGGGTGTACAAAGATGAAAGATGGAGTGCAGGGGAGTATCTACCGAACTCCGGCTTCGAGTAAAGGAATCTCTATAGCGTGCCTTTACTCCGCGCGACACTACGGGTAAATTTTGTAACGGACTGTAACGCGCGAAATTGCGCGACCGTGCGTGATTTCCCATTCGCGATAAGATGCCGCTCATGGAAACGAAAAACCCCTCCAAGATTCTCGTCGTCGACGACGACCCGCGCCTGCGCGATCTGCTGCGCCGATATCTCGGCGAGCAGGGTTTCAACGTATACGTCGCGGAGAACGCGACTGCGATGAACAAGCTCTGGGTGCGCGAGCGCTTCGACCTGCTCGTGCTCGACCTGATGCTGCCGGGCGAAGACGGCCTGTCGATCTGCCGCCGCCTGCGCGGCAGCAACGATCGCACGCCGATCATCATGCTCACCGCGAAGGGCGAGGATGTCGATCGCATCGTCGGCCTCGAGATGGGCGCCGACGACTACCTGCCGAAGCCGTTCAACCCGCGCGAACTCGTCGCACGCATTCACGCGGTGCTGCGCCGCCAGGCGCCGGCCGAACTGCCGGGCGCGCCGTCGGAAACCACCGAGGTATTCGAGTTCGGCGAGTTCTCGCTGAACCTCGCGACGCGCACGCTCACGAAGTCGGGCCAGGAAATTCCGCTGACGACCGGCGAATTCTCGGTGCTGAAGGTGTTCGCGCGTCATCCGCGCCAGCCGCTGTCGCGCGAGAAGCTGATGGAGCTCGCGCGCGGCCGTGAATACGAAGTGTTCGACCGCAGCCTCGACGTCCAGATCTCGCGCCTGCGCAAGCTGATCGAACCGGATCCGGGCAGCCCGCGTTTCATCCAGACCGTCTGGGGCCTCGGCTACGTGTTCATTCCGGACGGCGCCGCCTGATCTTTTTCCTTTCCGGTTTCGCCTGTCCTCGGCCCGTCCCATGCGTATCGACCGGCGCCTCCTGCAGCTCGCGTTCGGCGGGCTGTTCTGGCGCACCTTCCTGCTGATCGCGCTGCTGATCTCGGTCAGTCTCGCCGCGTGGTTCCAGAGCTTTCGCGTGATCGAGCGCGAGCCGCGTGCGCAGCGCGTCGCGCTCCAGCTCGTCGCGATCGTGAAGCTCACGCGCACCGCCCTGCTCTATTCCGATCCCGATTTGCGGCGCGCGCTGCTGCAGGATCTCGAGAGCAACGAGGGCGTGCGCGTCTACCCGCGCGAAAAAACCGACAAGTTCAAGCTGCAGCCCGACGAATCGCTGAACCGCCTGATCGAACACGATATCCGCAGCCGGCTGGGCGACGAGACCGTGATCGCGCAGTCGGTCAACGACATTCCCGGCGTGTGGATCAGCTTCAAGATCGACGACGACGACTACTGGGTCGCGCTCGACCGCGACCAGCTCGACAGCGTCACGGGCCTGCAGTGGGCGGGCTGGGGCCTGTTCGCGCTCGCGCTGTCGCTGTTCGGCTCCGCGTTCATCACGAGTCTCGTGAACCGGCCGTTCTCGCGGCTCGCGCTCGCCGCGCGCCAGATCGGCTCGGGCCAGACGCCCGAGCTGCTGCCCGAGCGCGGGATGGGCGTCGCGGCCGAAACCAACCGCAGCTTCAACCAGATGGTGCGCGACCTCGAACAGCTCGAGGCCGATCGTGCGCTGATGCTCGCAGGCATCTCGCACGACCTGCGCACGCCGCTCGCGCGGCTGCGGCTCGAGACCGAGATGAGTCCGTCCGACCAGGCGACCAAGGATGCGATGGTCGACGACATCGAACAGATGGACCGCATCATCGCGGCCTTCATCGACTACGCGCGTCCGTCCCAGCGCAAGCCGGAGCCGGTCGACCTGTCGTCGATCGCGCACGAAGTCGCCGCGCGCGTGTCGAGCGAGGACGGCGTCGAGATCCGCACGCGACTCGCGCCGAGCGCCGTGATCGAAGCCGACGAGACCGACATGCGCCGCGTGATCGGCAACCTCGTCGAGAACGCGCGCAAATACGGCCAGAGCCGGCAGGACGGCGTGTCGCGCATCACGCTCGAGACGCGCGTGACGCACGCGCGGGTCGAGCTGTCGGTGAGCGACGAAGGCCCCGGCATCCCCGAGGACCAGTTGCCGCTCGTGATGCGGCCGTTCTACCGCGTCGACACGGCGCGCACCAAGGCGGACGGCACGGGGCTCGGCATGGCGATCGTGCTGCGCCTCGTGGGCC
Organism: Burkholderia sp. PvR073; assembly: GCF_054055695.1. NCBI lineage: Bacteria > Pseudomonadati > Pseudomonadota > Betaproteobacteria > Burkholderiales > Burkholderiaceae > Burkholderia > Burkholderia sp. PvR073. The sequence continues at coordinate 251,647 of NZ_JBSRXO010000007.1, forward strand.
GCTATCGCGGCGCGCTGCGCCTGCGCAACCGCAGCCCCGACGCGGGCCTCGAAGTCACGCTCGAATTCCCCGGCGCCGGCAAGGCGCGTGCGACGGCGTGACGCGTTCGCGCATGCCGCTTGCGCGTCACACTATCGCCGCGGTTGAAAAAAACTATGGGAATCGTTAGTCAAAATCTATTGAATCGCCTGGTTAATAGTGTTACAGTCTTCGCATGCTGTCACATCAACGTTGCAGCACCGAGGTAGCTTGACTCAGTCTTCTTCCCAACTCATACAGGAGTATCCGCATGAAAACCGTGGGCGATAAACTCGAAGCATTCACCGTCGTAGCCGCGAAGCCGGGCTTCAACAATCACGAGGAAAACGGCCAGTCGGCGTTCGAGACCGTCACCGAAGCGTCGTTCCCGGGCAAGTGGAAGATCATCTACTTCTATCCGAAGGATTTCACGTTCGTGTGCCCGACGGAAATCGTCGAGTTCGCGAAGCTGACGAAGCAGTTCGAAGAGCGCGACGCCGTCCTGCTGGGCGGCAGCTCGGACAACGAATTCGTGAAGCTCGCATGGCGCCGTGAGCACAAGGACCTCGACAAGCTGAACCACTACTCGTTCGGCGACGTCAAGGGCGAGCTGATCGACCAGCTCGGCGTGCGCGACAAGGAAGCCGGCGTGGCCCTGCGCGCGACGTTCATCGTCGATCCGGACAACACGATCCAGCACGTTTCGGTGAACAACCTGAACGTCGGCCGTAGCCCGGAAGAAGTCCTGCGCATTCTGGACGGCCTGCAAACGGACGAACTGTGCCCGTGCAACCGTGCAGTCGGCGGCGCAACGCTGTAAGCGCATCGATGCACGAAGCCCGCGGCGCACGTCCTGCCTGCGGGCTTTTTTAACGGCCAACCCATAGGAGATATCAATGGAATTCATCGACTCGATTAAGGCGCGTATCCCCGACTACGCGAAGGACATTCGCCTGAACCTCGACGGCACGATCTCGCGCTCGTCGCTCGAAGGCAACGATGCGGTCGGCGTGGCGCTGGCGGCGGCGGTCGCGGCGAAGAGCACCGTGCTCGTGAAGACGATCCGTGAAGCCGGCGTGCTGTCGCCCGAAGAGACGAACGCCGTGCTGACGGCGGCCGCGCTGATGGGGATGAACAACACCTGGTATCCGTATGTCGAGATGGCCGACGACGCCGACCTGAAGACGCAGCGCGCCGAGCTGCGGATGGGCGCGTATGCGTCGCACGGCGGCGTCGACAAGCGCCGCTTCGAGATGTACGCGCTCGCCGCGTCGATCGTCGGCAAGTGCCACTTCTGCGTGAAGTCGCACTATGCGCTGCTGAAGAACGAGCAAGGGATGACGACGACGCAGCTGCGCGACGTCGGCCGCATCGCGTCGGTGATCAACGCCGCCGCGCAGGTGATCGCCGCCGAAGGCGAGTAAGCGCACCGCGCGGCCGGCAGCGCGGTGCGGCGGTCATTCGACGCCGCACCCGCCGCTCCGGGCCAAAAATGAAAAATGCCACGCAAGCGCGTGGCATTTTTCATTGCGGCGGCGCAACCTGCGCGCCGCTTCGGGCCGGCGTCAAACCGGCCTCAGGCGCTCACGCGCCCTCTTTCACCAGCAGCGCGGCGGCCTGCGCCTCGATGCCGTCGCCGCGGCCGAGGTAGCCGAGCTTCTCGTTGGTTTTCGCCTTCACGTTCACGCGCTCGAGCGGCAACCCGAGATCGGCCGCGATGTTCGCGCGCATCCCGTCGATATGCGGCGCGAGCTTCGGCGCCTGCGCGATCACGGTGCTGTCGACGTTCTGGATCGTGAAGCCGGCCGCCTTCACGCGGGCGGCGCACTCGCGCAGCAGCACGCGGCTGTCGGCCCCCTTGAACGCGGCGTCGGTGTCGGAGAAATGGCGGCCGATGTCGCCGAGCGCCGCCGCGCCGAACAGCGCGTCGGTGATCGCGTGCAGCAGCACGTCCGCGTCCGAATGGCCGAGCAGGCCGCGCTCGTACGGAATCGTCACGCCGCCGATGATGAGGGGGCGCCCCGGGACGAGCTGGTGCACGTCGTAGCCTTGTCCGATTCTGAAATCCATGCGTATTCCGGTGTGAGATGAGGTGAAAGTCAGGAAGCGTTCGTGGCGCGCGCGAGGATCGCCTCGGCGAGCGCGAAATCTTCCGGGTACGTGACCTTGAAGTTGCGCAGGCTGCCCTGCACGACGCGCGGGGTATGACCGGCCCATTCGATCGCGCTGGCCTCGTCGGTCAGGTCGTGCCCTTCCCGCTGCGCCCGCAGGATCGCGTCGCGCAGCATGCCGATGCGGAACATCTGCGGCGTCTGCGCCTGCCACAGCGCGTCGCGCGGCTCGGTGCGGGCAATCGCGTCGCCGCCGGCCGGCACGCGCTTGAGCGTATCGGCCACCGGCAGCGCGACGATGCCGCCGACCGGATCGTCCTTCAGCGCCGCGACCAGCGTGCGGATCAGCTCCGGCGTGATGCCGGGGCGCGCGGCGTCGTGCACGAGCACCCAGTCCTGGTCGGTCGCGCCGAATTCGCCCAGCTCCAGCAGGCCGTTCAGCACCGACGCCTGCCGCGAGCCGCCGCCGCAGCGGCGCACCGCGAAGCGCAGGCCCGCGAAGCGGCGCGCGTCGAAGTGCGTGTCGTCGGGCGCGAGGACGACGAGCGTCTGCGCGAATTCGCTGCACGCGTCGAACGCGGCGAGCGTGTAATGCAGGAGCGCGCGGCCGGCCAGCGTGCGGTATTGCTTCGGCACGGCCGAACCGGAGCGGCTGCCCGTGCCGGCGCAAGGAATCAGGGCGAAAAGTCGGGGAGTCACGAAGTGGAAACGCCGGAAAGATGAAATCGAGAAGCGGATTTTATAATAGGTCTTTCGTCTCGACCGGCGCACCGCGCCGCGCCCGTGCCCGCCACCCCTGCCGTCCCTATGCCAGACAACGCTTCCATCCCGTTCGCCTCGCCCGTCGCCCGCGTCAAACCGGGCCAGCGGTTCGCCTTCGACGGCACGCACGGCTCCGCCGACGCACTCGCCATCGCCCGCTATCTCGCCGAAAACCGCGCCGCGGTCCCGCTCCTCGCGGTGATCTGTGCGAACGCGGTCGACGCGCAGCGGCTGTCGCAGGAACTCCGCTACTTTTCGCCCGATGCGCGCGTGCGCCTGCTGCCGGACTGGGAAACGCTGCCGTACGACACGTTCTCGCCGCACCAGGATCTCGTCTCCGAGCGCCTCGCGACGCTGCACGACCTCGGCGAGGGCCGCTGCGACATCCTGCTGGTGCCCGCGACCACCGCGCTGTACCGGATGCCGCCCGCGTCGTTCATGGCCGCGTACACCTTCGCGTTCGCGCAGGGCGAGCGGCTCGACGAAGCGAAGCTGAAGGCGCAGCTCACGCTGGCCGGCTACGAACACGTGAGCCAGGTCGTGCGGCCCGGCGAATACTGCGTGCGCGGCTCGCTGATCGACCTCTACCCGATGGGCTCGCCGCTGCCGTACCGGATCGACCTGTTCGACGACCAGGTCGACTCGATCCGCGCGTTCGATCCCGATACGCAGCGCAGCCTCTACCCGGTTCGCGACGTGCGCCTGTTGCCCGGCCGCGAGTTTCCGTTCGACGAAGCCGCGCGCACGGCCTTTCGCAGCCGCTGGCGCGAGACCTTCGAAGGCGACCCGAGCCGCGCGCCGATCTACAAGGACATCGGCAACGGCGTGCCGTCGGCCGGCATCGAGTACTACCTGCCGCTGTTCTTCGACGAGACGGCCACGCTGTTCCACTACCTGCCGCAGGACGCGCACCTCGTGTTCACCGGCGATCTCGAGGCGTCGATCCGCCGCTTCACGGCCGATACGAAGCAGCGCCACGCGTTCCTCGCGCACGACCGCGAGCGGCCGATCCTCGAGCCGCAGCGCCTGTTCCTGTCCGACGAGGATTTCTTCGCGTTCGCGAAGCCGTTCGCGCGCGTCGTGCTGCCCGCGCAGCCGGCCGGCGGCTGGGCGACGGGCCTGCCCGAGCTCACGGTCGATCGCCATGCCGACGATCCGCTCGCCGCGCTGCGCACGTTCGTCGAATCGTCGGGCAAGCGCGTGCTGCTGACGGTCGAATCGGCCGGCCGCCGCGAAACGATCCTGCAACTGCTCGCCGAGCATCACCTGCGCCCCGCGTCGAACGACCACTTCGCGGGCTGGCTCGAAAGCGATGCGCCGTTCGCGCTCGGTGTCGCGCCGCTCGCGAGCGGCTTCGCGGTGCCGGGCGAAGGCTACGCGATCGTCACCGAAACCGAGCTGTACGGCGCGCTCGGCCGGCGCGCGGGCCGCCGCCGCCAGGAACAGGCGAGCAACGTCGATGCGATGGTGCGCGACCTGTCGGAGCTGAAGGTCGGCGACCCGGTCGTCCATGCACAGCACGGCATCGGCCGCTACATGGGCCTCGTGTCGATGGATCTCGGCGAAGGCGAGACCGAATTCCTGCACCTCGAATACGCGGGCGACAGCAAGCTCTATGTGCCGGTCGCGCAATTGCACGTGATCTCGCGCTACAGCGGCGCCGATCCCGACAGCGCACCGCTGCACGCGCTCGGCTCGGGCCAGTGGGAGCGTGCGAAGCGCAAGGCCGCGCAGCAGATTCGCGACACGGCGGCCGAGCTGCTGAACCTGTACGCGCGCCGCGCGGCCCGCGAAGGCCATGCGTTCGCGCTCGAGCCGCGCGACTACGTGAAGTTCGCGGAGAGCTTCGGCTTCGAGGAAACGCCCGACCAGGCCGCGGCCATCGCGGCCGTGATCGGCGACATGACGAGCGGCAAGCCGATGGACCGCCTCGTGTGCGGCGACGTCGGCTTCGGCAAGACCGAGGTCGCGCTGCGCGCCGCATTCATCGCGGTGATGGGCGGCAAACAGGTCGCGCTGCTGTCGCCGACCACGCTGCTTGCCGAGCAGCACACGCAGACCTTCGTCGACCGCTTCGCTGACTGGCCGGTGCGCATCGTCGAGCTGTCGCGCTTCAAGACCACGAAGGAAGTGAATGCAGCGATCGCGCAGATCAACGAAGGCACCGTCGACATCGTGATCGGCACGCACAAGCTGCTGTCGTCGGACGTGCAGTTCAAGCGCCTCGGCCTCGTGATCATCGACGAGGAACACCGCTTCGGCGTGCGCCAGAAGGAAGCGCTGAAGGCGCTGCGCGCGGAAGTCGACGTGCTGACGCTGACCGCCACGCCGATCCCGCGTACGCTCGGGATGGCGCTCGAGGGGCTGCGCGACTTCTCGGTGATCGCAACCGCGCCGCAGAAGCGGCTCGCGATCAAGACCTTCGTGCGCCGCGAGGAAGAAAGCGTGATCCGCGAGGCGATGCTGCGGGAGCTGAAACGCGGCGGCCAGGTGTACTTCCTGCACAACGAGGTCGAGACGATCGAGAACCGCAGGGCCATGCTCGAGGAACTCGTGCCCGAAGCGCGCATCGTGATCGCGCACGGCCAGATGCACGAGCGCGAACTCGAACGCGTGATGCGCGATTTCGTCGCGCAGCGCGCGAACGTGCTGCTGTGCACGACCATCATCGAGACCGGCATCGACGTGCCGAGCGCGAATACGATCATCATGCACCGCGCGGACAAGTTCGGCCTCGCGCAGCTTCACCAACTGCGCGGCCGCGTCGGCCGTTCGCACCACCAGGCGTATGCGTACCTGCTGGTCCACGATCCGCAGTCGCTGACCAAGCAGGCGCAGCGCCGGCTCGAGGCGATCCAGCAGATGGAGGAGCTCGGTTCGGGCTTCTATCTCGCGATGCACGACCTCGAGATCCGCGGCACCGGCGAGGTGCTCGGCGACAAGCAGTCGGGCGAGATCCACGAGATCGGCTTCCAGCTGTACACCGACATGCTGAACGACGCGGTGAAGGCGCTGAAGAACGGCAAGGAGCCCGACCTCACCGCACCGCTCGCCGCGACGACGGAAATCAACCTGCATGCGCCCGCGATCCTGCCGGCCGACTACTGCGCGGACGTGCAGGAACGGCTGTCGCTGTACAAGCGTCTCGCGAACTGCGAGCACGGCGACGCGATCGACGGCATCCAGGAAGAGCTGATCGATCGCTTCGGCAAACTGCCGCCGCAGGCGCACGCGCTGGTCGAGACGCACCGGCTGCGGCTGGCCGCGAAGCCGCTCGGCATCGTCAAGATCGACGCGAGCGAGGTCGCGATCGGGCTGCAGTTCGAGCCGAACCCGCCGATCGATCCGATGCGCATCATCGAAATGGTGCAGAAGCACCGGCACATCAAGCTCGCGGGCCAGGACAAGCTGCGCATCGAGACGCGCTCGCCCGATCTCGCGATCCGCGTGTCGACGATCAAGGAAACGCTGCGCGCGCTCGCGCCGCGCGCCGACGCCGCGAGCGCGGCACGCTGACGCCGCGGCCGCGATGCTGCACCGCATCGCGGCCGGCAAAGGCGGGCCGACGCGTTTTTGAGTATGATTTTCCCATTCCTCAGACGGAGTTTTGCCATGTCCACTCTCGACGCGACGGCGCCGTCCGCCGCCGACCAAGGCGACGCTTCGCTCGTCAGCCTGCCCTGGATCAAGCAATTGGTGTCGATGGACACGACGAGCCGCGTACCGAACCTCGGCCTGATCGAAGCGGTGCGCGACGCCCTTGCCGCGAAGGGCATCGTGTCGACGCTCACGCACGATCCGCGCGAAGGCTGGGCCAACCTGTTCGCGACCGTGCCCGCGCACGACGGCTCGACCGACGGCGGCATCGTGCTGTCGGGGCACACCGACGTCGTGCCGGTCGACGGCCAGCAGTGGGACAGCAACCCGTTCGCGCCGGAAATCCGCGATGGCCGCCTGTACGGCCGCGGCACCTGCGACATGAAGGGCTTCATCGGCACGGCGCTCGCGCTGCTGCCCGAGATGCAGGCGACGAAGCTCGCGAAGCCGATTCATTTCGCGCTGTCCTACGACGAGGAAATCGGCTGCGCGGGCGCACCGCTGCTGATCGCCGATCTCGTCAAGCGCGGCGTGAAGCCGTCCGGCTGCATCGTCGGCGAGCCGACCAGCATGCGGCCGATCATCGCGCACAAGGGCATCAACGCGTACCGCTGCTGCGTGCGCGGTCACGCCGCGCACTCGTCGCTGACGCCGAAGGGCCTGAACGCGATCGAATACGCCGCGCGCCTCATCTGCCACATCCGCGACATCGCCGAGCGCTTCCGTGCCGAAGGCCCGTTCGACGAGCTGTACGACGTACCGTTCACGACCGCGCAGACGAGCACGATCCAGGGCGGCAACGCGATCAACACGGTGCCGGCCGAATGCCGGTTCGACTTCGAGTTCCGCAACCTGCCGACGCTCGATCCCGAGCAGATCTTCACGCGCATCGAAGCGTATGCGCAGGAAACGCTGCTGCCGCAGATGCTGCGCGAACATCCGAACGCGGCGATCGAGTTCTCGAAGATCGCGGCAGCACCGGGCCTCGACGCGACGGAACAGGCCGCGATCACGCAGCTCGTGCGCGCGCTGACGGCCGACCAGGACAAGCGCAAGGTCGCATACGGCACCGAGGCCGGCCTGTTCGAACGCGCGGGCATCCCGAGCGTCGTGTGCGGGCCCGGCAACATCGAGCAGGCGCACAAGCCGAACGAATATGTCGAGCTCGCGCAGCTCGCCGCCTGCGAGCAGTTCCTGCGCAAGTTCATCCGCAGCATGTCGGTCGACGCACACTGACTGCCCCCCGCCACGCCGGCCTGCGTGTGCGGGCCGGCCCCACCCCCGCCACCCGCCACGTCATGTCGACTGAACAACAGGGCACTGCCCATACGACGATCGACGGCGAGCCGATTCCGACGCTCGACGAAATCGCCGCGCAACATTTCGCGCTGTCGCCGTGGGTCGCGCGCACGCCGGTGTTCGAGCGCGCCGACCTGCCGTCCCTCGAGGGCACGCACGTCAACTTCAAGTTCGAGCTGCTGCAGGCGAGCGGCAGCTTCAAGGCGCGCGGTGCGTTCACGCACCTGCTGGCACTCGACGAAGCACGCAAGAACGCCGGCGTCACGTGTGTCTCCGCCGGCAATCATGCGGCGGCCGTCGCGTATGCGGCGATGCGGCTCGGCAGCAGTGCGAAGGTCGTGATGTTCCATACCGCAAGCCCGACGCGCATCGCGCAGTGCAAGCAGTACCGCGCGGAAGTCGTGCTCGCCGGCAGCGCGTCGCAGGCGTTCGACCTCGTGCGGCGGATCGAGGCCGAGGAAGGCCGCTTCTTCATCCATCCGTTCAACGGCTATCACACGATTCTCGGCACCGCGACGCTCGGCTACGAATGGGCGACGCAGACGCCCGATCTCGACGCGGTGATCGTGCCGATCGGCGGCGGCGGGCTCGCGGCCGGCATGGCGACCGCGCTGCGGCTCGCGAATCCGCGCGTGCACGTGTACGGCGTCGAGCCGGAAGGCGCCGACGCGATGTGCCGCAGCTTCGCGGCGAATCACACGATCAAGATGAGCGCAATGCAGACCATCGCCGATTCGCTGATGGCGCCGCACACCGAGGAATACAGCTACCAGCTGTGCCGGCGCCACCTCGACCGCATCGTCACGGTGTCCGACGACGCGCTGCGCGCGGCGATGCTGTTCCTGTTCTCACACCTGAAGCTCGCGGTCGAACCGGCGTGCGCGGCGGCGCTCGCGGCGCTGCTCGGCCCGCTGCGCGAGACCTTGCAGGGCAAGCGGGTCGGCGTGCTGCTGTCGGGCACGAATACCGACCCCGCGACACTCGGCATGCATCTCGCGCACGCGAAACTGCAGCACTGAACCTGCGCATGGTGCTCCGGGTTATCCCCAGTTTATGTTGACAGCCCTGTTGATAACCCGCCGGGCAAACACGCAAGTGGTTGAGCGCGCAGCGTTTTACCCGCACGAAGCGGGCCGGACGCGAAATAGGCAGATGACGCCGCCGAGCACACGTGCCGCGGCGTGGCGGCGCCGCGGCCGTCGCACGGCTCTCCCCACCGGCCGGATCATTCGCGAAGCGAGTTTCGTGGTCCGTATCGTCACCGACGATACCGCCGACACGCACATACGATTCACGGCGATCCGGCACGCGTACCGCGCGCGCTAACGGCAGGAATCGGTCGGCATCACGTTCGCGCCGGCCTGCGCGTCATGTCGAATCGCCCTCCCCGGCTGACGCACGACGACACGCAAAAAAAACGGGCGCCCGAAGGCGCCCGTCGCATGCGAAACATTCGCGTATCGCTTACTTGTTCTCGAACATGTCCATGATCTGCTGCTTCTCCTGCTGCGTGACGGGCGGCGGCGCAAGCCCGGCCGCGCCGGCCGAGCCGAGTGCGTCGTTCGCGCTGATCGCGTTCTCGGCCGGGTTGATGTCCACGCTCCCGACGAAGCCGTTGCCCGGCGTGCGATCGGCGTAGTACAGCTCGCCGTCGAGCGTCGTCAGGCCGTCCGGCATCGGCATCTGCTGCTCGGGCACGCCGTTCAGCGCGGTGCGCATGTAGTTCACCCAGATCGGCAGCGCGAGCTGCGCGCCGAATTCGCGGCTGCCGAGGCTCTTCGGCTGGTCGAAGCCCATCCACGCGACCGCGACGAGCGACTGCTGGTAGCCGGCGAACCAGCCGTCCTTCGCATCGTTCGTCGTACCCGTCTTGCCCTGCAGGTCGCCGCGGCCGAGCGCGTTGGTGCCCGCGCCCGTGCCGGCCGTCGCGACCGTGTGCAGCAGGCTGTTCATCACGTACGCGTTGCGACCTTCGATCGTGCGCGGCGCCGTGCCGCCTGCCACCACCGGCTGCGACTTCTGCAGCGCCTGCCCGTGCGCGTCGTCGACTTCGGCGATCAGGTACGGATCGACCTTGTAGCCGCCGTTCGCGAACACCGCATAGCCGGTCGCGAGCTGCAGCGGCGTCACGAGACCCGCACCGAGCGCCATCGGCAGGTACGGCGGCGTCTTCGCCGGATCGAAGCCGAAGCGCTGCGTCACGTACTGCTGCGCGTACTGCGTGCCGATCGACGCGAGGATCCGGATCGACACGAGGTTCTTCGAACGCTGCAGGCCGGTACGCATCGACATCGGGCCGTCCGGCTGGTCGTCGTCCTTCGGCTCCCACGCGGTGCCGCCCGGCACGCTCGGCGGGAAGTACAGCGGTGCATCGTTGATGATCGTCGCCGGTCCGAGGCCCTTGTCAAGCGACGCCGAATAAATGAACGGCTTGAACGACGAACCCGGCTGGCGCCACGCCTGCGTCACGTGGTTGAACTTGCTCTTGTTGAAGTCGAAGCCGCCGACGAGCGAGCGGATCGCACCGTCCTGCGGCGCGATCGCGACGAGCGCGCCTTCGACCTGCGGCAGCTGCACGACCTGCCAGCCCGTCTTGCCGTCCTTCAGCACGCGCACGATCGAACCCGGCTTGATCCGCAGCGTGGCATTCGCGCGCTGACCCAGCGCGGCCGACACGAAGCGCAGCCCGGTCGGGCCGATCGTCGTCGTCGCACCGCCGACGAACTGCACCTCGACCGCATTCGGCGACGCCGCCAGCACGACCGCCGACTGCAGATCTCCGTTGTCCGGATGATCGGCGAGCGCGTCGTCGATCGCCTCGTCGCGCTCGTCGCCGGCCGCCGGCAGGTTGATCGAGGCTTCCGGCCCGCGATAGCCGTGGCGGCGCTCGTAATCGAGAATGCCGCGACGCACGGCCTGGTACGCCGCTTCCTGGTCGGCCGAGTTGATCGTCGTCGTGACGGTCAGCCCGCGCGTATAGGTTTCGTCCTTGTACTGCTGGTACATCATCTGCCGCACCATCTCGGACACGTATTCGCCATGCACCGCATACTGGTTGCCCGGCGTGCGCACGCGGATCTCCTCCTTCACCGCCTGGTCGTACTGCGGCTGCGTGATGTAGCCGATCTCGAGCATGCGCTTCAGGATGTATTCCTGACGCACCTTCGCGCGCTTCGGGTTGACGACCGGGTTGTACGCGGACGGCGCCTTCGGCAGCCCCGCGAGCATCGCCGCTTCCGCCAGCGTGATGTCCTTCAGGTCCTTGCCGAAATACACGCGCGCGGCAGCCGCGAAGCCGTACGAGCGCTGGCCCAGGTAGATCTGGTTCATGTACAGCTCGAGGATCTGGTCTTTCGTCAGCGCCTTCTCGATCTTGTACGCGAGCAGCATCTCGTAGATCTTGCGCGTGTAGGTCTTCTCGCTCGACAGGAAGAAATTGCGCGCGACCTGCATCGTGATCGTGCTCGCGCCCTGGCGCGCGCCGCCGTGCATCAGGTCGGCCACGCCCGCGCGCAGGATGCCGAGGAAGTCGACGCCGCCGTGTTCGTAGAAGCGGTAGTCCTCGATCGCGAGCACGGCCTTCTTCATCACGTCGGGAATGTCCTGGAAGCGCACGAGGCTGCGGCGCTCCTCGCCGAACTCGCCGATCAGCACGTGATCGGCGGTGAACACGCGCAACGGCACCTTCGGCTGGTAGTTGGTCAGCGCATCGAGCGACGGCAGTTGCGGTGCCATCACGACGAGTGCATAGCCGACGATCAGCGCGCCGACGATCGCGAGCGTCGCGAACAGCCCGACGAACCACAGCGCGACGCGCGAACCGAACGAGCGGCCGCCGCCCCCGCCTCCACGGCGCTGCGTGCGCCGATCGTCGTCGCCGTTGTCGTCATCGGGGTAGTAGGCTCCCGACGGCGAACGGCGCAATGTGTAGTGGGGTTCGTTCCGGTCGGAAGAAGAAGACGGTCGTTTGATAATTGGCATGTCGGAATGGCAGGCGGCGTGGCGCCCTCGGACGCATGCGGAAATGCAAGCGGATGAATCAGAGTGGGTGCATCGTGGCAACTGTCACGTCGACAGACCCCGCCGCGCGGCGATCCGTTCCCGCGACGTGACAGCGCATTTTAATGAAATCGACCGATTGACTTCGCGATTTTTTGTAAAAATTCCCGCACGGCCGTGATTTGCAGAACGTATTGGCGGCATGCTCCGCCTATCATGGACACGCAGCCCGGCGCGTGCCGCGACGTTGCTTTCAAACGCGAAAGGTTCGAATACTGCGCACGCATGGCGCTTGAACTCCAGCGCTTAAGCCGTATTTAAGGAGGCGGCGGTGTAATATCCGCCGGCTCACGCGGGTCGGAACCGATTCGCGACGGGTACTGCCGCTCACGCGGCACCTTTCAACCACGGAGGATTTCATGTCGCTTTTCGACTCTATTTCGCGCACGATCAAAGGCCTGCTGAACGATGCGGCCGACTCGGTACAGGATCCGTCGCGCGACGCACGGCAGATCGTGCGGGAGCTCGACGACAGCATCGGCCGTGCCGAGAATTCGCTGATCGAGATCGAGGCACAAGTCGCGACCCAGCGCAGCAAGCGCGATGCGGCCGACGACAAGGTGAAGAAGTACGAAGACGGCGCGAAGCGCGCGCTGCAGGCCGGCGATGAAGCACTCGCACGCGAGGCGCTCGCCGCGCAGTCGAACGCGGAAGCCGAGCGCGATGCACTCGCGGCCGAGTTGACGACGCTCGAACCGTCGGTCGACAAGCTGAAGGGGCAGATCGCCGACATGCGCCAGCGCCGCAACGACCTGAACTCACGCTCGAACATCCTGCAGGCGAAGCACGAAATCGCGCAGGCAAAGGACGTCGCGGCAAGCGCGCTCGGCGGCATCGGCGGCAAGAACCTGTCCGAGGATTTCCAGAAGCTCGAGGACAAGGTCGCGCTGCAGAACGCGCGCTCGGACGCACGCCTGAACTCGGCCGACACGTCGAGCGGCAAGGCGCTCGAGGACAAGCTCGCCGCGCTGAACAAGGGCCCGTCGGTGGAAGACCGCCTCGCCGCGCTGAAGAAGCAGCTCGACACGCCCGCGCAGTAACGGCAACCGCGCCGCGGCCCGCCCGGCTCGCGGCGCGCATCGATCGTCAGGAGACGGGCGCTCGCGCCCGGTTCGACCATGAAGAAATCTCTCGCCGCACTCGGCTTCTCGCTGATGCTGCTGTCGTCCGCCGCATTTGCAGTCCCGTCGCTGCAGCAAGTCGAGCAGTCGATCGCACAACGCGACTGGCAGCGCGCCGACACGCAGCTGTCGCAAGTCATCGACGCCCATCCGAACAACGCGCATGCGCGCTACCTGTACGCACAGGTGCTGGACCGTGAAGGCCGCGCGTCGGACGCGCTCGCGCAACTGCAGCAGGCGAAGTCGCTCGATCCGCAACTGCGCTTCACCGATGCGTCGCACTTCGCGCAGACCGAATCGCGCATTCGCGCGGACGCCGCGCGCGTGAGCGGCAACACGCCATCGGCCACGCAGACCGGCTCGTTGCAGTCGTCGCTCGCACCGGCCGCGCCGGTCGCGAAACACGGTCCGTCGACCGGCATGTGGATCGGCATCGCGTTGATCGTCGCGCTCATCGCGCTGGTGCTGCGCTGGACGCTGCGGCGCGCGCGCTCGGCCGACGACGGCCGCGCCGACGACGAACGCCGCACGCAATTGAAGCGCGCGACCGACGTGCTGAACGACATTCGTCCGCTGAAACTCGACGCGAAGCTGTCGACGTTGCCCGGCGCCGCCGCGCTCACCGGCGAGCTCGAAGGCATCGAGACCGATGCACGCACGCTCGTCGAAACGCTGTCGAACGGCAAGAACCCGGTGCCGCCGTATCGCATCGACGAACTCGAGCAGCGGCATGCGAGCGTGAAGGCGCGCGTCGAAGGCCGCCCCGATCCGGGCGCGCAGCCCGCGGCGCCGGCGAACGGCAGCGGCTCCGTGTATGCGCAGGAAGCCGATCGCATGACCGGCATGCAAGGCCAGCCGTATCAGCAACAGCCATACCCGCAACAGCCGTATCCCCCGCAACCGTATCCGCAACAGCAGCCGCCCGTCGTGGTCCAGCAAGGCGGTGGTTTCGGCGGCGGGATGGGCGGGCTGCTGACCGGCGTGCTGCTCGGCGAAGCGATGTCGGGCGGCCGCGAGCGCGTGGTCGAACGCGACGTGATCGTCGACGACCAGCGCCGGCGCCAGGAGAACAACGATCCGGGCTTCGACTTCGGTCGCGGCGACAATTCGAACTGGAGCGACGGCAACGGCGGCGGCGGCGGTGTCGATCTCGGCAGCAACGACGACGGCTGGACCGACGACAACACCTGAGCATTCGCACGCGGGCGTCGATGCATCGCGCGACGCCCGCCTCTCACGCCACGCCTCCTTTGATTGCCACTCGCGCCGGCCGCCGGATCGCCGGCCGCAGGATTTGTCAATCATTTCAAGATGGGCTACCAGCAATGGGGCACGTTCGCTATCATGCGGCCATCGGCGTGCCTCCGATCCCATCCGACGTTTCGCAGCCCTGCGCGTCGCGGCACGCCTTCCCCTCGCCCCAACCAGGAGAAAGCCGCTCATGAGCATAATCAAGGAATTCAAGGAGTTCGCCGTCAAAGGCAATGTGATGGATCTCGCCGTCGGCGTGATCATCGGCGGCGCATTCTCGAAGATCGTCGACTCGGTCGTGAAAGACCTCATCATGCCGGTCATCGGCGTGCTGACCGGCGGTCTGGATTTCTCGAACAAGTTCGTTCTGCTCGGCACCATCCCCCCGTCGTTCAAGGGTAATCCCGATTCGTTCAAGGACCTGCAGGCTGCGGGCGTCGCCGCATTCGGCTACGGTTCGTTCATCACCGTGGCGATCAACTTCGTGATCCTCGCGTTCATCATTTTCCTGATGGTGAAATTCATCAACAAGCTGCGCAAGCCGGAAGAAGCCGCGCCGGCCGCGACGCCGGAAGACATCGTGCTGCTGCGCGAGATCCGCGATTCGCTCAAGCAACGCTGAGCACCGCGCCACGCTGCGCTGCGTCTGCCGGGCCCGCACAATGCGGGCCTTTTTCATGCGCGCGCCGCACGCCGCCGCGCGAGGCTTATCTCATTTTTTTGTGACGCACGAATGCACGCGCGGGAAAAGCAGGTCTATGATGGAGACTAAACGACAGTACGGGCGCCGAGACGCTGGCTGTGTCGATCATCGTGGCAAGCGGGTCGACGGGAGACATTGATCGTCGTACCGCACGAGTGCAGCATTTTCGTGTGCTATAAAGGATCGACATGCGGCGTACATAGCCGGGAGTGGGTCGCATGAAAGTGCCGCATTTCTTGCAATTGTTTTTGAGGCGAGTGTTTATGTCCTTCCCGAAAAAACGTCGACGGGCGCAGCAGGATGGCCAGGAGTCATTCCTCGCGGTATTGCGCCACTCGAAACCGTTTGCGCAGCTCGACACCAAGATTGCCCGCGCCCGTGCGCAGGACGAACCCGTCCTCTACGCGCATGTGCTGCCCGGCCTCGACGTGCTCCTGTGCAGCGTGCGCGGCGCGCAGCCGCCCTATCCGGCCATCGCCGAACTGCGCAAGCGCTGCATCGAATCGATTGCCAACGCGCTCGAACAGCCGCTCGACGGCCTCGAGAACGGCGGCTATTGGTACGAGGCGAACGGCTTCGGGTTCCTCGTGTTCGCGAGCCGCGCCCGCGCGCGCATCCTGCCCGAATTTGGTGCGGGCACGAAGGCGAGCCTGCGCGGCGGCCTCGGACGCCAGAACGCCGGCGACACGACACCGCGCTCCCTCGGCTGAACCGATACCGACACGATGGGCCGCCTCCGGGCGGCCCATCGGCCATTCAGCTTCCCGCTTCACGGCCCCCGCGCAATCACCGTGCCGTCCCGCGCCCGTTGCCGGGCCGGACGATGTCGATGAACGCGGCGAAATCGGCGCCGGCGAGCCCCTGCGCGGCGCCCAGCCGCAGCACCTGCTGGACCGTAGCCGATACAGGCATCACCGCGCCCGTGTCGCGCGCGGCGTCGGCGATCGCATCAACGTCTTTCTGGAACGTGCTCAGCGCACCCATCGGCGGATGGCCGCCTGACGTCATGCGCGGCACGAAGGTCTGCAGCAGCACCGAGTCGGCCCACCCGCCCGCCAGCGCGTCGGCCAGACGCGCGGCGTCGATGCCGCTCGCCTGCGCCAGGCCAACGGCTTCCGCGATCGCGGTCACCGTCGCGGTGACGATCGCCTGGTTGCACAGCTTCGCGGTCTGGCCCGCGCCGGCGTCGCCCATGTGCGTGATGCGCGACGCGTAAGCGTCGATCAGCGGCCGCACCGCGTCGAGGTCGGCCGCACCGCCGCCCGCCATCACCGCGAGCGTACCGGCCTGCGCGCCGGGCACGCCGCCCGATACGGGCGCGTCGATCCAGCCGACGCCGAGCGCGGCCGCGCGCGCCGCGTAGTCGCGCGTCGTGGCAGGCGGAATACTCGAATGATCGACGATGCGCTTCAAGCGGCGTGCATTCGCATCGCCCGCAAGGAGCCCGTGCTCGCCGAACACGACGTCGCCGACCGCACGCCCGTCGAGCACGCACATGAACACCGTGTCGACGCGCTCGGCCAGTTCGCGCGGCGTATCGACCACCTGCGCGCCGTCTTTTTCAAGCGCCTCGGCCTTGCCGCGCGTCCGGTTCCATACGCTGACCCGGTGGCCCGCCGCCAGCAAATGCCGAATCATCGGCGCGCCCATCAATCCCGGTCCGCAAAATCCGACTTCCACGATGTCCCCCGCCTCCAATTGAGGTTGCACTTGCCGCCCATCATACCTATCACTCAAGAAGCCGGACACGCACGGCGCCGCTTCGGGCCCGCCGCTCGCGCCGGCCGCCCATACTGACCACATACCGACATACCAGGGAGCGCATCATGAGCGACCACGTCTACAAGCTGATCGAACTGACCGGCTCGTCGCGGCAATCGTGCGACGACGCCATCCGCAACGCGATCTCGAAAGCCGGCAAGACGCTGCACAACCTGCACTGGTTCCAGGTGACCGAAACACGCGGCCACATCGAAGGCGACCAGGTCATCCACTGGCAGGTCACGCTGAAAGTCGGCATGCGCATCGACGACTGACGCGTCGCGCGCGGTGCCCTGACCACCGGATGCGTGCAACGCGCATCCGCGCGGCGCCGCGCGCGCCTGCATTGCGCTCCGTTCGGGCCCCGTGTCGAGGCCCGGCCGGCGGGCGTCTGCGGGTATCCATCTCTTGACGCTGGTTTTCGTTCATATTAAAAACCATATACCCCCACGCCCCCTCGATCAGCCCGGACATATAAACGGAGATATCATGAGTCAGCAACGCGAGGCGATCGACACGTACCTCTTGCGCGTCTTGCACACCTTGTTGATGGAGCGCAGCGTCACGCGCGCGGCCGTCAAACTGAACCAGTCGCAACCGGCGATCAGCGCCGCGCTGCGGCGCCTGCGCGACATCACCGGCGACCCGCTCCTCGTGCGCGGCAAGTCCGGCATGGTCCCGACCGAATACGGGCTGCGCCTGCTCGAACCGGTGCAGAACGCACTGCGTGAAATCGAGCGCATCAAGTTCCAGCAGCACAATTTCGACCCGGCCACGTCGATCCGCTGCTACCGGATCGGCTGCCCCGACTACCTGAACGTGCTGTTCGTGCCGACCGTCGTCGAGCGCTTCCGCCTGGCCGCGCCGAATGCGACACTCGAGTTCCACTCGCTCGGCCCCGCGTTCGACTACGAGCTCGCGCTGGAAGACGGCAAGCTCGACATCGTCGTCGGCAACTGGCCCGAGCCGCCCGAACAGCTGCACCTGTCGAACCTGTTCGTCGACGAAATCGTCTGCCTGATGAGCAACACGCACCCGTTCGCGAAGCGCGGCGGGCTCACGCTCGACCAGTACCTGAACGCGCCGCATCTCGCGCCGACGCCCTACTCGGTCGGCCAGCGCGGCGCGATCGACGTGCACCTCGCGCGCGAGCGGCTCAAGCGCCACGTGGTCGTCACGCTGCCGTACTTCAACCTCGCACCGTACGTGCTGGTGAAGTCCGACCTGATCTTCACGACGACGCGCCTGTTCGCCGATCATTACGCGAAGTTCCTGCCGCTGTCGGTCGTGCCGGCGCCGCTCGACTTCCCGCCGATGCAGTACTACCAGCTGTGGCACGAACGCTGCCACTATTCCGACGAAGTGCGCTGGCTGCGCAGCCTCGTCGCCGAAGCGACCCGCACGCTGATCGAGGCTTGATCGCGCACGGCGCGCGCCGGTCAGGCTGTCGCGGTACGGCCTGGCAGCCGCAACCGCCGCCGCGCGCCTGATCCGCGGCGCGCGGCGCAACCCCTGCGCCCGTGCGTCAGCGCGACGCCTCCACGAGGGCGTGCGCCAGGGCGTTGTGGCGCTCGATGACGGGCGGCAGGTCGAGCGTCGCGAGCCGCCCTTCCCGCACCACCACCTTCCCGTTCACCACCGTATACGCCGTCTGCGATGGCGCGCAGAACACGAGCGCCGCGACCGGATCGTGCAGCGCGCCCGCGAACAGCGGCTGGCGCAGGTCGAAGGCGGCGAAGTCCGCGGCCATGCCGGGCTTCAGCGCACCGATATCGTCGCGGTTCAGCACCTTCGCGCCACCCAGCGTCGCGATCTCGAGCGCTTCTCGCGCGGTCATCGCATCGGGCCCGAAGCCGACCCGCTGCAGCAGCAGCGCCTGCCGCACTTCCGCGACCATCTGCGCGCCGTCGTTCGACGCGGAACCGTCGACGCCGATCCCGACCGGCACGCCCGCGAGACGCATCTTCTTCACCGGCGCGATGCCCGACGCGAGCCGCATGTTCGAACACGGACAGTGCGCGACGCCGGTGCCGGTGCGCGCGAACAGGGCGATGCCCGCATCGTCGAGCTGCACACAGTGCGCGTGCCACACGTCGTGGCCAACCCAGCCGAGATCTTCCGCGTATTCGGCGGGCGTCATCCCGAACTTCTCGCGGCTGTACGCGATGTCGTTGACGTTCTCGGCCAGGTGCGTGTGCAGCGACACGCCGTAGTCGCGGGCCAGCACGGCCGCGTCGCGCATCAGGCCGCGGCTCACCGAGAACGGCGAGCACGGCGCGACGACCACGCGCAGCATCGCGTAGCGGCCTTCGTCGTGATAGGTCTCGATCAGGCGCTGCGCGTCGCGCAGGATGTCGGGCTCGCGCTCGACGACCGAGTCGGGCGGCAGCCCGCCGTCGCGCTGGCCGACGCTCATCGCGCCACGGCTCGCGTGAAACCGCATGCCGATCCGCTGCGCGGCGCCGATGCTGTCGTCGAGCCGGCTGCCGTTCGGGTAGATGTACAGGTGGTCGCTCGACGTCGTGCAGCCCGATTGCAGCAGCTCGGCCATCGCGGTCAGCGTCGACACCTCGATCATCTCGGGCGTCAGGTGCGCCCAGATCCGGTACAGGTTCGTGAGCCACCCGAACAGCTCGGCGTTCTGCGCGGCCGGCACCGCGCGCGTGAGGCTCTGGTACATGTGATGGTGCGTGTTCACGAGCCCCGGGATCACCAGGTGACCACGCAGGTCGAACACTTCGTCGGCGCTCTCGGGCAGCTCGGCGCTCGGGCCGACCGCGACGATCCGGTTGTCTTCGATATAGAGCCCCGCGTCGCGCAGTTCGCGGCGCGTGTCGTCCATGGTCACGAGCACGTCGGCGTGCTTGACCAGCAGGGTTTTCGGGCGGGATGAGGATGGCTGTGGCGCGCGTGCGCCGGCGTGCTGCTCGAGGTTCATGCGTTCTCCGCGTCGTTCTGCCGCCGGGAGCCGCTCCCGGAGACGTTCACAAAGCCGTTCGAACGCTGATTCGCGGCACGCCCCGGTGCCTGCGTCCGTTCGAACGCGCTGGCCCGGTTACCCGGCGTGCACGCCGTCTTCGGGGTGCGCGCGGGCTCACGGCCCGACGCGCACGGCGGCAGCATCGCCCAAGCGCGCGCGGCGCACAATGCGCGAACCCGAATACCGCGCTTCACGGTTTCGATATGGTACGCCGCGCACGAGGCGCGACGCCCCGGAATCGCAGGCCGCGGGCCGCTCCCGGCGTGCCGTCGACAGCGGTTCATGCGCGGCGCATTATCTTTGCTATCGCGCCCGTATTTGCGCGGGGAACCTTTTTACAATGCCTGCACGGCGCTCGCTTCAATCTCGCCGACGGGTATGTAGCCACGTGACGTGGAGCCTCGATCCGCCGCACAGTCAATGGATCGAGCCGCCGCCGAACCTCGCATTCACACAAGGACACAACGAATGGGAAAGCTCACTACCCACGTACTCGATACGGCGCACGGTCGTCCCGGCGCTGCCATCAAGGTGGACCTCTACGCGCTGGACGGCGAATCGCGCCGCGCGATCAAGACCGTGCTGACCAATAGCGACGGCCGCTGCGACGAACCGCTGCTCGAAGGTGCCGCGCTCGCCGCCGGCGAATACGAACTCGTATTCCATGCCGGCGACTACTTTGCGTCGCTCGGCGTGAAGGTGCCCGAACCCCGTTTCGTCGACCGCGTCGTGCTGCGCTTCGGCATCGCCGACACCGCATCGCACTACCACGTGCCGCTGCTCGTGTCGCCGTGGTCGTACAGCACCTATCGCGGCAGCTGACACACGCATCGGCGCCCGCATCAAAGATAACGATCTGAGTCTGGAGGAGTTTCATGGAAGGCTTCATCACCGACTGGCTGAACCTCGCGCTGCGATGGCTGCACGTCATCGTCGCCATTGCGTGGATCGGCGAGTCCTTCTATTTCGTCGCGCTCGACAACAGCCTGAAACCGCCTACCGACGCGAACCAGCGCAAGCGCGGCGTGTTCGGCGAGCTGTGGCACGTCCACGGCGGCGGTTTCTACAACATGCAGAAGTACACGGTCGCCCCGCCGGAAATGCCGGATGACCTGCACTGGTCGAAGTGGCCGTCATACACGACCTGGCTGTCGGGCTTCTCGCTGTTCTTCGTGCTGTACCTGCTCGCACCGAACACGTACCTGATCGACAAGAGCGTGCTCGACATGGGCCCGGTGGTCGCCGTCGCATCCGCGCTCGGCTTCCTCGCGGCCGGCTGGATCGTCTACGACTCGCTGTGCCGCATCCTCGGCACCAACGATCGGGTGCTCGGCATCTGCGTGGGCCTCTACGTCGTCGTCGCCGCGTACCTCGCGTGCCACATCTTCGCGGGCCGTGCGGCGTACCTGATCGTCGGCGCGATGCTCGCGACGATCATGTCGGCGAACGTGTTCTTCGTGATCATCCCGGGCCAGCGCAAGATGGTCGACAAGATGCTCAAGGGCGAAGAGCCGAACCCGATCTACGGCAAGCGCGGCAAACAGCGCTCGGTGCACAACACGTATTTCACGCTGCCGGTCGTGTTCGCGATGCTGTCGAACCACTACGCGATGACGTACACGAACAAGTTCAACTGGGTCGTGCTCGTGCTGATCATGCTGGCCGGCGCGCTGATCCGTCAGTTCTTCGTGATGCGTCACCGCGGCAAGCAGCTGTGGTACCTGCCGATCGGCGGCGTCGCACTGCTGTCGGGCGCGCTCGTGTGGACGATGCCGAAGCCGGTCGCACCGGAAGCGCAGGCAGCGAACGCCCCGAAGATCGTGATCAACGACATCATGCCGATCCTGCAGCAGCGCTGCGTCGAGTGCCACTCGGCCAAGCCGACGCTGATGGGCAGCGCGCCCGCCGGCGTGATGTTCGACACGCCGGACGAAGTGTCGAAGAACGCGCAGCGTATCTACGAACAGGCCGTGCGCCTGAAGGCGATGCCGATCGGCAACGTCACGCACATGACCGACGACGAGCGCGTAAAGCTCGCCGCCTGGTTCGAGGGTGGCGCGGTCAAGTAAGCCGCCGTGCGCCGGCGGTCGGTTGCCGGCGTATCCTCTCCGTTCGCGGGCCCGGAAACGGGCCCGTTTTTTTGCCTGGATGAAATGCGTCGCCCGCTAGCCGCGCATCGCGTCGCGCTGCAGCGCGACGAGCGCATCGAGCGCGCGCGGGCCGTCGTCGAACGGCACGAAGATGTGGTCATGATACGCAGCGGCCATCACGTTGCAGCTGATGCCGGCCGCGCCCAATGCCCGCGCGAACGCGGCCGTCAGGCCGACCGCCGCGAGATCCGAATGCACGGTCAGCGTGATCCACGCGGCACGAAACAGCACGGGCCAGCCGCGACGTACTGCAGTCTCTTCGTCGACCACGACCGTCATGCCTTCCGCTTCGCGGAACGTCGCGATCGCTTCGGATAACGATATTTCTGAATCGGCCGGCAGTGCGACGAATGCGAAGGCACCGCGATGCAGCTCGGGTTGCATCGTGCGCAGCAGGACGGCGAGGTCGTTTTCAGGTTGACTCATCGGGGACGGGTCCGGAACCGGACTTCGGGCAGTGGCGATGCGGGCACGATAGCACGCGGCCGATGCCCCGGCGCACCCGCAACGTCACGTCCGTGTCGTCGCAACTTCGTCCGCGAGCCCGCCGCGAAACGCGACGATGCGTGGATCGTCATGCGCACGCCCCGGAGCCACGACGTCGTACGCGTACGCGACGTCGGGCGCAAGTGCGACACCCACGTCGAAGAGCCCCGAGCCGCGCCGTGATGCCCGCGCGCCACGCATAAAAAAACCCGCGCGAATCGCGCGGGTTGCTTCGAACGGCAACGGCAGCAATCCGGCTCAGGCCGTCAGCGCATCGAGCGCGTCCTCGGTAAGCCACAGCGATTCCTGCAGGTCCTGCTCGTTCAGGTTCAGGCCTTCACCGCCGCGATCGACGACGATGAAGTCGCTGACGCCGCCGAGTGCGATCAGCGGGTGATGCCACACGCCCTTCGCATAGTTGACGCCCTGCCACCCGCTCGTCACGAACGCGCGGATCTTCGACGCATCGAGATCGCCCGCCGGCGCGACGACGACGAGATACGGCTGGTCGTTCAGCGGCACGAACGCCTGGCTGCCGAGCGGATGGCGCTCGAGCATCTTCACCTCGAACGGCAGCGTGCGCGGCTGACCGCGGAACAGGTTGACGAGCGTGCGGCCGTCTTCGTCCGCCACGTCGACTTTCGCGAGATCGTGAAAGCGGATCGTCGTACCGAGGTTGATCGGAATCTGCTTCGCGCCCTCCGTTTCGATCACGTCGCCGAACGGCGCGAACGCTTCCTTGGTCAGCGGTTCGATGGCAAGCGTCTTCATTTGTCGAGCGTCCCCCACAGACGCACGCGCGATACGCCACCGTCCGGAATGATGTTCAGGCGTACGTGGGTTACCGGGCCCAACGAGGCGATTTCGTGTTCGAAGTAATGCTGCTTGTCCATCTGCAGCTTCTGTTCGCCGAGCAGCACCGGCCAGAACATCGACTGCGTGATCAGCGAGCTGTCGGTGCCGCCCGACACGTACGCCGCCTGGATCGAGCAGCGGTCCGGGTAGTTGCCCTTGAAGAACGCGGTATCGACTTCGATCTTGCGGATCACGCCCGGCTGCGCGAGCGCGATGATCGCCCAGTCGTTGCCCGGCTCGCGGCGGCGCCGGGTTTCCCAGCCGTCGCCCATGTTCACGCCGCGGCCCGGCAGCAGCAGGTTCGACGCGACGCCGAAGTGCTGGTTGTTCGCGGCCACCACGTAGCCGCCGTTTTCCATCGCCGCGAGGTCGAATTGCTCGGTCGCGCTCGCGCCGGCCCAGTCGAGCTGCGGCTGGCCGTACACGCGCAGGCGCGCGATGCCGCCGTCCGGATAGATGTTCACGCGCAGGTGCGTGAACGCACGGGCATCGCTCGCTTCGACGTAGTGATGGCTGTTGCCCTGCAGCGTCGTCGACGGCACGATCTCGACCCACTCGGTCGCATGCGTCGGCGCGCCATCGGCCACGTACGCGGCCTCGATCGACGCGGCCGGCGGGAAGTTGCCGGTGAAGTGGCTCGTGTCGATGTCGAAACCCTTGATCACGCCCGGCCGTGCGAGCTTGACGATGCACCAGTCATAGCCCGTCGTGCGCTTGCGGCGCGTCTCCCAGCCGTCCATCCACTTGCCGTGATCGTCGTACTTGCCGGGGATGAACACCGCCGGCTCTGGGTTCAGCATCCGGTCCTTCGGCGCGAAGAAGTCGTCGCTGGCCTCGAGCGCCTGCGCACCGAGACGCGGGTCGGCAAGGTTCACGTAGCGCCGCGTGAAATCGGGTGCGTTGGGATCGAGAAGCGGAACAGCCATGATGTTTCCTTGTTTCAGTGGGCGATCAGGCCGCTGCGACGCAGCAGGCCGTGTTGCGGTGTCAGGCGTCGATCAGGTCGTCGAGGCGGAAGCGCGCGATCCGGTAGATCTGGTCGAGGCTCGCGCGCAGTTCCTCGGTGCGTGAGTGATTCACGCGCGACTCGAAGTTCGCGATGATGCCGTGCCGGTCATAGCCGCGCACCGCGAGGATGAACGGGAAACCGAACTTCTCGCGATACGTGCGATTCAGCGTCAGCAGCTTGTCGAACTCTTCCTGCGTGCACTGGTCGAGACCCGCGCCGCTCTGCTCGCGCGTCGACTCGGCCGTCAGCTCGCCGCGCACGGCGGCCTTGCCGGCCAGCTCCGGGTGAGCGTTGATCAGGGCGAGCTGGCGCGCTTCGCCACCCGTCTCGACCGCACCCGACATCGTCTTGTGCAGCGCGTCGATACTCGCGAACGGCCGCTCGGCCGCGGCGACCTCGGCCACCCACGGCGAATGTTCGAAGATCCCCGACAGCGCCGCGACGAATGCGCTCGGCGCCATCGTGTTGAGTTGATCCAACGTGTAACGCATCGCCTTCATGCTTTCCCTTCGTTTCGATGATTGGGCTGATACGGATGATGTTCACGCCAATGACGCGCGATATCGACACGGCGCGTCACCCATACGCGATCGTGCTGCTCGATGTGGTCGAGGAAACGCTGCAGCCCGCGAAAACGCCCCGGCCGGCCCAGCAACCGGCAGTGCATGCCGATCGACAGCATCTTCGGCGCTTCGTCGCCCTCGGCGTACAGCACGTCGAATGCGTCGCGCAGGTAGTCGAAGAAGTGATCGCCGGTGTTGAAGCCCTGCGGCGTCGCGAAGCGCATGTCGTTCGTATCGAGCGTGTACGGGACGATCAGCTGCGGCGACGTAGCGCCGCCCGACACGGCGACGTCCATCCAGAACGGCAGGTCGTCGCCATAGTTGTCGGAGTCGTACAGGAAGCCGCCATATTCCGCGACGAGACGGTGCGTGTTCGGGCTGTCGCGGCCGGTATACCAGCCAAGCGGGCGCTCGCCCGTCACGCGCTCGATCGCTTCCATCCCGAGGCGCATGTGCTCGGCCTCGAGTTCGGGCGTCATGCTCTGGTAGTGGATCCAGCGCCAGCCGTGGCACGCGATCTCATGACCGAGCTCGACGAACGCGCGCGCCAGTTCCGGATGGCGCTCGATCGCCATGCCGACGCCGAACACCGTCAGCGGCAGCCCGCGCTTCTCGAATTCGCGCAGGATGCGCCATACGCCGGCACGCGAACCGTATTCGTAGATCGACTCCATGCTCATGTGGCGGTCCGGATACGCGGCCGCGCCGACGATTTCGGACAGGAACTGCTCGGAGCCCGGATCGCCGTGCAGCACGCAGTTCTCGCCGCCCTCCTCGTAGTTCAGGACGAATTGCACGGCGACGCGGGCGCGCCCGGGCCAGTTCGCCTGCACGGGATGGCGGCCGTAGCCGATCAGGTCGCGAGGATAGTTGGGATCGAGTGACATGGGTTCGAAGTGCGACGAAAGCTTGCCGGAATAATGGGTTCGCATCGACCCGCGCGTGTGCCGGAGGCCGGCCGCGCGGGGCGATGCGATGACGGCCCAGTGTAGCGAAAAGGTGCAGACGCGCCCATACAGCGGCGCAGATAGTGCATGTCAGACGGTGTGTATGTGCGGGTGCGGCAAATCCGGCGCCCGTTCCGGCTCGGCGATCCCGCTGCGCCCCGTGGCGGCGGCCGGCGACGCGTCCTCCGCCGGGCTGAAGCGCGCGAATTCGCCGTCATAGCGCTTCGGCAGCGGCCGCGCATAGTCGCCGCGCTTCGCGGTCGCGAGGCGCAGCGCGACGAGCGCCTCGGCCCACTTGACGGCCGCCGTCACGCCTTCCACGACCGGCGCGCCGATCTGCTGCTCGATCTCGTGCGCGAATTCGGCCATCCCCGCACAGCCGAGCACGATCGCGTCGGCGCCGTCCTCGTCGAGCGCGCGCCGGCATTCGTCGACGATGATCCGCCGCGCGGCCGAGCCTGGCCGGTCGAGCTCGAGCACCGCGACGTCGGTCGCGCGCACGTTGCGGCAGAACCGCTTCATCCCGTAGCGCTCGGCGAGATGCCATGCCATCCCGCAGGTGCGCGCGAGCGTCGTGACGACCGAGAAGCCCGGCGCGAGCACGCTCGCCGCGTGCATCGCCGCCTCGGCGATCCCGATCACCGGCCCGCGCGCGACCTCGCGCGCCGCATACAGGCCCGGATCGCCGAAACACGCGAGCACGTACGCGTCGCAGCCGTCGCGCTCGCCCTGCGCGATCTCGGCGAGGAGCCCGGGCGTCGCGAGCGCCTCGTCGTAATAGCCTTCGATCGACGGCGGCCCCATTGGCGGGCTCACCGCGACGATCTCGGTGCCCGCGGCCGCGACTTCACGCGCGCAGCGGCCCATCGCATCCGTCATCCGCTGCGTCGTATTCGGATTGATCAGCTTGATCTTCATCGCGCGCTCCTCAGGCCTTCGTGCTCACGAGCAGCCGGTAGAACACGAAGCCGAGCCCCGCGCCGATGAACCACGAGAAGTTCGCAGCAGCCTGCCAGCCCGGCACCATCACGCAGACGACCGCGATCACCGCGGCCGGCAGCAGCGCGGCGAGCGCGCGGCGGTTCACGCCGCCCGTGTACCAGTAGGTGCCGCTCTCCGACATCGTGTAGAGGTCGTCGCGCACGAGGCGGCCGCGCTTGACGAGGTAGAAGTCGGCGATCAGCACGCCGTACAGCGGGCCGATGAATGCGCCGAGCACGTCGAGCGTGTAGTGGATCACGGCCGGGTTGTTGAACAGGTTCCATGGCGTGATGAAGATCGACGCGACGGCGGCGAGCATCCCGCCCGCGCGCCAGCTGATCAGCCGCGGCGCGACGTTCGAGAAGTCGAACGCGGGCGACACGAAGTTCGCAACGATGTTGATGCCGATCGTCGCGATCGTGAAGGTCAGCGCGCCGAGGATCACCGCGGTCGGATGATCGATGCGGCCGACCGTCGCGACGGGGTCGGTGATGAGTTCGCCGAACACCGGCAGCGTCGCGGCCGTCGTGATCACCGTGACGAGCGAGAACGCGAGGAAGTTGACCGGCAGCCCCCAGAAGTTGCCGCGCTTCACGTCGCCGAACGAGCGGCAGTAGCGCGAGAAGTCGCCGAAGTTCAGCATCGGCCCGGAGAAGTACGACACGACGAGCGACACGGCCGTGATCATCACCGGAATCACTTCCGCGCCGTGATACTTGACGCCGCCGAGGTTCAGGCCGATGTTGCGCCAGCCCGCGCGCCACACCATGTAGCCGGCCAGGATGAACATCACGACGTAGACGGCCGGGCCCGCGAAGTCGATGAACTTCTTGATCGTCTCCATCCCGTTCCAGAACACGAACGCCTGCAGCACCCACAGCAGCATGAAGCCGGCCCAGCCGACCGCGGACAGCCCGAGGAAGCCGTACCGATGGACGTCCGCGTACGGCAGCCATTGCGGGAAAAACTTCAGCACGACGATCACGAGCGCGCTGGACGCGAGATAGGTCTGGATGCCGTACCACGCGATCGCGATCAACCCGCGGATCACGGCCGGCACGTTCGCGCCGAGCACGCCGAACGTCGCGCGGCACGCGACCGGATACGGCACGCCGATCTGCTGGCTCGGGCGCGCGATCAGGTTGCACAGCCGGTTCACGATCGTGATGCCGACGATCAGTGCGATCAGCACCTGCCAGCTCGTCAGCCCGAGCGCGAACAGGCTGCCCGCGAACACGTAGCCGCCGACGCTGTGCACGTCCGACATCCAGAACGCGAAGATGTTGTACGCACCCCATGTCTGATTTTTAAGGGGTGCTAAATCTTCGTTGTACAAACGTTGACTGTAACCGTCCGGCAACGGGGAACCCCCGCCCTCGCCGCGTTCTTCCGCCGGATAGGTGCTGTCGTGCGCCACACTGAACTGAGCCATGACTTCTCCTTGACGCGGCCGCCCGGCCGCTCCACCGTCATCGATATCGCTCCGGATCGTCGCCCGGAGTCGGACTGGCGGCCGGCGGCGCAAACCGCCGGCCTGCATTGCTCTCGTCGTGTGGCGCGCGGGCCGGTTCGCGTCGCCGCTCAGGCGCCGCCGAACACTTCGCGCAAATCGACCTGCCCTTGCGCGGGCCGGTCCAGCATCTTCAGTTCGACATGCTGCAGGTGGTGCGCCATCAGCGTCACCGCCCGCTTCGGATCCCCCGCTTCCAGCGCGCTCAGGATCTCGTCGTGGTCATCGCACGAGCACGGGCTGCGCCCGTGCGATTCATACAGCGCCGACATCAGCGTCGAGCGTGCGACGAGCCCGTCGAGGCACTCGCAGAGCGTCGCATTGCCCGTCAGCGCCGCGAGCGCCGTATGGAATTCGCCCGACAGGCGGATCCACGCCGCGAAATCGTGCCGCTCGAACGCCTTGCGTTCCTTGTCGATCAGCGCGGCGACACCCTTCAGCCGCTTCGCGCCCGGCCCCGTCGCGAGCCGCTCGACGACGGCCAGCTCGATGATCCGGCGCATCTCGAACACCTCGTGCACGTCCTGCAGCGTCGGACTCGCGACGAACGCTCCACGGTTCGGCTCGAGATCGACCAGCTTGTCGGCCGCGAGCAGCGCGAGCGCCTGCCGGATCGTCCCGCGCTTCACGCTGAACACGTCGCAGAGCTGCGCCTCCGTCAGCTTCGCGCCGGGCGCGAGCCGATGCTCGAGGATCGCCGTGCGGATCCGCTCGGCGATCGCTTCGGGGCCGGCCGTACCGGACGGATGGGAATCGGGCTCGTTCATGATCTGCATCGTGTGATAGTCCTCATCCTAGGATGGACATAAAGATTGTCAACAATTCTTTTCCTGAAATGCGCACAATCCGTGTGCACGCCGTCGCGCCAGATCCGTGCGCGGCGCACGAAAGCCAGGCACGCCAAGAATCTCACGCTTATTCAAGGCGGTTTCCGGTGTAGACCCCTCCGGCTATTTTGTTGACAAAAATGGTGCACGCCATGAGACAAACCCGATCGGCGGTGATGAAAATTTATGACCGTTAGTTGCGCACTTACCTAAAGAAAAGGCGGGGAACCCCCGCCTTTCGATGGTGCCTGCCCGGCTCAGCCGAGATGCGGATAGTCCGACAGCGTAAGCCGGAAACCGTGCGCATTCGCGACGAGCTGCGCCTGCGCGCCGAACGGCAGCGTCAGCAGGTCGGGCACATGACCGAACTGCAGCCCCGTGACGACCGGGATGCCGATCACCGAGCGCACCTGGTCGATCATCGC
The DNA here is from genome assembly GCF_054055695.1 of Burkholderia sp. PvR073. NCBI lineage: Bacteria > Pseudomonadati > Pseudomonadota > Betaproteobacteria > Burkholderiales > Burkholderiaceae > Burkholderia > Burkholderia sp. PvR073. The sequence goes on from NZ_JBSRXO010000007.1 coordinate 281,062, forward strand.
CTGCATGTCGTAGCCGTTGTCGTAGTCGAACGGCCGCGCGCCCGTGAACTGCCCGAGCACGAGCGCCTGCTGGCGCGCGAGCAGCCCCGACAGATGCAGCTGGTAGATCATCCGTTCGATCCGGAACGGCTGCTCGTTGACGTCCTCGATGAACAGGATGCCACCTTCGATATCGGGCATGTACGGCGTGCCGACGAGCGACGTGAGGATCGCAAGGTTGCCGCCCCACAGCGTGCCCGTCACGTTCACGGTCTGCACCTGCGGCGCTTCGGCGATGATCGTCGTGGTCGGCTGCGACAGCGTCTGCCAGAAGTGTTGCATCGTGAAGTCGCTCGGCGTTTCCGCGCCGAAGTCGGCCGACAGCATCGGGCCGCCGAAGGTCTTGATGCGCGCCTTCGCGTACAGCGCGAGCTGGATCGCGGTGAAGTCGCTGTGGCCCACCAGCGCGATCGGCTGGTCGCGCAGGCGGCGCTCGAGCCCGCGATAGTCGAGCCCGTGCAGGATGCGGGCGGCACCGTAGCCGCCGCGCACTGCGAGCCCGATGTCAGGCAGCGCGCGCTCCGGATCCGCCAGGCGATTCAGGTCGCCTGCCCGCTCGCCGTCGGTCCCGCCAAAACGCTGAAAGCGGCGCTGCGTCGCCTCGATATTCTCGATGCGCTGCTGCGCGCCGCTCAGGCGTTCGAGCGCGCGATTGATCGCGTCGGGATCATGCGGATAACCGGACGGCGCCAGCAGGCGGATGGTGTAGGACGCGGCGGGCTGGAAGGACATGGCGGAAGGGTTCAGGGTCGTCAAACCTGCTTAGAGGGTCCGAACCGTCTCGGGTTCACGGAACCGAGCAGCCCGCCCCGCTTCGGGGGACGGGCGCGTTCGGGGGCGCTTATGACGCGCCGGCTTCGGCGTCGCGGGCGAGCCGCGCTTCACGCAGCGCGCGGCGGCGTTCCGCGAAGAACGACTTGAGCGCGGCGCCGCACTCGTCGGCGAGCACGCCGCCGGTCACCTCGGTATGGTGGTTGAGCTGCGGATTCGCGAACGCGTCGATCACGCTGCCGCACGCGCCCGTCTTCGGATCGGCGGCGCCGTAGACGACCCGTGCGATGCGGGCGTGCATGATCGCGCCCGCGCACATCAGGCATGGCTCGAGCGTCACGTACAGCTCGCAGCCGGGCATCCGGTAATTCTGCAGATGCTGCGCGGCCATGCGCAGCGCGGCCATTTCCGCATGGGCCGACGGGTCGTGCCCGCCGATCGGATGGTTGAAGCCGCGTGCGATCACCTCGTCGCCGCACACCAGCACCGCGCCGACCGGCACTTCACCGGCCGCGCGCGCCTCGTCGGCGGCGGCCTGCGCGAGACGCATGAAATGCAGGTCGCGCGCCGACACGGGTGCGGTTTCGGGAACGGGAGAATCGGTAGAGGCTGCGGATCCGGCTGCCGCGTCGTGCAGCGCGTCGGTGCTCACATCGGCCCCGCTTCGGCGGGCATGTCATCGAGCCCGCGCTCGCACAGACGCTCCGCGATGCGCCGGCAATAGTCGCGCGGCATCACCATCGGGCCACCGCGCAGCGATTCGAGCGCCATGTCGAGCGCAAGGATCTTCGCCTGCAGCCGGCAGCGCGCGGCGCGGTCGCTGACCGCCTGCAGTTCGTCCTGCAGGTTGCGCAGCGCGCGCAGTTGCTCGACGGCCGGCGGCACGAAGCCCGCGTTCTTCAGGATACGGTTGGCCACCCGCACCTCCTCGGGTACGAGCAGGTCGTCATCCAGCGCCTGCGGCGCGCCGGTACCCGGCAAATCGTCGAACTCGCCCCGCGCGGCGGCGGCGGCGATTCGTTGTTCGACCAGTGCGTCAAGCAGTCTCATCAGTCAATCGGAACAATGCGGCAGCCGAATTCTAGCAGGGTGACGCGCGTATGACAGGCCATTCGAACGGATGCTCGATATTGTATTTTTAGGGGCCGAATCGGTGCGCATGCGTGCCGATCGCCGCGACTTGCCGCTGTGCTGCGCCGCAGCAGGCTCCGCACGGGTTTGGCGTGGTCTTGGCGCGATTTATGCACGCAACGCCACCCCCGTTTTTTTATTTTCGTCCGGGGGAACCCGCGTTCGTCATTCCGCCGAAATCGCCGTTTCGGGGCAGCCAGGTCATGCGGCGACCGGCTGCGAGCGCTCCTTGGGAAACGGCCGGAACATCATCGCGACGAGGAACGCGCCGATGCCGATCGCGAACGATCCGAGGTACAGCCAGCCGTAGCTGCCCAGCGCATCGACGATCAGGCCGCCGGCGACCGGCCCCGCCGCCATCCCGAGGCTGCCGGCCATCGCACAGCCGCCGATCACGGTGCCCATCATCCGCAGCGGGAAGTTCTCGCGCGCGAGCACCGCATAGAGCGGCATCACGCCCGCATAGATGAAGCCGAACAGCGTCGCGACCACGTAGAACCCGTCCAGCGTGCGCACGAAGTAATAGCCGAGCGCCTGCGCGAGCAGCCCCGCCGCCAGCATGCGCTTCGCGCCGAGGCGGTCGCCCAGCAGCCCGAACGCGACGCGTCCGCCCATGCCCGCGAGCCCCTCGACGCTGTAGATCGACACCGCGGCGATCAGCGGGATTCCGCAGGTCACCGCGTAGCTGACCGTATGGAAGATCGGGCCGGAGTGCGTCGCGCAGCAGAAGAAGTTGGTCAGCAGCAGCACGAGGAACTGCGGCGAGCGCAGCGCGCCGCCGACCGACAGCGGCGCGGTCGCGGGCCCGCCTGCCGGCGTCGGCCCGTCGAGTGGACCGTCAAGCACGGGCGCACGGCGCACGAGCAGCGACGCCGGAATCATGACGACGGCGGCCAGCACGGCGATCGCCAGCATCGACGTGCGCCAGCCGTGGCTCGACACGAGCCAGGCCGCGAGCGGCGCCATCGTCATCGGCGCCATGCCCATGCCGGCCGACACCAGCGATACCGCGAGGCTGCGGTGCGTGTCGAACCAGCCGGTCACGCATGCCATCATCGGCGCGAACACCGCGGCCGTCGCACTGCCGACGGCCAGCCCGAAAATCAGCTGGAACGCGAGCAGCGACGGTGCACGGCTCGCGAGCGCCAGGCTCACCGACAGCAGCACGGCGCCCGTCACGACCACCGCGCGCGTGCCGATGCGGTCCGACAGGCTGCCCCAACCGATGCTCGCGAAGGCCATCGCGAGGAAGCCGAGCGTCATCGCGGCGGAAATGCCGGTCATCGACCAGCCCGTGTCGCGTGCAATGGCTCGCAGGAACACGGGCAGCGAGAACATCGCGCCGATCGCGATGCAGCCCATCAGGCCGCCCGCGGCGACGATCACCCAGCGATAGCGGGAATCAGGCATATGGTCTCTCCTTTCTCTCCGTCGTACAGGCATCGATGAGGAACCGGACCGCGGCCGCGCGGCCAGCCCGGTCGATATCAACACGACGAACGGCGTACCGGAAAATCGACACGCACGACACCGGGCAGCGCGAATGTCCGATCGTCGGCCGATTCGAGCGACCGACAAGGGGCAGATCCCGACGAGCGTCGACCGCGCCGCCGCCCCGCTTTTCCGGAATCGGAAAGTCGAAATCAGAAATCGTTGGTTTGGACGCGCGAGCGCGCTCACTACACTCGAGTCATCTTGTCATAACAAGTTGACCGATGACCCCACCCAACGTCGTGCCGCTGTCGGCGGCCCCGCTCTACGTGCAGATCAAGGACACGCTGCGCGCGCGGATCCTCGACGGCACCTATGCGCCGCACAGCCGGATGCCATCCGAGCACGAACTGTGCGCGATGTTCGACGTGAGCCGCATCACGGTGCGCCAGGCGCTCGGCGACCTGCAGAAGGAAGGTCTGTTGTTCAGGCTGCACGGCAAGGGCACCTTCGTGTCGAAGCCGAAGGCGTTCCAGAACGTGACGTCGCTGCAGGGCTTCGCCGAGGCGATGTCGTCGATGGGCTACGAGATCGTCAACCAGCTGCGCAGCGTTCGCACCGTGAAGGCCGACCGCCATCTCGCGACGAAGCTGAACGTGCCGGAAGGCGCGCCGCTCGTCGAGATCCACCGCGTGCGGCTGCTCAACCGCGAGCCCGTGTCGCTCGAACAGACGTGGGTGCCCGAGGCGCTCGGCAAGCGGCTCGCGGGCGCGGATCTCGCGACCCGCGACATCTTCCTGATCCTCGAGAACGACTGCGGCGTGCCGCTCGGCCACGCCGACGTGTCGATCGACGCGATCCTCGCCGACGATGAAATCGTCGATGCGCTGCGCGTCGAGGAAAGCAGCCCGGTGCTGCGGATCGAGCGCCTGACGCACGACGCGTCGGGTACGCCGATCGACTACGAACACCTGTACTTCCGCGGCGACGCCTTCCAGTACCGGTTGCGCATCGATCGGCAGAAGGCGCTCCAACCTGCAAGGAACCCGCAATGAATACCCATGTACTCGAATACGACATCGTCGTGGTCGGCGGCGGCACGGCCGGCCCGATGGCCGCGATCAAGGCCAAGGAGCGCGACCCGTCACTGCGCGTGCTGCTGCTGGAGAAGGCCAACGTGAAGCGCAGCGGCGCGATCTCGATGGGGATGGACGGCCTGAACAACGCGGTGATCCCCGGCCATGCGACGCCCGAGCAGTACACGCGCGAGATCACGATCGCCAACGACGGGATCGTCGACCAGGAAGCCGTCTACGCGTATGCGACGCACAGCTTCGCGACGATCGAGCAGCTCGACCGCTGGGGCGTGAAGTTCGAAAAGGACGGCACCGGCGACTACGCGGTGAAGAAGGTCCACCACATGGGTTCGTACGTGCTGCCGATGCCGGAAGGACACGACATCAAGAAGGTGCTGTACCGGCAGCTGAAGCGCGCGCGCATCGCCATCACGAACCGGATCGTCGCGACGCGCGTGCTGACCGACGCGCAGGGCCGCGCGAGCGGCGTGCTCGGCTTCGACTGCCGCACCGCCGATTTTCACGTGATCCGCGCGAAGGCCGTGATCCTGTGCTGCGGCGCGGCCGGCCGTCTCGGGCTGCCGGCGTCCGGCTACCTGATGGGCACGTACGAGAACCCGACCAACGCGGGCGACGGCTACGCGATGGCGTATCACGCGGGCGCGGCGCTCGCGAACCTCGAGTGCTTCCAGATCAACCCGCTGATCAAGGACTACAACGGCCCGGCGTGCGCGTACGTGACGGGCCCGCTCGGCGGCTTCACCGCGAACGGCAAGGGCGAGCGCTTCATCGAATGCGACTACTGGAGCGGCCAGATGATGTGGGAGTTCTACCAGGAACTGCAAAGCGGCAACGGTCCGGTGTTCCTGAAGCTCGACCACCTCGCCGAGGAAACGATCCAGACCATCGAACAGATCCTGCACACGAACGAGCGGCCGAGCCGCGGCCGCTTCCATGCGGGACGCGGCACCGACTACCGGCGCCAGATGGTCGAGATGCACATCTCCGAGATCGGTTTGTGCAGCGGCCACAGCGCGTCCGGCGTGTACGTGAATGCGCGCGCGGAAACGACCGTGCCGGGGCTCTACGCGGCCGGCGACATGGCCGCCGTCCCGCACAACTACATGCTCGGCGCGTTCACCTACGGCTGGTTCGCCGGGCAGAACGCCGCCGACTACGTGGCCGGCCGCGATCACGCGCCGGTGGACGACGAACAGGTCGCCGCCGAACGCACCCGCGTGCTCGCGCCGCTCGCGCGCGAGCGCGGCCTCGCGCCGGCGCAGGTCGAATACAAGCTGCGCCGCATGGTGAACGACTATCTTCAACCACCGAAGGTGACGCGCAAGATGGAAATCGGTTTGCAACGCTTTGACGGAATTACTGAGGATATCGAAGAAATCAAGGCGAATCACCCGCATGAACTGATGCGCGCGGCCGAAGTGCGCGCGATCCGCGACTGCGCCGAAATGGCCACGCGTGCGTCGCTGTTCCGCACCGAGAGCCGCTGGGGACTGTATCACCATCGGGTCGACTTCCCGCATCGCAACGACGCCGAATGGTTCTGCCACACCTGGCTGCGCAAAAGCGTCGACGGCACGATGCGCAGCGAGAAGCGGCCGGTCGAACCCTACGTCGTGCCGCTCGCCGACGACGAACGCAGCGCCTACGCGCACTTGCGCATCCGCGAACCGGCCGCACGCGCGGCCGTACTCTGACTCCGAGGAGCCTTACCGTGCCCCATACCCCGCACGACATCTTCCTGCGCAGCAGCGCGCCCGTGACGATCGACGAGGACCGCTGCATCGCCGACAAGGGCTGCACCGTCTGTGTCGACGTGTGCCCGCTCGACCTGCTCGCGATCGACGTGACCAAGGGCAAGGCGTACATGCAGTTCGACGAATGCTGGTACTGCATGCCATGCGAACGCGATTGCCCGACCGGCGCGGTCAAGGTGGACATCCCGTACCTGCTGCGCTGATCCCGCGCGCCGCCGGCGCGGCGCTTTCCCACTACCGTGCTCACGACACATGAAACCTGCGCTGCGCGTTCGTCGACATCAAGCGCCGCTGCCTGGCATTGCTGCGCGACGCCGCCTGACCGCACGCTCCTGACTGCTCCGAGTTTTCGACCATGACCGCTTCTTCCCCTGCTTTCCCGCTGCCCGGCGCGCACGATTCCGACCATGCCGCGCTCGTCTCACGCGTTGCCGCAGCCGATGCATCGGTGCGCCGCATTGCGCTGCTCGAACTCGCCGATCTCGAGGATCCCGAGCTCGTGCCGACCTTCGTTGCGGCACTGCGCGACGATCCGTGCGCCGACGTGCGCGGCGAAGCCGCACGCGTGCTTGCCGCGTGGGAACAACCCGATGTCGTCGACGCGCTGTGCCGTGCGCTGTTCGACCCCGACGACGGCGTGCGCGCGATCGCCGCGCAAGGCCTGTCCGAACTGAAGGACGTCGCGTCCGGCGCCGTGCTGTGCCGCTGGGCCGAACACGCCGAACCGTTCGTGCGCGTCGCCGTGCTGCGCGGGTTGCGCGAACTGCGCGATCCCGACGCATTCGTGCCGGCGCTGCGCGCGCTCGACGCGCCGGTGTCGGCCGTGCGCGCCGAGGCCGTCGCCGTGCTCGGCTGGCTCAAGGACGCCCGCGCGCTGCCGCCGCTCGCGCGCATTGCAACGACCGACACGCATGCGGACGTGCGGCGCATCGCGATCGGTGCGGTCGGATTCGCGGCGCCCGACGACGCGGCCGTCGTCACCGCGTTGCTTGCGGCGCTGCGCGACGCCGAATGGCAGGTACGCGAGGAAGCCGCCGCGACGCTCGGCAAGCTGCGCGTGGAGGCCGCACGCGCACCGCTCGTCGCCGCGCTCGACGACGATTACTGGCAGGTGCGCTTGCGTGCGGTGCGTGCACTCGGGCAATTGCGCGACGCGGCCGCGGCGCCGGCCGTCGTCGGACTGCTGTCGCATGCGATCAGCAACCTGCGCAAGGAGGCGGCACTCGTGCTGGGCGAACTGCGCGATCCGGCGACGCTGCCCGCGCTGCGCGGCGCCCTGGAGGATCGCGATCCCGAGGTGCGCAAGGCCGTGCGGATCGCGATCGCGCAGGTCGGAGATGACGCACGATGATGATGCCGACCGAGATCCGCGTCGATCATGCGGCCCGTGCGTTGGTGCTGCGCTGGCCGGACGGCGACATGCAACGCATCGGCTACGTGCGGTTGCGCAGCGATTGCCCGTGCGCCGCATGCCGGAAGATCCGTCTCGGTGGCGGCCGGGTCGACGCGCAACCCGGCCTGACGCTGGACGGCGTGGAAGCGGCCGGCTACGGCATCCGCCTGCTGTTCGGCGACGGTCATGCGCGCGGCATTTATCCGTGGCCGTATCTGGCGGAGCTCGGCAGAGATCGTGCGGATGCGACCGCCTGCTTGTCGAAGCAGCCCTGAGATGCCATCCCGGCTCGTACGGCACAAAAAAACGCCCGGCAGGTTCCCCTGCCGGGCGTTCGCATCATCCGATGCCGTGATTGGCTACCGAGGCACGCCTCGGCGCCGCATCACTCCCACTCGATCGTCGCCGGCGGCTTGCCCGAGATGTCGTACACCACACGGTTGATCCCGCGCACCTCGTTGATGATCCGGTTCGACGCACGGCCGAGCAGCGCGTACGGCAGGTGCGCCCAGTGCGCGGTCATGAAATCGGTGGTCTGCACCGCGCGCAGCGACGTCACGTAGTCATACGTGCGGCCATCGCCCATCACGCCGACCGACTTCACCGGCAGGAACACCGCGAATGCCTGGCTCGTCAGGTCGTACCAGGTCTTGCCGACGTCGGCCTCGCCGCACAGGCCGGCTGCCGCGTCTTGCGCCGTGGCGGTCGTGCCGCGCAGTTCCTCGATGAAGATCGCATCCGCGCGACGCAGCAAGTCCGCGTATTCGCGCTTCACTTCGCCGAGAATCCGCACGCCGAGGCCCGGGCCCGGGAACGGATGGCGGTACACCATCTCCGGCGGCAGGCCGAGCGCGACACCCAGTTCGCGCACTTCGTCCTTGAACAGGTCGCGCAGCGGTTCGAGCAGCTTCAGGCCAAGCGTTTCCGGCAAGCCGCCGACGTTGTGGTGGCTCTTGATCGTCGTCGCCTTCTTCGTCTTCGTACCGCCCGACTCGACCACGTCCGGATAGATCGTGCCCTGTGCGAGCCACTTCGCCTTCGACAGCTTCTGCGCTTCGGCCTGGAACACCTCGACGAATTCGCGGCCGATGATCTTGCGCTTCGCTTCCGGATCCGTCACGCCGGTCAGGTGGCCGAGGAACTGCTCGGATGCGTCGACGTGCACGACCTTCGCATGCAGGCGGCCCTCGAACATGTCGAGCACCATCTTGCCCTCGTTCAGGCGCAGCAGGCCGTGATCGACGAACACGCAGGTCAGCTGGTCACCGATCGCACGGTGGATCAGCGCGGCCGCGACGCTCGAATCGACGCCGCCCGACAGGCCGAGAATCACTTCCTCGTCACCGACCTGCTCGCGAATCTTCGCGACGGCTTCCTCGATGTGGTTGCTCATGATCCAGTCGGGCTTCGCGCCGGCGATCTGCAGCACGAAGCGTTCGATGATCTGGCGGCCCTTCACCGTGTGCGTGACTTCCGGGTGGAACTGCACCGCGTAGTAGCCGCGCGCCTCGTCGGCCATGCCGGCGATCGGGCAGCTCGGCGTCGACGCCATCAGCGCGAAGCCCGGCGGCAGCTCGGCGACCTTGTCGCCGTGGCTCATCCAGACCTTCAGCATGCCGTGGCCTTCGGCCGTCGTGAAATCCTCGATGCCGTCGAGCAGGCGCGTATGGCCGTGCGCGCGCATTTCCGCGTAGCCGAATTCGCGGTGGTCGCTCCACTCGACCTTGCCGCCGAGCTGCACGGCCATCGTCTGCATGCCGTAGCAGATGCCGAGCACCGGCACGCCGAGATCCCAAACGGCCTGCGGCGCGCGCAGCTGGTGGTCTTCGTACGTGCTCGCGTGGCTGCCCGACAGGATCACCGCCTCCGGCGCGAACTCGCGGACGAAGTCGTCGGACACGTCGTTCGGGTGGATTTCGCAGTAGACGTGCGCTTCGCGCACGCGGCGCGCGATCAGTTGGGTGACTTGCGAACCGAAGTCGAGAATCAGGATTTTGTCGTGCATGGCTGCGGACGGGATGAAGAGAATAAGAAAAGCAGCGCATGAAGCGCTGCGTCAATAACATGGACAACGGCGTCGGGCGGCAGGCGGCTCGCGCGACGCATCGCCGGTCAATCCCGCGACGGCGGGCGCGCGTCGAATGCGACGCTGCCTGACAATCGGTCGGAGGCGGCCGGCGTGGCTGCCGCGGCCGGCGCCGCAGGCGCGGCCGGACGGCCGACGACCGGTTCGACCCGCTGCTGCGGTGCAGAGGCCGGCGCCGGTTCGGCCGGACGCTTCGCGTCCCGGGCCTCGAGCACCTGCGCCTTCTCGCGCCGCCGCACGGCCGATGCGAGCCGCACGCCGCCGAGGCCGAGCACGATCAGCGCGACACCGGCCATCGCCGACAGCACCCGGCCGGCGGCCGCGAGCGCGGGACCGTTGCCGGTGCCGAACGACCACACGACCGTCAGCACGCCGATCAGCCAGTTCACATGGCCGACCACGCGCGCGACGGGCGTCGTGAGTTCGCCGTTGACCGCCGCATGGAACGCGAGCCACGCGAGCCCGAGCAGCGCGATGCCGAACGCCTGGCCGAGCATCGCCGGCTGGATGTTCGCGAGTTGCAGCGCATTGAACAGCGCCTGCCAGGGTGTCAGCACGAACAGCACGCCGAACCCCAGCAGCAGCATGGCATCGACGATCAGCACGGCTCGCAGCAGCGGTTTCATCGGCGATTAGTCCACGTGGTAGTTCGGTGCTTCCTTCGTGATCTGCACGTCGTGCACGTGCGACTCGCGCATGCCCGCCGCGGTGATCTGGACGAATTCGGCCTTGTCGTGCAGTTCGTCGATCGTGCGGCAGCCGCAGTAGCCCATGCTCGCACGCACGCCGCCGACCAGCTGGAACAGGATCGCGTTGACCGAGCCCTTGTACGCGACGCGGCCTTCGATGCCTTCCGGCACGAGCTTGTCGATGTTCGCGGAGTTGTCCTGGAAGTAGCGGTCCGCCGCGCCGTCCTTCATCGCGCCGACCGAACCCATGCCGCGATACGACTTGTACTGGCGGCCCTGATACAGGAACACGTCGCCCGGCGCCTCTTCGGTGCCCGCGAACATGCTGCCCATCATCACCGCGTTCGCGCCGGCCGCGAGGGCCTTCGACACGTCGCCCGAGAAACGCACGCCGCCGTCGGCGATGCACGGCACGCCGGTGCCCTTCAGCGCGTCCGACACGTTCGCGATCGCGCTGATCTGCGGCACGCCGACGCCCGCGACGATCCGCGTCGTGCAGATCGAGCCCGGGCCGATACCGACCTTGACCGCGTCCGCGCCGTATTCGACGAGCGCCTTCGCGGCAGCGGCCGTCGCGATGTTGCCGCCGATCACCTCGACGTGCGGGAAGTTCTGCTTGACCCAGCGCACGCGCTCCAGCACGCCCTTGCTGTGACCATGCGCGGTATCGACGACGATCACGTCGACGCCGGCCTGCACCAGCAGCTCGACACGCTCTTCGTTGTCGGGGCCGACACCGACCGCCGCGCCTGCGCGCAGCTTGCCGTGTTCGTCCTTGCACGCATCCGGGTGTTCGGTCTGCTTTGTGATGTCCTTGACGGTCATCAGGCCGCGCAGTTCGAACGCGTCGTTGACGACCAGCACGCGCTCGAGGCGGTGGCTGTGCATCAGCGCCTTCGCTTCGGCGAGCGGCGTGCCTTCCTTGACCGTGACGAGACGCTCGCGCGGCGTCATGATCGACTTGACCGGTTCGTCGAGGCGCGATTCGAAACGCAGGTCGCGGTTCGTGACGATGCCGACGAGCTGCGGGCCTTCGACGACCGGGAAGCCCGAGATGCCATGCTGACGCGACAGCGCGATCACATCGCGCACCTTCATCTGCGGCGGGACCGTGATCGGGTCGCGCACGACACCCGATTCGAAACGCTTGACTTTCGCGACCTCGCGGGCCTGCTCGGCCGGCGTGAGGTTCTTGTGGACGATACCCACACCACCCTGCTGCGCCATCGCGATCGCGAGGCGACCTTCGGTGACCGTGTCCATCGCGGCGGACACGAGCGGCATGTTCAGGGAGATGTTGCGGGTCAGCTTGGTCTTCAGGCTGGTGTCACGCGGGAGAACGTCGGAGAAGGCGGGAACGAGGAGCACGTCATCGAAAGTGAGTGCTTTTTGGATCAGACGCATGGCAAATCCTATGGGCGCAAAAGCGAATTATACGCGAAGCGCTGCGAATTTTCACAACACGAACAACGGGTTAGCCGTCTTCGAGCGTTCGGGGGCCGAATCGTTCGGATCGCCGTTCGGTTCGTTTTCGATCGCTTTTCGTTTCACCCGGGCATCGACCCATTCGCGCAGCCGGCCGGAATTCGGGCCGATCGCGCGTCGTCGCCGTACGACGCAGGCTCCAACGGCGGCGCAGCGGCCGCCCCGCTCGATGCGCGGTGGCGGCCTCGAGCGCCGCTAGGCGAGCCCCGCCGCGGCACACGCGATCATCGCTGCGCCGGCGCCGGTCGCGACGCCTCCGACCATCCGCGCGACCCATTCGCCGGCCGGAACCAGCCGCTCGGCGGCAATGGCCACCGTCACGACCGCCATCACGCGTAGATCCATCATGCCGGCCGCCAGTGCAACGGCCATCAGGTTCCCGCAGCAGGCACCGCACCGCAGCGCGACCCGCACGCCGTGCCGCCACGCGGCGCCGGCACCTGTCCGCCGCGCACCTTCGTCGTCCGGTGCGTGCCGGCAGCAGGCCAGCCGGCGCAGCTTCCAGCCGGAAAACTGCAGCACGCCGGCGCCAAACATGACCGCGCCGGCAGCAAACGGCATTGCGGCAGCAAGTGCGGACAGCCGTGTGACGGCCGCCGCCAACGCCGCGCCGACGAGGAACACCGCCGCACCGACCGCCATCCACACCGAGAAATACCCGGCGCCCGCAATCGCTACGAACCATGCCGCACGCGCGTCGCCCACCGGGCCAAGGCTTTGCCGGTATCGCCAGAGCACCGGCGCCAGCACCGGCAGCATCATCGTCACCGTCATCGCGCCCCACATGCCGGCGAACCCGGCGAACGCGTGCCCTGCGTGCCATCCGCACGGCCTGAGCCATCCGGCCGACAACGTCCAGCCGCCCGCCATCGGCATGCCGCCGATCGCGTCCATCGCTGCGTGCTGCGCGAGCGTCGCCCACGCGGCTGCGGCGAACACTGCGACGAGCGCGGCGCCGAACGCGAGCCGGCCGCCTGCCGCAGCGCCGGTCGCAGCCGGTTTCGTCGCGATGCCCATCACTCGCTCCCGTTGCTGTTCGACCCGCGCTCAACCGCGTGCGTATTCGTCATGACGACGCCACCACACGCCCGTCTCGTTGCGCCCGAGCGGCGCACGATCGAGCCACTGGTACATACCCCACAGTCCGTCGAGCCCGCGCGCGTAGGTCGAATACGTGTGATAGACGACGCCGTCCTCGCGCACGAACGCGCTCATCCCCGGCCGGTCGAGCGCGTACGTGGCGGCGTCGGTGCCGCACGTCGCCGCGAACTGGGCGACGGCGGCCGGCGGCGGGTCCATGTCCATCGCGTGGCCGGCCCGCGCGTAGTTGTATTCGACGTCGCCCGCGCGCTGCTGCGCTTCGGTGAACGACACGTTGAAGTCGAAATTGAACTCGCCGCCGTCCGACGACGCCCACGGAAAGCGCCAGCCCATCCGCTGCCGGTACGCGAGCAGCTTCGCGAGCGGCGCGCGCGACACCGCGGCGAGCGTCACGTCGTGGTTCGCGAGGTGGACCGCAAAGCCGTCGAAGCCATCCGCCAGCGCCGAGCACGACGGGCAGCCGGCCTTGTAGTCGGGGCCGAACATGAAGTGATAGACGAGCAGCTGCGAGCGGCCGCCGAACAGATCGTCGAGCGTCGCCGGGCCGTCCTCGGTATCGAACCGGTAGGTCTTGTCGACGCGCACCCACGGCAGCGCCTGGCGCCGCCGCGCGAGCTCGTCGCTCTGCCGTGTCAGTGCCTTTTCCGCGTCGAGCAGCGCGCGGCGCGCAGCCAGCCATTCGGCGCGTGTTCCGGTGAGATGGTTCGTCATTGCGGGTTCCTCCTTGGGACAGGGATCCGGGCACGGCGCATCTGCCGTGTGCGTGGTGCTAGATTAGGGCCGGGCATCGGACGGCAGGGAGTGACAACTGTGTCGGGATTCGGATGGATTCGCTGATCACGGCCGCGGCACGCGCGCTCGCGGCGGGCGACCCGCTCGGCGCGCTGAACCGCGTCGCGCTGCGCGACGACGCGCCGGCGCTCGCGTTGCGCGGCATCGCGATGGCGCAACTCGGCGATTTCGAGCGTGCGCGGGCGCTCGTGCGCGGCGCGGCCCGCGCATTCGGCGCGAAAGAGGCCGTCGCGCGGGCGCGCTGCGTCGTCGCGGAAGCCGAGATCGCGCTGGCGTCGCGTGACCTCGGCTGGCCGTCGCGCGCGCTCGACGCCGCCTGCGCGACACTCGATGCGCACGGCGACCACGCGAACGCCGCGCATGCGCGCTATCTCGTCGTGCGCCGGCTGCTGCTGATCGGGCACGTCGACGACGCCGAACGCCGGCTCGCGAGCCTCGATCCCGCACCGCTGCCGGCCGCGTCGCGCGCGGCGCATGAACTGATCGCGGCCGGCATCGCGATGCGCCGGATCCGCCCGCACGCGGCGCGCATGGCCCTCGCCCGTGCACGCGCGGCCGCACGGGACGCCGGCATCGCCGCGCTGACGGCCGAAGTCGACACGGCCGCGCGCGTGCTCGATACGCCGGCCGCGCGGTTCATCGCGCGCGGTGCGTCGCGGCTCGTGTTGCTCGACGAGGTCGAGGCGCTGCTCGAATCGAACGCACTCGTCGTCGATGCATGCCGCCACGCGGTGCGCGACGCGCGCACGACGGTGTCGCTCGCGCGCCGCCCAGTGCTGTTCGTGCTCGCCCGCATGCTCGGCGAGGCATGGCCCGGCGACGTGTCGAGAAACGCGCTCGTCGCCGCGGCGTTTCGCGCGAAACACGCGGACGAATCGCATCGTGCCCGCCTGCGCGTCGAGATCGGCCGCCTGCGCGCGATGCTGCGGCCGCTCGCGAACGTCACCGCGACGCCACACGGCTTCGCGCTCGAACCGCTCGGCCCGCGCGAAACCGTCGTGCTCGCGCGCCCCGTCGACGACCGCCACGCGGCCGTGCTCGCGCTGCTCGCGGACGGCGAGGCGTGGTCGAGTTCCGCACTGGCCCTCGCGCTCGGTGCGAGCCAGCGCACCGTCCAGCGTGCGCTCGACGCGCTCGCCGAAGCGGACAAGGTGCAGGCGCTCGGCCGTGGTCGAGCGCGCCGCTGGATGACGCCGCCGCTGCCCGGATTCGCGACGACCTTGTTACTCCCCGCGCCGCTGCCGGGCGACTAGGATGGGTACACCAACGACGAGGCGACAGACATGAAACGATCCACGGCAAACATCCTCCGCGAATACGGCCCGTTTCCGGGCGGCGACGGCGTGCACGGCGTCACGTTCGACGGGCAGCACGTGTGGTTCGCGTCCGGCGACAAGCTGAACGCGCTCGACCCGGAACGCGGCACGACCGTGCGCACACTCGACGTCGCCGCGCACGCGGGCACCGCGTTCGACGGACGCCACCTGTTCCAGATCGTCGAGGACCGCATCGAGAAGATCGATCCCGACTCGGGCCGCGTGCTCGCGACGATACCCGCGCCCGGCGGCGGCGCCGATTCCGGGCTCGCCTGGGCCGAAGGCACGCTATGGGTCGGCCAATACCGCGAGCGCAAGATTCATCAGGTGGATCCGCAATCGGGCGCCGTGCTGCGCACGATCGAATCGAACCGCTTCGTCACCGGCGTGACGTGGGTCGACGGCGAGCTGTGGCATGGCACCTGGGAGGCAGACGAGAGCGAGCTGCGGCGGATCGACCCGCGCACCGGGCAGGTGCTCGAGCAGGTCGACATGCCGCCCGGCGTCGGCGTGTCGGGGCTGGAGTCCGACGGTCGCGACACGTTCTACTGCGGCGGCGGCAACAGCGGCAAGCTGCGCGCCGTACGCCGCCCTGGGCGGTCATCCGCGGCGGGCGACAGTGCGGCGGCGGCCGAACCGGCCGAGGGCTGATCCGCCGGTCGTCGCAGGGCGTGCCTGCGCGCCGCGATCCGCGACAAACAGGACCGGATCGCGGCAGCGCTCGCGGCCGATCCCGAACGCCACCCGCTTCCGAGTGCAGGAATGAACAAGACGCGCTCGCGCCGCCGTCGCTAAGATGCGCGCTCGTCAGTCTTTCGTTCGGAGCAGTCGATGCAGCGCGGTGTAGTGTATGGCGTCCTCGCAGGCGCGTTGTGGGGCATGGTGTTTCTCGTGCCGCGGCTGATGACCGACTTCTCGCCGCTGCTGCTGAGCGCGGGCCGCTATGCGATGTACGGCCTCGTGTCGCTGGCGGCGGCCTTGCCGGCCGCCCGCTCGCTGCTCGCGCGGCTGACCCGCGAGGATCTCGTCGCGCTCGTGAAGCTCGCGCTCGTCGGCAACGTCGCGTACTACATGCTGCTGTCCGGCGCCGTGCACCTGATCGGCATCGCGCCCAGCTCGCTGATCGTCGGCGTGCTGCCCGTGACCGTCACGCTCGCGGGCCTCGGCGACCATGGCGCGGTGCCGCTGCGGCGTCTCGCCGCCCCGCTCGCGCTGGTGATCGCCGGCATCGTCTGCATCAACGTCGACCTCTTCACATCGGAAGCCGCACAGGCGACGACGCTCGGCCAGAAGCTCGCCGGTATCGCGTGCGCAAGCGGCGCGCTGGCAAGCTGGACCTGGTACGCGGTCGCGAACGCGCGCTACCTGCAGCGCCACCATCATTTCGGCGGCAACGAATGGTCGGTGCTGTGGGGTGTCGTGACGGGCCTGATCGGCGGCCTCTGCTGGCTCGCGATCCTCGCGCTGCCGGCCGGCACGGCGCAGGCGGCCGTCCCGGCATCGCGCTGGCAACTGTTCTGGCTGCTGAACCTCGCGCTGGCGATCGGCGCGTCGTGGCTCGGCAACGGACTGTGGAACGCGGCGTCGAAGCGGCTGCCGCTCACGCTGTCGGGCCAGTTGATCGTGTTCGAAACCGTGTTCGCGATGCTCTACGCGTTCGTCTACGACCACCGGATGCCGCGCGCGCTCGAGATCGCGGCGCTCGCACTGCTGCTGGCGGGCGTCTATGCGTCGGTGCGCCGGCACGGCGACACGCACGCGGGGGGCGATACGGCCGGCCGCGCGAATGTCACGGCCCACTGAGCGCGGCCGCACCTGGTCTGACGAATCGGAACGAAAGCGCCGGAGCGGCGCCGGAGCAACGCGTCAGCGCGCGTCCTTGTGCATCCACTTGCGACCCTCGACGGAGCCCTCGCGGCGGGTCTTGTCGACGCGCCGCTGGCGCGCGAGCTTCGGATCGACGATCAACGGTCGGTAGATCTCGACGCGATCGTGGTCGGCGAGCGGCGCGTCGAGGGACGCGAGCTTGCCGAACACGCCGGTTTTCGCGTGGGCGAGATCGATCTCCGGGTGCAGCGCGAGCACCCCGCTCGCATCGATCGCCGCGCGCACGGTCGCGCCGTCGGGCAGCGACACCGGAATCAGCGTCTGGCGATCCGGCAGCGCGTAGCAGACTTCGATCGACAGCATCGCGTCACCCCTTCCCGTAGCGCTGGTCGGCGCGCTTCACGAACGAATCGACGAACGTGTTCGCGATATGGCTGAACACCGGCCCGATGATCTTCTCGAGCAGGATGCTCGAGAACTCGTAGTGCAGCGCGAATTCGATCTTGCACGCATCGGCGCGCAGCGGAATGAAGCGCCACGAGCCCGTGAACTTCTTGAACGGGCCGTCCGCGAACTCCATGTCGATCCGCGTCGGGCGCTGCTGCGTGTTGCGCGTCGCGAAATGCTGCTTGATACCCTTGAAGTTGATGTCGATGCGCGCTTCCATCCCGCTGTCGTCCTGACGGCGAATCTCGACGCCGCCGCACCAGGGCAGGAAATTGGGGTAGTCGGCCACGTCGGTGACGAGGTCGAACATCTGTTCCGCCGAATGACGGATCAATACTGTTTTCTGGACATCTGCCATAAATCGCGCGGCATCGCTCGAAGTGAGAACGCAAGGCCGGGCGATTCTCGCCCCGCTTTGCTAAAATCGTGATTTTAAACGAGTTGGCCCAATCCTTTCATGAGCATCATCGACAACAGGAAAGCGCACTTCGATTATCACATCGAGGAACGCTACGAGGCGGGGCTCGTGCTGGAGGGCTGGGAAGTCAAGGCGCTGCGCGCCGGGCGCGGCCAGATCAAGGAAGGCTACGTCGTGGTCAAGAACGCCGAGATCTTCCTGATCGGCACCCACATCAGCCCGCTGCCTGAAGCCTCGACGCACATCACGCCCGATCCGGTCCGCACGCGCAAGCTGCTGCTGCACCGCGAGGAAATCAAGAAACTGATCGGCAAGGTCGAGCAGCGCGGCTACACGCTCGTGCCGCTGAACTTCCACTACAAGGGCGGTCGCGTGAAATGCGACATCGCGCTCGCGAAGGGCAAGAAGCTGCACGATAAGCGCGAAACCGAGAAGAAGCGCGACTGGGAACGCGAAAAGGCCCGCATCATGCGCGCCGGTACCTGACCACCCGATCCGCATCGCAAACGACACGGCCCGCTCGAAGCGGGCCGTGTTGCTTTGTAGGGCGTGATTCGTGCGGGTGCCGATCGAGCGGCCGATCAGCGCCCCGAATGAAACCCTGCGCCGCCCGTCGCCATGCAAACGGGATCGCGATTGCGCCGTGCGACGATTCGCCGCAGGCGCGGCGCATGCCACGCCCGCCTGCGCCTGGAACCGCGCGTGCGCTCAGCCCTTCCCGCCCGCGGCCGGCGCCGCGTTCTTGACGATCGTGAGCGCCGACGCGATCGCGGTGCCGAGATCCGACAGGTTCGCCGGCACGATCAGCGTATTGCCCTGTTTCGCGAGGTTCGAGAACGCGCCGACATATTGTTCGGCGACCTTCAGGTTCACGGCATCCATCCCGCCCTGCGACTGGATCGCGTTCGCGATCTTCTGGATTGCCTGCGCGTTCGCCTCGGCCACCGCGAGAATCGCGGACGCCTCACCCTGCGCCCGGTTGATCGCGGCCTGCCGCTCGCCTTCGGACTTCTGGATCGCCGCCTCGCGCGCGCCCGACGCGAGGTTGATCTGCTCCTGCTTGCGGCCTTCGGATGCGGCGATCAGCGCGCGCTTTTCCCGCTCGGCGGTGATCTGCGCCTGCATCGCGTGCAGGATCTCCTTCGGCGGCGTCAGGTCCTTGATCTCATAGCGCAGCACTTTCACGCCCCAGTTCGCGGCGGCCTGGTCGAGCGCCGACACGATATTGTGGTTGATGAAGTCGCGCTCCTCGAAGGTCTTGTCGAGTTCGAGCTTGCCGACCACCGAGCGCAGCGTCGTCTGCGCGAGCTGCGTGATCGCGAGCACGAAGTTGCTCGACCCGTATGAGGCCTTCATCGGATCCGTGACCTGGAAGTACAGCACGCCGTCGACCTGCAGCTGCGTGTTGTCGCGCGTGATGCAGACCTGGCTCGGCACGTCGAGCGGAATTTCCTTCAGCACGTGCCGGTAGGCGACCCGGTCGATGAACGGCAGCACGATATTGAGACCGGGCGACAGCGTCGCGTGATAGCGCCCGAATCGTTCGAGCACCCACGCATGCTGCTGCGGCACGATCTTCACCGTCTTCGACACGATCACGATGGCGATGACGAGCAGGACGACCCAGATGATCAGCGAATCCATGAAGTATTCCCTCCTTGTTATATGCGTGGACGATCAGCGCGCGGGTTTCGCGACGACGACGAGGCTGTTGCCGCGCACGGCACTCACCTGATACACGTGCGCATCGTCACGCTCGCCGGTCGCGAGCTCGACGTCCCAGTCGGCGCCGCGATACTGCACGCGCGCGCGGCCGTCATGCCATACGTCGACCGTCACGGTCGAGCCAATATCGAGATTGACGTCCGGATTCGCCGACGTGTCGCGTTTCTGCTTGCGCCCAAGCCCCGAGCGACGCAGCACGATCATCGCGATGATCGCGACCGCGGCGGCGGCCCCTAACTGCACGTGCAGCGCGAAACCGGCGAGCTGCAGCAGCGCGCCCGCGAGAAAGCCGAGCGCGATCATCAGCAGATAAAACGTGCCGGTCAGCAATTCGGCGACGACCAGCACGCCGACTCCCACCCACCAGAACAGATGCCCCGACATCATTGTGGTCTCCCGAAAAACAGCCCTCACGCTCGCTATGTTCGCGGCTCGGTAAGTACAAACAAAAACACCCCGGTGCCTACCGGGGTGTTTATAGCATGAACCTTGCATTCTGCCTTCATCGAAAGAGCGGCGGGCCGCCCTTTCGTCGAAGCTGCATGACCGACCGTTACTTCCGGTTGGCAAGCGCCTGCCACGTATCGATGATCGTGTCCGGGTTCAGCGAGATCGACACGATGCCTTCGTCGGTCAGCCATTGCGCGAAGTCCGGGTGATCGGACGGGCCCTGGCCGCAGATGCCGACGTACTTGCCCATCCGGAGGCAGGTATCGATTGCACGCTTCAGCAGGAACTTGACGGCCGGGTCGCGCTCGTCGAAGTCGACGGCCAGCAGTTCCATGCCCGAGTCGCGATCGAGGCCGAGCGTGAGCTGCGTGAGGTCGTTCGAACCGATCGAGAAACCGTCGAAGTGTTCGAGGAACTCTTCGGCAAGAATCGCGTTGGTCGGGACTTCACACATCATCACGAGGCGCAGGCCGTTCTCGCCACGCTTCAGGCCGAACTTCTCGAGCAGGCCGACGACGCGCGCCGCCTGCTTCACGGTACGCACGAACGGCACCATGATCTCGACGTTGGTCAGGCCCATCTCGTCGCGCACGCGCTTCAGTGCACGGCATTCCATCTCGAACGCCTGCGCGAAGTCTTCCGCGATGTAGCGCGACGCGCCGCGGAAACCCAGCATCGGGTTTTCCTCGTCCGGCTCGTAGCGCGAACCGCCGATCAGCTTCTTGTACTCGTTCGACTTGAAGTCGGACAGACGCACGATCACGGGCTTCGGATAGAACGCCGCGGCGATCGTCGCGACGCCTTCCGTCAGCTTGTCGACGTAGAACTGGCGCGGCGACGCGTGACCACGCGCCACGCTCTCGACCGCCTTCTTCAGGTCCTGGTCGATGTTCGGGTACTCGAGGATCGCCTTCGGGTGCACGCCGATGTTGTTGTTGATGATGAACTCGAGACGCGCGAGGCCAACACCAGCGTTCGGCAGTTGCGAGAAGTCGAACGCGAGCTGCGGGTTGCCGACGTTCATCATGATCTTGACCGGGATTTCCGGCAGCTCACCGCGCTGCACTTCCGTGACTTCCGTCTCGAGCAGCCCGTCGTAGATCTTGCCTTCGTCGCCTTCCGCGCACGACACGGTGACGAGCGCGCCGTCCTTCAGCACGTCGGTCGCATCGCCGCAGCCGACGACTGCCGGCACGCCGAGCTCACGCGCGATGATCGCCGCGTGGCAGGTCCGGCCGCCACGGTTCGTGACGATCGCCGCCGCACGCTTCATCACCGGCTCCCAGTTCGGGTCGGTCATGTCCGCCACCAGCACGTCGCCCGGTTGCACGCGTTCCATTTCCGACGGATCCTGGATCACGCGCACGGGGCCCGCGCCGATCTTCTGGCCGATCGCGCGGCCCGTCGCCAGCACCTGCGACTGGCCCTTCAGCTTGAAGCGCTGCTCGGCCTTGCCGCTCGCCTGGCTCTTCACCGTTTCCGGACGTGCCTGCAGGATGAAGATCTTGCCGTCGCGGCCGTCCTTGCCCCACTCGATGTCCATCGGACGCTGGTAGTGCTTCTCGATGATGACCGCGTACTTCGCGAGCTCGATCACGTCTTCGTCGGTGATCGAGTAGCGGTTGCGCTGCTCGTGCGACACGTCGACCGTCTTCACGCGGCCCGGCTCACCCGGCTGCGTGAATTCCATCTTGATCAGCTTCGAGCCGATCGAGCGGCGGATGATCGGGTACTTGTCCTGCGCGAGCGTCGTCTTGAACACGTAGAACTCGTCCGGGTTCACGGCGCCCTGCACGACGGTTTCGCCCAGGCCGTAGCTCGACGTGATGAACACGGCGTCCTTGAAGCCCGATTCGGTGTCGATCGTGAACATCACGCCGGCCGCGCCGACGTCCGAGCGGACCATGCGCTGCACGCCGGCCGACAGTGCGACCTCGGCGTGCGTGAAGCCCTTGTGCACGCGATACGAGATCGCGCGGTCGTTGTAGAGCGACGCGAACACGTGCTTCATGCGATCGAGGACGTCCTCGATGCCGACGACGTTCAGATACGACTCCTGCTGACCGGCGAACGAGGCGTCGGGCAGGTCTTCCGCGGTCGCGGACGAACGCACGGCGAACGACAGCTCGGCCGGCGAGCCGCTCTTCAGGATTTCGAACTGGGCGCGAATTTCCTCTTCGAGACGTGCCTGCATCGGCGCATCGACGATCCATTTGCGGATTTCGGCACCGGCTTCGGCGAGCGCCTTCACGTCGTCGATGTCGAGCGACTCGAGACGCTTGGCGATGCGATCGGTCAGATCGTTGTGCTTGAGGAAATCACGGAAGGCGAGCGCGGTCGTGGCGAAACCGGTGGGTACGCGAACGCCTGCTTCGGAAAGCTGGCTGATCATCTCGCCGAGCGACGCATTCTTGCCGCCCACGATTTCCACATCGGTCATCCGCAACTGCTCGAACGGGATTACATACGCCTGGTCCTTTGCGACGTTTGCTGCGTTAGTCATACAAGCCCCTAAGTGTGAAAAAAATGCTCGATTGCGCAAGTGGGCTCGGACGCGGGCGCCTGCAAAAAGGCGCGGCGCGTCTTGCGCAACCTGTTGGAGAAACAATCGCAGCGGCGAAAAATCTTTCGACCCGATTTGCAAAAATCCCGGCAGAAGGGCGATATATTCAGACAAATCGCCGAACTTGCCGGGAATTTTTGAATCGAGCGGCCAAGCCTGGGGCGCCGTTCGTATCCTGCCCCCGCAATTGCTTATCCAACAGGTTGCCGCTATTCTACCGTGCCGGCTGCCGGATGTGGCGCGACCTTGTCACCGCGTCTGGAGGCGAACCTCCAGCCGCCCGCGCAACCGCCCTTCACGCTCGACGCCCAGATTCATGCTGCCTACCGTTTTCATCGTCTCCGACGGCACCGGGATCACTGCCGAAACCTTCGCGCATTCGATCCTCTCCCAGTTCGACCAGAAATTCCGCCTCGTGCGCCTACCGTTCGTCGACTCGCTCGATAAAGCCTATGCGACCGTCGAGAAGATCAACGACGCCGCGGTGCACGACGGCCGCCGCGCGATCGTCTTCACGACGCTCGTCGACAGCGAGTCGAACGACATCGTCAAGCGCTCGAACGCGCTCGTGCTGGACATGTTCCAGCGCTTCGTCGAGCCGCTCGAGCAGGAACTGGAGCTGAAGTCGAGCCACGCGATGGGTCGCGGCCACCAGAACGCCGATACCGAGGAATACAAGACGCGGATCGAGGCGATCAACTTCTCGCTCGCGCACGACGACGGCCAGTCGAACCGCAACCTGTCCGAAGCCGACGTGATCCTGGTCGGCGTGTCGCGCAGCGGCAAGACGCCGACGAGCCTGTATCTCGCGATGCAGTACGGCGTGAAAGCGGCCAACTATCCGCTGATTCCGGAAGACTTCGAGCGCGGCAAGCTGCCGTCGGCGCTGTCGCCGCATCGCGACAAGCTGTTCGGGCTGTCCATCGACCCGCAGCGCCTGTCGGAGATCCGCAACGAGCGCCGCCCCGGCAGCAAGTACGCGGCGCCGGAGAACTGCCGCTACGAGATCAACGAGGCCGAGGCGATGATGCGCCGCGAAGGGATCAAGTGGCTGTCGTCGACGCACAAGTCGATCGAGGAAATCGCGACGACGATCCTGCAGGAAATCCGTCTCGACCGGCAGTCGTACTGACGACTGGCGCGCCGGCCGCCGTCAGGCCGCCGCCAACAGCAAAAAGGCCGCTTACGCGGCCTTTTTTTCGTGATGCGGGATACGCGCGGGCAACGCCGTGCGTCACGTCGTCATGTCATGCGCGCCGCTGCTGCCGCACCTGCTCGAACAGGCACACCGCCGCCGCGGCCGCGACATTCAGCGACTCCATTCCACCGGGCTGCGGGATCGTCACGCGATGCGTGGCCGCGTCGCGCCAGAACGCCGACACGCCGGCGCCCTCGTTGCCGAACACCCACGCGACGGGCCCGGCCAGGTCGCAGTCGTAGACCGCTTGCGCGCCGTGCGAATCCGTCAGCGCGACCGGCACATCGAGCCGCCCGGCGAGCGCGTCCGGCTCGACATCCTCGTGGATCGACAGCAGGAAGTGCGCGCCCATCCCCGAACGCAGCACCTTCGACGACCACGCATAGGCGGTGCCCGGCGCGCAGAACACGTGCCGCACGCCGGCCGCCGCCGCGCTGCGCAGGATCGAGCCGACGTTGCCGGCATCCTGCACGCCGTCGAGCACGACCGACGTATGCGTGACGCGCTCGGGCAGCGGCTGCGTGGGCCGATCGACGAGCAGCAGGAAACCCACGCCGCTGACCACGTTCGACAACTGGCCGAACAGCGCGTCGGGCAGCGTGACGACCCGCTGCGCGTCGATGCGCGCGATGATCGCCTGCGCTTCGGCGTGCGCGAGCGCGCCTTCGGTCGCGACGCACAGCTCCGGTGTCGCGCCCGTATCGAGATACGCGCCGGCGAGATGGAAACCTTCGAGCAGCGCCTGGCCGCCGCGCCGCTGGTGGGACGTCGAGCCCGCGAGCGCCTTCAGGCGTTTGTACAGCGGGTTGTCGCGGGATGTAATGCTCTTCATCAGGGGCCTGTTCCCGCTAATCACGGGCTTGCGAACGTGCGTTGCCGGCTGTCCCCCAAGGGGAGTGCCTTCGGGCGCGTGCAAGAAGCACGGCGCGCCGTCGGGCCGCGCCGAACCAGCGACGCGCGACGTCGCAATGCGGCCGGCAACGCCCGTTCACGAAACTAAAAAATCCCTTTCCGGCGGGAGCCGCCGGAAAGGCCGATCGTGGCGTCATGCTCGTTGCGAATACGCCAGCGCCGCTTCCGCTTCCTTGCGCTCGGCCCTTCTGGCGGCCGGCGCAAGCCCGTTCTCAGCGGGAACCGGCCATCAGGTCGAATGCCTCGCGCACGGGGGCGAACGAGCGCCGATGCGCTTCGCACGGGCCGTGCTCGCGCAGCGCGGCAAGGTGTTTCGGGGTGCCGTAACCCGCATGCACGTTGAAGCCGTACACCGGGAAGCGTTCATGCAGATCGACGAGCATGCGGTCGCGCGTGACCTTCGCGAGAATCGACGCGGCCGAGATGCTCGGCACGAGCGCGTCGCCGCTGACGATCGCCTCGGCACGCACCATCAGCGTCGGACAGCGGTTGCCGTCGATCTGGGCAAGCGTCGGCAGCACCGACAGGCCCTCGACGGCCCGCTTCATCGCCAGCATCGTCGCGTGCAGGATGTTCAGCGTGTCGATTTCGTCGACGCTGGCCGACGCGACGCAATACGCGCTCGAGCGCGCGACGATCAAGTCGTACAACGCGTCGCGCTTCTTCGCGGACAGCGCCTTCGAATCGTCGAGCCCGTCGATCGGCCGCGCGGGATCGAGGATCACCGCGGCGGCCACGACCGGCCCCGCGAGCGGGCCGCGGCCCGCTTCGTCGACGCCGCAGACGATCTCGTCGGGCCGACTGAAGTCGAACCCGCCCTGCAGGTCGGCCGACGCGCGGCGGCGTGGTGCACGGGCGGCCGTCATGCGCGCCCCCTGCGCTGCTCGAGTACGCGCACAACGGCTTCGGCGGCCTTCGCGGCCGTGTTCTGCCGCAGCGAAAGATGCATTTCGGTAAAGACTTCGGTCAGCGTGCGGCGGTTCGCGTCGTCGCGCAGCTGCGTGAGCGTCGCATCGGCGAGCGCCTCGGGCGTCGCGAAATGCTGCAGCAACTCGGGCACGACGAAGCGCCCCGCCAGGATGTTCGGCAAGCCGACGTACGGCAGATAACCCTGCCGGCGCATGATCTGCCCGGTCAGCCAGGGCACCTTGTACGAGATCACCATCGGCTTCTTCAGCAGCGCGGCTTCCAGCGTGACGGTGCCGCTCTTCACGAGGATCGCGTCGGCGGCCGTCATCGCGACCTGCGAGCGGCCGTCGGTGATCGTCAGCGCGAGTTGCGGATGCGCGTCGACGAGCGGCTGCAGCAGTTCGCGCAGCGCAGGCGTCGCCGCCGGCATCACGAACCGCACGCCGGGCTCACGCTGCTGCATCAGCGCCATCGCCGCGAAGAACGTCGGGCCGATCAGCCCGATCTCCGAGCGCCGGCTGCCCGGCAGCACCGCGATCACCGGGCCGTCTGCCGGCAGGCCGAGCGCGATGCGCGCGCCGTGCGTGTCGGGCTCGAGCGGAATCTCGTCGGCGAGCGGATGACCGACATACGTCGATGCAACGCCCGCCTTGTCGAGGATCGCCGGTTCGAACGGGAACAGGCACAGCATGTGGTCGACGGACTTCGCGACCTTCTTGATCCGCCCACCGCGCCACGCCCAGATCGACGGGCACACGAAGTGGATCGACGGGATGCCCGCATCGCGCGCGGCCTGCTCCACGTTGAAATTGAAGTCCGGCGCGTCGACGCCGATGAACGCGTCGGGCCGCTCCGCGAGCAGCTGGCGCTTCAACTCGCCGCGAATCCGCAGGATCTCGGGAATCTGGCCCAGCGCCTCGACGTAGCCGCGCACCGTGAGCTTGTCCATCTGCCAGTGCGAGTCGAAGCCGTGCGCGAGCATCCGCTGCCCGCCGATCCCGTAGTATCGGGTCGACGCGGGCAGTCGCTCTTGAAGCCCGCCGAGCAGCGACGCCGCGAGCAGATCGCCCGACGGCTCGCCGGCCACCATCGCGAGCCGGAGCTGATTGGTCGGGAGCGACATCGCTTAGCGGATGATGCCGCGTTGGGACGCGTCGATGAACTCGACGAACGCGGTGACCGCTGCGTCGCCTTCGCCGCCCGCGACCGCCAGCTCGCGCAACTGCACCTTCGCTTCCTCGAGCGACAGGCCGTTCTTGTACAGCAGGCGGTACGCGCTGCGCAGCGCCGAGATCGCGTCGGGCGAGAAACCGCGCCGGCGCAGGCCTTCGACGTTGATGCCGTGCGGCTCGGCCTTGTTGCCGGCGGCGATCACGAACGGCGGCACGTCCTGCACGAGCGCCGACGCGCCACCCAGCATCGAATGCGCGCCGATGCGCACGAACTGGTGCACGCCCGACATCCCGCCGATGATCGCGTAGTCGCCGATCTCGACGTGACCGGCCATCTGCGCGTTGCTCGACAGGATCACGTTGCTGCCGACGCGGCAGTCATGACCGATGTGCACATAGGCCATGATCCAGTTGTCGTCGCCGAGCGTCGTCACGCCGACATCCTGCACGGTGCCGGTGTGGATCGTCGTGAATTCGCGGATCGTGTTGCGGTTGCCGATCACGAGCTTCGTCGGCTCGTCCTTGTACTTCATGTCCTGCGGACGGCCGCCGACCGACGCGTAATGGCCGATTCGGTTGTCCTCGCCGAGCGTCGTGTGACCTTCGATCACGCTGTGGGAGCCGATCGTCGTACGCGCGCCGATCGTGACGTGCGGCCCGACGATCGCATACGGCCCGATCTCGACGGACTCGTCGATCTGCGCGCCCGGTTCGACAATCGCGGTGGGATGAATCCTGGTCATGCGCCGTTGCCTCTCGATATGATGTGTCGCGTTGCTCGCGTTACGATACCCATGCGTGCCGCGTCGCTCAGGGCGCCGCGTCGGCCGTCTTGACCGTGCACATCAGTTCGGCTTCCGCCGCCACCTTGCCGTCCACTTCCGCCACCGCCTTGAACTTCCAGATGCCGCGGATGTAACGTTCGAACGTCACGTTCAGAATCAGTTGGTCGCCCGGTTCGACCACGCGCTTGAAGCGCGCACCGTCGATGCCGACGAAGTAGTACAGCGTGTTTTCCGGATCCTTCGGCTGCTCTTCCGCGAACGTCAGCAGCGCGGCTGCCTGAGCGAGCGCCTCGAGGATCAGCACACCCGGCATCACCGGCCGCTTCGGGAAGTGTCCCTGGAAGAACGGCTCGTTGATCGACACGTTCTTCAGCGCTTTGATCCCCTTGTGCGGCTCGAGTTCGAGCACGCGATCGACGAGCAGAATCGGGTAGCGGTGCGGCAGCAGCGTGAGGATCTTGTGGATGTCGAGATTGATTTTTTCAGTGCTCATGATGGTTCGTCTCACGCAGAGGCTGCGCGGTGGTGATGCAAAGGCTGAAGCGGGCCGCCGCGCGGCCCAGTCTGGCAAACCGGGCCGGTAGCGCTGGCCGTGCCCGGTTGCTGGTCTCGCATGGCGTCGGTCAGGCGTCCGTGCCGCCCTGGGCGGCCAGCGCGGTTTCGAGCGCCTTGATGCGCTCGCGCAGCTTGTCGAGGTTGCGCACGAGCGCGGCGCTCCGGTTCCATTCGCCGTGGTCGACGGCCGGGAATGCGCTCGTGTAGATGCCGGCCTTCGGCAGCGACTTCGACACGCCCGATTTCGCGGTGATGATGACATAGTCGCCGAGCGTCACGTGGCCGGCGATGCCCGCCGCGCCGCCGATCATGCAGTGGCGGCCGATCGTCGTGCTGCCGGCGATGCCCGCACTGCCCGCGATCACCGTATAGGCGCCGATCCGGCAGTTGTGGCCGATCTGGACCTGATTGTCGATCTTCACGCATTCCTCGATGACGGTGTCCGCCATCGCGCCGCGATCGATCGTCGTGTTCGCACCGATCTCGACATCCGGGCCGACCGTCACGCCGCCGACCTGCGGGATCTTGACCCAGCTGCCGGTGCGCGCATCGCCGTCGCCGACGAAATCCGGCGCGAAGCCGAACCCGTCGGAACCGATCACGGCACCCGAATGGATGATCGCGCGCGGGCCGATCTTGCAGCCGTGGTACACCGATGCGTTCGGATACAGGTGCGAACCCGCGCCGATCGTCGTACCGCGGCCGACGAACACGTTCGCGTCGAGCTGCACGCCGTCCTCGATCACCGCGCCGGCCTCGACCGTCACGTGCGGACCGATCACCGCGCTCGCGGCAACCTGTGCGGCCGGATCGATCGTCGCGCTCGGATGCACGCCGGGCGCGCGCGGCGGCGTGGCGAGATCGATGAACATCTGCGCGACGCGCGCGAAGTACGCGTACGGATTCGGCGTCACAATGAAATTACGGGGGACGGCCATCCCGGGGCCGGCCGGCTGACCGTCAGTGGCCGCGCGCAGCTTTTCGAGATCCTTCGGCGCGATCAGCACCGCGCCGGCGCGAGTCGTCTCGACCTGCGACAGGTACTTCGGATTCGCGAGAAATGCGAGTTGCTGAGGGCCTGCCTGGTCGAGCGGCGCGAGGCCGCCCACCTTGCACTGGGCGTCGCCGGCGATCTCGCCGCCGAACCGCTTTACGAGTTCCTCGAGCGTCAATGCCATTCGTCGTCTGCTCCGTTCAGTTCGTCGAGCCGGACGCGAGCGCCTTGAGCACCTTGTCGGTGATGTCGATGCGCGGACTGACGTACACGGCTTCCTGCACGATCAGGTCGTAATTCTGCTGCTCGGCGATCTGCTTGATGACCTTGTTCGCGCGCTCCAGCACCGCCGCGAGTTCCTCGTTGCGGCGTTGGTTCAGGTCCTCGCGAAACTCGCGCTGCTTGCGCTGGAAGTCGGTGTCGAGCTGCGCGAGATCGCGCTGCTTTTGCGCACGATCGGCCGCCGACAGCGACGCTCCGTTCTTGTCCAGCGAGTCGGACATCGACTTCAGGCGCGCCGCGAGGTCCTGCAGTTCCTTGTCGCGCTTCGCGAACTCGGCTTCGAGCTTCGTCTGCGCCACCTTGGCGGGCGCCGACTCGCGCAGGATCCGATCCGAATTGACCGCCGCGATGCGGGCGACGTCCTGAGCATGCGCCGTCGCCGCGCCCAAGGCCAGCGCAACGGTCAGCGCACACATCACTCGTTTCGAAAACTTACCGGTTAGCAAAATTACCCTCTCGTTGCTGTTGTCATGCGTTCGATCAGAACGCCGTCCCGATCTGGAACTGGAATTTCTGGTACTGGTCGCCTTCATGCTTCTGCAGCGGGAAGCCGAGGCTCAGCTTCAGCGGGCCGATCGGCGAGATCCACGCGAGACCCACACCGTAGCCGTAACGCAGGCCGTTCGCGCCGGTACTCGTGCCGCCCGGCGCGTTGCCCCACACGTTACCGCCGTCGAGGAACGTGAACACGCGCAGCGTACGGTCGTAGCCGGTGCCCGGCAGCGGGAACGTCAATTCGATGTTGCCGACGAGCATCTTCGAACCGCCGATCGGGTCGTTCGTCTTCGTGTCGCGCGGGCCCAGCGAGCTCGGCTCGTAGCCACGCACGGAGCCGATACCGCCCGCGTAGTAGTTCTTGAAGATCGGGTACGGGTTGCCGATACCGTTACCGTAGCCGCCTTGCAGGTTCATGCCCAGGATGAAGCCGCGCGAGAACGAATAGTAGTACTGCGCCTGCAGGTCAGCCTTGTAGTACTGGATCTTGCCGACCGGCACACCGTACTCGACGTTCGCCTGCGTGAAGTAGCCGCGGCTCGGGATCAGCGCGCTGTCACGCGCATCGCGCGACCACGCGACGGTCAGCGGCACCGTGTTCGACACGCGGCCGAACTGGTTCACGTAATCCTGGTAGCTCTGCGGCGTGTTCGAATCGACATCGAGACGGTTCTGCTCGAAGCCCGCGCCGAAGTAGACGGTGTCGACTTCCGAGAACGGAATGCCGAACTTCAGGTTGCCGCCCGCGCTGATGATCCGGAAGCTCGAGCTCGTCGAATAGTAGAGCGGCTGGTACGTGCGGTAGTAGACGTCCGTGATCCGCTTGATGCCGTCGACCGTGAAGTACGGGTCGACCTGCGTGACGGTCAGCGTGCGGTAGCTCTTCGCGGTGTTGACGTTCACCGACAGGCTCGTGCCCGAGCCGAACACGTTGTCCTGCGACACGCCCGCCGACAGCACCACCTTGTCCGTCGACGAGAAGCCCGCGCCCAGCGTGATCGCGCCGGTCGGCTTTTCATCGACCTTCACGGTCACGTCGACCTGGTCGTTCGTGCCTTCGACCGGCACCGTCGTCACGTCGACGTTGGTGAAGTAGCCGAGACGGTTCACGCGATCCTTCGACAGCGCGAGGCGGTTCGAATCGAACCACGAGCTTTCGAGCTGGCGCATTTCGCGGCGCACGACTTCGTCGCGCGTACGCGTGTTGCCGACCACGTTGATGCGGCGCACGTACACGCGGCGGCTCGGATCGACGACGAGGTTCAGGTTCACCTTGTGGTTCGCCTGGTCGATGTCCGGCTGCGCGTTGACGGTCGCGAATGCATAGCCGTATTCGCCGAGCTTGTCGACGATCGACTTCGTCGTTTGCTGCAGCTTTTCGGCCGAGAAGCGATCGCCCGGCTTGATCTTGATCAGCTTGGTCAGTTCGGCTTCGCGATCGAGCAGGTTGCCCGACAGCTTGATGCCCGACACCGTGTACGGCTCGCCTTCGTGCAGCGTGACCGTCAGGTACATGTCCTTCTTGTCGGGCGAGATCGACACCTGGGTCGACTCGATGTTGAACTCGAGGTAGCCGCGGTTCAGGTAGTACGAGCGCACGGCCTCGAGGTCGCCCGTCAGCTTTTCCTTCGAGTACAGGTCGTTCTTCGTGTACCAGGAGAACCAGTTCGGCGTGGACAACTGCATCTCGTCGCGCAGCTTGCTGGTGCTGAACGCCTTGTTGCCGATGAAGTTGATCTGGCGGATCTTCGCGCTCGGGCCTTCGGCGACCGCGAACAGGATCGACACGCGGTTCGCGTCGACCGGCGTGACCGTCGTCTTGACCTCGGCTGCGTAGAAGCCGCGCGTCAGGTACTGACGCTTGAGCTCCTGCTCCGCCTTGTCGACGAGCGCCTTGTCGTAGTAGCGGCCGTCGGCCAGACCCACCGCGCGCAGCGCCTTCGTCAGGTTGTCCTTGTCGAATTCCTTCGTGCCGGTGAAGTCGATCGACGCAATGGCCGGACGCTCCTGCACCTGCACGATCACGACGTTGCCCTGGGTGGCGATGCGCACGTCGTTGAAGAAGCCCGTCGCGTACAGCGCGCGGATTGCTTCGGATGCCTTGTCGTCGGTGAAGGTATCGCCCTGCTTGATCGGCAGGTAGGCAAACACCGAACCCGCTTCGACGCGCTGCAACCCCTCGATCTTGATGTCTTGCACCACGAACGGTGCCGCTGCATGCGCCGCGAGGCCGTGCGCGGCGAGCGCGGCCGCTGCAACTGTCTTAGGTACAAAGCGATGAGGTTTGAACAACGTGCATCCCCAATATTTAGCTGCATCAAATCAGGCGGCGGCCGACTGGCCGCCGCCTGACGCTTCAGAAATGGATTAACCGAGCCAGGTCGTTGAACAGCGCGATCGCCGACAATGCGACGATGCAGATCAACCCGGCTCTTTGCAGAATCAGCTGCCAGCGCTCCGAAACGGCTTTCCCGGTCGCGGCTTCAACCAGATAATATAACAGATGCCCCCCGTCCAAAACGGGAATCGGCAGCAAGTTCAACACCCCGAGGCTAATGCTGACAAGGGCGAGGAACGACAGGAAGGCCGACGGACCGAGCCGCGCGCTCTTGCCCGCGTAGTCCGCAATCGTCACCGGACCGGACAGGTTCTTCAGCGACGCGTTGCCCGTGATCATGCGCCCGAACATCTTCAGCGAATAAACGGCGATGTCCCACGTGCGGTGCGCGCCGAGCTGCAGGCTCTCGATCGGCCCGTAGCGCACGTCGACCGACGGCGTATGCATCGACAGCGCTGCGCCGATGCGGCCAACCTGCTGCCCCGTCTCGTCGTCGCGCTGCGCCTGCGGCACGATCGACACCGTCTGTGTGGCGCCGCCCCGCTCGACCCGCAGATCGACCGCCTGGCCCGCGTGGTGCTTCACCGCGTCGATGAAGCGCGAGGCGCCGCCGATGGGCTTGCCGTCGAGCGCGAGCAGCTTGTCGCCGGCCTTCAGGCCAGCGTGCTCGGCCGCGCTGCCGGGCTGCACCGACGCCACCGACAACGTGCCACCGCCGGTCTCGAAGCCCAGGTGCATCATGAAATCGTCGTCCAGCGCGCTTTCGGGAACGTTGCGCAGGTCGACGCGGAAATCGAACGTCGATGCGCCGCCGTCGCGCGCGCCGAGCACGACCTCGCGATGATCGAACGCGGCGGCCAGCAGCTTCCAGCGCAAATCCGACCACGAACGCACCGGCACGGCCTCGCCGCCCTGCGCGTCGCCTGCGTGCACGTCACGAATCGACACGATCGTCTCGTTGCCGTCGAAGCCCGCGCGAGCCGCCACCGTGCCGGCGGCCGGCGGCGCGAGCACCGCGGCCGGCTCGGTCACGCCGGTTGCGAATACGACGGAAAACAGGACGATTGCCAACAGGAAGTTCGCGATCGGGCCGGCGGCGACGATCGCGATGCGCTTGAACACCGATTGCCGGTTGAACGCCTGGTCGAGCTCCTCGGGCTTGATGCCCGGCCCCGGCTCGCGCTCGTCGAGCATCTTCACGTAACCGCCGAGCGGCAGTGCGGACAGCGTCCACTCGGTGCCCGTCCTGCGGCTGACCCAGCGCGCGACGGGCTGGCCGAAACCGATCGAGAAACGCAGCACCTTCACGCCGCACCAGCGCGCGACGCGATAATGTCCGTACTCATGCACGACGACCAGCACCCCGATCGCCACCGCAAACGCGATCAGTTCGACCAGCACGTTCATGAGCACCTCATTCAGACAGTACGCTCCACGCGTGGCGCAGGCGCTTTCGCAATGATCTCGGCGGCGAGGCGGCGTGCCTCGGCATCCGCCGCAAGGACGTCGTCGAGCCCGTTCGGGCTGCGGTTCGGCAGCGCGTTGAGCACTGCGTCGACCGTGGCCGCGATCGCCATGAAGCCGATCCGGCGCTCGAGAAACGCTTCGACCGCAATTTCGTTCGCCGCGTTCAACGCGGCGCTCGCGATACCGCCCTCCTCAAGCGCCTTCAGCGCGAGCGCGAGGCACGGGAACCGCGTGTAATCGGGTTTCTCGAACGACAGCTGCGCGATCTGCGCGAGGTCGAGCTGGTCGACGCCCGCGTCGACGCGCTCCGGGAACGCCAGCGCGTGCGCGATCGGCGTGCGCATGTCGGGGTTGCCGAGCTGGGCGAGCACCGAGCCGTCGCGGTACGACACGAGCGAATGGATCACGCTCTGCGGGTGGATCAGCACGTCGATCCGGTCGCCCGGCAGACCGAAGATCCAGTGCGCCTCGATCACCTCGAGGCCCTTGTTCATCATCGTCGCGGAATCGACCGAAATCTTGCGGCCCATCACCCAGTTCGGGTGCTTGCAGGCTTCGTCCGGCGTCACGTCGGCGAGCGTGGCCGGCTCGCGCGTGCGGAACGGGCCGCCCGACGCGGTCAGGATGATCTTCGAGATCCCGCCGTGCTCGTTCTCGTCGCGCGGCATGCACTGGAAGATCGCGTTGTGTTCGCTGTCGACCGGCAACAGGATCGCGCCATGGTCGCGCACGGCGTCCATGAAGATCGCGCCAGACATCACGAGCGATTCCTTGTTCGCAAGCAGGATGCGCTTGCCGGCGCGCGCGGCCGCAAGGCTCGGCGCAAGGCCGGCCGCGCCGACGATCGCCGCGACGACCGTGTCGCAGCCGTCGCTCTTCGACACGTCGACGAGCGCCTGCGGCCCGTACAGCACCACGGTCGTGCTGCCCGCCGCGCGCAGTTTTGCCTCGACGTGCGCCGCCGTGTTCGCATCGCCGACCACCGCGACTTCGGGCGCGAAGCGCAGGCACTGCTCGACGAGCTTGTCGCCGTTGCGGTGCGCGGTCAACGCATAGACCGAGAAACGCTCGGGATGGCGGGCGACCACGTCGAGCGTGCTGTCTCCGATCGAGCCCGTGGAACCGAGCAGTGTCAGACGTTTTTGCATAACAGAAATAGTGGTTTAACCAAGCAGCAGCATTGCGAGCGGCAGCACGGGCAGCAGCGCGTCGACGCGGTCGAGCACGCCGCCGTGCCCGGGCAGCAGGCCGCTGGAATCCTTCACGCCCGCCTGACGCTTGAGCAGCGACTCGAACAGGTCGCCGATCACGCTGTAGGCGACCAGCAGCGTCAACGCGGCCCACGCGCCGGGCATCCCGTAGCGCGCCGCGAATGCGGAAAACAGGGTCGGCTCAAACCAGTGCGCAGCCATCGCGACACCCGCGACGACCATCACGGCGAACCAGCCGCCGATCGCACCTTCCCAGCTCTTCCCGGGACTGATCGTAATGGCCAGTTTACGCTTTCCGAAGGCTTTGCCCGCGAAGTATGCACCGATATCGGCCAGCCAGACGACCAGAAGCAGCGACAGCACGAACGGAACGCCCTCGGCACGCGCCGCGACGAGCGCATGCCAGCAGGCCGCGAACACGACGAGCCCGGCCGCGAGCAGGAACGCCCGCCACACGCCGCCCGCGAGTTCCGGCTTGCGTCGCAGCGAGAACGGGCCGACCAGCAGCCAGAACACGCCGGCTGCCATGAAAAGGGGACGGGACGAAGCCGCACCGACGCCGAGCGGCGCGGTCGCCGCGAGCGCGGCCGCCGCGACGATCGCGTAGACGACGGAGCCGACCGCGCCGAGCTTCAGCAGGCGCGCCCATTCCCACGCGGCGAACACGAGCACGACGCCGATCAGCGCGCCGAACGCGGCGAGCGGCGCAAACAGCGTCACCGGCAGCAACACTGCCAGCATCACGACCGCCGTGATCACACGGGTCTTCAGCATGAAAGGGAATCGGCGTTCTGCGATTGCGGTTCGAGCTGCGCGCTGGTGCGCCCGAAACGGCGCTCGCGCTCGGTATACGACGCGATCGCGTCGGCCAGCGCCGCGCCGTCGAAGTCCGGCCAGTATTTGTCGGTGAAATAGAATTCCGCGTACGCGAGCTGCCACAGCAGGAAATTGCTGACGCGCTGCTCGCCGCCGGTGCGGATGAAGAGATCGGGCTCCGGCGCATAGGCCATTGCCAGGTGCGGCGCGAACGCGTCTTCGGTCACGTCGACCTCGCGACCCTCGCGCACGGCCTGCTCGACGAGCTTCTTCGTCGCCTGCAGGATGTCCCAGCGGCCGCCGTAGTTCGCGGCGATCGTCAGGGTCAGGCGGGTGTTGCGCGCCGTCTTGGTTTCGGCGCGGCGGATCAGTTCGCGGATGCGCGGCTCGAAGCGTTCGAGATCGCCGACCACCCGCAGGCGGATCCCGTTCGCATGCAGCTTGCCGATCTCGCGCTCGAGCGCGGTGATGAACAGCCGCATCAGGAACGACACTTCGTCGTTCGGCCGGCGCCAGTTTTCCGAACTGAACGCGAACAGCGTCAGGTATTCGACGCCGGCGCGCGCGCAGCCTTCGACCACCGCCCGCACGGCATCCACGCCGCGGGTGTGCCCCGCGACGCGCGGCAGGCGGCGTTCGGTCGCCCAACGGCCGTTGCCGTCCATGATGATCGCGATATGACGCGGCACGGCGCCGACGTCAGGCACGCGAACAGTAGAGCTTGTATAGGTCATGGCCGTTGAGACAGTAATGCGGAAAGAAGGCGGCGCGCGAGGACGGTCGTCAGACCGTCATGATCTCGGCTTCCTTGCTCTGCACGAGCTTGTCGACTTCGGCAACGTGCTTGTCCGTCAGCTTCTGCACGTCGTCGCTCGCACGGCGCTCGTCGTCTTCCGAGATTTCCTTGTCCTTCACGAGCTTCTTGAGCGCTTCGTTCGCGTCGCGGCGCAGGTTGCGGATCGCGACCTTGGCCGTTTCGCCTTCGCTCTTGACCACCTTGGTCAGCTCGCGGCGGCGCTCTTCCGTCAGCGCCGGCATCGGCACGCGGATCAGGTCGCCGGCCGTCGCCGGGTTCAGGCCGAGATCGGCTTCGCGGATGGCCTTCTCGACCTTCGCGACCATGTTCTTTTCCCACGGCTGCACACCGATCGTGCGTGCGTCGACGAGCGTCAGGTTCGCAACCTGCGAGATCGGCACCATCGAACCGTAGTAGTCGACCTGCACGTGATCGAGCAGACCGGTATGCGCACGGCCCGTGCGGATCTTCGCCAGATCGTTCTTGAACGCTTCGATCGAGCGCTGCATCTTCTGCTCTACGCCCTTCTTGACATCAGCGACACTCATTTCAACCTCCAAACCTTCAACCTTCAAAGAACGCGGGCCCCGCCCGGCGCGCGACGCACCACGGCCGGCGACCCACGCCGCTTGCCCGCATCCGCGGGAGTTTACACGTGGACGAGCGTACCTTCGTCCTCGCCCAGCACGATACGCTTGAGCGCGCCCGGCTTGTTGATCGAAAACACGCGAATCGGCAGCTTCTGGTCGCGGCACAGCGCGAAGGCCGTCGCGTCCATCACCTGCAGATTCCGGCTGATCGCCTCGTCGAAGCTGATCGTCGCGTAGCGCGTGGCCGACGGATCCTTCTTCGGATCGGCAGAATATACGCCATCGACCTTGGTCGCCTTCAGCACGACCTCGGCGCCCACTTCCGAACCGCGCAGCGCGGCGGCCGTGTCCGTCGTGAAGAACGGGTTGCCCGTGCCGGCCGCGAAGATCACGACCTTGCCTTCCTCGAGCTGACGGATCGCGCGGGGCCGGATGTACGGCTCGACGACCTGGTCCATGCGCAGCGCGGATTGCACGCGTGCGACGATGCCGGCGTGGCGCATCGCGTCCTGCAGCGCCAGCGCGTTCATCATCGTCGCCAGCATCCCCATGTAGTCGGCCGTCGCGCGGTCCATGCCGGCCGCACCGCCCGCGACACCGCGGAAAATGTTACCGCCGCCGATCACGACCGCAAGCTGCGTACCGAGACCCACGACTTCGGCAATGTCCGCCACCATCCGTTCGATCGTCGCGCGATTGATGCCGAAGGCATCGTCGCCCATCAGCGCTTCGCCGGAGAGTTTGAGGAGGACGCGTTTATAGGCATTGGACATAGGGGCTTCCGAGCGACGAGAGGATGACAACCACGAACTGTAGGGGCGAAATACTGATTCGGGCAAGCGCCGACGGTCGGACCGGGGTTCCCGGCCGGCCGACGGCGCCGCCGACCGCGGCGGAGCGGACGCCCGCCGCGGATACTGCCTGACTGCTTACTGCTGCTTTGCTGCTGCGACTTGCGCGGCCACTTCGGCGGCGAAGTCGTCCTGGCGCTTCTCGATGCCTTCGCCGACGACGAACAGCGCGAACTTCTGCACCGTGGAGTCCGCTGCCTTCAGCATCTGCTCGATCGTCTGCTTGTCGTTCTTCACGAACGTCTGGTTGAGCAGCGACACTTCCTTCAGGTACTTCTGGACGCTGCCGTCGACCATCTTCGCGACGATTTCAGCCGGCTTGCCCGATTCCGCAGCCTTCTGCTCGGCCACGCGGCGTTCCGTGTCGATCAGTTCCGCCGGCACGTCGGCCGACGACAGCGCGACCGGCTTCATCGCGGCGATGTGCATCGCGACGTCCTTGCCGACCTGCTCGTCCGCACCCGTGTACTCGACGATCACGCCGATACGCGCGCCGTGCAGGTACGTCGCGATCTTGTTCGCGGTTTCGAAGCGCACGAAACGGCGGATCGAGACGTTCTCGCCGATCTTGCCAATCAGTGCCAGGCGCACTGCGTCGACCGTCGAGCCTTCGAGCGGCAGCGCCGACAGCGCGGCCACGTCGGCCGGGTTCTGCGTCGCGACGAGTTCCGCAACCGTCTTCGAGAATGCGAGGAAGTCGTCGTTCTTCGCGACGAAGTCGGTTTCGCAGTTCAGTTCGACCAGCGCGCCTGCATTGCCGCCGACGAACGATGCGACGACGCCTTCGGCCGTCACGCGCGATGCCGCCTTGCTCGCCTTGTTGCCGAGCTTGACGCGCAGCAGCTCTTCAGCCTTGGCCAGGTCGCCGTCGGCTTCCGTCAGCGCCTTCTTGCACTCCATCATCGGTGCGTCGGTCTTTGCGCGCAGTTCTGCCACCATGCTTGCGGTAATTGCCGCCATCATTCGCTCCTTGAGTCTGTATTCACAACGCCGCCCGCTTGGACGCGAACGGCCGAAAATCGTTTCCGGACCCGCGCCGATTCAGCGCGATCAGGTCCGGCGCACAAGCTTAAAAAAAGGGGGCCTGTTGAGAGCCCCCTTTTTGCGCCGGCTCGGGGCCAGTTACGCGTTTTCCTCGACGTACTCGTCGTCGCCGCGCGCTGCCTGGACCACTTCGTTGACCGCGTTCGCACGGCCTTCGAGGATCGCGTCGGCCACGCCTTCAGCGTACAGCGCGACTGCCTTGCTCGAGTCGTCGTTGCCCGGGATCACGTAATCCACACCTTCCGGCGAGTGGTTCGTGTCGACCACGGCGATGACCGGCACGCCCAGCTTGTTCGCTTCCGTGACGGCGATCTTGTGGTAGCCGACGTCGACGACGAAGATCGCGTCCGGAATGCCGCCCATGTCCTTCACGCCGCCGATCGACTTTTGCAGCTTGGCGATTTCGCGTTCGAACAGCAGCGCTTCCTTCTTGCTCATCTTCTCGGTTTCGCCCGATTCGACGGCCGCTTCCATGTCCTTCAGGCGCTTGATCGAAACCTTCAGCGTCTTGAAGTTGGTCATCATGCCGCCGAGCCAGCGTGCGTTGACGTACGGCATGCCTGCGCGCTGCGCTTCCTGGGCGATCGTGTCACGCGATTGACGCTTCGTGCCGACGAACAGGATCGTGCCGCGGTTTG
Organism: Burkholderia sp. PvR073; assembly: GCF_054055695.1. Taxonomy (NCBI): domain Bacteria; kingdom Pseudomonadati; phylum Pseudomonadota; class Betaproteobacteria; order Burkholderiales; family Burkholderiaceae; genus Burkholderia; species Burkholderia sp. PvR073. The sequence continues at coordinate 320,630 of NZ_JBSRXO010000007.1, forward strand.
CTGCCAGCTGGCGCACGTACTTCTGTGCGTCCGTGAACATCGGCAGCGTCTTTTCGAGGTTGATGATGTGAATCTTGTTGCGGTGACCGAAAATGAACGGAGCCATCTTCGGGTTCCAGAAGCGCGTCTGGTGACCGAAGTGGACACCCGCTTCCAGCATTTGGCGCATCGTAACTGCCATGTAAATTCTCCACGAGGGTTGGGTCTTAAGCCGGCTGCCGTACCGCCGCGCGAACGCGCCCCGAAGGACCTTCGTTCCGCGCGGCCGGCACCCTTGGTTGCGCCGGCTTGCGATTCGGCACGTGCGAAAATGCGCGTGCCACAAGCCTTTCATCGCCATGCCGCCCCAAAATGAGGCATGTTCGGCATTTGGATGTCGACTTAGCCAAAGAGTATAGCACGCCGATTTGTCGGCTCTCAAGTCGCCCGCCACTTTCGCTTGCCGCGCGGCAGCCGGCCGGACAATCCCCGAAAACCCGCATCGGCACCGCCGGCAGGGGCTGCGAGGCCAGCCATAAGGTGCGATAATCCGTCAATTCACCGCATTCCAGGCATACCTCGATGGCTATTACGCTCAAAAACGAACACGACATCGCCGAGATGCGCGTCGCCTGCCGTCTCGCGAGCGAAGTGCTCGACTTCATCACGCCGCACGTCGTCGCGGGTGTCACGACCGCCGAACTCGACCGGCTCTGTCACGAATTCATGCTCAACGAGCAGGGCACGATCCCCGCGCCGCTGAATTATCAGCCGCCCGGCTACCCGCCGTACCCGAAGGCCACCTGCATCTCGGTCAACGACGTGATCTGTCACGGCATTCCGGGCGAGAAGGTAATCAAGAACGGCGACGCGCTGAACATCGACGTCACCGTGATCAAGAACGGCTACTTCGGCGACACCAGCCGGATGTTCATCGTCGGCGAGGGCTCGATCCTCGCGAAGCGCCTCGTGCAGACCACCTACGAGTGCATGTGGCTCGGCATCGACCAGGTCAAGCCCGGCGCGCACCTCGGCGACATCGGCTACGCGATCCAGAAGCACGCGGAAGCGCAGGGCTACAGCGTCGTGCGCGAATACTGCGGCCACGGCATCGGCACGGTGTTCCACGAAGATCCGCAGGTCGTCCACTACGGCCGTCCGGGCACCGGCATCGAGCTGAAGGCCGGGATGATCTTCACGATCGAGCCGATGATCAACGCCGGCAAGCGCGACATCCGCACGATGCCCGACCAGTGGACGGTCAAGACGCGCGACCGCAGCCTGTCCGCGCAATGGGAGCACACCGTGCTCGTCACCGAGACGGGCTACGAGGTGCTGACCGTGTCGGCCGGCACGCCGGCACGCCCGGTGTTCGCGCAACCGGCCGCCGCGGTCTGAGCGCCGTCGCGCCCGCCCTGCCCACCTTGCCCGCCCTCGACCTGAACGGCCACCCATGAGCGCTCACGCCGCCCCCTCGCCCGAAGCGCTGTCGCGGCGCGCCGAATTCAAGGCCGCCAAGGTCGACATGCTCGAGCGCTTTCGCAGCGCGGCGAACGTCGCGTCGCTGATGCACGCGCTGTCGAAACTCACCGACGATGCGCTCAAGCGCGTGTGGGACGAGTGCGGAGTACCCGCGACGCTCGCGCTCGTCGCCGTGGGTGGCTACGGACGCGGCGAGCTCGCGCCCTACTCCGACGTCGACATCCTCGTGCTGCTGCCCGACGCGCACGACCCGGCGCTCGACGCCCGCATCGAGCGCTTCATCGGGATGGCGTGGGATCTCGGCCTCGAGATCGGCAGCAGCGTGCGCACGGTCGCGCAATGCATCGAGGAAGCGTCGCAGGACGTCACCGTGCAGACCTCGCTGCTCGAGGCGCGCCGCATCGTCGGCAGCACCGCGCTGTTCGAGCGCTTCACCGTGCGGTATCACGAGGCGCTCGACGCCCGCGCGTTCTTCACCGCGAAGGTGCTCGAGATGCGCCAGCGCCACGCGAAGTTCCAGGACACGCCGTACAGCCTCGAGCCGAACGTGAAGGAAAGCCCCGGCGGGCTGCGCGACCTGCAGACGATCCTGTGGATCGCGCGCGCGGCCGGCTTCGGCAGCAGCTGGCGCGAGCTCGACACACGCGGGCTCATCACCGAGCGCGAGGCGCGTGAGCTGCGCCGCAACGAAGGATTCCTGAAGACGCTGCGCGCGCGGCTGCACGTGATCGCCGGCCGCCGCCAGGACATGCTCGTGTTCGACCTGCAGACGCAGGCCGCCGAGAGCTTCGGCTACCGGCCGACGCAGGCCAAGCGCGCGAGCGAGCAGCTGATGCGCCGCTACTACTGGGCCGCGAAGGCGGTCACGCAGCTCGCGACGATCCTGATCCAGAACATCGAGGCGCAGCTGTTCCCCGCGACGAGCGGCATCACGCGCGTGCTGTCGCCCGATCGTTTCGTCGAGAAGCAGGGCATGCTCGAGATCGTCGACGACGGCGTGTTCGAACGCCATCCCGACGCGATCCTCGAAGCCTTCCTGCTGTACGAGGTGACCCGCGGCGTGAAGGGCCTGTCCGCCCGCACGCTGCGCGCGCTGTACAACTCGCGCGAGATCATGAACAACACGTGGCGGCGCGATCCGCAGAACCGCCGCACGTTCATGCAGATCCTGCAGCAGCCCGAGGGCATCACGCATGCATTCCGGCTGATGAACCAGACGAGCGTGCTCGGCCGCTACCTGCTGAATTTCCGCCGCATCGTCGGCCAGATGCAGCACGACCTGTACCACGTGTATACGGTCGACCAGCACATCCTGATGGTGTTGCGCAACCTCCGCCGCTTCGCGGTAGCCGAGCATGCGCACGAATACCCGTTCTGCAGCCAGCTGATCGGCAATTTCGAGCGCCCGTGGGTGCTGTATGTCGCCGCGCTGTTCCACGACATCGCGAAAGGCCGCGGCGGCGACCATTCGACGCTCGGGATGGCCGACGCGCGGCGCTTCTGCCGCGAGCACGGAATCACCGGCGACGACGCGGCGCTGATCGTGTGGCTCGTCCAGCATCACCTGACGATGAGCCAGGTCGCGCAGAAGCAGGACACGAGCGACCCCGAGGTCATCAAGCGCTTCGCGGAAGTCGTCGGCAACGAACGCTACCTCACCGCGCTCTACCTGCTGACCGTCGCCGATATCCGCGGCACGAGCCCGAAGGTGTGGAACACGTGGAAGGGCAAGCTGCTCGAGGACCTGTACCGCATCACGCTCGCGGTGCTCGGCGGCGCCAACCCCGACGCGCATTCGGAACTGAAGTCGCGCCAGGAGCAGGCGCTCGCGCTGCTGCGCCTCGAGACCGTGCCCGACGACGCGCACCGTGCGTTGTGGGATCAGCTCGACGTCGGCTTCTTCCTGCGTCACGACGCGGCCGACATCGCATGGCAGACGCGCGTGCTGTACCGGCACGTGAACGCCGAGACGGCGATCGTCCGCGCGCGGCCGTCGCCGATCGGCGACGCGCTGCAGGTGCTCGTGTACGTGAAGGACCGCCCCGACCTGTTCGCGGGCATCTGCGCGTACTTCGACCGCAACGGACTGTCGGTGCTCGATGCGCGCGTCAGCACCACGCGGCACGGCTATGCGCTCGACAATTTCATCGTCACGCAGACCGAACGCGACGTGCGCTATCGCGACATCGCGAATCTCGTCGAACAGCAGCTCGCGACGCGCCTTGCCGAGACCGCGCCGCTGCCGGAGCCGTCCAAGGGCCGCCTGTCGCGGCTGTCCCGGACGTTTCCGATCACGCCGCGCGTCGACCTCCGGGCCGACGAGCGCGGCCAGTACTACATCCTGTCCGTGTCCGCCAACGACCGGCCGGGCCTTCTCTATTCGATCGCGCGCGTACTGGCCGAGCATCAGGTCGGCGTCCACGCGGCGCGGATCAATACGCTCGGCGAACGCGTCGAGGACATCTTCCTGCTCGATGGTGCCGGCCTGTCCGACAACCGCCTGCAGATCCAGCTCGAAACCGAATTGCTGCGCGCGATCGCAGTCTGAATGAATCCCAGCGTTTATGCGCACCAAATTAACCGTCAAGAATCCGCGTCCGGCGTCGCCGACCCGCGCACCCGTCCGCTCCGGCAGCCTCGTCGCTCGCAAGGCGGTGCGCCCCGCCCCGCCGCCCGCGGCCGACAAGCCGCCGCGCCCGAAGAAGGCCGGCGCTCCGGCAGCCGCCGGCGAACGCGCGTTCAAGCCGCGCGGCGCGGAACGCCCGGGTGCGGATCGTGCGCCGGCGAAGCGCGCACCGCGTGACGGCGGTGCCGAACGCGGCGACGCGCGTCCCGCGCGTCCGTATCGCAGCGCCGAAGGCCAGCCCGATGCGCGGCCGCGCCGCGCGGGCACAGAAGGCGGTGCACGCGCCCCCTATCGCGACAAGGCAGACGGCTATGGCGAGAAGCGCAGCTTCGGCGAACGCCGTACGTCGACCGACCGCCCGGCTCGCCGCAGCGACGACGATGCACGGCCGCGCCGCGCAGGCGCAGAAGGCGGTGCACGCGCACCGTATCGCGACAAGGCGGCCGGCGAAGGCGCGAAGCGCAGCTTCGACGATCGCCGTCCGCCGTCCGACCGCCCGGCTCGCCGCAGCGATGGCGATACGCGGCCGCGCCGCGCAGGTGCCGAAGGCGGCGCACGCGCACCGTATCGTGACAAGGCAACCGGCGACGCACCGAAGCGCAGCTTCGGCGAACGCAGTACATCGTCCGACCGCCCGGCTCGCCGCAGCGACGACGATGCACGGCCGCGCCGCGCAGGTGCTGAAGGCGGCGCACGCGCACCCTATCGCGACAAGGCAACCGGCGAGGCACCGAAGCGCAGCTTCGGCGAACGCCGTACGTCGACCGACCGCCCGGCACGCCGCAGCGACGACGATGCGCGTCCGCGCCGCGCTGGCGCCGAAGGCGGCGCACGCGCGCCCTATCGTGACAAGGCAACCGGCGATGCACCGAAGCGCAGCTTCGGTGAACGCCGTACGTCGACCGACCGCCCGGCTCGCCGCGACGACGATACACGGCCGCGTCGCGCAGGAGCCGAAGGTGGTGCACGCGCCCCCTATCGCGACAAGGCAACCGGCGATGCACCCAAGCGCAGCTTCGGCGAACGCAGTACCTCGTCCGACCGCCCGGCACGCCGCGGCGACGACGATGCACGACCGCGCCGCGCTGGCGCCGAAGGCGGCGCACGCGCACCGTATCGTGACAAAGCAACCGGCTACGGCGAAAAGCGCAGCTTCGGCGAGCGCCGCTCGACGGGCACCGCGCCGACGACCGCACAACCGGTCAAGCGCCGCGCCCCCGACATCGATCACGGCGACGAAACCGGCCTGATGCGCCTGTCGAAGCGCATGTCCGAGCTCGGCCTGTGCTCGCGCCGCGAAGCCGACGAATGGATCGAAAAGGGCTGGGTGCTCGTCGACGGCGAACGCATCGACACGCTCGGCACCAAGGTTCGTCCCGACCAGAAGATCGAGATCGACGAGCGCGCGAGCGCCGCGCAGGCCGCGCAAGTGACGATCCTGCTGCACAAGCCGGTCGGCTATGTGTCCGGTCAGGCGGAAGACGGCTACGAGCCCGCGTCGGTGCTGATCACGCGCGCCAACCAGTGGAGCGGCGACCGCTCGCCGCTGCGCTTCTCGCCGCAGCATCTGCACGCACTCGCACCGGCCGGCCGGCTCGACATCGATTCGACCGGCATGCTCGTGCTGACGCAGAACGGCCGGATCGCGAAGCAGCTGATCGGCGAGCAGTCGGACATCGACAAGGAGTATCTGGTGCGCGTGCGCTTCGGCGAACGGCTGCTCGACATCGACCAGCACTTCCCCGCCGAATCGCTCGCGAAGCTGCGCCACGGCCTCGAACTCGACGGTGTCGCACTGAAGCCCGCGATGGTGAGCTGGCAGAACGGCGAACAGCTGCGTTTCGTGCTGCGTGAAGGCAAGAAGCGCCAGATCCGCCGGATGTGCGAACTGGTCGGTCTCGAAGTGATCGGCCTGAAGCGCGTGCGGATGGGCCGCGTGATGCTCGGCGCGCTGCCGCAAGGGCAATGGCGCTACCTGTCGCCCGACGAGTCGTTCTGACAGCGGGCACGCACCGCGTGCCACGCAATGAAAAAGCCCGCGCAAGCGGGCTTTTTCGTTTCCAGCACGACGGCGCGCAACATCGCGCACCGCCGCGTGCCGGTCAGTCGTCGTCGGTCGGATCGAGCCCCGGGAACAGCACCTCGGTGAAGCCGAAGCGCGTGAAGTCGGTGATTCGCATCGGATACAGCTTGCCGATCAGGTGGTCGTATTCGTGCTGGACGACCCGCGCGTGGAAGCCTTCCGCGACGCGGTCGATCTTCGCGCCGAACTGGTCGTAGCCGCTGTAGCGCACCTTCGCATAGCGGCTGACGACGCCGCGCATGCCCGGCACCGACAGGCAGCCTTCCCAGCCCTCTTCCATGTCCGGCGGCATGTACTCGAGCTTCGGGTTGATCAGCACGGTCTCGGGCACGGGCGGCGCGTCCGGATAGCGGTTGTTGCTGCCGAAGCCGAAGATGATGAGCTGCAGCCCGATGCCGATCTGCGGCGCGGCGAGCCCCGCGCCGTTCGCGTGATGCATCGTCTCGAACATGTCCGCGACGATCTCGTGCAGTTCCGGCGTGTCGAACTGCTCGACCGGCTTGGCGACTTCGAGCAGGCGCGGATCGCCCATCTTCAGGATCTCGCGAATCATGGGGTGTTGCCCTCCAGGAGTTGGTGCAGTCCGTCTTCGTCCAGTACGGGGATGCCGAGTTCCTCGGCCTTCGCGAGCTTGCTGCCGGCATCGGCGCCCGCGACCACGTAATCCGTCTTCTTCGATACCGAGCCCGCGACTTTCGCGCCCGCCGCTTCGAGCATCTCCTTCGCCGCGTCGCGGGTGAGATTCGGCAGCGTGCCCGTCAGCACGACCGTCTTGCCGGCCAGCACGCCCTGTGGCGCCTTCGGCGCGGGCGGGCCTTCGGCCCACGTGACCTTGCCGGGCGCGCGCAGCTGCTCGATCACGGTGCGGTTGTGTTCTTCCGCAAAGAACTGGTGGATCGACTCGGCGACGATCGGCCCGACGTCGTTGACTTCGAGCAGTTCCTCGATCGACGCGTCCATGATCGGGGTCAGCGACCCGAAGTGCTTCGCGAGATCCTTCGCGGTCGATTCGCCCACATGGCGGATGCCGAGCCCGTAGATGAAGCGCGCGAGCGTCGTGTGCTTCGCCTTCTCGAGCGAGTCGAGCAAATTCTGTGCGGACTTCTCGGCGAACCGGTCGAGTTCCGCAAGCGTCGCGAAACCGAGATTGAACAGGTCGGCCGGCGTGCGCACGAGATTCAGTTCGACGAGCTGATCGATGATCTTCTCGCCGAGCCCGTCGATGTCGAGCGCGCGACGCTGCGCGAAGTGCCACAGCGCCTGCTTGCGCTGTGCCGGGCAGAACAGGCCGCCCGTGCAGCGCGCGATTGCCTCGTCCGGCAGCCGCTCGATCTTCGAGCCGCACACCGGGCACTCGGTCGGCATCACGAATTCGGCCGCGTCTTCCGGCCGGCGATCGAGCAGCGCGCCGACGACCTCGGGGATCACATCGCCCGCACGCCGCACGATCACGGTATCGCCGATCCGGATGTCCTTGCGGCGCACTTCGTCCTCGTTGTGCAGCGTCGCGTTGGTCACCGTCGCGCCGCCGACGAACACGGGTTCGAGCCGCGCGACCGGCGTGATCGCACCCGTGCGGCCGACCTGTACGTCGATCGCGACGAGCTTGGTCAGCGCTTCCTGTGCGGGAAACTTGTGCGCGAGCGCGAAGCGCGGTGCACGCGACACGAAGCCGAGGCGATCCTGTTCGTCGCGCCGGTTCACCTTGTAGACGACGCCGTCGATGTCGTACGGCAGCGACTCGCGCTTCTCGCCGACCTTGCGGAAGAACCCGAGCAGGCCGTCGGCGCCGTACACGACCGCGCGCTCGCGGTTCACCGGCAGACCGAACGACTCGTACCAGTCGAGCAGCGCGCTGTGCGTGTCCGGCATCGGCATGCCGTCGAGCACGCCGATCCCGTACGCGAAGAACGACAGCGGACGCTGCGCGGTGATCTTCGGATCGAGCTGGCGCAGGCTGCCGGCCGCCGCGTTGCGCGGGTTCGCGAATTCGCGTTGCTCGGCCGCGCGCTGGCGTTCGTTCAGGCGTGCGAAATCGCGCTTGAACATCAGCACCTCGCCGCGCACGTCGAGCAGGGCCGGGACGTGCGCGCCCTTCAGCTTCAGCGGGATCGAGCGGATCGTGCGGACGTTTTCCGTCACGTCCTCGCCGGTCGTACCGTCGCCGCGCGTCGACGCCTGCACGAACACGCCGTGCTCGTAGCGCAGCGAGATCGCGAGCCCGTCGAACTTCAGCTCGCACGCATATTCGACAGGATCCGTCACCGAGCCGGCGAGATCGGTCGTCTTGTCGAGCGCATCGGCGACGCGCTTGTCGAACGCGGCGATGTCCTCGTCGGCGAAGCCGTTGTTCAGCGACAGCATCGGCGCATCATGGACGACCGGCGTGAAACCACCCGCCACTTCGCCGCCGACGCGCTGCGTCGGCGAATCGGGCGTCACGAGTTCGGGATGATCGGTTTCGAGTTGCTGCAGCTCGCCGAACAGTCGATCGTATTCGGCGTCGGGCAGATCCGGCTGGTCGAGCACGTAATAGGCGTAATTCGCCCGCTCGAGTTGGTCGCGCAGCCACGCGGCACGCGTGTCGGGCTGGCTGGCTGGCGGTTCGGCTTGGGTTCGGGCCATGCTGGCGGCAGTTTCGTTCTGAAAAATCGGATGTTCGATTATCTCAGTTTGACGCCGCGACGGGGGCACGCGATGCGTGCCGCGCAAGCCGGCTGCAGCGCACACAGGCCGCGTGTGTGCGGCAGTGCAGCGACGGACGGCGGCACCGAGGGCCACCGCCCGTGAAACGCGTTACTGGCTGAACAGGCGGCGCGTGACCGGCGAACCGGCCGGGATGCCCGCTTCCTCGAGCTTCGCGTACAGCTTCATCAGTTGCTGGTCGATCGCGACGAGCGTCGATTCCGGCAGCGGCCGGCGCGAATCGTCGACGACCCGCGCACCGATCCGCTCGGACAGCGACTTCGCGTAGTCGCACATCAGCCGGAACGGCAGGATGTCCTCTTCGGCGACCGGCACGTCGAGCACCAGCGTGATCATGTTGCCGCCCTTGTACGTCAGGTCGTCGCGCAGGAAGTTCGTGTCGCCGAACTGCAGCATGAACACGGGGTTCTGCTTCGCGTCGAGCTTCACGAAACGCGTGCCGTCGCGCGACAGCAGCAGCCCGTCCTGCGATGCGACGGCCTGCACGTAGTTCGCCGACCACGGCGCGCCGTCCGACATCACGTTGATCGACAGTTGCGCGTCGCACTGCGCGGCAAAGCCGTCAAGCTCGCGCGCCATCGCGACCGTCTCCATCATGTCCGGGAATTCCGGTGCGCCGTCGATCGCATCGGCGAACTGCTGGACGCCCGTCACGAACTCGGAGAATTCGAGCTCGTTCAGCGCGCCGCTGCGGTTCGCGAGTTGCGCGGCCGCGCGCAGTTCTTCATAGCGCACGCCGTTCTGCAGCAGTTCCCACTGGCCGCCTTCCGGCTTGCCTTCGATATGCACGGGCTTGCTGCCCGCGCGGCGCAGCCGCTGCGCGGCCGGCAGGATCTTCTCGCCCGGCAGCGACCCGCCGAGGCGAATCGGCACGATGCAGTCGATCCGGCGGTCGACGATCGCGGGCGGTGCCGAGGAGACCGTCGTCGCGGCCGGCAGCACGGGTTCGGCCGGCTCGTTCGATGCGTCGCCGGCCGGCGCTTCATGTGCGGCGGCGACCGAACCTGCGTCGACGGACTGCCTGGCCGGCTCGGTCGATTCCGACGGCGTGTCGCCGCCGGTGGCCTCGGCCTGCAGATCGGCCGGCATGTCGGCAGGCGCCACGCCGCCGAAGGTCGGCTCGACGCGCGCTGCGTCAGCCGGCGTGCTCGCGGCGCCCGGCGCCGGTGCCGCAGGTTCGCGGCGCGCGGGCTGGCGCACCGGCTCGATGAACGGCAGCTCCTCGTCGCGCTCGGGGCGATTCATCGCCTCGGCCGCCTCTTCCGGCATCGGGCGCGGCATCCTGCGCCGCACCTTCGCGCCCTGCCACGCGTTGTAGACCACGACGCCGCCCACCACGACGGCGCCGGCGCCGATCAAACCGAGTGTCAACTCGTCCATGCACGCTCCATCAGCAATTCTTTTTCGTCGGACCCGCGAACGGGCGCCCATGCGCCGCGCGAACGCGGTCCGGTTTCGTCAAACGTCAATTCTGGGCAAAACCCGCGGCGGTTTCCATGTCCACCGCGACGATCCGCGATACGCCCTGCTCCTGCATCGTCACGCCGATCAGTTGCTGCGCCATCTCCATCGCGATCTTGTTGTGCGAGATGAAGAGGAACTGCGTCTTGGCGGACATCGCGCGCACGAGATTCGCGAAACGCTCGGTGTTCGCGTCGTCGAGCGGCGCGTCGACCTCGTCGAGCAGACAGAACGGTGCCGGGTTCAGCTGGAACATCGCGAACACCAGTGCGGTGGCGGTCAGCGCCTTCTCGCCGCCCGACAACAGGTGGATGGTCGCGTTCTTCTTGCCCGGCGGCTGCGCCATCACCTGCACGCCCGCGTCGAGGATTTCGTCGCCCGTCATGATCAGCTTCGCCTGGCCGCCGCCGAACAGGCGCGGGAACAGGTCGCTGAAGTGACGGTTGACCTCGTCGAAGGTGCCCTGCAGCAGCGTGCGGGTTTCCTGGTCGATCTTGTGGATCGCGTCCTCGAGCGTCGTGATCGCATCGGTCAGGTCGGCCGACTGCGCATCGAGGAACACCTTGCGCTCGCTCGCGGCCTTCAGCTCGTCGAGCGCGGCCATGTTCACCGGGCCCAGCGCGTTGATCGCGTTGTTCAGGCGCGTGACCTCGCCCTGCAGATACGACGGTTTCAGGTCCGGCGTCAGCTTCTCGCGCAGCGCTTCCTCGTCGACCTCGGCTGTCGTGAGCTGCTCGGCAAACTGCTCGACGGACAGGCGCGCGGCCTGCTCCTTCAACTGCAGCTCGGTGATGCGGTCGCGCAGCGGCTGCAGCGAACGCTCGGCGACGAGACGCTGCTCGTCCGACGCGCGCAGCTTCGCAGTCAGGTCGTCGAGTTCGATCCGCGCGGCCTGCAGCGCTTCTTCCTTCACCGCGCGAATTTCGAGCGCGTCCTGCAGGCCCGTGTGCGCGGTCTGCTCGTTGATCGTTTCGAGTTCGGCGCGCGCGTCTTCCAGCGACGCGGCGACACGCTCGCTCTGCTCGTGCGCGACCTGGATGCTGCGCTTGAGCTCGTCGATCCGCGTAACCGCGTTGCGCGCGGCGAAGCGCGCGTCGTTCGCGCCGCGCTCGAGGTCACGCGCTTCCTGGCGCGCCTGCGTCAGCGATTCGTCGAGCGCTTCGAACGCGAGCTGGTTGTCCTCGAAGCGCGCCTGCAGTTCCGCGAGTTCGCCGTCGAAACGCTCGAAGTTCGCTTCCGATTCAGCACGCAATGCGCGCTGCTCGTCGATCTGCGCACCGATTTCCTCGAGTTCCTCGCGGATCTGCGTGCTGCGCTGCGTATAGCGTTCGTGCGCCTGCGCGAGCTTCAGCACGTCCATCTGCAGCGCGTGCACGCGCTGCGTCGCGCGTTCGGCCTGCGCGCGCACGTCGCCGAGCGCCTGCGCGGCCTGCGTGTGCGCGGCTTCCGCCCGCACCGCGGCCGTGCGGGCTTCGTCAGCGAGCAGCGCCTGCGCACGCACCTGGCGGGCCAGGTTCTCGATTTCCTGCTGGCGGGCCAGCATCCCGGCCTGCTCCGAATCGGCCGCGTACAGCTGCACGCCGACGCGCGTGACGATGTGGCCGGCCTTGACGACGAACGCGCCGCCTGCCGGCAGTTGCGCACGCGTCGCGAGCGCCTGCGCGACGTCGTCGGCGACGTACACGTTGCCGAGCCAGTCGTTCAGCACCGCACGAATGCCCGCATCGTCGATGCGCACGAGCGACAGCACCGGGCGCAGCCCGGCCGCGGCGGCCGGCGGTTCACCGGCGGCCGGCGGCGCGTAGAACGCGAGCTTCGCGGGCGGTGCATCGGTCGCGAACGCCTTCACCCAGTCGAGATTCGATACTTCGAGCGCGGCGAGGCGCTCGCGCAGCACGGCCTCGAGCGCCGCTTCCCAGCCCGCTTCGACGTGCAGCTTCTTCCACAGGCGCGGCAGCGCGCCGAGTTCGTGCTTGTCGAGCCACGGCTGGATCTTGCCTTCGGTCTGCACGTTCTCCTGCAGCTGCTTGAGTGCGGCGAGCCGCGCCTCGAGCTGGTGGATCTGCGTGCTTTCGGCCTGCACGCGCTCCTGCGCGGCACGGCGTTCGCCGTCGAGACGCGGCAGCGCTTCCTGCGCATCGGCCAAGCGCGCCTGCGCCTCGGCGAGGATCTCTTCCTGCTCGGCGAGCTGCATGCGCAACTCTTCGAGCTGCGTTTCGTCCGGCGCATCAAGCCCGCCCGCCTCGGACTTCAGGCGCTCATGGCGCTGCTGAAGCTGCTGGAGCTGCTGGTCGGCATTGCGCTGGTGCGCGGCCTCGAGCTTCAGCGACTGCTCGGTCTGCGCAATGCGCGCGCGCTCGTCGTTGAGCTGCGCCTGCGCATCGCGCCACTTCGCTTCGAGCGCCGGCAGCGCGTCGTGTTTCGCGGCCGCGTTGTCTTCAGCGAGCGCGGCCTTCTCGTCGGCCATCGCGCGCGCTTCCTCGGCTTCCTCGAGCTCGTCCTGCGCCTTCTCGGCCTGCGCGCGCCATTGCTCGCGCTGCGCGTTCAAGGCGGCGATCTGCGCCTGCACGCGGTTGCGCGATTCGACGATGAACTTGATCTCGGCCTCGAGGCGGCTCACTTCAGCGTTCGCCTCGTAGAGCGCGCCCTGCGCGCCCTGCATTGCGTCGCTCGCCGAGTAATGCGCGACCCGCAGCGTCTCGAGCTGCGACTCGACCTCGCGCAGCCGGGCCGTCTGCGCCTCGAGGTCGATCTGCGCCTGCTCGATCGCGCGCAGCTGCTTCTGCTGCTCGCCCGCGGCCTCGTTCTTGCGCAGCAGCCACAACAGGCGCTGCTTCTCCTCGCCATCGGCGACGAGTTCCTTGTACCGGGTCGCGACGACGGCCTGCGCCTCGAGCTTCTCGAGGTTCGCGCCGAGCTCGCGGACGATGTCCTCGACGCGCGTCAGGTTCTCGCGCGTGTCGTGCAGGCGGTTCTCGGTCTCGCGGCGGCGCTCCTTGTACTTCGACACGCCCGCGGCTTCCTCGAGGAACACGCGCAGCTCTTCCGGCTTCGCCTCGATGATCCGCGCGATCATGCCCTGGCCGATGATCGCGTACGCACGCGGGCCGAGGCCCGTGCCGAGGAAGATGTCCTGGATGTCGCGGCGGCGCGCCGGCAGGTTGTTGATGTAGTAGCTCGACGTGCCGTCGCGCGTCAGCACGCGCTTCACGGCGATCTCGCCGTACTGGCCCCACTGTCCGGCCGCGCGGCCGTCGGAGTTGTCGAAGATCAGCTCAACGCTTGCCCGGCTGCCGGGTTTGCGGGCGGTCGAGCCGTTGAAGATCACGTCCTGCATCGACTCGCCGCGCAGCTCGGACGCGCGCGACTCGCCGAGCACCCAGCGCACGGCATCGATGATGTTGGACTTGCCGCACCCGTTCGGGCCGACCACGCCGACTAGCTGGCCCGGAACCTGGAAATGCGTGGGATCGACAAAGGATTTGAAGCCAGCGAGTTTGATCGAGCTCAGACGCACGGCGGTATCGGATGTGAAGAAGGTGTGAAACGGACGGGCCGCGACGCGCGGGGCCGGACGGCCCGTGTGCGCGATGCGCCCCGGAATTCAAAAGCGGGGCCGCGCGCATCCAGCGTTGGGCCCCGCAAACGGCTTCCATCATACCATCGCGCGTGCGCCGTCCCGCCCGTCGCCGGGTTTGCCCCGTGCCGGCGCGGCACGATGGACCCGGCTCGACAGCAGCGTCGCCAGCACGATGCACGCGCCGCCCGCCCACTCGCGCGCGCTCGGCAGTTCGCTCGCGAACACCCATGCGGACAGCGCGGTGATCACGATCTCGAACAGCATGATGATCGACGCGCGGTTTGCCGGCACGCGCGCAAGCCCGTATTGCACGAGCAGGTTGTTCACCGCGATCGTCACGCCGATCGCGACGATGATCAGCGCGGCGGTGCCGAGCTGGCCGCCGGCCGGCGCGGCCGGCAGCCCCTCGAACAGCGACGCGATCGCGCCGAACACCGCCGCGCCGCCGAACAGCGTCGCGGTGCGCATCTCGGCGCGCATCTCCGGCAGCTCGCGGCTCGCCTTGATCACGAGCACGTTGCTCATCGCGAAACTCAGGCCGGCCGCGAGCCCCGCCCATTCGGCCGGGTTGGCCGGCAGCGGCACGCCGAGCGTCGGCGACCACAGCATCAGCATCGCGCCGCCGATCGACAGCGCCGCGAGCCCCGCGCCGGCCCAGGTCAGCCGCTCGCGCAGCAGGAAATGCGCGTAGATCGCGGTCCACGCCGGCGTCAGGTAGAACAGCAGCATCACGCGCAGCACTTCCCCGTGGATCGTGCCCCACACGAAGCCGAGGTTGGTCACGCCGGCCGTGATCGCGATGCCCGGCAGCACCCAGTGCCAGCGCAGCGTCGCGATCGTGCGGTGGCGCACGACGACCACGAACAGGAAAGCGACGAGGCTCGTCAGCGCGCTCGCCAGCGTGCCGGTGAGGCCGAGCGACGCAAGGATGCGCAGCGGATACCAGATCAGGCCCCATACCGAAGCGCCGATCAGGATGGCCAGCGTCGGCAGGCTGCCGCGTACCGCGTTATTCATTTGGTTCGATACCCTTTATTCGACCGGCCCGGCCGCCGCTCCGGCGGGCCGTGACCGCATTGCGTCACGCTATAATCGTCCGCTGCGAGCCGCGCGCCGTCGGCGCCCGTTCGCAGCCGTGCGGCACCTGCGCCGCCCCTTTCGCTCCAACCGGCCGCGACGGCCGCTTCGCCCGTGAACCCTCGACTCGACTCGCTCCAGCCCTATCCCTTCGAAAAGCTGCGCGCCCTGTTCAAGGACGTGACGCCCGGTGCCGGTACGCCCGGTGCCGGTATGCCCGGCGCCAGCCTGAAACCGATCAGCTTCGGCATCGGCGAGCCCAAGCACCCGACGCCGGCGCTGATCCGCGACGCCGTGGTAGCCGCGCTCGACGGCCTCGCATCGTATCCGGCCACGGCCGGCTCGGACGCGCTGCGCACGTCGATCGCGCAGTGGCTCGA
This sequence comes from Burkholderia sp. PvR073, assembly GCF_054055695.1. NCBI lineage: Bacteria > Pseudomonadati > Pseudomonadota > Betaproteobacteria > Burkholderiales > Burkholderiaceae > Burkholderia > Burkholderia sp. PvR073. The sequence goes on from NZ_JBSRXO010000007.1 coordinate 336,004, forward strand.
ACGCCGCTACGGGCTGCCGGCGATCGATCCGGCCACGCAAGTGCTGCCCGTGTCGGGATCGCGCGAGGCGCTGTTCTCGCTCGCACAGACGGTGATCGACTCGCGCGCGAGCGCGGACGGCAAGAAGGCGATCGTACTCTGTCCGAATCCGTTCTATCAAATTTACGAAGGCGCGGCGCTCCTAGCCGGTGCCGAACCCTATTTCGCGAACAGCGACCCGGCGCGCAACTTCGCGTGTGACTACGCGGCCGTGCCCGACGAGGTCTGGGCGCGCACCCAGCTGCTGTACGTGTGCTCGCCGGGCAATCCGACGGGTGCCGTGCTGACGCTCGACGACTGGCGCGAGCTGTTCGCGCTGTCCGACCGCCACGGTTTCGTGATCGCGTCCGACGAATGCTATTCGGAAATCTATTTCGACGAAGCGGCGCCGCCGCTCGGCGGCCTCGAGGCCGCGCACCGCCTCGGCCGCGGCTTCGAACGCCTCGTGATGCTGTCGAGCCTGTCGAAGCGCTCGAACGTGCCGGGCATGCGCTCGGGTTTCGTCGCCGGCGACGCCGCGCTGCTCAAGAAATTCCTGCTGTACCGCACGTACCACGGTGCGGCGCTGTCGCCGGTCTGGCAGCACGCGAGCATCGCCGCGTGGAACGACGAGGCGCACGTGCGCGAGAACCGCGCGCTGTACCTGCAGAAGTTCAACACGGTCACGCCGATGCTGGCCGACGTGATCGACGTGAAGCTGCCCGACGCCGCGTTCTACCTGTGGGCCAATGTCGCGCGCACCGGCCTGTCGGACACCGAGTTCGCCCGCCGCCTGTACGCCGACTATAATGTGACGGTTCTGCCCGGCTCGTACCTGGCGCGCGACGCGCATGGCACGAATCCGGGCCGCGATTTCATCCGGATCGCGCTCGTCGCGGGCACCCCTGAATGCGTCGAGGGCGCGCAACGCATCGTCGATTTCTGCCGGGCTCTCGCGCGGTAAGACGTCCATCCCGATCAATTCCATTCATCTTCTGCGAAAACGAACATGTCGCAACAACTTCAGCAAATCATCGATACCGCCTGGGAAAACCGCGCCGAGCTGTCGCCGAAGGCCGCGCCCGCCGACGTCCGCGAAGCCGTCGCTCATGCGATCGAGCAACTCGACAAAGGCGCACTGCGCGTCGCCGAGAAGATCGACGGCAACTGGACCGTGCACCAGTGGCTGAAGAAGGCCGTGCTGCTGTCGTTCCGCCTGGAGGACAACGCGCCGATGCCGGCCGGCGGCTACTCGCAGTTCTACGACAAGGTGCCGTCGAAGTTCGCGAACTACACCGCTGAAGACTTCGCCGCGGGCGGCTTCCGCGTCGTGCCGCCGGCCATCGCGCGCCGCGGCTCGTTCATCGCGAAGAACGTCGTGCTGATGCCGTCGTACACCAACATCGGCGCGTACGTCGACGAAGGCACGATGGTCGACACGTGGGCAACGGTCGGTTCGTGCGCGCAGATCGGCAAGAACGTGCACCTGTCGGGCGGCGTCGGCATCGGCGGCGTGCTCGAACCGCTGCAGGCGAATCCCGTCATCATCGAGGACAACTGCTTCATCGGCGCGCGCTCGGAAGTCGTCGAAGGCGTGATCGTCGAGGAGAACTCGGTGATCTCGATGGGCGTGTACCTCGGCCAGAGCACCAAGATCTACGATCGCGAAACGGGCGAAGTCAGCTACGGCCGCATCCCGGCCGGCTCGGTCGTCGTTGCCGGCAACCTGCCGTCGAAGGACGGCTCGCACAGCCTGTACTGCGCGGTGATCGTGAAGAAAGTCGACGCGAAGACCCGCGCGAAGGTCGGCCTGAACGAGCTGCTGCGAGGCGACTGATGGCCAAGCCGCACACCGTGGTCGTCTACGGCATTCCGAACTGCGACACCGTGAAGAAGGCCCGCGTGTGGCTCGACGATCACGGCGTCGAGTTCGAGTTCCACGACTTCAAGAAGCTCGGCGTCAGCGCACCGCTCGTCGAAGACTGGCTGAAAGACGTGTCGCTCGACGCGCTCGTGAACAAGCGCGGCACGACGTGGCGCGGCCTGGACGATGCCATGAAGGCGGCCGCGGAAACGCGGTCCGGCGCGGTCGCGCTGATGATCCACAAGCCGTCGGTCATCAAGCGTCCCGTGCTCGTCGTCAACGGCCGCGTGAAATCGCTCGGCTTCGTGGCCGATCAGTACGCGGCGCTGTTTGCCGCCTAGGGCCGCCCGCGCTGCGCCCGCGGGTGCAGCCCGACGTCTCGTCACTGCCGGCCACCGCGCCGGCATTTTTTATCGAAAGTGGTCCGAACCATGTCCGCCACCCTAGCCCTTACCGAACAGCTGATCGCCCGCGCGTCCGTCACGCCCGACGACCAGCATTGCCAGCAGATCATGACCGAGCGCCTCGCCGCGCTCGGCTTCGAATGCGAGACCATCGCGTCGCATGGCGTGACCAACCTGTGGGCCGTCAAGCGCGGCGCCGACGGCCGCGACGGCAAGCTGCTCGCGTTCGCGGGCCACACCGACGTCGTGCCGACCGGCCCGCTCGAGCAGTGGACCTCGCCGCCGTTCGTCCCCGCACATCGCGACGGCAAGCTGTACGGCCGCGGCGCGGCCGACATGAAGACGTCGCTCGCGGCGTTCGTCGTCGCATCCGAGGAATTCGTCGCGGCCCACCCCGGCCACCGCGGCGCGATCGCGTTCCTGATCACGAGCGATGAGGAAGGCCCGGCCACCGACGGCACCGTGAAGGTCGTCGAACTGCTCGAAGCGCGCGGCGAACGCCTCGACTACTGCATCGTCGGCGAGCCGACCTCGACCACGGAACTGGGCGACGTCGTGAAGAACGGCCGCCGCGGCTCGATGTCGGGCGAGCTGGTCGTCAAGGGCGTGCAGGGCCACATCGCGTACCCGCACCTCGCGAAGAACCCGATCCACCTGCTCGCGCCGGCGCTCGCCGAGCTCGCCGCCGAACAGTGGGACGAAGGCAACGAATACTTCCCGCCGACCACCTGGCAGGTGTCGAACCTGCATGCCGGCACCGGCGCGACCAACGTGATCCCCGGCCACGCGGACCTGATGTTCAACTTCCGCTTTTCGACGGCGAGCACCGTCGAGGGCCTGCAGGCACGCGTGCATGCGATCCTCGACAAGCACGGCCTCGAATACACGCTGAAGTGGTCGGTGAGCGGCCTGCCGTTCCTCACGCCGCGCGGCGACCTGTCGAACGCGCTGGAGAACGCGATCCGCGCCGAGACCGGCCTCACGACCGAGCTGTCGACGACGGGCGGCACGTCCGACGGACGCTTCATCGCGCGCATCTGCCCGCAGGTGATCGAGTTCGGCCCGCCGAACGGCAGCATCCACAAGATCGACGAGCACATCGACGTGCGCTTCGTCGACCCACTGAAGAACGTGTACCGACGCGTGCTCGAACAACTGATCGCCTGACGGAGCCTCGCATGACGACACCATTTGCAACTATTCGCGACCTGCTGCGCGACGCGGTCACGCGCTTCTCGAAGGCCAAGCTCGCATTCGGCCACGGCTCGGACAACGCGTACGACGAAGCCGCCTACCTCGTGCTGCACACGCTCGACCTGCCGCTCGACACGCTCGAGCCGTTCCTCGATGCGCGCCTGCTGCCCGATGAAATCGCGGCCGTGCTCGCGGTGATCGAACGACGCGCGACCGAACGCGTGCCGGCCGCGTACCTCACGCATGAAGCGTGGATGCACGGCCACCGCTTCTACGTCGACGAGCGCGTGATCGTGCCGCGCTCGTTCATCGGCGAGCTGCTCGACGACGGGCTGCAGCCGTATGTCGCCGATCCCGAGCAGGTCGGCGCTGTGCTCGAGCTGTGCACCGGCTCCGGCTGCCTCGCGATCCTCGCCGCCAGCGCGTTCCCGAACGCCGAGATCGACGCGGTCGACCTGTCCGACAAGGCACTCGAAGTCGCCCGGATCAACGTGGGCGACTATGGCCTCGACGAGCGCATCACGCTGCATCGCGGCGACCTCTACGCGCCGCTGCCCGCGTTCCGCGCGGAACCCGACGCACGCTACGACGTGATCCTGACGAACCCGCCGTACGTGAACGCGACGTCGATGGCAGCCCTGCCGCCCGAGTACCGGCACGAGCCGGAGATGGCGCTCGCGGGCGGCGAGGACGGAATGGACATCGTGCGGCGAATCATCTCGGAAGCGCACAAGTGGCTGCACGACGACGGCGTGCTCGTCGTCGAGATCGGCAACGAGCGCGAGCACGTCGAAGCCGCGTTCGGCGGCCTCGAACTCACGTGGCTGCCCACCAGCGCGGGCGACGACACGGTGTTCCTGATCCAGGCGTCGGACCTGCCGCGCAAGGCCTGACGGCGCGCCGCGGCTGCAACCGTGCGGTACGGCACACCGCTGTCCCGCACGGTTGGGTAAGATGCGCGTAAGCGGCCGTCGCGCCGCACGACCTCAGGAGTCCGTCACGCGCCCATGACCCTCGACTGGCTACATCTCGGCACCCTGATCCTGGCCGTCCATGTGCTCGGGATCATCGCGGCGTGTCACGCGCTCATGAACACGCGCACGTCGCAAGGTGCGATCGCGTGGGCCGTGTCGCTCGCCGCGATGCCGTACCTGACGCTCATCCCCTACCTGTTCCTCGGTCGCAGCAAGTTCTCCGGCTACGTCGACGCGCGGCGCCACGAGATGGAAGCGTTGCGCACGCACACGCCGCGCGTGCCGTGGCTCGATGCGGACGCAACCAACGGGCCGGCGGCCGATGCGATCGGCCGGGCTGCCGTGCTCGCGCTCACGCGGCTCGGCGGGATGCCGTTCGTCGGCGGCAACTCGGTGCGCACGCTCGTCAACGGCGATGCGACCTTCTCGGCGATCCTGTCGGCGATCGACTCGGCGCGCGATTACGTGTTCGTCCAGTTCTTCATCGTGCGCGTCGACGCGCTCGGCCTGATGCTGCGCGACGCACTGCTCGCACGCGCGGCAGCCGGCGTGCGCTGCTACCTGCTGTACGACAGCATCGGCAGCTTCGACCTGCCGCACAGCTACGTCGACACGCTGCGCCGCGGCGGCGTCGAGGTCCACCCGTTCGCGACCCACCGCAAGTTCGTCAACCGCTTCCAGCTCAACTTCCGCAACCATCGCAAGATCGTCGTCGTCGACGGCAATCGCGCGTTCGTCGGCGGACACAACGTTGGCGTCGAATATCTCGGCGCGAACCGGCGCCTGTCGCCGTGGCGCGACACCCATATCGAAATCCGCGGCCCGGTGGTCGCCAGCATTCAGTACGTGTTCGCCGAAGACTGGCACTGGGCCACGCAGACGCTTCCGCCGCTCGCCGCGCCGCCGGAGGCGCTGCCCGGCGACGCGATGCATTGCCTGGCCGTGCCGATGGGCCCGGCCGACAAGCAGGAAACCGGCTCGCTGTTCTTCGTCGGCGCGATCAACGCCGCGCACGAACGGGTGTGGATCACGACACCGTATCTCATACCCGACGAAGCGGTGATCGCCGCGCTGAAGCTCGCGGTGATGCGCGGCGTCGACGTGCGCATCCTGATCCCGAGCCGGCGCGACCACTACGTCGTGTTCGAGGCGTCGAAGCTCTATGCACGCGATCTCGTCGACGCAGGCGTCAAGGTGTTCCGCTACCGGCCCGGCTTCCTGCACCAGAAAGTCGTGCTGATCGACCGCATCGCGGCCGCGGTCGGCAGCGCGAATCTCGACAACCGCTCGTTCCGGCTGAACTTCGAAATCATGGTGCTGACCGTCGATCGCGCGTTCGCCGACGAAGTCGAGGCCATGCTCGACGCCGATTTCGCGCAGGCCTACGAGGTCGATGCGAACGAGTATCGGCACTCGCCCGCGTGGCGGCGCATCGCCATGCACGTCGCGCGCCTGTTCGCACCCATCCTGTAGCGCCCGTAGCGCTCGCGCGAGCGCCGGCCTGGCGCCGCCCGGATGGCAGCACCGCTTTCGCACCGTCCGGCCCGGCATGGCGGTCACGGCCCGTTCGGCCCGGCCAGCCCGCTCGCCGCGTCACGGCGTTACAGCAGCTTGTCGATATCCGCGGCGATTTCCTCGGGCTTCGTCGACGGCGCATAGCGCTTGACGATCCGCCCGTCGCGGTCGACCAGGAATTTCGTGAAATTCCACTTGATCGCCTTCAAGCCGAGAATGCCGGGCGCCTCGTCGGTCAGATAGCGGTACAGCGGATGCGCATGGTCGCCCTTCACGTCGACCTTCGCGAACATCGGGAACGTGACGCCGTAGTTGCGCTCGCAGAACGCGCCGATCTGCGTGGCGTCGCCCGGCTCCTGCTTGCCGAACTGGTTGCACGGAAAGCCGAGCACGAAGAAGCCGCGCGCCGCGTACTGGTCGTACAGTTTCTGCAGGCCCGCATACTGCGGCGTGAAACCGCACTCGCTCGCGGTATTGACGATCAGCAGCACCTTGCCGCGATACGCATCGAGCGACGCCGGCTCACCGGCGAGCGTCTCCGCGCTGAACGAATACAGGGTGGACATCGGGCACTCCTTTTATGAGACCGGAACGACGTGGAGTCTAGGCGAAATCGCGCCGTTGCGGCACCCGCCGTTCGGCCGATATCCGGAGCGACGCGCGCGCAGTCTAGAATAGCGGTTTTGGTCAGTCATTCCCGCCGTGATCCGTTTCAATCAGTTCAGCCTTGCTCGAGGCACCAAACCGCTGTTCGAGTCGGCCTCGTTCGTGCTCAATCCCGGTGAAAAGGCCGGCCTGATCGGCGCGAACGGCGCCGGCAAATCGACGCTGTTCTCGGTCCTGCGCGGCGAGCTGCATTCCGACGCCGGCGATTTTTCGATGCCGCCGTCGTGGCGGATCGCCCACGTGTCGCAGGAAACGCCCGCGGTCGACCGCTCGGCGCTCGACTACACGCTCGACGGCGACACCGCGCTGCGCGAGATCGAAGCGCGCATCGCCGCCGCGTCGGCCGCGCATGACGGCGCGGCCGAAGCCGACGCGCACGCGGCGTTCGCCGACGCCGACGGCTATACCGCACCGGCGCGCGCCGAAGCGCTGCTGCTCGGCCTCGGCTTCACGCTCGCGCAGACGCGCGAGTCGGTCGCCAGCTTCTCCGGCGGCTGGCGCATGCGCCTGAACCTCGCGCAGGCGCTGATGTGCCGCTCCGATCTGCTGCTGCTCGACGAACCGACCAACCACCTCGACCTCGACGCGATCGTCTGGCTCGAGGACTGGCTGCACCGCTACGCCGGCACGCTCGTCGTGATCTCGCACGACCGCGAATTCCTCGACTCGATCTGCAACGTCACGCTGCACCTGGAAAATCGCCAGGTGAAGCGCTACGGCGGCAACTACTCACAATTCGAAGTGCTGCGTGCGCAGCAGCTTGCGCTGCAGCAAAACGCATACGAAAAGCAGCAGAAGACGATCGAGCACCTGCAGAGCTTCGTCGACCGCTTCAAGGCCAAGGCGACCAAGGCCAAGCAGGCGCAGAGCCGGATGAAGGCGCTCGAGAAGATGGAACTGATCGCGCCCGCGCACATCGCGTCGCCGTTCACGTTCGAGTTCCGCACGCCCGACGCCGCGCCGAACCCGATGATGGTGATGGAAGATGTCCGCTGCGGCTACCACGCGGGCGACGGCACGGACATCCCGATCGTCGAACGCGTGGCGCTGTCGATCCAGAACGGCCAGCGCATCGGCCTGCTCGGCGCGAACGGCCAGGGGAAGTCGACGCTGATCAAGACGCTGGCCGGCACACTCGCACCGCTGTCGGGCCACGTGCGCGACGGCAAAGGCCTGACGATCGGCTATTTCGCGCAGCACCAGCTCGAAACGCTGCGCGAGGACGATTCGCCGCTCGCGCATCTCGCACGGCTCGCGCCCGACACGCGCGAGCAGGAACTGCGCGACTTTCTCGGCGGCTTCAATTTCTCCGGCGACATGGCGACGAGCCCGGTCGGCCCGTTCTCCGGCGGCGAGAAAGCGCGGCTCGCGCTTGCGCTGATCATCTGGCAGAAGCCGAACCTGCTGCTGCTCGACGAGCCGACCAACCACCTCGACCTCGAAACGCGTCACGCACTGACGATGGCGCTCGCGCAGTTCGAAGGCACGCTGATCCTCGTCTCGCACGACCGCCACCTGCTGCGCGCGACCACCGACCAGTTCATGCTCGTCGCGAAGCACCGCCTGCAGCCGTTCGACGGCGACCTCGACGATTACCGCGACTGGCTGCTGCAGCACGCGGCCGAGCAGCGCGCGGCCACGAAGGCCGACAGCGCGGCGGCGACGGGCGCCGATACGGGTGTCAACCGCAAGGACCAGAAGCGCCAGGCGGCCGAGGAGCGCCAGCGCCTGTCGCAGCTGAAAAGGCCGCTGCAGAACCGCGTCACGAAGCTCGAAAAGGAAATGGAAGCGCTGCATGCGGAGAAGGCACGCCTCGACACGTTCGTCGCCGATCCGGCGAGCTACGAGGCCGCGCGCAAGACGGAGCTGACCGAAGCGATCCGCAAGCTCGGCGAGGTCAATACGCGGCTCGAAACGGTCGAGGCCGACTGGCTCGCCGTGCAGGAAGAGCTCGAGCAGATCGGCTGAACGCGGCCCGGGGGCCATCGGCCGGTCGCTTGATCGCTGGCGCGGCATCCACGGTGGCGTCAATAACCGACGAACCGGGCCGGCTGCATCCGGCCCGCAAACGACAAGGCCGGGCGCCCTGGCCCGGCCTCTTCATTGCAGGTACGACTGTCGTTGTCGGGTCGGCCGTACGCCACCCGCTCAACGCCGCGGCAACGTATCGCGCGGCAGTTGCTCGTCATCGCCCATCAGGTGACGCCGCCCTTCGGGCGGCCGGCGGATCGCCGCGGCGACTTCCGCTTCCGTCACGTCCTCGGACACGACCCGGCGTGCCAGGCGCCCTTCGTCGTCGATCCACTCGACGATCCGGCATCCGCCGCCCCACGGGTGAACGATGGGCTCCGACACGCGGCAGCCGCGCAGGTTGTAAAGGCGTCCGCTGGCCGCATCCCCATACTGTTTCAACATAGGTTCCCTTCCATTGCGCGGTTCGACAATCCGGCAAAGGATAGGGAAAAGCGATGTCCGGCGGGTTACAGAAGCCTACATATTCTTTACAACGAATTACGCGACAGATCGTGGCCGGCCGCCACAGGCAAGTGCCGGCCACGCGCGGTCATTCGAGATCGCGCACGCGGTCGATCGCCTGCTCGATCCGCTCGACGGCCATCACGTTCAGCCCTTCGATCGGCTGCTTCGGCGCATTCGCCTTCGGGATCAGCGCGGCCGTGAAGCCGAGCTTCGCGGCCTCGCGCAGCCGTTCCTGGCCCCGCGGGGACGGCCGGATCTCGCCCGCCAGCCCCACCTCGCCGAATACGATCAGTCCCTTCGGCAGCGCCTTGTTGCGCATCGACGAATGGATTGCAAGCAGCACTGCGACGTCAGCGGCCGGTTCGGTGATCTTCACGCCGCCCACCGCGTTCAGGAACACGTCCTGGTCGAAACACGCGATGCCCGCGTGCCGGTGCAGCACCGCGAGCAGCATCGCGAGCCGGTTCTGCTCGAGGCCGACCGCGAGCCGGCGCGGGTTCGGCACGTGCGCCGTATCGACGAGCGCCTGGACTTCGACGAGCAGCGGGCGCGTGCCCTCCTGCGTGACGAGCACGCAGGAACCCGGCACGACCTGCTCGTGCTGCGACAGGAACAGCGCGGACGGGTTCGCGACGCCGCGCAGCCCGCGCTCGGTCATCGCGAACACGCCGAGCTCGTTGACCGCGCCGAAGCGGTTCTTGAACGCGCGCACGAGCCGGAACGACGAATGGGTGTCGCCCTCGAAGTACAGCACCGTGTCGACGATGTGCTCGAGCACGCGCGGGCCGGCGAGGTTGCCCTCCTTCGTCACGTGCCCGACCATGATGATCGCGGTGCCGGACTGCTTCGCGATGCGCGTGAGCTGCGCCGCGCATTCGCGCACCTGCGCGACCGAGCCGGGCGCCGACGTCAGCGCTTCGGAATAGACGGTCTGGATCGAGTCGATGACGGCGACGTCCGGGCGTTCCGCGTCGATCGCGGCCTGGATCTTCTCGAGCTGGATCTCGGCGAGCAGCTTCAGCTCGGCCGCCGGCGCGCCGCCGTCGAGCAGCGCGAGCCGTTGCGCGCGCAACGCGATCTGCGCGGCCGATTCCTCACCGCTGATATAGAGCGCGCGCCGCTCGTTCGCGATGTCCGCGAGCGACTGCAGCAGCAGCGTCGACTTGCCGATACCCGGATCGCCGCCGATCAGCACGACGCCTCCCGGGACCAGCCCGCCACCCAGCACGCGATCGAATTCGCCGATGCCGGTGGAGAAGCGCGGCACGTCGGCCGCCTCGATGTCGGCGAGCCGCTGCACCGGCGCCCGCTTCGCGAGCGACTGGAAGCGATGGGCGGACGGCGACTCGGCGACCGATTCGACGAGGGTGTTCCAGGCTTGGCACGACGGGCATTGCCCCTGCCACTTCGGGGTTTGTCCGCCGCACTCGCTGCAGACATAGACGGTTTTCTGTTTCGCCACGCGTGCCGTCCTTATTCCGCGCGCACCGGTACGCGGCCGGCGACCGCGCACATCAGTTCATAGCCGATGGTCCCGCAATGGCGCGCGACATCGTCGATCGGCAGCGCGTTGCCCCACAGCTCGACCCGCGCGCCAACCCCTGCCTGCGGGCACGGGGTGAGGTCGACGGTGATCATGTCCATCGACACGCGGCCGACGATCCGCGTGCGGATGCCGTCGACGATCACCGGCGTGCCTTCCGGCGCGACGCGCGGATAGCCGTCCGCGTAGCCGCACGCGACGACGCCGATGCGCATCTGGGCCGGCGCGGAGAACGTCGAGCCATAGCCGATCGCCTGCCCCTTCGCGATCGTCTGCACCGCGATCAGCTCGGACGCGAGCGTCATCGCGGGCTTCAGCCCGGTGTCGGCGATGTCGGCCGACAGTCCCGACGGCGACGCGCCGTACAGGATGATCCCCGGCCGCACCCAGTCGAAGTGCGTATCCGGATGCCACAGCACGGCCGCCGAATTCGCGAGGCTGCGCGCGCCGGCGATGTTTTCCGCGCCGCGCTCGAACGTCGCGAGTTGCTCGGCAACGCCGCGCTCGTTGTCGGCGTCCGAAAAATGGGTCATCAACGTGATCTGGCCGATCCCGGGGCACGCACGGGCGCGCTCCCACGCGGCGCGGTATTTCTCCGGCACGTAGCCGAGCCGGTTCATTCCGCTGTTCATCTTGAGCTGCACGTTGACGGGCTTCGACAGCCGCGCCGTCTCCAGCATCCGCATCTGCTCGTCGTTGTGGACGGTGGTCGTCAGGCTGTAGCGGTCGATCACGTCGATGTCGGTCGAGCGGAAGAACCCCTCGAGCAGCAGGATCGGGCCGGCCCACCCAAGCTCGCGCAGCTTCACGGCCTCGTCGAGGTCGAGCAGGCCGAAGCCGTCGGTGCCGCGCAGGCCGGGAAACACGCGCGCGAGACCGTGGCCGTACGCGTTGGCCTTGACGACCGTCCAGACCTTGGACGGGCCGGCAAATCGGCGGACGACGGAGAGATTGTTCGCGAGAGCGGCGGTATGGATGGTGGCGGAGATCGGGCGCGGCATGGGAAATTTACGTAAAGACGCTTGCGAATCATCAGCTTACCGCGCCTTTTGAGCACCGAAGCCGACAATTTGCGGAACGATCGGGGAATCTTGCTAGTCCGAATTGCCGTATTTTCGTGTTATAAAGCCGTGCGCACAACCCATTTCGAACGGAATAAGCCGATCGCATACCAGGCGGCCTACGCGGCCCTGCCGCAGCGACGAAAGCATCGCATCAGATGAAAAAAGGTTTTTACACCATCATGGCCGCGCAGTTTTTCTCGTCGTTGGCCGACAATGCGCTTCTCATCGCCGCCATCGCCCTGCTGAAAGACCTTCACGCCCCCAACTGGATGACACCGCTGCTCAAGCTGTTCTTCGTGTTGTCCTATGTGGTGCTGGCGGCTTATGTTGGTGCGTTCGCCGATTCGCGTCCGAAGGGGCGCGTGATGTTCATCACCAACTCGATCAAGGTGGTCGGCTGCCTGATCATGCTGTTCGGCGCCCACCCGCTGATCGCGTACGGGATCGTCGGGTTCGGCGCCGCGGCCTACTCGCCCGCGAAATACGGCATCCTGACCGAGCTGCTACCGGCCGACCGGCTCGTCGCCGCGAACGGCTGGATCGAAGGCACGACCGTCAGTTCGATCATTCTCGGCACCGTGCTCGGCGGCGCGCTGATCAGCCCGCACATCGCGTCGCACGTGATCGCGCACACGCCCGCCTGGATCAGCACGCCCGCCGAAGCGGCGATGGCGATCATCATGGCGATCTACGTGATCGCCGCGATGTTCAACCTGCGGATCCCCGATACCGGCGCGCGCTACCCGAAGCAGGAGCGCGGCCCGGTCAAGCTCCTCACCGATTTCGCCGACTGTTTCATGGTGCTCTGGCGCGACAAGCTCGGCCAGATCTCGCTCGCGGTCACGACGCTGTTCTGGGGCGCGGGCGCGACGCTGCAGTTCATCGTGCTGAAGTGGGCTGAAGTCTCGCTCAACATGTCGCTGTCCGAAGGCGCGCTGCTGCAGGCCGTGGTCGCGGTGGGCGTCGCGGGCGGCGCGATCGCCGCCGCCGCGCGCATCCCGCTGAAGAAGTCGCTCTCCGTTCTGCCCGTCGGCATCATCATGGGCATCGCGGTCATGCTGATGGCGTTCTACACGCGCGACCTGTTCCCCGCGCACTGGGCCGTGCACTTCGGCCACCTGCGCCTGCCGGTGTACCTGATCGTCGCGTACATCTTCCTGATCGGCGTCGGCGCGCTGTCCGGCTATTTCGTGGTTCCGATGAACGCGCTGCTGCAGCATCGCGGCCACGTGCTGCTGTCGGCCGGCCACTCGATCGCGGTGCAGAACTTCAACGAGAACCTGTCGGTGCTCGTGATGCTGTGCCTGTATGCGGTGCTGGTCTGGCTCGACGTGCCGGTCGGCGTCGTGATCGTGCTGTTCGGCACGTTCGTCTGCCTGACGATGTGGCTCGTGATGCGCCGCCACCAGGCGAACCAGCGCCAGTTCGACTCGGTCGCGCTGATCGGCGAATCGCGGCACTGACGCTACACTTTCCGTTTCCGTCCGTCGGCGCCGGTCTTCGCACCGGCGCCTTGCCATCATGACGCACCCGATACCCAACGTCCTGACGATCGCCGGCTCCGACTCGGGCGGCGGCGCTGGCATCCAGGCCGACCTCAAGACCTTCTCCGCGCTCGGCGTGTACGGCGCGAGCGTGATCACCGCACTGACCGCGCAGAATACGCGCGGCGTGAGCGGCGTGCACGCGCCGGACGCGGCGTTCGTGACCGCGCAGCTCGACGCGGTGTTCGACGACATCCGCATCGACGCGGTCAAGATCGGCATGCTCGCGAACGCGGCGATCGTGCAGGCGGTGGCCGACGCGCTGCGGCGTTACGCGCCGCGCTTCGTCGTGCTCGACACGGTGATGATTTCGAAGAGTTCGCACGCGCTGCTCGCACCCGACGCGGTTGACGCGTTGCGCGACGTGCTGCTGCCGCTCGCGACCGTCGTCACGCCGAACCTGCCCGAAGCGGCCGCCCTGCTCGGCGACACGCCGGCGACGACCGAAGACGAGATGGTCCGGCAGGGCCAGGCGCTGCTGCAGTCCGGCGCGAACGCCGTGCTGATGAAAGGCGGCCACCTGCCCGATGCGGCCGCGAGCCCCGACTGGCTCGTCGATGCGGCGCATGCCGTGCGGCTCGGCGGCACGCGCGTACCGGTCAGCAACACGCACGGCACGGGCTGCACGTTGTCGTCGGCGATCGCCGCGCTGCTGCCGCAGCGGCCGGATCTCGAGAGTGCGGTACGCGACGCGAAGGTCTACCTGACCGGCGCGATCGCCGCGAGCGGCCGGCTCGACGTCGGCCACGGTGTCGGCCCGGTCCATCACTTCCATCGCTGGTGGTAAGCACCGGCTGACGCGGCGTCAGTCGTCCTGCGCGGCGAACGCCTGCGCGCGCGCCGGCCAGTCGTCCGGCACGATGAAGCCGCGCGCCGTCTCCCGCCACACACCGTCGCCGTCCTGTCGATGAACGCCGATCAGCGCGGGCGCCTGGCGCGCCGTCAATACGGATGGCAGCGCAAGCGAATTCGCCAGCGGTTCGGGCGCGGCATCGGCCGCCGCCCGCCGCGGCGCGAGCCAAGCCAGCCGCGCCAGCACGTTCCACGCCGCACCGTCGGGTTGCGCGGCCGCCCAGGCCGGCCACTGCGCGTGCGTCAGCCAGAAGCCGCGCGGATGATCGGCCGCGATTTCCGCGCAGACCGGCGGCAGCGGCACACCGTGCGGATAGAACAGCCAGCCCTTGATGAACATCTGCGCATCGGACGGCGCGCCGTAGCCGAGCAGCGCAAACCCGTGGCGATCGCTCAACCGCAACTGATGCTCGAGCAGCCGGCTGCGCTTGCGGTCGAGGCGGTCGACGAGATTCGGACCGACGAAATCCGCGAGCGATGCGTCGCCCTCCACCGGCGCGCACAGGTAGCACTTCACGGCGAGCTCCCAGTGCAGGCGCTGCCCGCCCGGCGCATCGACGAGGAAATCGACCTCGCCAAGCGTCTTGCCGTTGCTGCGCAGCGGCAGATTGGCGGCGACGAGCCGCAGCGACGGCCCGTGCGTGAGGAAATATTCGAGCAGGCATTCGGCATAGCGTCCGAGCCGCACCGGCCGCAGCCCGTCGAGCGCGCGGTGCAGCGGCTCGGGCGCGGCGTCGAGCGCGACGAGCCACGCTTCGACGGCCACCCGTTCGGGCGCATCCGACCACGGATGCGCGAGCGGCGCGCCGGGCGCCGCGGTGAGCAGGCTCGGGCTCGCGAGGAGCCAGCCCAGATCGCGGACCGCGGCATCGCACAGCGTATCGACGAACGCGAACGCCGCGCCGTGCGTCATTGTCCGACCGGCCCGGTCGCGTCGGCGTCCCCCGCCTGCTGGAACGTATCGCGCGCAAGGCATAAGTCGGCCCACGCCTTCGACTTGTCCTGCAGGCTGCGCAGCAGGTACGCCGGGTGGTAGGTGACGATCACCGGCACGCCTTCGTACGTATGCACGCGGCCGCGCAGCGACGCGATGCTCGCGTCCGTCTTCAGCAGCGTCTGCGCGGCGAAGCGGCCGAGCGCGACGATCAGCTTCGGCTTCACGAGCGCGACCTGGCGCTGCAGGTACGGCTCGCAGCGCGCGACCTCGTCGGGTTCGGGGTTGCGATTGCCGGGCGGCCGGCACTTGATCACATTCGCGATGTAGACGTTCTCGCCGCGTTTGAGCGCCAGCGACTGCAGCATGTTGTCGAGCAGCTTGCCGGCCTGGCCGACGAACGGCTCGCCCTGCTTGTCCTCGTTCTCGCCCGGCGCTTCGCCGATCAGCATCCAGTCCGCTTCACGATCGCCGACACCGAACACGGTATTGGTGCGCTTCTCGCACAGGCGGCAACTCGTGCAGTCGGCGACGCGCGCGGCGAGCGTATCCCAGTCGAGCATCGCCACCGGCGTTGCGGCAGGGCGCGATTCGTCCGGCGGCAGCGGATCGCCGGGCGGCGCCGCGTCGAACCACGCGAAATCGTCTTCGGTGGCCGGCGGCATGTCGTCCGCGACGGCGGCCGGCGCGGGCTCGACGGACGCACGATCGTCGTCGATCGCGGCCCGCTCGGACGTAACCGTACCCGCGTCGCCGCTCGGCGCCGCATTGCGAGCCGCGCCGCCCACCGGCGGCGTATCGTCACGCGGAACCACACGCGCAGGCGGCTGCGTGTCATGCGGCTGCTGCGCCGCCGGCCGCGGCTTGGCCGCGTCGGTTACGCCGGTTGCGGCCGCAACGGCGGACGCGTCGTCCGCCGCGCCGGATACCGCAGCCGGCGTTTCGCCCGCTTCAGCGCTTTCCGCGCGCTGCCCGCGCCGCACCCAGATTTGCGCGAGACCCATTTCCTCGAGCGCTGCTTCAGCCCACGCCATGCGTGTCCCCTTCGTCCTTGTTCAGCGTCAGACGCATCACGATCGCGTCCTCCCGGCCGCGATGCCGCGCCGGATAGTAGTTCTTGCGCCGGCCGATCGTCAGGAAGCCGAAGCGCTCGTACAGATGGATCGCGCGCAGATTCGACGGCCGCACCTCGAGCAGCACGCCGTCGAGCCGCTCCGCGCGCGAGACGCGCACCGCTTCGCGCAGCAGCGCGAGGCCCGCGCCCGAGTGCTGGGCGGCCGGGGCGACGCACAGGTTCAGCAGGTGCATCTCGTCGATCACCGGCATCAGCACGCAATAGCCGACGAGCGCGCCCGTCACGTGCCGCAGGCACACGCCGAAATAGCCGTTGCGCAGCGAATCCTCGAAGTTGCCGCGGCTCCACGGGAATTCGTACGCGACCTGCTCGATCGCGACGACCTCGTCGAGATCGGTGTCGGTCATCGGCGACAAATAGCGGTCGCTCAGCAGTACACCCGTCATCCTTTCGCTCCGCCCGTCTGCGCGGCGCGCGCCGCGATGCGCTCGGCGGTGGTCTGCGCGACCTTGTCGCGCACGTATTCCGGCGCAGCCTGATCGGCCGGCACCGTACGGCCGGCGCGAAACGCCCGCAGCGCGGCATGCGCGACCGCCAGCGCATGCGGCAGCGCATCGCCGTCGATCACGGCTGCCGCGGCGGCAGCCGGCAACTTCGCGCCGAACGCGGCCGCCGCGTTGCCCGCGAGCGTGAACGGCACGTCGGGCACGCCGACGGCGCCCGGCGCATCGAGCGACGCCGGATGCAGCGTGCGCCAGTCGCCCGCCAGGTCGTCCCACGCGAAATCGGCCCAGTACGCTTCGTCCATCCGCGCATCGAGCGCGGCCAGCACACGCGTCGTGCCGGGCGCGCGCAGCCGCGCGTGCTCGGCGCACGCGAGCAGCGTGCTGACCGGCACGACCGGCAGCCCGCGCCCGAACGCGAGCCCCTGGGTAATGCCGGTCGCGGTACGCAGGCCGGTAAACGAGCCGGGGCCCGCGCCGAACGCGATCGCGTCGCAGTCGGCGAACGAGAGACCCGATTCGGCGAAGAGTTCCTGG
The DNA here is from genome assembly GCF_054055695.1 of Burkholderia sp. PvR073. Taxonomy (NCBI): domain Bacteria; kingdom Pseudomonadati; phylum Pseudomonadota; class Betaproteobacteria; order Burkholderiales; family Burkholderiaceae; genus Burkholderia; species Burkholderia sp. PvR073. The sequence goes on from NZ_JBSRXO010000007.1 coordinate 353,169, forward strand.
ATGGCCGGCAGCACGCGCGTGCTCGACACGGCGCCCGTCGGTTCGTGGCGGACCCAGGTTTGCGGGGTGGAAACGGCGTCATCGGCCGGAGCCGAGCGCAGCAGCGCGACCGAGCAGTATTCGGTCGACGTATCGATGGCGAGGAGCACTGTTTGCGTCATGGCCGACATTGTAATGCGGCGCCCCGCTCCCACGGGCGATCGGACCCGATCCAGGTGCGTGCGCCGCGCGGCCGGCGGTTTGGAAGGATCGCTCGACCCCGCGCGGCGCTGCCCTTGTTAAGATCGGCCGACTTGAAACCCTTACGGAGACACACGATGAGCGAACTCACCGCCCAATTCGACCAGGCCCAGGTCGACGTCAAGCAACTGACCGAGCGGCCGGGCAACCTGACGCTGCTGCGCCTGTACGCGCTCTTCAAGCAAGCGACCGACGGCGACGCGCACGGCGACAAGCCGGGCTTCACCGATATCGTCGGCAAGTACAAGTACGACGCGTGGGAAGCGCTGAAAGGCACGTCGCAGGACGCCGCGAAGCAGCAATATGTCGAACTCGTCGAATCGCTGAAGAACGGCACGGCATCCTGACCGGATCGCCCCCAGCGCAATCGGCAATCAAATCAGTGGCGCAGCGCAGCAAATTTCTTTATAATGCGGCCTGCGTCACCCCCGCGCTCGGCTCGAAAGTCGTTCCGGCCAGACGCCTCGTAGCGTTATGCTCCAATCCGGTTTAGAACCTGTCCCCTCCTGCTTCGACCCTCGCGGTCGTCACTCATCAGGCTGGCGGCCCCGCTCCTGAAGCGCGCCGCACCCAAAACAGCTTCTAATGCCTCATCCGCCGACGGTTCGGCGGATTGCACCCCCGTTTCCTGATTTGCTCGCTGAATCCGACGACTTGGGTATGCGCGATTGGCGCCGACGTTTCACCCACTGTGTTTCAAGGATTGTTATGACTTCGAGCATTAACTCCAGCCCGCTCAACGCGATCGCCGACCAGGCGCTCGGTCTCGACGACGCCGCCGTACCGGCCGCGATCGAACCGGCGTCGGACGAGCCGAGCTTCGCGTCGCTCGGGCTGTCGCCGGAGATCGTCTCCGCGCTGGAGGCCGCCGGCTATGTGAAGCCGACGCCGGTCCAACAGCGCGCGATTCCGGCCGGCATCGCCGGCCGTGACCTGCTGGTGTCGAGCCCGACCGGTTCGGGCAAGACGGCCGCCTTCATGCTGCCCGCGATCGAACGTTTCGCGCAGCTTCAGAAGACGCTGGCGCAGCAACCGCGCACGCCGCGCGAACCGAGCCAGGGCGACCGCCGCGTGCGCCGTCCGCAACCCGTCGCGCGCCCGGGCCTGCTCGTGCTGACGCCGACCCGCGAACTCGCGATGCAGGTCACGACGGCCGCATCGACCTACGGCAAGCATCTGAAGCGCCTGCGCACCGTCAGCATCCTCGGCGGCGTCGCCTATGGCCAGCAGCTGATGCTGCTCGCGAAGAACCCGGAAATCCTGGTCGCCACGCCGGGCCGCCTGCTCGATCACCTCGAGCGCGGCCGCATCGACCTGTCCGAACTGAAGATGCTCGTGCTCGACGAAGCCGACCGCATGCTCGACATGGGCTTCATCGATGACATCGAGACGATCGTCGCGGCCACGCCCGCGTCGCGCCAGACGATGCTGTTCTCGGCCACGCTCGACGGCAAGATCGGTTCGCTGACGGGCCGCCTGCTGAAGGACCCCGAGCGCATCGAGATCCAGCAGCGCCTCGAGTCGCGCACGAACATCGCGCAGACCGTGCACTACGTCGACGACCGCGACCACAAGGATCGCCTGCTCGATCACCTGCTGCGCGACGACGCGCTCGACCAGGCGATCATCTTCACGGCGACCAAGATCGACGCCGACCAGCTCGCCGGCCGTCTCGCCGACGCTGGCTTCGAATCGGCCGCACTGCACGGCGACCTGCCGCAGGGCGCGCGTAACCGCACGATCCGTGCGCTGCGCGAGCGCCGTGTGCGCGTGCTGGTCGCGACCGACGTCGCGGCCCGCGGCATCGACATCCCGGGCATCACGCACGTGTTCAACTACGACCTGCCGAAGTTCGCGGAAGACTACGTGCACCGTATCGGCCGTACGGGTCGCGCCGGCCGTTCGGGCACCGCGGTGAGCCTCGTGCACCACGCCGAGCAGGGCGCGCTCAAGCGCATCGAGCGCTTCGTGCGCTCGCCGCTGCCGGTCAACGTGATCGAAGGTTTCGAGCCGCGCAAGGCACCCGCGCGCAACGATCGCGGCACCGGCGGCCGCGCCCGTCCGGGCGGCGGTAACGGCGGTCGTCGTTTCGGCGGCAAGCCGGGCGGCGGCGGTCATGGCGGCAACGGCCGCAGCTACGGCGGCGGCAATGGCGGCGGCTGGAGCGGCAAGCCGAGCGGCAGCCGTGACGGCGGCCCGCGTCGCGACGGCCAGCGCAGCAGCGGCCCGCGTCGCAGCAACTCGGCGTCGTAAGCACGCCCGGGCGGCTCCGGCCGCCCCGCCCATCCGGCAGACCGGCGCACCCGCGTCGGTTTTTTTTCGTCCCGCACCAAATTTCACAATGCGGAAAATTTTTTTGCGTCGTAAAAAATCATGCTGCGCGGCACAACCTCATGATTGCGAGATGGGAAAAATCGTTTCTCATTGCAAAACGTGATTAGTAACCGTTTGATTCATAACGATTAAAAAATTTCGAGCTTCCTGAGATAGCCCCTGTTTCACGTCGACCGGTTTGCCTAGACTCTTATACAAGACTTCGCGAAACGGCACGCATCCCGCTCCGCTTCGAGAACAGCATCATCACCGTCCGATTCGACTCATCAGGCAACGCACCGTATCAAGGAGCTCATCATGTCGCGACAGCAACAGGCGCAGGAACTGCAAAAGCAATGGGAAACCGATCCGCGCTGGAAGGGCATCAAGCGCAGCTACACCGCTGACGACGTGGTTCGCCTGCGCGGCTCGATCGCCGTCGAGCACACGCTGGCCAAGCGCGGCGCGCAAAAGCTGTGGAGCCTCATGAACGAAGAGCCGTTCGTCAACGCGCTCGGCGCGCTGACCGGCAACCAGGCGATGCAGCAGGTGAAGGCCGGTCTCAAGGCGATCTACCTGTCGGGCTGGCAAGTGGCCGGCGACGCGAACGTCGCGGGCGAAATGTACCCGGACCAGTCGCTGTACCCGGCGAACTCGGTGCCGCTCGTCGTCAAGCGCATCAACAACACGCTGACGCGTGCCGACCAGATCCAGTGGTCCGAAGGCAAGAACCCGGGCGACGAAGGTTACGTCGACTTCTTCGCGCCGATCGTCGCGGATGCGGAAGCCGGCTTCGGCGGCGTGCTGAACGCGTTCGAACTGATGAAGGCGATGATCGAGGCAGGCGCATCGGGCGTCCACTTCGAGGACCAGCTTGCGTCGGTGAAGAAGTGCGGCCACATGGGCGGCAAGGTGCTCGTGCCGACGCGCGAGGCCGTCGCGAAGCTGTCGGCGGCGCGTCTCGCCGCTGACGTGATGGGCACGCCGACCGTGCTGGTCGCGCGGACCGACGCGGAAGCAGCGGACCTGATCACGTCCGACATCGACGACAACGACAAGCCGTTCCTGACGGGCGAGCGTACGGTCGAAGGCTTCTTCCGCACGAAGCCGGGCATCGAGCAGGCGATCTCGCGCGGCCTCGCGTATGCGCCGTACGCCGACCTGGTCTGGTGCGAAACGGGCAAGCCGGACCTCGAGTACGCGAAGAAGTTCGCGGAAGCGATCCACAAGCAGTTCCCGGGCAAGATGCTGTCGTACAACTGCTCGCCGTCGTTCAACTGGAAGAAGAACCTCGACGACGCGACGATCGCGAAGTTCCAGAAGGAACTGGGCGCGATGGGCTACAAGTTCCAGTTCATCACGCTGGCCGGCTTCCATGCGCTGAACTACTCGATGTTCAACCTCGCGCACGGCTATGCCCGCACGCAGATGAGCGCGTTCGTCGAACTGCAGCAGGCCGAGTTCGCGGCGGCCGACAAGGGCTTCACGGCCGTCAAGCACCAGCGCGAAGTCGGCACCGGCTACTTCGACGCGGTGACGCAGACGGTCGAGCGCGAGGCATCGACGACCGCGCTGCACGGCTCGACCGAGGACGAACAGTTCTTCGACGGCAAGAAGGTCGCGTAACGCGCGAAAGCGTCACGCCGATGCCCGCCCGTCACGCGACGGTGCGGCATCGGCGGCACAGAACAAAAATCAGGGAGGAGACGGCAGGCGCGCGGTGACCCGCGCGACCCGCCGCGCGGCCTGCGGCCGCCAGCAACGACGCGCGCCGGCTTCGTCCGGCGCGCCCTTTTTCAGCGGCGCTGCCGTGCCGCCGCCCGCGCGGCCACGGACGACGTCGCCGCTACCGATAGACGATCACCGGAATTTTCGTATGGGTCAGCACGCGCTGCGTCTCGCTGCCGATCAGCAGGCTGCCGAGTCCGCGGCGTCCGTGGGACGCCATGAAGATCACGTCGCAGCCGCCGCGTTCGGCCGCCTCGATGATGCCGAGGTACGGCGACGGATGCACGCTCGTCCAGCTGTCGCAGACGACGCCGGCCGCCTTCGCGGCCGCCTGCACCTCGTCGAGGTGCGCGCGCGCCTCGCGCTCGCTGCGCGCCCGGAAATCGGCGGGCGGCTCGATGATCACTTCGGAAAACGGCGAGTACGGATACTGCGGCAGGCACGCGTAGGCCGTGACCTGCGCGCCGACCGCGCGCGCCAGGTCGATCGCGCCGTCGATCGCCTTCTGCGACAGTTCGGAACCGTCGGTTGGAACGAGGATGTGCCGGAACATCGCGCCCTCCTGCGTCAGACGCACCGCGCGCGCCGCGAACCCATGCGAGCCGGCCCCGGCGCGTCGCGCATGCCAGTTTCGATTGTAGTGCGAGAAACCGGGCGGCCGGCGCCGTCAGCGGGTTCGCCCTCATATCGGAAACGCGCGGGGGGGCGCGCCCTACTCGCCCCAATACCCGGGCCGCTCGTAGGTATGTTTCAGGTAATCGAGAAACAGCCGCACGCGCAGCGGCAGGTGGCGGCGCTGCGGAAACACCGCGTGGATACCGATCGGCGGCGCCGCGAACGCATCGAGCACGCTGACAAGGCGGCCGGCCGCGATGTCGTCGCCGACCTCCCACCACGATCGCCACGCCAGGCCGTAGCCGGCGAGGCACCACTCGTGCAGCACCGCGCCGTCCGAGCATTCCATCGTGCCGTTCACGCGGATCGACACGACCTTGTCGTCCTCCTGGAACGCCCAGCCGCGCTGCTGGTTCGCGTTCGCGGCAAGGGCCAGGCAGTTGTGGCGCGCGAGTTCGGCGAGCGTGGCCGGCGTGCCGCGCCGCGCGAGATACGCCGGAGACGCGACGCACACGCGCCGGTTCTCGCCGAGCCTCAGCGACACCAGCGACGAATCGGGCAGCTCGCCGAGCCGCACCGCGCAATCGAAGCCTTCGTTGACGAGGTCGACCATCCGGTCGGACAGGTCGAGCGTGACCGACACGTCCGGATGCGCACCGCTGAACTCGGGTACGAGCGGCGCGACGTGGCGCCGCCCGAAGCCGGCCGGCGCGGAAATGCGCAGGTGGCCGCTCGCCTTCACGCCGCCGGCGGACACGCTCGCCTCCGCATTCTGCATGTCGTTGATGATCCGCTGGCAATCCTCGAGGAAGGCCGACCCCTCGAAGGTCAGCGTGAGCTTGCGCGTCGTACGCACCAGCAGCTTGACGCCGAGCCGCTCCTCGAGTGCGTCGAGGCGGCGGCCGATGATCGCCGGCGCGACGCCTTCGGCGTGCGCGGCCGCCGACAGGCTGCCCTTCGCCGCGACCGCGGCGAACGTTTCGATCTGTTTGAACCGGTCCATGACTCGAAAGGACGGCCATCCCGCCCTGCAAATAGCTTAAGCCGCTCCAGATTAGGTATATGAAAGTAAAAGATCAAGTGATGATTAGCGTCTTTTTTAGTACATGTGATCACGAATAGAATCGACTCGACCTCTGAAACTGGAGCGCAAGGCTATGTCGGCCACAACGACACTCTCCTCTCCCGACGCAATCCTCTTCGACGCATTCGGCACGTTGTTCGACGTGCATGCGGTCGTGGCCGCGGCGGAGCAGATGTTTCCCGGTCACGGGGAGCGGTTGTCGCAGCTGTGGCGACGCAAGCAAATCGAATACTCACAGTTGCGCACGCTCGCCGATCCGGCCGGCGCCCGCTATCGCCCGTTTCGCGACATCACGCTCGACGCGCTGCGGTTCGCCGCGCGCGTGCTCGGCCTCGCGCTGAACAGCGCGGCCGAGAAGCGGCTGATGGACGAATACGCGTGCCTGTCCACCTACCCCGACACGGTGCCCGCGCTGCGCAAGCTGCGCGCGCTCGAACCGCGCCCGCCGCTCGCGATCCTGTCCAACGGCAACCCCGAGATGCTCGACATCGCGATCAAGAGCGCCGGCATGACCGGGATGTTCGATCGCGTGCTGTCGGCCGACACCGTGCGCGCGTACAAGCCGAGTCCGGCCGTCTACGCGCTCGGCACCGCCGCGTTCGGGCCGAACGCGCGCGATATCGTGTTCGTGTCGTCGAACGCCTGGGACGTCGCGGGGGCCGCCTGGTTCGGCTACACGACGTTCTGGCTCAACCGCACGGGCGCGCCCGCCGAGGAACTCGGCGCGCCGCCCGACGGCACCGGCAGCGGCATGGCCGATCTGCTCGCCTTCCTCGCCACCCCGGCTCTGTCCGGCAGACCCGCGAACCGCGCGCGCCCCGGCCCGGGCGCATGACGTTCGCGGCGCTGCCGCCTTCCCCCTTCACCGAAACCGCAACTGACCGACCAAGGAGATGAGACTCATGAGCACCCCGATCACGCTGCCGCAAGGCATGGCGATCACCGGCGAAATCAAGCCGGGTTACGAAGCAATCCTGACGCCTGAAGCGCTCGCACTCGTCGCCGCGCTGCACCGCACGTTCGAGCCGCGCCGCCAGACGCTGCTGCAGGCCCGCGTCGAACGCACCAAGCGCCTCGACGCCGGCGAACGCCCCGATTTCCTGGCCGACACGAAGGCGATCCGCGAAGGCGACTGGAAGGTCGCGCCGCTGCCGGCCGACCTGCAATGCCGCCGTGTCGAGATCACGGGCCCCGTCGAGCGCAAGATGATCATCAACGCGCTGAACTCCGGCGCCGACTCGTACATGACGGACTTCGAGGATTCGAACGCGCCGAGCTGGACGAACCAGATCGACGGCCAGATCAACCTGAAGGACGCGGTGCGCCGCACGATCTCGCTCGAGCAGAACGGCAAGTCGTACCGGCTGAACGACAAGGTCGCGACGCTGATCGTGCGTCCGCGCGGCTGGCACCTCGACGAGAAGCACGTGACGGTCGACGGCCAGCGCGTGTCCGGCGGCATCTTCGATTTCGCGCTGTTCCTGTTCCACAACGCGAAGGAACTGATCGCGCGCGGCTCGGGCCCGTACTTCTACCTGCCGAAGATGGAAAGCCATCTCGAGGCACGCCTGTGGAACGACATCTTCGTCGCGGCACAGGAAGCGGTCGGCGTGCCGCGCGGCACGATCCGCGCGACGGTGCTGATCGAGACGATCCTCGCCGCGTTCGAGATGGACGAGATCCTGTACGAGCTGCGCGAACACAGCTCGGGCCTGAACGCCGGCCGCTGGGACTACATCTTCTCGGCGATCAAGAAGTTCAAGAACGACCGCGACTTCTGCCTGGCCGACCGCGCGAAGATCACGATGACGGTGCCGTTCATGCGCGCGTACGCGCTGCTGCTGCTGAAGACCTGCCACAAGCGCAACGCACCGGCAATCGGCGGGATGAGCGCGCTGATTCCGATCAAGAACGATCCGCAAGCGAACGACAAGGCGATGGGCGGCGTGCGCTCGGACAAGCAGCGCGACGCGACCGACGGCTACGACGGCGGCTGGGTCGCGCACCCGGGCCTCGTGCCGATCGCGATGGAAGAATTCGTCAAGGTGCTCGGCGACAAGCCGAACCAGATCGCAAAGCAGCGCGACGACGTGCAGATCGAAGGCAAGAACCTGCTCGACTTCCAGCCTGAAGCGCCGATCACCGAAGCCGGCCTGCGCAACAACATCAACGTCGGCATCCACTATCTCGGCGCGTGGCTCGACGGCAACGGCTGCGTGCCGATCCACAACCTGATGGAAGACGCGGCCACCGCCGAAATCTCCCGCTCGCAGGTATGGCAGTGGATCCGCTCGCCGAAGGGCGTGCTCGACGACGGCCGCAAGGTCACGGCGGAACTCGTGCGCGAATTCGCGAAGGCCGAGCTCGACAACGTGAAGCGTTCCGTCGGCGGCAATACGCAGCCCTATGAACGTGCCGCGGCGATCTTCGAACAGATGTCGACGTCTGAAGGCTTCACCGAATTCCTGACGCTGCCGCTGTACGAGGAAATCTGACGGCGTGGGCCGGTCCTGCCGGCCCTGGTCGTGCCCACCCTGCCCGCCGCCGGTCGCACCATCCGGCGGCATGAAAAAAGCGCCCACCAGGGCGCTTTTTCTTTGCGACGCCGCGGTTGGCCGCGCGGGCGCTCAGGCGACTTCCCGCTCGCGCCGGTGCTGAACCCAGTCGCCCGACGCGATGCGCGGACGGTCGGCTGCCGCATGCGCGGCGACCGGATAGTAGACGCACGCGTACGTACGGCCGCCGAGCTGGACGGTCACCGGCTCCTGCCGGAACAGCGTGTCGACGCCCGGATAGACGCGCTCGATCTCGTCGAGCACGGGCATCAACTGCTCGTCGATCTCGTAGACGTCACCCCATACGAGCGACTGGCCGCCCGGCCCGGCGATCATGCCCGGGTACGTACCGAAATCGTACAGTTCGCCCGGCAGCGCGGCCGCACCGAGCAGCGTCGGCGCGGCAATCCCGTGCCGCGCGGCCGCATGGCCGATGTCGTTGGCTTCTCCCGCTCTCAACGTGCCGTAGACGAATACGTAGCGCATCGTGGTTCTCCTCTTCGATTCAGGTGTTGCCGTGCCGGGCCGTCGCGGCCGCGCCGCGGGCACCGGCGTCTTCAGAGCGCCGCTCGCGCGACAACGCGGCTGCATCGGTAGACCGCGACCGCGGCCCGATGTTTTTTTGCCCGACGCGTCGTGCAGGCCCAAACTTGCGTGTGGCCGGAATGCGCGCGGCCCCATACAAAGTTCATTTGAACGGTGCATTATCGGCCGAAAAACCGCCGCATGCGCCTGCGCGGCGCCTTCTAAAATAACGGCATCGCCCGCCGCGCCGACCGAGTCGTCCATGAATCCGCCTGCCCAAGCCGACACATCGAACCCCTACGACGTCATCGACATCCCGCCCGAGTTCGCGCCGACCCGCGTCCACCCGATGCGCGTCCGGGCGCGGCAGGTGGATGCCGGCCGCCGGATCCCGCTGCACACGCATGCGTGGGCGCAGCTCGCGTACGCGTCGCGCGGGGTGCTGCGCGTCGCGACGACCGGCACGACGTGGATGGTGCCGCCGTCCCGCGCGATCTGGGTGCCGCCGCACATCACGCACGAAGTCGTGATCGTCGAGGAGGCGTATCTGCGCACGCTGTATATCGACGAGTCGATCGTGCCGGACGGGCTCGATGCATGCCGGGTGGTCGAGGTGACGGGCTTGCTGCGCGAACTGATCGTCGCGCTCGACGCGCGCGACCTGAGCGATGCGCGCGAGCGGCTGCTGTGCGGGCTCGTGCTCGACGAGCTGAGCCGCGCCGAACCGCTGCCGCTCGCGGTGCCGATGCCCGACGAGAAGCGCCTGCGCATGCTGTGCGAGTCGGTGCTCGCGCAGCCGGCGCATGCGGAATCGCTCGAACACTGGGCAAGCGAGGTCGGCGCGAGCACGCGCACGATTTCGCGGCTCTTCAAGCAGGAACTGGGCGTGAGTTTTTCGCAGTGGCGGCAGCAGGCGCTGCTCGCGCGCGCGATCCCGCTGTTGAACCAGGGGCGTCCGCTATCGCATATCGCGCGCGAGCTCGGTTACCAGAGCCAGAGTGCGTTTTCGGCGATGTTCCGGCGCGCGTTCGGCGAAAGCCCGCGCGCGTTCATGCTGCGCGGCTACGAGCACCGCGGCGCGGAAGACGGCAGCGCGACGGACGACGCCCTCGACGACGACGACGCGTTCGGCACTGCCCGCTGACCGTCGCCGCGTCGCACCGCTACTCGCTCAGACCGTACGCACCATGTGGCGGATCGAGCCGAGCTGCGCCAACCTCGGCCCGGTGACGCGGTAGCCCATGCGCTGGTAGAGCCGCGCGGCCGGATTGTCGACGAACACGCGCAACTGCAGTTCGTGCAGCCCACGGGCGCGCGCCCAGCGGAGCGACATGTCGAGCATGTAGGTGCCGGCGCCCTGACCGCGATGACCGGCTGCAATCTGCACGTCGCGAATGTGCAGCGAATCGCCCTCCTCGGTCACGCGCAGCACGCCGATGCGTTCGCCGTCGGCTTCCAGGATGAAGTTTTCGGATTCGCGCCAGCTCGCATAGAACAGGTCGCTGCGCCAGACGAGTCCATGGCGCTTGTAATAGCCGCCCATGTTGCCGTGCGTCAGCGCCTCGGCAAACGGAAAATCGCCAGGCTCCGCGGGCCGGAGCTGATACAGCAGTCGCAGGTCGGTCGGATCGAGCATCGCGCGGGGGTCAAGAACGCATCCCGCCACGATAGCGCAGTCGCAGGCGGATGCAATCGCGAATTTCTCGTAGCGGCGCGCAACCGGTGATGCGTCACGCGCCCGCAAGCGGGCACGAACGGAAACACAAATGAAAAAGCCCGCACGAGGCGGGCTTCTTCATTTTCTGGCGGAGCGGACGGGACTCGAACCCGCGACCCCCGGCGTGACAGGCCGGTATTCTAACCAACTGAACTACCGCTCCAGTGTTGCTTCTTGCCTGGCAGGCGTCGGTTACTTCCTGCCGGCGCATCGTTTGTTCGAACGACGCCGAAATCTGGCGTCCCCTAGGGGATTCGAACCCCTGTACTCACCGTGAAAGGGTGATGTCCTAGGCCTCTAGACGAAGGGGACAACGTACTGCTTACATCTTTAATACAAAAGCCCGTTCAAAACGTTCATTTGAACGGGCTTGGTTCTGGCGGAGCGGACGGGACTCGAACCCGCGACCCCCGGCGTGACAGGCCGGTATTCTAACCAACTGAACTACCGCTCCAGCTTTCTGCACTACCACCTGCAGGACCACGTTCACGTCCTGCAAGCGTTGCGACACTTCTACGAAACGCCGCTGAATCCTGGCGTCCCCTAGGGGATTCGAACCCCTGTACTCACCGTGAAAGGGTGATGTCCTAGGCCTCTAGACGAAGGGGACAACGTACTGCTTACATCT